>NZ_JAZARD010000003.1:0-1259091 GCF_036231885.1 Janthinobacterium sp. P210006 | reverse complement strand
CCTGATGACCATAGCAAGTTGGTCCCACCCCTTCCCATCCCGAACAGGACCGTGAAACAACTTTGCGCCGATGATAGTGCTGCAACCAGTGTGAAAGTAGGTTATCGTCAGGCTTGTTATTCGAAAAAACCCCCATCGGTGATCCGGTGGGGGTTTTTTTACGTCCGCGGGTTTTATCCAAACCGGCGATTGCCGGGTTTTTGAAAGGGATATCTTGTCTGCTTTGCACACACTGGAACAATTACGCGCTGGCCAACTGGCTGGCGTGCGGCGCCTGAAGCTGTGCTGCGGTTTGACCGACTTTCCCCGTGAAATTTTCGACCTGGCCGACAGTCTGGAGATTCTCGATTTGTCCGGCAATGCGCTCTCCATGCTGCCTGACGATTTGCCGCGCCTGCACAAGTTGCGCATCATTTTTTGCTCCGATAACCTGTTCACCACCTTGCCTGCCGTGCTTGGTTCCTGCCTGGAGCTGAGCATGATCGGCTTCAAGGCGAACCGCATACGCCATGTGCCGGCCGCCGCCTTGCCACCCAGGCTGCGCTGGCTGACCCTGACCGATAATGCCATCGAAGTCTTGCCGGACGAACTCGGCAACTGTCATGAATTGCAGAAGCTCATGCTGGCAGGAAATTGCCTGAGCCGTTTGCCCGCGACCCTGGCCAATTGCCGCCAGCTGGAACTGGTGCGCATTGCCGCCAACCGTTTCACGGCCTTGCCCGACTGCCTGCTGACCTTGCCGCGCCTGGGCTGGCTCGCGTATGCGGGCAACCCCTTCAGCGAAGCGCGTGAACTGGCGGCCCTGGCCGATGCCGGCGCGGCCGGCGTGGTGTGGCAGCGCCTGGAATTGGCGCAGCAGCTGGGGGAGGGCGCATCGGGCGTGATTTACCGCGCGCGCCTCGATGGCTGTACCGATGTTGCCGTCAAAGTGTTCAAGGGGGCGATGACCAGCGATGGCTTGCCGCGCAGCGAAATGGCCGCGTGTGTCAGCGCCGGTGCCCATCCCAGCCTGATTCCCATCTTTGGAACGCTCGCTGGGCATCCGCAACAGGCATCCGGGCTCGTCATGCCGCTCATCGATGCTGCTTTCGGCAATCTGGCCGGGCCGCCGAGCCTGGCGTCGTGCACGCGCGACGTGTATGCCGATGGCACGCGCTTTGACGCTTCGCAAGCGCTGGCCATTGCCCATGGCATCGCCTCGGCCGTATGCCAGCTGCACGCGCGCGGCATCGTGCATGGCGACCTCTATGGCCACAATATCCTGCATACGGCCGCTGGCGCCTGCCTGCTGGGCGACTTTGGCGCGGCATCCATGTTCGTTCCTGGCTCGCCGCAAGGGGACTTGCTGCAGGGCATAGAGGCGCGTGCCTTTGGCGTACTGCTGGGCGAGTTGCTCGCGCATGGTGCGGCGCCGTTGCCCCTCTTGCAGGCCTTGCACGAAGCTTGCCTGCAGGACGATGTGCTGCGGCGGCCCAGATTCGACGTGATCGAACGGACCTTGCTGGAAATGTTCCCCGCATAAAAAAATGGCGCAGCCTGCACAGGCTGCGCCATTTTTATTTCAAGCTGGGAGAATTCAGCCTGGAACCTGGATTTCTTTTTCCGGCAGGGCGATCTGGTTGTCGACGCTGAACTGGTAGTCCTTGAAGACGTGTTCGGCCGTCAGGATCTGGTACTCGCCATTGTCCAGCTTGTGCGTGGTGTCCTTCAGGCGGTACGTATAGTGGCCGCAGGTCCAGCAGTTGAAGTTGCGCATGTGCGTGCACAGGCAGGTCTTGTCCATCACGACGACGGTTTTTTGCTCGGGATGGGCCGCGACTTCGCGGTTGTACGAGTTGATGTAGGCACAGTTGCCCGTCGCGTCGAGCAGATAGCCATACGATTCGCAGCCTGGACGGATGCCGGCGCCGATGGCGGGCGTGTTCTTCAGCATGCGCATCGGGTAACCGGTCGGCGAGACGCCATTGACGATGATGTCTTCTTCCGAGGCCTTGTAGTATTCCTGCTTGACCTTGTTTGGCAAGCCGCACTCCTTGGTGACCGTAAAGCGCGTCGCCACTTGCACGCCGGCCGCGCCCGCTTCCAGGAAGGAGACGGCGTCGCTGCCCGTGAAGATGCCGCCGGCGGCGATCAGCGGGATGTCCAGCTGTTCCGCTTTCAGGTAGGCCAGCAGTTCCGCCGTGATCGTGTGCAGGTCGTAATTGGCCCAGTCCATGCCGAAACCGAGGTGGCCGCCGGCCAATGGTCCTTCGACGATGATGAAGTCGGGCAAACGGTCCAGCTTGGCGTTCTTGCGCAGGAAAATCTGCAAGGCGCGCACGGACGAGACGATGATGCCCAGCTTGGCATCACGGAAACGGGGATGGTCGGCCATCAAGGCAAACGAGCCGAAGTGCAGACCGGCGGACAGGGTGATGCCGTCGATGCCCGCATCCAGTGCCGCATTCAGGCGTACGCGCAAGGTTTCGCGAGGGCCGTTCATGGTCAGCTTTTCCATGCAATTGACGAAGATCAAACCATCGCCTTTTTTTGCTTCCATGGTGCGGCCGATATGGAGGCGCTGCGCTTCCGCCAGGCGGCCCAGGTCGAACTGCACCACGGCCTTATCGCTGTTATTGATGTTGAATTTGTACAGTTTCGTCTTGTCTTTGACGAAGGTGGTGTCGAAACGGCGATCCGACACGTCTTCCACCATGGCATCGGAGATATGGCCGATACCGTTCAGCCGGGCCGCTTCCAGGGCCAGCTCCGACGTGGAAATATCCACACCCATTCCGCCTATCATGATGGGCACATATTCTTTTTTGCCAAATCGCAGGCGGAAATCATCAACACGTTTCATTGCTATCCTTAGACTACCGTGGTTATCACTGAGCCAGATGTACGGTCAAGCCCGCTGCCGGTCAGGCGCGCGGGCGCATGTAGCTGTGCGCAGCTTCAATTCTACCCCAAGCGGGCAGGCTCTCCGAGGCAGAGCTTGCCACCAGGCCGCGTGTACGCAGGCTGGATCGTGCGCTTGATCGAAATTAATCGCGGAAATTGTTAAATTCCAGCGGCATGTCGGGCACGTCCTTGCGCAGCATGGCCATGGCCGCCTGCAGGTCGTCGCGCTTGGCGCCCGTGACGCGCACGGCTTCACCCTGGATGCTCGCTTGTACTTTCATCTTGCTGTCCTTGATGACGCGCACGATTTTCTTGGCATCATCCGATTCGATGCCATTCTTGATCTTGATGATCTGCTTGACTTTGTCGCCGCCGATCTTCTTGATGTCGCCTTCGTCGAGGAAGCGCACATCGACCTTGCGTTTGGTCAATTTGTTGGTCAGCACGTCGCGCACCTGGCTGAGCTGGAATTCCGAATCCGCGAACGCGGTCAATTCGTTTTCCTTGTGTTCGACGCGGGCGTCGCTGCCCTTGAAATCGAAGCGGGTCGTGATTTCCTTGTTGGATTGCTCGACTGCATTCTTGACTTCGATCATATCGGCTTCGGAGACTACATCAAATGATGGCATGGTCTGTTCCTTTTCTTGTTAAAGCGAGCGCACGCTCGGCGCGCTGGGCCTTGGCGGCTGATTCTGCGCCATGGGACGGCCCTGTTAAAGATGCGACATTTTAACGGACAACGGGCAAGTCGCCCTTGTCCTGAGGTGGTTTTTTGTCGCTTTCGCTCTATAATCGAGCAAAATTTCCCTATCCCACGTCTGCAGAGCTCACCATCGAACACAATTACTCCCTCCAGCGCCTGAATACCTTCGGCATCGAAGCCAAGGCGGCCGCCTACGTACGCATCACTTCGCAGGCCCAATTGCAGGCGGCGCTGCAAGATCCCGGCCTGTCCGCCATGCCCCGCCTGATATTGGGCGGCGGCAGCAACATCGTGCTCACGGGCGACTTTCCCGGCGCCGTGCTGCACATGGCCACGCGCGGCATGCGCCTGGCGCAGGCCGATTTCGAGACCATCCTCGTCACGGCCGCGGCCGGCGAAAACTGGCACGACTTCGTGCAGTGGACCCTGGCGCAAGGCGTGGGCGGGCTGGAAAACCTGTCGCTGATCCCCGGTACGGTGGGCGCGGCCCCTATCCAGAATATCGGCGCGTATGGCGTTGAAATCAAGGATTATCTGCATAGCGTGAGCGTCATGCACAGCGCCAGCGGCATCGTCTTCGACATGGACCGCGACGCCTGCCGCTTTGCCTACCGCGACAGCATCTTCAAGCAGGCGGACGGACGCGAGCTGATCGTGCTGGAAGTGACGTTTGCCCTGCCGGCCCAGTGGCAGCCGAACTTGCGCTATGCGGAACTGGCGCAAGCCATCGCCGAGCGCAATCTTGCCGAGCCGACGCCGCAACAGGTGGCGGAGACGGTGATGGCGATTCGCCGGAGAAAATTGCCGGACCCGGCCGTGATTGGCAATGCGGGCAGCTTTTTCAAGAATCCGGTGGTGTCACGGGAACAATGTCTTGCCCTGTTGGAACGTTTCCCCACCTTGGTGCACCATGCGCAAGCCGATGGCACGGAAAAGCTGGCGGCGGGGTGGCTGATCGATCAGTGCGGCTGGAAGGGGAAAAACCTGGGGCCCGCGGGAGTGTATCCCAAGCAGGCGCTGGTTCTGGTGAATAATGGCGGCGCTCGTGGCGCGGACATTACCCGGCTGGCGGCAGCGATACAGGATGATGTAGAGGCGAAATATGGCGTGCGCCTGTCGCCCGAGCCTGTGTTTATCTAAATAGGAAATCCGCGCTTGAAAAAATGGCCAGGGCAAGGCGCATTGCCGAAGACAGTACGCATGGTACGGCGAGGCAGTGCAACGCAGCCAGGGACGTTTTTTCTGCGTGGATCAGCCGAAATGGCAGACGTAGTCCACGGTCTCGGCCGTTTCAATATCAAAATAGCTATTGCCAGGCACCTTGAATTGCGTGCCCGCGCCATAGCTGTTCCATTCTGTCGCGTCGGCCAGGCGTACCTTGCACAGGCCGCCGACGATTTCCATCGTTTCCGGCGCGCCCGTGTTGAAGCGCAGCGATGACGGGAAAATCACGCCCACGCTTTTCTTCGTGCCATCGGCCAGGATGACGTTGTGCGAGACGCACTTGCCGTCAAAGTAGATATTCGACTTCTTGACGACGCTGACATTGTCCAGTTGTGTGCTCATGCTTCACTTTCCTTGCTGTTAAAAATCAGTCCTGGACGTCATCGGCGCTCAACACGCTGTTGCGTCCGCCGCGCTTGGCCGCGTACAGGGCCTGGTCGGCGCGGTTGATCAGTTGCTCGATCGTGGAGTCCGGCGACGGCACGATGGTGGCCACGCCGATCGAGATGGTGACGATGCCGGTGGCTGCCGCCGGGTTTTCGATCTGCAGACCCTCCAGGTGGCGCCGGCACGCTTCGGCGATCAGCAGGGCTCCCGCAGCCTCCGTTTCCGGCAGGATCAGGGCGAATTCCTCGCCGCCATAGCGGGCTGCCAGGTCGGCCGGGCGCTTCAAATGTTCCGTCAGCACGGCGGCCACTTTTTTCAGGCACAGGTCGCCCGGCAAATGGCCGAAGTAGTCGTTGTAGCTCTTGAAATGATCGATATCGCAAAAGAGCAGGCTCAGCGGCGTCTTGTCGCGCTGGCCCCGCTGCCATTCGAATTGCAAGGTTTCATCGAAACGGCGGCGGTTGGCGATGCCCGTCAAGCCATCGAGGGCAGCCAGTTTCTGCAATTCAATATTCGCATCGGCCAGGTTTTTCTGGCTTTCACGCAGGAAACGAAATGCCTGGTCGCGCTGCAAACGGCTGATGTGCGCGTTGGAATGGTAGCGTATGCGCGCCAGCAACTCCAGGCGGTCCGGCAGTTTCACCACGTAATCGTTGGCGCCGACGGAAAAGCTGTGGGCCTTCAGTTTCGGGTCATCCTTGGCCGACAGCACGATCACGGGCACATGCGCCAGCGCCTCGTTTTCGCGGTACAGCTTGATCAGGGCGAAGCCGTCTATGCCCGGCAGCACCAGGTCTTGCAGGATGACGGTCGGTTGCAGACGCAGCGCCGTGTCCAGCGCCTGCGTGGCGTCGGTCACGTAATGAAATTCGATGTCCTGCTGGTCGCTCAGCATGCGCCGGATTGCCTCAGCAATGATCAACTGGTCGTCCACCAGCAGCACGCTGACCTTGAATTCGGTCAGTGCGGGCTCATGCTGGGTGAAACTGGAGGAAAATTCTGGCATTGCATTCTTTTCAGATGTTAGGGGAGGGCTCCCACCCATTGTTGAGTTTGGCGCCCAGGCGGCTGCGCAGGTTGGCGCCTATTCTATCCAAGGGCAGGATTTGCTGCGCCGCATCGAGTTCGGCCGCCGCACGCGGCATGCCATATACGGCACTGCTGGCCTGGTCTTGCGCAATCGTCGTCTTGCCCGCGCGCCGCATGGCCAGCAAGCCATCGCCGCCGTCGCGGCCCATTCCTGTGAGCAGCACGCCGATGGCATCGCCACGCCAGTGCTGCGCCACGCAGTTGAAGAAGACATCGACGGAAGGGCGGTAAACATACTCGCGTGGTGCTGCATCGTAACTCAAACGATAATTTTGATCTAGAAGCAAGTGATCGTTGGTCTTGGCGATCAACACCGTGCCGGCCACCAGCTCGTCGCCGTCGGCGATCACGCGCACGGGCATGTCCAGCTGGTCGTCCAGCCATTTGGCAAAATGCGAGGCAAAGGTTTCATCGATATGCTGCACCACCACGATGGCGCAGCCGGGCGGCGCCGTCCAGCCGGACAGCACCTTGGCCACGGCCGACGGGCCGCCCGTCGAGGCGCCGATGGCCACCAGCGTGGTGACCTGCCCGTCGCTGCGTTCGATGCTGGCCGGCACCTGGCGCGGCGGCGGCGCTTCCGCGCTGTGGCGTATCAGCTTGCCGATGGTCTTGATCTTGGCCAGCAGTTCGCTGTCGCCGCCCACTTGCCCCTGCAGCACGGGCGTGGCCGTGACGTCGAGCGCGCCGGCGCCCAGCGCGCGGAAAACCTGGTTGACATTGTCCTGCGGGCGCCCCGTGACCACCAGGATGGCGCACGGGCTCTGCTCCATGATCAGGCGCGTCGCTTCGACGCCATCCATCTCCGGCATGTTCAGGTCCATCAGGATCAGGTCGGGGCGGTTGCCCTCGCACATGCGCACCGCTTCGAGTCCCGTGCGGGCGATCCACAGCACCTGGTGTTCCTGCGTGCTGGCCACCACCCGGCGCAGAGCCTCGGCAGCCATGGCGACATCGTTGGCAATGGCAATTTTCATGAAGCGCAATTCATAAACGGGCATCTCCTATCAGGTCGGCCACCGCGTCGAGCAAAGTCTCGTCGTGGAAGCTGCCTTTGGTCAGATAATAGTCTGCGCCGGCGGACAGGCCGCGCGCACGGTCCTCCGGGCGGTCCTTGTACGAGACGATCATCACCGGCAGCTTGTGCAGGTGCAGGTCTTTCTTGATCAGCGAGACCAGTTCGATGCCATCCATGCGCGGCATGTCCACGTCGGTGATCACCAGGTCGTAGTCGCCGCTGCGCACCACGTTCCAGCCGTCGATGCCGTCGATGGCCACGTCGACCTCGAAACCGCGCGCCAGCAGCAGCTTGCGTTCCATCTCGCGCACCGTGAGCGAATCGTCGACTACCAGGATGCGCTTGGCGCGGCGCTGCTGCGCATGGCCCGCCTGCGCCAGCTGGTGCAGGCCGCCCTCGTGCAGCAGCTTGTCGATCGACAGCAGCAGGTCGGGCACGTCGAGGATCAGCACCGGCTCGCCATCGTCCAGCAGGGCGGCGGCGGATATGTCGCGCATCTTGCCGAAAATGGGATCGATGGCCTGCACGGCCAGGCTTTGCTCGCCGCGGATGGCATCGACCACCAGCGCATAGCTTTGCTTGCCGCGCCCGATCACCACCACGGGCAGATCGTCGGCGCTGCTGGCCGCTTCGCCCAGTTCCAGCACCTGCGCCGCCGATACCAGGCCCAGGTGCTCGCCCTTGAGTTCGAAGAACTGCTTGTTTTCCAGGGTATGGATGGCCGCCTGCGGCACGCGCACCACGCTTTCCACCTTGACGATGGGGATGGCGTAGGCCTCGCCCTGGATGTCGATCACCAGCGCGCGCACGATCGATTGCGTCAGCGGCAGGGTAATGAGGGCGCGGAACCCCCGTCCCGGCTCCGATTCCAGGCGCACCGTGCCGTTTTGCTGGCGTATCGTCTCGTGCACGATATCGAGGCCCACGCCGCGCCCGGACAGCTGGTTGGCCGTGGCCTTCAGGCTGAAGGCGGGCAGGAACAGGAATTCCAGCAGCTCGCCCGGCGACAGCGCGGCGGCCATGGCGGGGCTGGCCATCTTGCGCTCGATGACGGACTGGCGGATCTTTTCCAGGTCGACGCCGCGCCCGTCGTCGCTGATTTCGATGCTCAGCATGCCGGCGCGGTGGCGCGCCTCCATGCGTATCGTGCCCAGCGCTTCCTTGCCCGCCTCGATGCGCTCGTACGGGCCTTCCATGCCGTGGTCGATGGCATTGCGCAGCATGTGGTTCAGCGGGCTTTCGATCTTCGCCAGGATGTCGCGGTCGACCAGGGTGTCTTCGCCGTCGATCTCCAGCTGCACTTCCTTGCCCAGGCTGCGTGCCAGGTCGCGCACCATGCGGGGAAACGCGTGGATGCCGTCGCGGAAAGGGCGCATGCGCAGGGCCAGCACTTCGTCGACCATGCCTTGCGAGACGGCCAGCAAGCGTCGTTCATAGGTCTCGATGTCGGCGATGTGCTCGAGCATGAACTGCTTCAGGGGCTGCGTCTTGTGCAGCGCCAGCAGGGATTTTTCCATCAGGCCCGCGTCGCCCGAGCGGGCAATCGCTTCGTGCAGGTGCTCGATGGCGGAAAACAGGCTGCTCTGGTTGCGCTTGAAGCGCTGCAGCGCGCCGATGAACGGGTGCATCTGGTGCGCATTGATGCGCGACTCGCTGGCCAGCGACAGCAGCTTGTCGAAATTCTGCGCCGGCGCCTTGGCGGAGGCGCCGGCGCGCGGCGCGGCCGCAGCCGCGGACGATTCCGCTTCCTCGCCCGCCAGGCCGCTGGCCACGGGGGCTTGCGTTTCGGCGGCGTCGGCGCTCTCCGGCGGCAAGGGGGATGGCGCAGGCGAAGATGAAGGCGGCGAAGGCAGGGCCGGCAATTCGGGCAGCTCGGCGATGCCGGCGATGGCGTTCAGGGTCTGGTCGATCTGTGCCGCATTGGCGGCCAGCCACGCTTCGGCGCCCGCATCGTCGAGGCGCGACAGCTGCACGATCAGGTCGACGCCCGACAGCAGCACGTCGACCCGCTCCGGCGTGAGTTTCAGGCGGCCGTGCTGGGCGGCGACAAAGCTGTCTTCCATGCCATGCGCCAGCTGCACCACCACCTGCAGGCCGACGATGGCGGCGGCACCCTTGATCGAGTGCGCCGCGCGCATCATCGCCTCGACGGCGGCCGCGTCGCCCGCATGGCGCTCCATGGCCAGCAAGCCATCGGTGAGGATCTGGGTCTGGCTGTCCGCTTCCATGCGGAACAGGTCCAGCATGGAAAAGGCACTGAGGTCGCCGTGCTGGTCCTGGCTCATCGTAATAGTCTCGCAAGTTGAAAGCCGATCAGCGCCGTGTCCAGGCAGCCGATGCGCATGTCGCCTTCGGTGATCACGCCCGACAGAAAGCGCGACAGGCCCTTGTTGATGGTGGCCGCGGGCGCTTGCACGGTGCTTGAGGCATAGCGCACGATGCCATGCAGGTCGGCCACGGGCAGGGCGTAGGCCTGTTCTTCCCAGCGCATCAGCAGCAGGCGCGCGAACGCGTGGCGGCCCTTGGCGGGCGGCGCGCCCTGCTCGTCGATGCCCAGCAGGCTGGCCAGCGACATGCAGGGATACAGCTTGCCGCCGATATTGACGATGCCCGCCAGGCCGCGCCCGCCCCGGTGCGGCAGCACGTGCGGCTTGGCCTGCGGCGCCACGGAGTCGAATACGCGCGTGGGCAGCGCCAGCCATTCGCGGCCGATGCGGAACACCAGCGCCGAGCTGTCGCGCACTTCGCCGCCCGCATCGATCTGGCGGAAGTGGCTGGCCCAGTCGCGCTGGTAGTGCTCGTCCACGGGCCGCTGCAGGTTGCGCTGGGCGGCGCCCGCATACACGTCGCAGTTGCGGCAGTGTACGTTGGCGGGCAGCTTGGGGCAGCTCTGGTCGCCGACCACGCCGATATGGTTCCAGCAGTCGTCGATGGCGGCGGGGGACTCGGTGGCGATGCGGTTTGTCATGCTGCTTGCCCCTTAGTTGGACGCCTGGCGGCGCTGGTAGATGCGCGCCGCGCGCGCCTTCAGGGTGGTGGCGGCCGTATGGTTGCCATTGCGTTCGGCCAGCAGCGACAGGTGGCACAGCGCCTCGTAGTGGTCCGGCTGCAGGTAGATGCAGCGGCGCCAGTAGTCGTCGGCCAGGTCCATCTTGCCGGCCAGTTCATTGATAATGCCCAGCATGAAATACGCTTCGGCCGCCTCCGGTGCGCGGGCCAGGTGGGCGTGGCATTTTTCGCCGGCCTCGCGCAGCTGGCCACGGTCGGCCAGCAGGCGCGCCTCGGCCAGCAAATCGGCGGGCGCCGCCGGCGTCGGCGGGGACGATGGCACGGACACGGGGCGCGTGCGCTGCGCCGCCGGTGCGGCGGGCGCTGAAGGCGGAGCGGCAGCGCGTTTTGGCGCGGGCGGCACGCTGCGCAAGGTGCGCAAGGCAGGCAGCGGCGCCACCTGGAGGGCCGCCGCCGGCGTCGCCGTTTCCTTCTTCAGCGCGAAGGCCTGGCGGAACTGCAGCGGCGCAAAGCCGTTCTGGCAGAACGACGGCACTTCCGCGTAGCCGGCCAGCAGCATGCCGTCGTCGGCCAGCAGGGCGGACAGGTTGTGGATGGCCGCGCGCGTGGTGGGCTTGTCGAAATAGATCAGCAGGTTGCGGCAGAAGATGACGTCGTAATGGCGGCTGTAGGTGGCGGTATCGAATTGCAGCAGGTTGCCCTGCCTGAAGGTCACCTGTTCGCGCAAGGCGTCGATGATGCGGTAGGCGTCGTCGGCCACGTGCGTGAAATAGCGCTCGCGGAAGGCCACGTCCTGCGCGCGGAAGGCGTTGCGGCCATAGATGCCTGCCTGCGCCCGCTCGATGCAGCCGGGGCTCAGGTCGTACGCGTCGATGCTGAACGCCTGTTTCGGCACGCCGCCGTCGCGCAGCGCCATGGCCATCGAATACGGTTCCTCGCCGCCCGCGCACGGAATCGACAGGATGCGCGTGGCGCGCCCCCGCGCCCAGCGTTCCTGCACCAGTTCCACGGTGGCGTAGAACGCCTGCGGGTCGCGGAACAGCCACGATTCCGGCACCACCACCAGTTCGATGAGCTGCGTCATTTCGGCCGGCGTGAGCGCCTGCAGATAGGCTTCGCTGTCGGCAAAGCCCGTCTGCTCCATGCGCTGGCCGACGGCCCGCTCGGCCACGGACTTGGAGACGGACAGGCCGGTCGCGCGGCGCAGCAGCGATTGTGCCGTCATGCCGCGCCCGCGTCTTGAAACAGCAGCGCGCGCACGTCCGGCGGCAGCAGGTGCTCCAGTTCGACCAGCTGCACGATGCCGTCGGCATCGCTGGCCACCTGGCCCAGGAAGGGCGCCGTGGCCACGCCGCTATCGTCGAGCTTGTCCGCATCGATGTCGGCGATGCCGCGCACCTGCGAAGCCATCAGGCCCAGCACATGCGCGGTGCCGCCAGGGGCGCGGTAGTCGACGATGACGATGCGCGTGTCGAACTGCGCGGCCGCGGCCGGCAAGCCCGCCAGGCGCGACAGGTCGATCACGGGCACGGGCGTGCCCTGCAAGTCCATCAGCCCGGCCACGTAGTCCGGCGTGAGCGGCAGCTGCTTGAGCTCCAGCAGCGGCAGCACGCGCACGATGCCGGCCAGGGGCAGGCCATAGCGGTCGCGTCCGATGTGAAAGAGCAGCACTTTCATGGGATCAGATGGTCACGGCGAAAGTCGAGACGCTCGATTGCAGGTCGCCCGCCGCGTATTGCAGCTGGTGCACCGCTTCGCTGGTGGCCTTCAGCGACTCCACCGTTTGCTGGGTGGCGTCGTTGAGCTGCATCATGGTGTCGGAAATCTGCGAGGCGCCGATGGCTTGCGACTGCATGCCTTGCAGCACGGCGTCGAATTGCGGCGTGAGTTTCTGCACCTGGTCCATCACGGACGACAGCTGCTCGGCCACTTGCCGCACTTCGCCCACGCTGCGGCGAATTTCTTCCGAGAATTTATCCATGCCCATCACGCTGGCCGACACGGCCGACTGCATTTCCTTGAGCATTTGCTCGATATCCCACGTGGACACGGAAGTCTGGTCGGCCAGGCGGCGGATCTCGGTCGCCACCACGGAAAAGCCGCGGCCCGCTTCGCCCGCTTTTTCCGCCTCGATGGCGGCATTCAGCGACAGGATGTTGGTCTGGTCGGCCACTTTCGTGATGGTGATCAGTACGCTGTTGATATTGCTGGCCTTTTCCGACAGGGCGGCCAGCTTGGCGTTGATGGAATCGGTGGCCGAGACCATGTGCTGCATGGTCGAATCCATGCGCTTGAGGTTGTTTTGCGCTTCGGCCGTGGCATTCGTCGTGTAATCGGCCACGGCGGTGGCGTCTTCCATGGTTTTCAGCAACTGGCTCGTGTTGGCCGAGATTTCCTTGGTGGTGCTGAGAATTTCCACGCTGGTTTGCGCTTGCTCAATGCCCGTGGCTTCCTGCTGGCGCGCCGAGGCGGCAATTTCCGTGGCAGAGGTCGTCACCTGGATGCCGGCCTTTTGCACATTGTTGAGCAGGCTGCGCAGGTTTTCAAACATCTTCGCCAGGCCGTTGCCCAGCTGGCCGATGGCGTCGCTGCCCGTGATGCCGACCTTGCCCGTCAGGTCGCCCGAGGCTGCCTTCGACACCACTTCCAGCAGGGAATCGACCTTGGCCCGCAAGCTGTTCGTGGCGGCCAGTTCGTTGGCCTGGTTGTCCTGGATGGTTTGCGCCATGCGGTTGAATTCTTCCGTCACCTTGCCCAGCTCGTCGCGCGAGATGATGGCCGCGCGCGCGCCCTGTTCGCCGCCAGCGATGCGCCCGACGGCATCCGTCAGGTTGTTCAGCGGACCGAGGATGGCCTTGGCCAGGATGAAGGAAATGCCCAGCGCCAGCACGATGCACAGCAGGCCGCCCAGCGCCAGGGTCAGCAGCATGGTTTCCTGCAGGCGGCTCGAGGTGGCCGTGCGCTCGGCCAGCAGGCGGTTTTCTTCGGCGGCAGCTTCGTCGAGCAGTTTGTTGGCTTGCACGATGCCGGGCGAGCCGGCCGGCGGCAGCAGGCGCGCCACCGTTTCCGTGGCGCCCGGCGCATTGCCCAGCGTGCGGCGTTTTTCGATCAGGGGAGTGATCCACTCCTTGACCCAGGTGCTGCTCAGCTGGTCGATCTTGCGGAAGCGTTCCGACTGGGGCTTGTTATCGGCCGTCATGGCGATGGCTTTTTGCGTGTGCTGGCTCAGCACCCCGGTTTCATCGGTTTCCGGCGTCAGCGAGGCTTCGTTGCCGGTCAGGATGAACCCGCGCGCTTCCACCTGGATTTGCAGGATGGAATTGTGAATCTTGTCGATCTCGACCAGCACTTCCATCGTGTGCCGGTCCCATGCATTGGCTTCCGACAGCCGCGAAAAGCTGTTGTAGGCCACGCCCAGCAGGACCAGGATGATGGCCACGATGGAGCCGAAGCCCAGGTACAGTTTATTCTTGATACTCAGGTCTTTGAACATGGGAGGGCTCCGGAAGCGGGAAGGTCAGCACAATTGCACTGTAGCATTTTGCCATGCGGACAGCAAAATGGGGGCAATCTGGGGATGCGGGGGCGCGGTAAATCGCGGCCGAGTGCGTTTCAAACGCAAAAAAGCCGCCCGGAGGCGGCTTTTGGCTGGTGCGGGAGGCAGTGCCTCCCGGCAGCTAATTACTTCTGGCCCCGCTTTTCGCGGGCGATGGCGGCGATGCGCATGCGCAAGGCGTTCAGCTTGATGAAGCCGCCGGCGTCGGCCTGGTTGTAGGCGCCGCCGTCTTCGTCGAAGGTGGCGATGTTCATGTCGAACAGCGAATCCGTCTTCGAATCGCGCGAGACGACGATGACATTGCCCTTGTACAGCTTGATGCGTACCCAGCCGTTCACGGTTTCCTGCGTGTGGTCGATCAGGGTTTGCAGGGCAACGCGCTCGGGCGCCCACCAGTAGCCGTTGTAGATCATCGACGCGTAGCGCGGCATCAGGTCGTCTTTCAGGTGGGCCACTTCGCGGTCCAGCGTGATCGATTCGATGGCGCGGTGGGCTTTCAGCATGATAGTGCCGCCTGGGGTTTCATAGCAGCCGCGCGATTTCATGCCGACGTAGCGGTTTTCCACCAGGTCCAGGCGGCCTACGCCATGCTTGCCGCCAACTTTGTTCAGTTCGGCCAGCACGGTGGCGGGCGACATGCGCACGCCGTTGATGGCGACGATATCGCCTTTTTCGTATTCGATGTCCAGGTATTCCGCTTCGTCCGGTGCCTTTTCAGGGCTGACGGTCCAGCGCCACATGGTCTCTTCCGCTTCGGCGCTGGGGTTTTCCAGGTGGCGGCCTTCAAAGCTGATGTGCAGCAAGTTGGCATCCATCGAGTACGGCGCGCCGCCGTTCTTGTGCTTCATGTCGATTTCGATGCCGGCGTCTTCCGCGTATTTCAGCAGTTTTTCGCGCGACAGCAGATCCCACTCGCGCCATGGGGCGATGATTTTCACGCCTGGCTTCAGCGCGTAGGCGCCCAGTTCGAAACGCACCTGGTCGTTGCCCTTGCCGGTGGCGCCGTGCGAGATGGCGTCGGCGCCCGTGGCGTTGGCGATTTCGATCAGGCGCTTGGCGATCAGCGGACGGGCGATCGAGGTGCCCAGCAGGTATTCGCCTTCGTACACGGTGTTGGCGCGGAACATCGGGAAGACGAAATCGCGCACGAATTCTTCGCGCACGTCTTCGATATGGATGTTTTCCGGCTTGATGCCGAATTTGATGGCCTTGGCGCGCGCCGGCTCCAGTTCTTCGCCCTGGCCCAGGTCGGCCGTGAAGGTGACGATTTCGCACTGGTAGTTATCTTGCAGCCATTTCAGGATGACGGAGGTGTCGAGTCCGCCGGAATAGGCCAGGACTACTTTTTTAATGTCGCTCATATTGCTTCCAGTTGTCGTTGTCGATGTATGTAGTGCGATGCTGCCAGGTGCTCTGCAATCCCTGGCGAATTAGTTGATTTTACCCAGTAACAGGTACTCGATCAGCGCTTTTTGCACGTGCAAACGGTTTTCCGCCTCGTCCCACACCACCGATTGGGGGCCGTCGATCACTTCGGCGGCCACTTCCTCGCCGCGGTGGGCGGGCAGGCAGTGCATGAACAGCGCGTCGGGCGCGGCGCGGGCCATCTTCGCGCCATCGACGATCCAGCCGTCGAAGGCGGCGATGCGGGCCGCGTTTTCCGCTTCGTAGCCCATGCTGGTCCACACGTCCGTGTTGACCAGGTGCGCGCCTTCGCAGGCGTCGGACGGGTTGGCGAAGAAGGTGTAGCGCTCGGTCTTGACTTGCGACAAGTCGATGTCATAGCCCTTCGGCGTCGACACGTTGACGTGGAAACCGAACACTTCGGCCGCCTGCAGCCACGAGTACAGCATGTTGTTGGCGTCGCCGATCCAGGCGACGACCTTGCCGGCGATGGAGCCGCGGTGTTCGATGTAGGTGAAGATGTCGGCAAAAACCTGGCACGGATGGTGTTCATTGGTCAGGCCATTGATCACGGGCACGCGCGAATTGGCGGCGAAGCGCTCGATGATCTCCTGGCCGAACGTGCGCACCATGATGATGTCGCACATGCGCGACATGACCTGGCCCGCGTCTTCCACCGGCTCGCCGCGTCCCAGCTGGGAATCGCGCGTGTTCAGGTAGATGGCGGCGCCGCCCAGCTGGTGCATGCCCGCTTCGAACGACAGGCGCGTGCGGGTGGAGTTCTTTTCGAAGACCATCACCAGGGTGCGGTCGATCAGTGGATGGTAGATTTCGTAATTCTTGAACTTGCGCTTGATCAGATGGGCGCGTTCGATCACATATTCGTACTCTTCCAACGTGAAATCGGAGAACTGGAGGTAGTGCTTGATCGGTTTTTTTGTCGACATAATGACCACTTGAAGATGCGCAGGCCGCCGGCGGCGTGCCTTTCCCGCCGGGTTGCATCAGCGTACAACATCTCGTCTGATGACTGCCTCGCCCGGCGCGCTGCTGTGTTGATCGGTGCCAGCGCGACGCCTGTCGCGCGGGCCGATGCGGTTTGCCATGTTGAAAATAATGCAATGGCAAGTACGTCAGCCGTTCAATTATAAGGGTTTTGCTTTTAGATTGGAAAGACCGTCCGGGCGGGTACTTGTATAGGCAAGCCCGCGCCCGGGCAACGGGGCGGCGATTAATAGATGCTGGCGGTGGCAGCGCCGTCCAGCTGGGGCGCCACCAGGGGCAGGTCCAGCGTGAAGCGCGTGCCGGCGGGGCTGCTGGCCACCTGGATGCTGCCGCCCAGCAGGGCTGTGACGATGTTGTAGCTGATCGACAGACCCAGGCCGCTGCCCCCCTGGCCCAGCTTGGTGGTAAAGAAGGGGTCGAAGATGCGCGACAGATGCTGTTCGGCGATGCCGCCGCCATTGTCTTCGAAGACGATCTGCACGCGCACGCCCGCTATCGCGGCCGACAGGCGCATGCAGCCCGTGCCGGCGCCGCCATCGTTGGGCCCGGGGGCGAAGGCGTGCAGCAGGGCGTTGTTGATCAGGTTGGTGATCACCTGGCCGAACGGGCCCGGATAGCTGTCCATGGCGATGCCGAACTCGATGTCCGTCTCGATGCGGTGGCCCGAGCTGCGGATGCGGTTCATCACGGTGGCGATGATTTCATTGCTCACTTGTTGCAGGTCAAACTGGCGCCGCTGTTCGGTGGTGCGGTCGACGGCCACCTGCTTGAAGCTGTTGACCAGGTCGGCCGCGCTGTGCAGGCCGCGCATCACCAGCGCCGACGCCTTGCCCGCATCGTCGATGTAGGCGGCCAGGTCGGAGCGGCGCAGGCCGGGGCCGTTCATCAGCCGTTCCACGTCTTCCGTCTTTTGCTGCATGGTGCTGGCGATTAATAAACTGTTGCCGATCGGGGTATTGAGTTCATGCGCCACGCCGGCCATCAGCGAGCCCAGCGCGGCCAGTTTTTCCTGCGATACCAGTTGCGCTTGGGCATCTTGCAGCTGCCGGTAGGCGCTGGCATTGTCGAGCGCGATGGCGCCATACGCGCACAGGGTGCGGAAGATCAGCCGCTCCCGTTCGCCGTAGGCGTTGGCATGGCAAGCCTGCACCGTCATCACGCCCAGCACGCGCTCGCCCACCATCAGCGGCACGTACAGCACGCTCTGGTTATGCAGGGTGCCGGGCACCGTGTAGGCGTGGCGCCGCGGCGGCACTTGCGCGATATACACTTCGCGCCGCCCCAGCAGGCAGCGCACGGAATAGGCGCGTGGATTGTTCAGTGGAATGGCGTTGTCGGACAGGGGGCGGCCCGCTTCCATGCCGTGCGCGCGGCGCAGCGCCGTGCCGGCCGGATCGAGCATGTAGACGGCGAAGGTGTTGACTGGCAACAAGGCATGCACGTGGCGGTCCAGCACCTGGAACACGGCGCTGGCGTCCAGGTGGGTGGTGATTTCCTGGCCGATGGCCGACAGCCGTTCCAGGGTGTCGCTGGTCTGCTGCAATACTTCGGCGCGGCGCGCTTCCGAGGCGGCCAGTTCGCGGTGGTGATAGCCTTCCGAGCGCGCATGTTCCGTCTGGTGGTAGACCTGCATGGCGGTGGCGCGGTTGCTGGCTTGCTGGGTATGGCTTTTTTCGCGCGCGATGCCCGCATCGAGGGCGATATCGTAGGCGCGCGCATAGTCGCCCGCATGCGCGTATTCGCGCGCCAGCGCATCGAGCAGTTCGCCGGGCGGCGAATAGCCTTCGATGGACGCGGCCACCTGCAGCGCCTGGTGCAGGAAATGCAGGGCGGGATTGCGTTCCAGCATGCCGGCTGGCGCCGGCAACTCGTGGCGCGCATGCAGCATCGACAGGACGCGCAGCGCCGCCACCTGGTGCATGGCGTCGCCCTGCGCCGTGGCCAGCTGGCAAGCCCGTTCGGCCGCCTGCACCGCTTCATCGGGACGGTCCAGGTAGGACAGCGCGTGGGCGCTGCCGCGCTGCGCCATGCTGCGGAAATCGGCCTGGCCCAGCGCTTCGGCCCGCTGCGCCAGCCGGCTGAAGGCGTCGAGCGCCGTGTCGTAGTCGCCCTTGTCCAGGCTCAGCTCGCCCAGGTGGAACAGGGCGTTGGCATAGGTGCGCGCACCGGACACGGGCGCCAGGATGTGCAGCGCTTCGCGCAGCAAGTCTTCGGCGGCGGCCAGGCGTCCCAGCTTGCGCATGGTTTCGGCCGTATGCGTCTGACAGGCACCGATGCTGCGCGGCCAGCCCGTGGGGCGCGCCAGGTCCAGCGCGCACTGCATCCATTCGAGGGCCGATTCGTTGTCGTTGAGGCTGGAGAAACAGTCGCCGATATTGATGGCGGCCGTGATCGCGCCGCGCAACTGGCCGCTTTCCAGCGCCGCCTCGTAGCTTTGCATGTAGTGGCCGGCAGCCGTGCCCAGGTCGCGCGAGGTATGCGCGAGCAAGCCGCGGAAGTCATGCACCCAGGTGGCCAGCGGCGCGGGCAGCTTGCCGCTGGCGCTGTCGGCCTGGAAGCGGTTGCCCCAGCGGGCCTGGGCGGCCGGCGCATCGCGCAGGACGGCCCAGCGCGCCGTGGCCGCGTCGGCCAGGCTGACGCGCATCGCATCGCCGGCGCTGCGCGCCTGCTCTGCCGCGGCCAGCAGCTCGGCATCGCAGCGGGCATGGTCGCCGCGGTCGACGGCGATCGAGGACAGCAGCCAGTGGGCATCGGCGCAGCCGGCGCCGTCGCCGTGCGCGCACAGCGTGGCGTGCGCGGCCATGGCCAGGCTTTCCGCCGTATCGAGCGCACCTTGCAGCCATGCAACCTCGGCCTGCACCAGCTGCAGGCGCGCGCGTGCCTGCTCCAGTGCGGCCGGTTCCAGGTCCGTCAGCGGCAGCAGCATATGGGCTTCCTCGCTCAGCTGAGTTGCTCTAAGGCAATCACGCTGGCGCAAATGCCAAGACAGCAACAACAGCAGCGGTACGCGCCCGGCGCCGCGCAACGGCAGCAATGCGTTTTCCCACTGCGCTACGTCATGTTCGAGCGCGAACATTTCCATTCAAGCATTCTCCCCGCAAACAGTGGCGCCAGCCTGCGACCGCACAGGCCATCTTGATGGCATTGTAAGCTGCATTGCGGGGAATTGTTCAGTGCGCCAGCCAGAATTATTCATCGTGCATGGCGGCACCGGCGGGGGCGATTTGCCCTCGGCGTTCGATGGGGGGCCAGGCGCCTAGCGCGACACCACGCGGATGCCGCCGTTGCTGGCGCTGCGCATGTCGGTGCTCACATGCAAGCCGGGCAGGAGCTGGGCGTCATCGATCGTCACATGCTCGCGCTCGCCATCGTTGCTGAAGACGAAGGTCGCGCCCTTTTTGCTGACAAACTGGCCGGGACCGGTGGGGTAGATTTGCACGCTGGCCTTTTTCTGCCATTCGCGGTCATCGATCAGGCGGCCAAAGAAATGGTTTTCTTGCTGGTGGATTTCCAGGCGTTGCCCGTTTGACAGGCGGTATTGCTGTTCGATGGCAAAGGCTTCCTGGGCCGTGACGTGATAGGCGGCGCCGGAGGTGACGCGCACGCTGTCGGTGTTTTGCGGGGCAATGGCCGTCTGGGCCTGGGCGGTGCCGCCGGCCAGGGCGAAGAGGGCGGCGAGGAGGGGGAGGACGCGTTTGGTATGCATGACATTCACCTTCGATCAGGATGGCTGGTTTGATTGGAGTTAGATCGTGTGGTCGCTGGCAGGTTTCCGGCAGGGACTGGTGTCAAGTTAACAAACGCGGCCTTGCATCGCCAGCGGCAGGCGATGGAAGGCCGCTTTTACGCGCTGAAATGCATAAAACGGCGGATGAACAGTTTTGGGATTAAACATGGAAAGCGAACTCGGCGGCAAAATTAAATTTTGCCGGCCCACGTTTTCTGTCGCTATTTTTGCGTTGCGGCGGGCGCTTAATACAGGGTTTGCGCCGATTCGTGCAGCAGCTGGCCGTACAGGGTATGGCGCATCTTGGCGATCTTGCCCTCAGACAATGCTTGCAGGATGGCGCACTGCGGTTCGATCAGGTGGCGGCAGTTGTAGAACTTGCAGCCGCCCAGGTAGGGCTGGAATTCGCGGAAGGCCCGCTCCAGCATGCCTTCGGACAAGTGGTACAGGCCGAATTCCTGGAAGCCGGGCGAATCGATGATGGAACTGTTCGCGCCCAGTTCGTCGAGCTTGTACAGGCGCGTAAACGTCGTCGTGTGCTTGCCCGTGTCGAGCGCGGCCGAGATTTCGCGCACGGCGATGTCGGCGTCCGGCACCAGCAGGTTGATCAGCGACGACTTGCCCATGCCCGACTGGCCGATGAGGATGGACGACTGGCCCGCCAGCAACGGCGCAAGGGTGGCCACGGCGTGTTCCGGTTCGGCGCGTGCCGACACTTCGTCGACGGGATAGCCCATCGAGGAATACGGCAGCAGGCGTTCGCGGGCCCTGTCCAGCGAGGCCGTCACATCCGTCTTGTTGAGGATGATGCGCGCCTCGATGCCGGCCGCGTCGGCCGCCACCAGCGAGCGCGAAATCAGGTCGTCGGCAAAGCCCGGCTCCGTGGCCACGACGATGAACAGCTGCGTCAGGTTGGCCGCCAGCAGCTTCGATTTGTACTGGTCCGAGCGGTACAGCAGGGTCTTGCGTTCCTCGATGCGGTCGATGACGGCCTGGTCGTTGGAAGTGCGCGTCAGGTGCACGATGTCGCCCACGGCCACATTGGTTTTCTTGCCGCGCGTGACGCATTGCAGCTTGGCGCCGTCCACGTCGGCCAGGTAATGGCGGCCGTGGGCGGCGATGATGATGCCCGTCAACTTGCCTTCGCTCATGGGGTCACCTGGCTGCTCTGGTAGATGAGGTCGGCCTTGGCGGCGCAGATGAAGTCGTTTTCGGACAGGCCGCCGGCGCCCTGGTTGACCGAGTGCGTGTCGTAGCGCACGGCGCAGGTTTTGTAAGTAATGATGAGCTCCGGATGGTGATCTTGGGTATGGGTCATATAGGCCAGGGCGTTTACGAACGCCAGGGTCTGGTAGTAATTCTTGAAGCCGAAGTCGCGGCACAGCTTGCCATTTTGCACCGTCCACAGCGGCAGCAGTGCGTGCAGGGTGGCGACGTCCGTGTCGCCCAGCGCCTGCTGGCGCGGTGCGCAGTTCAGCCGGGCCAGGTCTTGCGAGGTCGATGGCGTATTCATGCGGAAGCCCCTTTCAGGTGGCGGATGCGCACGCTGGCCGGCGGATGCGAGTCATAGAAGGCCGAGTGCAGCGGGTCGGGCGTCAGGGTCGAGGCATTGTCCTCGTACATTTTCACGAGCGCCGAAACCAGGTCGTCCGCCTGCGTGTGCGTGGCGGCAAAGGCATCGGCTTCGAATTCGTGCTTGCGCGAGCTGAGCGAGGTCAACGGTCCCAGCAGGAAGGTGAAGACGGGCAGCGCCAGCATGAACAGCAGCAGGGCCAGCGCATCCGTCGGCTGGCCCGTGAGCGCCAGGGCGACGGGATCGATGCCCAGGCCACCGTAAAACCATGGCTGCGTCTTCAGGTAGCCCAGCAGGGCCAGAAAGCCCAGCGAGACGGCGAACATCATGGCGATGCGCTTGACGATGTGCTTGAGCTTGAAGTGGCCCAGTTCATGCGCGAGCACGGCTTCGATTTCCTGCGGCGCCAGGCGCGACAGCAGGGTGTCGAAGAAAACGATGCGCTTGTTGGCGCCAAAGCCCGAGAAATACGCATTGCCGTGGGCGCTGCGCTTCGAGCCGTCCATGACGAACAGGCCTTTCGAGGCAAAGCCCACGCGCTGCATCAAGCCTTCGATGCGGCTTTTCAGCGCTTCATCGGCCAGCGGCGTGAATTTGTTGAACAGGGGGGCGATGACGGTCGGGAACAGCACCATCATCAGCAGCTGGAAGCCGCTCCAGACGAACCACGCGTACAGCCACCACAGGTCGCCCGACTTGGCCATCAGGGTCAGCACGACCCAGATCAGGGGCAGGCCGATGGCCGCGCCCAGGCCCACGCCCTTGAGCATGTCCGTAAAGAACAGCTTGCGCGCCATGGTGTTGAAGCCGAAGCGCTGCTCCAGCACGAATTGGCGGTAGTAATCGAAGGGCAGATCGATCAGGCCGGAAATGACGGCAAAGGCGGCGATCAGGCCGATCTGGTACAGCATGGGCGAGCCAGAGCCCATCCATTCATTCAGGTGCAGTGCCAGCCATTGCAGGCCGCCCAGCAAGGTAAAGCCGATCAGCACGGCATAGTTGATCAGCAGGGACAGCAAGCCGAACTTGGTCTTGGCCACCGTATAGTCGGCCGCCTTCTGGTGCGCGGCCAGCGGGATCTTTTCCGCGAATTCGGCGGGCACGGCGGCGCGGTGCGCCAGCACGTGGCGGATTTGCCGCGAAGCGAGCCAGAAGCGCACGGCCAGGGTCAAAACGAGGACGGATACAAACAAAATCGAAAACGCGAGTGAATACATTCTGTGCCTGTGAGAAAATGGCTGATTATTTAGTTTGATTAGGCCAAGAGAGAATTATGTCACAAGCGACCGATTTAGCCGCACCCGCCGTCCTGCCACGTCCAAATGAGATGAACCTGGTGTGGGTCGACATGGAAATGACGGGCCTGGAGCCCGATACCGACCGCATCATCGAGGTGGCGGTGGTGGTGACGGACATGCACCTGAACCTGCTGGCCGAAGGCCCCGTGTTCGTGATTCATCAATCGGATGAAACCCTGAACAAGATGGATGCCTGGAACAAGGGCACGCACGGCCGCTCCGGCCTGATCGACAAGGTGAAAGCGTCGACCGTGACGGAAGCGCAGGCGGAAGCGGAACTGATCGCGTTCCTGAAGAAATACGTACCGGCTGGCAAGTCGCCCATGTGCGGCAACACCATCGGCCAGGACCGCCGCTTCATGGTGCGCGGCATGCCGAAGCTGGAAGCGTTCTTCCACTATCGCAATGTTGATGTATCGACATTGAAAGAGCTGTGCAAGCGCTGGAAGCCGGAAATCGCCACCGGCTTCAAGAAACACCAGAAGCACACGGCCCTGGCCGATATCCTGGAATCGATCGAAGAGCTGAAGTACTACCGCGAGCACTTCATCAAATTGTAAGTTGAAAACGCCTCACAAAACCTACTGCGCGTCGGTATAGGCGGCCTGCGATGCTCACCGTACTTTCGTACGGTTGCGCTTCTTAGCCACCTCTCCCTTCCGCTCGCTACGGTTTTGTGAGGCGTCGCGAAGGTTCTGTTACATCGTATCAAAGTCAAAATCGAGGGTGTGCCAAGCGCCATCTTCATCCTGCCACTCCAGCGCAAACGGCCCCGTTTGCCGCAAGTCCGTGATCCAGACGGTTGCTCCGGGTTCGCGGAAGTACGCCGTGCACTGCCCGAACGGCTGCTCCAGCCGGCACAGCACCAATCCCTCGCCCGCCACGGCGCACCATTTTTCTTGCGCATCGATCAGGGCCACGGCCGGGTCGCCATAGAACTCGCCCACGCTGGCTTGCTGGCCATCGGCCGCCGTCACCCTGGCATGTTCGTAGTCGTGCGTGACGACGTAATGCGCGCTGCGCGCCAATTCCTTGCTTGTCATGCGGTCTCCACGGTGGGCCAGACGGTTTCCTGGTCGGCGCGCGCCTCGGCGATCAGCCATTCGCAGAATGCATGCACGAGGGGCCGCGTTTCCTCCTGGGGCGAACGCAGCAGGTAATAGCAGTGGGGTCCGCGCACCGCGTGCTCGAACACGCGCACCAGGCGGCCCGAGCGCAAATCGTCGCCGATCAGGGGACTGGCGGCAATGGCCACGCCCTGGCCGCTGGCGGCCGCATCGAGGCACAGATAGGTGTGCGAGAAGCGCGCGCCGCTGTTGCCGCTATTGCCGCTGTAATGCACGCCGCAGCTGTGCAGCCAGCGCGTCCAGTCGATTTCGCCGGGCAGGTGCACTTCCGGCTCGTCGTGCAGCAGCGGGTAGCGCAGCAGGTCGGCGGGCTGGCGCAGGCTGGCCGCGTTGGCGCGGAAATCGGGGCTGCAGACAGCGGAAAACCATTCTTCCATCAATAAATCCACTTTCAGTCCCGGATAGCGGCCCGGTCCCAGGCGGATGGCCACGTCCACGCCGTCGCGCGCCAGGTCGACCGGGTGCATGGACGCCAGCACGCGCAGTTCGATCTGCGGATAGCGGTCGCGCAGCCGGCCCAGGCGCGGCATCAGCCAGCGCGAGACGAGCGAGCTGGTGGCCGTCACCGTGACCACCTTGTCATCGCCCTGGCGCCGCGCCTGCTCGGACACGTCGGCCAGCTGGTTGAGGATGGGCCCCAGCGACGCCGCATAGCGCTGGCCCGCATTGGTGAGAACCACGCCGCGCGGCAGGCGCTGGAACAGCACGATGCCCAGCCACGCTTCCAGCTGTTTCACATGGTGGCCGATGGCGCCGGCCGAGACGTGCAATTCTTCGCCCGCGCGCTGGAAGCCTTCATGGCGGGCGGCCGCCTCGAAGGCGTGCAGGGCGGCGAGCGGTGGCAAGGGACGTGACATGGCACTCTTCAAGAGATTGAGCCTCAGTAATATTCGGCCTATCCGTGAAGAATATTGGTTTGTTTCATTTTGCGCAAGCGAATATGATGCCGGCTATGCGTGAAGCGACCCGCAATAGGATTCACGCATGAACATCTCCCGGCCTTGCTGGGTATTTATATTTACAACGCCTGGAAAATCACTGCGCGACGCGCAGCAGGTTTGCCCAGGCGTACTCTAAGAGGTTTAGTCATGTCTGATCGCCGCGCCGTTGCGCTGGTGTTGCTGTCGGCCGCCGGTTTCGGCAGTTCCGCAGTGTTTGCCAAGGCGGCATATGCGTCCGGGGTCAACCCGTCGACCATGCTGGCCTTGCGTTTCGTTATCGCCGCCATGCTGCTGCTGCCGCTCGTGTGGCTGGGCGGCTGGCGCTTGCCGCGCGGCCGCCTGCTGGCCGGCTACATGCTGATGGGGCTGATGTACACGGCGCAGTCGCAAGGCTATTTCAATGCGCTCATGTATGCCAGCAGCGGCCTGTGCGGCATGCTGCTGTACGTGTACCCCGTGCTGGTGACCATCCTGGCGCTGGCGATGGGCTGGGAAAAGCTGGACCGGCGCATGCTGGTGCTGCTGGCGCTGGCCATCGCCGGCATGGCCACCACCCTGGGCGGCAAGCTGCAGGGCCAGCCCATCGGCATTGCCCTGGCCTTGATGGCGGCCGGCGTGTACGCCGTGTACATCCTGTTTGGCAACAGCCTGTCGAAAAGCCGCGAGAATATTCACCCATTGGCCGCCTGCGTGGTGATCCTGGGCACGGCCGGCCTGTCGAACAGCGCGATTGCCTTGTGGCAAGGCGTGTCTCTGCCGGGCACGGCGACGGGCTGGCTGGCCGTCAGCGCCATCGCCCTGTTCTCGACGGCCATCGCGATCGCCGCCTTCTTTGCCGGCGTGGCGCAGATCGGCGCGGCCAAGGCGTCCATCATTTCCACGTTCGAGCCCGTCATCACGATGGCCTTCGGCGTGACCTTGCTGAAAGAATCCGTCAGCGGCACGCAATTGCTGGGCGGCGCCATGGTGCTGACGGCCGTGGTCCTGCTGGCGCAGCGTCCCGCGCCCAAGCCGGCGGCCATGCCGGCCGTGCAGGCCAGCGCCTGATCCTGTTTTCCTGAACTGATCGGCTGTATCGATCGGTCTCCTTTGGCGCCGCGACGGGTTTCCTGTCGTGGCGCTTTTTTTTCGCCTCTCCCCCTGCCGTGGCACGCGCACGCAAATAAGTCTTGATTGCGAATGATTCTCATTTATAATTGATTTCAAGATTCCCCCACCACCAGCCAGCCCATGCCAGCCAGTGTTCGCCTTGAAAGGAGACACCGTGTTGAGCACGTTCCCCATTTGCAATACCGAGCTGGTCGCCAGCGAATTTGCCCGCCTGCGTCGGGAGAAAAAAGCCCGCCACCGCGACATCGCCGAGGAGCTGGCCATTTCCGAGGGCGAGCTGATTGCCGCGCATGCGGGCCTGTCGCTGGCCGATGGCGCCTTGCTGGGCGCCGAGCGCCTGCAGGCCGACTGGCCGGCCATCATTGCCGCCCTGGAACCGCTGGGCGAAGTCATGGCGCTGACGCGCAACGCCTCGTGCGTGCATGAAAAGACGGGCGTCTACCGCAAGACCAGCCACAACAACCATATCGGCCTGGTGCTGGGAGGCGACATCGACTTGCGCGTGTTTTACCGCCACTGGGCGCATGGCTTTGCCGTGCGCGAGATGGGCGAACACGAAGTGCAGCGCAGCCTGCAATTTTTCGATGCGGCCGGCCACGCCGTGCACAAGATTTTTCTCAAGCCGCACAGCGACCTGGCCGCGTACGACGCGCTGGTGGCGCGTTTTGCCGACGCGGACCAGGCGGCCGGCATTGCCGTGACGGCGCCGGCGGCCCCGCCGGCGGAACTGCCCGACGCGCAGATCGACGTGGCCGGCTTTCGCGCCGCCTGGGCGGACTTGCGCGACACGCATGAATTTTTCACCGTGCTGAAAAAATATTCGGTGTCGCGCCTGCAGGGCCTGCGCCTGGCCGAAGCGCGTTTCGTGCAGCAGCTCGACAGATCCTGCGTGCTCGACCTGCTCAATAGCGCTGCGCTTGAAAAGGTGGCCATCATGGCCTTCGTCGGCAATGCCGGCATGATCCAGATCCATTCGGGACCCGTGCACAAGATCGCCGTGATGGGGCCGTGGATCAATGTCCTGGACCAGCGCTTCAACCTGCATTTGCGCGAAGACCATATCGCCAGCGCCTGGGTGGTGAAGAAGCCCACGGTCGATGGCCTGGTGACGTCCGTGGAACTGTTCGACGCCAAGGGCGACACCATCGTCATGTTCTTCGGCGAACGCAAACCGGGCGTGCATGAACTGTGCGAATGGCGCAACGTCGTCGAGCGCGTGCTGCAGGAGGGCGAATTATGCGCCGCATGATCGCCGCCAGCGTGGCGCGCCGCATCGCGCTGAAAAAAATGGGGGCGGGAGCGCTGGCCCTGGCCGCACCGATGCAGGTGCTGGCCGCCGTCAGCGACGCGGGCAAGCCGCTGGTGAAAGCGCGCCGCATCGTCAGCGTGGGCGGGGCCCTGACGGAAATCGTCTATGCGCTCGACGCGCAGGGCGAGCTGGTGGGCGTCGATACGACGTCGCTGTATCCGGCCACGGCGCAGAAGCTGCCGCAGGTGGGCTATGCGCGCACCCTGTCGGCCGAAGGCGTGCTGGCGCTGGCGCCCACGCAGCTGATCGCCACCGAGGAGGCGGGGCCGCAAACGGTGCTGCGCCAGGTGCGCGACGCCGGCGTGCCGGTGGCGGTACTCAATGCCGATAACAAGTTCGAAGGCTTGCTCGACCGCGTGAAACAGGTGGGCCAGATCACGGACCGCGTGGAACCCGCCGCGCGCCTGGCGAGCAGCCTGCGGCAGCAGTGGAGCGGCGCCCTGGCCAAGGTCCGGCAGCGCCAGCATGCGCCCGTGCGCGTGCTGTTCATCCTCGCCCATGCACCCAACCAGGTGATGGTGGGCGGGCGCGAGACGGGCGCCGACGCCATGCTCGCGTATGCGGGCGCCGTCAACGTGATGGGCGGGCAGGGCGGCTTCGCCGGCTACAAGCCGCTCACGCCGGAAGCCGTGATCGCCGCGCGGCCCGACATCGTGCTCGTCACGGACCAGGGCTTGAAGGCTTCGGGCGGCGTGGACGGCATCCTCAAATTGCCAGGGCTGGCGCAGACGCCGGCCGGGCGCAAGCACCGCATCGTGTCGCAGGAAGCCATGCTGCTGCTGGGCTTTGGTCCGCGCATGCCGCAGGCGCTGGCCGAACTCGATGCCGCGTTCGCGCAAGCCATGGCCGCATGAACGTGCGCGCGATGACGCCGGCTGTGTCCTGGCGCATGTCCTGGCATGTCCGGCGCTGGGGCGCCCCCGGACTGCTGGCCGCGGCGCTGGCCGCCGGCTTGCTCGTTGCCGTGCAGGCGGGCGCCGTGCCCGTGACTCTGGCCGACTGGCTGGCGCCGCTGCAGGCTGGCGGCGAGTCGCTGTCCGGCGGCGCGTATGTGCTGTGGCATATCCGTCTGCCGCGCGCCCTGTTTGCCGCGCTGATCGGCGCCGCGCTGGCGCTGGCCGGCGGCCTGACGCAGGGACTGTTCCGCAATCCGCTGGCCGATCCTGGCCTGCTGGGCGTGAGCAGCGGCGCCGCCTGCGCGGGCGCGGCCACCATCGTCTTTGCCGCCAGCCTGCACGTGGCGCCCGAGCTGCGCGTGTGGCTGCTGCCGGCCGCCGCGTTCGCGGGCGCCATGCTGATCTGCGTGCTGCTCGACCGGGTGGCCCGCTGGGCCACGCCCGGTTCCATCGTCGGCCTGCTGCTGACGGGCGTGGCGCTGAACGCCATCACGGTGGCCGCCATGGGCTTGTGCATCTACCTGGCCAGCGACGACCAGTTGCGCACCCTGACTTTCTGGACCCTGGGCTCGCTGTCGGCCGGCAGCTGGCGCCAGGTGGCGGCCTTGCTGCTGGTGCTGGCCGGGGCGCTGTGGGCCACGCGTTTCCTGATGCGCTCATTGAACGCGCTGGCCCTGGGCGAGGCGCAGGCCCTGCACGTGGGCATCGACGTGGGCCGCTTGCGCACGCAGGTGATCGTGCTGGTGGCCGTGCTGACGGGTTTTGCCGTCGCCTGGTGCGGCGGCATCGGCTTCATCGGCCTGATCGCGCCCCACCTGGTGCGTACCTGGCTGGGGGCGGACCAGCGGCGCGTGCTGCCCCTGTCCATGCTGATGGGCGGCTTGCTGCTGCTGTTGGCCGACACCCTGGCCCGCACGGTGGCCATTCCCGCGGAAGTCCCCGTCGGCATTTTCACGGCCTTGCTGGGCGGGCCATTTTTTCTGATGCTGTTGCGCCGTTTCCGCCACGGCAGCGCCTGAAAGGATGCACATGACGCCGATACTGGAACTTTCCTTTGCCACCATGCAGCTGGGCCAGCAGTATTTCGGTCCCTTCAACGTGCAGGTGGCGCCGGGCGAGCGCGTCGCCATCCTCGGCCCCAGCGGGGCGGGCAAGTCGACCCTGCTCAAACTGATGGCGCGCGAACTGCATCCGCAGGCGGGCCAGGTGGCGTTTGCGGGCCGGCCGCTGGCGCAGTGGCCGCTGGCCGAACTGGCCCTGCGCCGCGCCGTCCTGCCGCAAGGCTCGAACGTGGCCTTCGGACTGCAGTGCGAGCTGGTGATCGGCCTGGGGCGGGTGGCGCGCCTGGTCGACCCGCTGCTGGGGCAGATCGTGCAGGACGCGGCCGCCCTGGCGCACGCCACGCATTTGCTGGGCCGGCGCCTGGACACCCTGTCCGGCGGCGAGCAGGCGAGGGTACAGCTGGCGCGCATCTTCGCGCAGATGTGGGACGTGGAAAACGGCTTGATCCTCGTCGACGAACCGCTGGCGGCGCTCGATCCCGGCCTGCAGTTCGATTTGCTCGACAGCCTGCAGCAGTTTTGCGCCGCGCGCGGCCATGCCGTCATCGCCATCCTGCACGACATCAATCACGCCTTGCTGGGCTTCGAGCGGCTGCTGCTGGTGCGTTCGGGCCAGCTGGTCGCCGACATCGCCAGCGGTGCCGGCGCCGTGCCGGCGCTCGCTGCGCTGTACGGCATCGCCCTGACGACGGCGACCAACGGCGATGGCGACGTGTGCGTCATCCCTGCCAGAAGCGCCGTCCGCAGGGCCGCCTGACGGACTGGTTTACCACACGTCGGCCGCGCGCGGCCGCGCCATCTGGCCGCTGCCCAGCAGCCACACCATCAGGGCGTCGGCTTGTTCGCGCGTGGCCGCCACCTCCTGCAGGATGCCGAACGCTTTCATGGCGCCGGCCGCCATGGCCTGCATCTGCACGCGTTTCTGCGCATCCCGCTCGACCGATACGAGGCCGCGGCAGATGGCGGCCAGCGCCACCTTGTTGTGCTTGAGCCACAGGCCGCGCCGCTTGCGGTCCACGTGCGCTTCCTCGCTGCGATCTTCTTCGAACAGCAGGACGAACGGCTCGCCGTGGCGCAGCAGGGCATCCATGTCGTTTTCCCACAGCGGGGCATAGCCGGTGACGGCCGTTTCAGGGCGAAAGCGCACGATGGGAAAGTCGCTGACGTCGTGGATGGAAAAATGGGCGGGATGCGGTTTCATGGCGTGCTTCCTTGCGATGGGGTTGAAAATGCCTGCCAGCCGCCGCCCAGCGCCTTGTAGACCTGGACCAGCGACAGCGAGGCGGTGGCGCGGCTGTCGACCAGCGCCGCTTCGTTGTTCAAGAGCGTGTTTTGCACATGCAGCACGTTGATCAGGTCCGTGCTGCCCTGGCGGTACTGCAGTTCCGCGCTGCCCAGCGCCCGCCGTCCCTGCTTTACGGCTTCATCGAGGCTGGCCTGGCGGCGGGCATTGGCCTGGTAGCCCGAGAGCGCATCTTCCACCTCGTGCCAGGCGGCCAGCACCGTCCGGCGGTAGGCGATGGCCGCTTCCTGCTGCTGCGCTTCGCGCAATTGCAGCTTGCCGCGCAGGCGGCCGCCATCGAACAGGGGCACGCTGAAGCCGGGACCGAAGGCGAAGCGCTTGGCGTCCCAGCCGAAGTCGGACAGCTGCATCGCTTGCAGGCCGACGCTGCCCGACAAGGTGATGCGCGGATAAAAATCGCCGTGCGCCACGCCGGCATCGGCCGTGGCCGCGTGCAGCTGCGCTTCGGCGCGGCGGATGTCGGGACGCCGTTCGGCCAGGCCGCTTGGCACGCCCAGCTGCACCTGCATGGTCACGGCGGGGATGGCCATGCCGGCCGCCAGTTCCGCCTGCAGGGCGTGCGGCGGCAGCGCCAGCAGGAGGCACAGGGCATTGCCCAGGCGCGCTTCGCGCTGCTGCAATGGGGGCAGGCGCGCTTCGATGGTGGCCACGTGGGCCGCTGCCTCGGCCTCGTCGAGCTGCGTCGCCACGCCTTCGCGCAGGCGGATGCGGGTCAGGTCCAGGGTATGGCGGGCGGTCGCCAGCACTTGCTCCGTGATGGCCAGGGTTTGCTGCGCGCCGCGCAGCTCGATGTAGTCGCGCGCCGTCTCGGCCAGCACGGCCAGCAGCACGCCGCGCTGCGTTTCCAGCGCCACCTCGACCCGCGCGTCGGCCGCTTCCACTTCGCGCCGCACGCGGCCCCACAGGTCCAGCTCCCAGGCCGCATCGAGGTTGCCTTGCCACAGGCTGTAGGCGGATTGGCCGTTGTGGCGCGACGGGTCGCTCAAGCCCTGTTCGCTGTTGCGCGCGCGGCTGACACCGCCATTTGCACCGAGGGACGGGCCTTGCGCGGCGCCGATGACTCCGCGCGCGGCGCGGCTTTGTTCCAGCCGGCTGGCTGCCGCCAGCACGTCGAGGTTGGCGCCGGCGGCGCGCTGCAGCAGGGAGGACAGGGTGGCGTCGCCAAAGCCGTCCCACCAGCGTTGCTCGATGGCGGCATCCTCGCTTGCGGCGAAACGGGCATGCTGCGCCTGGCGCCATTGCTGTCCCAGGTCATGGTGCGGACGCTGGAAATCGCTGCCGACGCTGCCGACGCTGGCGCAGCCGGCCAGGCCCAGGGCCGTGAAGAGTATCAGTGCTTTCATCGCGCGCTCACCTGCTGGATGTCCTGACGGCGCATGGCCGTATCGATGCGCACTTCGGCCGACATGCCCACGCGCAGGCGGCTGTCGCCATCCTGGCCGGGATCGAGCGCGATCCTGACGGGGATGCGCTGCACCACCTTGGTGAAGTTGCCGGTGGCGTTTTCCGGCGCGATGGCGGCAAACGTCACGCCCGTGGCGGGCGCGATGCTGTGCACCGTGCCGCGCAGGAGCACGCCCGGATAGGCGTCGATGGCGATGCTGGCGCGCTGGCCCTGGCGCACGCGGGTCAGCTGGGTTTCCTGCAGGTTGGCCACGACGAACGTGCGGTTCAGGGGCACCACGGCCAGCAGGCTGGCGCCGGGCGCCACCAGGGCGCCGACGCGCACGGCGCGGCGTCCCACGGTGCCGTCGATGGGGGCGCGCAGCTGCGTGTGCGACAGGTCGAGCTCGGCCCGCTGCAGGCCGGCGCGGGCGCGCAGCAGGGCTGCCTCGGCCGCGCCTTGCTGCGCCTGCAGAATTTCCGTCTGCTTGCGGGTGGAGACGAGGGCGGCGCGGTTTTGCGCCAGGCGCGCGCGGCTCACGTCGAAGCGCGACTGCGCCTGCTGCGCGCTTTGCACGCTGCCCGCGCCCTGGCCGGCCAGGTGCGTCGAGCGGGCCAGCTCCTGCTGCGCCAGTGTGTCTTCCGCCTGGTTGGCGTCGACCAGGGTGGCGGCTTGCTCGATCACCGATTGCTGGCGCTGCACCGTGGCGCGGGTCGTGGCCAGCTGGGCTTCGGCGCTGGCCACGTCGGCGCGCGCCGAGGCGACGGCCGCCTGGTAGTCGCGGTCGTCGATGCGCACCAGCAGCTGGCCCGCCGTCACGCCCTGGTTGTCCGCCACCAGCACTTCCCGCACGATGCCGCCCACCTTGGGCGAGAGCACGGTGTAGTCGGCGCTGACGAAGGCGTCGTCGGTGGCTTGCTCTTCGCCGGGGGAAAACAGCAGCCGCCAGGCAGTGAAGGCGAGGGCGCAGGCCAGCAAGGCCAGGCCGAGAAGAAATGCGCGCGAGCGCAGTATGGGTTTTTGCATGGTGAAGTTCTTTCGTAACAATGGAAATCAGGCTGCGCGCGGCGGAAAGACGCGCGTCGGCAGGATGGGAATGATCAGAATCATGGCCAGCGCGATGGCGGCCACGGTGAGGTACAGGTCGGACGAGGTCAGGGTGACGACTTGCGCATGCATGCGCTGCGCCAGGCCCGGCACGTCCACGGCGCCGGGCAGGTTGCCCAGGCGTTCGCTGAGCACCGTCGAATGAAAATGGTTGCGGCGCGTGATCAGCGCCTCGAGCACGCCGGTGGCGACGACGGCCGACATGCCCTTGATGGTGTTGAACCAGGCCGAGGCAAACGGGCCATCCTGCGGCGCCAGTCCCGTGGTGGCCAGCAGCAGCAAGGGGATCACGGCCATGGGCTGGGCGAAGATCTGCACCGCCTGCAGCAGGTAGAAATGCGTGCGTATCCAGTCCGGCGACATGCGCGCGCCCAGCACGCAGGACAGGGCCAGCAAGGCCAGGCCGATGGCCAGCACCCAGCGGCAGTCGACGGCGCGGATATTGCACAGGGCGGCCACCAGCGGCAGGGCGATCAATTGCGGCAGCGCCACCATCAGCATCACGGGCGCCGTCTGCAGCGGGCGGTAGGCGTGCACCTGCGCCAGGTAGGACGAGGGAATCAGGATCGCGGCCAGCAGCACGAACAGCACGCCGCCCAGGGTCAGCAGGGCGTGGCTCAGGTTGCGCCGCGACAGCAGCTGCAGCTTGAAGAACGGCAGCGGATGCGACCATTCGTTGAGGAAGAACAGCACGAGCAGCAGCAGGCCGCCACCCAGCAGCACGCAGATCAGCGGCGAAGCGAACCACGCCAGGCGCTCGCCCTGCAGCAATCCCACCACCAGCATGCTGATGGCGGGCAGGCCCAGCAGCAAGCCGCGCCAGTCGAACTGGCGCAAGCGTTCCAGGCGCAGCGGGTCTTGCGGCAAGCCCCAGGACACCATCAGCAGGGCGACGATGCTGCCCGGGACGATTTGCCAGAACGCCCATTGCCAGCCCAGGTATTCGGTCCAGAAGGCGGCCAGCGGCGTGCCCAGGCTGGGACCGAAAGTGGCGCTCAGCGCATAGCCGCCCAGGCCATACAGCTTGATGTTGGGCGGCAGGAAGCGCAGCGCCACCGTCATCAGCATGGGCGGCAGGGCGCCGCCCGCCGCGCCCTGCACCACGCGCAGGACGACCAGCACGGACAGGTTCGGCGCGAACGGACACAGGACGCCGGCGGCCATGCAGACGATGATGGCGGCGGCCGTCAGGCGGCGCAGCGAAAAGGTGACGGAGCACCATGGCGCAAACGCCATGGCCGATACCGAGGCGGCCGCATACAGGGCGACGAGCCAGCTGGCGTCGTCGCGCGCGATGCCCATGGCGCCGCGGATGTCGGCCAGCGCGACCTTGGTGATGTTTTCATTCAGGCCGGACACCAGCACGGCCAGCAGCACGCCGGCCAGGCCCGTGGCCAGGCGCAGGCCGAAGACGGCCGGTACGGGCGGCGCGGGTGGTGGGGACGACGGCGCGGCCGCGGGGACGGCGCCGGAAATGGGTACAGCAGACACAGGGAACTCCGTGGATGAGTATCAGTCCACGCAGTATAGGTAGCCGTTAATCTTGTGAAAATTGATAATTGATGAAGTCTGGATTGTGTCTGGCGCAATGATGGATGGGGAGGCTATGGGGCCGACCCCGGTCTTTGTCGTTGGGCTTGTTGTCTGGCTGGTGGGTTCACATCCCCCCAGTCAAATGCCGGGGTCAGACCCGGAAGGGGCCGACCCCATGCACAAGTCCTTGATCATGCGGCGCAGCCAGCGGTGCGCATGGTCGTGGTCCAGGCGCGGGTGCCAGGCCTGGAACACGTCGACCTTGTCGACGGGGATGGGCAGCTGGAACTGGCGCAGGCGCAAGCCCAGGCGCTCGACGATGGGCAGCAGGGGCGTGGGCATCAGGGGCAGCAGCAGGCGCGAATCGGCGACGGCGAAGATGGCCGACTGAAAATTGGGCGTGATCAGCGAGACCCGGCGCATGTAGCCCCGCTCGGCCAGGACGGTATCGAAGGGGCCGCGCGCCAGGCCGCGCCGCGACACGCTGATATGTTCGTATTCGGTAAAGCTGTCCAGGTTGATGGGGCTGTCGAAGATCGGGTGGTCGCTGCGGGCGATGCCGACAAAGCCGGTGGAAAACAGGTGCTGCAGTTTGATGTCGGGCGCAAAGGCGCGCCGCGCGCTGATGTACAGGTCGATGCGGCCGGAGTGCAGGGCGTCGTTTTCCGTGGCGCCGTCGCCTTCGGGCACGAAGCGCAGCACCGTGTTCGGTGCATGGCTGGCCAGCAGGTCGCGCAGCTTGCCGCCATACGCGCCGACAAACACGTCGTTGGCGCACAGGCTGAAAGTGCGCTCGAGGGTGCGCAGGTCGATTTCGCGGCCGGACGTGAAGACGGCGTGCGCCTGCTCCACCACGCCGCGCACCTGCTCGCGCAATTCCAGCGCGCGCGGGGTGGGCGCCAGGCCGCGCCCGGAGCGCACGAAGACGGGGTCGCCGATGGCGTCGCGGATGCGCGCCAGGGTACGGCTCATGGCCGGCGCGCTCAGATTCATGCGCCGCGCGGCAGCCACGGCGCTGCCTTCCTCGAGCAGGATATCGAGGGCAACGAGCAGGTTCAGGTCGGGGAGTTTCATGCGGCGATTATAGCCCGGGGGCCTATGCCGGCGCTGCGCCGGCAGGACGCCGGCGCAGAGGGGATGCTGCTGCGAGATTACTCGGCTGCCGGCTCGGCGCCGCAGCATTTCTTGAACTTCTTGCCGCTGCCGCAAGGGCAGTCGTCGTTGCGGCCCACTTTCGGCTCTTCGCGCTTCATGGTCTGCACGGGAGCCTTGCGGCGCGGTACCCAGAAACGGTGGATGGCCGGCAGGTTCGCTTCCAGTTCCTGCGCCAGCTTGTGCGCCTTGACCGGGTCTTCCACCAGTTTCAGCTCTTCTTCCTTGATTTCGTCGGCGCCCAGCAGGTAGATCGGCTGCATCAGCTCGGCCACTTCGGAATCCCAGATCTCGTTCCACGAGCCGGGACGCAGTTCCATGCCGTCCCAGAAGCCCCAGCACCAGGCTTCGGCGTCGATCAGGGTCTGGCCTTCGTAGTCGTGTTCGACGAACAGGGCTTCGAATTCCTTCGGCGCCACTTCAAACGTCACCAGCACTTCGTTCATGAAGCGCATGATCAGGTTGACGATGCGCTCTTCTTCCTTGCTGTTCTTGAATTTCGGCGCATCTTCTGCATCTTCGCCCCACACGCGCGGCAACCACTCGGCCGGCATGATCGGTTCCGGGCCGATGGCGACGGCCGTCAGATAGCCGTGCAGCATATCCATGGTCATCGCGTCTTCGGAGCAGCGCTCCGATAACAGGAATTGGTCTAATTCGTCGAATTCTTTTTCTGATAATGGCTGTTCGAGTTGCATGGCTTGCTCTTTGTATTGAATATAAGCCGCCAGTATACGCCTTGCGGCGCTTCATCACCGAAGTGTTTGCACCGGCGGCCTGCGCGCGCCTTACAATGTCGCTTATGCACAATGAAAACCAGCCGCACGCGGACGACCGGCCCGTCCATCCCTTTTCCGCCCTGAGCCCCGATTGCGTGCTCGACGCGCTCGATAGCGTGGGGCTGCGCGGCGATGGCCGTCTGCTGGCGCTCAACAGCTATGAAAACCGCGTCTACCAGGTGGGCATCGAAGACAGCGCGCCCCTGGTGGCCAAGTTCTACCGCCCCGAACGCTGGAGCGACGCCGCCATCCTGGAGGAACATGCGTTCGTGTCCGAACTGGTCGAGCGCGAAATCCAGGTGGTGCCGGCGCTGGATATCAACGGCAGCACCCTGCACCAGTACCAGGGCTACCGCTTTGCCGTCTTCCCCCGCCACGGCGGACGGGCGCCCGAGCTGGACGACCCGGCCACCCTGGAGTGGATAGGGCGCTTCATCGGCCGCATCCACGCCGTCGGCGCGCTGTCCGCGTACAAGGAGCGTCCGGCGCTCGACCACCACACGTTTGGCGTGGAACCGCGCGAATTCTTGCTGGAGGGTAATTTCCTGCCGCCGGAACTGCTGGCCGCCTATTCCAGCGTGGCGCAGCAGGCGCTCGACGGCGTCAAGCGCTGCTATGACCGGGCGGGCGACGTGGCCGTGCTGCGCACGCATGGCGACTGCCATGGCGGCAACGTGCTGTGGACGGACGCGGGCCCCCATTTCGTCGATTTCGACGACAGCCGCATGGGCCCGGCCATCCAGGACCTGTGGATGATGCTGTCGGGCGAGCGCAGCGACCAGGTGCGCCAGATGAGCGACATCCTGGCCGGCTACGAAGACTTTTGCGATTTCGACCCGCGCCAGCTGTACCTGGTCGAAGCGCTGCGCACCCTGCGCCTGATCCATTATTCGGCCTGGCTGGCGCGTCGCTGGGACGATCCCGCCTTCCCCGTCGCCTTCCCGTGGTTTAACACGCAGCGCTACTGGCAGGACCGCATCCTGGAATTGCGCGAGCAGGTGGCCTTGATGGATGAAGCGCCATTGTGGCCTGTTTAAGCGCGCGATAAAACGCCCATGGCGGTGTTGCATTGCCTAGGCGTACTATTCGTACTGCCTTCGGCAATGCGCCTTGCCCTGAGCATTTTCTCGGACGCTTAACTCCCAGGCAAATCCTGAAAAGAGCGGTAAAAGCGGCTCTTCTTACCGCGCTGATTTGTGCATGCCTGCTCGATAATGGTGGTAATAAATTCCCATAAGCAACGGAATTCACCCGAATAAGCGAGAAATCATGCAAGCACAGCAAAACCAGCGCCAGGCCGCCTCCCTCACCGTCGCCTATTCGGCCGACGACGAGTTCGACCAGGACAGCATCGTCTCGCTGCATGATTTCAAGGACCTGGAACGCAAGGCCGAAGCGCCCGCCCCTGCCGCCCCTGCCGCAGCCGAGCTCCCTGCGCCCCAGCCGCAAGCGGAGCCGGCAGTCGAAGCCGACGCCAGGGCGCCGGCCGCGGAACGCCAGAAAATGGAATTGAAAGCCATCCACGAGGCGATTGCCCGCGTGGAAGCGGAAGCGAAGGCCACGTGTGCCGCCGAAAGCCGCGCGCTGGCCGAGGCGCGCGTGCGCTCGCTGGCCGAGGACCGCGCCGCCATCGACGCGGCGGCCGCCGCCGCCGCGCAGCAAAATGCGCAGGCGGCCGAAGAAGCGATTGCCGCCAACCGCGAACGCCTCGATACCATGCGCGCCGCCGCGCAAGCGAGCGTGGCCCGCCTGGAAGCGGTCAAGCAGGAAACGGCCGAACTGCGCGCCCGCGTGGAATCGGACAATGAAATCCGCCTGGCCGCCGAACAGCGCGCGCGCGCCGAACAGGAAAGCCGCTTGCGCGCCAGCGAGCAGGTGGCCGTGCAGTCGGAACTGGCCGAGCAGGCCGCCCGCGCCGCCGAGGAATTGCAGGTGCAGACGGAGCAGGCGCGCCTGCAGGCCGTCGAGCGCGTCGCCGCCGTGCAGGCGGCCAAGGAAGAAATGGTGGGTATCGCCTCGGCCGACGCCAGAGTCGCCGTGCTGGCCCGCGAGCGCGAGCGCCATGCGCACGGCGCGCGCCAGACGGCGCAGATGCTGGCCGAAGCGGAAAGCGAAGCGCTCGATCTGACGGTGCAGCGCGAGCGCGCCGACCAGATCGCGCTGGAATCGGCCTTCAACCGCGCCGCCGCCGAAGTGCGCGCGCTGGAAGAAGCGCGCGCGTTGGCGCACCTGGAACAGGAACGCGAAGCCATCGCGCTGGCGCAGGCGGAATCGGAGCGCCACGCGGCGCAGTCGCTGCGTCTGCGCCTGCAGACGGAGAAGGAATTGCGCGACGCAGCCATCCACCGCGAGCGCCTGGAAATGGTCGCCGTGGCCAGCGCGCAAGCGCGCCGCGATGCCGATGTGCGTATCCTGGCCGCCACCGAGGCGCGCATCGAGGTGGACCGCCAGCTGCGCGCCGTGGCGCTGGCCCGCGTGACGGCCGAACAGGATGCGGAAATCGCCGGCCACGCCAAGCTGGAAGCGGAAACGGCGGCATTGGAACAGACCAAGGCCCGCGAAGCGGCCGAGCAGGCAGCCGCCGTGGCAGCCGCCCGCGAACTGGAAGAGCAGCAGCGCGCCGCCAGCCTGGCCCAGGAACGCGCGGAACTGGCGCGCCAGGCGGCCGAGCTGGCCGCCGGCCAGAACGCGGCCGAGCAGGCTGAAGTCGATGCCGGCGCGGCTGCACTGGCTGCGCAGGAACAGGCAGCGCAGCTGGCGCGGGAAAAAGCCGTGCAGGCGGCGCAGGTATTGCAGGCGGAGCAGGAGCGCGTGGCTGCCGAACATGCCGCCATCGCCGCCCTGAAAGAAAAACTGGCAGCGGAAGCGCTGGCGTTCAACGCGGCGCAGGAACGCATCGCCGCCGAAGGCGCGCAAGCGGAACTGCTGCGCGGCCAGCACGCGGCCGAACAGGCCTTGCGGGAAGCGGCGGAAAAGGAAGCCGATGCCATCCGTATCCTGATGGACCAGGCGCTGGTCGAAGGCGAGCAGAAAGCGGCCGCCGCGCAAGCCGTGCAGGCGCAGGCGCGCCTGGCCGTGGAACTGGGGCAGGTGCACAGCGAGCGCGCCCGCGTGGAAGAAGACAAGGCGCAAGCCGCCGAAGCGCTGCTGGCGTCCGAGCGCGATTTCGTCGCCGCCGAGCGCGAGTCGCTGGCCCTGATCGCGCAAAAACTGGTGCAGCAGCGCCAGACCAGCAGTGCCGAAGAGCGCGCCTCGCAAGCGATTGCCGGCCGCCTGGAAGCGGAAAAGCAGGCGACGGCGGCAGCCGAAGCGCGCGCCGCCCTGGAACAGCAGGCGCTCGACGCCATGCGCCAGCGCGAACAGCTGGAACTGGCCGCGCAGCAGGCCGCCAGCGAGAAGCTCGCCGCGCAACAGGCCTTGCTGGCAAATGCCCAGGCCCACGCGGCCCTGCAGCGCAAGGCTGCCGAGACCACGCGCGCGATGGCGGCGGCCAAGCAGCAGTTGCTGGAACTGGAGATGGAGCGCGCGCAGCAGCAGGAGCGCGAACTGGCCGCCCTGCGCGCCAGCCTGGAACAGCCGCAAACGGTCTTTTCCAGCTCCTTGAGCGCCGCCCGCGCGAAAGCCGAACAAGTCAGCTCGGCCAGCCTGACGCGCGAAGTGATCGAGCGCTTGACGCAGCCGAATGAATCAGCCGGTGCCGTTTGGCGTTCGCGCTGAAGGCCTGAAAACCCGATAACACCCGGGGTCGGACCTTAATGGGGAAACGCAGTCCAATGGACTGCGTTCCAATCGCGCAGCGACCGACCCCAGTCCCAGGTTTGGGTTGCGTCTGTATTTCCATCAAAACTTGCGTCCCACCCCCAGCAAAATCACATCCGCATCGCGGTGATAATCGGTCACGACCCGGTTCCACGCCACTTGCGCCACCCAGCGGCGGTCGACGTGGTAGCGGGCGACGGCCGACAGCAAGCCTGTCAGGCGCGTGCTGTGGCCCTGCGTGTCGCGCCCGTCCCACGCCAGGTAGGGGCCGCCGCCCATGCCGAATTCCACCTTTTCATTGAGCGAGCGGACCAGCCACAGCTGGGCGGCCACGCCGCGCCGGTGCGCCAGGTCGGTATTGCCTTCATCGAGGGCGGTGACCGTCCAGTCCACGTATTTTCCCGCCGCGCGCCGGTACTCCAGCGTGAATGGGCGCGAGGACTCGGAGCGCAAGCTGTTGACGATGGTGTGGCCCGTCGACAAGGTCAAGGTGTCGTCGTGCGCCCAGTTCTGCAGGTGCAGCTTGGCGCCCGGCACGCCGTCATAGCGGTAGCCGGCGCCGATCAGCAGGTGCGTGGTGTTGTCCTTGCCGTCGGGCTTGATGCGGTTGATTTGCGCTTGCGCATACCAGCGGCTGGCGAATTGCCAGCGCGCCTGCAGGCTGACGATGGAGCCCCAGCCGTGATCATTGTCGAAGTTATGCAGGCCGTCGTCGGTCCTGGCCGTGTCGAAGAAAAAGTAGCGGCCCGCGCCGGCGCCCAGCATCAGACCTTGCTCCACTTTTTGCGTGCGCAGCCAGAACTGGCCCGCCATGCCGTCGCGGTGATGGTCTTCCGGATGGCCTTCGTTGATGTAGGACAGGCTGGCGGCGGTGTAGTCGCCCACGGGCTGCGTGTAGCTGACGGCGGCGACAAAGGTGCGCTCATTGGTCGAGCTCACTTTCAGGGCGCCGGCCATGCCGGACAGGTCCTGTGCCTGAGCTGACAGGGGAAGCGAGGCGGCCAGCAGGGCCAGGGCGGAAAGGCGTATGCGCATGGAGTGTCCGGTAGTGGGATGCACCTTGAAGGCTGGCTGGACGGCATGCGATCGTGCAAGTATCTTCCGCACTTACTACATTAGTAGAATGTTCCAGTCAGAACTAAATGCGTTAGTGTATAAGAAAGTGAGAATGTGTGAGGCGCGCCAGGCGCCGCTGCATTTCTTGCTGGAACTGGAACTGGAACTGGATCGGTGGGGGGAGGGGAGGGCGCCGGCGCGAGAATGGCCGGCGCGAAACTGCTGGACTTGCGGTGTTGCGGCTTCTAATTACTGGCTCAGCACGACTTTATCGGCAAAGTATTCCGTCTCGCCGAAGCATTGCGTGGGCACGCCCTTGTGCTGGCTGTAGGTGACGAGGATGCGCTTGCCGGCAGCGGCCGACAATTGCTTCGCCACTTCTTCATCGCGCACGCTGAACTGGAATTTTTCCGGGATGGTGCCCGGCAATGCCGTCAGCAGCAGCTCGCCCTCCCATGTCTTGCAGATCCAGCCCCGCTTGGAGAACTTCTGCAGGTAGCCCGCCCGTTCGCCTTCCGAGTACGAGAAGCTGAGGGCCATCCACGTGTAGGCGGCCAGCAGCAGGAAGCCGGCCACGAGGAAGATGACGAAGGCGAAGGTGACTTTTTTGGTCGTAGGGGTCATGGTAGGGTTGTCTAGGTAAAAGGATCAGTCCTTGCGGCCGGCTTTCCAGTTCAGGCCAAAGCTGTAGCGCTCGTCCATGGCCTGGTGCGCCGTGATTTTACCTTGGCCACCGAAGTATTCCACCAATTTTGTCACTTGCAGGTTGCCGCCGTGGTTTTCCAGCATGGCGATCGCGCACATGGCGTGCTGGCTGTCGCTGTCGAGGCGAACTTCCACGGTCGGCTGGCCGGGAATCTCGATCGTCACGACGCCATCCGTGGCGGCCCAGTTCGGCACGCCTTCGTAGATGAAGGCGTACACGAGCACGCGCTTGATCTGGTCGAAATGGGTGCCGTTGATGAAGATGTTTTCGCCGCTGCTGACGCTGCCCGTGCGGTCGTCGCCTTCCAGGTGGATGTACGGCGGACGGTCGTAGGCGCCCCAGCTGTTGCCCAGCGCCTGCACGGCGCTTTTGGCGCCATTGCTCATCTCGAACAGGCAGCCGATGTCGAGGTCGATGCCGCCCGCGCGGCCGGCCGGCTTGTTGAACAGCTTGCCGAGGAAGCCCGTGTCCAGTTTCGAGGCGGGCGCCTGGCCTTGCGACGCGTTCTGGTTCCAGTTCAGGTTGACGCGGATGCGGCCATAGCCGCCGCTGTCGCGCTTGTCGAGCGAGATCTTGTCGCCGCGCTTTTCCAGGCGGATCTTTGACAGCGAGATCTTGTTCGCCGGCGGCGGCGCCGCTGGCGTGGAGACGGGCACCGGCGCTGGCGCCGGGGACGATGCTCCCGCTTCGCTGCCGCCGAAATGCTTGAGCAGCGCGGCCAGGCCGCCCGCGAAACCCTGGCCCACGGCGCCGAAGCGCCAGCTGCCGTCGCGGCGATACAGTTCGCCGATGATGACGGCTTTCTCGTCCTGGAAGTCGGTGCCAGTGAAGGCGAACGTGGCCGCCTGGCCCAGCGCCATGCTGGAGTTACCCAGCGCGCGCATGCTGCCCTGTTCCGTCGCCGCCGTAAACACCAGCTTGTCGATGGCGGCGGGCAGGCGGGAAAGGTCCACCTGGAATACGGAACGCGAGCCGTTCAGCTCTACCGTGACGGCGTTGTCGGGCGCGCTTTTCTGGTTGTAGAACACCATGTAGCGGTCGTCCGACAGCTTGCCGGCCGCATCGACGCCGAAGCAGCTGACGTCCACTTCCATCGAGCCGGAAGCGATATCGAGCGTGACGGAAAACGGACCGTTCAAGCCCAGGTCTGCCAGTTTGCCTTTTTGTCCGCGTGTGAAATTGGTCATGGTCGTGCAATCCCTTCGTCGCTTGAGAGTTGAGTCAATGAGGTTGTCGGCAGGTGCGCCGGCGCCGCGTCGGCCGCATGGCGGATGCCGAACAGGCGCGCCTGTTCGATGATGCGCAGCGCCCAGCTGCTATGCGTGGCCACTTCGCACATCGATTCCTGCATGCGGAACACGGCCGGGCTGTCCGGGTCGATGATGCGCAGCGCCAGTTCGATGTCCGACTGCGCCACCTGGTAGTGGCGCTCGATCTGCGGCACCTGGTCCGGGTGGATGGCCGTCTTGGCGATCATGCCGTGCGCCATGTCCTGCGCCACTTCCGCATCGAGCCAGCTGCCCTGCGACAGGTGCTCGAAGACGGGCGCCGTCAGCTGGAAGCCGTGCGGCTTGAAGATGGTGACGAGGCGGCCGATGACCTGGCCCAGCGGCGTCGAATAGATGGTGCCGCTGGTGGGGCGGCGCAGGCCCAGCAGGGCCAGCAAATCGTTGCCGCCGATGCGCAGGGCCAGGATGCGGCGCCGCACTTCGGGCGCCGACAGGACGAGGCGGAACTGCTTCATCTCGTCGTCGTCGAATACTTCCGCCGTTTCCAGCGTCGGCATCAGCAAGTGATGCGTGTGGCGCACCAGGTCGAAATACGCGGCGAAGTTATGGCGCGTGGATTTCGGCAGCACGAAGCCGCTCAATTTGTCGGCGCCGGGCATGCCCAGCACGCGCGCCAGCACGTCGAGATTACGCACGCGCACGAAGCGCAGGGTGTCCGATGCGGCGCCCATGTTTTGCAGCGCCAGCGACAGGTTGAACAGCGCGTAGCTGAGATCGCGTTCCGCGATGGCGTCTTCGGTGCACAGGATCACGGAACGCAAATGGCTGAATTTGTCGCCATTGGCAATTGCCAGCAAGTCCTTGTGCGTGGTCGGTACGTACATGGAGGCGCCCAGCGCCGCCTTGTGTTCGCTTTGCGGATGTAGGGAGTTGTTATCCATCGACTGCGCTCCTGATGAGGGCGACCGCCTGGTAGGGCAGCGCCGGTTCTACTGTGACGGGTATGGCTTTTTCCTGCGCCAGAAGCAGCAAATGTGCCACGTCCGGGGCATTCGTGTCGCGCACGATCAGGCGTTCGGGCACGCGGCGTAGCAGCACGCGCGTCGCCTCGCCGATGCCTGGCTTGATCAGGTTGATGTCGCTGATGCCGTACTGCTGCTGCGCTGCGGCCATGTAGGCTTGCGAGCGGGCCGCCATGGCGGGCGCATCGCTCGCCTCGGCCAGCGGGATGCCGCTGCTGGCGGCAATGGCCACGGCGTCGGCCACCAGGCCGTCGGCAAAGGCGCGCGACTGGTCGTGCTGCTCGAACTGCGCGTAGTACACGCAGCCGTGGAAGTCGTCCGGACCGATGCTGTCATTGAGTACCGAGCGGCTGACGAGGCCCGAGACGGTGGCATTCAGGATGCTCGACGGGATCAGGTAGTCGCCCGACGACGCGGCGCAGGCGGCCGTGCCGGCCAGGTCGGACAGCACGAACAGGCCGCCGTCGATGGCCGTGCCGTGCGCTGCATTGAAGTCGTTCACCGTCTGGCGCAGCTCGCGCGAAATCACGCCCTTGCCCGTCCAGCCGTCGACGAAGACGATGGATTCAGCGCCATGGCCCTGCGCCAGGATGTGCTGCAGCGCGTTGGCGTCGATGCCGCGGTCGCGGATGATGGAGACGGAATAGTGTTGGCACTCGCGCTGGAACACCTGGCGCAGCAAGTGACCGAGGATCACGCCCACGGGCGTGCCCGCGCGCGCCAGCGACACCAGGGTGATGGGTCCCGTGCGGCGCGCGGCGATCAGGGCCGCCAGGCGCAGGCAGTCGCGCGCCATCTGCAGGCGGTTGGCCGCGAACGCGCTCTGGAACAGGGCCAGGTAGGCGGGCGAGGGCAAGGACTCGGGCGACAGCATTTCGCTGTAGTGGCGCTGGCCCGACTGGATCAAGCGCTCCTTTTCGGCCAGGTCGAGGATGGGTTCGAGCGCCATCGGCGTGAGCAGAAAATGGACGTCTTCCTGGCGGTAGCTGCCGCTGAAATGCTGCGTGGCTTCGCTCATAGCGCCGCCACCGTGAGTGCCGCCAGCTGGGTGCCATTGGGGATGATGGCGTAGTCGCAGGCGGCCATGAAGCGGGCGTCCGAACGGCTGTCGCCCATGCCGAAGCTGACGATGGGGCCGTGTTCGGCTTCCAGTTCCGCGCGCAGGTAGGCCACGGCGCGCGCCTTGTTCAGAGTCTTCGGCAGCACGGCAAGGTTATTGCCGTTGCGGTGGATGAAGTAGTCGCTGCCTTCCGTGGCGATCCACTGCGCCAGCACCTGCTCTTCGATGTCGGCCAGGCGTTCGCCGCGCGCTTCATGGTCCTTGACGACGATGTAGAACGGCGTGTTGTAGTCCTCGATCAGGCGTGCGCGCGAAGGCATGCCCGCCTTGGACTGGAAATCGTCGATGATGCGCATGGCGTCCTGCAGGCCGGGCAAGGCCGTCTGCATGTCGTCCTGCATCAGCGCCAGCCAGCCCGCGTCGAGCGCGCCGCCCGGTTGCAGCACGATGCCGCCGTAATCGAGCACGCTGTAGCTGGTAAACGGCAGGTCGACGCGGCGGAAGGCGTCGCCATTCCTGGCCGTGGCGGGGATCAGGGTCATGCCGCTTTGCGCGAATTCAAAGAAGGCGCGCTGGCGCGCCGTCGTAAACGAGCAGGCGTCGCCATTCTTCAGGTACGCGGCCGGTTGCAGCTCGGTCTCGCCCGGGCATTTTTTCGGGGTCTGGAACAGTGTGTCGTCCAGGTCAACAAACAGGAATTTCTTCAATTTTGGTCTCTGACTGAAAGTGGAACAGGCGGCCATTCAACTGGCCGGCGAGTTGCATGAGGGCGGGGCTGGCCGGGGTTTCATGGCAGATGAAAACGTGCTGGTACTGGCCAGGCGCCACGTTGTACAGGTAGTTGGCGATGCCTTCGCCGTAATTGTCGTCGCAGCTGACGATATGGCCGACGGAGCCCCATGACAGGATGGGCGAGCGCGTGGTCGACTGCACCACGACGTTCTTGCCCAGCGCTTCCAGTTCGCGCGCCAGCAAGAACGACGGGTGCATGAATTCGCCCGTGCCCAGCACCAGCACGGAGTCGCCGGCGCCGATTTCCTGCGCCAGCTGCACGGCCAGGCCTTGCGGCGGCGCCAGGGCGCGTCCCACGCCGATGCGCCCGAAGGCGGGGCTGGCGCCCCGTTCCTCGTTCGCCTCGAAACGCTGCGCGCTGGCCGCCACGGGCGCCGGCGCATCGCCGGCCTGGAAGGCGTAGTGGCCGGACAAGGCGGCGCCTATGCTGGTGGGCAGGCCGAAACGCTCACTCAAGCCCGCATTGGCGGCCTGGCCCATGAAATTGGTGATCACGCCCAGGTGCAGCTTTTCCAGCTGCGGATAGCGCGCGCGGCACACTTGCACCAGGTTGGCGAAGGTGTTGCCGGTCGACGCTTCATCGTCGATCAGTACCAGGCTGCGGGCCGTGGAAAACAGGGCGCTGGCCGCGTCCGACAAATGCAGGAACTGGCGCGGCGCGTGGCTGTGCGATTCCTCGAATTCGAAGAAGGGCACCGTGCCCACGCGGTAGCGCGAGCTGTGCAAAAACAGGGCCTTGCCGTTCGGGTTGGCGCGCAGCCACGCCTCGAACACGCCCTGGCCCAGTCCCACGGCCGTTTCCGCCATGGCGATGAAGACGACGGGGCCGGGCAGGCTGGGAGGAATCTGCGCGGCCAGGTCGTCGTGGATGGCTTCCATGGCGCGCGGCGTGACGGGCCAGTGCTTGCCCAGCACCTTGGACAGGAATAAAAAGCCCCGCTTGGCGTTGGCGCGCGCGGCAAAGCCGATCAGCCAGTCCAGCGGAAAGCGCGCCTCGTCCACCTTCAGGGTCAGTTCGCCCGTGGGCATCTGTTTCTTGACGAGGTTCATGGCAGTTCCACGGCGTACGCGGATTCGCCCACGCGCATGCCTTCGCGGATGGCGGGCACGGTGAGCTTGTCGTAGCCCTGGTCGAAACCGGCCAGCGCCAGATAGGGCAGGTTCGGGCCTGCCGCGCAGGCCATGCCGATGCCGCCCGACATGCGCGGGTTGATTTCCAGCAGCGCCAGGCCGTTCGCGCCTTCGCGGAACTGGATGTTGAACACGCCGTTCAGGCGATAGTCGCGCGCCAGTTTGTCGCAGGCCGCCAGCAAGTCCGCGCGCAGCTCGATCAGCTGGCCGCTGCCGCCCGCATGCAGCTTCTTGCGCGGCACGGCGCACATAAGCTTGCCCTGGTCGGCGACGCAGTCGGCGCTGTATTCGTGGCCATCGAGGTATTCCATCAGCAGCAGGGTCTTGAACGTCCCCATCTGCGCCAGGCCACTGCGCAGCTCCTGCGCATTGATCTGGTAGGCGGCGCCGGCCAGCAGCAGCTGGGCGCTGGTGCGCTCTTCATCGAGCACGGCAAAGCCCAGGCCATACACGGATTCCGATGGCTTGATGCACAGCTTGCGGTGCAGCGGGCGCAGCTCGGCGTAGGCGGCGTCGTAGTCGGCGATGGTGGTCACTGCGCGGTAGTCGGCCGGGCGCGCCATGGGCAGGTCGAGGCCGTCGCAGAAGCGCGCCTTGTCGTGCATCAGGGCCAGCGTCTCTTCGCTGGCCACGCTGAGCACGCGCGTGCCGATGGCGGCGAAACGCGCGCTGGCGCTGCCGATCAGGCCTGCTTCCTTGCCGGGCCAGAATATCGTGATGTGGCGGTCGCGGCAAAATTCCAGGCACCACTCCACATAATTGAGGCCGGTCAATCCCGACGGTTCGACCGCGTATTCGTGGGCCGACAGGAACGCCGCCGCATGCGCATTCGTATTGCTGCACACGATGTGGTAGCGGGGCTGGCCGCCCGTGGCGGCGCTATCGGCCTCGCGGATCAGGCGCATGGCCGTGCCGACCGAGGAAAATGTTTTGTTGAACCAGACTCTTTGCATGTACGGGGACCGGGTAAAGAAAGGGAAAGCCGCGCGCAGGTGCGCGCGCGGGGATTCTAGCTAGCCAGACTTAACCTGGCCTTAGAATTTTTTTGAACTACAACTTTGAGCAACAAACTAACGGCGCCTGACAAAACCGTAGCGAGCGGAAGGAAGAGGTGGCCGAGAAGCGCAACCGTACTAAAGTACGGTGAGCATCGCAGGCCGCCTATGCCGACGCGTAGTAGGTTTGGTCAGGTGCCTCTAGCTAGCTTTGCCGCTGGCTGTCCACTTGAGGAAGGCATCGCGGTTGCGCGAGCAGATGAATACCTTGCCCGAGCCGGAAAAGCGCAGCACGATGCCTTCGCCGCTGGTCACGCTGTTGACGATATTGCCGAGGAAGCCGCCGATGCCGCCGCCGCCCGAACCGCCGCCCGTGGTGACGGAAATTTCGTATTTCAGGCTATTGTCCCAGCAGACCACGTGGGAATTGTCGATCACGACATCCTTGCCCGGCTCGACGTCGAGCTGGAACATGGAGCCGAAGCCCGACACCACCACTTGTCCCGTGCCCGCCGTTTCCATGACGAAGAAGCCGCCCGATTGCGCGAACAATGCGTTGCCGATGCTTTGCGTGCGCACTTTCATTTCCGTGCCCGAGGTGGCGGCGACAAAGGCGCCGTCGTTGAGCAGGTACTGGCGCGCGCCCACGTCGACCACTTCGATGGCGCCCGGCAGGGTGGGCGAGAGCAGGCAGTCGCCGCTGCCGCGCACCGCTTCGATGTGCTGCTGGAAGAACGATTCGCCGTTGGCGAAGCGGCGCATGATGGCGCTGCCCAGGCCGCCCGTCATCTTGCCCTTCAAGTCCAGCGCCGTTTCCATCATCACCATCGCATCGGATTCGCAATAGATGGTTTCGCCCTGTTTCATGCTGACGTGGAGGAAAGGATCGACGTCGCCCGTGACACTAAATACTGGCATGATAAATCTCCAAAAAAAAGCCGCCTGAACTGTGCAGGCGGCAGTGATGATATGACATTTATGCAATTCACTCCGAAAAACCGTCGCGGGCACGCTCAATGAGCGGCCGGCAGGTTTAACGAGCGTGAATGTCAGGCATTGACGCCGAACGAACGGGCGAGGGGGCCCAGGCCGCCGTTGAAGCCCTGGCCGATGGCCTTGAACTTCCATTCGCCGTTGTAGCGGTAGATCTCGCCAAAGATCATCGCCGTTTCCGTCGAGCTGTCTTCGGACAGGTCGTAGCGGGCGATTTCGCGTTCGCCTTCCGCGTTCAGGCAGCGGATGAAGGCTTTCGACACCATGCCGAAGTTCTGGCGGCGCGCGTCGGCGTCGTGGATCGTGACGGTGATGCTGATGCGGTCGATGTCGGCCGGCACCCGGGTCAGGTCGATTTCGATGCGCTCATCGTCGCCTTCGCCTTCGCCCGTCTGGTTGTCGCCCGTGTGGACGACGGAGCCGTCGGTCGACTTCAGGTTGTTGTAGAAGATAAAGTCAGAGTCGCCACGGACTTTGCCGTCGCTTTTCAGGAGGAAAGCGCTGCCGTCAAGGTCGAAGGTGGCGCCGTCGGTCGAACGAGGATCCCAGCCGAGGCCGACGATGATCTTCTTCAGGTTCGGTGCTTCCTTGCTCAGGTTGACGTTGCCGCCTTTTTGCAAACTGATTGCCATGTGGTGCTCCTTTTCAGTAATTTACTTAAACATACCTGCATGGGATGAGCGCGTAAGGCGCTCGTGCCATCACTCTCTCAATTGGGGACGATCTCCCCGATTTCAAGCTTGTGCCGCGTGCCGTTTGCGATAACGCAAGGACGACCACAGCGAGACCAGGATGAAGGCCACGCCCGACAGGCCCGTGAACCACTCCGGAATATGGTACTTGACGGAGGCCAGCATGATCAAGGCCAGGATGCCGATCGCATAATGGGCGCCGTGCTCGAGGTAGACGAATTCGTCCAGGGTGCCCTTGTGCACGAGGAAGACCGTCATCGACCGCACGAACATGGCGCCGATGGCCAGGCCCAGCATGATGATGACGACGTCGTTGGTGATGGCGAACGCGCCGATCACGCCGTCAAAGCTGAACGAGGCATCGAGCACTTCCAAATACAGGAAGCCGCCGATGCTGCCGCGCGCCACCGTCTTGACCAGGTCGCCATTGCCGTTTTTAGCCGGTGCCGCGTTTTCTTCTTCGTCATCCTGCAAGTCCGGTTCGCCTTCTTCCAGCAAGCCGCTGATCCAGTTCACGCCGATGTAGACGGCGATGCCGACGATGCCCGACGCCAGCACGCTGTATTTTTGTTCTGCAGGGCCCATGGCCACGCAGGCGGCCACGGCGCCCATGGTGATCAGCACGGCGAGGCTTTCGGTGCCCAGCGCATTGACTTTTTCCTCGGCCCAACCAAGCCAGTGCAATTCCTTCTCGTCGTCGAACAGGAAGTTCAGGAAGACCAGCAGCAGGAAGGCGCCGCCGAACGCCGCCACCTGCGCGTGGTTGTCCGTCAGGTGCTTGGCATACACGTCCGGCGTCGTGGTGGCCATGGTCCACACGTCGACCAGGCCCAGGCCCGTGGCGACGGAAACGATGACCAGCGGGAACAGCAGCCGCATGCCGAAGACGGCGACGAGGATACCTACCGTGAGGAACAGTTTTTGCCAGAATTCATTCCAGTGACGCAAGACCGAGGCATTGACCACGGCATTGTCGAACGACAGCGACACTTCCATGATGCCCAGCACGCCCGTGATCCACAGCGCCTGGATCATGCCGGGCATGCCGCCGTGGCTGTAACCCCACCAGCCCGACACCGCCATCAGGATAAAAGTGACTAAAAAGGAAATTCTGAAATGCCGCATGAGGACCCCGTTGCAAGTATGGAAGACGTTTGATTATCCGCGCCGCTGTGTGCGCCGCACTCAGTGTTGATATACGTCAATTGTTGTATATGCCATGATTTTATATTAGTTGCCGCCGGGGGCGGCGTTTTATAGGCGGGCGACAGACAGTTCTGCTGGCGTGGCCGATCTGCGATAATTGCGGCGCGCCCATCTGGCTGCCGCAGCCCCTCATAGACTTTACAGACATATAAGAAGGAATACCCCGTGGATATCGCTTACCTCGTCACGCCCCTGATCACTTGGATCCTGGTCGGACCGATCAAATTCCTGATCAACAGTGTCCGCACGCGGCAATGGGCATTCGGCCTGGTCGGCAATGGCGGCTTTCCCAGCAACCACAGCGCCGTCGTTTCCAGCATGGCAACACTGATCGCCTTGCGAGAAGGCATAGGCCATCCCGCGTTCGGCGTGGCCGTCACCCTGGCCTTCATCGTCATCATCGACGCCAACAGCCTGCGCCAGCACGTGGGCAAGCAGGCGGCGGCCATCAACCGCCTGGCCGGGGAAGCGTCCAGCCCCGCGCACAAGACCTTGCGCGAGCGCATGGGCCATACCCTGGTCGAGATCGCCGGCGGCCTGTGCACGGGCGTGGCCATCGGTTTCCTGATCAACTACGTTTTCGCCCGCTAGGCCCGCTTTTCCGGCAACGCAAAACCCCGCTTCAAGGCGGGGTTTTGCGTTTCAGGGCGTAAAAACTACGTTTCATCCATTGATTAAAGCATTACAGGAAACGGCCGATTGACATGCCCAGACGCGCTCATGGATACTTTGGCGCTTGTGGTTTTAATAAAAATAAATGCTTGCTACCGCCTGCTGCCCTATCCGGGCCGCCGGGACGGTAGCGGTACTATCTATCCGGAGAATTACCCATGTTGCGCAAAACCCTGTTTGTTCTGGCAATCGCTTCTGCCTTGACCGCTTGTGGCAAAGAGTCCAAAGATCCCGGCAAGGGCGGCAAAGGCGCCAAGGAACAGGCGGGCGCCGCCGCCAATCTGCTCGTGTCTCCGGAAGACCTGCTGACCATACAAAGCAATGCGCTGGCGTCGGGACCCGTCATCACCGGTTCCGTGCAGCCGGAGCGCAACGCGGACTTGCGCGCGGAAGTATCGGCCGTGGTGATCCAGGTCATGAAGGAAAACGGCGAAGCCGTCAAGCGGGGCGACGTGCTGGTGCGCCTGGACGAAACGTCCATCCGCGACAGCCTCAATTCGGCCGAGGAAGCCAGCCGCGCCGCCAGCCAGGTGCTGGAACAGTCCGAACGCATGTTCCAGCGCATGAAAACCCTGCGCGCCTCGGGCATGACCTCGACGCAGGCGCTGGAAGACGCGGAAATCCGCCGCAACAATGCGCAAAGCGATCTGTCCGCCGCCAAGAGCCGCGCCGTCCAGGCGCGCCAGCAGTTGCAGCGTACCCTCGTGCGCGCGCCGTTCGACGGCATCGTGAGCGAGCGCAAGGTATCGAATGGCGATACGGCGCAAATCGGCAAGGAATTGATCAAGGTCATCGATCCAACCAGCATGCGCCTGGAAGGCCTGGTGTCGGCCGACAAGATCGGCGTCGTCAAGGTGGGCCAGCCCGTGCTGTTCCGCATCAACGGTTATCCGGGACAGGATTTTGCGGGCAAGGTGCGCCGCGTCGACCCGGCCGCCAACGCCGTCACGCGCCAGGTGGCCGTGCTCGTCGATTTCAATGACAAGGAACAGCCGCGTGTGGCTGGCCTGTATGCGGAAGGGCGCATCGAGACGGACAGCATCAGCGCGCTGATGATCCCCGACTCGGCCCTGGTGAAGGCGGGCGACGTCACGTACACGTGGAAAGTCAAGGACAAGGCCCTGCACAAGACCACCTTGCACATCGGCACGCGCGACGTGCGCACGGGCCAGTGGGAAGTGCAAAGCGGCCTGGCCAGCGGCGACACCGTGCTGCGCACGCCGGGTTCGACCTTCAAGGATGGGCAGAAAGTGGAGTTGACGGCCGCCAAGGCCGTGCCGGCAGCCGCCGTGGCCAGCAGCAGCTCCGCCGTTGCCGGTAAAGGAAACTAAGCCATGTTTCTTTCCGATTTCAGTATCAAGCGGCCCACCGCCACCATCGTCCTGATCCTGGCAATGATGTGCGTCGGCTTGCTGGCGCTCAAGAAATTGCGCGTCAACCAGAATCCGGACGTCGAAGTGCCGTTCATCGTCGTCAGCATTCCTTACCCTGGCGCATCGCCCGATACGGTCGAGCGCGAAGTGGTGAACCGTCTGGAAAAATCGCTGCAAAGCATTTCCGGCGTGACCGAGGTCAATAGCGACTCGAATGAAGGCGCGGCCAGCATCTTCCTGAAGTTCTCGTTCAATACCAACCTGATCGAGGCGTCCGACAATATCCGCAATGCGATTGCCGCCGTACGCTACAAGTTGCCGACGGAAATGCGCGAGCCTATCCTGCAGCGCATCGACCCGGCTGCCGAACCGATCATGCAGCTGGCGCTGTCGTCGAATACGCAAAGCCATGCGGAAATTTCGCGCCTGGCCGAAGACGTGCTGTCCGACCGCTTCCGCACCGTCGATGGCGTGGCGCTGGTCAACGTGGGCGGTTCGCTCAAGCGCGAGCTGTCCGTGCTGCTGCGGGCGGAAAAGCTGCGTGAATATAACGTTTCCGTCAGCGACGTCGTCACCGCCCTGCGCAACCAGAACACGAATGCGCCGGTGGGCAAGGTGCGCGGCACCCTGGACGAGAAAAGCATCCGCCTGGTGGGCCGCATCGAGTCGCCAAGCGACTTCGAGAAAGTGGTGATCAAGCGCCGCGGCGAGGAAATCGTGCGCCTGGCGCAAGTGGCCACCATCGAGGATGGCTTTGCCGAAGTCAACAGCTTGAGCATGCGCAGCGGCAAGCCCAACGTGGGCATTTCGATTACCCGCGTGCGCGACGCCTCGACCGTCAGCGTGGCCAACAAGATCCGCGACATGGTGGCGGAGATCAACAAGACCTTGCCGAAAGGCACGATCCTGCAAGTGACGCGCGACGGCGGCGAAAACGCCCAGCATAGCCTGAACAATGTGATCGAATCGCTGGTGCTGGGCGCCGTGCTGACGATTTTCGTCGTCTACGCCTTCCTCAACTCGTGGCGTTCGACCCTGATCACGGCGCTGAGCCTGCCCACGTCCGTGATTGCCGCCTTCATTGCCGTGTGGCTGTGCGGCTTTACCCTGAACTTCATGACCTTGCTGGGCCTGTCGCTGGCCATTGGCGTGCTGATCGATGATGCCATCGTGGTGCGCGAAAACATCGTGCGCCACATGCAGATGGGCAAGGACCGCCGCACGGCCGCACTGGAAGGCACGGCCGAGATCGGCATGGCCGTGGCCGCCACCACCTTCTCCATCATCGCCGTCTTCATTCCCGTCGCTTTCATGCCGGGGATCTCCGGCGAATGGTTCCGTCCGTTTGCCTTGACGGTGACGTGCTCGGTGCTGGTCAGCCTGGGCATCTCGTTTACGCTCGATCCCATGCTGTCGGCCTACTGGGGCGACCCGGTCGAGGAACACTCGGCGCCGAAAAAAGGCATCGGCCGTGTGCTGGAAAAATTCAACCACTGGTTCGACCACCAGGCCGACCGCTATGGCCGCGTGATTGCCTGGGCCCTGCATCACCGCCGCTGGATGGCCGTGATCGCCTTCGGCAGCCTGGTGGGCGCCATCGTCCTGCACGCCACGCACGGCGGCACGAGTTTCTTGCCGGCATCCGACTCGGGCAATCTGATGATCAATGTGCGCACGCCATCGTCGAGCAGCATCGAGTATTCGCGCTTGAAACTGGAAGCGGCGGCCGTGCTGGCGCGTACCTTGCCTGAAACCAAGGATACCAACAGCTCCATCAATGCGGGCGGCGGACGCGTGTATGTCGACATCGGCAAGCGCAATACACGCAAGCGTTCGGCCAAGGAAATCGCCGTCGAGCTGCGCGAGAAGATGTCGCGCCTGGTGGGGGCCGAATACGTGGTGCAGGATGACTTGAGCAACGGCTCGCAAAAGCCGATCCAGGTGGAATTCACGGGTCCCGACTCGCGTAAACTCATGGAAATTACAAATGCCTACATGGACAAGCTGCGCACCATTCCCGGCGCCGTCGACGTGGGCCTGTCCGAGCAGGACCCGAAAAACGAGCTGCAGATTGAGCTCAACCGTGGCCTGGCCAACTCGATGGGCATTTCCGTCAATGATGCGGCGCAATCGCTGCGCGTGGCGTTTGCTGGCGTGGAAGTGGGCGACTGGGTCGATCCGACAGGCGAGACGCGCGACGTGGCCGTGCGCCTGCATCCCGATGACCGCGTGGCATCGGAAAATATCGAGCGCCTGCCCATCAGCGTGACGGGCACGTCGCAGATGGTGCCGCTGGACCAGATCGCCACCATTACCATGGGCAAGGGCCCGTCCGGCATCGAGCACAAGAATGGCAAGCGCACGATTACCGTGTCGGCCAATGCGCAGGGACGCTCGAACGGCGAAGTGACGAGCGACGCCATGAAACTGGCCAACTCGATCGACTTCCCGCCCGGCTACGGCCTGGCGCTCGGCGGCGCCGGCCAGGACCAGCAGGAGCTGTTCACGGAAATGCTGATCGCGCTGGTGATGGGTATCGGCCTGATGTATTTGATCCTCGTGATGCAGTTTGGTTCCTTTACGGCGCCGGTGGCCGTGATGATGTCCTTGCCGCTCAGTCTGATTGGCGTGGTGGTGGCGCTGGTGATCACGAACAACACCCTCAACCTGATGAGCTTTATCGGCATCATCATGCTGATGGGTCTGGTCGCCAAGAACGCCATCCTGCTGCTGGACGCGGCGCGCAAGCGCGAGGAAGAGGGCCATGGCCGCGAGGATGCGCTGATGTATGCGGGCCGCATGCGTCTGCGCCCCATCCTGATGACGACGTTTGCGCTGATCGCCGGCATGTTCCCCGTGGCGCTGGGCCTGGGCGAGGGCGGCGAGTTCTACCGTCCACTGGCGATCGCCATCATCGGCGGCACCATCACCTCGACGATTCTGACCCTGCTGGTCGTGCCGACCTTCTATGACAGTATCGAGATCGCCCGCGATGGCGCCGTGGCCAAGTTCCACCGCCGCGCCGAACGCATGCCCGTGGCCGTGGCCATGATATTGACCATGCTCGAGTGCGTGCTGACCTTGCTGCTGGTGCGCTTCGTCTACCGCATGCTGAAAAAGGCCGTGCTGTTCCTGATGGGACGCCGCGCGCCGAAAGCGGCATCGATCAGCCTGCAAAAATAAGTCAGGCAGCCTCGGCTGCGCAATGCTTGTGCCAAGTCAAAGAGCCTTCTTCGGAAGGCTCTTTTTACGTCAGGTGCTCTACAATCGTAGAACGGGTGGGCGCAGTCGCCAGCCTGTGCAGAGATACTTTCGGGATATTTTTCAACGGCGATGTGGCACTGCAACGTATCGGATAAGAACCATGCCCTCCAGCATCCGGCAGCCCAGTCTCGGCATCCTCATGGCCTGCCTGCTGGCCGCTTGCGCCGCCGGGCCGGAGTTCCACCGTCCCGCTGCCCCTGGCGGCGGCGACAGCTACACGCCGGCGCCCTTGCCGGCGCAAACCGCGGCGGCGCCCGGTCCCGCAGGCCAGGCGCAGCGCTTTGTGCCCGGCCAGGATATTCCCGCGCAATGGTGGTCGCTGTTTCAATCGCCGGCGCTGGACCGGCTGGTGCGCGATGCGCTCGCGCGCAGCCCCGGCCTGGCATCGGCCCAGGCGGCCCTGCGCCAGGCCGATGAAAACTACCGGGCCCTGTCCGGCAGCCTGCTGACTCCCGAAGTGGGGGCCCAGCTGGGCGTCACCCGCGAAAAGACCAGCCGCCTGGAAGGGGCGGGCGGCGTGCTCAATTTGTACAATGCCTCGGTAAATGTGTCGTATGCCCTGGATGTGTTTGGCGGCAACAAGCGCCAGCTGGAGGGCTTGCAAGCCCTTGTCGACTATCGGCAATACCAGCTGGAAGCCGTGTACCTGGCCCTGATGGGCAACCTGGTGACGACGGCCATACGCGACGCATCCCTGCGCGGGCAGTTGCAAGCCACCGGTGAAATACTCGACGCGCAACAGAAACAGCTGGACGTGATCGAACAGCAATTCCGCTTCGGCGCCATCCCCCGCGCCACGGTCCTACTCCAGCGCAACACGGTGGCGCAGACGCGGGCCAGCGTGCCGCCGCTGGAAAAAGCCCTGGCCCTGACGCGCCACCAGCTGTCCGTGTATGCGGGCAGGCTGCCCAGTGAACCCGGCTTGCCTGAATTCGACCTGGCGTCGCTGCACTTGCCGCAGGACTTGCCCGTCTCGCTGCCGTCGGCGCTGGTGCGCCAGCGTCCCGACATCCGCGCCAGCGAAGCGTTGCTGCAGCAGGCCAGCGCGCAGATCGGCGTCGCCACGGCAGCCATGTACCCTCAAATTACCCTGACGGGCAATGTGGGCGCGCTGGCCACCAGCTTTCCCGCGCTGCTGCACGGCGGTTCCTCCGTGTGGGGCGTGGCGGCGGGGCTGGCCCAGCCCCTGTTCAATGGCGGCGCGCTGCGCGCCAGGCGGCGTGCCGCCATCGCCGCCTACGAGGGCGCGGCGGCCGATTACCGCGCCACCGTGCTGGGCGCCTTCCAGAATGTGGCGGACAGCCTGCGTGCCCTCGAGGCCGATGCGGCCGCATTGCAGCAGCAAGCGGAAGTGGAGGCGCTGGCCAGCGAATCGCTGGCGCTGAGTACGCAGCAATTCAAGCTGGGCGCCATCAGCTACCTGAGTTTGCTCGATGCCCAGCGCACCTACCAGCAAGCCAGGGTGGGCCTGGTGCAGGCGCAGGCGGCCCGCCATGCGGACAGCGCCGCGCTGTTCCAGGCGCTGGGCGGCGGCTGGTGGAACCGCCCCGCGCTGCCGGCCGTTTCCACGGCAACAAGTTTGCCGCTGGCGGCAGGCACGGACTGACGGGTTTGCAATACAGGGTTTTGAAACACGGCAGGGGCAGCAGGCAATGACAAGGAGCGCATCCATGACGAAACGCACGAAACGCATGCTCATCATGCTGGGGGCGGTGGTGCTGTTGATTGCCCTGCTGGCGCTGGGTTTTTTCCTGCACATCCGCCAGCTCATGGCCAGTTCGCCCAAGCCGGCACCGCAGACGGTGTCGGCGACCACCATCCGCAAGGCAGACTGGCAGCCGCACCTGGCGTCGGTGGGCACCCTGGTGGCTGTGCGCGGCGTCGACGTGACGAGCGAAATCGCCGGCCTCGTCAGGTCCATCCATTTCAAGTCCGGGCAGGAAGTGACGGCGGGGCAGGTGCTGGTGCAGCTCAATGCCGACGCGGACCTGGCGCAGCTGCGCGCGCTGGAGGCGGCCGCCGAACTGGCCGCGTCCGTGCTGGCGCGCGACCGCCAGCAGTTTGCCGTGCAGGCGATCAGCCAGGCGCAGATCGACAGCGACCTGGCCGACGTGAAAAGCCGCAAGGCGCTGGCCGCCCAGCAGGCGGCGCTGGTGGACAAGAAGACCATCCGCGCGCCGTTTGCGGGGAAACTGGGCATCAGCACCGTCAATCCGGGCCAGTACCTGAATCCTGGCGACAAGATCGTCACCCTGCAAACCATCGACCCCATCTACGTCGACTTCTATATTCCGCAAAAGCAGCTGGGGGGCCTGCAAGTGGGCCAAGCCCTGAAGCTGTCCAGCGATGCGCATGCGGACACGGCGTTTGCGGGCAAGGTCAGCGCCATCAGTTCCAAGGTCGACCCCGCCACGCGCAATGTGCAGGTGGAGGCCACGGTGGCCAATCCCCAGCGGCGTTTGTTGCCGGGCATGTTTGCCAACGTCCACGTGGAAGTGGGCGCGAAGAAACAGTATCTGACCTTGCCGCAGACGGCGATCACCTACAACCCGTATGGTTCCACCGTCTTCGTCGTGCATCCGGCGCCGGTCCCGGCGTCCAGGACTGCCGCGCCGGGCAGCGCCGGCCCCGCCGCGCCGCCGCCCAAGGCGGGCGAGCTGGTGGTGCGGCAAGTGTTTGTCACCACGGGCGAAACGCGTGGCGACCAGGTGGCCGTGCTGACGGGCTTGTCCGAGGGGCAGCAGGTCGTCACCAGCGGGCAGATCAAGCTCAAGAATGGCAGCCCCGTGGTGATCAGCAACGTCGTCGAGCCGCGCAACAACCCGCAGCCCACACCGCAGGAACACTGAGGCGCCGCCATGAACTTCACCGATCTCTTTATCCGCCGGCCCGTGCTGGCGATGGTGGTGAGCCTGCTGCTGGTGGTGCTGGGCTTGCGCTCCCTGTTCAGCCTGCCCATCAACCAGTATCCGAAGACGCAGAACGCCGTCGTGACGATCTCCACCACCTATTACGGCGCCGATGCGCAGACGGTGGCCGGTTTCATCACGCAGCCGCTGGAATCGGCCATCGCCCAGGCGCAGGGCATCGATTACCTGTCTTCGTCCAGCAGCAGCGGCGTGTCGACCATCACGGCCACCCTGCGCCTCAATTACGATGCGAACCGGGCTTTGACGGAAATCAATACCCAGGTCAGTTCCGTGAAAAACCAGTTGCCCGTGCAGGCGCAGACACCCGTGCTGACGGTGCAGATGGGACAGACGACGGACGCCATGTACCTGGGCTTTTACAGCAAGACCTTGCCGACGAATAATGTGACGGATTACCTGAGCCGCGTGGTCAAGCCCAAGCTCGATTCCATCAGCGGCGTGCAGACGGCGGAATTGCTGGGCGCGCGCCTGTTCGCGCTGCGCGCGTGGCTGGATGCGGACAAGATGGCTGCGTTCGGCGTGACGGCGGCCGAGGTCAGTACCGCCCTGGGCAATAACAATTACCTGGCCGCGCTGGGGTCCAGCAAGGGCCAGATGGTGACCGTGCCCCTGACGGCCGGCACGGATCTGCATTCGGTCGAGGAATTCAGGCAGCTCGTCGTCAAGCGCAGCGGCGACTCCATCGTGCGCCTGGAAGACCTGGCCACCGTCGTGCTGGGCTCGGAAAACTACGATTTCAACGTGGCCTTCAGCGGCGTGCGCTCCGTCTTCATCGGCATCAAGGTGGCGCCCGAAGCCAATATCCTCGACGTGGCCAAGCGCGTGCGCGCCAGCTTTCCGGACATCCAGTCCCAGTTGCCGGCCGGGCTGACGGGCGAAATCGTGTACGACTCCACGTTCTTCATCAACACGTCCATCCGCGAAGTCATCAAGACCCTGGTCGAGGCGCTGCTGATCGTCACCATCGTCATCTACCTGTTCCTGGGCAGCCTGCGGGCCGTGATCGTGCCCGTGATCGCCATGCCGCTATCCCTGATCGGCACGTTTACCGCCATGCTGGCGCTCGGTTATTCCATCAACCTGCTGACCTTGCTGGCCATCGTGCTGGCCATCGGCCTGGTGGTCGACGACGCCATCATCGTGGTGGAAAACGTGGACCGCCACATGAAGCAGGGCCAGCCGCCGCTGGAGGCCAGCCTGCTGGCGGCGCGCGAGCTGGGCAGCCCCATCCTGGCCATGACGGTGGTGCTGATCGCCGTGTACGTGCCCATCGGTTTCCAGGGCGGGCTGACGGGGGCATTGTTTACCGAGTTCGCCTTCACCCTGGCCGGCGCCGTGGCCGTGTCGGGCGTGGTGGCCCTGACCCTGTCGCCCATGATGTGTTCGCGCTTTTTCCGCCCGGAGCAGGATAGCGGCCGCTTCGTGCAAGCGATCGACCGCGTCTTCGGCAAGGTGCACGACGCCTACCAGCGGCTGCTGCACGCGCTGCTCGATACCTGGGTGGTGCTCATCGTCATGGCGGCGATACTGATGGTGGTGCTGGGGCTGATGTTCAAGATGTCGCAGTCCGAACTGGCGCCCGAGGAAGACCAGGGCGTCGTGCTGTCGCAGGTGGTGGGCGACCCGACGGCCACCTCGGACCAGATGCAAGTGTATGCCGAGCAGATCTACCAGGTGGCCAAGGCCATGCCCGAATACAGCCAGATGTTCCAGATCACGGGCGTGCCGACCGTCAACTCGGGTTTCGGCGGCATGCTGATGACGCCCTGGGGCGAGCGCGCGCGCAACGCCCAGCAAGTGCAGCAAGACTTGCAGGCGGGCTGGAACAGGATTGCCGGCGCCCGCGTGGCCGCCTTCCAGTTTCCTGCCTTGCCGGGTTCCTCTGGCTTGCCCGTGCAATTCGTCATCGCCACCACGGAACCGTTTGAAAACCTCGATACCATCGCGCAGCAGGTGCTGGAGAAAGCGCGCTCGTCGGGCAAGTTCTATTTCATCGACACGGACTTGAAGATCGACAAGCCGCAAGCCACCGTCGTGATCGACCGCGACAGCGTTGCCGCGCTGGGCATGACGCAGCAGGATGTCGGGGCGGCCTTGGGGGCGGCCTTGGGCGGCGCCTACGTCAATTATTTCTCCATCGCGGGACGCTCGTATAAAGTGATTCCGCAGGTGCTGCAGGTCGACCGCCTGAATCCCTCGGCCGTGCTGGACTTCCATATCAAGACACCCGACGGCACGATGATACCGGCCAGCACGGTGGCGCATATCCAGTACGATGTCGTGCCCGAGTCGATCAACCGCTTCCAGCAACTGAACTCCGTCACCCTGTCCGGCGTGTCCGGCGCCTCGCAGGGCGAGGTGCTGGGCTTCATGCGCGACACGCTGTCCCAGGTGGCTCCCAGCGGCTACACGGCCGATTATGCGGGGCAGTCGCGCCAATTCGTGCAGGAATCGGGCGGCTTCATCGTTACCATGCTGTTTGCCGTGGTGATCGTCTTCCTGGCGCTGGCGGCGCAGTTCGAGAGCTTCCGCGATCCCGTCGTGATCCTCGTTTCCGTGCCGCTGGCCCTGTTTGGCGCCACCATGTTCATCTTCCTCGGCTTTGCATCGATCAACATCTACACGGAAGTGGGCCTGGTGACCTTGATGGGACTGATCAGCAAGCATGGCATCCTGATCGTGGAAGTGGCCAATCAGCTGCAAAAGACGGGCAAGAGCAAGCGCGAAGCCGTCGAAGCGGCCGCCGCCGTGCGCCTGCGTCCCATCCTGATGACGACGGCGGCCATGGTGTTCGGCGTGCTGCCCCTGGTGATCGCTTCGGGCGCGGGCGCGGCCGGGCGCCATGCGATGGGGCTGGTGATTTTCACGGGCCTGTCCATCGGCACCCTGTTTACCCTGTTCGTGGTGCCGGCCATGTACCTGTTCCTGGCGGCGGACCACCAGGCGCTCAGCGCGCGCGAAGCTGGCAAAGCCGTGCCCGCCCATTGAGGCAGCGTCGGCGAAATCATGGTTGCCGGATCAAGGGCGCAATGCTGCAATGCGCCGTAGCAGAGCGGGGATGCGAAGAGAGCCTTCGCGGGAAGGCTCTCTTTCTGCGTCGCGCCAATGCCATCTGCCCGTACCGCGTGCCAAGTAAGCCCCAATAAATTATGGTGATTTCTGACTTTCATAACCGGCGCTCTGCGGCGTTGCCCACTGCTAGCAGTGCTTGCACCGCGTCGCAGCGGGCGCCTTGCATGGCATCCGGCTTTGTTCGTCATGACTTCACAATAATTTCCTGAGGATTACTTGGTACTGCGTTGATCCCGCAGGTAAAGAAAGCAGCTAAATACAGCAGCTAAATACAGCAGCTAAATACAGCAGGCAAATACGGGATGAAAAATAGCGCAAGCAAATACGGCAGCAAATATGGCATGCAATACGGCACGCCAGGACGGCATGCGCGGTCCGCTGCCGGGGCGAAGCGGTCGGGGCTTTTAGCTGCTGCGCGGCGGTGGCGTGGTGGTGCCGGTCCCGGTCCCGGTCCCGGTGCCAGGCGTAGTGCCAGGCGGGGTGGCCGGCGGCATGGTCGTGCCGTCGGGATTGGTGCCCGGTGCAACGGATGGGGTGGCAGGCGCAGTGGCGTCCGGCGTGGTCGTGCCGCTGGTGCCCGAGGTGCCGCTGCCGTTCGTGCTTGGCGTGGCGGCGGGTGTCGCGGGCGTGGCTGGCGGGGCGGCGTTGGTGGATTCGTTGTGCTTGTTGCAGCCGGCCAGCAGCGCGCACACGATGGCGGTGCCGAGGACAAGCTTGCTGGTGCTAGGAAGTGGAGCCGTCATGATTGTTCCTTTCTCGTTGGAAAGCTGTCGTGGGTGATCGTACCTCGCCAGGTCGTTTGCCACCGTGCGGGCAGGCCGTCGTAGCAAGGCTGGCATCGCTTGCAAAAATTAGAGTAGGCAGGGGCGCGCAGGTTCACCGGATTTACAAATCAGCGGCCATCGGCGGGAGGAGCGGCGATCCGCTTTGACATGGCGCAAGCGCGCCACGTGAACGGGAGAGAATGGGCCAGGACAGGGCGTCCTGGCCGCAGGCGACGGTTTATTTGGCGGCAGGGGCCTTGCTCACTTCCACTTCCCAATCCACGCCCGAGGCGACATGGTGTTTGGCGGCAAAGTCACCCTGGCTGATGGCCACGGCGACATCGAGCAGGCTGTTCAGGTAGACCAGCGGCTTGCCCTTGGCGACGCCGCCAAACGTGTGCTCGAATGGCGCCGTGACCTTGGCCACTTGCTTACCCTTGTGCAAAATGCGCACTTGCAGCGGATCGTGCAGTTTCACCTGCAATTCGTCGAGCAGGGATTTCGGGATATTCGTCCACACATTGCCATACTTGACGTCGAGCACGGGCACGATGCCGCGGATGGTATTGCCATCGCGCACAGGTTTTTGATACGCAATCTTGACGACGGATTCGCTCGGCAATTGTGGGCCCACCTGTTCATAGCTGATGGCGCCCGAGGCCAGGCGCGCGCCCACGTACGCGTACACGTCGCGGCCATGGAAGGTGTAGGACTCGGCGGAGCCGGCCAGGCGGTTGACCTTTTCATCGATTTCGCGCAGTTCGGCCACGCCGTCGCGTTCGGCGATCAGGGTGAACAGGCCATTGTCCGGCCCCACGAAGTAGCGTCCGCCCTTGGTTTTCAGCACCACGGACTTGCGGTTGGTGCCCACGCCCGGGTCGATGACGGAAACGAACACCGTGCCTTGCGGCCAGTAATTGGCCGTCTGGTACAAACGGTAGGCGCCCAGCCAGATGTCGTAGTCGGGAATCTGGTGCGTGAGGTCCGAGATGGTCAGCTGCGGGTCGACGCCATAAGCCACGCCATGCATGGCGGATACGGCGCCGTCGGCCGTGCCGAAGTCCGTCATCAGCACCAGCGGCGCGGCAGCCTGGGCGCTGGACAGCAGGAGGGCGCTCAGGCTGGCGCCGGCGACGAGGTGGGAGACGAGGTGAGAAATTCGGTTGATGATCATATGCTCTTTCCGTGTTCTAGAAGGTGTAGCTCAGCTTGGCGTAAAAGTACGCGCCATTGACGCCGATGGGGTTGATGAAATTGTAGGGCAGGGCGCCGCCATAGGTGGCGTTGTTCGTTTCCCGCATGCGCTGCGGATAGCGGTCGAGGATATTGTTGCCGCCAACGCTCAAGGTCAGTTGCTTGCTCAGTTTCAATTGACCTTCCAGGTCCAGCGACCAGACGGCGCCGAAGCGCTGAGCAGGGATGCCGTCGATCAGGGGCGCATCGCTGTCGTACGAAAAATCTTTCAGCTCGCCAAAGCGCGTGGCGCGCGCTTGCACGCCCCAGCCTGCCGCCTGCCAGTCGGCGCCCAGGATCAATTTGCTGGTGGGTGACGCATGTTTGATGCGGAACAAACCCGTCTCCGTCAGCAGGCTCAAACTGGGATCGATGTTGGCCAGCGCGGCAGAACTCTGGCGCACCTTGTCGAGCGTTGTCTTGTTCAGGTTGAGCGCCGCGTTCAGGTTCAGCTTGCCTGTAGCGAATGCCAGATCGTGATTGAGCACCACGTCCAGGCCTTTTGTGCGCGTGTCGAGCAGGTTGGCCAGGTAGGCCACGGACTGGATGTCGCTACGGCCATTGGCGGCCAGGTAGGCGGTGACGGCGTCGCTTTGCAAGTCGCTGGAGCGCGTGATGCGGTCGCGGATGCGGATCACGTAGGCGTCCACCGTCACGCTGGTGGCGGCGGCCGGTTTCCAGGCCAGGCCCAGCGATACGTTGGTCGACTTTTCCGGTTTCAGCTGCTGCGCGCCAAAGCTGCGCGCCAGCGGGTCGCTGGCCGGCAGCAGGGCCGACGTTTGCAGGGCCGTGCCATCGGCGTTGAAATTCAGGGTGGCGAAGCGGAAGCCCGTCTGCACGAGGGCCGGTGCGCGGAAGCTGTTCGACAGCGAACCCCGCACGAGGACATTTTCCGTCACCTTGTAGCGCGTGGACAGCTTGCCCGTGCTGGCGCTGCCGAAGTCGCTGTAGTGGGAATAGCGGGCGGCGGCGCCCACCAGCAGGCGCGGCGTGAGATCGCTTTCCACGTCCGCATACACGGAGCGGATCTGCCGGCTGCCGTCGTAGGCGTCCGATGGGCGCAAGCCCGGTCCCGCCTGCGCGCCCGGTGGCGCATCCGTAAAGCTGCCGGCCGCATATGAAGCGGGGTCGCCGGCCGAGCTGGTGTAGGTTTCGCGCATCCATTCGGCGCCCACGGCCACGCTCAAGGGGGCGGGCAAGCCCAGGTCGAGGCTGCGCGTGGCATCGGCGTTCAGGGCGTTCTGGCGGAAATCGAAGCCAGCCAGGCTGAAGCGCGTGGGGCTGGCCGCGCCCAGCGAGGCGTTGACGGAGTGGCTGACGCCGTAGTCAAAACGATCGCTGCCGTGGCGCGCGCTGGCGTCCCAGTTCCACTCGCCCGCGCTGCCGCGCACGCCGGCCACGATGCTGAGGTCGCGCTTGTCGCCATTGGTGACGGGGCGGTAGCCGTTCGGATACAGGGCCGCTACGTTTGACGGGTCGCCCGGATAGCGGAAGTAGGCGCTGCCGTCCGATGCGCGTTCGTTCAGGGTGGCAAACGAGTACAGGTCCAGGCCGTTATCAAGCGTGAGCTGGGTGTTGTAGAACAAATAGTTGTTGCGCTGGCGCGAGTCGCCTGACTTGAACACCACCTTGCCATCGAGCGCCTGGTCGGCTGGCGTGAAGTTGTAGGACGTCCAGCCCGCGTCGCTGGGGCCGGCCCGTTCCGTGGGCGAACGGCGCCGCGTTTCCGCGCCGAAGCGGAAGTAGCCCGCCTCGCCCAGCGGCACGCCATAGTCGGCGTTGACGATGACGGTCTGGCCATCCGTCAGGGTGCGATCGGTGGGCTCGAAATGCGTGTGGTTGGCGCCATAGCTGACGGCAGCCGAGCCGCCCGTGCGCGCTTTTTTCAGCACGATGTTGATGACGCCCGCCACGGCGTCGCTGCCGTACTGGGCGCCGGCGCCGTCGCGCAGGATTTCGATGTGATCGATGGCGTTGGGCGGTATCGCATTGATGTCCACCGGCACCGTGCCGGCAAAGCTGCTTTCCGTGTCGAGCACGGCGCTCGTGTGGCGGCGCTTGCCGTTGATCAGCACCAGCACCTGGTCCGGCGCCAGTCCCCGCAGCTGGATGCCGCGCACGGAGTCCGACGCGCCGCTCGATTCGATGCGGGGGAAGTTGATCGAGGGCGACAGGTTTTGCAGGGCCGCGCCCACGTCACCAGTCGACAGCGCATTGCTCACTTCGCGCGCGCCGAAACGGTCGATGGGCACGCTGCTGTCGAAGACGGTGCGGTTGCGCGCGCGCGAGCCGACGACGGTGACCTGGTCGATGCTGGCGGTGGCCGTGTCAGTGCTGGCGGCCGTCTGTGCCTCCTGGGCCCAGGCGGCGGGTGCGCCCAGCATGGCACAGGCAAGCACGATGGCGCGCAGCGGCGTGGCGGGAATGGCGGGTGGTGCTGGAAAATGGCGCGGGTGCAAGGCGGTGTCCTTTGGGCTCGATTAGTGTCGGTGTGGAAACAGTTGCAATGAGCTTAAGGGAGGTGGCGGTGCGCGCTAACGATTCTTTCTGGATATGCTTATGCTGTTGTTTTTACGCCGCCAGGTGACGCAGCAGGGCTGGAATCTCGGCCGGGATTTCGCGCGCCAGGTAGCCGAGCACGCCGAAGCGCAGTGCCAGCTGGTCGCCCGCCAGCGCATGCACGGCGATGCCCCAGGCGCACGCTTGCTCCAGCGGGGCGCCGCGCGCGGCCAGGCCCGCGATGATGCCGGCCAGGGTGTCGCCCGAACCGGAAATGGCCAGTCCCACGTTCCCGCCCGCATGCGTCCAGGTGCTGCCGTCGGGCATGGCGAGCACGCTCAGCGCGCCCTTCAGGGCGACGATGGCATGCCAGCGCTGCGCCGCTGCCACGGCGCAGCCATGCGGGTCGGCCAGCACGGCGTCTTTCGACAAGCCCATCAGCTGCGCCAGTTCGCCCGCATGCGGCGTCAGCAGCACGGGTTGATTGAAGGTGAAAGGCGAGCGCAGCTGTGCCGGCTTGCGCACGACCTGCATGGCGCCGGCGTCGAGGATCATGCGGCTGCCGGCAAACAGGGGCAGCAGGTGGCGCATCAGCTCGCAGCTGGCTGCCGTGTCGCACATGCCTGGCCCCACGAGTACGGCGTCCACCTTGCCCGCCAGCGGCGCCAGCTGGTACTGCGCTTCGTGCCGGAAGCCGCCCAGCGCCGTTTCATCGAGGCCGATGACCCGCGCCTCGGGCATGGCGATCGCTACCTGCGTTGCCACCGACGCGCCCGTCGCCAGGGTCAGCTTGCCCGTGCCCGCCCGCAGGGCGGCCGTGGCGGCCAGTATGATGGCGCCCGGCATTTCCGCCGAGCCGGCGACGATCAGCAGATGGCCGCGCACGTCCTTGTCGCCGTCGGGCCGGGGCATGGGCAGGGGCCAGGAACGCAGCAGGGAAGGCGTGATTTGCGTGGCGGGCATGGGGCACCTCTTGATGATGGGTTCGGCCCGGGGTCAGGACTTGGGTGCGGCCGGCATGTCGGGCTGGGCCGTGACGGGGGTGCCGGCCGCTTCCAGCGGGGCGACGAAGTTGCACAGGTCCAGCTGCAGCTTGCCGTGCCTGCCCAGGGCGGGATTGAAGGCATACGAGGTGATGCCGCAGTTGGGCACGTCGGCCGCCTTGTCGATGGCCAGGATGGCTTGCTCGTCGCAGCGTTCCAGCAGGTAGCGCAAGCAGTTGACGATGACCTGGTGGCCGACGATCAGTACCCGTTCGCCCCGGTATTCGCGGGTGATGGTGTCGAGCACGCTGCGCAGGCGCAGGATGACGTCGCACCAGCTTTCGCCGCCGGGAGGACGGAAGTAAAACTTGCCCACGTGCTGGCGCTGCTCGTGCAGTTCCGGGTACTTGCTGGCGATGCCGCGTGCGGTCAGGCGGTCGAGGATGCCGAATTCCTTTTCGCGCAGGCGCTCGTCCGCCACCACGGAGTTCAAGCTGTCCGCATCGATGCGTGCCAGCACGGCTTGCGCCGTCTGCTGCGCCCGCACGTAGGGCGAGTACAGCACGACGGTTGGTTGTTGTTCAGGGGGGAGGGTGGCGAACCAGTCGCCCAGCGCCTGCGCCTGGCGCGCGCCCAGGCTGGAGAGGGGGACATCGACATCGCGCTCGGCGATGGCGATCGACAGCTGTTGTTCCGCTTCGGCAGCATCGCGCGCCACGTTGCCGGCGCTTTGGCCGTGACGCACGATCCAGATTTGCTGCGGCCATTTCTGTTCCATCGCCTCGCGCCTTCCTCCGTATTGATTGCGGATCAATATAGACGAAAGCGGCAAGGCGCGGCGCGCCGCTGTTCTTGCCGCTAGCCTCAGGCGGCGTGCTCGGCCTCGTCCAGGTCGGGCGCGTCGTCGCTGTTGTAGACGGCCAGGTCGGTCTGCCCCATGACCCGGCTGGTGACGGTACCGGCCGTAATCGAGCCGCTCACGTTCAGGGCCGTGCGGCCCATGTCGATCAGCGGTTCGACGGAAATCAGCAAGCCGGCCAGGGCGACAGGCAAGTCCATTGCCGACAGCACGATCAGGGCGGCAAACGTGGCGCCGCCGCCCACGCCGGCCACGCCGACGGAACCGATGGTGATGATGGCCAGCAATGGCAGCAGGAAGCTGATCGTAAATGGATCGACGCCGACGGTGGGAGCGATCATGACGGCCAGCATGGCGGGATAAATGCCGGCGCAGCCGTTCTGGCCGATGGTCGAACCGAACGAGGCGGCGAAATTGGCAATGCCTTCCGGCGTACCCAGGCGCTGGGTTTGCGTCTGCACGCTCATCGGGATCGAACCGGCGCTGGTGCGCGAGGTGAACGCGAAGGCCAGCACGGGGAAGACTTTTTTCACGAAGCGCAGCGGGTTCAGGCCCACGCCGGCGATGATGGCCAGGTGCACGAGGAACATCAATATCAGCGCGCTGTACGAGGCGACGACGAAGTTGATCAGTTTCAAGATGTCCGTGTAGCTGGACGAGGCCACCACTTCAAACATCAGCGCGAACACGCCGTACGGCGTCAGGCGCAGCACCAGGGTGACCATGCGCATGACGATGGCGTGCGCCACTTTCATGAAGTTTTCGAAGGAAGCGAAGATTTCCGGCTTTTTCACCGCGATGCCCGTGGCGGAGATGCCGATGAAGATGGAGAACACCACCACGGCGATGGTCGACGTCTTGCGCGCGCCCGTCATGTCGAGGAAGGGGTTGGTCGGCACGAAGCTGACCAGCAGTTTCGGCAAGGACAGGGCCTTCGCCGTTTCCAGCGAGCCTTGCAGCTGCACGCCGCGCGCCACTTCGGCGGCGCTCGACGTCAGGCCGACAGCCGTCAGGCCGAACAGCTTGGCCATCAGGATGCCCAGCGCGGCAGCGATGGTGGTGGTGATGAGCAGGGTGCCGATGGTCAGCGCGCTGATCTTGCCCAGGGAACTCGCATCCTTGAGTTTCAGGATGGCGGAAATGATGGAGACCATGATCAGCGGCATGATGATCATTTGCAGCAATTTCACATAGCCGCTGCCGACGATGTCGATGTATTCATTGGTGCCGGCGATGACGGGCGAACCGGCGCCATACAGCGCTTGCGCGGCCGCGCCCAGCAGCACGCCCAGGCCCAGGCCCGTGAAGACGCGCACGGTGAACGTGGCGTGCTTGCGCTGCTGGTGGAACATGAAGGCGAAGACGATCAGCGCAACGAGCAGGTTCAGAATGATGTTAATTGCCATGTGGGGGCCTTATCTTGGTTTTATTCGAGACTGCAGAGAGCATGAGAACTTTACTACAAGTAACAGCTGCCCCAGCCTGGGGCGAAAGGGCAAGCACTGTACAGTACTATGGGGGCGTTCTGCGCAATGCTGCTGCGAATATTACGCTATATGAATATGCTCCACAGGCATAAGCCTTCTGGATGATTGTGAATTTGGCTATTTCGTGCCAGCATGGTTTTCCGTTTGCTAAGATGCGCGCGTTATTTTAATAAGGAAAAAGATGAATGCTTTAACGGAAGTACAAGTGCTCGATGCGGAAGAGCGCTTGCGCCTGGCCATGATGGCGTCCGACGTGGCCGCACTGAATGTCTTGCTGGCTGACGATTTGCTGTTTACCAACCATCTGGGCCACTTGCTGAGCAAGCATGCGGACCTGGCCGCGCACGAGCAGCGCTTGCTGACGATCACCGAGCTGCGCGCCTCCGAGCGCCATGTGCGCATCACGGGCCACGTGGCCGTGGTCTCCGTGCGCATGCAGCTGACGGGCAGCTATCACGACGTGGAAACGCATGGCGACTTCCGTTTTACGCGCGTATGGGCGCAGGATGGCGCCGGCGCGCTGCAAGTGATCGCCGCCCATTCGGGCGTCGTGGCATAGGGGTAATTGAGTGGATCATCGTTCCAAAGGGCAGCTGCTGGAAGCTGTCATCGCCGCCGGCCCCGCCACCCTGGCCATCACGGCCGGCTATCCCGTACTGTTGTACAACCTGGTGCGCACCTGGGCCGACGCCCCCGGCGCCAATGCCCTGGCCGCGCTGCTGCTGACGGGCGGCCTGTGGGCCTTGCTGGAATTCTGGCGCATCGCGCTGGCGACGGTGGCGCGCAAGGCGTATGCGTTCAACTGGCGCTTCTGGCTGGCCATCGCCGGCTTTCTCGCCTGCTTCGTGCGTTTCGTACCGGACATGCCGGCCGGACTGATGCTGCTGTTGCTGGTACTGCCGGCGCTGGCCTGGACGCACTTCATCTTGTTGCAGATCAAGCGCCCGCGCAAGGCTTGATTGCTGAAAGGGGCGTAGCGGGAGCGTGGCATGAGTGAAATCCAAAAACTGGGCGAGCAATTCCACGCGATAGCGTCGAAACCCGACTTTTTCATGGCGACGTATTTGGATGCCGTCAAACTGCGCGTGGCGCGAACGCTGATCAGCAAAGGGCCGTTATGTAACGTCCGGCCTTTCGAAGTCCAAAGGGCGGGCTTCAAGCCGGGAAAAGAGCTGAAGTCGCTGCCCGCGGCGCTGAAAGATACCCATGTCTACTATTTCGATGGGGAAGGCCGGGTCATCTTGGTGGAAAGCTATGGCGGGTCTGCTGCCGTCATCAACAGGAGCTTCTATTTTCATGAGCGCGGCGAACTGAAAAGTGTGCACTTCAATGCGGGAGGGAGCTTGAGGAATGTCATGCTCAGTTTTCTTGACGGGGCACGCATCGCACAGGACATCAATTTCGGAAAATTTGGTGTAGGGAGCTACGATTACCGGTATGACGATGATCGCCTCCATTCCATCATGGTCAGGCAGAAAGAGCATGGACAGGAAAACCCGACCGGATATCAGATTCTGTTCGGCTATGTGGACGGACAGATGGCCAATATTCTCCACGTGTTTGCGAATGGATATCAGGAGCAGCGCTATCCATGACGATGGCGGTTTTCAAGGCAAGGCCATGAAAAAATACAGGTGGCATCTGTATTCTTGTGGAATGGATGCGGTGGACGCCAATGCAGCGTGGACGGGCGGGCATGCCGCTGCGGGCATCTGATCTGTCCGGACTGCGGAAATTATATGCCCGGCAATGCAGGCGATTTCGCCGTGGTGGTGGATCAGCGTATTCCTGCACAAGCAGATAGGTCTTCTATGGGGCGCTTATCGCCATCCATCATGCCCGCCGGACTGCACCGGTTGACTATGGCTGGTCATCGCCTTCCTGCGCGTCCAGCCACTGTATCCGTCCATTGCCCGCCTCATGCAGGTGGGCCAGCAGGGCGGTGGCCGCCGTTTCCGGCAGGCTGAAGTCGAACAGCACGGCGTCGGCGTGCGCCACGTTCAGCAAGGTGGCGCCGGCGCCCTCGAGTTCGCGGCGCAGCATGCCTTCCATCGCATACGGCACCGTGCAGCGCAGGGTACACTGGCGCACGATGGCCGTCTTTTCCGCCTGCAAGAGCGCCTGCGCCACGCTGTCCGTGTAGGCGCGCACGAGGCCGCCCGCGCCCAGCTTGATGCCGCCAAAGTAGCGCACCACGGTGGCCAGCACGCCTTCGAGGTCCTGGTGGCGCAGCACGTCGAGCATGGGGCGCCCGGCCGTGCCGCTCGGTTCGCCATCATCGACGGCCGCCGACTGTCCGCCCGCCAGCAGCGCCCAGCACACATGGCAGGCGCCCGGATGCTGCGCCTTCAAGTCGTTGACCACCTGCTGCGCGCTGGCGCGGTCCGTCATCGGCTGCACGCAGCCGATGAAACGGCTTTTCTTGATGATCAGTTCGCTGTGGACGGGGGCGGCAATGGTAAACGGCATGGCGGGTGCGAAGGCGGGCAAAGCAGCATGATAGAGGAAATGCGCGCCCGCGACGAGCCAGTGCCGCCTACGCGGCCGATGGCGATACCAGCTCGCGCAGCGCGGCATCGCGCACTTGCACGATGTCGAACAGCCCCAGCGCGTGCAGGGCGGGCAGGGCGTCGAGGATGTCGCGCTCGGCGATGGCCTTTTCGGCGCTGCTGCTCGTGTCGTCCAGCCACAGCCGGGCATTCGCCAGGAACGCCCCTACTGTGCCCTTGCGCACGGTGACGCCATTGAACTGGCCCTGGTTTTGTTGATCCGGTAACACGTCTTCTGCACGCATGCTGTACTCCTGAATAATGGAAAGACTCCACTGTATGATGGCGGGATTGTCTTGCCTGCGTTGTTTATGACTATCGATACGTCAAATCCGCCAATCTTGCCGCCGATGCTGCTGGCGCCGCTGCGCGCCATGCGCATGTCCCAGCCGCGGGAGCGGGTGACGCCGCCGCACCGCCATGCCAGCGGCCAGCTGTTCGGCGCCGAGCGGGGCCTGCTTTCCGTGGCTGCCGACCGCGGGCAGTGGGTGGTGCCCGCCAGCCACTGCGTGTGGATGCCGCCCCATCACGTCCATGCGCTGCGTTCGCATGGCCCGTTTGCGGGCTGGAGCGTGTATGTGGACGAGGCCAGTTGCGCCAGCTTGCCTGCCGCGCCGTGCGTGATGCGCGTCTCGGGCTTGCTGCGCGAGGCGGTGGCCCGCGCCAGCGAATGGGACGACGGTGCGCTGGACGCGCGCCAGGCCCGGGTGGCAGGCGTGATCCTCGACGAGATCGCCGCCGCGCCGCACGAGCCGTTCGGATTGTCGCTCCCCACGGACCCGCGCCTGCTGCGCGTGGCGCGCGCCGTGCTCGACGACCTGGCCGACGAGCGGGGCGTGGACGCGCTGGCCGCCTGGGCCGGCGTGTCGCCGCGCACCCTGGCGCGCCGCTTCACGGTGGAGACGGGTTTTACGCCAACAGCCTGGCGCCAGCGCGCCCGCATCCTGCGCGCCCTGGAACTGCTGGCCGCCGGCCAGCCCGTCACGACGATCGCGCTGGACCTGGGCTACGGCAACGTCAGCGCCTTCATCGCCATGTTCCGGCGCGTGATGGGCGTGACGCCGGGCAGGTATGGCGCCATGGCCGGGTGAAGGGCGGCACGCCACGCCTGCCGCGCCCGCCAGCGTGTTGAAGACTGCAGCCATGTAATCGGCGTAAAATCGTCTAATTCATTCTCAGAATTCCATAATATATGCACAATGACGACCGTTTCGATGGCATCAACGATTTCGTCATGACCGTCAAGCTGGGCAGTTTTGCCGCCGCCGCCGCCGCGCAAGGCGTGACGGCGTCGGGCGTGGGCAAGAGCGTGTCGCGGCTGGAAGCGCGCCTGGGCACCAAGCTGCTGCACCGTACCACGCGCCGCCTGACCCTGACGCCGGAAGGGCGCACGTATTACGACATATGCGTGCAGATGCTGGACGACCTGGAGGCGACGGAGCATGGCCTGATCATCGGCCAGCAAGTGCCCACGGGACGCCTGCGCGTCGACGTGCCCGCCGCGTTCGGCCGCCGCCACATCCTGCCCACTCTGCTGGCACTGGCCGGACAGCACACGGGCATCGAACTGGCCGTGACGTTTACGGACCGCACCGTCAACCTGGTCGAGGAGGGCATCGACCTGGCCGTGCGCATCGGAACATTGAACAACGACGCAGACCTGGTGGCGCGCCAGCTGGGCACGCAGCGGCTGCTGATCTGCGCCGCCCCGTCCTACCTGGCGCGCTACGGCACGCCGCAGGTGCGCGACGACCTGGCCCGCCACGATTGCATCGTGGGCTGGCGTCGGCAAGGGCCAGCAGTCTGGCTGCTGCGCGAGGCCGACGGCAGCTCCACCGAGCAGGCCATCCGCGTGCGCCATGCCTTGCGCGACGGCGAAGCGATGCTGGCGGCGACCCTGGCGGGCGCCGGCCTGTGCCAGCTGCCCACCTGGCTGATCGATGCGGACCTGGCGTCGGGCCGGCTGGTGCCCGTGCTGGAGCAGCATGCGGGCGGCGAAATGCCGATTCACGCCGTGTGGCCGGCCACGCGCTATGTGAAGCCCCGCCTGCGTGCAGCCATCGATGCGCTGGTGGCGCTGGCGGCCGCACCGAATACCGTGTTTCATCCCGCCGCCTGAGCGGCCTCAGTCCGCGTTAAACAGGGGCAGCACATGCTCGGCCATCTCCGCGATGACTTCCTCGGCCGGGCGCTGCGACGGCTTCATGTTCAGCGCCACGTGGCGCACGCCCAGTTCGCGCTGCGCCTGCCAGCGTTCGATCAGGGCATGGCGGCCGATGCGCACCACATTGTAGAAGCGCCGCGGCGGCGCGTCCGGGTCCTTGTCCAGGTCGAAAAAGGTGGCGTAGCCATACGCGGGCGGCGGCTGCTCGCCCGCATGGTGGCGCAGGCTGGCCAGGATGTCCTGGATCGCTTGAGCATCGTCGACGGACCAGATCCACGCATCGACATTGCGCGCCAGCCAGTCGATGGGCTGGCGCGAGCGTCCGATCGCCAGCATGGGCAGGCGCCGGCGCACGGGTTTGGGCAGCAGGTCCAGGGTGCCGTCCAGGCGGCCGTAATGCTGCGTAGTGGCGGCGGGGAAGTCTTGTTCGCCCAGCTGGCGCAGCAGCGCGAAGGCTTCGCGGTAGCGTTCGTCGCGATTGTCGAAGTCGGCGCCGAAGGCCGGGTATTCGGCCGGGCGGTCGCCCGTCGACAGGCCAAGCAGGAAGCGTCCGCCGCTCAATTGATCCACCGAGGCCGCCTGCTTGGCGACGATGACGGGATCGCGCAAGGGCAGCACGATGCCGGCCGTGCCGATGCCGATGCGTTTGGTGACCGAGGCCAGGAAGCCCGCATACACGAAGGGATCGAATACCTGCCCCGCGTCGCCGAAGGCCGGGTCGAGGAAGGGCACGTCGCGCAGCCAGATGCTGGCAAAGCCCGCATCGTCGACCAGCCTGGCCATGCGTTCGTGGTCCTGCAGCGTGGGCACGGGCTTGCCGGGATACGCTTCCAGCGGCGCGATCAGGCCGAAGGTCAGCTTGCCCGGGCTGAACACGCGCCGGAACGGGGCGTGCTGCGCCAGGTCCATGCGCGCTCCGGCCGCCGTCATGCAGCCTCCCGTGCGGGCAGTTCCAGATCGTCGCCGGGCTGGCCGCCGCCGCCATTGCGCGCGGGCCAGACGATGTCGAGCTGCGAGCGGCTGATCTGCCAGCGGCCGTCGATGCGGCGGTATTCGTCCGCATATGCACCGAGCAGTATCCACGGGTCGCGTTGTTCCGGCTGGCGCGTGTGCAGGTCGATCAGGTAGCAGCGCCCCTGCGCCGTGTCGGCGTCGAGCAATTCCACCCAGTGGTTCGTCACGGCGTGCAGGAAAGGGTAGCTGCCGTGGCGCTCCGTGTCGTAGTCGTCGAAGGCCCGCTGCAGGCCGGCGCGGATGGCGTTGCGGCCCCGCCATTCGCCCAGTCCCGCGTTGCAGACGGCATCCGGCGCGAACAGTTCGGCCAGTTCCGCGATGCGGTTGCTGTCCAATAAATGGCTGTAGCGGATGCGCAGGTTTTTGATGGCTTCCAGGTCCAGCAGTGTTTGCACGTTCATCGTGTGTCCTTTCAGTTATTGCGCCGCAAAGGCGGGGTAGTCCGTATAGCCGTTCGCGCCGTGCGGGCCGTAGAAGGTGGCGCGCTCGGCCTGCGCCAGCGGCCAGCCGTGGCGCAGGCGCTCGACCAGGTCGGGGTTGGCGATGAACGGGCGGCCGAAGGCGGCCAGGTCGATGCGGCCATCGTGCAGCGCCGCTTCCGCGCTGTCCTCGTCGAAGCCGCCCGCCGAGATCAGGGTGCCGCGGTAGGCGCGGCGGAAGTCGGCCGCGAAGCCGGCGGGTATCGGCGTCTGCCCCAGGGTCAGCTGGTCGCTCGTGTGCACGTAGGCGAGGCTGCGTGCGTTGAGCGCTTCGGCCAGGGCCAGCCAGATGGCCGCCTCGTCGTCGAACGGCTGCATGTCGTACAGGCGGCCGAACGGCGAGATGCGCACGCCGACGCGCCGTGCGCCCACTTCCGCAATCAGGGCGTCGATGGTGTCGAGGATCAAGCGCAGACGGTTGGCGATCGTGCCGCCATACGCGTCGTCGCGCGTGTTGAGGGCGCCGTTGATGAATTGCTCGAACAGGTAGCCGTTCGCGCCATGCAGTTCGATGCCATCGAAACCGGCGGCCATGGCGCGCCGCGCGGCCAGCACGAAGTCCTCGATGACGCGGGGGATGTCGGCGGCGTCCAAGGCGCGCGGCGCGCTGGCGGGTACCTGTCCGGCCACACCTGGCGACACCCAGGCAAACGCGGGCGAGTTGTCCGCGCGGCGCGCCACGGACGACACGGGCGCCGCGCCACCGGCCTGCAGCGACGTATGCGACAGGCGGCCCACATGCCACAGCTGGGCAAAGATGCGCCCGCCCTGTGCATGCACGGCGTCGCACACCTGGCGCCAGCCTGCCTGCTGCGCATCCGTGTACAGGCCGGGCACGAACAGAAAGCCCGTGCCTTCGCGGCTGACGGGGATGCCTTCGCTGATGATCAGTCCGGCAGATGCGCGTTGGGCGTAGTACAGGGCCGTCTGCGCGTCCGGTACGCCATCCGTGGCGCGCGAACGCGTCATGGGCGCCATGACGATGCGGTTGGGCAGGGTCAGTCCTGCCAGGTCATACGGGGTGTAGAGTTTTTTCATGGCCAGTCCTTTCGGTCAAATACGATGCGTGATGCGTGATGCGTGATGCGTGATGCGGGCGCAGGCCTTGCCTGTGCCGCCATGCCATCCATTGTATTTATGAACTTTGAAAAGATAATCTGGGTTTGATTCCATGGACTCGATCCTATGAGGATTGAATCAGGAAGCGATGGGAAGGGGAAGGCTGGAAAACAAAAAAGCCAACCGCGAACGGTTGGCTTTTCTGAAGTATTTGGTAGGCCGTGCGGGATTCGAACCTGCGACCAACGGATTAAAAGTCCGCTGCTCTACCAGCTGAGCTAACGACCCAAAAACTTTACAACAACTGCGGTAACGCTGTGCCGTATCAACATGCTTGCCATGCTGACGACTGAATCTTGGTAGGCCGTGCGGGATTCGAACCTGCGACCAACGGATTAAAAGTCCGCTGCTCTACCAGCTGAGCTAACGACCCAAGGGCGGCTATTATGACGGCCAACGGCGGTTTTGGGAAGGGCTGGACGGGACATGGGTGGAAAAAAGCCTTGCATGGCAGGCATACGCGGACTAATATAGATAGATAGCCTACCTATATTAATGATCCCATGACCCCTGACGAAGACTTTCCCATCCCCGAGCGCGCGCTGGCGCTGTCCGATGAATTGCGCACGGCGTTCAAGCGCCTGCTGCGCTCCATGCAGCGCGAAGGGGGCGAGCTGGAAGGCGGCGTATCGATGATGCAGTACATGCTGCTGGCCCTGATCCACGAGCAGCCCGGCATCGGCGTGGCCGCGCTGGCGCGCCTGCAGAACGTGCGCGGGCCTACCGTCAGTGCCCAGGTCAAGGCGCTGGAGGTGGCGGGGCTCGTCGAGCGCAGCGCGCCCGATCCGCAGGACCGGCGCCGCTCGGGCCTGCACCTGTCAGCCCAGGGCCTGGCCATCCTCGACACCTTGCGCGCGCGCCGCCGCGATGCGCTGGCGCGGCGCATCGCCCGCCTGTCGCCGCAGCAGATGGACGCGCTGGCCGCCGCCATGCAACCGTTGCTCGAGATTGGCCAGGCATGAGCGGCCACGATCACGCCGCGGGCGCGGCCAAGCCCGTTACCGAGCGCGAAGTGCGCGCCATCTACCTGGGCCTGATGGCCGTGCTGGGGCTCGGTGCGCTGGACCAGAGCATCGTCGCCACGGCCCTGCCGCGCATCGTCGATGACCTGGGCGGCATGGCGCACCTGTCGTGGGTGGTCACGGCCTATGTGCTGGCCTCGACGGCCACCATGCCCCTGTACGGCAAGCTGGCCGACCAGTATGGCCGCCGCCCCATGATTTTTACTGCCCTGCTGACCTTTTTGCTCGGTTCCGTGCTGTGCGGGCTGGCGCAGAACATGACGGAACTGATCATCTTCCGCGCCATCCAGGGCCTGGGCGCGGGCGGCTTCATGCCGCTGGCGCAGATCATCATCGGCGACATCGTGCCGCCCGCCGAGCGGGGCAAGCGGCAGGGCATGGTGCCCATCGTGTTTGCCGTCACCAGCGTGCTGGGGCCCGTGCTGGGCGGCGTCATCACGGATGCCCTGTCGTGGCACTGGATTTTCTATGTGAACCTGCCCATCGGCGCCGCCGCCTTTGTCATCATCGCGCGCGCCATGCGCAAACCCGTGCGCACGCATGTGCACAAGATCGATTACCTGGGGTCCGTCCTGCTGACGGGCGCCATCACGGCGGCCCTGCTGGTGCTGGCGCTGGGCGGCACGGAATGGCCGTGGGATGCGCTGGCCGTCAAGGTGAGCGGCGGCGTTGCCGTGCTGCTGGGTATCTGGCTGGCCTTCCACGTGGGGCGGGTGGATGAACCCGTGCTGCCGCCCGACCTGTTCGAGAACCGCACCTTCAATATCGCCAGCCTGGTGATGGCCATGACCTTCATGGGCCTGATGGGCGCCAGCGTCTTCTTTCCCCTGTTCTTCCAGCTGGTGATGGGGACGAGTCCGGCGGAGTCCGGCGTGATGACGGTGGCCATGATGGTGGGGCTGGTGGCATCGTCGATGTTCAACGGCCGGGTGCTGTCGCGCTCGGGCAAGTACAAGATGGTGCAGGTGGCGGGGCTGGCCGTGGCGCTGCTGGCGTTTGCCGTGCTGGCCTGGGCCATGGAAACGTCGCGCGGCTACTGGATCATCGAGCCGGCCATCTTCTTCCTCGGCACGGGGCTGGGCCTGGTGATGCCGAACATGACGATTGCCGTGCAAAATGCCTTGCCCCTGGCGCGGCGCGGCGTGGGTACGGCCATGCTGGCCTTCTTCCGCTCGCTGGGCGGTTTGCTGGGCGTGACGGCATCGGGCGCCATCCTTGCGCGCCAGCTGCACCAGCATGGCGTGGAAGCCGTTTCGGCGCTGGGCGCGCACGCGGCCGTGCAGACGGTGGAAGTCTACCGCCATGCGATTGCCAGCGTGTTTGGCGCCGGCGCCGTGCTGCTGTTACTGGGGCTGCTCGCCTTGCTGTTCCTGCCGGAATTGCCCCTGGAGGGCCATCCGGCAGCGGCGAAGGCGAAAGGCGATCAGTAGCGTTCCAGCCAGTGCGCGTATGGCGCCGGCATGACCCACGAGGCGCGCTCCACGCCGAGTTCCTTGGCGGCAAAATAGGCCCAGTGGGGATTGGCCAGGTGCGCCTTGCCCACCATCACCACATCCAGCTGCTCTTCCTTGACGACGCGCTCGGCGATGGCCGGCGTGCCGAAGCCCCAGGCGGACGAGACGGGCACACCCGCTTCGCGGCGGACGCGCTCGGCAATCGGGCCCATGAAGGCGGGGCCCCACGGAATCGATACGTCGGGAATCGTGAAGCCCATGCTGACGCTGAGCATATCCATGCCGGCATCCTTGAACTGGCGCACGAGGGCTATCGATTCGAGCAGGGTTTGCTCGTCGCGGCCGTCGAATTCCAGCACGCCGAAGCGGATGGTCAGCGGCAGGTGCTCGGGCCACACGGCGCGCACGGCTTTCAATGTTTCCAGCAGGAACCGGCTGCGGTTTTCCACGCTGCCGCCATAGATGTCGTCGCGCTGGTTCGAGTGGGCGGAAAAGAAGCTTTGCGCCAGGTAGCCGTGGGCGAAGTGCAGTTCCAGCCATTCGAAGCCCACTTCGCGGGCGCGGATTGCCGCGTCGACGAAGTTCTGGCGCACGCGGGCGATATCGTCGAGGTCCATGGCGCGCGGCACCTTCGGCAAGCCGCCGCCAAAGGCGATGGCGGACGGCGCGATGGTTTGCCAGCCGCGCGCATCGCCTTGCGCGATATGGTCGTCGCCTTCCCATGGGCGGTTGGCGCTGGCCTTGCGGCCTGCGTGGGCGATCTGGATGCCGGGCACGGAACCGGCCGCCTTGATGGCCTTTACCACCGGCACGAACGCTTGCGCCAGGTCATCGTTCCAGATACCCGTGCAGCCGGGCGTGATGCGGCCTTCGGGCGCCACGGCCGTCGCTTCGACGATCACCAGGCCCGCGCCGCCCCGGGCCATGCCCGCGTAATGCGACAGATGCCAGTCGTTGGCCTGGCCATCGACGGCCATGTACTGGCACATGGGCGGCACGGCGATGCGGTTGCGCAAGGTGATGTCTTTGAGGGTGTAGGGCTGGAAGAGGGCGGACATGGTGGCCTTTGTGTTTGTTGGCGGAAATGTTTGGAAATGCTGATTCGGTAGTTCGTAAATATTCGAAGAATGGAATTAGTATAGCCGATGCGGTATGATTCTGCTCATGCGTCCACACAAACATCCCTCCGCCAGCGAATTCGTCCTCGAGCGCGTGCTGTACGCCTTGAGCGACAGCATCCGCCTCGACATCGTGCGCCACCTGGCCCGCGTGGAGGCGGCCGCCTGCGGCGATCTCGATGGCGGGCGGCCGAAATCGACCGTCTCCCACCATTTCAAGGTCTTGCGCGAAGCGGGCCTCGTCTACACGGAAAACGCGGGCACCACGCACATGAACACCCTGCGCCGCGCCGACATCGAGAGCCGCTTCCCCGGCTTGCTGGAGGCGATCCTGCGCCAGCCGCAAGCGAATCAGCCCTGAATCTGCCGTAGAATGCCTGCAAGATTGCCGAATTTGCAGCATGTGCTGCAGTTCCAGGCTGAAGGATTGAGCACGCATGAAGATTTCTGCACGGCATCGCTGGTGGTGCGCCACCGCTTTCGTACTGCTGACTGGCTGCTGGCCTTACACGGAGCCGGCCACGGGCGAATATGCCGCCGTGCTGAAGCGTGGCGAAAAGGTGACCAGGGCCGATGCATATGGGCGGTTTGCCGCCTTGTCTGTCGAGTACCGCCAGGGTGGCGGCTCCCTGATGTCCACCCACAACAACTCCATGCGGTTGATCTACGGCGATAAAGTCGTCGTCCAGGCCGCCGATGGCATCGAGCGCTGGACGGAATTCACCCAGCCCGTGTATTTCGTCAAACTGCGGGAGGACGACGGCGTGCTGGCGCTGGTCCACGAGCGGGCGGGCAAGGCCGTGGTCGAGAAGATCGCGGCGTCGAAAGACGGCTACCAGGGCAACGAGACGTATACGCATGGCTTTCCCCTGTCGCCCGGCGTGCGCTATTTTCCCGGCAGTCAGCGTCCCGGTTTCCTGTTGAGCGCCTTGCCGGTGAAAACCACCGTTCTGCCCAGTCCGCCTGAAGGCGACGACAGCCTGTACGCCCATGTCCTGGCAGCCATCTCGCCCGATGGACAGACATATGCGTATGTCGACAGCGAGTATGCGCCGTCCGTGGTGCTGGTGGTCGATGCGGACGGCAAGCGGCGCGAGCCCATCCCCCTGCCGAAAATATATCTGGCTGACGCGCCCATCTACCAATTCAACCCGTACGAGCGGCTGTGGGCCTGGTCGCGCACGGCGCTCGCCTGGCACAAGGACGGCGCGGGCAGCTGGGAGGTCAGGCCGGACGGTGTCGCGCCGGGCGCGGCCGGCACGCGCAATGCTGTCGAGCAATTGTTTATCAGCGATCAGAGCGGTTACCGCAGCTGCTTTGCGGCGGCCAACGCCGCCTGCCTGCCAGGCTGGCGCCGGCCGAACGCTGCCGAGCTGCGCAAGACTTATGCTGGCGATGGCGACGCGCCGCCATTTGCCTATGTGCCTTCGGCCCCCGCCAGTGCGTTCGGATCGAGGATAGGCTTGCTGCTGTTTTCCAGGGTGTGCTGCAGCGGCGCGTCTTACCACCTGTATCTGGATGGCGCGCCGGAAGCGGTGGCGGCGCAATTGTCCGCGCGCCTGCATGAGAGCAAGACGCCGTTCGTGCGCGTCGATGAATGTCCGCGCCGCAGCGGCAACGAGGGCCGCTGCGCGGCGCAGCTGGCGCAGCAGCTGAAGCGGCCCGAGTCGCTGGGGCGCGACCTGGAGCAGCTGATCGGCAGCATGGAGGAGCAGCCCGGCGTGATGTTCGTCATGCCGTCCATGGCGGTCGTGGTGCGCGCGAGCGGGCAGGGCGGCAGCATCATCCAGACCCTGCTGCGCGCCGATTTTTCGCGCAGGGACTGATATCGCCGAGCTGCCGCGCGTCACCGAAGTGCCAGGCTCGGCTATCATGTCGGCCTTTCGGTAAATCCCCGGCCGCGCGCCTGTTGCGCGATGGGCTGGCGAGACGACCTGGCATGGCAAGGGATGGGAATGACGGTAGCAGCAGCGGTATCACAGGCGGACCTGGCAAATCGTCCGCAGTTTGGCTGGATCAATGTATTAAAGGGGGGCGCGGCGCAGTTGATCGTGTTGCACCATCTGGCGTTTTATGGCCCCATGTCCGATTACGTGCAGCCCCTGTGGCCTGCGCTGCTGGACTGGCTGGGCGGCAGCGCACGCATCGCCGTGCAAGTGTTTCTCGTCATCGGCGGCTTCCTGGTCGCCAAATCCCTCTCGCCCACCGGCCGCCCCGGCATCGCTGCCCCGCTGCAAGCTGTCTGGCGCCGCTATGCCAAGCTGGCGCCGCCTTTCCTGGCCGCTACCTTGCTGGCGGCCGTCATCACGCCCGTGGCCGGTATCTGGATGATGCACGATTCCATGTCGGCCGCCGTCACCCTGGGCCAGCTGAGCGCCCATGCCTTGCTGCTGCACGGGGTGCTGGGCTACGAATCGCTGTCGGCCGGCGCCTGGTACGTGGCCATCGATTTCCAGCTGTACATGTTGACGGTATCGCTGCTGTGGCTGGGTGGCCGCCTGGCGGGCCAGCGGCGCGGGCACTGGCTGATGCCGCTGGCCGTCACCATGGGTATCGCTTTTTCCCTGCTGTATTTCAATCTCGACTCCGGCTGGGACAATTGGGCGCCGTATTTCTTCGGCAGCTATGGCCTGGGCATGCTGGCCTGGTGGGCCGGCGACCCCAGGCGCAAGCCCGCCGCCATGGCCCTGCTCATGACTATGGCGGCCGTGCCCGTCCTGCTGGCCCTGGCCATCGATTACCGCAGCCGCATCGCCCTGGCCCTGGTCGTCGCCTGCGCGCTGTGCCTGTTCGGCCGCGCCCGCACCCCGTCCCAGGGCGGTGCCTGGAACATCATCAATGCGCTGGGCCGCATCTCGTACGCCGTCTTCCTCGTCCACTTCCCCGTCAGCCTGCTGGTGAATGCCTTGTTTACGTCCTATGTTCCATTGGAACCCGCCTGGCAGGCGCTGGGCATGCTGACGGCCTGGGGCGCCAGCCTGGCGGCAGGCGCCGCGTTTCACCGCTGGGTGGAGGTGCCGCTGGGGCGGGTGATGGGCGGTGTGCTCGCGCATCTGGCGGGCAGGCCGGTGTTGGCGTCGCGTTAAAAGCTGGCATCCCGCCTGACAAGGGCAGGGGATTGTTGCACAGGGATATAGTTGCCGTGTATGCATGACGGCAAGAATTTCTATCGCGTTTGCGTCAACGCGATATACGACGACATAGTTTGGATGGGCAAGCAGTTCACGCGTGCCAACAACTCTGCCAGTTCGATATAGGTGGGGATGAAGCGGAAGTTGTGAAATGGCGCTGTCGATGTCGTTGTAAAGCTGAAGTGCCGCTGCCTGGTTGCGCTGCGCGATGTAGGTGAGGATCGCGGTCAGATCTTCCTGTGCTTCAGTCTTCCATAGAATCGGCAGCATGGTCATCAGGCAGGGTTGCGACGATCTTCCTCAGTTGCGCCATGACCGCCTCATGTGGACGGGCAGGGCGGTCATCATTTAGTGATGTCGATACTTTTGCGCGAAACCAGCGGTCATAGGTTTCGGCTGCTTCCGTCGTCTCAAATTCGGACGTTGTCGAGGATGGGGTGCCGTTCATGATTGTCTGATTATACGACAGTCTGGCAGGGGTGTATCGCGGGTAGCAGGGTGTTTGATTTGTGTCAGCGATGGCATGCCGTGCAAGCGATACCGCTGAAAACAAAAAAGCCAACCGCGAACGGTTGGCTTCTTCGTAGTATTTGGTAGGCCGTGCGGGATTCGAACCTGCGACCAACGGATTAAAAGTCCGCTGCTCTACCAGCTGAGCTAACGACCCAAAAACTTTTTACAACAACTTCGGTAACACTGTGCCGTAAAAAAATGCTTGCTATAACAACTCGCAAGCAGATCAGTACTGCGTATTCGTGGTAGGCCGTGCGGGATTCGAACCTGCGACCAACGGATTAAAAGTCCGCTGCTCTACCAGCTGAGCTAACGACCCGAAGAAGAAAGATTATAGGGGGTGCCCGGGATTCTGTCAAACCTAACGGGCAACTTTTTCCCCGGTTTTACTTTTTGCCGGCCCGTTCCTTGGCCGTCTGGGCCGCGCTGGAGTCCGGGTAGCGCGAGATCAGGGCGTTCAGGGTCTTGGTGGCGTTTGCCTTGTCTTTCAGCTCCGTGTAGCAGCTGGCGATGTTGAGCATGGCGTCGGCCGCCTTCGGGCTGTCCGGATAGTTCTTCAGCACTGCCTGTTGGGCCGTGATGGCGCTCTTGCAGTCGCGCTGGGCGTAATAGGCGTTGCCCAGCCAGTATTGCGCGTTGGCCGCGTAGGCCGATTCCGGATAGCGTTTCACGAAGGCATCCAGTGCCGTGACGGCGCCCTTGTAGTCGCCCGACTTGAATTGGCCAAACGCCGTTTCATACGCGCTTTGCTCGGATACGCCCACGGCCGCTTCCTGGCCGTCGATGGTGACCTGGCGCGGCTCGAGCTTGCGCAGACGCGCATCGATATCGGTGTAGAAATCCTTCTGGCGCTTTTGCGTGTTTGCCAGGTCATTGCCCAGTACTTCGATCTGGCCGCGCAGGCGGGCGATCTCCTGCATGGTCTGGTCGTGCTGGTTGAGCAGGCTCAAGGTGCTGGTCTTGTCCGCCTTGGCGTCGATGCGGCTGTTCAGGTCGCGCGCCATTGCGTCGACCTTGGCGCGCAGCTCCAGGATGGCCTTGCGCGCTTCGTCGTCGTCGAACAGGGCGGCGTTGGCGTGCAGGGGCAGGTAGGCAAACGCGGCCATCAAGGCGGCGGCAACGCCGGCTTTCGAGAATGTCATCATGGGTCGGGCTTTCAAAGGTTACGCAAACATGCAAACGGGGCGCCGGGCGGTGAATCACCGCGCTGCGCCCCATTATTATGCCTATGACTGGCCAGTTAGGTAAGCGTCAATGCTGCGGCGCTTACCTGTAAACATCAATAAACGATGTCAGCGCGGCGGTTTTCAGCCCATGCTGCTTCGTTGCTGCCTTGTGCTTTAGGCTTTTCTTTGCCCAGCGACACGGCTTCCATTTGGCCTTCTGGCACGCCCAGGGCAGCCATCGACTTGCGCACTGCTTCAGCACGTTTCTGGCCCAGGGCCAGGTTGTACTCGGCGCCGCCGCGTTCATCGGTGTTACCTTGGATCAGGATCTTGCGAGCTGGGGTTTTTACCAGGTAAGCAGCGTGGTTTTGCACGACTGGGGTGTCCGCTTCGCGCACGACGTATTTGTCGAAGTCGAAGTAGATGCTGCGGTTAGCCAGCACGCCTTTTGGATCGTCCAGAGGATCGACCGATGCGGTCGTCACTGGCTGAACTTGACGGGTGTCAACTGGTGCTGGAGCTGCTTTTTCAGGAGCGCGCTCAACCACTGGGGTTTCTGCTACTTTAACTGGGGTGCTGCAGGCGGACAGCAGGGCTGCGGTAGCGGCGATGAAAGCCAAACTTTTAAAGTTACTCATTTTTATTCTCCGGGTCATGGTTAAAGGTGAAACTGTACAGCATTTACTTCATAAAAGGACCCCAGGTGGGCTCCTTGATATTGCCAGCTTGCGTAGTCAAACGCTGTTTGACGCGGCCATCCACCGATACCACTGCCAGCGACTTGCGTCGTCCGGATTCGGTCGCGTACATGATATATTTCCCGTTGGGCGAAAAGCTCGGTGATTCGTCGTTGGCGGTGTCCGACAGGCGCAGTTCCTGGCCACTAGCCAGGTCGAGCGCGTAGAGCTGGAAATTGCCGTCGCGACGGGAAATATAAGCGAGTGTCTTCCCGTCGGACGAAATCCGCGGGCTGATGTTGTAGGGGCCGCCAAACGTCACGCGCTTGGCTTCGCCGCCGTTGACCGACATGCGGTAGATTTGTGGTCCGCCGCTGCGATCGCTGGTGAAGTAAATGCTCTGGCCATCGGCCGAGAATTGGGGTTCCGTATCGATGCCGCTGCTGCTGCTGACGCGGCGCAAGCCGCTGCCGTCGGCATTGACGGTGTAGACCTGGGTATGGCCATCGCGCGACAGGGCCACGGCCAGGCGCGAACCGTCCGGGCTCCAGCTCGGTGCCGAGTTGCTGCCTTTTTCATTCGACACGATGGTGCGCTGGCGCGTCACCAGGTTTTGCACGTAGACGATGGGCTTTTTCTTTTCAAACGACACATACGCGACCTTGGTGCCGTCCGGCGACCACGACGGCGAAATGATGGGCTCGTTCGAGCGCAGGGCGACCTGGATGCCTTCGCCGTCGGCGTCGGCCACTTCCAGGCGGTATTCGCGGCCCGATTGCGTGACGTAGGCGATGCGCGTGGCGAACGCGCCCTTGACGCCCGTCAGCTTCTCATAGATGTCATCGGCGATTTTATGCGCGAGCAGGCGGTTGAACTGGGGCGCGGCCGCATTGTTCATGCTGGAGATCTGCGCACCCTTGATGGTGTCGAACAGCTTGTAGCGCACGTCCAGGCGGCCATCGGCCATGCTTTGCACGGTGCCGGCCGCCAGCGCATCGGCGCCGCGCGACTTCCACTGCTCGTAGCTGACGGGCGCCGTTTCCGACACGGGCGCATCGGCGTCGATCAGCTTGAACACGCCGCTGCGGGCCAGGTCGGCCTTGATGATGCCCGACAGCGATTGCGGCGCCGCCGATTCATTGACAAAGCTGGCGACAGCCACCGGGATCTGGTTGCTGCCGATCCCCGTAATCTCCACGCGCAGCTGCGCCTGGGCGCCTGACGCTCCCAGCATCAGGCCGGCGCAGAGCACGACATAGCTCATTTTTTTCATGGTCATCATTTAGGCAAATCCTTCATCTCGAATATGAGTTCAATCTCGCGTTCCACGGTGCCGTCTTTTTTCTTCGGCAGTGGCGACGATTTATTAATGGCGTTTTCCACCGAGCTGTCATACGCCGGCAGGCCGCTACTTTTAATCTTTCGGACCGAAATAATTTCCCCAGTTGGCAGTTGCTCGATCTTGAACACGGCGCGCGGGTTGCCCGGCACGTCCGTGCTACCGCTGTACGCGATATTGCTCTTGATCTTGCTCGTCAGGGCAGCGACATAGCCGCTGTCCTTGCGTGGCGCGGTCGCTTTCGCGGCCGTGCCCGTCGTGCCGGCGCCCGCCGCGCCCGTGATGCGGCTCATTTCCGCGTCACGCGCCTTGTCGGCGGCTTTCTTTTCTTCCGCCGCTTTTTTCGCCTTGGCCGCTTTTTCCGCTGCCGCTTTTTTATCGGACAGTTCTTTCTCGGCTTTTTCTTCCGCCGCTTTTTCTTTCTCTTTGGCCAGCTTGGCTTTCTCCAGCTTGTCGGCCTTTTCTTTTTCCAGCTTTTCAGCCTTGTCTTTTTCTTTCTGCTTCTGTTTTTCCAGTTCGCGCTTTTCTTCCTCGCGTTCCTTCAATTCCTGCTTGCGGCGTTCTTCCGCTGCCGCCTTGTCTTTTTCTTCCTTCAGCTTGGCTTTCTTGCGTTCCAGGGCGATCTCCGCCTCGCGCAGGTCGACCTTCGGCTCGGGCGCGGCCACGGGCGGCGGTGGCGGCGGGGCCGGCTGTTCCACTTGCGGTTCCGGCGGCGGAGTTGGTGTCGGCTCCGGTGCCGTCGCCACCTCGGGCGGCGGCGCGGCCGTCTGCACCTGCATGTCCCATACTTCCGCTTCGACGGCCACAGGTTCCGTATTTTGCCAGTGTACGCCTACCCACAGGAAAAACAGCAGGCCAAGGTGCATCGCCAGCGCCAGGCCCAGCGAGGGCCAGCGGCTGCGTTCGCGCGGCACGCTGTAGGGCTTGCCGAGTACATGGTCGATTTGTTTGGTCTGCAAAGTCTAGTCTATCTAAAAACGGTCAAGTCTGGAAACAGGATGCTGCGCTTACTTGGTGGCCAGGCCGACGCGGGTAATGCCCATCTTTTTCGCTTCCGAAATGAGCTGGATCACATCGTCGTACTTGCTTTCCTTGTCGCCCGCGATCATCACGGGATACTCGGGATTGGTTTCGTGCAAGCCGCGCAGCTTGCGCAGCAGGGCGTCGCGGTTCGGTTCCGTTTCCGGCGCCTGCTGCTCCTTGCCGATCAGGCCGATCGACAGCGAGCCATTCGGCTTGAGCACGATCTGGATATAGTCATCGGGCGGTTTCGCCGACTTTTCCGCGTTGGGCAGGTTCACCACGCTGGGATTGTTCGACGACGGCATCACCATGAAAATGATCAGCAGCACCAGCATCACGTCGATATACGGCACGACGTTGATCTCGGACTTGAATTTGCGGCCACGGCCGCCCCGCATGCCGCCGCTATTGAATGAGGAACCCATGGACCTTGCTCCCTCTTAGCGCGACTGGCGCTGCAGGATGTTGGAGAATTCCTCGACGAAGCTCTCGAAGCGGATCGCCAGGCGGTCGATGTCGTGCGAAAAACGGTTGTAGGCGACGACGGCGGGAATCGCCGCGAACAGGCCGATGGCGGTGGCGATCAGCGCTTCGGCAATGCCGGGCGCGACGGCGGCCAGGGTGGCTTGCTGCACGTTGGCCAGGCCGCGGAACGCGTTCATGATGCCCCACACGGTACCGAGCAGGCCGATATAGGGCGAGACGGAGCCGACGGAGGCGAGGAAGGCCAGGTGCGATTCGAGCACGTCCATTTCACGCTGGAAGGCGGCGCGCATGGCGCGGCGGGCACCGTCGAGCACGGCGCCGACGTCCAGCGCTTCGCGCGAACCGTACGATGCCTTGCCCTTGATGAATTCGCCCATGCCGGCATCGAAGATGCGGGCCAGCGCGCCGCTCTGGTCGCGGTTGCCGCTGGCGCTTTGGTGCAGCGCATGCAGGTTGCCGCCGGCCCAGAAGCTGCGTTCGAATTCGATGGTCTGCTTGCGCGCCTGGCGCACGGCAAACATCTTGCGGAAAATGTAGGTCCAGCTGGTCAGGGAAATCAGCAGCAGCAGGGCCATGATCAGTTGCACGATCAAATGGGCATTGGAGATGAGCGCGAGGAAAGAAAGATCTTGTGTAACGTTCATTGGCTGGCAGTCTGTTGGGTGAATTGTCCGGAGGTGGCGGGTAGGGCTCAGGCGGCGCGCATGCGGGCCGCTACTGCATCAGGCACGGCGCGCGGGCGCAATGCCGAGTCGACGCAGCCGATCTTGACGCGGGCCGTGTTCAGCAGGCGGTCGCCGCACCAGGCTTGTTGCAGGAAAACGATGGAGGCGCGCCCCATTTTTTCTATGCTTAATGTTAATCTTACCGTGTCATCGAGCCTGGCTGGCGCATGATAGTCGGCGTTGACGCTTTTGACAACGAACATCGCGTCGTGCTGTTCCAGCAATTCCTGCTGGCCCACATCGATGGCGCGCAGCCATTCGGTGCGCGCGCGTTCGAAGAATTTCAGGTAGTTCGCGTAATACACGATGCCGCCGGCGTCGGTGTCTTCATAGTAGACACGTACGTTCCAGGTAAAGACTGAAGGCATGTTTATTGCGCCAGTAGTGAGATTGAGCAACATTTTACGCGATTTTTCTTCTTGTGACTGTGGGCGCTTGCTGGAAAGCCATGCAAAAGCAGCATATAAGTTGCACCGCAGCATTGTAAATCCGGGGTGCACAATGGCAAGCCTCGTAACATACGCTTACATGCCGCGGCCAGGTTTAAGTTCAGCTTAAGAGCGGCAGCCACGCCCGGGGCGGCCTGCGGCCATGCCCGGGCTGCTGCGGCGCGCGGCGATTATAGCGGCACCGCTGCATTCCTTGCTCAATTTGGGCACTTAACTTACAATTTGACTTCCATTACGTCTCACGTGACTGGCGAAAAGTCGGCGATCTGCCTGAATGGCGATCGGCAAACCGGCGAAAGGTGGGCATCCACCGGGAAACGTGAGATTTTTCATCAGCCGTTCGCCTGGGTAGCCACTATGGAAAAGCACGAAGAGGCTGCCTGTCCAATGTTGTTATTCACTTAACGCCGGCTCCCCTCATTCGATCCAACCTGCCAGTACAAGCACCCTCATACTTGGAGTTTTTACATGTTTGCAAAAGATCACAACCTCGCCAACGTCGACCCTGAACTGTTCGCCGTCATTCAAAAAGAAAACGTGCGCCAGCACGATCACATCGAGTTGATCGCGTCGGAAAACTATACGTCGCCAGCCGTAATGGAAGCGCAAGGCTCGCAACTGACGAACAAGTACGCCGAAGGCTATCCAGGCAAGCGCTACTACGGCGGCTGCGAATACGTGGACGTGGCCGAGCAACTGGCCATCGACCGCGTCAAGCAGCTGTTCGGCGCCGAATGCGCGAACGTGCAGCCGAACTCCGGCTCGCAGGCAAACCAGGGCGTGTTCTTTGCCATGCTGAAACCAGGCGACCTGATCATGGGTATGTCGCTGGCCGAAGGCGGCCACCTGACCCACGGCATGCCGCTGAACATGTCCGGCAAGTGGTTCGACGTGGTGTCGTACGGCTTGACGGCGGAAGAAGACATCGACTACGAGGCGATGGAACGCCTGGCCCGTGAACGCAAGCCCAAGCTGATCATCGCCGGCGCGTCCGCATTCTCGAAAAAGATCGACTTCGAACGCTTCAGCAAGATTGCCAAGGAAGTGGGCGCCTACTTCATGGTCGACATGGCCCACTACGCCGGCCTGATCGCCGCCGGCCTGTACCCGAACCCGGTGCCGTTCGCCGACTTCGTCACCTCGACCACGCACAAATCGCTGCGCGGCCCCCGCGGCGGCATCATCCTGATGAAGGCCGAACACGAAAAAGCCATCAACTCGGCCATCTTCCCCGGCATCCAGGGCGGCCCGCTGATGCACGTGATCGCCGGCAAGGCCGTCGCCTTCAAGGAAGCGCTGAGCCCTGAATTCGTCGAATACCAGAAGCAAGTGATCAAGAACGCCGACGTGCTGGCAAAAACCCTGATCAAGCGCGGCCTGCGCATCGTCTCTGGCGGCACCGAATCGCACGTCATGCTGGTCGACCTGCGCGCAAAGAACCTGACGGGCAAGGAAGCCGAAGCCATCCTCGGTTCCGCGCACATCACCTGCAACAAGAACGGCATCCCGAACGACCCGCAAAAACCGTTCGTCACCTCGGGCATCCGCCTGGGCAGCCCGGCCATGACGACGCGCGGTTTCAAGGAAGCGCAAGCGGAAGAAGTGGGCAACCTGATCGCCGACGTGCTGGACAATCCGCATGACGCCGCCACCATCGAGCGCGTGAAAGCGGCCGTGAAAGTGCTGGCCGACGCGCACCCTGTGTACGCTGCATAATTATTTGTCCAGAATGTGTCATACGGAGTAAGATTCTGTCTGACACATTCCAGTCGTGCCCCAGGGCGCCCGGAGTGATTCGGGCGCCCTTTCATTTAAGGGCGGCGATTTCCCGTAATTATTACTATAAAGTTGTATCCAGCCCATGAAATGTCCATTTTGCCAGCACGGCGATACCCAGGTTCTCGATACGCGCGTATCGGAGGAAGGGGATGCCATACGGCGCCGCCGCCGTTGCGGCAAATGCGACAAGCGCTTCACCACGTATGAGCGCATTGAACTTATCATGCCGGCCGTCGTCAAAAAGAATGGCAGCCGGACGGAGTTCGCTGCGGATAAGTTGCGCGGCAGTTTGATGCTGGCCTTGCGCAAGCGCCCCGTCGCGGCCGCCTCCGTGGATACGGCCATCGCATCCATCCAGGAAAAACTGCTGACCAGCGGCTTGCGCGAAGTCGATTCCGGCTATATCGGCGAACTGGTCATGCAGGAACTCAAGCGCCTGGACAAGATCGCCTATATCCGTTTCGCTTCCGTGTACAAAAATTTCGAAGACCTGGCCGAGTTCCAGGATGCGATTGCCGAGGTGGGGCAGGCCCGCAGCAAGCCCTGACGCTTGCTCGAAGCTTCTTGTTCGACGACGGGGCCGATCGCGCGCCCCGTTTCCACCACGCCAGCGCCCGCCTGGCAAGCGGCCTGATCAATCCGGGCGCGGTCTCTCTCCTCACTTTTCCCTATTTTGCAGCGACGTTTGCGCTGTCTCATGCCCGAGTTTTTGCACGCGCCTATCTTGTAGCTGGGCCGGGCGTTTGCGCGGTTCCGGTCCGGGTTTGACTCTGTCAGCAGGAGAAGCTCATGCACAGCGGCACGCGTGGTCCCATGGATGGCAGCAGCCTCGTCGAGGTGCTGGTATCGCTGCTGCTGTTGGCGTTGGGTCTGCTGGGGGCCAGCATCCTGCAATTGAATGCCTTGCGCGCGCGCCATGAATCGGCATTGTTGTCGGCGGGCGTGCAGCTGGCCGCCGGCATGGCCGAGCGCATGCGCGCGAACAGCGTGCTCATGTATGGCCCCGATGGGGGCAATCCCTACCTGAACGTGGCCTACGCGGCGGCGGACGGCGCCGACGCTGGCGGCGCGCCGGACTGCTTTGGCGCCGCCGCCTGCAGCGGGGCCGACCTGGCGCAATTCGATATCGCCGAATGGAAACAGCAACTGCAAGCGGCCTTGCCCGGCGCGCGCCTGCGTATCTGCCGCGATGCCCCTGCGTGGGATGCCGCCGCCCAGGGCTTGCACTGGGAATGCAGCGGCGGCAAGGGCGCGCCCATCGTCATCAAGCTGGGCTGGCGCGGCCGCCTACCCGATGGATCGCCCGCCGTGAATGGGGCGGGCGAGTCGCTGCCCAGGCTGGCATTCCAGCTGGGGGGAGGGGGCGCATGAACGGCGTGCACGGCATGCAAGCTGACAGGTGCCGGCATCGCGGCATGAGCCTGGTCGAATTGCTGGTGGCCCTGTCGCTGGGCGCGCTGCTGATGCTGGCCGCCAGCGCCATGCTGTTGGCGGCCAGCGGCAGCTATGGCGACCAGTCCGCCAGTGCGCGCCTGGACGACAATGGCCGCTATGCGCTCGATGCCATCGCCCGCGCCGTGCGCCAGACGGCGTACGTGAATTGGGACAGCAGCGCCGCGCCCGTCGCCCATGCCGCGCACGACAGCGCCAATGTCGCGGGGCTCGATGCGCATAGCCTGGGCAAGAACAGCGAAGGCATCAGCGGCGCGTTGCCCGATGCCGTGCATGGCAGCGATGTGCTGGCCCTGCGCTATTACGGCGCCGGCAAGGAAGAGGGCGGCGACGGTTCCGTGCTCAATTGCGCCGGCTTCGGCGTGGGCGCCGCGCAAACGGAGGCGCAGCGGGGCTGGAGCATTTTCTATGTGGCCCAGGGCGCCGATGGCGAGGGCGAGCTGCGCTGCAAATACCGTGGCGCGAACGGCTGGGGCGCGGACGCCGTGATCCGTGGCGTCGACGGTTTCCAGGTGCTGTACGGCCTCGACACGGATACGCCGCCCGACGGCGTGGCGAACCGTTATGTCAACGCCAGCGCGCTCGACGCCTACGATGCGGCGCTGGTGCTGGCCGGCGCGGATGCGGCAGCACGCCAGCGCGATTTTCACCGCCGCACGCACTGGAAGCGCGTGGCCAGCGTGCGCGTGGCGCTGCTGCTGCATGGCGAGGCGGGCCAGGTGGACAAGCTGGCGGAAATGGGGCCGGCGCAGTTCGACCTGTTCGGCCCGGCGTATGCGGAGGCGCACGGCGCCGACGACACGGGTGTGCGCATCGCGCGCGCGGCCTTGCCCGCCGCGACGAGTTCCCGGCTGCGGCAACTGGTGCAGATGAGCATCGTGCTGCGCAACGGGCCGGCCTAGGCGGGCGGCGTGATGGCTGGCGCGGGCGTCCGTGGTTGCCTGCCCGGCTGCGCTGCTGGTGTGAGGAGGCGGGGCGCGACCCTCGTGTATGTGCTGTGCCTGTTGGTGATCATTTTGCTGCTGGGCATATCTGCAGCGCAGATGGCCTTGCAGGGCGAAAAGGCGGCGCGCGGCGAGCGCGACCGGCAGATCGCGTTTCAAGCGGCGGAGGAGGCATTGGTGGATGCGCAAAACGATATCGAAGGCTTGCCCGGCGTGCCGGGACGCAGCAGCCTCTTCGCGCCGGACAGCGCGGCTGGCTTTGCGGATGGCTGCGGCGAGGGAGGCGCACTGGGTTTGTGCTTGCCCGCACCGCCGGATGCGCCGGCGCTCTGGCTGAGCATGGACCTCGATGGCGCCGAAGGGGCAAGTGCCAGCCGCACCGTGCCGTATGGCCAGTTTACGGGCGCGATCATGCAGAAGGGGCAGGGTTTCCTGCCGTCGCGCCTGCCCCGCTACCTTATCGAATTGCTGCCGTTTCACCCGCCCGGTGCCCAGGCGGCGGCCGTGGCCGGCAGCTTGGCCACGGAAAGCTATGTGTACCGCATCACGGCCATCGGTTTTGGCGCGCAGGAAAGTACGCAAGTCGTGCTGCAAAGTTACTACCGCAAGCAGGCGGCCGGAGCGGGGCCATGAGGGCTTTGTCGTCCACTATATGGTCCGCTATATGGCCTGCCGCATGGTGCGCAGCTTTGTGGTCCGCTTTGTCGTCCGCCTGGCGGCGCGCCGGCCGCGTCTCGCTGTTGCTGATGCTGCTGGCCGGTTTGGCCAGCCTCACTTGCGGTGGCGCCATTGCCGCCGCCGCTCCCCCGGTGGTGCTGGCGCGAGCCGACGCGGGCTTGCACGGCGCCAGGGTGCCGCCGAATCTGCTGCTCAACCTGTCCCTCACGCATGCGGCCGCCGCTGCCGCATATGGCGGCGAGTATGCGCCGCAGCGCGAGTACCTCGGTTACTTCCATGCGCGCATGTGCTACAGCTATCCGTATCGCAGCAAGGATGGCGTCATGCTGCCGGACTTGCGCGTAGCGACCGCTTACTTCTCCGTGCTGAAGCCGGCCGATGCGTTGCACGGTTGCGGCGGCGACAGTTTTAGCGGCAACTTTCTCAACTGGGCCGGCGCCAGCATGCTTGACATCGTCCGTTACGCCCTGACGGGCGGCGACCGCGTCATCGACGAAGTGCGCAAGACGGTGCTGCAGCGCGCCTACCTGCCCGATGCCGATGGTCCCGTCGACTTCTTTGCCCATCCCGTTTTTTTTCCGCGCAAGGTCTTGCAGACAGGCGTGTCGGCGGCGACGCCGTTTTCGCTGGCGCAACTGGCCATTGTTTCCTGTCGTAATCGTTTGCTGTTCGGCGATGCCAGCGTCAGCCAGCCTGCGGGCGGCTCGTGCGATGTCCCGGGCTTTGCTGCCACGCACGGCGTGTTTCTCGCGCGCGTGCGCGTATGCGACGCTGTCGAAGGGCCGCTGCGCGACGACTTGTGCCTGGCGTATGGCAAGAACTACAAGCCCGTGGGCGCCGTGCAGCGCCATGGGGGCAGGGGGCGCGTGGGCGTGTTTGGCCACTTGAACGACGTGTCCGTCAGCGCCGGTGCCGTGTATGGCGGCGTGCTGCGCGCGCCGCTGGCCCATGTGGGCAGGCAGCGCTGGGCGGCGCCCGATTTTTTGCCGGAAGATAATCCCGACGCCGAGTGGAATCCTGCCACCGGCGTGTATATGGCCCAAGCGGCATCCCACCTTGAGGCCCAGGGCACGGGCCCCGGTGGCGGGGTGACCGCTTACATCAATGGCCTGGGCCGCAGCAGTGCCGGGCATCCGGGCGCGTACGCGGGGGCGGCGCCGCTGGCCGAATTGCTGTACGAATCGCTGCGCTACCTGCAGGGCAGGCAGGCGAGTGTCCTGGTACCGCCCGCCACGGCCCCGCCTGCCAACGATGGCGGCTTGCCGGTCGTGACTCCATGGAACGACCCGCAGACGGCCAGCTGCCAGCGCCACGTGGTCGTCAGCCTCGGTGATGGGGGCATGGCGGGCGACCGTTACGTGCCAGGCAATGTTCCAGTTACTCCCGCCGCGCCCGGCGACCACGCGCGTGCCGCGGATGGCTTTGCGCCGCCCCCGTTCGATGCGATGGCCTGGACGCATGCGGTGGGCACCTTGGAAAGCGCCGCCGCGCAGGGCAATCCCGCGCCACGGCCCGAACTGGCGGCACTGGAACTGCTGGCCGACGGCGCGGGCGGCGCCAGCTACCATGCGGCGGGCCTGGCCTACTGGTCGCATGTGCAGGCGCTGCGTCCTGGCGGCAAGAAAGACGGCCTGGCGCACGTCGAACACTATGCGGGCGACTTGCGCCAGGGCGATCCGGCGGCCGTGCCCGCTGCTACTCCCTTGTTGCTGGCGGCAAAATATGGCGGTTTTCTCGATGCGAACGGCGACGCCAACCCCTACAAGAGCACGACGGGCAGCGCGCTGGAAGAGTGGAGCCTGGACGGCCGCTGGCCCGCCCACTACCTGCCCGGCAGCGATCCGGCCGCCCTGATCGGGGGATTGCGCGCAGCGTTTTCGGCCGCCGACAAGGGCAGCTTGCCCGCGACGCTCGCGGGGCCGGCGCTGATGGCGCTGGCCAGCGGCACGGAAGACGCATACTGGTTTCGCACGCAGATGCGCCTGGCCGATGGCGCCATGACCTTGTCGCGCAGCGCCTTTGCCGTGGGCGCCGATGGCGCGCTGCTTCCCGGCAAGCCATTGTGGATTGCAGGCGGACAGGATAAACCCGTGCCGGATGGTGCGTCCGCATCCTTGCGCCCCGTCTACACGCTCGACGCCCAAGGCAGCCTGATGCAACTGGCATGGCAGCGGCTCGATGCGGCGCAGCGCGGCGCATTCGACGGCGGCGATGGCCAGGGCGAGGCGCGCCTGGCATATCTGCTGGGCGAGCACACGCACGAGGTGGGCCAGCCAGGGGGATTCCTGCGGCGCCGTTCGGGCAGCCTGGGCGCCGCGCCGCATGGCAATTTGCTGTACGTGGGCGCACCAAGGCTGGGCATGCCGGGCGCCGGCTATGGCTTGCACCGCAAGTTGCTGCTGCAGCGGCGCAAAATGCTGTACCTGGGCGCCAACGATGGCTTGCTGCATGCGGTCGATGCGCGCACGGGCAGCGAATTGTTTGCCTATCTGCCGCAAGCGCTGCTGCATGCCGCGGCCGCCGCTGCGAGCACTCACTACAGTCCCGGACCGCTACTCGACGGCGCCGCGGCCACGGCGGAAGTGCTGGCGCTGGGACGCTGGAAGACGGTGCTGGCGTCCGGCATGGGCGGCGGGGCGCAGGGCATATTTGCGCTCGACATCACGGACCCGGCGCGCTTTGCGCAAGACGGGGCGCTGTGGGAATTCACGGACCGCGACGATAAGCTGATCGGCAACGTGCGCGCGCCGCCTGCCTTTGCCCGCATCAATATGGGCGGCAAGGACGGGGCGGTGGTCTACCGCGATTTTGCCGTCGTTGCCAGCGGCTACAACAACCATGTGGACGACGGCAAGGACACGACGGCGCCCGCTTCCGCCGCCGCCATCTTCCTGCTGGCGCTGGACAAGGCGCCCGGCACGCCGTGGGTGTTGGGAAGTAATTACTTCCGGCTCAAGGTGCCCGTGGCCAGCGGCGACGACGGGAGCCAGGGCGGCGCTGCGGGTGCGGATGGCGGCGCCAGCGCAGGCGCCGTGTCCCACGCGCTGGGACCGCCCGCCGTGGTGCCGGGCAGCGATGGTGCGCTGGCCCATGTGTATGCGGGCGATTTGCAGGGCAATATCTGGCGCCTGGATATGACCGGCGGGCCGCCGTGGAAAGATGGCCAGGGACGCAAGCTCGTGTTTGTTGCGCGCGATGCGCAGGGCAGGCGCCAGCCCGTGACGCAGCAGCTGACAGTGGCGTATGCGCCCGATGGCGGTTATCTGCTGCTGTTCGGCACAGGTAAACTGGTCGAAGGGGCCGATACCTGGCCTTCCGCCTTCCTGTCGCAGTCGTTCTATGCCGTGCACGACGATCTGCGGGAGTCGTCGCCCACGCGCAGCCGCGCCGACCTGGAGCAGCGCAGCCTGGGCGAGGCGGTGGATGGCGTGCGTGTCGATGGCGCCGAGCTGCGCTATACGGGCAGCGACGCCATGCGCGGCTGGTATCTCGATTTCATGAACACTGCGCAGACGGGCGAACGCAGCATCAGCAGTCCCGTGCTGGCTGCCGGCAAGGTGCTGTTCAACACCGCCCTGCCGGGGCGCGATCCCTGCGCCAGGCCCGCCACGCGCCTGTACGTGCTCGATGTGCTGAGCGGCTTTGCCGCCGATGGCGCCGGTGTCGTGCAGGCGGGCGCGCAGACGGGGCGTCTGTTCGATGGCTTGGCGCGGGCGCCGCCGCTGGCGTTGGAGTTGAACAGCACGGTGGGCGCCGTGACGGCGGCAGGGCGGGCCGAGGGGCGCAAGGAACTGGCCGTGCTGCAACCTGGCCTGCCCGCTGCGGCCAGCGGGGCCGGGATCAAGGTTGTCAGCGCGCCGTTGCCGGCCCGTCGCCTCAGCTGGCGTGAAGTGGCGAACTGGCGCGAATTGCACGAGGCGGCCAAGAAGAAATAGGCGTGGCCAGGCGGGCGCCTTGAACGCCGGCATATTGCAAGCTGACCAGGCGCAGGCCAGGAATGAGCCGGCCTGTCGGATCGACGGGCACCTTTTGCGAAGGGGCAGGCATGGGGGCGGTGGCAACGCGGAACGTGTCTGCTGCAGGCGATGCAGGCGATGGAGGTGACGTCGGCGCAGGTGGTCGCGCGGGTGGGAATGCCGGTGGCAGTAAGGACGCTGGCGCGGGTGGGGCAGCATGAGAAGCAAGGGCGGCAGCGCATGCGGGGCCGGGGAGCCAGTTCCGCACCCGCGTCCCTGCGCGCCGCCGCGGCCGCGCGCGGGAGCCGCCGGTGCCGGCGCTACCCCTGCCGCAGCTGTGACAGTGGCCGCCATCGCGGGCTTCAGCCTGATCGAGTTGTTGGCCGCACTGGCGATCATGAGCCTGCTGCTGGCGTTGGCCGTACCCGCCTACCAGGGCCATGTTCTGCGGGCCAAGCGGGTGCAGGGGCAGGCGGCCCTGCTGCGGCTGATGCAGCAGCAGGAGCGCTATTATTCGCAAAATAATCACTACCTGGCGTTTTCCTCGGCGTCGCCCGCGCCGCAGGCGCAGCAGTTTCCGTGGTGGTCAGGCGAAGGACCGGCTGCCGCCAGCGCGTATGAAATCGAGGCGCTCGCCTGTCCCGGCATGACCATCGGGCAATGCGTGCTGCTGCGGGCCATGCCGGGCACGGCCAAGGTCGATGCGCAATTCCGGGATGCCGATTGCGGCGTCCTGTCCTTGAGCAGCACGGGCCAGCGGGGCAGCAGCGGCCCGGCCAGCCATTGCTGGCCCTAGGTCATGGCCATGGCCACGCTGGCGCAGCTACGAGGCTGGGGTGACTCACTTGCATGCCGCCTTTCGCCTTCCTGCGGCCGGCCCTGGTTTGCCCGTTCGCGCAAGCGGCCACCGCGAGCCGGGCATACATTGCTTGAATTGCTGGCCGTGCTCGCGATTGCGGCGCTGCTGGCGGCCGCGGCCTTGCTCAGCCTGCAGCAGGTGCTGGCGCGCCAGCAGGTACGCGCGGCAGCCACGGACTTGTTTTCGGCCATCGAATTGACGCGGGCGCAGGCGATGGCGCGGGGGCGGCGCGTGCTGCTGATGCCGGCCGGGCCCGGTGGTACGGACTGGCGCACGGGCTGGCTGGCATTCATCGACAGCAATGCCAACCTGGTTTTCGATGACGGTGACGAATTGCTGTTGCGCCAGGGGCCGCTGCCTACGGGCATCACGGCCCAGTTCGCGTTTTCGTCGGCCACGGTGCCGTTTTATATCGCCTACAATGGCGCAGGACGCAGTTGCAGCGCGACCAATAGCCTGGCGGCGCGCTGGGGCACCTTGTCCCTGACTTTGGGAAAGCAGGTGCGCCATATTAAAATCAATATGCTGGGCAGGGTGCGCGTGTGCGATCCGCAGCAGCAGGCGGCCAATTGCAGCGGCGTGGCCGACAGTTCGTAGCAAGACTCGCCTCTTGGCGATTACCGATTATTCACTTTCAAAGAAGCCCGTGGAAATACTCAACGATATCGATGGCATGCGCCTGGCGCTGGAATGGGCGGCACGCGGTTTATACACGACCTCGCCGAACCCCCGCATCGGCTGCGTGATCGTCAAGGATGGCCAGGTGATCGGCGCCGGCGTGACGCAGGCGGCCGGGCAGGATCATGCGGAGGTGCAAGCGCTGGCCAATGCGGCCGCGCGCGGCAACGACGTGCGCGGCGCCACGGCCTACGTCACCCTGGAGCCGTGCAACCACCATGGCCGCACGCCGCCCTGCTCCGATGCGCTCGTGCGCGCGGGGCTGGGGCGCGTCGTGGCCGCCATGACGGACCCGAATCCGCTGGTGGCGGGGCAGGGTCTGGCCAAGCTGGAAGCGGCCGGCATTGCCGTCACCACGGGCGTGCTGGCGGACGAGGCGCATGAAATGAATATCGGCTTCTTTTCGCGCATGCAGCGCGGCAAGCCGTGGGTGCGCATGAAAACGGCGGCCAGCCTCGACGGCATGACGGCCTTGCACAACGGACAAAGCCAGTGGATCACGGGACCGGAGGCGCGCGCCGACGGCCATGCCTGGCGCGCGCGCGCCTGCGCCATCCTGACGGGCATCGGCACCGTCAAGGCCGACGATCCGCAACTGAACGTGCGCGCCGTCGAGACGCCGCGCCAGCCGCGCCGCATCGTCGTCGACAGCCGGCTCGACATCAGCCCCGATGCGCGCATCTTGCAGGGTGGCGGCACGTGGATCGTGGCGGCCGTCGCCAACCCGGAGAAGCAGGCGCAGCTGCAGGCGCTGGGCGCGGAAGTCATCATGTTGCCGAGCGCGGCCGGCAAGGTCGACCTGGCCGCGCTGATGCTGGAGCTGGGGCGCCGGCAAATCAATGAAGTCCACGTCGAGGCCGGCTCCAAGCTGAACGGCTCGCTGATCCGCGAGGGCTGCGTCGATGAGCTGCTGGTCTACCTGGCGCCCACCTTGCTGGGCGATGCGCAAGGCATGTTTGCCTTGCCCGCATTGACGGACCTCAAACAGCAACGCACTTTGCAATTCCACCAGGTTCAGCAAGTGGGCGCAGATTTGCGTATCCTTGCAAGATTCGCCGAACGCAACTAATACGTAACGCATACTTTCACATTTTTATAGGGTTAGCTCCATGTTTACAGGAATTGTTGCCGCCATTGGCAAGATTGAAACCGTGCAACCGCTCGACGGCGGCCTCGATGCAGGCGTGCGCCTGAACATCCATGCAGGCGGCTTGCCGCTGGCCGACGTGGCCCTGGGCGATTCGATCGCCATCAATGGCGCTTGCATGACGGTGGTGGAAAAGTCGGATACGGGCTTTGCCGTCGATGTCTCGCGCGAAAGCCTCAATTGCACCGTGGGCCTTGATACGACCACGGAAGTGAACCTGGAAAAAGCCCTGACCCTGGCCGAACGCCTGGGTGGCCACCTGGTCTCCGGCCACGTCGATGGCCTGGGCATCGTGCGCAAGTTCGAAGCCGTGGGCGAATCGTGGGAACTGGTGATCGAAGCGCCACATGAACTGGCAAAATACCTGGCCTTCAAAGGTTCCGTCGTCGTCAATGGCGTGTCCCTGACCGTCAACCGCGTGGAAGACCTGGGCGCGGGCGCCGTCAACGGCTGCCGCTTCTCGATCAACCTGATTCCGCACACGATCGCCATGACGACCTTGAAGCACCTGACGGTCGATGGCAAGGTGAACCTGGAAATCGACCTGATCGCCCGCTATGTCGAGCGCATGCTGTCGCTGGATAAGTAAGCATAAGCTGCGCCCGCAAGGGCAGGTGTTGACGGAGATTAACCTGCCTTGCTGAACAGCATACGCCAGATCTTGCGGCGCAGCGGCAGCTTGCCGATGTCCGCCCATCTGCACAGCGCTTTTTCAATGTAGATACACGCCGCGCAGATGGCGACGATGCCGCCTAGTATCACCGCCATTACCTGTATGACCATGGGCTTGTATTCACTGGGCACCGCGGCGTGGAGTGCAATGCCCGCCAGCAGCAGGGCGATGGCGCTGCGGCCCGTATAGTATTGCCACACCGCTTTTTGCGTGAAGAAGCGGTCGATGACCCAAGTGGAAAACGAGCTGGAGCGCGCCTGCGTTCCCATTTGTGTGCGGATGGCAATAGCAAGCTCATCTATTGTCAGCGGACCCGGCGCTATCTCCTTTTTGACTGCCTCGATGACCTTGTGCGCGCGCTGGCGTTCCGTTTCGCGGTAGCGTTGCGGGGCCACGCGCAGCCATTGCGTTCCAATGGTGAACACCGTCAGGTCGCCCACGGCGGCGCTGACCCTGCCGGCCATGAAATAATGGTCGGCCAGGCTCCATAAGGCCAGGAAGGGCGCGCCATGGTGCCCCTTGTAACCGATGCCGGCACCTGCAATGGCATGGCACAGCTCGTGCGACAGCACCAGCTCGGGATTGCTGATGTTCTGCGCGGCCATGATTTCATGCCGCTCGCGCCGGTATTCTCCCAGCAGCACGCGGCTGCCCGCTTTCAGCGATGGCGTCACTGTCAACGCCGGTGGCCTGGCGATTCCCCAATCGCGGCACAGGGCCGCGTACACCTCCTCGATGCCCGCGTTCGCTGCCGCCGGGGCAGGCGCTGCCGGCGTCGTCGGTATATCGGCTTCCAGTTCCGGTTCATTCAGCATGTTGTTCCTATATGGCAAGATCGTGGCAAGCGTATTCTATCGTTGAAAGTTACTCTCCAGACATGTTTCCGTATGCGCCAATTGTGCGATGTAATGCTGCAAGACGCGCATAATATGGTTTTCCGCAGTGAGGGCTAGCCATGGACCCGATTTCGCGCGCAACCGTGCCCAATACCATCCCGGCCACGTCACGCGTGGGCGCAACGGCGCCATTGGCGCCGCTGGCGCCGGCGCTGCCGGTGCCGTCGTCCAGCGCGGCGGCCCTTGCCATCCAGTCATCGACCCAGGTCGACATCTCCCCGCTGGGCCAGTTCCTGTCCGGCGTGGCCTTGTCGCGCCGGCAACTGCTGGCCTTGCAGGGCGCCACGGACGAGGCCAGGGCGGCAAATACCCCCGTGAACGTCAATGACGACTTGCTGGCATTGGCGCGGCAGCTGACGGAATCGTTTGCCCAGCTGCAAACGAGCGGCATCGATGCCAGCCAGCTGGCGACGGCCGGCGACACGCCGGGCAGCCTGGCGCAGCGCTACGATTTGCTGTCGGGTGACGGCACCACGGATGCGGCGGCCGCGCTGGCGCAGGACGGCAGCTTGCTCACGCAGGCACGGCTGGCCAGCATGGGCATCGATTTGCGCAATGAAGATGTCGATGCAATAACGTTGCAGGCTGCATATGCGGCCGACAGCCGTGCCACCCTCGATGCCTTGCAACAGGGAACGGACGTGCTGGCGCAAGTGGGCGCCGTGCTGGCCCAGCAGCAGGGCGCGCCGCTGGCCGCCGTGGTCGAAGCGGATTTGACGGGTGACGCACAGCCCGCGCTTGCCGCATTGGCGGGGCAGCAGCTGGCCGTGGCGCCAGGCGAGCCGCCGCAAACGGCCGCCATTGCGCAGCGGCAACTGGAACTGCAGCAGCAGCTGGAAGCGGAAGAACTGAACCTGGATTTGCAGGGTCAGAGGCCGCCACCGGCGCCATTGGCGCCAGCCGCGGCAAGCGGCCAGGACTTGCTGCAGGCGCAGCGAGCCGATAGCCAGCGCGTGGATGCCCAGCGCCTGGACGCCGAACGCGTGGATGGCGACCGCATCAATACTGATCAGCAGGCGCAGCAGCAGGAAGCGGCGCGGGTGGACGAGTTGCGCCAGGGGCAAGTGCAGCAGCAGGGCTTGCAGCAGCAGGCGCAAGCGGCCGCGGACGACGCCGTACGGGCACAGCTGGCCGCCAGCGACGCGCAGATGGCGGCCCAGGCGGCCAGCGACCGGGCGCAGGCGCTGGCGCGCGCAGCACAGGGGCAGGCCGATGCGGGCCTGGCGACGGAGCAAGCCCAGCTGGCCCAGCAAAATACCCAGGCGCAAGAGCTGGCCGCGCAAGCCGCGGGCATGGCCGTGCCGCTGCCTTCCTCGCAAGACCCGTCCGTGGCGGCCGCCATTGCCGCGTATAACCTGAACAATGCAGCCCTGAATCCCGGCCTGATGAACCGGCCATTGCCGGCCAGCGACTCGCGCCTGCCGCTGGTGGCGCCGGTGGCTCCCGTGGAACCCGTCAAGCCCGTGGATAAAATCTAGGGCAGCAGGGTGGCGTCCAGCGTGATCGTGGCTTTCAGCAGCTTCGACACGGGGCAGCCGGCCTTGGCCTTGCCCGTCAATTCCTCGAATTTTGCCTGGTCGGCACCGGGAATTTTTGCTTTCAGGGTCAAATGGACGGCCGTGATGGCAAAGCCGTCGTCCACCTTGTCGAGGGTGACTTCGGCCGTCGTCTCCATCTTTTCCGCCGTCAGTCCCGCTTCGCCGAGGATCAGCGACAGGGCCATGGTGAAGCAGCCCGCGTGGGCGGCGCCGATCAGTTCTTCCGGATTCGTGCCGGGCTTGCCTTCGAAGCGGCTGGCAAAGCCGTAGGGATATTCGTGCAAGGCGCCGCTGCGCGTGCTGATGGCGCCCTTGCCGTCCTTGATGCCGCCTGACCAGATGGCCGATCCGTTGGTTTTCATGTTGCCGCTCCTGTGTGGGGATAATGCGTAACAAGCGCCCGCTGCGGCGGGAACCGCGGGGCGCGGAGGATGAATCAGTGTGCTGACCCGCCAATCTTATGCGCTTCACAAGGCGGACGGCGCGCGTTTTGCCGCCGCCGTTTGCGCTGGATCGCAGAATCGGCGCTTTGTGGGGCCGTTGGGACGGGCGCCAGCGCATCGGTGTTGCCGGGCTGTCTTATTTCAGGTCTGTCAGCGCTAAATCCTTTAAAATAGCAGGTTATAAGAAAATTCCCGGAAATTCGCGGAATCTTCGCACGCGATGTTTCAGTTTCAGTTTTTAGTTTCATTAACAACGCCCGGCAAAACCGTCGCGAGCGCAAGGGCAAGGTGGCCGAGAAGCGCAACCGTACGAAGGTACGGTGAGCATCGCAAGCCGTTTGTACCGACGCGCAGCAGGTTTGGCCAGGCGTCTTACGAGGATGAATGATGTCAATTTCCAGCACCGAAGAGATCGTCGCTGAATTGCGCGCCGGCCGCATGGTGATACTGGTCGATGAAGAAGACCGGGAAAATGAAGGCGATCTGGTGCTTGCCGCCGATTTCGTGACGCCTGAAGCAATCAATTTCATGATTACCCATGCCCGTGGCCTGGTGTGCCTGACCTTGACGGAAGAGCGTTGCGACGAGCTGAACCTGTCGATGATGACGTCGCGCAACGGCACCGCCTACGGCACCAACTTCACCGTGTCCATCGAAGCGGCCGAAGGCGTGACGACGGGCATTTCCGCCGCCGACCGCGCCAAGACCATCCAGGTCGCCGTGGCCAAGGGCACGCAGCCCAGCGATATCGTCCAGCCTGGCCATATCTTCCCGCTGAAAGCGCAAAAAGGCGGCGTGCTGATGCGCGCAGGCCATACGGAAGCCGGTTGCGACCTGACGGCCATGGCCGGCCTGACGCCCGCGTCCGTGATCTGCGAAATCATGAAGGAAGACGGCACCATGGCGCGCCTGCCGGACTTGCTGGTGTTTGCCGAGCAGCATGGCCTGAAGATCGGCACGATTGCTGACCTGATCCATTACCGCAGCCAGACGGAGTCCCTGGTCGAGCGCGTAGCCGAGCGCACCCTGCACACGGCGCATGGCGAATTCCGTTTGATCGCCTTCCGCGACAAGCCGAGCGCGTCGGCCCACCTGGCCCTCGTGCACGGCGACCTGGCCCCCGGCCTGGAAGCGCTGGTGCGCGTGCACCAGCCTGTTTCCCTGCTGGACGTGCTGGAAAGCGAAGCGACCACCCACTCGTGGACGGTGGCTGCCTCGATGGCCGCCATCAAGCAGTCCGAGCGGGGCGTGATGGTCTTGCTGAACTGCGGCGAGACGTCGGGCGAGCTGTTTGCCCAGTTCGCCGCGCTCGATACGCCGCAAGCCAAGCCGAAAGGCCGCGCCGCCAGCATGGATCTGCGCAGCTACGGCATCGGCGCACAAATCCTGCGCGACCTGGGCGTGAGCAAGATGCAATTGCTGGCCAGCCCCCGCAAGATGCCGTCGATGGCCGGTTTCGACTTGGAAGTAACGGGTTTTCAGTGCCATCCTGGCCAGAACGCCTAACTAAATCTACTGCGCGTCGCGATTTGCGGCCTGCGATGCTCACTGTACTACCGTACAGTTGCGCATCTCGGCCACAAATCACTGCCGCTCGCTACGATTTTGTCAGGCGTTGATGTGAGAGTAAACGATGGCGGCATGTGCGTGCCGCCCTGAACCACCAGATTAAAGAGGCTTATGATGACCGTAGGAGCATACGAAACTAATTTTGCCGGCGAAGGTTTGCGCGTCGGTATCGTCCAGGCACGATTCAATGAAATCGTCGGCGGTGGCTTGCTGTCGGCATGCCTGGAAGAGTTGAGCAAGCTGGGCGTGGCCGATGAAGATATCCTGCACGTGACCGTGCCGGGCGCCCTGGAAATCCCGCTGATTCTGCAAAAAATGGCAGAAACCGAGCAATTCGACGCCCTGATCGCACTGGGCGCCGTGATTCGCGGTGAAACCTACCACTTCGAGCTGGTATCGAACGAATCGGGCGCGGGCATCACGCGCGTCGGTCTCGATTACGGCATCCCCATCGCCAACGCAGTGTTGACGACGGAAAACGACGAGCAGGCGGAAGTACGCATGCTGGTCAAGGGCGCCGAAGCGGCACGCGTGGCAGTGGAAATGGCCAATCTGGCGCAAGCGCTGGAAGAGTTGCAAGACACAGACGAGGATTAATCGTGCTTGCGCCGCAGCGTGCTGCCTGGCAGCGCGCCGCGGTATTCGTCACTATTTGCAGTAAATACGTATTTAAGAACAGGTAACAATCATGACTGAGAAAAATTTGCTCGCCAATCCCAGCAAAAACCGCACGCCGCGTCACCGCGCGCGCGAGTTTGCGCTGCAGGGCTTGTACCAGTGGCTGCTGAACAATGAAGACGCGACCACCGTCGTGAACAATATCCGCGCCGCGCATGGCTTCGACAAGGCGGATGGCGATCATTTCACGGTGCTGCTGTACGGCACCATCAAGGACTCGCTGGCGCTGCGCGACAGCATGGCCCCCTTGATCGACCGCAATATCGCGGAACTGTCGCCCATCGAACACGGCATCCTGCTGATCGGCGCTTTCGAGCTGAAGAACAACATGGAAATCCCGTACCGCGTCGTCATCAATGAAGCGGTCGAGCTGGCCAAGTCGTTTGGCGGCATCGACGGCCACAAATATGTGAACGGCGTGCTCGACAAGCTGGCAGTGAAATTCCGCGAGGAAGAAGTCAACGCCAACAAGCGCAAGTAATAGAGAGAGCAGTTCCTGCGGCCAGTGCCGCAGGGCAATAAAAAAGCCACCGGCACTTGCGTGCGGTGGCTTTTTTACTGGGTGCCGCTTTTTGGATGCCCCTGTGAGGGCTTTTAAAGGGTCACAGGCCGGCGATCTCGTTGTGTGGCAGCACTTTGATGGTGATGCCGCTTTCCGCTGCAGGCGCCTTGGCTGGCGCTGGCGTGTTCGATGCCATCACCGGCGTCGTGGTCGGCACGCGCTGGCCGGCCGACACTTGCTTCAGGCGGCGGTATTCGGCCAGCACGCGCGAGCCGTAGCCCGAGTCGGTGGCGAAGTTGGCGGCGCCCACATAGGTTTTCAAGCCGGCTTCGACGGAACCGCCACGCGTGACGTAGTCCTTCAGGATCAGCGAACCGACGCGGATATTGGCGACGGGGTTCAGGGCTGCTTGCACGCCGCCCATTTCCTGGAAGCGCTCATGGTGCACTTTCGACATGACTTGCATCAAGCCTTGCGCGCCCACGGGGCTTTCCGCGAACGGGTTCAAGCCCGACTCGATGGCCATCACGGCCAGGATCAGCAGCGGGTCCAGCTTGATTTCACGGGCCGTCAGGTAAGCCGTCGACACGAGCATATTGGTGGCGTCGTTGGCCACGCGGTAGCGCTTGGAGAGCCAGTTGGTGACCCATTGCTGCTGCTTTTGCGTGCCCAGCAAGGCTTTTTCTTCCTTGGTCAGGGGCACGTCGTTGGCGGCGGCCGTTTGCACGGAAGCAGGTGCTTCCATCAGTGCCGACAGGGCCGGTGCTTCGACGGCTTGCGCCTCTGCCATGGGCAGCGGGAACAGGCTGTGCGTCAGTTGCTTGCCCAGGTCGGGGCGGAACATCAGCAGGGCGATCAGTGCCAGGGCGGAAATGCCGAAGACTGTCAGAGTGTGTTGCGCAGTGGTCAATACGCCACGTGCTGAAATGGCCTGTGCGCGGGCGCGCAAACGCGCCAACGCTGGCTGGCCAGCCACGGTTGAAGCAGGCAAGGCTGCTTCGGTGCTACGATGAGTCATAGAGTTCCCCGAAATGTCGCGTCAACAGGCAGTCCCTCCGCGGTCTCGCGGTGTTGTGGGTACTGCCAATGCCGTGCATCAGAAATATCATCGTTTCCGCCGCGTATGGATGCGTGCGAGAAACGCCGTCATTGCTTGCTTGAGCTGATCGGTCCCATGCTGGTATTGGATCAGTCGCAATACAACTTTTACCGGGGGTAAGGCAGACGCCTTTTGAAAACACTCCTTAAAATGTCATGTGGAGCCCCGACTCCGTGAATGAAAGAGAAACGCTAAAATCAAGCTCTGGGCCGGCGTGCTCTTTCAAGTTGGGCGAATTGTAGAAGCCGTTTTATATCAAGTCAATACTAACGAATCGTTTCTTTATTACTTTTATGTCTTACTTTTTGACTTGCATTGTGCCAAAAGCCAATAAAATCAATTACTTGGCATAGATCCTTCAGCAACGGCGTCCGACGTCAAAAAAAATTAAAAACACATGAAATATTCAGATTTGCGAGATTTTATTTCTCAACTGCAACAAATGGGTGAACTTAAGCCCATTTCGACCCCCATTTCACCGATTTTGGAGATGACGGAAGTTTGTGACCGCACCTTGCGCGCAGGCGGACCGGCCTTGCTGTTCAACAATCCGACGGGATACGACATGCCGGTGCTGGGCAATCTGTTCGGCACCACGCGCCGCGTGGCGCTGGGCATGGGCGCGGAAGATGTCAGCGAATTGCGCAAGATCGGCCACGTGCTGGCGCGCCTGAAGGAGCCGGAACCGCCGAAGGATTTCAAGGATCTGCTGGGACTCGGTTCGCTGGTGAAGTCCGTGTGGGACATGTCGCCGAAAGAGCTGCGCGGCGCGAAGTGCCAGGAAATCGTCTGGGAGGGTAACGACGTGGACTTGGCGCGCCTGCCCATCCAGCATTGCTGGCCCGGCGACGTCGCTCCCCTGATCACGTGGGGCCTGGTGATCACCAAGGGCCCGAACAAGAAGCGGCAAAACCTGGGTATCTACCGTCAGCAAGTGCTGGGACGTAATAAAGTCATCATGCGCTGGCTGGCGCACCGGGGCGGGGCGCTGGACTTCCGCGAGCACGCCATCCAGAGCAAGGGCAAGCCGTATCCGATCGCCGTGGCGCTGGGTGCCGATCCCGCTACTATATTAGGGGCCGTCACTCCGGTACCGGACAGCCTGTCCGAATACCAGTTCGCCGGCTTGCTGCGTGGCAGCCGCACGGAGCTGGTGAAAGCCATCGGCAGCGAGCTGCGCGTGCCCGCGTCCGCCGAAATCGTGCTCGAAGGCCATATCTACCCGGACGAAAACCATCCGAGCGGCTACGAGCACGCGCTGGAAGGACCGTATGGCGACCACACGGGCTACTATAATGAGCAGGACAGTTTCCCCGTGTTTACCATCGACCGCATCACCATGCGCCGCGACCCGATCTACCACTCCACGTACACGGGCAAGCCGCCGGACGAGCCGGCCGTGCTGGGCCTGGCCCTGAACGAAGTGTTCGTGCCGCTGCTGCAAAAGCAGTTCAGCGAAATCACGGACTTCTATCTGCCGCCCGAAGGCTGCAGCTACCGCATGGCCGTGGTGCAGATCAAGAAGCAGTACGCGGGCCACGCCAAGCGCGTGATGTTCGGCGTGTGGAGCTTCCTGCGCCAGTTCATGTATACCAAGTTCATCGTCGTCGTCGACGAAGACGTGAATATCCGCGACTGGAAGGAAGTCATCTGGGCCATCACCACGCGGGTCGACCCCATCCGCGATACGACCCTGGTCGACAACACGCCCATCGATTACCTGGACTTCGCCTCGCCGGTCAGCGGCCTGGGCAGCAAGATGGGCATCGACGCGACGAATAAATGGCCGGGCGAAACGACGCGCGAGTGGGGCACGGTGATCGCCATGACGCCGGAAGTGAAGGCCAGGGTGGATGGCATCTGGCAAGAGCTGGGGCTGTAGAACGGCTGGGGTCAGACCCTCAACACCGCTGACGCAAAGGCCATTGCCAACTTGACCGGGGGTCTGACCCCGGATTTCAGCTTGCTTCCCCAATCTTGCCCAGGTCGGGTATAATTGTCCCCGGCGGGCCCCTGCGCATCGTGGCATGGCTAACCTGGTCAGGTCGGGAACGAAGCAGCCACGGCTATTAACCATGAGTGCCGCAGATCAGGCTCGCCTCCTTCGGGAATGTTTTATCAGGATCAACAATCAAGCTGCCATGGGCAGCTTTTTTGCTTTTGCGGCGCCATTTTCTTGCCGATCCGCAGCATTGCCGGGCTTGCCGTGTTTTCCATATTTCCCGCTGGCCATGTTATACAATTGCTGCTTTGCCGCGTTTGCCATATTGGAATGGCCCGGCCATGAGGCTTGCGCCCGCCGCGCAGGATCACCCGCAAAATCGCATGGTAAAATCTCAGCATGTCCTATCAAGTCCTCGCCCGTAAATACCGCCCCAAGAATTTCGAGACGCTCGTCGGCCAGGAGCACGTCGTGCGCGCGCTCACGCATGCCTTGCACAGCGGCCGATTGCATCACGCCTACCTGTTCACGGGCACGCGCGGCGTCGGCAAGACGACCCTGTCGCGCATCCTGGCCAAGTCGCTCAATTGCATCGGCCCCGATGGCACGGGCGGCATCACGGCCCAGCCTTGCGGCGTGTGCGAAGCGTGCACGGCGATCGATGCGGGACGCTTTGTCGACTATATAGAGATGGATGCGGCGTCGAACCGCGGCGTCGATGAAATGGCGCAGCTGCTCGAGCAAGCCGTGTATGCGCCAAGCAATGCCCGCTTCAAGGTCTATATGATCGATGAGGTGCACATGCTGACGAACCACGCGTTCAATTCCATGCTGAAAACGCTGGAAGAGCCGCCCGAGCACGTCAAGTTCATCCTGGCCACGACGGACCCGCAAAAGATACCCGTGACCGTGCTGTCGCGCTGCCTGCAGTTCAACCTCAAGCAGATGCCGCCCGGCCACATCATCAGCCACCTGGACAATATCCTGGGACAGGAAGGCATTACCTTCGAACAGCCGGCCTTGCGCCTGCTGGCCCAGGGCGCCCACGGTTCCATGCGCGATGCGCTGTCCCTGACGGATCAGGCCATTGCCTATGCGGCCGGCGCCGTCACCCTGGATGCCGTGCAAGGCATGCTGGGCGCGCTCGACCAGTCCTACCTGGTGCGCCTGCTCGACGCGCTGGCGCAGCAGGACGGCGCCGACTTGCTGGCCGTGGCTGACGAGATGGCGTCGCGCAGCCTGTCGTACAACGGCGCCCTGCAGGACCTGGGCACGTTATTGCACCGCATTGCGCTGGCGCAAACCGTGCCCGCCGCCTTGCCGCAGGACCTGCCCGAATACGCGGACATCGTGCGCCTGGCTGGCGCGTTCGACGCGGAAGAAGTGCAGCTGTTTTACCAGATCGCCGTGCATGGCCGCAATGAACTGGGTCTGGCGCCCGACGAATACGCGGGCTTTACCATGACCTTGCTGCGCATGCTGGCCTTTCGGCCCGGCATAGGCGGCGCCGATGGCGTGCCGACGGCACCGGCCGCTGCCGCGGGCAACCGTCCCGCCGCTGTGGCCGCCGCGCGCGCCGCGGCAGGGGCGTCCGTCCCGGCCGCCCGCGCCGCCACGAACAGCGTGGCCAGCCATGCTGCCGTGACACCGCCCGCCGTCGTGGCCGCCGCTGCCGCCAGCATGGCGCGCAGCGAAGCGCCGCCGCCACGCGCGGCGATGCCAGCGCCGGCACCTGTCTCATCCCCGGCGCCCGCGCCAGCGGCACCGCCGCCAGCCGCGGCTCCGGCTCCGGCGGCTCCCGCCGCAGCTGCCCCGGCCGCATCGGGCGCGCCCATCAGTTCCGCCCGCGCCGCCATCAATGCGGCGCTGGAAGCGGCCCGCGCCGCCTCGAAAGGCCGTCCCGGCAGCGCGCCGTCGGCGCCATCGTCGGCACCGAAGCCGGCTGCTCCCGCGCCGGAACCGGTTGCCGCAGCGCCAGTCGCACCTGCCGCGCCAGTCCAGCCGGCACCGGCACCGCCGCCGCCACCGGCTGCCGCGAAAGCACCGGCGCCGTGGGACGATGCGCCCCCCGTGGCCGTGATGGAAGCTCCTGCGTCCGCGCCGGCACAGCAGGCGCGTCCTGCCGCCCCGCCGCCGCAAGCGCAGCAGCAGGATGACGACTTGCCGCCGTGGGTCACCGAATTTTCCGACGACAGCGCTTCGGCTGCCGTGTCGGCGCCCGCCAATGCGCCAGGCAATGCGCCCGGCGAACAGCCCGCCGTCGTCATGCCGCAGCGTGCCGCCAAGCAAGCCGCGCCCAGCGGACCGTATGTGATCACGCCCGTGCCGGGCCTGGACTGGGACGGCAACTGGCCGGCCGTCGCCGCCGTGCTGCCCTTGCGCGGCGTGGCCCAGCAGCTGGCCGTGCAGGCCGAGTTGATCGAATGCCTGCACGACGGCCACAGCACCACGTTCCGCCTGCGCGTGCCCATCGATACGTGGCGCAGTCCCGCCAACGTGGAAAAACTGGCGGCCGCGCTGACCGAGCGCTTCGGCCGCAAGGTCAGTGTCGACACGGAACTGGGCGCCGTCTGGTACACGGCCAGCGCGGAAGCGCAGGCCCACCGCGAGGCGTGCCAGCTGCAAGCGGAAGCCACCATCGCCAGCGACCCCTTTGTGCTCGACATGAAGCGGGCATTCGACGCTTTTGTCGTGCCGGGAACGATTACCCCTGCACCGGCCGGCTCCGCCGCGCCGACCCTGCATTGATGATTAACACACTTACAAACTGAATTGAACGGAGCATTCTCATGATGAAAAATCAACTGGCTGGCCTGATGAAGCAGGCGCAAGCAATGCAAGACAACATGAAAAAGGCCCAGGAACAACTGGCGCTGGTGGAAGTGGAAGGCCAGTCCGGCGCCGGCCTCGTAAAAATCGTCATGACGTGCAAGAACGACGTCAAGCGCGTTTCCATCGATCCATCCTTGCTGGCCGACGACAAGGACATGCTGGAAGACCTGGTGGCTGCCGCCTTCAACGACGCCGTGCGCAAGGCGGAAGCGACGTCCGCGGAAAAAATGGCAGGTTTGACTGGCGGCATGAACTTGCCAGCCGGCTTCAAAATGCCATTCTGATGCAACACCGCATGCGCTCGATCTGTGGCACGGGGCAGGGTTGATCCATGTCCAAGTCGCTTGAATTCCTGACCGAGGCGCTGCGGCGCCTGCCCGGCGTCGGCCCCAAGTCGGCGCAGCGGATGGCATTTCATTTGTTGCAGCACGATAGGGAAGGCGCGGCCATGCTGTCGCGCGCCCTGTTCCAGGCCGTCGATGCCGTGCATCACTGCGGCCTGTGCAATACCTTTACCGAACACGAAGTGTGCGAGACCTGTCTCGACGAGCAGCGCGACAAGCGCTTGCTGTGCGTGGTGGAAACGCCCGCCGACCAGCTGATGATCGAGCAGACCTTGACCTACAAGGGCCTGTATTTCGTGCTCATGGGACGGCTGTCGCCGCTCGACGGCATCGGCCCGAAAGATATCCACCTCGAAAAATTGCTGAACCGCGCCAACGATGGCGTGGTCGGTGAAGTGGTGCTGGCCACCAACTTCACGAATGAAGGCGAAGCGACGGCCCACTACATCAGCGAAATGCTGAAGGCGCGGGGCTTGCGCGTGAGCCGCCTGGCCCGCGGCGTGCCCGTGGGCGGCGAACTGGAATACGTCGACGCGGGCACCATCGCCCGCGCGATGCTCGACCGCAGGGCAACCTGACTACAACATGACAGACGCTTCCGCATCTTCCGGCCCCCTCCAGGGCATCAAAGTCCTGGAACTGGGCACCCTGATCGCGGGGCCGTTCTGCGCCCGCATGCTGGCCGAATTCGGCGCCGACGTGATCAAGATCGAGTCGCCCGATGGCGGCGACCCCATCCGAACCTGGAGAGTGCTGAAGGATGGCACCTCGCTGTGGTGGTCGGTGCAGGCGCGCAACAAAAAAAGTTTAACGCTGAACCTGAAGTCGCAGGAAGGGCGCGCGATTGCCCGCCAGCTGGCCCTGGAAGCGGACATCATCATCGAGAACTACCGTCCCGGCGTGCTGGAAAAGTGGGACCTCGGCTACGAGCAGCTCAAGCGGATCAAGCCTTCCCTCATCATGGTGCGCCTGTCCGGCTTTGGCCAGACGGGGCCGATGAAGGACTTGCCCGGCTTCGGCGCCATCGGCGAAGCTATGGGCGGCTTGCGCTATGTGTCCGGCTTTGCCGACCGCCCGCCCGTGCGCGTGGGCGTGTCCATCGGCGACTCCGTGGCGGCCCTGCACGGCGTGATCGGCGCCATGATGGCCTTGCGCCACCGCGACGTGACGGGCGGCGCGGCGGCCGGCGAAGGGCAGATGGTCGACGTGGCCCTGTACGAATCCGTGTTCAACCTGATGGAATCGCTGGTGCCCGAGTACGACCAGGCGGGCGTGGTGCGCGAGCGCACGGGCGGCTCGCTGCCCGGTATCGTGCCCTCGAATACCTACACGACGGGCGATGGCGAAAACATCGTGATTGCCGGTAATGGCGACGCCATCTTCAAGCGCTTGATGCTGGCCATGGGCCGCATCGACATGGCGGGCGACCCGCAGCTGGCGCGCAACGACGGCCGGGTGGCGCGCACGCAGGAAATCGACGACGCCATCGGCGCCTGGTGCGCCACGCACACGATAGACAGCGCGCTGGCCGTACTGAAGGCGGCCGATGTACCCGCCGGCAAAATCTACTCCGTGCGCGACATGCTGAGCGATCCGCAATTTCTCGCCCGCGACATGTTCGAACAACACCATTTCGCCGACGGCACGCCCGTCAAACTGCCCGCCATCAGCCCGAAACTGTCCGCCACGCCGGGCAAGACCCAGTGGCTGGGACCCACCCTGGGCCAGCACAACGACGAAGTGCTGGCATCGCTGGGCTATGATGCGGCCGCCATCGCGCGGTTCAAGGCCGATGGCGTGGTGTAATTCGCTATTAACCCACAGAATTAAAGCTGGGGTCAGACCCGGCGGGTCTGACCCCGGAATTTGCTTCCCGACTTATTTGATACCGATCATGCCTCCATTGTTCCGCACCGCGCTTGCCCTGGCGTCCGCCGCCATCCTCCTTTCCGCCTGCGCCAGCCTTCCTCACGATGCACCGATCGCGGGCCTGCGCCTGATCGGCGAACAGCGCATCGCCTTGAAACAGCCGTTCGGGGGCACCACGGTGGGCGGCTTGTCCGGCATCGACTACGATGCCGCCAGCAACAGCTGGGTGATGGAAAGCGATGACCGCTCGGAAATCAATCCGGCCCGCTTCTACCGCGCCACTCTGGCCTACGACAGCACGGCCTTTTCCGCCGTGACCTTGAACAGCGTGCATTTCTTCACGCAGCCCGACGGCAGCCGCTATCCGAACCTCGCGCACGCCAAACTGGACCGTGGCGACCAGGTGCCCGACATCGAAACCATCCGCGTCGATCCGCAGGATGGCAGCCTGTGGTACGGCAGCGAAGGCAACCGCAAGGTGGGCTTGCATCCGTTCGTGCGCCACGCGGACCGCGACGGGCGTTACCTGGCCACCTTGCCCACGCCCGCCACGTTCAATGTGTCGAAGAACGAGGTCGGCTCGCGCAACAACATGAGCTTTGAAGGGCTGTCGTTTGCCAGCGACGGCAAGAGCCTGTGGCTGGGCATGGAAGCGGCCCTGTACCAGGATGGCCCGCTGGCCACGCCGGACCATGGCTCGGTGGTGCGCATCACGCGCCTGGACCGCGCGGGCACCGTGCTGGGCCAGTATGCGTATGCTATCGAGCCCGTGGCTTCGCGGCCCGCACCGGGGCGCGAAGCGGACAATGGCGTGTCGGAAATTCTCGCCGTCAACGACCATCAAGTGCTGGTGGTGGAGCGGGCGGGCGTGGAAAACGCGGACGGCATCTACACCAACCATGTGCGCGTGTACGCGATGGACACGGAGGGCGCCACCGACATCCAGGCCATGCCGGCCCTGGCGGGCGCGGCCTATGTGCCGGCGCGCAAGCGCCTGCTGCTGGACCTGGAAAAGATCGGTTTGCCGCGGGTCGACAATATCGAAGGCATCAGCTGGGGCCCGCGCCTGGAAAACGGCCGCCGCAGCCTGGTGATGATTTCCGACGACAATTTCAACGCGCAGCAAGTCACGCAAATCCTTGCCTTCGAAGTGCTCTAGTTTCCAGGCTGGCCAGCTTGCCCGCCTGCCTGGCCAGCATGGCCGTGATCGTGTCGTGCGGCGACGGGTGGCCCAGGAAATAGCCTTGCGCCATGTCGCAGCCGTATTCTTCCAGCATCAGCAACTGCTCGTCCGTCTCCACGCCCTCGGCCACCACCACCATCTTCAAGCCATGGGCCATGGCGATGATGGCGCGCGTGATGGCCGCGTTTTCCGTATCCTGCGGCAAGCCGGCAATAAAGCTCTTGTCGATTTTTAATGCCCGCACGTCGAAGCGTTTCAGGTAATTCATTGAAGAATAGCCCGTGCCGAAGTCGTCGATGGACAGGTACACGCCGATGCCGCGCAATTGTTCCAGGGTCACCATGGTGGCGCGCGCATCGTCCATCAGGGTGCCTTCCGTCAATTCCAGTTCCAGCAGGCGCGCGTCCAGGCCCGTGTCGGCCAGGGCCGACAGCACGATCTGCATCAGGTTTTCATCCTTGAATTGCTTGGCCGACAGGTTCACGGCCATGCGGATGGCCCGCCCGCCATCGTTTTGCCACGCCTTGGCCTGGTTGCAGGCCGTGCGCAGCACCCATTCGCCGATGGGCACGATGAGCCCCGTCTCTTCGGCCAGCGGGATGAATTCCGTGGGCGAAATGATGCCCCGCTCGGGGTGGCGCCAGCGCACGAGCGCTTCCACGCCCACGATCTGCGTGCTGGGCACGTCGATCTGCGGCTGGTATAGCAAGTACAGCTCGTTGTTCTGCAAGGCCTTGCGCAGACCCACTTCCATCTTGACGTGGCTCATGATTTCCATCGTCAGCGAGGAGCTGTACAGCTTGGCGTTGTTCTTGCCGCAGTTCTTCGCGTGGTACATGGCCGTGTCCGCATATTTCAACAGCGAATTGCAATCCTCGCCATCTTCCGGATACAGCGAGATGCCGATGCTGGCCGTGACGAAAATCTCGTGTCCCTCGATCATGAAGGGCCGGCGCATGGCTTCCTTGACGCGGTGCGCCACGTTGAGCGCATCTTCCACGCGTTCCAGGTCGGGGATCAGGATCGTGAATTCGTCGCCGCCCAGGCGCGCCAGGTTGCTGCCGCCGGAGGTGGGCTCGAACTCGTGTTCGGCGCGCAGCACCAGGTCGCTGGGGCGGATGGTTTCGCGCAGGCGCTCGGACACCACCTTGAGCAGATGGTCGCCCACGTCGTGGCCCAGGGTGTCGTTGATGCGCTTGAAGGCATCGAGGTCCATGAACAGCACGGCGAACTTCTTGTCGTGCTCTTTCGAGCGCAGCAGTTCGCGCTCCAGGGTTTCCAGGAACGCCTGCCGGTTGGGGATGCCCGTCAGGCTGTCGCAATAGGCGAGGCGGCGGATCTGTTCTTCCGTGCGCTTGCGCTCGCTGATGTCGCGCACCAGGCCCAGCACCTCGTCGGCGCCCGTGGCCACCAGGCGCGCCTCGAAATGGCGCGTGCTGTCCGCGTGCGTGAGCGTGTAGTCGACGGAGCCGATATGCTGCGTGGCCAGCACGGCGTGCGCCTTGTCCAGCAGGCGCGCGGCGATCTCGGGCGGCAGCACGTCGCGGATATGGCTACCCACGCAGTCGCTGATGGAAAAGCCCGCGCTGGCGTCGTGGCCCTGTTCGTAGTCGAGATAGAAGCCTTCGCGGTTCAGGCGGAAGAAGGTGTCGGGGATGGCGGCCAGCACGGCGCGGTTGTGCGCGTCGGCGATGCGCAGGCGGGCGATGGCGTCGCTGGCGCGCAGCACGTACAGCACGCGGTGTCCGAGGATGGGCCAGTTGATGGGCTTGGAAATGAAATCCGTGGCGCCCACTTCGTAGGCGCGCGTGACGGCTTCCAGTTCGTCGCCGCCCGTGACCATGATGATGGGCACGGTGCCGCCCACTTCCTGCAGGCGGATCTCGCGGCACACGGCAAAGCCGTCCAGGGCCGGCATGTCGACATCGAGCATGACCAGGTCCGGCCCGCTGTGCTTGTAGCTGGCCAGCGCCTGCACGCCGTCCTCGGCCTCGATCACGTCCAGGCCCACCTGCGTGAGCATCTGCCGCATCAGCAGGCGCATCACGGGATCGTCGTCAGCCACCAGCACCAGGCCGCGTGGGGGAGGGAGGGGCGCTGTCATGTCAGTGTTCCTTCACGAGGATGGCGCTCAGCGATTCGCGTACGGACAGGAAGGCTTGCTGCATCTCCTGCAGCAGGGTAGCCGCGCCCTCGGTGCTGCCGGCGCGGCCCAGTTTTTCCATTTCCTTGCACAGCTGCGCCAGGCCGTCGGCACCCACGTTGGCGCTGCCCGATTTGAGGCTGTGCGCAACCTTGCGCAGCGCTTCCGCATCCGCGCCGGCAATCGCTTCGCGCATGGCGGTCAGCTGGCGCGGCGTTTCGCCGGTAAAGGCGAGGATGACCCGTTCGAGCAGCGCATCGCCATCGGCGCGGGACAGGGCGCGGATGTTTTCCAGCGCCTGCCGGTTCAGCGGCTGGCCCGATGGCGGCGGGGACGGCGGTGGGACAGCCTGGAGGGCAGGCGCGGGCGGCGGCGCCTCGGGCGGCGCTTCCTGCGGCGTGGGCGGTTCCGGCGCCTCGCTGTGGTGCACGGTGGCCGCGCGCGGCAGGGTGATCCAGCGGGCAATCGTGTGGCCCAGGTCCTGCTGCGTGAACGGTTTGCTCAGGTAATCGTCCATGCCGGCCGCCAGGCACGCTTCGCGGTCGCCCTGCAGCGCATTGGCCGTGATGGCGACGATGGGCAGCACGCGCGCGTGGCCGCACTGCTGTTCGTGGCGGCGGATTTCCGCCGTGGCGGCAAAGCCGTCCATCACGGGCATCTGGCAATCCATCAGGATCAGGTCGAAATCCTCGGCCTGCGCCGCCTGCAGGGCTTCTTCGCCGTTGCGCGCGCAGACCACGTCCAGGCCCAGGCTGTCGAGCATGGCCAGCGCCACTTCCACGTTGACGGGATTGTCCTCGGCCAGCAACACGCGGCGGCGCTGGCGCCGGCCCGCCTGGCGCGCCGCGTGCGGCGGATGGATGCGCAGGCTGTCGCTGGCGCGCGGCGGCGTGACGATGCAGTCGAACAGGTCGCATTCGCGGGCCGGCTTGATCAGCTGGAAGGCCACGCCCGCCTCGCGCCGCTGCACGGGATCGGCCGCCGCCTGTTCCGTGCTCAGCAGCAAAAGCTTGAGGTCGGCCAGCAGCGGGTCGCTCTTGATGGTGGCGGCCAGGGCCAGGCCGCTGGTGCGCGGCAATTCCATGTCCAGCAGGGCCACGGCATATGGCGTGCCCGCCTGCGCGGCCGCGCGCAGCTTGCCCAGGCAGTCGCTGGCCGTGCCTGCGCTGTCGCTGACGATGTGCCAGCTGGCCAGCTGCCGCTCCAGCACGGCGCGCGTGGCGGGTGTGTGGTCGACGATCAAGGCGCGTAACCCCCGCGTGGTTTTCAGGTTGAAGGACGGGTCGTCGCTGTCGACGCGCCGCTTATCGAAATTTACTTCGAACCAGAAGATGGAGCCTTGCGTTAAAGCATTATCAACGCCGATCGTGCCGCCCATCAGTTCCACCAGCTGTTTCGAGATCGTCAGTCCCAGGCCCGTGCCGCCGTGCTTGCGCGTGGTCGAGCCGTCCGCCTGCGAGAACGATTCGAAGATGCGCGTCTGCGCCTCGTTCGACACGCCGATGCCCGTGTCGTGCACTTCGAAGCGCAAGCCCACGCTGGGCGCATCTTCGCTGCACACGGTCACTTTCACGGTGACCTTGCCCGTTTCCGTGAACTTGATGGCATTGCCCAGCAGATTGACGATGATCTGGCGCAAACGGTTCGGGTCGCCGCAGATGGCGATGGGAATGTCGTAGGCGATATCGAATTCCAGGCTGATGTTTTTTGCTTCCGCCTGCGGCGCGAACACGTGTTCTATGTCGTCGAGCAATTCGCGGAAATTGAAGCGGATGTATTCCACGCTCAGCTTGCCCGCCTCGATCTTGGAAAAGTCGAGGATGTCGTTGATGATTACCAGCAAATTCTGCCCCGAGCGCTGCACCATGCTCGTGTAATGGCGCTGCTGCGCCGTCAGGGGGCTGGCCAGCAGCAGTTCCGTCATGCCCAGCACGCCATTCATGGGCGTGCGGATTTCATGGCTCATGGTGGCAAGGAAGGCGCTTTTCGCCTGGCTGGCCGCCTCGGCCGCATCCTTGGCCTTTTCCAGCTGCGCCGTGCGCACGCCCACCTGGCGTTCCAGCTGGTCGCGGTAATTGGCCAGGGTGCTGTCGCGGCTGTCGATCTGCGCCAGCATGTCGTTGAAACTGTCGATCAGCACGCCCAGCTCGTCGCTGCGCTGGTGCGCGATGCGGTGGCTGTAGGTCTGGCTGCTGGACACCTTCTGCGCCGTGTCGATCAGCTTGGTGATCGGTTCGGCAATCACGCTCTTGAAGCGCCGCGCGAGGAACACGGCCACGAGGAAGGACAGCACGGTGGCGCCGCCGATGGCGCTCACGTGGCGGCCGATGTCGCGCCACATGTGGTTCAGGTCCGCCTCGATCAGTACGGCGCCGATGATCTCCTGCCCCGTCGCGGCCTGCCGGTAGACGGGGCGGTACAGGCGCATGGCCGGCGCCAGCGTCGTGCCCGAGCCTTGCGTGACGGGTTGCACGGCCATGTCGGCCAGCAGGGCCGGGTCCATGTCTTCCGGCGTTGCCAGCCCCTGCGCGTGCTGCGGCGCGCGGTACAGGGCAAACAGGCGCCCGCCCTTGTCGAACAGGGCCGCCTGGGCAATCTCGTTACGCGCGGACAAGGCCGCCAGCACCTGCTCCGCCTGCCCCTGCGCCGGCTTGCCCGCCAGCAAAGGCACCGCGCTGGCCGCGCCGATCACGCCCGCCAGCGACAGCAGTTGCTTGCCTTCATCGTTCTTGTGGCTGAGCACGGACGTCAGCGCAAACGCCACGAACACCAGCAGCAGCGCGCAGCCCGACGACAGCACCGAAATCATGGTCAGCTTCTGGCTGATGCTGGAGCGTTGGAAATTGAACATGGTTGCGGCGTTTCCCCGGTCGGCCCGTTGGCTGTTTTTTAATTCCTATTGGAAAAATATAGACGCGAAGACACACCATGATGTTGATGTGGGTCTAATGGAAGAAAGGGGAGGGGAACTTATAAGAGAGGAAATGAAAAGGGCGGTCTCACAAGACCGCCCTCAAATTATTACTGAGCAACAACACCTGACTCAGCCGTAGTGAGCGGAAGGGAGAGGTGGCCGAGAAGCGCAACCGTACTGTAGTACGGTGAGCATCGCAAGCCGCCTATACCGACGCGCAGTAGGCTGGGGCAGGTGTCCGCTAACAGCAGCCGCCGCGCTTGCCGGCCCCGCCATAACGGGCTTCCTGCCGTTCGCGGAAGAACTCTTCATACGTCATCATCGGCTCGCCGGGATGGGTCACTTCCCGGTGCGCCACATAGGTGTCGTACTCGGGCAAGCCGCACATGAGCCGCATGCTTTGCCCCAGGTACCGTCCAGCCTTGATGATTTCGTCGATCATCATTGCACCGTGGGCATGGCCTGGAACGGCGTTTCCTTGGTGCTAGGCTTGCTGTCGGCGCGCGCCTTCAGAATGGTGCGGATGCCGAAGAACAGCACGCTGATCACGACGATGACGAAGAAGGCGGCCAGGCCGGCGTCCAGGTAATCGTTGAAGATGATCTGCTGCATCTGCGCCACGGACTTGGCCGGCGCCAGCAGGGTGCCTTCATCCAATGCCGCCGAGTATTTCTTGGCATGCGCGAGGAAGCCCACGCGCGGGTTGGCATCGAAAATCTTTTGCCAGCCCGCCGTCAAGGTGCACAGCAGCAGCCAGATGGTCGGCAAGATCGTTACCCACGCATATTGTCCCCGTTTCATCTTGAACAGCACGCAGGTGCCGAGGATCAGCGCGATGGCGGCCAGCATCTGGTTGGCGATGCCGAACAGCGGCCACAGGGTGTTGATGCCGCCCAATGGATCGACCACGCCCTGGTACAGGAAGTAGCCCCAGGCCGCCACGCACAGGCCCGTGGCCAGCAGGTTGGCGATGACGTTTTCCGTCTGTTTCAGGCTAGGCACGAAGCTGCCCAGCAAATCCTGCAGCATGAAGCGGCCCGCACGCGTGCCCGCATCGACGGCCGTCAGGATGAACAGCGCTTCGAACAGGATGGCGAAGTGGTACCAGAAGGCCATCATGGCCTTGCCGCCGATGGCGCCCGACAGGATCTGCGCCATGCCGACGGCCAGGGTCGGCGCGCCGCCCGCACGCGAGATGATGCTGTGCTCGCCAACGTCCTTGGCCGTCTGCGTCAGCATGTCCGGCGTCACATAGAAGCCCCACTGCGAGATCGCTTGCGCGGCCGATTCGGCCGTGGTGCCGATCAGGGCGGCCGGGCTGTTCATGGCGAAATAGATGCCGGGCTCGATGGTCGAGGCGGCCACCAGGGCCATGATGGCAACGAACGATTCCATCAGCATGGCGCCATAGCCGATGAAGCGGGCGTGGCTTTCGTTTTCAATCATCTTCGGCGTGGTGCCCGAGGAAATCAGCGCGTGGAAGCCGGAGACGGCGCCGCAGGCAATCGTGATGAACAGGAAGGGGAACAGATTGCCCGACCAGACGGGGCCGGAGCCGTCGATGAACTTGGTCATGGCCGGCATTTTCAGGTAAGGCGCGACGACGATGATGCCGATGGCCAGGCCCAGGATGGTGCCGATCTTCAGGAACGTCGACAGGTAGTCGCGCGGCGCCAGCAGCAGCCACACGGGCAGGACGGAAGCGATGAAGCCGTAGCCGATCAGCATCCACGTCAGTTCCGTGCCCGTGAACGTGAACATGGGGCCCAGCACGGCGTGTTCCTGCACGTACTGGCCGCCGATGATGGCCAGCATCAGCAGCACAAAGCCGATGATGGAGATTTCGCCGATGCGGCCCACGCGGATGAAGCGCGAGTACACGCCCATGAACAGGGCGATGGGAATCGTCGCCATCACGGTGAAGCTGCCCCATGGGGAGCCCGTCAGCGCCTTGACGACGATCAAGGCCAGCACGGCCAGGATGATGACCATGATCATGAAGCAGCCCAGGAGCGCAATCATGCCGGGAATCTCGCCCAGTTCAGCCTTGATCAGGTCGCCCAGGGAGCGGCCGTCGCGGCGCATGGAAATGAACAGCACGATGAAATCCTGCACGGCGCCCGCAAACACGACGCCCGCCAAGATCCACAGCATGCCGGGCAGGTAGCCCATCTGCGCGGCCAGCACGGGGCCGACCAGGGGACCGGCGCCGGCAATGGCTGCGAAATGGTGGCCGAACAGCACGTATTTATTCGTCGGCACGTGGTCCAGGCCATCGTTGTGCTTGAAGGCGGGCGTCATGCGGCGCGCATCGAGGCCCAGCACCTTGTCGGCGATGAACAGGCTGTAGAAACGGTAGGCGATCAGGTAGACGCAGACGGCGGCGATGACGATCCAGATTGCGCTGATCGGTTCGCCGCGTTGCAGGGCGACGACGCCCAGGGACCCGGCGCCGGCCAGCGCAAGCGCTGCCCAGCCGAGCTGTTTGAAAATGCGGTTCATGCTTCCTCCAGAGATTGACGGGCGCTGTGCCGTGCGATGATGTGTGCTGCCGAGCCTGGTCGTCGCCAGTTTGGATGTTACTTTTGGTGTATCTGCAGCTTATGGCGAGTATTCAGGAATCGTATAATTGCCGCAAGCGCAGCACTACGCAGTAACGCTCAGTATTACTACGCAGACCGATCACGGTGCCGCGACGTAAAATCACGCATTCCCACCAGCATCGACGCCGCCGGAGCGCCAGGCCATGAAACTCAGACAGAAAGTCATCTTCCTGGCTATCACGCCGCTCATACTCGCCCTGTGCGCCATCGCGTTTGCCGTGCGGCACCAGGCGATCACCTTGGCCGAGCAGCAGCGCGCCACCATCCAGCAGGCGTATCTGGCCAGCAAGGAAGCCGAACTCAAGCATTACGTGACCCTGGCCAGCCACTCCATCGCCTCCCTGTACCAGTCGGGGCGCAAGGATGGCGCCACGCAGGAAGAGGCCAAGCGCATCCTGTCCGCCCTCAGCTATGGCGACGATGGCTATTTCTTCATCTATGATTTGGAGGGCAAGTCGCTGATGCATCCGCGCCAGCCCGAGCTGGTGGGGCAGAACCTGTGGGAGCTGCGCGACGCGGAAGGCAACCTGACCATCCAGCGCTTGATGCAGCGGGCAAAGGGCGGCGGCGGCTTCGAGCGCTACAACTGGATCAAGCCGTCGACCAACAAGTCCGCACCCAAGCTCGGCTATGTGATCCTGATGCCGGAATGGGGCTGGATGATGGGCACGGGCATCTACATGGATGACGTGGACCAGGCGCTGGCCCAGGTCGACGCCCAGCAGTCGCGCAATATCCGCTCCACCATGGAATTGATCGCCGGCATCGCCATCCTCGGCTCCCTGCTGGTTGCCGCCTGCGGCCTGGTGCTGAACCTGCGCGAATTGCGCGTGGCCGATGCGAAGCTGAAAGTACTGGCGCAGCGCGTGGTGGAGTCGCAGGAAGAGGAGCGGGCGCGGCTGTCGCGCGACTTGCATGACGGCATCAGCCAGTGGCTGGTGTCCATCAAACTGCAGATCGAGGCGGGCATCGCGCGCCTGGCCGGTAATGCAGAGCAGAAAGACAAGGCGCCCGCCACGTTCGATCGGGCCGCCGAGCAGCTCAACAAGGTGCTGGGCGAAGTGCGGCGCATTTCGCACAACCTGCGCCCGGCCATCCTCGACGACCTGGGCCTGGCCGCTGCGCTCGATCACCTCGTGCATGAATTTAACGACAGCAGCAGCGCGCAAGCCAGTTTCACGGCCAGTCCGGCGGCGGCGGGCGAGGGCTTGCCCGACATGGTCAATACCGTGCTGTTCCGCATCGCCCAGGAAGCGCTGACCAATTGCGAGCGCCATGCCCACGCCAGCGCCGTCGAGGTCAGCTTGCGCGAGGCGGACAAGGCCGTGGAATTGCGCATCGGGGATAATGGCGGCGGCTTCGATTTCGACGGCATCGTCCTGCACCCGCAGCGCGGCATCGGCCTGCGCAACATGACGGAACGCATGGAAGCCATCGGCGGCAGCCTGCACATCACTTCCTCGCCGGCCGGCACCGTGGTGCTGGCGCGGCTCGGCCTTTCCTCCACACACTGATAGATACGCAACCATGACCGAGAAGATCAACATCCTGCTGGTGGACGACCATCCCCTCGTGCGCGACGGCTTGCGCGCGCGCCTGGAAGCGGTGGCGCATTTCGACGTGGTGGCCGAGGCGGGCGGCGCCGACGAAGCCTTGAGCCAGGCGCGCCTCCACAAAGTGGACCTGGTGCTGATGGATATCAATATGCGCGGCACCAACGGCATCGAGGCGACGGCGCTGTTCAAGCAGGCGTTTCCGCAGATTGCCGTGCTGATCCTGTCCATGCACGACAAGCTCGAATATGTATCGCAGGCGATTGCCGCCGGCGCGCGCGGCTATGTGCTCAAAGATGCTCCAGGGAAAGATATCGTGTTTGCCATCGAGACGGTGATGTCTGGCGGTATTTATTACAGCGCGGCCCTGGCGCGGCAACTGTCGCGCCCGCAAGTGCACGATTCCTTCCTCACCACGCGCGAGCAGCAAGTGCTGCAGCACATCGCGGCGGGCCAGTCGAACAAGCAGATCGCCCGCGAGCTGGACCTGAGCGTGCGCACGGTGGAGACGCACCGGCTGAACATCAAGCGCAAGCTGGGCATCGAAGGACAGGCTGAATTGATCAAATATGCGGTCGAACATGCGCATGGCGGCAGCGCCTGAACGGCGCAGGCATCGCGGCATTTTTTTCAAACCCGCATGGCAGGCGGGTCTCCCGGGGGAATGTTTTTTTTGAACATTTATTGCCAATTTTAAACTGTTTCGCGGGTGAGATTCGGATAGAATGATTCTTGCTGTCGAAATGGCATCCCTGTCGGGCCAGGGTTGCCAATGCTGGTCAGTTTATTTACTATGGCGCCCTACCCACACTGAGATACCGATGTCAGCGTCTGAATCAAACCTGTTTCCGTTGGTGGGATTACAAGCAGTAGCCAACGCTCATAACGAGTGGGTCGCTGTCACCTTGCATGTACCGCAGGCCTCGACGGCGCCGCTGCTGGCGGCGCTGGCCGCGGCCGATGCGTATGCCTTCCTGGCGCCGCTCGACTGCATCATTCCCCTGGCCGACCCGCATGGCGTGGACGAGGCCGTGCTGGCGCAACTGGCGCCGCAACGCACCATCTTCCGTTTGCCGGCCCATCTTGCCGGCGACAAGCACATCCAGAAAAAATGCCAGCAATGGCGCGACGCCGGCTACCGCATCATTCTCGATGGCGCCGAAGCCGGTCCCGTGACAGCGGCGCAGGTCGACGCGCGCGCACTGAGCTTTGACGCGGCCGGCGCCCGCCCGGCCCTGCATCAGCTGCTGCCCTTGCCGGGACCGCACCTGGCCTACAACATCGGCGACGGGGGGCAGCTTGCCGCGCTGCAGGAAATCGGCGTGAGCTGGTTTGCCGGCGATTACGCGCTGCAGCAGGCACGCCAGCAAAGCGAGCCGGAGGATGCCACGTCGCGGCGCCGCCTGCTGGCGCTGCTGGGCCTGCTGGCCCGCGATGCCGATGCGCACGAGCTGGAAGTGCCGCTCAAGCAAGATCCATCGCTCAGCTATCATTTATTGAAACTGGTCAATTCAGCCGCCTTCGGTTTCACGGCGCCCATCACGGGCTTTGGCCAGGCTATCACCTTGCTGGGCCGGCGCCAGCTGCAGCGCTGGCTGCAACTGCTGCTGTATGCGCGCCAGCAGGACGATGGCAAGATCCACGCGCTGCTGCCGCTGGCGGCCGTGCGCGCGGCGCAGATGGAAGCGCTGTGCCAGCTGCGCGGCGGCGACCGCGACGCGCAGGACCTGGCCTTCATGGCGGGCGTGTTCTCGCTGCTCGACGTGCTGCTGGGCATGCCCATGCAGGACATCATCGCCACCCTGAACCTGGCGCCCGAAGTCAGCGCCGCCTTGCTTGAACGCAGCGGCGAACTGGGCACCTTGCTGGCGCTGGTCGAAAGCGCCACGCCGCCGCCCGAAGGCTTGCGCCGTGCCGGCATTGATGGAGAAACCTATTGGCGCAGCCTGCTGCAGGCCTACCAATGGGCCATCCAGGTCAGCCGGAACCTCTAGCATGCCCCTGTTTCCGGTGTCGGATTTCCTCGGTGACAGCGCCGCCCTGTGCGACGCCGTCGTGCGTTTGCGCGGCCCCGCGCTGGTGGCTGAACTGGGCCGTATCGCCAGCGCCGTGATGGCCAGCCCCCATGGCCAGTTCCTGCCTGCGGCCAGCCTGGACGCGGCGGCGCCGTCCCCGCTGTTTCCCAGCGATACACCCGCCTTGCTGCAGGAAATCAGTTTCGACGGCCACTGCTTCGGCCACTACAGCGTGGCCGGACGCAGCCGGTACAACGACGCCGACCGCCGCCAGCTGGCCAGCCTGGCCTCGCTGACGGCCGGCGTGCTGCAAGTGCATTCGCTGGCGCAACGCTCGACCCATGCTTACGCGCAAGTCGAAGCCTTGCTGGCGCAACAGACGCAAATCCTGGACCAGCTGCACGAATCCGTGCTGACGATGGACTTGACGGGCTACATCACCAGCTGGAACAAGGGCGCCGAGCGCCTGTTCGGCTATACCTCGGTGGAAGCCGTGGGGCGCAACATCCTGTTCCTGTACGATGAAGAAGACACGGGTTTCCACGATGCCTTCCTGGAGCAGGGAGGACGCCTGATGGAGGTGCGCCGCCGAAAGAAGTCAGGCGAGATCTTCTGGGCCAGCCTGTCCTTGTCGCCGCTGCAGGACATGGACGACAAGCCCATCGGACTCATCGCCTACCTGACGGACATCACGGAACGCAAGCTGGCTGAAGAGCGCCTGCATCACCTCGCGTATTACGACCCGCTGACCAGCCTGCCGAACCGCACCTTGCTGGCCAAGCTGGTCGACCAGGCCCTGAGCGTGGCGCAGCGCAGCAAGATGCTGGGCTGTGTGCTGTTCATCGACCTGAACCGCTTTAAACTGATCAACGACACCCTGGGCCGGCGCATCGGCGACGAGCTGCTGCGCCAGGTCTCGCTGCGTTTCCGCAAGGCATTGCGCGACCAGGACTTGGTGGCGCGCTTGGGCGGCGACGAGTTTGCTGTCGGCCTGTTCGACATCGGCCAGCATTTCGAGGCCAGCATGGTGTCGCAAAAGCTGCTCGCTTCGCTGGTGGAACCGTTCCTGATCGAAGGCCACGACTTGCGCGTGGGCGCCAGCATCGGCATCAGCGTGTATCCGCAAGACGGACAGGACGCGGAAACCCTGCTGCGCCTGGCCGACATCGCCATGTACCGCGCCAAGCAGGACAGCGGCGGCGAAGCGGAAAGCGTGGCCTTCTACAGCCAGGACATGAATGTGGGCATGCAAGCGCGCATGCGCCTGGAAACGGGCTTGCGCCAGGCCTTGTCGGCGCAGCAACTGCTGCTGCACTATCAGCCGAAATATGCGCTGGCCAGCGGGCGCATCATCGGCGCCGAAGCCCTGGTGCGCTGGCACCACCCGCAGCACGGCATGATCCCGCCCGCCGAATTCATCCCCCTGGCCGAATCGACGGGGCTGGTGGTGCAAGTGGGCGAGTGGGTGCTGGAAGCGGCCTGCGCCCAGGCGCAGGCGTGGAAACTGGCCGGCCTGCCGCCGATCCGGCTGGCCGTCAACGTATCCGCGCGCGAATTCACGGCGGCGCTGCCCGCCAGGGTGGCGGCAACCCTGGCCCGCTACGGCCTGGAAGCGGCCTGGCTGGAACTGGAAATCACGGAGAGCACCCTGATGCACAACATCGAGCGCGTGATCGGCATCATGGACCGCATCACGGCCTTGGGCGTGGCCCTGTCGCTGGACGACTTCGGCACCGGCTATTCGAGCCTGTCCTATCTGAAACGCTTCCCCATCGACACCCTGAAGATCGACCGTTCCTTCACCACCGGCATCCCCACGGACGCCAGCGACTGCGCCATCGCCAGCACCATCATCAGCATCGCCCAGCAACTGCATCATAAAGTGATCGCGGAAGGCGTGGAAACGGCCGAGCAACTGGCTTTCCTGAAGAGTTCGGGCTGCGACGAAGTCCAGGGCTACCTGTTCTCGCGCCCCCTGCCGGCGGGGGAGTTCGAGAAGACGCTGCGGGAAAACTGGGGCGTGTAAGGTTGCTGCGTTAGTGTGCCAGCGCCGGTATGGAACCCACCGGCGACAAGCCGGGGTCAGACCCGTCAGGCACGACCCCAGTCCTCGCCGTTGGGGGAAATAAGGCCACGGGAGTGCTAGCCATTGGTAAGCCACTGACCTTTATGTATAATGCTGCCATCTGGAAGCGTGGCCGAGTGGTTGAAGGCACTAGTCTTGAAAACTAGCGACGGGTTAAACTGTTCGTGAGTTCGAATCTCACCGCTTCCGCCAGAACTATGAAAATAAGCCCTTGATTATCAAGGGCTTATTTTTTTTGTGCCGCCGCTTGCAAATTCCCGCGTTCGAAAGCTCAGTTGCAACTTAGCTCCAATTTGCGGAAATGGTTTCCGCAACTCGCCTCTAGCGAGTAGGGCGGACAGCCTGGCCAATGCGCCGATAGACCTTTTCCGTGATGACTTTTTCACTATGCCCCAGCAGGGAGCTGGCGGCGCCCAGGTCGGCAATGTCGCTGGCGGAGCGCGCCCGGATATCGCGGAACTGGAAGGCCTTGATGCGGCTGGCCAGCTCTTCGTCGCCAGCCTTTAGCGCCAGTTCCGCTGCAGCTTTCCGGGCGCCATCGAAGCGCAGGCGCAAATGCCACTTCTTGACCTGGCAACCATTCGGCAGCGCGACGATGAAGGTGGTGCGCGGCCGATGCGGGCGCGCATGGATGCGCTCGATGACCTTCGCCAGTTCGGACTTGATGCCGTCGTGCTCAAGCACAATGCGCAGCAGCTTGTTGCTCTTGCCCTGGCGCACCTGCAGCGCCCCATCCTTCAAATCGCCGTCGCGCATCTTGAGCACGTCCGCAGGCCGCTGGCCGGTCAGGTAGTTCAGGTCCATTGCGTCCTGCAGTTCTTCACAGCCTGCGTTCCGTACTGCATCCCACACTGCCTTGTCGGCATAGAAGTCACGCGGCACTTCTTTATTCTTGCGCACGCCCCTGCATGGGTTCTCGCGCTTGGTGTAGCCCCATTCCCTTGCCATATTGAACACATGCGACAGCAGCGCGATTTCGCGGTTGGCGCGCACCTTGGCGCTGCGCGCGTCGCGGTAGCGGGCAATGTCCTGCGGCGTGATGGCATCGATGGGCGCGCTGTCGAAGACCGGGCGAAGCTGGCTCAATGAGCTGGAGTTCTCGCGTTGCGTGCTTGGCGCCTTGCCGGGCAGGATGTCGCGCACGTACTGCGCAAACACGTATTCCATGAGCGTGGCGTCGGTCGGGACTGGCTTGCACTCGTATTCCGCCCACAGGCGCTTGGCTTCGACCAAATCCGTGCCCAGCGGGTATTCCTTCCGGTTCCCGGCGTCGTCCCGGCCATTGTAGTAGTAGCCGGTCCATGTTTCGCCCGATTTCAGCTTGCGCACGCGGCGCAGCATGCGCGGCGGCAGTTTGTAGCCAGTGCTCTTAGGTCGCATTGTTTTCTTTCTATTAACGTACTTTGGACAGGTTCGGCGCCCAGGCCGGCGTGCTCACCAGGCTGGCGGGATTGATGCCGCTCAAGCGTAGCCTGGCGTACAGGCGCCCGATGATGGGCGCGCCGGCGCGGTTCTTGATGAAGGTCCAGCCGTTTTGCTGCAGCCATTTGATCTGATCCACTTTCCGGCAGCAGCCTGAAATGGTTTCCAGCTCTTCCGCAGTCAGGGTTTCGGACTGGATGGAATTATCAAAAAGTTTATTCATTGGATGCCGCTTTCTTTTTGGCCGGGCTGCATGCTTGGCATTTGTTCGTGGCCAAGGCGAACGCTTCGGCCTCCGTGTATTGAGGGACTTCGGCGCCAGGCTTGCGGTAATTGCGCAGCCGGCAGAATTCTTGGTATTGGTCCATTTTCGTAATCTCCTTCCTAGTCCGTGCATCCACAATCGGTTAATGCATCATCGAAGGGGAACAGCTCCCCGTGATTCATCGCCATGTCATACATCGCCTGGTAACTGGGCCTATCCTTGCGGAACCAGCCACCAGCACCCGATCCGGCCGTTTGTGCGTTCTTTTCCTGCTGTATCCACCACAGCGCACGGCTGGGTTTTTCGCGGATCAGGGATAACACCTGGTTTCCGCCTTTCAGGAAGCACAGATCGCAGTTGCCGTGCATCGTCTTGCCGCTCATATTCGGCAAGCCCAGGTCAAAATCTTGTGCTGCCCAAAACGCGCTGACATCGGCCACGGTCAGGCCGGCCGCCGCCAGGGGCGCCTCTTTCACTTCGTGCTTGCCATAATCCTGATTCGCCAGCCGCGCCACGCGCATGGGCTCGTCGGCGCGCATGCCGATAAACGTGGTCCACTCGACCAGACCTATCGATTTCAAATAGCGCTGCATCGGGCGCACCTTGAGTTCTGCCGTGCAAAAGCGCGCCACAGGATTCGGGAGGAATTTCTTTTCGTCGTGCAGATCGGCGAACGGCTCGCCGCGGCGGCTGGCCGTTGCAAAGTTCACGATGGCAAATTCCTTGCCACGCGCTTCATTGCGAGGACGGTTTTCTATCCAGACGATGGGAACGCCCCAGCGCTCGCCGCAGTCGCGCACGAATTCAAGGGTCGCTTCCTCTTCCTTGCCGGTGTTGGCGAAGCACACCACCACGTCAGCCGGCAGCGTGCCGCCATAGGCTTGAAGCGTCATCCACAGCATCATGCCGCTGGTGCGACCGCCGCTGAACGAAATCACGCCCGGGCCATCGAACAGGAATGGACTGTTCATGCCGGCACCATGCAGCGTCGCGCCAGGGATACCAGCCAATGCGCCAGCTCGGCCGGCGTGTGCTCGCGTTCTGCCTTGCCGCATTCCGGCCGCCAGCCCGGATCGCCTTTCCGGCGCCGCTCGCCGGCGCGGTTGCGGCCGGACGGAGCGATCACATGCGAGGCTTCGCCCAAGACGATGGGCATGGCTGGTATTTGAGCTGGCGCACAGCCGACGATATACAGCAAGGTGGCCTTTTCGGCGCGGTGGCCAAACGAGCTTTGGAAAATCGGCAGCGGCCAGCCACCAAATTTGTCCCGCTCGCCGATCGCCGGCAAGCCGCAGTGTGGCCAGAGGGTAGAGCGCTTCGGGTGCTCAAGCACGCCGCCGAACTTGCGCACCTGGGCGACGGCCCACACCGCCAGCTCCTTTTCGTCCGGGCGCGGTTTGGCCAGGTGGCGCAGCGTACCCCAGGAGCGGCACGGCGGATGCGCCACCACCGGCACGCCACCCGGCCAGGCGCGGGCGTCGCGCTCCGCGTCCCAGGCGTCAACCGCCGGCATGGTCTTGTAGATCGAGTTGGCGCGCACGAACAAGGCCGCCACGGCCGGTACTGAGCGTTCCGCCGTCATGCTGGGCACCCGACAGGCGCGGTTGTCTTCTTGACCGCCTCGATGGCACCTAGCGGCACGGCCCGAAACATGCCCGCCCACTGGTGATCCAGCTCCACCCACGCATGCAGCTCCCCATTGCCCACGTCGCGGCGCAAGTCGTTGACGGTGCCGGCCTGGTAGCCTTCGTCGGTATCGAATGTCACGCGGTCGCCCAGGGCGATTTGCCGCGGTGAATTGCTCAGGGTGTTCAGCATTGCGGTGCTCCTTTCAGTTTGGCGGTAACGCCGCACACGCCGTAGCGGTCGATGGCGGCGTCGATCACGTCGCCGCTGGATGCGGCAACCTCAAAAAATTCAAAGCGTTCGGTTTGCGTGCGAACGATCACGGCATAGGTGCTCATGTGCCATTTCCTTCTTGGGGTGGGGTGTCGGGGAGGATCAGCCGTGGCCACGGGCAGGCGTTGACGGCCGCCCAGGCTGCAATCAGGACTGTTTTTGCCTCGTCGGGCAGGTTGTACGCGGGCGCCGCCGGCGGCGTGGCCGGGACAGGGCGGTCGGGGTGCGTACAGTTATTTACACGAGTCCGAGGAACGGCAACCCCAACAGCCACCCCACGCCCGCCTGTGGCCTGTACCGGCGTCCAGGTATGGCGCACGGACTTGAAGACCACGCCGATCAGGTCGCTGCAGCGCACGCCGTAGGGCGTGGTGCGCAGCGTTTCGCCGTAGCGGCCGGTGACGGTTTTTTCGTCCTTGGCCAGGGTGACGACCAGTTCCTTGCGCGGCACCAGGGCGCCGCCCTGGGCGCGCAGGTATTCGGCCCAGCAGGCGCGCTTTTCGCCGTCGATCTTTTGCACGGCGTCCCAGGCGCGGCGCATGGCGGCCGGCGCTTCGTTGAGCATGCTCTCCTCGATGCGGCGCAGTTCGCGCCACACGGTGACGGGCGCACCCCCCCATTGCTGGAATTGACGGATGCCCCAGCAGGCGGCCCAGGACTCGACGCGCGCCGATGGCGTCAGCTCGACATCGCCTTCGGTGTCAGCCGTGACGACATAGCCTTCTTTCGTCTTGTGCTCGGCCACGCCGTCGATGTTCTTGGCCACATACTTGGCGATGTAGCCGGCGGCGCTGCCCTTGGCCCAGTCGATGCGCTTCACGTCCAAACGACGAGCGAAGGCGCCCGCTTCGCCACGGTCCGCGCGCCAGGCGTAGCGCTTCATGATGCGGATGGCGCGGCCCGCCACGTCCTGCAGGTGGACCGTCTTGTATTTCGCGGTCGGGCGCACGAACAGCAGCAGATGCCAATGCGGGCAGCCGTCGTGATGCGGCTCGGCGATGCGAAAGCCGTACAGGCCGATGCCACGGCGCGCCAGCGCGGAGCGGCACAGTGACGTCATCTTGCCCAAGTAGGCATTGGCCTCGCGCGGCGTCGAACCGTCGAACTTGTCGTTTGGCTTGCCGCTGTGCTGCATGGCGTGGAAGCGCGATGGGCACGTCCAGGTGATGAAAATGCCCTGGTCGCCGCACTCGCGGGCGATCTGCTCAAAGCCGTTGATGCGCAACATCAGTTCGCCGCGCCGGATGGCCTTATTCGCTGTCGTTTTCTCGGCCAGCTCGGCGATGCTGAATTGCTGGCCGTGCTCGTTTTGCACCAGGGTGGCGGCCAGCGCTGCCGCGTTGCGGCGGTTTTGCGCCAGGCGTGACAGCACGGCATCATTGCTGGCGTAGGGCTCACCGCGATAGTTCACGTAACCCAGGCGGATATTGCCCGCTTCAAAGGCGCGCTTGACGCGCTTGCGCAGTTGGCGGCGCCACCATCTGGCGTCCACCAGGCGGGCGATGGTGTCGGCCAGTGCGTCGAACTCGGGCAGCTCGATGCCATACGAGGTGCATTCGTCCGCCATGATCTGTAGGGCGTGCCTGTCCGACGTGGCCGACCAGAGAGCTTTGACTACAACAGCCGCCGCACGCTCAGCGGTGGCCACGATGTCGGCATCGCTTTGCGACAGGTCGACGCCGGCCGGCACGTACTGTTCGGCGAACTCGCGCACAAAGCTCGTGGCGACGGACTCATAGACTTTGTACCAGGACGACCAGGCCATTTTTGCCATGGCGGCCGTGATGACGCGGTTGCGCCACTTGAACGGGATACGCGCCAGCTCGGGTGCGAACTGGGCGGATCGCAAGAAGGCTTCGTGGCGTTGCGGGGCAGGCAGCAAGATTTGTTTAGATTGCATTCAACAGTCTTTCGTACACACGGATAGCGGCGGAAGTGGCGGCGCGCAGCTCGATGCGCTCTTCCTCGGTAAATGAATGGATGGGCGATTCCCAGCGGTCGGCGTCCATGCCGGCGGCGATCAACACGGAACGGCGCGCGCCGCGCGGCGACAATCCCCAGGCCTGGGCCATGAAGGGCGCCAGGTTGCGCGGCTTGATGCTGCGTAGCTGTGCCTTGGCTTCGGCGATGGCGGCCAGCGCATGCCCGGCGCCCGGTGGCGTCGGCATGTCCTTGTCGCGCGCGGCCAGAATCTCGGCGGCAGGCTGGAAGGACTGGTGGTTGTCGATAAGGGACGCCGGCATGGTTCAGTCCTTGATGAAGCCAATGGCCCGCAGCACGCCGGGGGCAATGACGATCAGGAGCGACAGCAGCCAGATGCCGCAGGTTTTGGCCAGGCGCAGCATCAGCGTGCCCCTGTCTTGAGAAAATGTTCTGCCCAGTACGGGAGCGTGTGCGATGCGCCGCAGCAGTGTCGGGAGCCCGCTTCGTTGGCGAAAATGTAGTTCAACTCGATGGGCAGCTTGCCGATCAGGGAGCGTTGCTTGGCTGGCGCGAAAAAGCCGTCACGCTCCAATGGCTGCGCATCGCTGACGATGAAGGTCAGATTTGCCGCGCCGTAGGCGTGATAGGTCTTGGCAATCTCATGGATGTAGGCGGTTAGCGCCGCGATGCCGATGCCCGCGCTGGCTTGCAGCAGAAAACACGTTGGTGCCACGGGGACAACGCAATTTTGCAAGGTCGGGCGGATCGTGCTTGATGCCATGGATTGGTCGGCGTGACGGGTGGCGTGCAGCGTGTTTTCCATCGGTTTTCCTTTTTTTAGGTTGAACGAATCCCGCACGCTCAAAAGAGAGCGCTGCAGGGCACAGCAAAAGAGGGGAGTTACGGCGGCCGGATTACGGCGGCGCGAGGATTGGGATAATCATCAGCAGCCCGCAGTCAGATCCAAGGCCAGCTGGCTGGTGGCTGCCGCGCGCGCATGCTGGGACATCGGGATGCGGATATCCGGCTTGGGCATGGCGGACAGCGAGAGGGTGCGCAGTACTTCCAGGCCGGCCACGAAGGAGTGCCCGCATTCGGGGTTCTGGCACATGTAGGTGATTTCCTTGAACATGGCGGACATCGTGCGGCTTTTGACAGCGCGGACGGTGTTTTCGCAATGCGGGCAGGGCAGGCCGATGACTCTCATTTCAGCTTTCTTTCCACTTGGTACAGGGCGCGACCGCGACCCGTCATGTTTTTCGACTGCTTGCGTAAGCGCGATTTGACGAGCCATTCCGCCGCTTGCTCGATACTTGCCAGTCCCTGGCGCTGGCGCACGAGTTCCAGCACCGCGCGCTCTTCGTCATTGAGGTGAATTTGATGGTCTGGCATTTTTTGGAACTTTAGAGTTGCTCAAAAGTGACTCGGTTTAAACGCTGCGACGCTGTACGCTATCGATGGTGGCGTCATCCAAGGCGATCACGGCCAAGGCTTCACGCATCACGATCTGACGCACCAGCACCGCAAGCTCTTCGCCCTGGTAATTGGCGATCGAGGAAACAAGCTGGTGCTCGTAATCGTCCAGGCGCAGCATAACGCGGTGGCTGCGGATACGTTTTGCATCGGGGTACATGACGTGGTCCTTAGTGGGTGGATTTGGATGCGAGTTCGCGTTTGTAGTCGGCGAGTCCGCGCAGGATCAGGAAGCGGAGGAACCAGGCACGGGAGCGTTCAAGTTTCTCTGCGTAGCCTTCGACTTCGCTCACCTCGTCCGATGTCAGACGAACGCCAAGGGGCTTAGTCGTGACGCCCTTGGCAGTACGCCTCGCTATGGATACGTTTTTCATAATGTTATGATGTGTAATCGCTACAGGATGGCGTAACTATAGTATGTTAAAACATACTTGTCAACGTAGATGTATGGATAAAAATATTTTTGGTGATAGATTAAGGCAGGAGCGAACACGCTTGGGTCTTACACAAGAAGCGTTCGCGGCAATTGGTGGCGTGAAAAAACTCGCACAGATTAACTATGAGCAAGGAAAGACGTTACCCGATGCCGGCTATATGGTTGCGCTGGCAGGTATTGGAGTCGACTTGTCTTATGTGATGCTTGGCGTGCCAGCCAGTAACACTTTGACTGACGATGAAAACGAGTTGTTAGCGGGATATCGGCGGCTAGATTTGCGAGGAAAGGCTCGTGTTCTTGGCGTTGTGGAAGGAATTGGAGAGCCAGCAGTAACGTCGCCGTCCAGAACAGTCGAACGCAACACACAAATGGTTTTCCATGGCAAAGTAGGCCAGCAAATTCATGGGGACATCACGGCTCCCCAAACGATCAACGTTGGTCGCAAAAAAAAATCACCTACGTAAAGCGCGGCGGAAAGATAGGCTATCGTTGGTATGGTCAGCAGTGAGATGGAAAGTTGCAGCTGTAGCTCCTTTGCTCTTTGCGTGCTGCTTGCAGCAGCATAGATGCGAAACGATGACGTCGATGGTCAACGAGGCTGTCAGAAATTCATGCTATTTCGAGGGGAAGGAATATACTGTTGGTGTCGTAATTGAAACGGCAATAGATATTAAATGTGAGTGTGCTGCTGCACCTTCTAATTACTTGCCGATTTGGATACGCTCTACATAAATTTTGTCATATTCTATTTCGATAGAAATCATAATTTAAGTATATTGATTTTTAATATATTTTACTTATTATAGAGAAATTATTTTTTAATATATATAATGAAAAAAATTGAATCGCCCACTGCTGCACGGAAAGTTAAATTGGTTGGCTCTAAATTATCTGAAAGTATCGGAGTTCAGAAGGTGCCACGGGTTGCAAGATCTATGGGGGCTGCGATTGGAAGTAAAGTTCCACCGATTTTAGCCAAGCAGCCTGTTAAAAAGAAAGTTGCTGCCACAGTTAAATCGGCATCACTAGATAAATTGTTGGATGCTCGAGTTAATTGTTACTCGATAATAGTTTCAAGTTCAATTAAGGATTATCTGGCTTTGGTGGATGACGCGTATAAAAATCGCGGCGGTGTAGAGGGGCAAAGAGAAAAACTACGTACAACCTCTGCAATACGCATTAGAAAAAGAATGGTTGAGGATATTGTTGGTGGCGCTGTACTTCCTCCAGTGGTGATAGGGATTGTTTTGCCAAAGGTGAAGTTCAAGAAGGTTGGGAGTTTGACTAGAAAGAGTTTGGATACACTTATAGATTCGCTTGAATCGGATCGTATTTCTATAATCGATGGAATGCAACGCACAACAGCATTAAGTGAGGCGCGAACTTCACACCAAACGATTGCGGCTCAGCAGATGAGAGTGGAATTTTGGATATCAGAGTCAACTAATAGCTTGATCTATCGTATGTTAGTTTTAAATACTGGACAAGTTCCTTGGAATCTCAGGAATCAAGTTGAGGTTGTATTTAAATCACTGATTATGGAAATTGGAGCGGCAGTAGATGCACTAACGGTGCTTTCGGATGGAGGTCGTCGCTCAGGCGGTGGTCAATTCCAGGCCAATGAACTTGTAGAGCTGTTTTTAGTATTTGGTGCCAGAAAAGAAAAAATTGATATTCGGGAGCGATTAGCTGATGAGTTTACGCGACTGGATTTCATGGAGGCGGCCTCCGATTCTAGTTTTACGAGTAATTTCTGTGATGCTCTTGGGATATTGGTAAAATTAGATGTAATTTTTGATACTTATAAGCCTACTCGACCAAAATCAAGTGATAAGAAAGTAGTTCGTTTTTCGATTGGCAGGGATCTATTCGCTAGTCAGCCGGCCTGTGTTGGCCTTGTGACTGCAGTAGCGACTGAAGTCGCGGGGCGGCCTGGAGTGGAGAGGTCAACAAGTGAGCAAAAAATACGTCTTTCTAAGATCGTAAGTAATATGGCTAAACTATGTGCTCGTCTTGAAAAGCTTTCGATGCCTGAATTAGGCCACTATCTGGGTTTTCAGACATTAAATGAAGCGATTTCGCGAGGACGTTCTAGCATGTCGGTAGGAGATATGGAGCGCGAGTTCTTCTTAAGAGCTTTCCAAGTATTAATTGAAGAAAATTTTGAACTTAAAGATCTCACACCTTGTTGGCGCGCGTATTGATAAAATATTATGGCTAATAGTATGATTGAGGTAAATAATAGGTTATTCGCAAGACTTTCTGATGTGGCCGGTGAAAAGTTGACTGTAGAGGAAGCAAAATTTCCGCGTGCTATTTCAACAGACAAGGATGGAAAAAATTGGCTTAAGAATGCAAAGGTTACGAAGATGCCGCACTTGGCCTTGGGGCCACGAGCCGAGTTCGCAATTGCAAATTTTGAGAAGCGTTTTTTTCTTGTTTGTGTCGGGATAGAAGTTAATCCTTGTAAAGGATCCGATTTGATTAAAATTTCTCCAAATTCTGGTGCTTTAACATTGTTTTTGGCGGATTTGGAGTTGCCTCTACTAGATAAGCCTGATTTACAATATGCGTTGCTTGAGCATATTTTTATTCCTCCTTTGGATAAGGCGGATAAATTTATAGCGATTGATGTTGAGTCGGTAAAGAAATTTTTTGCAAAGGTAGAGCTGTTTGAGATACGTAAAGACAGTGTTTTAATTTCTGAATATGGAATGGAATATCGTGTTGCTCTTGCTGCTTTGTTGGATGCTAGAGCCGCTCGGCCGTTAGATTGGAATGTCGATACTCTGGAGAGATTGGCGAAAATGGTGATGAATCCAGATGAAAAGGCGCCATTCCACTTATTATTTAGAATGCTAACTGAAAACAGAGGGGATTCTGCATTTTTAGATATCTATCGCTGTATTGAGCAATTATTTCCTTTGCCAAAAATTTCAATTCTATGTGGCGATCTCGGTATTGTACAATCAGAAATGGAAGTTGCGAAAAAGCTTGAATTGCATTTAGGGTGGCGGCGGTCAGAAATTGAATCTTTGACTCATCTAATGTCTGATGCCCCTAACGAAATTTTAGAGAAATTAAAAATTTGTTTAAATATTTCTGAAAATGGTTCTGATCTTGCAACTGTAATTGCTAAATCGATTTATGAACTCAGGAATCGTTCTGTTCATTTTCGTGCAATTCATGCGGATTCTTTAAGTAAAGCGCCTCCTGATTGGTTAGGTATTGTAGACGTATTATTGGAGTTTGTTGAGATATTATATTTCAAGAATTCTAAATCATTCAGTGAAATTAAATTAAATAAAATTGACCATGAAGCGAATATTCTTTTGCTGAAGTCAAGTTCAGATCGAAAAGAACACACGGCGTGAGCGTAGATAGATAATACTTCCATGTTGTTAGAACTACAGCTTTAAGAAGGTTTTCGATGGTCGTTGCTGTTTTCGTGGATAATGTCGCGCACTTCTTTGATACGATTCCAAGCATGCAGCGCCGCGCGCCTCGCGGCCTGCTTGCTCTTGTAAATATGTTCCAGCGTTTTTAGCATACCGGTGGCGCCGGCCATCTCCTGCCCCGCCTTTTTCTTCTTCGCCGCCACGTCCTTCCATTTTGCCACCACGCCCGTGATGCCTTCGTCCGGGTCTTTTTCTTCCTCGCGTTCTGCCTCGACCGCTTCCGTCTTTGTTTCAAACTCCACCCGCGTGGTAAAGCCGCTGCCGCCCAGGTTGTGCGTGACCTTGACCGATAACCATTCGGTGGCGTCGATCTCGGGCTTGAAGCCTTGGACGGTCACGGGCGATTGCGGGAACACGGCCGGGTTGCCCAGGGCCAGGCTCATTTCAAAGGTGGCCAGGCCGCGCAGGATGCGCTGCCATTCGGCCACGGCCGCCGCGCGCGCGTCCGTTTCGTTGGCGAAGGCAGTGCGCAGGCGCTTGCTGTTGCCGGGCACGCCGGCCACCACGCTGCGGCGGCGCGCATAGCGCTCGTCGTGCCAGAAGGCGCGCACGCCCGTGTAGGCGTCGCTTTCCGCGCTGTGGTAGCGGTGGCCGTCGCCCAGGGCGCGCGTGATGGGGATGACGGGCAGCGCCTTGCCGCTGGCCGTGCGGCTCTGGTTGATGGGGATGAAGAGCAGGGTATCGTTCTTAACGGTGGCCACCGCGTCGTATTTCCGGCCCAGCCGGCGCAGGAAGGCCGCATCGCTTTCGTGGGTCTGGTCGATGTGCTCGATGGCGGTGTCGCGCAGGCGCGCCGACACGCCCGACGCCAGCTCGTTGCGAAAGGCGATGGCCTCGATGATGGCGCCCAGGGTAGTCTTGTGAAAGCTGTGTTCCTGCTGCTGTTTGAAGGTGTCGATCAGGTTGGCCGACCTGGCGCGCAGGGTGATGGTGTCGGGCGCGCCGCTGTGTTCCACCTCGTCGACGGTGAACTTGCCCATGTCCACCAGGCCGGACGCTTGCCAGCCCAGCGCAAGGGCGATCTGGGCGCCGCGCGGGGGCAGGGCCAGCTTGCCGTCGCTGTCGTCCAGGGAAATGTCGAGCTGGTCGCTCTCGTCGCTACGGCACAGGGTCAAGGTCAGATTAATCAGCCGCGGCGAGACGATGGCCGTCAAATCCTTGTCCTCGATGCTGACCTTGAAGGCGGGGATATGCTCGCTCATTTGAACTTGTCCGCCGCGCTGCCGATGGCGCCGCTGATGCTGGCACCGATCTTGTCTTTCATGTCGCTGACCACGCCGCCGTATTTCGACGTGATGCCGCCGACCACATTGCCCACCACGCTGCCCACGGCATTCTTGGCCGCGCCGGCCTCGCCGGTTTCAAGCTGCAGCCCGGTCAGGTTGAGGCGCGGTTCCCACAGGCGGATGGCGTAGGCGGTGGCGGCATAAATGCGCAGCACCGTGGCGCTGTTCAGGGGCTGGTCGATCAGTTCGGGCACTTCCGAGCCATAGCGGCGGCGCATCAGGCGCGAGCCGATAGGCGTGGTCAGGATATCGCTGACGGACTGCAGGATATGCGCCAGCCCGGACAGGGGGCGGCCAGTGGCGGCGTGCATGCCCAGCATCACAGCGGCCCGCCCGACTTGTCGCCGCCGGCCTTGACGCCGCCGTGCGGATGCTTGGCCAGGCTGATGGCGCCGGCCAGCACGTCCTCGCTGGCTTTGATCGTGCCTTGCACGGCCATGGCCACGCCGCCAGCGGCGCCGACCTTGGCGTTCACGCCGCCGTTCAGCGCGGTGGCGCCGTTGACGATCAGGTTTTTCATGACGGTCAGGTCTCCCGTGCAAATGGTGCTGGGAGCGTTCGACGTCACCTTGTCGGCGGTGACGGTGGCGGTGCCGCCTGGCAAGGTGGCCGTCAGGGCATGGGTCGCGTGGTCGTACTGCACGACGGCGCCGTCAGGGTAGTGCGTGGTGTGGATGCTGTCGCTGGTTTCGGGCGCGTCAAATGCCTGCGAGTACAGCGCGGGCACGATGATGCCGCGCGTCAGGTCGCCACCGGGGGAAAAGACAATCACTTGTTCGCCGACAGTCGGCGCCGACCAGGTACGGGTGCTGCCGGCGCGCCGTGTGGCCCATTTAAGCCATTCGGTGGTGAGAGTCGGGCCGAGCCGCACGCGCGCCTTGGCTCCTTTGACCTCGGCGATGGTGCCCAGGCGGATCAGGTTTTGCAGCAAGCGGAGGAGGTCGGACAGGTCGGCGTTCATGCAGTGCATGTTGCCGCACTCCGCGTGCGGATGCACGCGGGGACGGGTTGATAAGCTGATTAGTGCCTACAGCTATCGATAATGCAGTGATTTAGACAGTGGGCAAATAAATCGGAATTATTCGTTGACCCTGTGTAAAGCCAGGTTAGATTTTATATCTATCCAGACTAGTGGTATCTCCCTGATTTAATGCATATTCGGCAAAGGATGTTTTAGGTTGAGAAACTCATCCAAACTGATTACGTTAGTCTCTATTCCGAAATATTTATAAACCACTTTTGTTTTTGATAGAAATCTATCGTCACCTGAAACAAGGTAGTCTGTCGATGCAGCATAGATCGCGTGGGTCACATCATGCATTCGTGATCTGGATTTTGAAACTTTCTCTGGTTTGTAGCGAATTTCCTCAAGAAAATTAAATGCCATTTCTAAGGTTCTCTCAAGTAATTGATGAGACGTTGAAATGTAAGGCCAACGAAATTCAGTTACTCTTGCTTTTCGTGCTGATATTGCTGCCAACAAGTCAAAATGTAACTTTAATTCTAAATCCTTTCCATAATGTGTTTCATTTAGGAAATTTATGGGGAGATTGGAAATTCTATTGGCAATTTTTCCGGTAGGATCGAGATCCTTGCATTTCTGTAAAAACGCTTCCTCCATTATTTCAATGTTCTCATTTAGATCATAATTTATCATGACCCTTTTGATACACTCGATTGGATTTTCTCGGATAAAGGTGGTGCATTTTTCTCTTTGAGGTGCCAAAGCTAGATTATTTGTTAGTTCGGATAAACTATTTAATTTTTCACTTCCCAGTGTTAATACAGAATCTAAGGGTTTTTTATCTTTGTGATTTTGCATAATTGGGACAGCTATCTCTTCTAGATGTGCTGGACTATATGGAAAATCACAATAGCCCTTCATTAAGTCAATTTTTTCACAAAGAGGTATATTTGACTTATCAAAATAATATGCAACTAAATTATAGTCGAGATATATTTTATTTTTTGATGACATTTTTTAAACTTTAAAAGGAAATTATTTTTTGATATTCATGCGCCACCAATAAGATATTTTATTGATTGGCAATATAATTTTGACATCATTGGTGTGATGGATTAGTTATGCAATTCTTCAAAATTCCCTGAAATTTTTTTATTGATTCGATCTAATTTGTAAAAAATGCATAGAAGGATTCAAAGGGAGATTGGCCATGGCAATCATTGGACATTTATTTGTGTTTGCTATGGTTTAATCAACGTAATTTCCGGATATTAGCGGAAATTCGCACAGCTGTACCGTAAATGATAACTTTTTTCCATTTGAAGTTCCAATCAATCTTTCTTAGAACTGTTCCATATGATGCAGTAGGGATGCACGGATCAATGTTCGATCCGCTTCATTTAACCCCAAGAGCGGGCGGGCCGGGTAGCTGTATTTGGGACCCCGCTTTGTGACGTTTTCTGTCAAGCCCTCATGATGTACGCGGGCGATGGACATCACTTTACCTACAAAGCCGACAGTCAGCTGGCTAGGATCTGCATGCACTTTGAGATATTCCGCCGTGCGGATTTTGTTGAACATCGCCGCCTTCTGCCGCTTGATCCGCCCATTCTTCTCCTTGAATTCTTTGCGCTTCTTGCGCGCAGTGTAGGGCGCGCCGTCCGGCCCTTGCTGCGCCTTGATGCGCTGCGCCTGACTGCGGCGCAGGTCGATGGCCACCTTGTGATTGATGGCGCGGCGCTGGGCCGGTTGCAGCTTAGCCAGCAGGGCACCGGCCCAGGCTTCCAGGGCATGCAGGTTGTCGCTCATGCTGTGGCCTCGGGCGTGCGCCATTCGGCCATCAGTTTCTCGCCGGCGTACAGTTTCCAGAACTCGTCTGCATACGCGGGCATGTGCTGTATCTCGGCCAGGTGTTTGATGTCGAGGCGGCCCGCTTCGCCGGTCTTGACCGCGACGCGCTCGGTCAAGTCCAGCTTGATGGAAATGTCGACTGTTTCATGGTTATTAAAGTCCACCTCGAAGGCGATGCCGTGCTTGCGCGTTTCTTCGTTTGCCATCAGATCGAGCTGGTGGACTTTGAGCCAGGCGATCAGGGCCACCATGATGGCATCCGCGTCGCCGGCGTAGTCGGTGACGATCAGGTTGAGCTTGAAGCGGTATTCGAAGGAGAGGGAGGCGGTGGCCGACGCCACCACGTTGCCCTCGTCGGCGAAGACCAGCAGACGGTCGGGATCGCACTGCAGGTCGGGGATGGCGGCGGCCAGGTGCTGGCGCAGGCTATTCGGTTTGTACATGGTAGGAGTCGCGGATATGGTTGTAGGCGTCGATACAGGCGTTCAGCTGGCGGGTGGCGTCGTCGCCGTCGCCGGCAATGGCGTCAAGAGCTGCCGCAGTCACTGGCTCAAGTTCGGCGCGCGCTTCAATCCGATGGCCGACGGCAGCGGTGGAATTTGCACCTGCGGCGCACTGGCCACTGGCGACGGGGATTGACAAGCGCACAGCGCCGCTGCGCACATCAAGATTGAAACGGTCGCGCTCGGTTTTCGCATGGGTTTGCTCCTGGGTGAGGTGGTCGGCGCGCTGCGTCAGGGCGGCGCCGGCGGCGCGCTCCAGCGTGAGCACGCGGGCGGTGGCCTGGGCCAGTTCGGTGGCGGCGGTGGATGTTTGGATAGCGGCCGCCCGCTGCAGTGCTGCGATGACGGCATCCTTGCGCCAGCCCTGCGCCGTCCAGCCCGCGATGGCGCCGCACAGGAGAACAGCGGCCAGCGGGCGCCAGGTGGTCGCGGTCACATGGCCACCCGTTCCTTGATCCAGCCGAACAGAAAACGGCGCTGGGTCTTGTTGGCTTCGGTGATTTCCAGATAGCGCGCCGCTTGCAAGCCGTTCAGGGCGCGCAGCAGCACGGTGGCGCCGTCCTGGCCGCGCCATTTCAAGAAGGATGCCAGCGCGCCCAGTGACTGTTCGCCCAGGCGGCCGTCAACGAACAGGGCCGGATAGCGCGCGCCCGTGTCGTTGAAACCGTTCAGCCAGCGCTGCAAGAACTCGGCCGCGCGGTGTGGTCCCATGTTCACGCCCGTGTCGATCATTTCGGCGCCGATGCCGGCATGGATGGCCAGCACCTGGTCGAACTTCGGTTCCGTGATGTAGCGGGCCGTGTAGATGGCGCGCGCCACCGTCACGGGCATATCGCGCATCGGCCCCGCGTAGCCATTCGCGCGGGCCACGGCCACGGTGATGCCGTAATTGGTTTCGCCGCCCTTGTCTTGCGGGTCGTTCACATAGCCGCCTTCGGCGCGCAGGATGGCGTCGATGACGCGTGCGATCAGGGAATTATCGGTGGTGGCCATCAGTGTTCCTTTGCGTCTTTGACCAGTTCGGCAATGTCCTTGTCGCTGCGGCGCTGGAACCACAGGGCCACCGCGCGCGAAACCCACCAGCCGGGCGCGCCGACGATCAGGTCGATGGCGGAGGCGTTGACCATGGCGCCGATGCTGGGCAGTTGCGCGCATAGCAGCTGGTACACGGTGCCGCCCAGCAGGCACGAGAACACGCCCGCGCAAGCCAGACGGGCGACGAATTCGCCCTTGTTGAAGGTGCCGTCGGCATTCAGCGGCGGCAGTACGATGTACAGCATGGCCGCGCCGACCATGCCCAGCGCCGCCTTGAAGCCGTACAGTTTGACCAGGGTGGCGAAACCACCAAACGATTCTGCGGACATTGCTTGATACTCCGAGGTGAGGGGTGAGAGATTTTTCATGATGGATAAAGGGTGGATTGCTGCGTTAATCCCATAGCTGCACGATGTCCGCGGCCACCTGGCCCGCGCTGGGCGCCGGCTCGGGCAGGGTGACGATCAGGCCGGCCGGCAGCACGGCGCCGTGGCGCGCCAGCGCGGGATTCATTTCCAGGGTTTGCTCGACGTATCCCGCGCCGTCGCTCAGGTAGCGCCACACCAGGGCGTCCACCGTGTCGTGCTGCTGCGTGCGCACCTGCATCAGATCAATTCCACGGTGAGATGCGTGCGGCCGACCATATCGGCGATGGCCCATTGCGCATTGCGCCGCTGCGCGCCGGGCGCTTCGTCCAGCCATTCCATGCTTTTCTTGTCGCTGACGGACGTGGCCGTGCTGTCGTAGTCGCGGTAACGCTCGATCAGATCGGCCTTCGCCGTGCTGTAGACGGCGCGCCGGTACTGCGCCAGCAAGCGGGACTCGCGGTTGATACGCGCGGCAGGCACGTCCACCAGGGCGGCGATACCTGCTTGCGCATGCGCGGCCTGCCAGTCGGCCAGCTCGCGGTTGACGTGCAGGATGGCGTCGACCACGGCTTGCACCAGGCGCGCGTCGGTGACGGTGCCATCCAGGCGCATGGCGTCGCGCATATCGGTGAGCAGGATGTCGGGAAACCAGCCGTCGTTCTCGATGGTGCCGGCGGCCGGTGCTGGCTGCGCCGGGGTGGCGCCGGGTGGGATGGACGGGGGCAGGGCCATGAAGGACATACGGGGCGCTTTCAAAAAGTGGGCGGTGGACGGGGTTCATCAGGCCGAGATTGTTGCCAATGCGTTGACCAGAATCCCCCCGTGCCGCCGTGCTGCGGGGGATGCCCTTTACGTGGAACCGGCCGCGCGCTTGAGGCGCCGTTCCAGCCGTTCCATATCTTTCTTGACGCCGCACGACTCGGACAGGGCGCGCGCACGTTTCAACTGGGCCATGGCCGTTTCCGCCTGCGCCACCAGCGCCGGGGCGATGTCCGTGTCGTCGGCCTTGTCCAGCACGGCGATCATGGCCAGGCCGATGGCCTTGTGCAGCTTGGCGCGCGCCTGGTCGGGCGCGTCATTGGCGGCCGTCAACTGTTCCACGCGGCCCAGCACCTGGGCAGCATGCTGCGGATCGGCGGCCAGCTTGCCGTGCAGGTAACCTTCGGCGAACTCGTCCAGCATCAGGGTGGCGATATCGCGGCTGTAGGTGTCGGGCAGGGTGAACTTATGCTCCAGGGCGTAGGCGGCCATGACCAGGGCGCGCTCGTACTCGCCCGTGTCGATGTGCCACACCAGCAGGGTGGCGAAGACGTCATCCTGCGCACCCTTGCCGCCAGCCAGCACGCCGTCGATCCACTGCGCGTAATCGGGCAACAAAATGGCCTTGACCTCGATCTTGCGTTCGACCGACTGGATGGATTTCAGGCGCCGACGGTCGTCGGTCAGCTTGTAGAGCATCATTTCGTAGGCCGTGCCGGTGGTGACGCCTTGCGGCGCGGCGGCGCCGGCCGTGCGCTCGGCCAGCATGCGCGCGCGGTGGCGCAGGGCGGGGGATTGGCTCGCCATCACTTGTCTTTCAGCTCGATGTTTTCCACCAGCGCGGCCAGGCCCAGGTCTTCGATCACGTAGGCGTCATTCGACGACTCGTAATTCTCGATGCGGTCGCGCTTGGGCACGTCCTCGACGCGGCGGCGGCGCGCGCCTTCCTGGAAGTAGATCGACAGATTGTCGAAACGCGTAATCAGGATCGCGTTGTCTGGGAAGAAGGGCACGCGCGCCGCCGGCAAGCCGCCGATGCGTTTCTGGCTGATGATGATGTCGGCCGCCAGGGTTTCCGTGGGTGCCTGCTTGGTGTTGACCAGCGGGAAATACTTGTCGTTCAACAGCTTGCGCCCGACGATGGCCACCAGATTGGTGTCTTCCTGATACCACGGGTCCAGCAGGTTGACGGCATCGGTGACGGCCGCGTCGAGGTTGGCATAGTCGGCGCCGTCCACGTCGCCGATGACCACCTTGCCCGGCATGCCGTTGGCGACCAGGCCCAGCACGCGCTCGGGCGCCAGTTCACGCAGGTGCTGCAGCCAGCCTTTATTGACGTCCTGCAGCAGCGGATTGGCGTCCAGATCGGTGTCGGCCATAGCTTTGACTCCATTGAAGCCGATGACGATGCGGTCGAGTGCCTGGCGCGTCAGGATGGCATTGGCCACGCGCGATTGGAAGTCGGGGAACTTGGCCCAGGCGTCCAGCTTGGCATAGTTCAGATGCGTGTCGAAGTTGGTTTGCTCGCAGCGGTATTTGGTGCCGTCCAGGGTGGACAGGTCGCGCGTCTTGCGCTCCTTGTCCTTGGTGTTGGTGCGGCCGGCAATCGGGCCGGATACGCCCAGGCCCAGCTTTTCGCCTTCCTGCTCGGTCACGCCGATGATGTTCACTTTCGACAGGAACTCGCTCGATTCCTGCATCTTCGTTTCCAGCTTTTGCTGCACGCTGGGCGTGACGCTGAAGGTCTTGGCCACGTTGTCCGTGTCGTTCAGCTGGCCCAGGCGGGTTTCATATTGGCCAAAGACCTGGCGCGTTTGCTTTTTCATAAATCATTGCTCCGTTGTTGAATGGGGTGTTGGTGGATGGCGCGGGCGCTTAAAACTCGGTCTGCACGGCGCCGTCGTTGCCGGTCGCGGCCGGGCGGCGCGGGCCGTTGCCGGGGGCTTCGTCCATCTGCGCCTTGAAGGTGGCCAGCTCGTCCTGGGTCGCTTTCTGCGCTTTTTCCGCGGCATCGAGGCGCTTGAGTGCGTCGGCATAGTTGTCGTTGGCGGTGACGACGTGGCCGGCCAGCGCCTGCACGGCTTCGCTGATGTCGGCGAACTGCGCCGCGTCGGTGCCGGATTTATGCGAAAAGCGCGACAACAGGTTTTTCACGGCGTCGGCCAGCTTGATGCCCTGCTCTTCAAACTCCAGCGTCACCTCGACGGCGGAGGTGAACAGGTTGGTGCTTTGCAGCTTGCGGCTGGCGGAGAATTGCAGCGCTTCGGTGCCCAGGCTGGCGGGGCTGTCGGTGACGCCCAGGCCGACCAGGTAGGGCTGCGACGAGTCGGCAAAATCGGGCTGGATTTCCAGGCTGGTATAGAGCTTCTGTTTCGCCTTGTTGATGGCCACCAGTTCCGGCGTGGGTTCGATCTGCGCGAACAGGGCCAGTTTCTTGCCGCTGTCGGTGTCGACTTCCTCGGCCTTGACGGCGATCACGTCGCCGTAAGCCTTGAACTGGCTGTCGGGCAGGATGCCGCGAATGTGCTCGAGCCAGATGCGCGCGCCGTAGGTTTTCGGGTTGTAGGTGGCGGCGATCTGCTCGATGGTGGCGCGGTCGATGTTGCGGCCGTCCGTGGTGGCGCCTTCGGTGGCGACGCGGAAGAATTTCGATTTGGACATGGTGGGCGTTCTCGGTTGATCGGATAACGCCATGGTCAACGTCTTGGCGCTGCGATTCAATGCGGTGCGGGTTGCTATGGGCCATAGCGACTTTTGCCTTCCCCCGCTCCGCGCGCGCGGCCTACGCTGGCGGCATGCTGACAATCGAGAAAACAAGCGAACAAACCGTCGATGGAATCATCGGCGAACTGGCCGTGCCCGAATCCGAGCCGCGCCGCGCCGCGCGCGCCCTGTACTGGAAGGGCTGGCGCATTTCGTCCATCGCCCGTCACCTGGGGCTCAAGCGCAGCACCATCAATAGCTGGAAAGAGCGCGACGAATGGGACAAGGCCCAAGCCATCGAGCACGTGGAAGCGTCGGCTGAGCTGCGCCTGGTGAAGCTGATCGAAAAAGAGGTCAAGAGCGGTAGCGACTACAAGGAAATCGACTTGCTGGCACGCACCATCGTGCAGATGGCGCGCGTGCGCCGCTATGAGCAGCCGGGCGGCAACGAGGTCGATCTCAACCCCAAGCTGGCGAACCGCAATGCGGGACCGAAGAAGAAGCCGACCCGCAACGACTTCAGCGAAGAACAGAAAATCCAGCTGCTCGACGCCTTTCAGGACTCGCTCTTCGACTATCAAAAGGTCTGGTATCGCAACGGCGACCAGCGCACGCGCGCCATCCTCAAGTCCCGCCAGATCGGCGCCACCTGGTATTTTGCGCGCGAGGCGCTGGCCGACGCGATGCAGACGGGCCGCAACCAGATCTTCCTGTCCGCGTCGAAGTCGCAAGCCCACGTCTTCAAGCAATACATCGTGCAATTCGCGCGCGAGGCGGCCGGCATCGAGCTGACGGGCGACCCCATCGTGCTGCCGAACGGCGCGCATCTGTATTTCCTGGGCACGAATGCGCGCACGGCGCAGGGTTACCACGGCAATTTCTACTTCGATGAATTCTTCTGGACGCAGAATTTCCAGGAGTTGAACAAGGTGGCCTCGGGCATGGCCATCCATAAGAAGTGGCGCAAGAACTATTTTTCCACGCCGTCCTCGACCACGCACCAGGCTTACCCGTTCTGGATGGGCGAGCTGTTCAACAAGCGCCGCGCCAAGGCGGACCAGGTCAATATCGACGTGAGCCATGGCCGCCTCTCGTCGGGCTACACGGGCGAGGACAAGATCTGGCGCCAGATCGTCACCATCCTCGACGCCGAGCGCGGCGGCTGCAACCTGTTCGACATCGACGAGCTGCGCAACTTCGAATACAGCCCGGACCAGTTCGACAACCTGCTGATGTGCAATTTTATTGACGACTCGGCCTCGGTGTTTCCGCTGGCCGAGCTGCAGCGCTGCATGGTCGATTCCTGGGTCGAGTGGGACGACTACAAGCCGTTGCTGGGCCTGCGCCCGTTCGGCAACCGGCCCGTGTGGATCGGCTACGACCCAGCCTTGAACGGCGACAGCGCCGGTTGTGTTGTGCTGGCCCCGCCCATGACGGCCGGCGGCAAGTTCCGCATCCTGGAGCGTCACCAGTGGCGCGGCCAGGACTTCAAGGACCACGCCGAGGCCATTCGCCAGATGACCCAGCGCTACAACGTCGAATACATCGGCATCGACACAACCGGCATGGGCATCGGCGTTTCCCCCATCGTACGCCAGTTCTTCCCGGCTGCGACGGCGATCAACTACTCGCCCGAAGTCAAAACCCGCATGGTCTTGAAGGCCAAAAACATCATCAGCAAAGTCCGCCTGGAGTTTGACGCCGGTTGGACGGACATCGCGCAATCGTTCATGGCCATCCGCAAGACCCTCACCCCCAGCGGGCGGCACGTGACCTATGTCGCCGGCCGCAGCGATGAAACCGGCCACGCCGACCTGGCGTGGGCCTGCATGCACGCCCTCGATCACGAGCCCTTCGAAGGCACTACTGAAAACAACCACTCTTTCATGGAGATTTATTCTTGAGCAAAGCACGACACTTGCGCGCGCGCGGCCAACAGGCGCAGAGCGAACCACCAGCGGCCACGGCACCGGCCGCCGCCGGCATCGAGGCGTTTTCCTTCGGCGACCCGACGCCCGTGCTCGAGCACGCCGACATTCTCGATTGCTTCGAGTGCTGGAAGAACGGCCACTGGTATGAGCCGCCCGTCAACCTGGCCGGCCTGGCCAAGTCCTTCAATGCCGGCGTGCACCACAGCAGCGCCATCCACTTCAAGGCCAACGTGCTGGCGTCGACGCTGATCCCCAGCAAGTACCTGTCGCGCGACGCCTTTAAGCGCATGGCCCTGGACTTCCTGACCTTCGGCAATGCCTATCTGGAAGACCGCCCCAGCCGCAGCGGCAAGGCGCTGGCTTACCAGCATGCGCTGGCCAAGTACATGCGGCGCGGCGTCGATCTGGATACCTATTATTTCGTGAACGGCTACCAGGCCGTGCACCAGTTCGACAAGGGCCGCGTGTTTCACCTGATGGAGCCGGACGTCAACCAAGAGCTGTATGGCGTGCCGCAGTACCTGAGCGCCTTGCAATCGGCCTGGCTCAACGAGGCGGCCACCTTGTTCCGCCGCAAGTACTACAAGAACGGCTCGCACGCCGGTTTCGTGTTCTACATGACGGACGCGGCCGCCAACACGCAGGACGTGGACAACCTGCGCCAGGCCATGCGCGACAGCAAGGGGCCGGGCAACTTCCGCAACCTGTTCATGTATGCGCCGAACGGCAAGAAGGACGGCATCCAGATTCTGCCGGTGTCGGACGTGGCCGCGAAAGACGAGTTTTTCAACATCAAGAGCGTCACGCGCGACGACCAGCTGGCCGCGCACCGCGTGCCGCCGCAGCTGATGGGCATCCTGCCGAACAATGCCGGCGGCTTCGGCGCCGTGGAACCTGCCGCGCGCGTGTTCGCCCGCAATGAGCTGGTGCCGCTCCAGGCGCAGTTCGAAGCGATCAACGAGTGGGCCGGCGTGGAAGTGGTGCGTTTCGCCCCGTATGACCTGGCCACGGGCGGGGAGGGCACGCAATGAGCGATCACGTCGACAACACCGACAAGATCATCTTTGCCGAAGTCGCGCGCGGCCTGGCCGCCGTGCGTCGCCGGCCCGCCCTGGTAGCGCATGGCTGCTGCCACTACTGCGACGAGGCGCTGGCGCCCGCGCTGCTGTTCTGCGATGTGGATTGCCGCGACGGCTACGACAAGGAGCAGGCGGCTAAGGCCCGCGCCGGCCGCCCAGGATGAGCGCCACGCCGCGATAGTCGGTAGGGCAGGGCTGCGACAGCCCAGCCACGCCAGCGCTTCCTAGTCACCGCACAAGCCGCCCACGAGGCGGATTTTTCACGTCTAGACGATTGATGTTGCTGTCGATGCAAGAAAAAAGCCCATTTCGGCCCGGCGCGCGCAGTTGTCCCCCCTCCACACCTGCCCGCTATATAGGGGTCTTTTGACTCAAATTTGCGCCATTGCCGAAGGCGCATGAGGACTGGCGCGGCGGGGCGAAGGGGGGGGGCATGCGATTTGACGCATTTTGACGCACTTTGAGCGTTTTTTCGTGCGGGTGGTGCGACGGCGTGAGAATGGCATTTTTTTGCGTTGGCAGGGATGTATTGTAGCCCTACGGACCGTCTCCATTTTTGATTCACTGACCGTGCAGAAGTAGTAGAGCGTACCGAGAACTACAGCGTCGAGTCAATTGGTGAGCAACTGCGGGGCCACCAACTTGTTCATGCCTGCCACCCGGTGGCTGGGTTGGCGTTAGCGTGGGAGCCGCTGGTGATCATCAGCAAACGGTGCAGCGCGCCGGCGCTGCCCTGGTGGGGATGATCGTCATTCGTTCCGAGCAATTTCCGGGCATCTACCAAAATGACGTGTAGTCCGTCGTTGTTTTTCGTCAGCGCGAGCAAAAATTTCTACGATAAGAGGTAGTTGGTAAATCGATAAGTCTGGGGTAGTCTGTTGATTATCGGCTAACTAGAGTTCGGCTGATGACGTGCGCCTGAAATACTCAAAATTCAAATAACGGGGGTGTTATGTCTTTTCGTTGCGTTTCAATGATCGTACTTGCCTTGACGGTGCTGACCGGCTGTGCCAGTGCAGATGTCTACTTACGGCCGGAGCGCACAGTTTTCGCGCAAAAGAAAAATGTCCAGACAGCGCTGTCGTTGGTTGAAAACGAGAACTTTGACGTGTGGTGTCTCGACAGTAGTGGCGACAGGGCTAAGCCGCAGTCAACTGAAAGATTTCAGCGGGATTCGGACCTGCAGTGTCTCTATCGCTCAGTCGATAAGGACACCTTGCTGCCGTACTTCAAACTGACATCGACGACGATCGATGGGGGAAATGCCGCACTCGCTTATAAACGGGATGTTTATATTGCGTACCTGATGAGCGTAGCAGATCAAAACTGCAGCAACTTCCTCGGTCGCGCTTTTGCCAATAAGACCTCAGTTGATTCCTTGCGCGGCACTTTGAACGATGTGTTAACCGGTAGCACTGCCGCCATCGCAACGAGCGCGCCGCCGACAGCTGCCGCCTTGGCGTTGACCAACTTGGTCACCAACAAATCGATAGACAATTTCAACCAGTCCTTCTATTTTGAAAAAACGTTTTCTGCCATGCGTTCCGCTATTATTTCGCTCAGATCGGAACTGCGTATCCAAATTCAATCGAATATGAGCAAAAACTATCGCGCATATTCGATATCCGATGCAATGAGCGATATGACCCGCTATGACGAAGGATGCTCGATCATGGCCGGTGTAAACAAGCTTCAGCAATTGGCGGATGATTCCACCAAAACGCGAGTCGAGCTGGAGCGGGTGCGCGCTAGTTTCGTTTCCCTTTACAGCCAGAGGGACGACCTGTTGGGCCAAATAACCAGGCTTAACACGAAAGTTAGTGAAGTTAGCGCTAGCGAGGATAAGGCCATTGCTGAGAGCCTGAAAGTTGAGATCAGCGAATTGAGGAAGAAGGTAGGCATTGTCAATGCCAGTATCGATGCTACAGCAAAGAGTTCAATGGCCACCTTGGATAAGCAGGTTGCGGAGCAAAAGGTCGAACAGACCCAGGTGCAAGAGCAGGCGAAAGTTGACGCAACCAGAAGCGTTCTTTCCGGCAATGCTGCAGCGGCGCCTGCACAGACCGTGATCGTTGCCCCTGTTGTGGATAACCCGCCAATAGTACCCCCGACTGTGGTGGTCCCACCGAAGCCGGAACCCGGTAAAAAGTAAGCTGCGTTGCTCAGCTCGCTGCAAGCAGTTTCAAATGGCCTGACTCGCCATGATGTAGCTGCGAACATGGTCGATTTACAGGTTAAATGCTGGCTGTACAGATCACCGTTGCACAAAAAAATAGTTTCCGCATTGTCCCTGTGAGGCGGTGAAAACAGTATGTTGTAAGGTGGTGGAAAAACATCGCGTGCGGAACAAGGGCGAGCGTAAGTATCTGAAATGTATGAAGTATTTTGAAGACTTGAAAACTAGCGACGGATTAAACTGTTCGTGAGTTCGAATCTCACACGCAGGGTGCCTTCGCGCCCTGCGTGTGAGATTCGAAGGGCTGGGCCTACCGGCCCAGCCCGCCCCGAATCCTCCAACCGCTGCCGCTGCCGCTGCCGCTGCCGCTGCCGCTGCCGCTGCCGCTGCCGCTGCCGCTGCGCGGCAGGCCCGCACGCCTGCGGCGCGCGTTCGTGGTTAAATTAGGTCTTCAGCTGAGCCAGCTTCTACAGCACCCCACGCATCAGTCCGTGTCTGAATGGCAGACCTGACCCTCGCGCCCTGAGGACTGGCGCGCGGGGGCGACGAGAGGGCGTGCGTTCTGACGCATTTTGACGCACTTTGAGCGGATTTTTCCTGTGAGTAATACTATGGGGCGGATTTTCGTGCGCTGGTGTGACTGTTTCGTAGTCACACGGTTCGCGTTCCCATATCGGTCTCGTTCAGTCGCTAAGAAGTGTTCTTTGCTCGTTGAAGTGCTAAAAGTTCTGTTCTTTGTAAGCTGTTATTTTTTTTCGCACCTCCCATAGTGCATTGTGACTACGGGAAGCAAGCGGTGTTAAAACAAATTAAGTCTGGCAGGGTATCGGTTAGGAGAATTGACGTCACTTTTAAATTTTTGGCAAGATAGATGAAAGTGCTAAGATAGTCCAAGTCTATTGAGTTCCTCGACTACTTTCGCCGCTGCGGGGGATACCACATTAAAATGAAGTGCTTCTTCTTGGAAGCAGCTAGCCGCGCCAACAGCTTCCTCAGGTCGGACTCGAGGAACGGAACCAACCATCGAAAATTGCGTGAGGAATGTGTCGATTGTGTCGGGGGGGCGAGTTGTATCTATTAGCTTTTTTAAAATTTGTTCTTGCCACTGCTTATTTTCCTCAGTTTTTGGCCAAGTTGATATATCTATAAGTTCAATTCCATAACGTGCTAGAACCGCAAGAACGAACGTTGCGCAAGTTAGTCCTTGGCCTAGTTCGGTTTTTAGACACTGACCAGTCGTTGCATCGAAGTACTCCCCGTCTTCGTAGTTAATACTGTACGGGAGTCTTCCCTTGTTCTCGTTGTAAAGGTTAGCAAGAAACCCGATTACCGCGTTGGCCTCAAAGGGGTCAAGAAAATCGGATACAAGGTAAGCGTACTCATGAGTGATTTCCGTTTGCCGGAAAATGTTATGCCATGCCAGATCGAAAAGCCACAGCCTCCCATCGTCTGACCTAACCACAAAACCTGCATGTCGTTGGTCGTCAGTCCTGGTTATAGGCGTGCCTGCTATAACAATAGCAAGTTGCAAATCTTCTGGAAAATTCTGAGTGACCTTGTCGAGGATTACTTCCATATTTACATACTTAACGATTTAGTCCACGCAGTAACCTATCAGTATTCTTACCATCATTTTGCAACTTTGCGCGCACCGATGAAAGTAGGTCCTGCCAGGCCGGCAAAAATGATCGAGCACTGAATGATGAGCGCAATAAAGCAATCATTGACCACTCTGTAAGATTTTTAACGTCTACCTCGGCTAATAGGCTATTCACCTGCTCATATTCTCGAAGTTTAAAGCTTTGCTCTACATAATAGACCACGTAGAACGATGCCAATTTACCTTGGCCGCTAAGTTCCCAGATGGAAATCATTTTGGCAGCTGTTTTAGAGCTAGTTGCAGAGGGTGTGCGTTCGCGTTGGTAATCGCATACTACATTGGAATTCCTCACCGAATGTTCCGATACTCCCCTCCAATTTTTTTGACAATCTGAGGGGGCTGTGTGAGAAATTAAGGTAACAGTGAAATTTTTCTGCTTACTAGACATCCGCGTATTGGGGTGCTCCAGCCAGATATGGCAATTTGCGCTTGATAACTCATCAACGCTCGGCGAAGAATCCGTAGACAGTAATTGAAAATTATGTGCTAGTTGCTGGCCAAAGGAATCTGGGCAAGTGTCTGTTGTTGTTGAGATAATCATGGTCCAACACCAACATTCAATATTTCTCTACAGGCTACATGCAACTCATTGACGAGATCCATACGGTTCGCTGCGGGCAGTGGAATAGTCCGCATTCCATCAGTGCTGAAATCAAGTTCGGCACGGCAGAAAAATCTTGGAGCCATAGACGGGAATGAGTTACCAGGAGCTACGTTGATAATCTGCACACCTATTGTCCTGAATTTGCACAGTCGATTTAGTTCCAAGCCCTCAACTTTCTTGGACACAGATGGAAAATTAATCTGCATGAATACTTCTCTCGCCGCTTCAGGATCGATGTGGAGAAACGGTAAGTACGCAAGAAGGGTTTGAGTGCCTTGGCTGGGCTTGTCAACCGCATAAAAGAAAACCGGGCCAACCGCTGCTCGAACAAACAGAGTATCGTCGTTGTTTAACCATTTTTCGATCGGTTCAATTAGCGAAGTTAGTACCTCTGAAGCATCCCCGAGCGTGGGCAAAACTGGCCCATGGGGTTCTTCTGTTGTGTATAGCCAATCAACGCGATTAAAGCTTACCCTGAGCTCAAGCTGACCTTTTAGGAAAGGAGCAGACTCTGAGTATTCGGCGGTGGATGGTTTGTGGGTGACTTGATGCGGATCAATTCCGGTAGCGTTTTTAAACCAATTTTTGCCTGCCGCCATCACCGGTTCGTTTGCGATCAACGTAACCCGTAGCGACTCCGTTTGCCACCCTGTAATTTCGGGCAATGCCATGGAACTCTCCTATTTTTGGATAATTGTACACGCCACATCGAAGTCTTACTTGTTTCGACGAAAAAAACTTGTCGTGCGTCTATAAAAGCAATGGGTAGCGTGAATCGCCGCCAGTTTGATAGACAGTTGCATCGCATTGACCTTGCATCCGCTTTTCAACAGACGGAAGACCTCTCAGTTTTCTAATCCACACGGTACCAGTTGATCAGCTTGATCACCTCGTCGAAGGTGGCGGCGGTCCGATTAGTAAGCAAGTGCCACCTCGTGGGTTTGACACCAGCGGGTGTATCGATTTCATGCGCGATAAGGCAAATCGCCACTATCTTGACGTTGCGCCGCTCCGCCAGTTCTACGCGTTACCTCCACACAATTGCTGGGATACTTGGTTCCTTCTTGTGTTTGTCGCGCGCACTTTCGCGCGCACCTATGATGAAGCTGATTTCCCCTGCCGGCGTGCCAGCTAGCACATGTGCCTACACTTTCTCGCCGCTCTATAACGACACGTCGCTTTTCGTGCACAGTATTTCAGTTTTCTGGCGCACCGCAGCCCAATGCATAAACCATCAATTCAATTATAGCGGCTTCGCGGTCGGACACACACGCTAACCGCGTTAAGTGCATTTCGGAGGTCCTTCCGTAGCTTATCAACGAGGTCATCTCTACACAACCGTCCGGTGTACGAAAAAAAGAGCTATGTCACCGTTAAGTGCCGGAAATCGCTCAGCGTGGCTTTCAATAATGTTTCCGGGGCCATCCCAGGTAGTTCGGCAAGTAGCGCGTCACCACGCCATGAAACGCAGGCAGCTATTGCCGCAGGCGGCCGTGATACGCATTCACGTTCTGCACATGGACAGCGCCGCGCATGCAGCCCTTACCGGTTGCGTGGGGCGATCAAGGAACCCAGCATGCCATGTGCGCGGCCATGCGGCTGCGCGCCATTTCAGCTTGCATTTGATTTGCATAGCAAAATCGCCAAGGGGGCAGGCACACAAAGACTTTTTGTGGCGATTTTTATCGTTAGGTAGCGTGGTAGGTATGGTTGGCGTATGGCGGCTTGAGAGCCGCATAAAACATAGATATTTGCATTACACCGCTTCCGCTAGGCAATAAAAAACCACCCCAAGGCGGTTTTTATTGCCTGCCTGAAACGAGCAGCGCGCCTTCGCGCCCTGCGTGTGAGATTCGAAGGGCTGGGCCTAACGGCCCAGCCTGCCCCGAATCCTCCAACCATTGCCGCTGTGCGGCAGCCCCTCGCACCGAGGGCGCGCGTTCGTGGTTCCAATTAGGTCTTCAACTGAGCCAGCTTGTACAGCAAGCGCATCAGTCCGTATCCGAATAGCAGACCTGTCCTCGTACTTGCTAATGCACGCTCTTCATCAACACGAGCACAATGAACACGCAAAACACGATGTTGGCCACTACCAGCAGTATGCAAGTACGCCACAGTGCGCCCCATTTGCCCAGGTTATAGGTGCCGCGTAGCTGCAGAAACATGTGCAGGGGCGGCGCTAGGCACACCAGCAATCCGATCAGCCAGCCCTGGTTGAGCATCGATAGCGGTATCAAAACGGTAAACAGCAAGGACATGAAGCACAGCGAGTACAGCACGAACACCGCATGCTCGTACATGGTCACGTCGCGTTTCCAGAAAAACATTAGCCACATGAAGGGCAGCGAGATCGGGATCAGCAGGAACGAGAACTTGTAGATCGTGTTCTTGAGCTTGTAAAACGCCAACTCGGGATTCTCGGCGGCATGACGAAAGGTTTTTTCCAGCTCCGGAAAATCGGCGTCGGGATTGGGTGGGCTGGATGCGATCTTGGAGACAGTCTTGTCGAACCAGCCGGGCTCTCTCAGCTCAATGGCCTCCTCACGGTTCACTTTTTCGGGCGATACGACGTACAGCAGGCGTTGCTCGGCTTCGTGTTGCAGCTTGCGCGACACGGCCAGCGCCTTCTCGACCCCAGCGACCCCGGTATTGGCCTGGCGGGCCTCAGCCAGCGCCTGCTCATTGCGCTCGACCCGGAGCTTGGCAGACGCGGCGTGGTTGGTCAGCGAGGCGATATTGGCGTCGCGGCTGAGAAGCTTGCCGCTGCCGAACGAGGTGATGAAGAAGGTCAGGAAGACCATGAACAGGAACAGCGCTAGCGGCGAAACATAGTTCTTGCGCTGGCCGTCGATGTAGCGGCGCGTCAGGCGGCCCGGAAAGGCCACCAGCAGCGGGAGCGTCTTCCAGGCCTTGGCGTCGAAGTGCAGGATGCCGTGCATGACTTCTTCGGCCAGGTGCAGCAGCGAATGGTGGATGTGGGCCGACTGGCCGCAGGCCTGGCAAAACGCGCCGCCCAGCGGCGCCTGGCAGTTGGCGCAGTTCGCAATGGGCGCGGCACTGGCCCGCTGCGGCGTGTTATCGCCCTCGATCTCGCTGGACGTCACACCTGCCATCGTCAGGGCGCCGGCTGCTTTCAAGTCACTCATCGCGCATCTCTCACCAGGAAAATGGCTGATTGTGCAACAAGGCGCCTGTATGTTCAAGTAAATACTGGCAAAAACGGCAATCGGTTTGCTCAGCCGGGTGCGTGCCAATTCAGCGCCAACAGCGAGTGGCCTTGAATCTGAATCTTGCGCGTGCAGCCGAGTGGTTTTTCGTGCGGATGCGGCGATGGCGAGGGACGCGCTATGCCTCTTCCGTGCGTGCTCCAGCCCGGTGCCATCAGGCCCGGCTTACTGGTAAATGGTCAGGTATGGCGCGGGAATGTCGAGCGGGTGGAGCATGCCCGCGAAAGCCAGGTCGATCAGCAGGGCGGCCAGCAGGCCGACTCCCGCCGGGATGCCAAGGGCCAGCCTGCGCACCGTCAGGGAGCGCGCTTGGACTTGCCAATATATGGCACAGCCCAGGTGCGTGAACAGGGCACACACCGAGAGGAAATAATACGGCGCAAAGAACAATGCATATGGCATCCGCACAAAACCGGCAGCGGCATAGTAGAAATTGGTGTCGAGCTTGAGCGCGGCGCGGCCGAACAGGACTGCGCCGACATGAAAAAGCAGGAACAGGGCCAGGTAGATTCCCGAGCCGGCCTGCAGCCACGCTACCAGTCCGGAGCGTTTTTTCCATTTTTGCCGCACCATCCATGTTCCGCTGCCACATTGAAACAGCACGCACGCCAGCAGCACCGGCTCGACTACGGCATGCCGATAGAGTGGCCGGATCGCCTCCATGAAGGCGATGTGCGCGTGGGCGCCGGCAACGGCTACCAGATGATTACCAAGATGCAGCAATAGATAGGCCGCCAGGACACAGGCCGACAGGCGGTGAGCTTTACGAATTGACATATGGATTCATGAGCGAGTTGGGTTTTTACTGTGTTGCGCTGGCGCTCCACGATCCCGAGGGCAGCAGAACCTGCCGTGCTTGCCTGCCGTCACGTGCCCCATGGCCTCGGAGCGTTGGCGCCGCCTACCAACGCGCTGGAGATACCGCCCCATATGAAGATTCCTGTCCAGGCGCGATCAGTCCATTGCCGTCGATCCCCGCTGGCGCAGGGTGATCGCCAGCGGCGTGGGCGTCATCGTGAAACCCATCACTTCACTGGGGGCGGCGCCAGTCAATGGCCGGACTTGCGTGACATCGAAGCTGGCCAGCAGCGTTGCCATCGCTACCTTGATTTCCATCAGTGCCAGGTAGCGCCCTGGGCACATTCTTGGCCCGGCGCCAAACGGCAGGGACAACTGGCGTGCAGCGCCATCGTTAACCAGCCAACGCTCCGGTGTGAAACGCTGCGCTTCGGGAATGAACGCCTCGGCCACGCTGTCGTGCCGCAATACGCACCACAGCAGGGTGTCCGCCGGCAGGCGCACATTCAATACCGTGGTCTCGCACAGCGCCTGCAGCGGCAGGAATGGCGCGGGTGGCTTCAGGCGCATGGCTTCAAGCGCACATGCTTCTACATAGTCGAGCCCGTCGACCTGTTCCGGTGTCATCGTATTGGTATCGGATATCTTGCTCAGTACTTCCTGTTGCGCACGTTCCAGTGCGGTTCGATTCTGCCAGAGCAGCCATATCAGCCATGCCAGCGCGCTGGCAGTCGTCTCCTGGCCGCCCAGCAGCATGGTGGAGACGTTGCCAGAAATGACAGCTTGATTGACGCCGCTATCCGGTTTATCGGCTGCCAGCAGCATGGCTTGCAGCATGTTGACAGGCTGGGCGCGCAGCGCAGGATCGGCCGCAAGCGCCTGGCGTGCCTGGTCGATAAAACCATCCGTCGCCGCATGCAGTGCGCGTACGCGGCGTTCCAGGCGCCGGTCCGCGGGAAGCCGCAGCCAGCGCCAGTAAGGGAACGGCATCAGCGAGCGGCGGGCCACTCCGGCCATCACCTCGCTCACGTCTTCCTGCAGCTTGTCGTCGCCGTTGAGCAGCGTATTGACGTCTTCACCAAAGGCGAGACCGGCAATCACATCGACCGTGTAGCGTTTGAGGTCACCAGAAAGATCAATTTCCTGCTGCGCTTGCGCTGCGGCGTTCCAGCGCTGCGCCAGTCGCAGGCCCACCTGACGCAGACGCACGAAATACGCCCTGACCATTGCTGGCGAAAAGCTGTGCATCACCATGCGGCGCTGCGTCAGCCATTCGTCGCCCTCGGCCAGCAGCAGACCGGGTGCGCCGCCCAGTTCGGCCGAGATGTCGGTCGTCACGGCGGGGCGGCGGAAGGTGTCGGGCCGCGCACGCAGTACCTGGGTGATCGCCGTGCTGTCCGACAGCACCACCACTTGCCGGCTGCCTATGCTGGCCCGGAATATCGGGCCGTAGCGCCCGCTCCATTTTTCCATGGTCCGGTGGATAGTGCGGGGGTTGAGCTGGTGCGCATTGCCGAGAAACGGCAGCGCAGGCGGGGCGGGCAAGTCGGCGATCTCGCGCGAGACGGGCATGGCGGCTGTGTTCATGAGACTCCCTCGGTTGGCAGGTGATGAAGGCAGTATCGTTTGCTCAGGCAAGCAGGTCTTGAACGTTTGCGACACGCTACAATGCTTGCATGACGCCACCTGATTCCATCTGCCCGCCGACTGTCGCACGCCTCGTTGCCCCGCGCGTGGCACTGGCTTCCTGTGTACGTGCCTGGCTGGTACGCAGCACCATGTGCTCTGCCCCGTTGCCACCGGAGCAGCGTCTTAACCGCTTTCCCGCGACACCGTTCTGCGCCATTACATGGATGATCGAGGGAAATGCCACACTGGTGGAACCGGCCACCGGCGAGGAGGCGGGCCCCGGCGACGCCGTCTTTTCCGGTCCGCGCACGCAGCCGTGCATCACTGCCAATCCCGGCCCCGTACACACGATTACGGTGCTGTTCTTTGCCGACGCGCTGCATCGGCTGACCGGGATGGACATGTCCGCTCAGATCAACAATATGGCCGAACTTGGCGCTGCGCTCGGTGACGAATGGCGGGCGCTGTCGGCGCCCTTGCTGGCGGCGGCGGACGATGAGGCCCGTATCGCCGTGCTGGAAGACTGGCTGGAGCCGCGATGGCGCCAGGAGCGGGGCTCCGAGGGCGCACTATGGGCGCCGATCCATGACTGGCTGCAGGCGCTCGCCCTGCGGGCCGCAACGGCAGGCGCGGGACGCAGCGCACGAATGGTGGAGCGCCGCGTGCGGACGTGGACAGGGCATCCCTTGCGTATGCTGCGCCGCCTGGCGCGGGCCGAGGAATCGCTGGTGGCTGCGACGCGCGAGCAGCAGCAGGGGAAAACGTCGCTGTCCGACGTGGCGGCCCGTTCAGGCTATGCGGATCAGGCGCATCTGTCGCGCGATGCGCGCGAATTGGTGGGCGCCAGCCCGCGCGAGCTGATTACGCTCGCGCAGACGGATGAGAGCTATTGGTTGTACCGCATATGGGTTTGACCAGGGATCGCTGTCGTCGCGCGGCAGCTGCGCGCGCCGCGGGCGCGCGTTCGTGATCCCGATTAGCTTGTCGACTGCCTCGGCTTTTACCGCATCCAGCGCATCAGTCCGTGTCTGAATGTGGGAACTGACCCGCGCGCGTGGACAGTCAAACCACGGCCGCGCTGAACGACTCGGGCCGCCTTGCAAGCAGATGCGACAGCCGTTGAAGCCCCGCCTGCAAGCGTCCGCGGTCCTTGATGCTGCCCAGGGAGATCCGGATGGCATTCACGGATACGCTGCCAGTTGCAAATGCCTCCGCCGGCGTGACCGCGATGCCGGAGCTGTCGGCTGCCCGCGCCAGCTGCGAGGAGTTCCAGTACGCCGGCAACTCGAGCCATACGTGCAGGCCGTCGCCAGAGCCGCTGTAGCGCCCCGCCAGGATATCGCGGGCCATCCGGTGGCGCAGGCGCGCCTCCTTGCGTACGCCTTGCAACAGGCCGTCGGCCGAACCGTCGAGTATCCACTGCGTGGCCAGGGCGGCCGTCAGCGGCGCGACCATCAGCGCAAATGACCTGAGCGCGACCAGGAAGCGTTCGCGTTCCTGCGGGTCGCGTATCAGCACGAAGGCGACACGCAAGCCGGGCGTCAGGCATTTCGACAGGGTGGATATGTAGTACACGTGTTCCGGGGCAAACGTGGCAACAGGCGGTGGCGGGGCATCGGCCAGGAGCCAGTAGGGATCGTCCTCGACGATGCGTACATTGCAGCGCTGCGCGATGCCGGCGAGTTCCTCGCGCCGGCGCTCGGGAATGGTAATGGCGGTCGGGTTCTGCAATGTCGGATTGAGGTAGATCAGCCCAGGCTTGTGCTGGCGGCACGCTTGCTCCAGCATCTCGGGCACCATCCCGTGCTCGTCTGCTTCCACGGCAATGACGTGCCGGCCGAATTGGGCCGCTGCGGCCCGCAAGCCGGGATAACTGCTTGGCTCTGCCAGGATCGCGTCGCCTGGCTCCGTCAGCGCCAGGATCAATGCGGCGATCGCCGCTTGCGCACCGGGGCAGACAACAAGCTGTCGGGAATCCAGATGCCCGAACATCGGTGCCAACCACTTGCTGCCAGCCTTGCGGTCGGAGTCGCTTCCCCCGCCCAGGTGGTAAGTCATTAGCAATTCATTATCTGCCCTCATCAATACTTGCGACAGACCTTGTCTCAACATGTCGTCAAAGTCCACGCCATCGGGCGGCGGCGGGGTATTCATGCTCAGGTCGAGGATCGCCGTCAATTCGACTTTCGGCGCCGCGACATAGGTGCCCCGAGCGCCGCGACCCTCGAGCAAGTTGCGGCGCCTGGCTTCGTCGTATGCGCGCGTGACCGTCGTCAGGTCGACGCCCAGCTGGGCTGCCAGCTGGCGCTGCGGGGGCAGACGGTCACCCGGGCTCAAGGAACCGATTGCCACCGCCGCCTGCAGCGCATCGGCAATCTGCAGGAAACGCGGCCCTTTGTTCGGGGCCAGGCGCGGCAGCCAGTTGGTTAAATCTTCATCTTGTATGGTTTTCAACTGGGACATTTTGTCTCAATGTATGGAGATTGTTTTCATGTAGTATGCATCATAACGTAGAGCAACACCATGCTTGTATGGCAGTTGCAGACGTTTTCTCTGCTCTCATGCGCATTCGGCGCCTCACTGCGCCCGATGCCACTGTGATGTCATGGCTGGCTATAATGAAAGAGTCAAACAGGGTGCCTGGGGGATGGGTTGGAGCAGTTGCTGCTGAAGCAGCGTTTTGAGGAAGTGTTCCTCACCACAGATAGTGTCAAGTAATAGCCTGGAAATATTCAAAATGATAGATTGGACCCCTATAGTCTTCGTTACGTTCAAGGCTCTCGTGCTCGCCACGGGCATGTTCTTTGCCATCAAGTGGCATTACGATCAAGGCAAGAAGGATAAGGACAAGGCGAAGCAGAATCGCGCGGTGCTGCGTGCGAGCGGCAAGGTGATTGCCATCTTCGGACTATTGCTGCTGAGCCTGGGTCTCGTTACCTTCATCTTTGTCAGGATGCTCGGCCTGGAGTTGGCCTTCTCATGAGCGAAGTGCGAAGCCTGGCGAATTTTCCAGGCCCGTGACCTGTGTTTCATCCTTGAAGGGGATGCCGCATCAGTTCGTCGCATCTGTGAATGTATCCATGCTGGACCCGACTCCGGCGCCCGCACGGTGCTTTCTGTCCTGGGGTCTGAAAGTGCCTGTACGTATGCCTTGCCTGTCTGAAAGTACTGTGTAAAAATACAGTATCAACTTTCAAACAGGACACCTCATGATCAAAGGCAGTTGCTGCTGCGGCTCGGTAAAGTTTGAATTGGCATCGCCCCCAGCCATGATGGGCATGTGTCACTGTTCTCGTTGCCGGAAGGCCGGAGCAAGTGCCCTGGCCTTCGTTGATAAAAGCTCATTTACCTTGCTGGAGGGGCGGGAATTTATTCAGCGATATGCGCCAGAGCCACCGTTTACATATGCAAGAACCTTTTGCAAGCACTGCGGGACGTCTTTGGGAGAGATTGGCTCAGAGAGTGATTCATTTCCAATTTCGGTGAATTGCCTGGATGATGACCCTGAGGCAAGAATGCAATTTCATGTGTATGTCGGCTCCAAGCCTGCATGGTATGAGATCTGTGATAATGCAAAACAGTATCAAGAAAGTCCGGCATCATAAAAAAAGCCAGTCAGTTGACTGGCTTTTTTTATTATACTCCTGAGTTTTCGAGGAATTGCGATGCTCGTTTTTTCTCAGGATGGATTTTCGTAGCGACCCCTCATCCCGGTATCATCGATTCTTTGCAATCACATCACTCATGTACTCATTTAAATCGCGAAAATCCTTGACACGCCAGGCGTACGGCGCCACCTTGACGCCATTCTCTTTCAGGGTTTTTGGAATCAAGTCTCCATTCGGACGAAAGATTACCGATGAAACAATGACGCCCGGATAATCCCTGAGGCGCTTTTTGAAGGCGGATGTTGTCAGGTCAGGTGTGGGCGGATTGCTTTTGTTTGCCAATGGCCCTGTTCCCTTGATATCCACGCCGTGGCACATGGCACATCTCTGCATATAGAGATTTTTTCCATTGATATTTTCGGCAAAGGACGATGATGTTTGAAGCAGTGACAGAATTCCCAGCGAAGCGATGAGTAATATTTTCATGTTGCGTGTTGTCTGAGCCAGATATGAATCCATGATTATATCTGTCCTTGTCCGCTTGCACGAAGCCGGTGATTTTAATCGGGAAATTCTGGTGCCGCCGCATCGCAGGCGCCTGATTCTCCACGCGGCCAGTTATGCGTGATGACCTCCTTATCGGCTGACCGGCACGAACACTTCCCATTTCTTTTGTGTCGTGGGCGTTACGGTCCTGGCACAACTCACGGCAACATTGGGTCCAGACAGGCCGTAGCTCTTCGGAACCCATGTGACACGCAAAGGCGCCGCGCATGTGCTGACCAGAATCTTCCGGTTCGGTTCCATGGCTTGCCACTTTGTGCCATTTTTTAGATTTTCCGCTGCAATGAACTTGACGGCAGCATCCCTTATCTCAAACAAGCCTTGTATGTCGCCGCGTGTCCGATCCTCGTCCAGCGTGGACGCGCGTGCCGGCGAGATGCCCGCAACAAGAGAGGCAATCAGGGTGGCGCACACGCGTTTATTCAATGGTGATGGTAGCAACATATTGACAAGCCTTGCCGGCTCTGTTCGATATTGGACAGGAATAGGGGAGCATCGCCAGGCATTGCGCGCTGGCGAGTTTTTTCAGCGCGATGCAGTCAGACTTTTTCACCCCGTCGATATGTGAATTGTTGACTGCTGATGCCTTGCGTGACAAAGTCCGCATCCGGCGGTATCGTTTCCCAGAAAAATTTCCACTTGAAGATGGGGATTTTATTGAATTTTCGCGAACGAAATATCCATCTGTTTTTCGTGAAATCGCTGTAGCGGTCGCCTTTGAACTGCTTGTGTACGGCAGTGAAAGGAAGCAGGTTTTCCGCGATATCGGGGAATGCCAGGCTAGGGTTGTCGTCCTTGAATTTCTCGAAGATGTCGAATTGATCCCGGCAGATGACTTGAATGGCCGTCTCGGGAAAACGATAGCGCGGAGACCATAAGACGTTCCAGCCTGATTCTATTTCATTGATGAAATTTACCAGGCGCGGCGACATGATATAGGCATCCGACTCGATGTGGATGATCTTGTCGACGCCTAATTCATTTGCCACATTGATGGAATGGAGAAAGCTCCGCCACCAGCCGGGGTAATCAGCCCCGCTTTGCCGTCCCAGATTGTTATCGAAGCGAATGATGAGGTTTTTGTCGCCATTGGAAGCCAGCGCATCTTTATTGGAAACCGTCTTGATGATTTCAGCAGGCGGAAGAAATGGCGAAGCATCGTCAATCATTATTTTTTTGACGGCATCGATTGGAATGTTTTCGTAGTAGTCGAGCCACCGTTGATACCGGCTTTCCCATGACGGCTCATCTTTTATGAAACTGGTGCAGAATATAATGGCTTTCATTGCTTAAGCACATTCCTTGTAGCTGAAAAAATCCGGGTTATTCATGGTTTACTGATTGAAATTTGCATATATTTTAACAGGTCGGAGGCGCTTGAATCAGCGTCCGGACATGCCGGCGATGGGGGCGGCAGCCACCCGGCGGCATCATGGTTTCTTGTGCGCGCTGCTGGTGCCGTCACGCCAGGCATCGACAGATCCCGCTGCCTCCGCCCGCTTCTGTCGTATCGTCCACAGGCCTGGATGATCGCTGGTTATACTCTGGCATACAAGAGGTTTTTTCCCGGGCCGGCAAGCCGCCCAGCCCGGATCAAGCACTGAACGCGCTATGCGCGGTTTCCTTACACCCGTGAACCCATGAAAAACACCACTGTCGAATACCGTCATAACTTTCCTCTGGATCCGCTCGATGTTGTCCGTGTCTTCGATCAATCCGGCATCAAGCGGCCGACCGCCAATCTTCCGAGAATCGCGCGCATGTTTGCCGCACCTTGCCTCTTGCTGTCGGCATGGGTGGATGGCCAGCTTGTGGGGCTGGCCCGCTCGCTGACCGACCATGCATATTGCTGTTATCTCTCGGACCTGGCCGTCGACAAGCAATATCAGGGCCTGGGTATCGGCAAAGAGCTGGTCAGGCGCACCCAGGCAGTCATCGGCGACGAAGTGTCCCTGATACTGCTTTCCGCTCCCGATGCCATGTCCTATTATCCGACGCTGGGTTTTGAGCCGGCGGGCAACGCCTACGTCGTGCGTCGCAAACATTGAGGGGGATGCGTCGATGCAAGAGGGCGCGAGAAGGCGGGCACATGCCGCTCGCCCCTGCATGCGATCTTACCCTTGAGCGCGGACGCGCTCGCGTCAAGCCCGCCATCCTCACCGCATCAGCCATGCTGACCAGGAATTCCTGCGCCTTATGAAACCCGTCTACACCCTCGCCGAAGCCCTGGCACAGGACCCCGGCCGCATTGCCAAGACCCAAGCCCTCACCCTCGACAGCGCCAGGCCCCACTTGGGCTTGAAAGGCCGCCACGGCCTGTTCGCCTCCGATGCCTGGTGGGAAAGCATCACAGCGGGACGCATCCAGACGCAAACGTTGACGGGCATCATAGAACGCATATATTTCGCGGGCCAGGACAGCCGCCGCGGCGATCAAGTCAACAGCGTCACCCTGCGCCTGGCCGATGGCTCGACCGTCGATGAGGGCATCTACGCGCACCGCAAGCAGGATATCAAGTTGTTCTTGCCTGGCGCCATGGTGACGATGGTATATGCGCTGGACGAACTGAAGGCGCAGCCGGCCGCCGACGGCAGTGTCGACGTGGCGCGCATCGTCCTGGAAGCGTACTGCGTTTTGCCGCCACACCAGCCATCTGCACAGAATTGATCCCGGACAAGTTCTCCACCGAAATTCGTTTGACCGCTTCCCGCGCCAGGTCTACAGTCGTTGGAGAGACTTCAACCGGCTCCATCGCCCAAGCCCATGGCCAAACCGTTTCCCTTGAACCCCAGGAATCCCGAGCGCATCTGCTGGGGCTGCGACAAGTATTGTCCGCCGGACGCCATGCGTTGCGGTAATGGTTCCGAGCGCACGCAGCATCCGATCGAGCTGTTTGGCGAGGGCTGGAATGACTGGGGGCTGGCGGCGGCCGACAAGCAAGAGGATGAAAGCCAGCCTTGACGGCGACTGCCGCCGGACGGTTCAGCGAGCCGCTACAATCACCCGCTGCAATCACCGTATCGCAGCAACACGGCCACCGTGGCGCTGTCGCATGGGGCCATGGTACGTTTCCTCGCACACACGGGGCACGTGCCCCGCATCCTGCCCATCCCCGCGGCCAATTAAGCGACGGCCATGTCAATGCCCGGCCACGGGCGCGCCGCCGCTGCGCCGTCCCGGGCGGAAGCCATGTTTGCGGGCCGACCAGGCAATGGCAAACGCCAGCACCAGCAAGCTCGCCATGGCCCAGGGGAAGGCGTCCGCGCTCCAGGCTTCCAGCAGGGCGCCGCCCACTACGCCTGCCGCCGCGATGGCCCCGTTCCACGCCACCACATTCATCGACAAGGCCACGTCGGCGCCGCTGCCGGCCGTATCGGCCAGCGCCGTCTGCAAGAGCGTTGCCGCGCCGCCAAAGCTCAGACCCCAGATGGCCATGCCCACGTAGATGACGGCAGGCAAGTGCGACGCGACACCCAGCACGAGGGCCGTCGCGGCAAACACGGCCAGGCTGGCCAGCACGGTGGCGCGCAGGTGGCGCTCGACCAGCTTGCCCGTGATCCAGATGCCGGCCATGGCGGCCGCGCCGAAGACAAGCAAGACCAGGTCGATTCTGCCCGTCAAGCCGGCAGGGGCGACAAACGGGGCGATGTAGGTGTAGAGAATATTGTGTGCCAGCATCCAGGCAATGACGACGGCCAGCACGGGGCGCACGCCCGGCGTCGTGAATACGCGGCGCAGGGGCAGGCGCTCATGGACGGACTGGCCCGGGTAGTCCGGCACCTTGGCCAGCACCCAGGCGATCAGGATCAATGTCAGGGCGGAAATGATCCAGAACGCGGCGCGCCAGCCCACCAGGGAGCCGAGCAGGGTACCCAGCGGCACGCCCAGGGACAGGGCGACGGGAGCGCCCACCATGGCCAGCGCCAGGGCGCGGCCTTGCTGGTGGGGCGCCACCATGCGCCGCGCATAGCCGGCCAGCAAGCTCCACGCCAGCCCGGCCGCCATGCCCGCAAAGAAGCGGGCCGCCAGGGTCAGCCAGTAATGGGACGACAGTGCCGTGACGGTATTGAACACGAGAAAGCCGATGATGGTCAGCAGCAGCACGTTGCGGCGGCGCCAGCCGCGCGTGGCGATGGTGAGCGGAATGGCGGCCAGCAGGGAGCCCAGCGCATAGGCCGTGACCATTTGCCCTGCCAGCGCGGCGCTGATGTCCAGGCCCGCGCTGATCTGCGGCAGCAAGCCGGCGGGCAAGGTTTCCGTGACGATGCAGATAAAACCCGTCATGGCCAGGGCCAGCAAGCCGGCGACGGGGAGGCGGTCGGCCAGCGCAGCGCTGGTTCCGGTAGTGATAGTGGCGTGATTCACGGCAAACATCCTTGTCAAATGATCGGGCGCAGGAGTGCCCCGACCGTCGTGGCGGTACATATGTATCGATCGGTATAAATATAGGCGAGCGCGCACCGCGTTGTCAATGACTTCTGTATCGAGTAGTATGTAAGTGGATGAAATGGAGGAATGGATGGCGCAAATGGGACGGCCGCGTACGTTCGACCGGCAGGCTGCGGTCGAGCAGGCCATGTTTTTATTCTGGCAGCAAGGGTATGAATCGACGTCCTTGAGCCAGCTCAAGGCGAGCCTGGGCGGCGGCATTTCCGCGCCCAGCTTTTATGCGGCGTTCGGTTCGAAGGAAGCGCTGTTCCGCGAGGCGGCGCAATGCTATCTGGACACGTATGCGCGCGTGACGGAATGCCTGTGGGATGATGGCCTGGCGCCGCGCGCAGCTATCGAGCTGGCCTTGCGGCAGTCGGCCGGCATGCAGTCCGATGCGGGCCATCCGCCCGGTTGCATGGTGGCGCTCGGCTGCATGAGCGCGCCGACGGCCGAGCATGCGTCCGTGGCCGCGCCCCTCACGGCTTCGCGCGCGCGCACGCGCGCCGGCTTCGTGCGCTGCGTGGAGCGGGGCATGGCCGGCGGCGAATTGCCCGCCGCGACCGATGCGGCGGCGCTGGCGGCCGTCTTCGACAGCTTTCTGTCGGGCGTGTCGATCCAGGCGCGCGATGGCGTGGGCTACGCCGTACTGGACGGCGCCATTACGCAGATTCTGCGCGTGTGGGATGCCAGCCGCGTGCCGGGCTAGGCGCTAGGCCGTAAAGCGAAACTCCAGCACGTCGTCGCCATACTTGTCCCTCTCTCCCGTCGAGGTCCAGCCCAGGTAGCGGTAAAAGCCGTACGAGCGCGAAGCGGGGTCGTCGGAACAGCCGAGGAACAGCCGCTGGTGGCCTTGCGCGCGCAATTCCGTCATGACCCGTTCCAGCATGGTCTTGCCGATGCCCCGGCCTTCGAATTCCGGCAGCAGGGCCAGGACGACGATTTCGCCCGTGTCGCGCGCGCCAAAGCAGTAGCCCACCAGCTGGCCGTCGTGATGGCAGACGTGGCCAGGCAGGTTGCCCGAGCGCATCATGTCGGCCCAGGATTCGGCCGTGATGCCCACTTCCGCCAGGCGTTCCGCGGACACGGCGTTTTGCCGCGTCTTGCCGCGCAAGTCGATGAAGGCGGCCGTATCGTCCGCATTGGCGGCATGGAAGGTGATGGAGGCTGGATGTGTCGTCATGTCTTTACTCGCTGGTGTCGTGTCTGTGGCGGATATGGGGCTGGATAAACCTCATTCCCAGGATTTGCGCATGGTTTGCGCATGGCGCTGCCAGTCAAAGACTTTGGTATTTTCGATTGCCTGCTGGCCGGGATTGCCGCTATCGATGATTTCATCCTTGACGATAATCAATTCGTTCTTGTCATTCAATCCGTATTCCCGGTAACGCTCGCAATCCTGTGCGCGCCGGGCGATGGCGATTAATGTATTGGCCCGCCACGCATAGCTGTCTTCATAAAAGCATTGCGCCGCGCAGCCGCAATTGGGGATGCCCCCTTCGATTCTTTGATCGGTGATGTCGATGTCCAGATTCGGAATTGCCGATAATGGTTGATTGAAACTGTATTTTTTCGCTGGCGCATCCCATAACCACACATCGGAACAGCGTATGCGTCCCTGGCTATCCGTATAGCCGGTTACCCACAGGTCGGCATGGCCGTCGAAATTCATGTCCAGCAGCAGGGCGTGCAAATTGCCCGTGCCGCTGCTGCTGCAACTGCCCTTGATCCACTGGCTGCTGATTTTCAGCCGGTACGTCTGTTTTTCATCGTGATTCGCATAGCGGATATCGGCCGCCTGCCGCACTTTGCCTGTCGCGGCTTTATCCAGGTGCAAGGTGCCGCAATAAGCCGAAGTGGAAATCAGGGATAAAAGCAGAGCAATCAGTTTCATGGACATATTCTTGGGCTGGCACGGGGGAACAATGCGCGGATTGCACCGGGCGGAGAATGATCATAACGCATGATTTGGGCTATGCGCCACACCATTTCCTATCGTGCATTCGCGCGTAACAGGGCTGTGTACAATGCGAAAAAATCCCCGAACAAGGAATCTTCATGACGGTTTCCAGCGCATCCTTTAATGAAGCGGGCATTCTCGCTTATAACGACGGCAATTACGCCGAGGCATACCAGCAATTCGACGCGGCCGCCCGCACGGGCGATCCCGCCGGCCAGCATTTATTGGCCAGCCTGTATTACCAGGGCCATGGCGTGGCGCAGGACTTGCCGAAAGCCGTGGAATTATTCACGGCTGCCGCGCAGGCGGGCTTTCCGCCGTCGCTGGCCAATCTGGCCCTGATGTATGCGAGCGGCGATGGCGTCGTGCAAGACATGGCGCAGTCGCTGGCCTACGGGCGCCAGGCGGCCGAGGCGGGCGACGGCCAGTCGCAATTCAACCTGGCCCAGGCTTACCGCAAGGGGATTGATGTACCGCAAGACTATGCCGAGGCGGCGTTCTGGTACAAACAGGCGGCCGAGGCCGGTTCCCTGTCGGCGCAGAACGAGTACGGCTTGCTGTACGCGCAAGGGCAGGGCGTGGAACTCGATTACGTGCAGGCGTACGCGTGGATCGCCATGCCGGCCGAGGCGGGCAGCGCGCAATCGGTCAAGAACCGCGACCAGTTGCTGGAAATCCTCACGCCGTCACAGCAGCAGGCAGCGCGCGCGCTGGCCGCCGAGTATGCGGCGCAGTACGGCGTCAATCCCCACTGAGCGAGGATTTCGCGGGCAGTTTGGTCAGCACGCCCGCCGCATCGAGTTCATAGCTGTCGAAATCGCGCGCGAGGAACAGTTCGCCCGAGTAATGCAGCCGCGCTTCCCCTTCCAGCTCGGCCATGCCGTCCGCATTGTGATAGCGGGCGCTGAAGTGGGTGAGGATCAGGTTCGGCAAGCGCACCGCTGCGGCAAACTGCGCCACGCGCTGCACGGAGCTGTGCGTGGGACCGGGTCCCACCTTTTGCAGCATGGCTTCCGTGTACGTGGCTTCGTGCACGAGCAGCTGCGCGTCCGCGCAAGCGTCGGCCAGCAAGGCGGGCGTGTCGTTGTCACCGCCGATCACCACCGTGGCGCGCTGCGTTTCCGTCTGGCGGAACGCGGCGGCGCTCAAGACGCTGCCATCGTCGAGCAGCGCATCCTGGCCCGCCTGCAAGGTGCCCCAGGCGGGACCGGGCGGCACGCCCGCTGCCTGCAGGGCTGCCTTGTCCAGCTTCCACCGGCTTGTTTCCAGCGTAAAACGATACGCGACGCTCGGTGCGCGGTGCGACAGCGCGTGACGCGAGACGCTCAAGCCCGCTTCCTCGTGCACCACCGGCGCGCTATCCACGTCGATGTGGATCAGCGGATACGTCAAAAACAGTTCCGTGTGCAGCAGGGTGGCGTCGATCCACGCCTTGATGGCGGCCGGGGCGATCAGCAGCAGGGGCTTCTTGCGCCCCGTCATGGAGGCGCTGGCCAGCAGGCCCGGCAGCCCATAGCTGTGGTCGCCATGCACGTGGGTGATGCAGATGCCCACCAGGTCGTGCACGGACAGGGGCAGGCGCTGCAGCCGGTGCTGCGTGGCTTCGCCGCAATCGATCATCCACCAGTCGCGGTTGTGCGTCGTTTGCAGGGCCAGCGACGTGACGTTGCGGTAGCGCGTGGGCACGCCGGAAGACGTGCCGAGAAAAGTCAGTTTGAACATGCGCGCATTATGCGGCAAGCCACGGTTGTTGCCAACGCGCCAGTCTTCAACCGGCCAGCGGTACGCTTAATTTATCTTTGTAGATGCGGCCGTTCTTCATGATCAGCAGCAGGTTTTCTTCCGGCCGGGCGAGGAAATCGAGGTTTTTCACGGGGTCGCCATCGGCCACCAGCAAGTCGGCCAGTGCGCCCGGCGTCAGCTTGCCCAAGGTGCCCGGGTAGGGCGCGCGCTGGCCGGACAGGGCCAGCAGTTCGCCATTTTGTCCCGTCGCCTGCGCCAGCAGAATCAAAGGGTCGTAAAAGCGCGTGAGCTTGGCCAGCTGGCGGCCTTGCGTGGGCGTGTTTTTCGCGTTGAACAGGATGTCCGTGCCCCAGCCCGTCCTGATGCCGTACTTTTGCGCCAGCGCATACGCTTTCACCGTGCCTTCGGAGACGATTCTCTGGCTGGCCTTGCGCGCCGCATCAGGATATACATTCGCATCCGCGTCTTGCAGGAACGGCTGCAGGCTCCACCACGTGCCCGTGTCGCGCATCATGCGCGCGGATTCGTCATCCGCCAGCTGGCCATGCTCGATGCTGCGCACGCCCGCGCGGATGGCCCGCTGTATGCCTTTCGGCGTGTACACATGGGTCATCACATACGTGCCCCAGTCGGCGGCCGCTTCCACGCCGGCGCGCAGTTCGCGTTCCGAGTACTGTGTGCTGTCGAGCGGGTCGTACATGGATGCCACACCGCCGCCCGCCATCATCTTGATTTGCGTCGCGCCCAGCATCAGCTGCTCGCGCACGCGGCGCAGCACTTCCGCCTCGCCATCGGCGATCATGGCCATGCCCGCCGTTTCCGCCATGCCCAGCGGCGCATTTGCCGCACGGGGAATGTCCGAACGCAAACGGAAGTCGCCATGGCCCGAGGTTTGCGAAATCATGGCGCCGGACGGGAAGATGCGGGGGCCGTCGACGATGCCTTCATCGATGGCGCGCTGCAAGGCAAACGCGGGGCCGCCCGGATCGCGCACGGACGTAAAGCCCCGCAGCAGGGTGCGCTGCGCTTCCTGTGCCGCCACCAGGTACAGATAGCCGATGTCGGAGGTCATGGCCGTCACCTGGTTGATGGCGGCCAGCATGGTGTGCCAGTGGGCGTCGATCAGGCCCGGCATCACCAGCTTGCCCTGGCAATCGATCACTTGCGCGCCGTCCACCTTTTCGCCGGCCGGCAGCAGGGCGGTGATCGTCGGACCCGTCACCAGCACATGGATGCCGGCGCGGGGCGCCTTGCCCGTGCCGTCGAACAGGCGCAGATTGGTCAGCAGCAGCGGCCGTTGCTGCCCTTGCGGCTGCTGGGCGATGGCGCTGCTGGTGGACAAGCCGATGAAGGGCGCCAGCATGGCGGCCGCGCCGCCCAGGAATTGCCGGCGCCGCATGTCCGCCATCACGCGCTGGTGCAGGATGGTGAAGACGGTGCCGCCGCAGTCGCAGGCGCGCGGCTTCAAGCCGCCCGTCTGCCAGGTGTCCGCCAGATGCTGTTCCTGTGTCAGGGCCATCGCGCCATCCTTTCATCGCTGCCGCGCCGTGCGCTGACACGGGGGCAATGTTAATAAGTGGAAACAATGGCCATTGAAAGCCTGCCGCGGCGCCAAGTCAAGCGTGCACTTGCTTTACGGCAAAGAATGTAGCATCGGCCGTTCAGGGTGCATGCTGGCCGTTGTTTTCCCCGTCTCCCGCCGTGTATTCGACAAAGCCGTCGCGGCGGCAAAAGCTGGCCAGCTGCATGCCGGCCTGGCGCGCGATGCGGATGGCCAGCGAGGTGGGCGCCGAGATCGTGGCGACGAGCCCGATATGCATGCGCGCCGACTTGCGCACCAGTTCATAGCTGGCGCGGCTGGACAGGAAGACGAAGCCGTCATGCATGGCGATGCGGTGCAGGGCCAGGTAGCCGATCAGCTTGTCGAGGCCGTTATGCCGGCCCACATCCTCGAACACTTTGACGATGGCGCCCTCGGCCGTGCACCAGGCGGCCGCATGCACGCCGCCCGTCTTGTGCATCAGCTCCTGGTAGGGCAGCAGCTCGCGCGCGGCGCGGCCGATGATGGCGCTGCTGGCGACCAGCGGCGGCAGGGGCCGCGTGATCTTTTCCGGCACCAGGTCCAGCAGGGCCAGGCTTTCGATGCCGCACACGCCGCAGCCCGTGCGGCCGGCCAGGGTGCGGCGGCGGCCCTTGAGGCGCAGCAAATCGGGCTGGGCGATGGTCAGCCGTACTTCCGCGCCATCCTCGCCGCAGCACACGTCGAGGTCGTAGATGTCGCGCACGCTGCCGACGATGCCTTCGGTCAAGGTAAAACCGACGGCGAATTCCTCGAGGTCGCGCGGCGTGGCCATCATCACCGCGTGGGCGATGCCGTTGTAGACGAGGGCCACGGGATACTCCTCGGCCACCATGTCGCGGCCGGCCGTGGCTTCGCTTCCCTGGTGGCGCACGATGGGAACGTCCAGGTAGCCGTCGCGTTCGATGGTGGTGATGTCGCATTCCATGATTTTTTCCTCCGGTTAATCGATCTGATAGCGCGGGCAGGGCTGGATCGAGGGCGGCAGCGGCTCGCCATGCAATTCCAGCAGCGAGCGTTCCGTTTCCCGCGTCATGGCATTGAGGGCCAGGCAGTTGGGCGCCAGGCCGAACGGTTCGGCGATCTGCTGCGCGATGGCTTCCAGCGCAAACAGGGTGTAGGCAACAAAGACGGAAATGAGGGGCGTGGCCACGCCGATGGCATCTACCAGGCCCAGCGGCAGAAGGAAGCAGTACATGTACACGGTGCGGTGCACGAGCACGCCGTACGGATACGGGATCGGCGTGTTCTTGATGCGCTCGCAGCCGGCCACGGTGGCGGCCAGGTCGTTGAGCTGCGTGTCGAGCATCCACAGCAGCTGCGTCTGGCCGCCCTGGCGCAGCGCGGCGTCGTGCAGCATGGCGCGCACCGTGTGCAGCACGGCGACGGGCTTGAAGGTCATGCCCTGCAGTTGCTGTACTTCGGCGGCGGGCAGGTAGCGCGCCAGGTCTTGCTGCGGGTCCGTCTGGCGCAGCTGGTGCTTGAGCGCGTAGACAAAGGCGATCAGGCGGCGCAGCAGCAACTGCTGGTCCAGTCCGCTTGTTTCCTGGGGCAGGTAGGTGATCGCCTGCGAGGCCAGCGCCCGCGCGGCGATCAGCAATTGCCCCCAGATATGCCGCGCCTCGGCAAAGCGCGCATAGCTGGCATTGTTGCGAAAGCCGAGAAAGATCGCCAGGCTGATGCCGACCATGGGAAACGGCGCCGTATCGAGCGGAATCTTGACGCCGAAGATACGGCCGTCCGTCAGCAAGGCCAGGGAACTGACGACCAGCATCAGCAGCAATTGCGGGATGATGGCTTGCAGCACCGAGCCGTGCCAGACGAACAGCATGCGGAACCAGTTGGTGGTAGGCCGAATGATCATATGTGATGTCGCTCAATGCTTGCGGGGCACGACTTTGCCCTCGAAGACGTAGTATTGGAACAGGTTGTAGCCGATCATGATCGGCAGCATGGAGCCCATGCCGATCAGCATGAAGATCAGGGTGGGCTCATCGGATGAGGCCGCCGCGATGCTCAGCTTGCCCGGTACCAGGTCGGGGAAGAAGCTGATGGCCAGGCCCGCGAACGAGGCCAGGAACAGCACGATGGCGCCGCGGAACGGCCCGCGCACGCCGTTCACGTGCACGGTCCACAGGATGTAGATAAACGCGCAGGCTGCGATGGCGGCCAGCGACAGCAGCACGCCGAACACGCCCGGCTGCGCCCAGCGGTCATGGCCGATGGCGCTGAAGACCATGGTGCCGGCCGACAGCACGATGGCGGCCGCGACCGTTGCCAGCACGCTGGCCGTGGCGTAGCGGCGCGCGGCCGCTTCCAGCACGCCGCCCGTCTTCTTGATCAGATACGTGCTGCCCAGCAGGCAATAGCCGGCCACCACGCCCAGCGCCGTGCAGGCCGTGAAGATGCCGCTCAGCCAGCCCGGCTGCAAGCCCGTGATGACCTTGCCCAGCACCACGCCCTGCGCCACGGCGGCCAGCAGGCTGCCCGCGCCGAAGACCAGGTCCCACAGGCGCTTGTTGCCGGCCGCATGGCGAAATTCGATCGACGCGCCGCGCATGATCAGGCTGGCGATCAGCAGCATGATGGGAATGTACAGCTGTTCCAGCAAGGTGGCGTAGGCGCTGGGAAAGGCGCCGAACAGGGCGCCGCCCACCACCACCAGCCAGGTTTCGTTGGCGTCCCACACGTGTTCGATGGATTGGAAGATCAGGTTGCGTTCCTGCTCGCGGCGCGTGAACAGGCTGAGGATGCCCACGCCCAGGTCGAAGCCGTCCGTGACCACGTAAAACACCAGCATCAGGCCGATCAGGCCGAACCAGGCATTGCCCAGCATGGCATGCGAATTCATATCCATTTTATATTCCTCATACTTCTCATATTCCTTGATTGATGGGGCCGCATCTCAGCGCCGGGCTTGCAGCAGGGCGCCCACGGCGTGGGTGGCCTGCGGCGGCAGCAGCGCCACGTCCGGACCTCGTTGCAGCCATTTCTTGGCGAACACAAAGAAGGTGGCAAACAGCACGATGTAAAACACGAAGAACATCAGCATGCTGCCGGCCACGGCGTGGGCCGCCACGTCGGACACGGCGTCGCGCGTGCGCAGCAAGCCGTACACGACCCAGGGCTGGCGTCCCACTTCGCGCACGATCCAGCCGCACTCGACGGCGATGTAGGGCAGCGGAATCGTCAGCACCCAGGCCAGCAGCAGCTTGCGGTTGCGCACGAATTCCTGTACCCGTCCGCCCACCTTGCGCCAGGCCACGAACGTCCAGAACGCCAGCAGCACGAACCACATGCCGATGCCGGCCATGGCGCGGAACGCGTAGTACAGCAGCGGCAGCGCAGGCGGCTGGTCTGCGCGGGCGATGTCGGCCAGGCCCGTGATCTTGCCCGTGGCGCTATGCGTGGCGATTACGCTGAGCATGCCGGGCACTTCGAGCGACCAGTCGTTTTTCTGCTCCGCCTGGTTGGGCCAGGCCAGCAGGGACCAGGCTGCCCCTTCGCCATCGCGGTTCGTGTGCCAGTGGCCTTCGATGGCGGCGCCCTTGGCGGGCTGGGTCTTGAAGACGTCGACGCCGCTCGAGTCGCCCAGCCACACCTGCAGCGGCGCGATGACGAGCAGCAGCATCAGGGCCAGCTTGAACGAGCGGGCGAAGAAGGCCGGTTCGCGGCGCTTGAACATATACCAGGCGGAAATGCCGGCGATGACGAACAAGCCCGTTTCCACTGCGGCCACCCACATGTGGCCCACGGCCCAGGCCATGTCGGGATTGAAGATGGCGGCCACGTAATCGGTGACGATGATCTTGCCGTCCACCACGCGTACGCCGGCTGGCGTCTGCATCCAGGAATTGGCGACCATGATCCAGAACGAGGAAATGCTGGAACCCAGCGCCACCATGCCGGTGGCAAACAGGTGCACGCCCTTGGGGACGCGGCCCCAGCCGAACATCATGACGCCGATGAAGCCCGCTTCCAGCATGAAGGCCATGGCGCCCTCGAAGCCGAGGATGTTGCCGATGAACTGGCCCGAGTGGTGCGAGAACGGCGCCCAGTTGGTGCCGAACTGGAATTCCAGGGGAATGCCGCTGACGACGCCGACGGCAAAATTGAGCACCAGCAGCTTGCTCCAGAAGCGCGCGTGGCGGTAGTACACGGGGTCGCTGGTGCGCAGCCACAGCGCTTCGACGACGAACAGGAACAGCGACAGGCTGATCGTCAAGATGGGCCACAGGATGTGGAAGATGGCCGTCATCGCAAATTGCGCGCGCGACAGGTCCAGGGTATCGAAACCGAACATGGCGTTCTCCTGCTCAGGCGATGGCGGCCGACGGCGCCAGCAGCACGGGGATGGACTTGAAGGTCGGCGTGCGCGAACCGTAACCCACACTGTCGAGCGGCACCAGCGGATTGGTTTCCGGGTAGTAGGCGCCGATGCAGCCGCGCGGGATGTCGTACTCGACCAGCAGGAAACGGTCGGCGCGGCGCTCGATGCCGTCATGCCACACGCCGATCAGGTCGACCCAGTCGCCAGCCGCAAAGCCCAGCATGGCCAGGTCGTCCTTGTTGATGAAGACGACGCGGCGCTGGCCGAACACGCCACGGTAGCGGTCGTCCATGGCGTAGATTGTCGTGTTGTACTGGTCGTGCGAACGCGTGGTCATCAGCACCATCAGGCGTTCGCCATATTGCTGGCGCGCACGGTGGATGGGCGTGTCCAGTTCCACGGCGTTGACGAGGAATTGCGCCTTGCCGCTGGCCGTCTTCCACACGCGCTCGCGCGAGGCGATTTCCAGGTGGAAGCCGCCCGGCTTGGCCACGCGCAAGTTGTAGTCGAAAAAGTCGTCAAACACTTGTTCGATGGAATCGCGCAGCAGCGCATAGTTGCCCGAGTAGCGCAGCCAGTCGATCTTCTCGCTGCCCAGGGTCGCTTGCGCCATGCCGGCCACGATGGCGATTTCCGAACGCAGATTGGGCGAGGCGGGCTGGTTCATGCCGAACGAGATGTGCACCATGCTCATCGAGTCTTCCACCGTGACGCCTTGCGCCACGCCCGCCTGCACGTCGATTTCCGTGCGTCCCAGGGTGGGCAGGATCAGCGCATCCTTGCCGTGCACGAGGTGACTGCGGTTGAGCTTGGTGGCGATGTGCACGGTCAGGTCGCACGAGCGCAGCGCATCCCAGGTGCGCGGCGTGTCCGGCGTGGCCATCGAGAAATTGCCGCCCAGGGCGACGAACACTTTCACCTTTTTCTCCAGCATGGCCTCGATGGTGCCGACGGCGTCGTAGCCGTGGTGGCGCGGCGGTTCGAAGTTGAACACGAGGCCCAGGCGGTCGAGGAATTCCTTGGTCGGCTGTTCCTCGATGCCCATGGTGCGGTCGCCCTGTACGTTCGAGTGGCCGCGCACGGGGCACAGGCCCGCGCCCCGCTTGCCGATATTGCCGCGCATCATCATCAAGTTCGACAGGATCTGCACGGTGGCCAGCGAATTCTTGTGCTGCGTCACGCCCATGCCCCAGGTGGCGATGACGGCCTTGCCCTTCACATAGATCTGCGTCAGCTCCTCGATCTTGTCGCGCGCCACGCCCGATTCGACCAGCAGCAAGTCCCAGCTTTCCGCGCGCAGGTCGGCCGCGAAGGCGTCGAAGCCGCTCGTGTGTTCGGCGATGAAATCGAAGTCGAGCACGCGCTCCTGGCCGTGGGCGACGGCCTCGTCATCGAGCTCGACGACGCGCTTGGCCATGGCCTTGATCAGCGCAAAGTCGCCGCCCAGGGTGGGGCAGATGAACAGCGAACAGATGTTGGTGCTGCCGCCCGTCAGCATTTCCAGCGGATGCTGAGGGCTGGTGAAGCGCTCCAGACCCCGCTCGTGCAGGGGATTGATGGAGACGATGACGGCGCCGCGGCGCGACGCTTCGCGCAATTCACCCAGCATGCGCGGGTGGTTGGTGGCCGGGTTCTGGCCGAACAGCAGCAGGGTGTCCGCATGCTCGAAGTCGTCCAGCAGCACCGTGCCCTTGCCGATGCCCACCGTTTCCGGCAAGCCCCGGCTCGTCGCTTCGTGGCACAGGTTGGAACAGTCGGGGAAGTTATTCGTGCCGTAGGCGCGCACGAACAGTTGATACAAAAAGGCCGCTTCGTTGCTGGCGCGGCCAGACGTGTAGAAGGCGGCCTGGTTCGGGTCGTCCAGCGCGTGCAGGTGGTGCGCCACGAGGGCGTAGGCATCGTCCCAGGAAATGGCCTGGTATTTGTCGCTGGCCGCGTCGTACACCATGGGGTCCGTCAAACGGCCATGCTGTTCCAGGTCATAGTCCGACTGTTCCATCAGTTCGGTGACCGTGTGCTCCTGGAAAAACTCGGGGCGCACGCGCTTGCTCGTCGATTCGGCGGCCACGGCCTTGACGCCGTTTTCGCAGAATTCGAACGTCGATGCGTGTTCGCGGTCGGGCCAGGCGCAGCCGGGACAGTCGAAACCGTCGGGCTGGTTTTGCTCGAACAGCGAACGGTAATTGCCCGCGCTGACTTTTTCCTTGAACAGGTTGATGGCCACGTACTTGAGGGCTCCCCAACCGGCCGCTGCATGGGTGTAGGGCGCGATGCGCGCGTCGGACTTTGGCTTGCTCATGATGACTCTCCTGGTGATATGCGATGGGACAATCACATGGTAGGGGCGGCGCACTGCCCCGTAGGCGCACAGTTCCGGACAAAAAAACAGAGTACAGATGGGCATGCGGCGATTTGCATCGCGCCCGCCATGCCGCTGATTTATGATGCGGTTCAGGACGTGCATCGGGCATTGCCAGCATGGAGCGAGGAAGAACATGGAACAGGAAGACGGCATCGACGCGGCGCTGGTGGCTTTGCTGGCGCTGCTGTGGGAAGCGCGGCAGGCGGCGCCCGCAAAACCGTGGTCGCTGGCCAAGCTGGCCAAGCGGGCAGGAGTACAGATGAGCACCTTGTTGCGCCAGCTCAATGCGCTGTCCAGCGCGGGACTGGTGGCGGTGACGACGGCGGAGAGCGGCGGCGGCAGCGCGCTACTCAGCGCGGCGGGCGCGGAGCTGTGCGCCACGGTATTTGCCGCGCCGCCAGCGCCGTAGGCGCACGGTCCGGCGCGTCTGTACTCTATCGCCTGGCGCCGGACTGTACCTCTTGGCCTGCCCCCATTCGTCCTATGCTGGACCCTGACGAATGCCTATCGAGGGGAAGCATAATGAACACCATCCTGTATCCGCCGCCGGCGCTCCGGCAGCCAGGCCATATCGAACCGTGCGTGGACATGCTGGGGCGCCCCTTGACGGACTTGCGCATTTCCGTGATCGACCAGTGCAACTTCCGCTGCACCTACTGCATGCCGGCCGAGCTGTACCCCAGAGATTACCCGTTTCTGCCGTCCAGCGAGCGCCTGTCCTTCGCGCAGATCGAAACGATGGCGCGCGCCTTCGTGCGCCTGGGCGTCGACAAGATCCGCATCACGGGCGGCGAGCCGCTGCTGCGCAAGAACCTCGAGCAGTTGATCGAGGCGCTGGCGAGGCTCACCACGCCGGACGGGCGCGCCGTGAGCATCGCGCTGACGACCAACGGCAGCTTGCTGGCGGCCAAGGCGCGCTCGCTCAAGAATGCGGGCCTGGACCGGGTTACCGTCAGCCTCGACAGCCTCGATAACGGCATTTTCCAGCGCATGAATGGCGTCGATTTTCCCGTCGACAAAGTGCTGCATGGGATTGAGGTGGCGCAAGCCGTGGGCTTGAACCCCGTGAAGGTCAACATGGTCGTGCAGAAAGGCGTCAACGATAGCCAGATCGTGCCGCTGGCGCGCCATTTCCGCCACACGGGCGTGGTGCTGCGCCTGATCGAGTTCATGGACGTGGGCGGCATCGGTGCCTGGTCGCGCACGCATGTCGTCACTTCGGAGGCGGCGCGCGCGCTGATCGCCGCCGAATTTCCCCTCGTTTCGCTGGGCGAAGGCAAGCCCCTCTTGCACGAAACGGCCAGCCGCTATCGTTACCTTGATGGCGGCGGCGAAGTGGGTTTCATTTCCAGCGTGTCGCAGCCGTTCTGCGGCGACTGCAGCCGGGTGCGCGTGTCGTCGGATGGCAAGCTGTTTACCTGTTTGTTCGCCCAGGACGGCCTCGACCTGCGGCCCCAGCTTGACTCCGCGCAAGGGCTGGAAAGCCTGCTGCGCTGGCACTGGCAGCGGCGCGGCGACCGCTATTCGGAAGTGCGCGGCGCACTGGCCCAGGCCAGCGGCCGCAAGCAGTATTCCACCGTGCGCATGTCGCTGGTAGGCGGCTGAATGGTCTACAGGAATTCGGTGATGAGTTTGCCCAGCAGGATGATCGCCTGTTCCACGTCCACGCTCCACGGATAGCTGTAATTGAGGCGGATGCAATGCTTGTAGGCCTGGCTGACGGAAAACATGCGCCCCGGGCCCACCGTGATCTTGCATTCGAGTGCGCGCCGGTACAGCTGCATGGAGTCTATATTGCCGGGTAATTCCACCCACAGCACGTAGCCGCCCTGCGGGTGCGAGATTTTCGTGCCGGCAGGAAAGAAGCGCAGCACGGCGGCCGCCATGATGCGCGCCTGCTGGGCATAGGCCTTGCGGGTGCGGCGCAGATGCTGTTCGTAGCCATCGTTCTGCAGGTATTCGGCGATGGCCAGCTGGGGAAACGAGGACGTGGCCAGGGTGTTGAGGAATTTGAGTTCTTCCACCTTGCCCCGGTAGCGTCCGGCCAGGGCCCAGCCCACGCGCTGCGCGGAACTGAGGCTCTTGGAAAACGAGGAACAGTGCAGCACCAGGCCCTTGCGGTCGTGGGACTTGAGCGAGGACGGGTGGGCGTCGCCGTAATACAGTTCGTTGTAGACGCCGTTTTCGATGGCGGGCACGTCGTGCTGCTCCAGCAGCTGGACCAGGGCCCGCTTGCGCTGGTCCGACATCTGGAAGCCCAGCGGATTCTGGAAGTTCGGCATCACCATGACGGCGGCGATCGGCTGCCGGGCCATGATGTCGGCCAGCGCCTCGATGCTGATGCCTTCATACGGGTCGGTGGACACTTCCACCACCTTCATGCCCAGCCGTTCGACGGCCATCAGCATGGCATAGAAGGTGGGCGACTCGACTGCGATGGTGTCGCCCGGCTTGGCCACCGCTTGCAGGCACAGGTTGATGGCTTCCGTGGCGCCCACGGTGACGATGATTTCGTCGGGATCGACGGCCAGGCCGTTTTCCAGGTAGCGGCGGGCGATTTCGCGTATCAGCTGCGGGTTGCCCGGCGGCAGGTCGTCCGTCACGTTCCACGCGCGGTTGCGGCGCGCCACCGTGCCCGCATACTGGTTGATGCGTTCCCAGGGAAACAGCGACGGGTCGGGGTAGGGCGAGCCCAGCGGGATGGCGTCGTGCAAGCCGATCGAGCGCAGGGTCGACAGCACCAGGCGGCTCACGTGCACTTCCGCCGGCACGGGACTGGGGTGCGACGCCTGCATGCAGATGGACGGCGTGGCCGTGTCGCCGGCGCGGGGGCGCACGAAGTAGCCGGACTGGGGCCGGCTTTCGATCACGCCCATGCTTTCCAGCTTGACGTAGGCGCGCAGCACCGTGGTGATGCTCAGCTTGTGCTGCTGGCTGGTCTGGCGCACGGAGGGGATGCGTTCGCCGGGCAGGAGCACGCCCTTGGCGACCAGTTGCTCGATGTCGCCAACGAGCTTTTCATACAGTTTCATGCAATGGTATCCATTTTTATTCTTGCTCTACGTCATTGCATTATCGTTCAATTCATGACTACCTATAGTTACAGTTGTCGCATGTTGCTTAAATGAAACTGGCATCCAGCACTTCCTGGTTTACCATCCACATAGAAAATCAAAAGAGGAATATCTGTCATGGCAATTCCACAAAGCATGCTGTCCGTCGTCGCGCGCGATGAAGTGCATTTGCAGTTCAATGTAAAGGCCGGCGTCGATATGCGGCAGTTGTTCAAGTTGCTCAGTAAACTGTGGGAATCCCAGGTCACGGGCATCCTGGACCCCACCCTGAACCGCCACCATCAGTTGACGGGCGGCACGGCCAACGTGGTGCTGGGTTTCCGGCCCGAGCTGTGGCGCGCCGCGTGCCCCGGCTGCGTGCCGGACAATATGGCATCGTTCGACCACGACCTCGTGGGCGCCAACGGCAAGACGGCGCCGGCCAGCCAGCACGATTTCTGGGTCTGGATCACGCAGTCGAACGCGGCCACCCTGTACGACAGCATGCGCACGGCGCTCACCTTGCTGGGGCCGTTCGCCGAGCTGGCCAGCGAGCAGGTGTGTTTTCCCTACCATAACAACGTGACCTTCGACGGCTTTGCCGACGGCGTCGCGAATCCGAATCCGTTCCGCGCCCACGGCGTGGCCATCATTCCCGACGGCGAGAAGGGCGCGGGCGGCTCCACCGTGCTGCTGCAGAAATGGCGCATGGAGGTGGAGCGCCTGCGCGCCTTGCCCGTGCATGCGGCGGAGCAGGTGTGGGGCCGCACCAAGGCGGGCAGCCACGAATTGTCGCCGCTGCCCGTCGATTCCCACGTGGGCCGCAATCAGTTCATCCGCGATGGCGAGGAAGTCGATATCGTGCGCCGCAATGCCAATTACGCCAATGCCGGCGAGGCGGGCGTCATGTTTGTCGGTTTTTGCAAGGACATCACGGTGACTATGGGCATGCTGCGGCAAATGTACGGCGTAGGCTATGATGGCATCACCAAAACGGACAGGCTGCTGGATTTTTCGACGGCGCTGTCGTCGGCGATCTATTTCGTGCCCAGCATCGATGCCTTGCTGGCAGTCGGTATTTCGCCGGCGGATCCCGGCTGAGTGCCATCCCGGTGCTTCCGCTTCCCGGTCCTCATTTTTACTTTACAAGGAGTTTTTCATGCGTATTCGTCCCGCCACACTGTTGTCCGCCCTGATACTGGGCAGCGTCGTCTTCAGCGCTTCCGCTTCCGCCGTGGGCCTGGGTTTCCTGGCTGATACGCCGATGGCTTACCTGAACAAGAACGACAAGCCCGTCTTCGTGAAGGCCGTTGGCGACGTGCTCAATGACAAGAAAGATGGCGAAACCGTGCAATGGAGCAATGAGGGCTTGCGCAATTCCGTGCGCATCGCCGCCGAGATCACGGCCAGCGACACGCAAAAGACGGACGCGCAAACCTGCCGCAAGGTGCAGGTGGCCCTGAGCGCCAAGGGCCAGGAACAGACCCTCAAGCTGACGGTCTGCAAGGCGGGCGCCGGCGACTGGAAAGTGAAAAAGCAATAAGAACCGGCCGCCCTGCCTTGCCGGGAGGGCGGCGGCGCGGCGGCTGGCCGCAGCTGGTGCGCGGCTGCCTAGTCGTGGTTGATGGCGGCCACTTGCCGCAAGCTTGCTTCGTCGGTGAGCAAGGTGACCACCGCATTGGTCTTGGCATGCACGCGCACGCCCTTGAGCCAGTCCGGCAGGGCAAGGACGGCGCCCGCGGCGATGGGCAGGATGACCTGGATCACGGGCTCGCTGCCCTTGGGCGGCGTCGCCTCGAAGTCCAGGTCCTGGATGCCATCCTGCGGTGGCCTGATGTAGACGCGGGGCGCGAGGGTAGCCGCCTTCCAGCCGCCGGAGCTGACTTCGCCGATCGCGCTCACATGCAAATGTGGCGGATGGCTCTTGTCGATGGCGAGGTGCACGGCATTGACTTTGTAGATGGGAACGCTCATGGTATCTCCAGGAAGGGTAGGGCGCGCCGCCAGGCCCGCGGCGTGTAGGGCCAGTCCCGATGCCTCGGCATCGTTAAGCTAGCTCAGCAAGTGTAGGTCGTATTTTCACCATCACCATCTCCAATTGTCACGATGGCCATGCGCTTGCCGCCAGGCGCGCAAGCCATGCTTCTCTACTTTCTCGTGGGAAAGCCTCGCGCAACGGTTAGAATCACGTTTTACCTTCTTTTTTCCCATCTGCATGCAGCAAAGTCGCCTCCTGTTCTTCCGCCTGGCCGGCCAGTTTCGCCGCTATGGCGCCATCGTTGCCGCTACCTTGCTGGCCGTGGGCGTGGCGTCCGCCACCGATGTGTTGTTAATCCGCCAGTTGCAAAACGTCGTAGACGCCATGCGCGCGACGGCCAGCACGCAGGTCGCGCCCGCATCGGGCATGATGGGCATGCTGCAGGGCTGGGTTGACCGTTTCTTGCCAGCACAGGCGGGGCAGGTGGATCTGTGGGTGATTCCCGCCACCATCCTGGGCCTGGCCGTGCTGCGCATGGTGTCGAGCTTTGCCGGCGATTACGGTTCCGTCTGGCTATCGAGCCGGGTGCAGGCGGACCTGCGCGAAAAGATGTTTGCCACCATCATGCGCCTGCCCAGCCGCTTTTTCGATACCACCACCACCAGCCTGACGCAGTCGCGCGTGGCCTTCGACGCCAGCCAGGTGTCGCAGGCGGGCTTGAACGTGCTTAATGTGATGGTGCGCGATTCCGTCGCCACCATCGGCTACCTGATCCTGCTGTTCAGCATTGACGTGAAACTGGCCCTGTTCTGCATGGCTTCCATGCCCATCGTGGCCATCGTCGTGACCCTGGCGGGCCGGCGCATGCGTCACCTGAGCAAGAGTTCCCAGCAAGCCGTGGGCGAGCTGACGTCCGTGCTCGACGAAAGCATCGGCGGTCAGCGCGTGGTGAAAATCTTCGGCGGCCAGGATTATGAACAGGCGCGTTTCGTCGACGTGGTCAAGCGCAACCGCCAGCTGGCCGTCAAGCACGCGGCCACCTCGGCCATGAATTCCGGCTTCATCATGATGCTCGTCGGTATCACGCTGTCGTCCGTGATCTATTTCGCCATGCTGCGCGCGCAAAGCGGCGCCATCACGCCGGGCGCGTTTGTCGCCTTCATGGGCGCGCTGATGGCCATGCAGTCGCCGATCAAGAACCTGACCAAGATCAATGAGCCCCTGCAGCGGGGCCTGGCGGCGGCCGAGTCCGTCTTCGGCCTGATCGATACGCCGCTGGAACCGGACCCGGGCACCCTGGCGCCCGCCACCGTGCAAGGCAATTTGTCCCTGCAGAACGTCAATTTCCGCTACAACAGCGACGACCCCGATGCGCCCACGGCCCTGAGCGACATCTCGCTCGACATCCGCGCCGGCGAAACGGTGGCCCTGGTGGGCGGCTCGGGTGGCGGCAAGACCACCTTGCTGGGTTTGCTGCCCCGCTTCTATGACGTCAGCGGCGGCCAGATACTGCTCGACGGCGTCGACGTGCGCGACTATGCCTTGCTGGCCCTGCGGCGCCAGTTCGCCCTCGTCAGCCAGGATGTGATTTTGTTCAACGATACGATGGCGGCAAATATCGCGTATGGCGATCCGGCGCCGGACCAGGCCCGCATCGAAGCGTCGGCGCGCGCCGCCTACGCCCACGATTTCATCATGCAACTGCCGCAAGGCTACGCCACCCAAGCGGGACAGAACGGTTCGCGCCTGTCGGGCGGGCAACGCCAGCGCCTGGCCATTGCCCGCGCCCTGTACAAGGATGCGCCGATTCTCTTGCTCGACGAAGCCACCAGCGCGCTGGACACGGAGTCGGAACGTTCGGTGCAGGCGGCGCTGGAAGTGCTGATGCGCAACCGCACCACCATCGTCATCGCTCACCGTTTGTCCACCATCGAAAGCGCGGACCGCATCGTCGTCATGCAGGGCGGCCGCCTGGTGGAATCGGGCAGCCATGCGGCCTTGCTGCAGCAGGGCGGCGCGTATGCGCGCCTGCATGCGAGCCAGCTGTCGCCCGTCAAGGATGGCGTGGGCTGACGTGTGGCGCGCCTGCCGCGCCAGCGCATGTCCCCAGGCCGGGACCGGACCAGCAGGTCCGGTCCCGGTTTTTTATTTTGGGCGAGGCAATCGTGCCCGCGGCGAATGGCGCTTGCCTTTATGATGGCAGCCGCAATGCAATATGAGCAATGGAGCAACATGAAGAATCAACAGACGATGCGCTGGCTGCTGGCCGCCGCGCTGGGTATGGCCTTGCCGCTGGCGGCCCAGGAACAGCCGGCGGAGAAAACACCAACGCGACAGGAGGAAGACCGCAGCATGTATCTGGATGAAAATTTCGTACCCAGCGACCAGGGCCGCGCCGCGTATGCGCTGCGCACGCCGCCCGTGCGCGACGAGGCGCTGGGTGCCTGGCATGTGCGGCTCGAATTTCCCGACACGCCCGGCGTGCTGGCCTTTGAAACCTATGCCACGGACCTGGACCTGAGCCAGGTCAAGTTCGTGAAGTTTCGCAAGTACTACCACGAGAATGGCCAGCTGCTGCGCGAAACCTGTTTGGATGCCCGGGGCGAGGAGCTGCTCGGTGGCAGCGTGTACTTCGAGAATGGCCAGGTCCAGCAGAAGGTGACGCCGCTGCCGAACGGGCGCGACAGCATCTCGGAAACGTATCACGAGAATGGCCAGCTGATGAGCCGAACGCTGTATCACGGCGACGCGATGGCCGATGGCGAGCATGTGTCGTATGGCGCGAATGGGGCCGTGAGCAGCCGCTCGTATCAGCGCCATGGCAAGATGGATGGCGTGCAGGAATCGTTTTATGCGGATGGCAAGCTGCACCGGCGGGGACGCTTCGTCGATGGCCAGCGCGAGGGCGAGTTTATCCGGTATGCCCAGGATGGCAAGGTGCTGGCCAGCACCGTCTGGGAACACGACCAGCCCGATGGCTGGTCGTTTGAAAGCCATGACAATGGTGTCGTGTCGAACAGGACGCTGTACCGGAAAGGCGCCGTGCTCAGCTTGCAAACGTGGGGGCCGAATGGTCGGCCCAATTTTGCATGGCAAAAAGACGCGCAGGGGCGTGACCACGGCGACACGACGGATTGGCATGCCAACGGCGTGCGCGCCAGCGTGACCCCGTTTGTCGAAGGCCAGCGCCACGGCTTGCTGCAGGCCTGGTACGACGACGGCAGCCTGCGGCAGATCGTGCCGTACGACCACGGCAAGAAGCACGGCATCGAACGCCACTGGGACCGGGCCGGCAAGCTGGTGCTGGAACAGGCGTGGCAGGCTGGCGAACCCGTCCCTGCCGGTCATTAGGCAGTAGGAGCGCGCCCGCCTTTGCAGGTATCATGTACGGATTCCGGCCCGCCAGCAGGCACGAAGCCGGCAGGATAACTGGAGGCAATGGTGGTGGAAGCGGAAGTTTCGGCGATGGCCAGGGCGCAAGGCATGGCCTTGCAAAACATGCGCGTCGTCATGCGCGCAGCGCAGCGGCACTCGGCGCAGATCGAGAAGCAATGCGGCGTGTCGGGCGCGCAATTGTGGGTGATGCAGGAATTGCTGGAACGGCCAGGCCTGCGCATGGGCGAGCTGGCAAGCAAGATGTCGATCCACCAGACGACGGCCAGCAACCTGGTCGATGCACTGGTGAAAAAAACCTATGTGCGCAAGGCGCGCGACCAGCCCGACCAGCGCGTGGTCACCCTGACCCTGACGCTGGAAGGGCAAACCGTGATCGCCGGCGCGCCGCAGCCGGCGCGCGGCTTGCTGCCCAGCGCGCTGGCCCAGCTGGACCCCGACAGCCTGGCCCACCTGAACCAGGGCTTGAACGCCTTGCTGGCCGTCGTCGCTCCCGATGACAGGCAGGCGGGCATGCAGCCGTTTCCGTTTACGATGTAGCGTCCCGGCTGGCCTGCGGCAGCCGTTGCAGCTGCAGCTGCGCCAGCGCCCCGTACAGCGGTTCGCTGAGCACGCGCGACACGGTGCTGGCCACGACGGCGCACGCCATCAGGCTGAGCACCATGCCGTGGCCGTCGACCATTTCCATGACAATGATAAATGCCGTCAATGGCGCCTGCGTGGCGGCGGCCAGGAAACCCACCATGCCCAGCGCGATCAGCGCGGGCGCGTGCGGATAGTGCAGCAGCACGGCGATATCGTGGCCGATGCCGGCGCCGATGGCCAGCGATGGCGCGAAGATGCCGGCCGGCACGCCCGACCACACGGTGAGCCACGTCGCCACATATTTGAAGGCCACGAAGGCGGGCGCCACGTCGGACGCGCCATCGAGCATGGCGCGCGTGGACACGGTGCCGCTGCCGAACGTGGCGCCATGGCTGGCGATGCCGATGGCCGCCACCAGCACGCCGCAGACGGCGGCGAACAGCACGGGCCGGCCTTGTCGCCACGCGGACAGCTTGCCCAGGGGATTGCCCCTGGCGGACGCCAGCAGCAGGCGCGCGAACAGGCCGCCCGCCACGCCCGCCACCAGGGTCACCAGCAAGCCGGGCAGGGCCAGCGCCAGGCCGATGGGGCCCGGGTGGATGATGCCGAAGTGGGTGGCGTTGCCGTGGATGGAGACGGCCATCATGCCGGCCAGTACGATGCCAGCCACGATGAGGCCGCTGTTACGCTGCTCGGGCGAGCGCGATAGTTCCTCGATGGCAAACATGACGCCCGCCAGCGGCGTATTGAAGGCGGCGGCGATGCCGGCCGCGCCGCCCGCCACCAGCAAGGAATGGGCACTCACCTGCGAGTGGCGGGGCAGCCAGCGGCGCGCGGCCAGCATCACGCCGGCCGCGATCTGCACGGACGGTCCTTCGCGCCCCAGCGAAAGTCCCCCCAGCAAGCCGCCCGCCGTCAGGCCTATCTTCGCGGCGCTGAGTTTCAATGAGACAAACAGCGAGCGCTGCTCGGGCGCCACGGCCGGGTCCAGTGTCGCCATCACTTGCGGGATGCCGGAACCGGCCGCGCCCATCGCATAGCGGCGCGTCAGCCAGACGAGCAGGGCGGCGCAAACGGGCGTCCACAGCAGGGCAAACCACCAGGCCTTGCCGTTAAAAAACAGAAAACAATCGAGCGCCGTTTCCGCCAGCCACGTAAATCCCACGACGACGAGGCCCGCGATGGCGGCCATGCCGACGACGACGGCGCGCGACCACCACAGGCGCGGGTTGGCAAATTCATGCTTGAAGGCAGAGGGGATGTCGTGCAAGTGCTTCATTGCGGCAAGTCCAGGAAGGGCGCGCAGGGCGTCGGGGAGACTTGCCATTATAGAGATATATTTGTCCGAATGCTTTTTGTCTGCCTTATTTGTGGGCAATTGACGACAACAGCCATGCCCCGGCCGGAAAATCGGCAAGGGCCCGCCCTTGCGGCGCCAGTTGCGGCCCGGACGGCCACAGGCTTACACGAACAGCTCGTGCCGCGCGCTCTGGCTGATGGCGACGGTGGCCGGGTGGCTCAGGCGCCGTTCCGTGGTGATCGCATACACTTGCTCGACGAGGCTGTCGACCCGGCCCAGCGCCACCACGGCATATTGTTCGCAGACCTGGGGCGCGATCACGGTGGGCGCAAAGAACAGGCCGGCACCGGATTGGCCGAAGGCCTTCATCATGGCGCTGTCGTCGAACTCGCCGACGATGCGCGGGTGCAGATTGTTGTCGCCCAGCCATTGCAGCAAGCGCCCGTAGATGGCGAAGTCTTCGCCCGGCAGCAGCAGCGGCGCGCCGTCCAGGCAATGGGGAAAGCCGCCCGTCAGGGTGGCGGCCAGCGCTGGCGTGCCGAACAGGGTCATGCCGCTTTCGCCCAGCAAGTGGTTAAAGCCGCGCACGCTCAAGTGGGCCGGCATGGGGCGGTCCGCCATGATCAGGTCCAGCCGGTGCACGGCCAGGTCCGCCAGCAGACTGGCCAGCCGGCCTTCGCGGCAAATGATGCGCAGCGGTTCGGCCAGGCTTAGCGCCGGCGCCACGAGGCGGCAGGCGATCAGTTTCGAGACGGAATCGGCGCAGCCCACGCGGAACGTGGTCGTCGCCGTGCGCGACTGGTCGCGCACGATTTCCAGCAATTCATCGCCCGTGCTGAAAATGGCTTCGGCATGGCTGAGGATGCGCCTGCCCGTGTCCGTCAATTCCAGCTGGCGCCCGCTGCGGCGGAACAGTTCCACGCCCAGGGTGTCGGCAAACTCGCTGAGCTGGCCGGAAATCGATTGCGGCGTCAGGTGCAGCTGCTCGGCCGCGCGGGCGATGCTGCCCGTCTTGGCCACCATCCAGAAATAGCGCAAGTGCTTGAAGTTGAGTGTCGACATGGTTTTCCCAGAGATTCAATGCATCGATTTTTTCGATGTATTTGTAAATTATATTCGATTTGTTCGATGTTTGTATTCAGACTATGATGGCTGCTCAATTCATGCAAGGAGAGTGTCATGGACTTCAGAATACAAACAGAGCAGTGCGGAGGCCGCCGATGAACGGCCTGGAAAGTATTGCAACGGCACCCATGTGGGCTGGCTTCATCGTGTTTGTCCTGTTCATGCTGGCGCTGGACTTGTTCGTCTTCGGTGGCAACAAGGCGCACAAGGTGGGCGTCAAGGAAGCGGCGACGTGGTCGCTCGTGTGGGTCAGCCTGGCCCTGCTGTTCAACGGCGGCCTGTGGTGGTATCTGAACGGCACGGCGGGCCCCGAGATCGCCAACCAGAAGGCGCTGGAATTTTTCTCCGGCTACCTGATCGAGAAAGCGCTGTCCGTCGATAACGTGTTCGTCTTCCTGTTGATCTTCAGCGCGTTCCAGGTGCCGATCCAGTACCAGCGCCGCGTCCTGATCTACGGCGTGCTGGGCGCCATCGTCATGCGTGCCGTGATGATCATGGCCGGCGCATGGGTGGTGAGCGAGTTCAGCTGGGTGCTGTACCTGTTCGGCGCTTTCCTGTTGATTACCGGCATGCGCATGCTGGTGGCGGCCGATGCGGAGCCGGACGTGGCGAACAACCCCGTGCTGCGTTTTGCCCGCCGCCACTTGCGGGTGGCCGATGGCGACCACGGCGAGCGCTTCTTTGTGGCAAAGGGTGGCTTGCGCTATGTGACGCCGCTGTTCCTCGTGCTGATCCTGATCGAGGTGACGGACCTGGTGTTTGCGGTCGACTCGATCCCGGCGATTTTCGCCATCACGACGGACCCGTTCATCGTCTTCACGTCGAACCTGTTCGCCATCATGGGCTTGCGTGCCCTGTACTTCCTGCTGGTGGACGTGGCGGACCGCTTCCACATGCTCAAGTATGGCCTGGCGATGGTGCTGGTGTTTATCGGCGCAAAGATGCTGATCATGCCGTGGTACCACGTGCCCGTCGAAGCGTCCCTGCTGGTGGTGGCGGTATTGATCGTGTCGAGCTGCGTGGCCAGCGTGTTCATCACCCGCAGCGACAAGAAGTAAAACGGCAGTACGGCGCGCCCCGCGGGGCGGTGGCGCGCCTTTGAACTCACAATGAAAGAGAAATTATGCGTACGTATGAAATGAACAGTCCCCAGGCAGCGGGACGTATCCTGGCCCTGATGATGGTGGTCGACGGCAACCTGGCCAGCGCCGAGCTGCAAGCCATGCACCGCAGCAAGATCCTCGAGCATATCGACCTGGAGCCGGCCGCCTTCCAGCAATTGCTGCAAGACTTGTGCGACGACATGCTGACGTCCACCGTGCATGGCGCCATCCAGCTGGGCAACGGCGTGATCGACAGCCTGCTCGATGAAATCACGGACCCGGACTTGCGCCGCAAGCTGCTGCAAGCCATGTGGAAGATCGCCGATGCGGACGACTGGCTGGCCGATGGCGAAGCCGTCTTGCTGGCCCGCGCCAGCGCGGCATGGTCGGCGGAAACGAATTTCCGCGCGCATGCCGCCTGATGCACATCAGGCCGTTTTATGGCCCATGGCAATGACGGCAGCGCCGGCCAGGGCCAGGCCCACGCCCGCAACATCGGTCCAGGCGGGCGTGATGCCGTCCACCAGCCACAGCCATCCCAGGGCCGTGGCGATATAGATGGCGCCATACGTGGCGTACACGCGGCCGCTGGCGGCCGGATGCAGGGTGAGCAGCCACACGAAGATCAGCAGGCTGATGGCGGCCGGCAACAGCAGCCAGGCGCTGCCCTTGTTGCTCAGCCACAGCATGGGCAGGTAGCAGCCCAGCAGTTCAGCCACGGCCGTGACGGTAAACAGCCCGAAAGTGCGGGCAAGACTGGTCCATTCGAAGGCGTCGTTCATGCTATTCCTGTTGTGCGGTCAGCCGCCATTGTAGACGGACGTGCCTCAATTGAGCTGCAGGGCGACATACAGCAGCAGGCGGTCATCCGTGTCGTCCAGGTCCAGCCCCGTCAGTTCGGCGATCTTTTGCAGGCGGTAATCGAGCGTGTTGCGGTGGATGTGCAGGGCCCTGGCCGTGGCCATCGGGTGGCTGTGGTGGCGGAACCAGGCGGCCAGGGTACGCATCAGGGTGCCTGATTTGCGGTCGTGCGCCTGCAGGCGGGCCAGGGTCTGGCGCAATTGCTCCGCCTGCCAACCGGCTTGCAGGCCGGACAGCAGCACGGGCAGGCTCAGTTCCAGGTAGGAAAAAGTGGCTTGCGCGCCATCGCGGGCGCGCCCCACGCGCGCCGTCTGCTTCGCCGATTCATATGACGCCGTCGCGCCATCGAGGCCCGGCAAGGCCACGCCCATGGACAGGGTGGCGGGCGGCGTGAGCGCCTGCTGCGCCACCTGGTGCAGTTCGAGCAGGCGCTGCCTTGCCTGCGCCGCGCGCGCCTGCTGCGGGCCGCTGGCGGGAAAGGCGTCGAGCAGCACCAGTTCGCCCGGCGAGACGACGGCCGTCAGCAGGGCAGGCCAGCGCGCCGACAGGTCGGACTGCACCTGCTGCAGCTGCGTCAGCACCTGGTCCAGCCGTTCGCCCGGGCCTTCTCCCGCATCGGGAATTTCCAGCACGAACATGGCGCGCGGCACGCGCAAGTCCAGCGCCAGGCGCGCCGCCCACGCCTGCATGCTGGCATCCGAAATGCCCGTGCGGTATACGAGCTGGAACACGAATTCCTCGCGGTAGCGCTTTTCGTGCTGCAATTCGCTGACCAGCCGCGCCTGCTCCAGCATCATTTCCGCCATGGCACGCACCAGTTCGCCGAACTGGCGCACGTCGTCCGGCTCGCCCGTCAGGCCCAGCACGCCGCAAATCTCGCCGCGCACGGCCAGGGGCAGGTTGATGCCGGCCCGCGTGCCAGGAAGCCTGGCCATGTCGGCCGCGCCGATTTCCACGCTGGCGCGCCGGGCCAGCGCCAGTTGCGCGCCCGGATGCAGGTCGCCCACGCGCTGCGGGTCGCCGCTGGCCAGGATCACGCCGCGCGCATCGATGACGTTGACGCTGAAGGGAATGATGTGCATGGTGCGTTGGACGATGTCCTGCGCCAGGGGAAAATCGATGCTTTGCATGATGTCTGTCTCTGCTCTTGTGCATTTGCATGAAATCATCGTATTCGGCACTCATGTTTCTTCATGCATCCGCACGATGACTGTTTCTGTGGGCGATTGTACGATGGGCTGCTCGTATTCCATAAAAAAATAGTCAGGAGACACCCATGACCACCCATCCAGGCGCCAGCCTGTCCGCCGGCGCGTCCGCGCAGGACCGCGTGCGCGAAGGCGCCTACCGCAAGGTCACCTTGCATCTGATCCCCTTCATCTTCATCTGCTACCTGTTCAATTATCTGGACCGGGTGAATGTCGGCTTTGCCAAGCTGCAAATGCTCGATGCGTTGCAATGGAGCGAGAGCGTGTACGGCCTGGGCGCCGGCATTTTCTTCATCGGCTATGTGGCCAGCGGCGTGCCCAGCAATCTGCTGCTGCACCGCCTGGGCGCGCGCAAGGTCATCGGCACCCTGATGATCGCCTGGGGCGTCGCCTCGGCCTGCCTGATGTTCGTCACCACGCCGGCCGCGTTCTACTCGCTGCGCTTCATCACGGGCGTGTTCGAGGCGGGTTTCTTCCCCGGCATCGTGCTGTACTTTACAAACTGGTATCCCGCGTCGCGCCGGGGCCGCATCATGGGCCTGTTCATGTCGGCCATTCCCATTTCCGGCTTGCTGGGCAGCCCCCTGTCGGGCTGGATGATGCAATCGTTCGCTGGCCACGGCGGCCTGGCCGGCTGGCAATGGATGTTCCTGTTGCAAGGCATCCCCACCGTGCTGCTGGGCTTTCTCGTGTATGTGCTGCTGAACGACGGCATTGCCCAGGCGAAGTGGCTGAATGCGGAAGAAAAGCAGCTGCTGCGCGCCGACCTCGACGAGGACGAACGCCAGCGCCGCAACAGCGCGAATACGGCCGACACCTTCGCCAGCGTGCTGCGCAACAAGCACGTGTGGATGCTGGGCCTCGTGTATTTCTGCATCCAGATGGGTGTGTATGCGATCAATTTCTGGCTGCCCACCATCGTCAAGTCGCTGGGTTTCGCCAGCCCCGTGGCCGTGGGCTGGATCAGTGCCATTCCCTACCTGTGCGCCAGCATCTTCATGATCTGGGTGGGCCGTTCGGCCGACAAGCACAAGGAACGCCGCTGGCATTTGAGCGGCCCCCTGCTGATGGCGCTGTGCGGCTTGCTGCTGGCCACCCAGGCGCATGGCAACGTGGTCGTCGCCCTCATCGGCCTGTCGCTGGCGACCATGGGCGCGCTGTCCGGCCTGCCCATGTTCTGGCCTCTGCCGACGGCGTTTCTCGGCAGCGCGGCGGCGGCCGGCGGCCTGGCGCTGATCAATTCGCTGGGCCAGGTGGCGGGCTTCGTCAGCCCCTTCCTCGTCGGCTGGATCAAGGATGCGACGGGCGGCACCGATGTGGCCCTGTATATTCTTTCCGCAGTCATGCTGCTGGGCGCCATACTGGTGCTGCGCGTTCCTGCGCGCATCGTGAACCGTTGAACGAAGCTGCCATCGAACCGGAGGAATTGACCATGACGACCACCCCAGCGCCGCGCGCCTTGCTGCAAGCCATGTTCCACGCCGCCGTCGCCGCGGCGCAACCGTCGCACTGCGTGCCGCCCCATCTGCCGCCCGCGCCCAAGGGGCGCTTGATCGTCATCGGCGCCGGCAAGGCGTCGGCCGCCATGGCGCACGCCGTGGAACAGCACTGGCCGGGGCCGCTCTCCGGGCTGGTGGTGACGCGCTACGGTTACGCCGTGCCGTGCGAGCGCATCGAGATCGTCGAAGCGTCGCATCCCGTGCCGGATGCTGCCGGCATGGACGCGGCGCGGCGCATGCTCGATCTGGTGGGCAACTTGCAAGCCGACGATACGGTGCTGTGTCTGATTTCGGGCGGCGGCTCGTCGCTGCTGGCCTTGCCCCTGGATGGCATCAGCCTGGAAGACAAGCAAGCGTTGAACCGCGCGCTGCTGGCGTCGGGCGCCACCATCGGCGAAATGAATTGCGTGCGCCGCCATTTGTCCGCCATCAAGGGCGGCAGGCTGGCGGCCGCCTGCCATCCGGCGCAAGTCGTCACCTTGGCCATTTCCGACGTGCCCGGCGACAAGCTGGGCGATATCGCATCCGGCCCCACGGTGGGCGACGCGACGACGTGCGACGATGCGCTGGCCGTCGTGCGCCGCTACGGCATGGACTTGCCGGACAGCATACGCAAAACGCTGGAAAGCGGACGCGGCGAATCCGTGAAGCCCGATGATCCCCGGCTGGCGCGCACGCAGACCACACTGATCGCCACGCCGCAGCTGGCACTGGAAGCGGCAGCCAGCGTGGCGCGCGCGGCCGGCGTCACGCCGTATATATTGGGCGACAGCCTGGAGGGCGAGGCGCGCGACGTGGGCAAGGTGATGGCCGGCATCGCGCTGCAAACTGCCTTGCGGGGCCAGCCGTTTCCCGCCCCGTGCGTGCTGCTGTCGGGCGGCGAAACGACGGTCACCGTGCGCGGCAACGGCCGCGGCGGGCGCAACGTGGAATTCCTGCTGGCGCTGGGCATCGCGCTGGACGGTCAACGGGGCATCCACGCGCTGGCGGGCGACACGGATGGCGTCGACGGCCAGGAAGACATCGCCGGCGCGCTTCTGGCGCCGGACACCCTGCAGCGCGCCTGGGCGCTGGGTATCAAGCCCCGCGACAGCCTGGACAACAACGATGGTCACGGCTTTTTCCAGGCGCTGGGAGACAGCGTGATCACGGGCCCGACATTGACGAACGTCAATGATTTCCGGGCCATTTTGATTACCTGATTACTGGAAATTTTCCAGCACGATCTTTCCTTTTGCTGTGTTGCTTTCCAGCAGGGCATGCGCACGCTTCAAATTCGCCGCGTTGATCGTGCCGAAGCGCTCGGCCAGGGTGGTCTTGATCACGCCCGCGTCCACCAGTTGCGCCAGTTCCTCCAGCAATGCATGCTGTTTGACCATGTCGGCCGTCTGGAACAGCGAACGGGTAAACATCAGTTCCCAGTGCAGGGACACGCTCTTGCCCTTGAACTTGCGCACGTCGATGTGTTCGGGGTCGTCGATCAGGGCGAACTTGCCTTGGGGCGCGATCAATTCCACGATCTGGTCGAAATGCTTGTCGGTCTGGTTCAGGCTGATCACGTAATCGACGGGCGGCAAGCCCAGGCGCGTGATTTCGGCGGCCAGGGGCTGGCTATGGTCGATCACGTGGTGGGCGCCCAGTTCCTTGACCCAGTCGGCCGTTTCCGCGCGCGAGGCCGTGCCGATGATGGTGACGCCCGTTAATTGCCGCGCCAGCTGCACCAGCACGGAACCGACGCCGCCGGCCGCGCCGATCACGAGCAGCGACTTGCCAGTCAGATTCTTGTCGCGGCTGATCTGCAGGCGGTCGAACAGCAGTTCCCAGGCCGTGATGCTGGTGAGAGGCAGGGCGGCGGCTGGCGCGAAATCGAGGCTGGCCGGCATGTGGCCCACGATGCGCTCGTCGACCAATTGAAATTCGCTGTTGCTGCCGGGGCGGTTGATGGCGCCCGCGTACCAGACCTTGTCGCCCACCTGGAACAGGGTGACGTCGGGACCCACGGCCGTGACGACGCCGGCCGCATCCCAGCCCAGCACTTCGGGCTGGCCCTCTTTCGGCGCGCGGTTCTTGCGCACCTTGGCGTCGACGGGGTTGACGGAAATGGCCTTGACGGCGACGAGCAGGTCGCGCCCCGTGGCGACGGGCGTGGGCAGCTCGATGTCGAGCAGGGCGTCTGCATCCGTGATGGGCAGGCTGTGGCGGTAGGCGATGGCTTTCATGGTAATCCTTGGTCAAGAGTGGGGAGGCGATGACGTATGATGGTGGCTTTCGCGTCCAGGAAAAAGAGGGCGCGTACCGAAACACTTTCAAAGGAATGCTGAAAATTGCTGCGACTCGATGACTTGCTGGTATTTGTGCGCACGGCCGACCGGGGCAGCCTGTCGGCGGCTGCGCGCGAGATCGGCATTTCGCCCGCGCTGGCCAGCGCCGCCGTCAAGCGCCTGGAAGGGGTGTTGGGCCTGCGCCTGCTGGCCCGCACGACCCGTTCGCTGAGCCTGACGGCGGAAGGCACGCAATACCTCGAACATGCGCGCGAAGCCTTGCGCCTGCTGCGCGCGGGCCACGACGCGCTGCTGGCCGGCAAGGACAGTTTCGGCGGAACCTTGAAAATTGCCATGCCTTCCGACCTGGGGCGCAACCTGATGCTGGCCTGGCTCGACGAATTCCAGACGCGCCACCCGAAGCTGCAGTACCAGCTCAGCGTCAGCGACCGGGTGGCCGACATGGTACGCCAGCAAGTGGACATTGCCTTGCGTTACGGCCAGCAGGACGATTCGAGCATGGTCGCCATGCCCATCGCGCCTGCCAACGACCGGGTGCTGGTGGCGTCGCCCGGCTACCTGCGCGAGCATGGGCCTTTGCTGGCGCTGGAAGATTTGTCGCAGCGCAATTGCCTGCGCTTTGCGCTGGAAGACGGCATGCACCACCGCTGGACCTTTTACCGCCTGCCCCAGCGCGAGCAGGTGACGGTGCAAGTGAGCGGCAACCGCAGCGCGGACGACGCCGAACTGGTGCGCCGCTGGGCCGTGGCGGGCTTGGGCATCGCGTATAAATCGCGGCTCGACGTTGCCGGCGACGTGGCCGCCGGCCGCTTGCAGGTGCTGCTGCCCGAGGCGGCGGGCGAGGCCACGCCCTTGCAGCTGGTCTGCATGCACCGGGCGCAAGTGACGCCGCTGGTGCTGCAACTGCGCGATTTCCTGCGCGACAAGTGCGCGGAGTTATTAAAACAGCATTATTGATTACAACTCGTTGCAAATGGCAATCATGCGCAGGTCAACCTGGGCGTACCCTCAGGCATTCTGCATGAAACCGCTTGAAGGATTGCCATGACCCCCAATCGACTGTTGCCGACGACCTTGATTTCCTTGCTGTTGCTGGCCGGCTGCGCCGGCACGGGCGGCAGCGGCGGCCCGCTGCCGGCCTCCGCCAGCCCCCGCGCCGGCGCGCCGGACAATGCCGCGCAGGGCATCGCCATGCTCGAGCGCGTCAGCTGGGGCGTGAATGCGGGCAGCGTGCGTCAGGTGCAGGCGCAAGGCTGGAACGCTTACCTGCAGGCGCAGCTGCATCCAGGCAAAGCCAGCCTGCCGCCCGCCATCCAGGCGCAGATCGATGCCATGACCATCAGCCAGGTGCCGCTCGACCAGCTGGTGCTGTCCATGGAGCAAAAGCGCAAGGAATCGGCCGGCGTCATGGACGACATGGCGAAGCAGCAGGCGCAAAAGGATTACCAGCAAGAACTCAACCGCCTGGCGCGCGAGGCGGCCACCCGCTCCGTGCTGCTGGACGTGTATTCGCCTAACCAGCTGCAGCAGCAGCTGAGCTGGTTTTGGCTCAACCATTTCAGCGTGCACCAGGGCAAGCACAACTTGCGCGCCATGGTGGGCGATTACGAGGCGAACGCCATCGCGCCGCACGCGCTGGGGAAATTCCGCGACTTGCTGGGCGCCACCGTCCACCATCCGGCCATGCTGCGCTACCTGGACAATGAAGCCAATGCCGTCAAGCGCATCAATGAAAACTATGCGCGCGAACTGATGGAGCTGCACACCCTGGGCGTCAACGGCGGCTACAGCCAGGCCGACGTGCAGGAGCTGGCGCGCATCCTGACCGGGGTGGGGGTGAACCTGGGACCGGATGCGCCGAAAGTCAGGCCGGCGCTGCAGGCGCAGTATGTGCGCCGGGGCTTGTTCGAATTCAATCCGAACCGCCACGATTACGGCGATAAACAATTCCTAGGACACACAGTGAAGGGCAGGGGGCTGGCTGAACTCGACGAAGCGCTGGACCGCCTCAGCCGTAGTCCCGCCACCGCGCATTTCATCAGCAGCAAGCTGGCCCAGTATTTCGTCGGCGACAATCCTCCCGAGCCCCTGGTGGCGCGCATGGCGGCCACTTTCCAGAGCAGCGACGGCATGATTGCCGACGTGCTGCAGACCATGTTCGGCAGCCCCGAGTTCAAGCAATCGCTGGGCAAGAAATTCAAGGACCCCATGCATTACGTGGTGTCGGCCGTGCGCCTCAGCTATGACGACAAGCCCATCCTGAACGCGGGCCCCATGCTGAACTGGCTTTCGCGCATGGGCCAGCCCCTGTACGGGCGCCAGACGCCCGATGGCTATCCGCTGGCGGACGCTTCCTGGGCCAGTCCCGGGCAGATGACGACGCGTTTCGATATCGCCCGCACCATCGGCTCGGGCAGCGCGGGCCTGTTCAAGACGGATGGCCCGCAGCCGCAGGAAAAGGTGGCGTTTCCCCAGCTGGCCAGCGCCCTGTACTACCAGTCGCTGCAGGCAAGCCTGAGCCCGGCCACGCGCCAGGCCCTGGAACAGGCCGCCACGCCGCAGGAGTGGAATACATTTCTTCTTTCCTCGCCGGAAATGATGCACCGTTAGATCAAAGGAGTTGCCATGAACCGTCGTGACCTGTTGAAAGCCCTGGCCGCCGCGCCCCTGCTGTCGCATGCGGGCAACTTGCTGGCCGCGCCCGGCACGAATGCCCGGCTGCTGTTCGTCTTTTTGCGCGGCGGCTATGACGCGAACAACTTGCTGGTGCCGGTCGGCAGCGATTTTTACTATGCATCGCGGCCGAATATCGCCATTGCGAAACCGGGCGCGGACAATGGCGCGCTGGCCCTGAATGCGGACTGGGGCCTGCATCCGGCCTTGCGCGAGACCATCTATCCCATGTTCACCGGCGGCGAAGCGGCCTTCATACCGTTTGCGGGCACGACGGATTTGACGCGCAGCCATTTCGAGACGCAGGACAGCATCGAGCTGGGCCAGGAGATCGGCGGACGCCGCGATTTCCGCTCGGGTTTCCTGAACCGGCTGGCGCAAAGCCTGAACAGCAATCAGGGCAATCACGCCATTTCCTTCACGGACCAGCTGCCCCTGATCTTCCAGGGCGGCGTGCAGGTGCCGAACATGGGGCTGCGTTCCGTGGGCAAGTCGGGCATTGATGCGCGTCAAAGCCAGGTCATCGCGTCCATGTACCGGGGCACGCCCTTGCAGCAACCGGTCAGCGCGGGCTTTGCCGTGCGCGACGATGTGAACAAGGAATTGACGGGAGAGATGCAGGCGGCCAACCGCAACGCCATCAGCACCAAGGGTTTTGAACTGGAAGCGCAGCGCATTGCCCGCCTGATGAAAGACAAATACAACATCGGCTTCGTCGACGTGGGCGGCTGGGATACGCACGTGGGGCAGGGCGGTGCCAACGGCTACCTGGCGGGCCGCTTCGATGAGCTGGGACGGGGCCTGGCCGCGTTTTCCCAGGAAATGGGCAGCGAATGGCGCAATACCGTGGTGGTGGTGGTCAGCGAGTTTGGCCGCACCTTCCGCGAAAACGGCAACCGCGGCACGGACCACGGCCACGGCAGCGTATTCTGGGTGCTGGGCGGCGGCATCAAGGGGAAACAGGTGGCGGGCGAGCAAGTGGCGATTTCGCAAACGACCCTGTTCCAGAACCGCGACATGCCGGTGCTCAACGAGTACCGCGCCGTGCTGGGCGGCTTGCTGCGCCGCACGTTCGGTTTGACACCGGCGCAACTCGAGCACGTGTTTGCCGGTGTCAAGCCGGTGGAGCTGGGCCTCGTGTAAGCGCCTGCTCCAGCTGCTGCCTGCGGCGGGGCGGGCGCGGGATCGCCATGCCGCCGTGTTACGCTACGCCTGCGCAACTGGCGCGTAGCTAAGCGCCGTCACCGGTCACGGTGCGGGGCACGAATGGAGTGGTATGAGCGATACCCAGCGCGACATCGTCAGCGCAGGCTTTTCCCTGGCCCTGATCGCCGTGACGGCGTTCGTCATGCAGCGTTTCTTTTTGCCGCTCGTGTGGGCGGGCATCCTGTGCGTGGCCACCTGGCCCCTGTACGTGCGCGTGCGTGCGGCGCTGGGCCAGCGCACCATCGTGGCCGCTGCCCTGCTGACCCTGGCGTTTGCCTGCATCTTCATCATCCCCGTGCTGTTCGGCGTGGCGCAGGCGGCGCGCGAAGTGCCCGTGCTGGCCAATTTCGTCGTCCATGCAAATACGGACGGCTTGCCCGCGCCGGACTGGGTGGCGAACATTCCGCTGGCCGGCAGCGCCATCGGCGACTGGTGGCAAGCCACCCTGAGCCAGCCCCATGGCCTCAGCCACTTCTTTGCGGGCAGCGCCGTGGGCGGCTTTCATTCCGCGCGCGACATGCTGAAAATCCTCGGCGCGGACGTGTTCCACCGCCTGGTCGACTTCGGCCTGGCCTTTCTGTGCCTGTTTTTCTTTTACAAGGATGGCGAAGCGCTGACGCGCCAGATCACGGCCGTCGGCAGCCATTTCCTGCGCCCCGAACGCTGGGGCCGCTATGCGCAAAAAATCCCCACGGCCATTCGCGCCACGGTCAACGGCCTGGTGCTGGTGGGCCTGGCCGAAGGTGTGCTGATCGGTATTGCCTATGCCATCGCCGGCTTGCCGTCGCCGGCCCTGTGGGCGTTTGCCACGGGCATCCTGGCCATCATCCCGTTCGGTGCGCCGCTGGCCTACCTGTGTGCGGCCGCCTTGCTGGTCTTCCAAGGCAACGTGGGCGCCGCCATCGGCGTGGCCGCGTGGGGCACCGTGGTGCTGTTCGTGGCCGATCACTTCGTGCGTCCCGGCATGATCGGCAACGCCACCCGCTTGCCCTTCCTGGCCGTGCTGTTCGGTATTCTGGGCGGCGTGGAAACTTTGGGCCTCGTGGGCCTGTTCATCGGCCCCGTCGTGATGGTGCTGTTCGTTACCCTGTGGTACGAAGCGAATGTGTTTGACACGGTGCCGCCTGCCAACGCGGGTGCCAACGTGGATATCACGCCGGTGGCGACAACACCTGCCAGCCCGGCCGCGCCGGAACGCACGCAGTAATGAGGGGTCGGCCAGCGTGCTGCTGGTCGGTACTGGTGCGTTCCCGGCGTGGCCGGGCGGGGCTTTCAAGCAAGGTCGTCGAAAGCCCCGGAATACGCCGAGAAAAATCGTAGCGAGCGGCAAGGAGTGGTGGCCAGGAAGCACAGCTGTACTTTGGTACAGCGAGCATCGCAGGCCGCAACTCGCGCCGCGCAGCAGATTTTTAAGGCGTATTTAATGCGCTTTAGATAAGATCAACAGCCAACGGCGCATCAGCAGCACTTCAACATAGCCCGGCTCGATGCCCGTACCGCACTCGATCAAGGGATTGACGGTGTAGTAGCGCTTGCGGAAGTCGCGGCAAACGAGGATTTCGCGCTTGCCCATGCGGACGAGGAAAGAGCTTGGGGCGTATTCCAGGCCGAACCGTGAGCCAAAACCGCTATTCAATGTTGCCATGACAATTCCTTTGAGGGAGATGTGTTGAACGAGTCATCAGAATAGCATAACTACTGTATGAAAACACAGCTACTGTATGAATAAACAGTATTTTTTTACTGGTGTGGTTTTTTTGATCAGCACCAAAAACAGGAAAGCGAGAGCAGTTTGCAAGAGAAGAATGACATGGGCATGACCACGGGCTGGACCACGAAACTGCGCCGCTTCGTCCAGGCGCGCCTGTCGCCCGAAGGGGAGCTGGGACTGCATATGACGGTGGGCGTGGCCCTGATGTTGGTGGCCATCGTGGTCTTCCACGAGATCGCCGAAGCCGTCATGGGCATGGCCCAGATCACGGTGATCGACCTGCAGGTGGCGCAATGGTTCAACCAGCATGCCGTGCCGTGGGTCACCAGTTGCCTGCTGGTCGTCACGCACCTGCATGGCGTGATCGGCGCCATTACCCTGGCCACCTTGCTGGGCTGGTATCTGCACCGCAAGGGCGCCACCTACTGGCTGTTTACCCTGGTCATCACCATGCCGGGCGTCATGTTTTTGAACCTGCTGCTAAAGTACATTTTTGTCCGCGCGCGGCCCAGCTTTGACGCCCCCATTTTGCAGACGGCCTTGAGCACGTACAGCTTTCCCAGCGGTCATACGGCCACGTCGACGGCCCTGTACGGCTTGCTGGGCGCCTACCTGATTTGCCAGACGGCGCCGGGCGCCTGGGGCAAGCGCATCGCCATCGCGCTGGCAGCGTTTCTGATGGCGGCGCTGGTGGGCTTCAGCCGCATTTACCTGGGCGCGCATTACCTGAGCGATGTGCTGGCGGCCATGGCGGAAAGCTATGGCTGGCTGGCCATCTGCATCGCCGGCGTGTCGACCCTGCGCCGCCGCCGGCATATCCGGCAAACCACATAAGGGGACGATCCTGAGCAAGATTGCAGTCATCATCAACGCGAGCGCCGGCTGCGGCTATGCGCCCGACTGGGCGCAGCAGCTGGAAGCGCAGTTCCTGGCCGTGGGCCTGGACGCCGCCATCACTCTGGCCCAAAGCGGGGCCGAGATGATCGCCACGGCCGAGCAAGCCTTGCGCGATGGCGCACCCATCGTCGTGGCCGGTGGCGGAGACGGCACCATCAATGCCGTCGCGTCCGTCGTTACCGGCAGCGGCACGCCGTTTGGCGTCTTGCCGCTGGGCACCTTGAACCATTTCGCCAAGGATTTGAATATTCCCTTGACGCTCGACGCGGCCATTGCCAACGTGGCGCAGGGCGTGCCGCACCAGGTCGACGTGGGCGAAGTGAATGGCCGCATCTTCCTGAACAATTCCAGCCTGGGCCTGTATCCCGATATCGTGCGCGACCGCGAAAAGCAGCAGCGCCGGCTGGGACGGGGCAAGTGGCTGGCCTTCAGCTGGGCCCTGGTGGCCGCCTTGCGCCGCTATCCCTTCCTCAGCGTGCAATTGAAACTCAACGACGCCGTGCATGCGCGCCGCACGCCGTTTGTGTTCATCGGCAATAATGAATACCTGATGGAAGGCTTGAATATCGGCGAGCGCGAGCGGCTCGATGGCGGCCAGCTGAGTCTGTATGTGGCGCAGCGTCCGGGCCGCCTGGGCTTGCTCAAGCTGGCCTTGCACGCGCTGTTCGGCAAATTGTCGCAAGCCAAGGATTTCGATGTGCTGACGGCCACGGACCTGGAAATCGCCACGAAACACCGCCGCCTGCGCGTGGCCACCGATGGCGAAGTGACCATCATGAATACGCCGCTGCACTATCGCATCCGTCCCGCCGCGCTGGCCGTGCTGGTGCCCGCTCCCGCCGCGGCGCCAGGCGGGGAGTAGGCCATGCGTACCCTCGTGCATTTGTCCGATTTGCATTTTGGCCGCGTCGACGCAGCCCTGCTGGCGCCCTTGCGCGCGCTGGTCGAGCGCCTGGAACCGGACGTGGTGGTGGTGTCGGGCGACCTCACGCAGCGGGCCCGCAGCACGGAATTCCAGCAGGCGCGGGCTTTTCTCGACAGCTTGCCGGGGCCGCAGATCGTCGTGCCGGGCAACCATGACGTGCCCCTTTACAACGTTTTTTCCCGCTTCCTGACGCCGCTGGTGAAGTACCGGCGCCATGTGACGGACGATTTGTCGCCCGAATACGTGGACGAGGAAATCGCCGTGCTGGGCATCAACACGGCCCGTTCATTGACGTTCAAGGATGGCCGCATCAGCCATGAACAGATCGATTTCCTGCGTGAACGCCTGGGCCGTTTGCCGCGCGGTTTGACGCGCATCATTGTCACGCACCATCCATTTGACTTGCCCGAGCATTTCGACAAGGATGATCTTGTCGACCGCGCGCCGTTGGCCCTGCAAATGTTTTCCGAATGCGGCGTCGACCTGCTGCTGGCAGGGCATTTGCATGCCAGTGTGGCAGGCAACACGGCCGAGCGCTACAAGATCGCCGGCTATGCGGCCCTGATGGTGCAGGCGGGCACGGCCACGTCCACGCGGGGCAGGGGCGAGTCGAACTCGTTCAATGTGCTGCGCGTGGAAAACAGTTGTATTCGCGTCGAGCGCTACAGCTGGAATGAAGACAGCGCCGACTTTGAAAAGGTCAGTACGGAAGCGTTCGAGCGCGAAGGCGGCGTGTGGGCCAGCTTGCGGCCGCTGTAGGGCGGATGAGCGGGGCAAGGCCCCGCGTAATCCGACGCTATTGTTGGCTTTGGTAATAGCTGTGGTGATGTCGGATTGCGCTGCGCTAAGCCGACCTGCGCCTGTAGCCAGGATTCATGGGCTAGGCGGCAACCGGCATTCGGAGTGGCCGGAAAAATGGCCAGGGCTAGGCGCAGTGCCGAAGACAGTACGAATAGTACGGCGAGGCAATGCAACAACGCCCTGGACTTTTTGACGGCTACTCCCTTAGAGCCAGTAGTTCATGAAGCGGGCCGCCCACTCCTTCATGCGGTCGGAAATCGGCCGCGTTTCCCATTTCGCTTTGGTGATTTCTTCCGAGTCGCGCAAGTCTTCCTGGAAGGCGTTTTCCATTTCGCGGCCGAAGCTGTCGCCCAGCACGACAACGTTCAGTTCGCTGTTGTGCAGGAAGCTGCGCATGTCGATGTTGGTCGAGCCCACGGTCGACCAGGCGCCGTCGATGACGGCCGTCTTGGCGTGCAGCACGGCCAGTTTCAAGTGGAAGATGCGGATGCCGCCCGCCAGCAGCTGGTCGTACAGCGCGTGGCCCGCATGGAACACGAGGCCGCTGTCGGACACGCCGGGCAGCACCACGGTGACGTCCACGCCCCGTTTCGCGGCCGCGATCAGGGCGTCGACCGTCTGCTGGTCGGGCACGAAGTAGGCGGACGTGATGTGGATGGATTTTTTCGCTTCCTGGATGGCCAGGATATACGCCTTGTAGATTTCAAAGCCGCCGTCCGGTTCGCTGGCCACGACGCGCACCAGCTTGTCGCCCACTTCCGACAGGGTAGGGAAATAATTGGCGTCCGGTAAGTCGGCCTGGTCTTGCTGGGCCCAGGTGCGGATGAACAGCCACTGGAAGGCGGCCACGGCCGGGCCTTCCACTTTCACGTGCGTGTCGCGCCAGCCCACGTCCTTCTTGTCGGTGGGCTTCGATTTCGAGCGGAACAGCGAGCTTTTGGCATAGGTATCGCTGATGTTGATGCCGCCCGTAAACGCCGTCTTGCCGTCGACGATCAGCACCTTGCGGTGGTCGCGGTTGTTGATCTTCCAGTCGTCGCCCTTCAGCTTGGCGGGATTGACGGGGTTGAAGGCCACCAGGTGCACGCCGGCCGCGCGCATGCGGTCAAAGAACGCCTGCGGCACGCCCAGGGTGCCCACGCTGTCGTAGATGACGTTGACCGTCACGCCCGCCTGCTGCTTTTCGATGAGCATGTCGGCAAACTTCAGGCCCAGCGGGTCCTGGTCGAAGATATACGTTTCCAGGTTGATGCTGTTCTTGGCCTCGCTGATGGCCTGGAACATGGCTTCCATCGTTTGCGGGCCGTCAAACAGCAGGGTCACCTTGTTGCCCTTGATTAAAGGCACGCCCGTGGCCGCCTCTTCCAGCGCGGCCTGGGCTTTCAAGTCCATGCCGGACCTGGCCCAGCGCTTGTTGAGCAGGGCCGCGCGGCTGTTGACGTTCAGCACGGCGCCCTTGCCCGTGATGACCTTGGGCTTGGCCACCGGTTCCAGGGTGGTGTTGAGATTCTTGACGTTGGGCAGCGAGGCGCATGCAGCCAGGGTCCAGCACAGCAGTAGGGCGGTGAGGCAGGGTTGCATGCGCCTGGCGGTCATTTTTGAGCCTTGGTCGTGGGGGACAGGTTTGCCGAATCATCGGCCAGTGCCAGCGGTGGCGGGTTTTTCGAGCCGAAGAAGAAGACGATGGGCGACTTCAGGAAACGCTTGCCCAGAATCTTCAGCAATTGCATGCCGTGCTTGAAACGCACCTGGCGCGAACGCAGGGCTACCCACAGGGCCAGGCCGAAGCTGACCAGCAGGTTGGCCGTGCCGATGGCGAAGATGCCCGACAGCGACTTGACGGCCAGCTGCCAGCTCATGTTGTGGTCGAGTCCCACCAGGGCCGTGGCGAAATTGGCGGCCGAGAAGGTGATGTGACGGATATCGATCGGCAAACCGATCAGGAAACCCAGGGTGCCGATGGAACCGAGCAGGATACCGAAATAGAAGTTACCCATCAGGCCGCCCAGATTGTTTTCCAGGTACAGGCCCAGTCGTTGCAAGCGTTCCTGGCCGATGACACGGCCCAGGCCGCGCAATTGCGCGATGCGCTGCGCCCAGCGAGTGTACAGCGCCTGGTTGTCGTAGTAGCCGGAAATCAGGCCCGCCACGAACAGGCAGACGCCGGCGATCATGGCGTAGAAGATGGCGGGACTGCCGATGGGGTCGATATCGTGCAGCAGATGCATGGCTTTTTCCGGCGTCACCAGATTGTGCCCCGTAATCGCCTTGTAGCCGAGCGCGATCAGCCACGCCGTGGGGATGGCCGTGGCCAGGTTGCCCAGCACGGCCATGTTTTGCGTGCGGAACACCTTGTTGATCAGTTCCGCCATGCTGTCGAGGTCGATATTCCGCCCATCCTTGCTGTGCAGGCCCGCGGCGATGCGTGACGCCGTCATGGCCGGCTGCTTGGTGGCCACCGTGAAGTGCAGCAAGTGGATGAACATGAAGCCGATCGAGTAATTCATGCTGAACATGAACGCTTCGACCAGCGGCGCCGAGCGCAGATACGACATCAATATCTTGAACAGGGCCATGAAGCCGATGATGATGCCCGCGCCCGCGGACGAGAGGAACATGGCACCCATTTCGCGGCGGTTTTCCGCGATGTAGTGCTCGCCCGTGCGGCTGGCGTTTTCCGTCACATTGCGTGCCAGCAAGTTGATATTGTCGGAAAACAGGTCGCTGACCTTGTATTTGTTGTTGTGCGCCTGGATCAGTTCCAGCGCCAGGCCCACGGCGCCCGCGCGGCGGCGGCTGACGGGCTGCGCGTCGAGCAGGTCGGCCGTGGCGTCGACGGTGATGGCGGCGATGTCCACGTTGGCGGAGGCGGGCAATTCGCCGCTCGTGTCGACGAGGAACAGCAGCTTGCGCAGGCGCTCGATGCTTTGCGCCAGCGCCACCAATAAATAGGTGAGGGGAATGCTGGTGCCCTGGTACAGCGCCTTCTTGCGGATCTTGGCGATGACGGCATCGCACTGGTCCAGCATCACCAGCAGATGGCGCGCGTCCTCGATGTGCTCTATGTTGCCGTGCAATAGATTCGTGTAGGCATCCAGGTAGGCGTTCACTTCCGTGTTCTGCACCATGAATGGCGACTGGAACACTTCGATTTCGCTATGGAAACGTGTCAATTCCGGTTCCAGGCCCATGGCGCAGACGCGGTAGGACAGGGTGCGGATGGCGTCGAGCATGCCTGGCAGCATGATATTGCCGTCGCCGACGGCCAGTTCGATCTCGTCGCTGGTCAGTACGTCGAACAGTTCCAGCCAGTCCGTGGCGGGCACGTTGCTGATCCACAAATAATCGGTTTTCAGGTACAGCACCTGGTCGAGCGCGTCGTTCAGGTATTCGTCGCCCAGGGCGGGCGGCAGCATGCGGTAGGCGATGCGGCGTTTCAATTCCGTGAAAAAGCCGCTGTTCGACAGCACGCCGATATCCGTGTACAGGCTGGCGTGGCGGCGCGCGGCCAGCACGCGCAGCACGTATTCGTGCAGGGCGCGCGCTTGCGCGGGATTACCTTTGAGAAGCTGGCGCAGGGTGCGCACGTTGGCGATCGCGGTAGCGCTGTCGTGGGGGCGCTTGGGACGCAGTGAGTTGAATAATTCCACCAGCAAGTCGATATTGCTGGAGTTGGGGTCAATGCGTTCGAGGATAGCTAGCATGCAGAAAAAACGGGCGAGCCGCTGTCGGTAAAACCAGTAGTGTACCGCCTGCGCGAAACTGCGCAACGTTCGCCAGCGAACATTGCTTTACGGCAGGGCCTGCATTTAACGCCATTTTGCCGCAAATTGCCACAATCATGGTCAAACTTGCGTGTTGTCAGTGCGCGACGCAGTTCCCGGGGCTAAGCTGAAGTTTCTGTTGTACAACGCACGGATGGCTGGACAAAAAGCGAGGATAAGGTAACACTAAGATCAGACACACAGCGCATGTCCTGATCAATACCGGGAAGTTTCAATTCACGTTACCGAGATATTTATCATGAAGACCTCGTATTTTGCGCTTGCTGTGATAGGGATGGGGCCTTGGGTGCTCTTTGCACCGGCCCAGGCCGCCGATGGCGCGGGCGGTGCCGCATCCAGTAATGTTGCCGTGTATGGCGTGCTCGACGCGGGCATTGTGGCCGAACGGGGCTGTGCCGCCAATTGCGCCAGCACCAAGGTGTCGGGCGGCGTCGCCTCCGGCTCGCGCCTGGGCGTGCAGGGCCGCGAAGCGCTGGGCAACGACGTGTCCGCCGTGTTCACCTTGGAAGCGGGCATCGAGAACGACACGGGCCAGTCGGAAGACGGCCGCTTGTTCGGCCGCCAGGCCTACGTGGGCCTCGACAGCCGCCTGGGCGCGCTGACCCTGGGTCGCCAGTACAACCCCCACTACCTGGCCCTGACCGACGTGGCCGACCCGTTCAAGGGCGGCATGGCCGGCAGCGCCAGCAACCTGGCAGGCTACAGCGTGAAACGCTACGACAATACCGTCAAATACGTGACGCCCGCCTTGCGCGGCGTGTCCGCCAGCGCCATCTACAGCTTTGGCGAGTCGCCGTACAGCAGCGCCAACAACCGCGCATATGGCGCCACGCTCGGCTATTCGGCCGGCGCCGTGAATGTCAGCATTTCGCACCAGCGCAAGAATAGCCTGATCCTCGCTTCCGGCACCTTGCCCGCCATCGACATGTCGGCCCGCAATACCCTGATCGCGGCCAATATCGACCTGAAAGTGGCCACCGCCTTTGCCGCCGTGGGCGTGAACAAGGGCTATGGCAGTTCGCCGTGGGACCCCAGCAACGCCTACAGTGCGCTGGCCCTGTCGATGTCGTCTTCGGACAGCCGCGACACCTTGCTGGGCGTGTCCGTGCCCGTGGGCGGCTTCAAGCTGCTGGCGTCCTGGGTGCGCAAGGATGACCGCGACCTGGCCAACCGCGACGCCAGCCAGGTGGCAGTCGGCCTCACGTACACCTTGTCAAAGCGCAGCGATTTCTACGCGTCCTACGCGAAGATCCGCAACAAGAACGGCGCCCGCTACACGGTGGGCAACGCCAGCAATGCGGGCCGCGGCGATGCGGCATTCAACCTGGGCTTCCGTCACGGCTTTTGAGCGCTCCGCGCCTGGGCCGGGCAGCTGGCGCCCAGCCACTTGCCGTTGCTCGTCACATTCACCTGTTCCGGTGCGCCGCGCGCGCTGGTCGTCACCGCCAGCTGCATGTTGAAGGCCTGGTCGCCGCTGAACAGCACCTTGCCTTCGCCGCTCGATTTCGGGTTTGCGCACGTAAACGACACTTGCATGCCGCCCGCGATGTCCGTGTTCTTCGATTTGCAGTCGCCGGGCTGGCCCGTGGGAATCTGCTTGCGCGCGGCCATTTCCGGCGTCACGCAGGCCGTCACGCGCACGGCGCCGTCGGCCGCCACGGTGGGCATGGCCATGCCGCGGCTGGCCGCCATGGCTTCCAGCTGCTTGCGTTGATCGGGAGGAAGGTTACCCAGCTGTTGCAGCACCATGGACATGGCATTGTCCGTGGCCGCGTCCGGCGACGCCATCTTGCTGTCGACTTGCCACAGGCCCGGCTTGATGGCGGGCGACTGCGTGGCGGTCTGGGCGCTGGCTTGGGCGCCGAAGGCGGCGCAGGCCAGCAGGGTCAGGCTTGACAGGGAAAATTTCATCGGGGGTCTCCGTATTGGCAGACCCCAGCATACGGCATGGCAAGCGTGACACGCTTGCCATTGTGTTACAAACTGTGATCGGGCTCGATGCGGCGCACGTCCACGCAGGCGATGCGGCGCTCGTCCGCCTCGACGATTTCATAGCGCAAGTCATCGAGTTCCAGCACTTCGCCCACGGCCGGCATGTTCTCGAAGTGCGCCAGCAGGAAGCCGGCCAGCGAGTTGTACTCGCCGTCTTCGCTGACCAGGGTTTCCGTCTCGAACACTTGCTCCAGATAATGCAGGTCCGTGGCGCCGTCGATGCGCCAGTGGCCGGGGCCCAGCACTTCCACGTCCGGCTGCTCGTCCTCGTCGGGGAATTCGCCCGCGATGGCTTCGAGGATGTCGATGGGCGTGAGCACGCCCTGCACGGTGCCGAACTCGTCGACCACCAGCACCAGCTGGCCGCGCGAGCGCTTCAGGGTTTCCATGGCTTTCAGCACGCCGGCCGCTTCCGGCACGACGACGGCTTCGCGCATGCTGGCCGGGTCGATCTTGCCGTGCGATACCAGATCCTCGATCAAGTCCTTGCTGCGCGCGATGCCCACCACATTGTCCAGGTCATCGTTGCAGACAGGAATCATGCTGTGTGGCGTTTCGCGCAGCAATTGCAGCATCTTGTCGCTGCTGTCGTTGAGGTTGACCCACGACACGTCGCCGCGCGGCGTCATCACGGAGCGGATCGAGCGTTCGGCCAGGGTCAGCACGCCGCTGACCATGTTGCGCTCTTCCACGCCAAAGGCGGAGACGTCGGGCATTTCCTTGACTTCGTGCTCTTCCACGGCTTCGCGGCCCTTGCGTCCGCCCAGCAGGCTCAGCACGGCTTGCGCCGTGCGGTCGCGCAGCGGGGCGTTCGACTGCAGCTTGAGGAAGTTGCGGCGCGCCAGCTGATTGAAGAACTCGATGACGATCGAGAAACCGATGGCCGCGTACAGATAGCCTTTCGGAATGTGGAAGCCCAGGCCTTCGGCTACCAGGGACAGGCCGATCATCAGCAAAAAGCTCAGGCACAGCACGACGACGGTGGGGTGGGCGTTGACGAAGCGCGTCAGCACTTTCGACGCGAGCATCATGACGACGATGGAAATGACGACGGCCGCCATCATCACGTACAGGTTTTCCACCATGCCGACGGCCGTGATGACGGCGTCGAGCGAGAAGACGGCGTCGAGCACGACGATCTGCGCCACCACCAGGCCGAAACCGGCGTAGACCTTGGGGCCCGTCTGGGCGTGGGTGACGCCTTCGAGGCGCTCGTGCAGCTCGGTGGTGGCCTTGAACAGCAGAAACAGGCCGCCCACGAGCAGGATCAGGTCCCGCCCCGAGAACGAGAAGGTCCATATGGAAAACAGTGGCGTGGTCAGGGTGACCAGCCAGGAAATCAGCGAAAGCAGGCCCAGGCGCATTACGAGGGCCAGGGTCAGGCCCAGCACGCGTGCCCGGTCGCGCTGGTGCGGCGGCAATTTTTCCGCCAGGATGGCGATGAAAATCAGGTTGTCGATACCCAGTACGATTTCCAGTACGACCAGCGTCAGCAGGCCGACCCAGATTGTCGGGTCAAATAACCATTCCATGTGTGTAACCTTGTAAAGTCAAATCAATATAAAGCGTGCCTGGCAGCGTCTGCTCCAGGGAACCATGTTGCTATTGCGTGAAGTGGCGGCGGACGCGCGGCGGCCGGGTGGCCCGCCGCGCGTCCGCTTCGGCAAGTGCTCCCGGTCCCGCTTGCCAAATGATGGCGCAAAACGGCGCCCCCTGGCGCGAGGTCGGGTACAGCGTGATGGGATCGTTGTCGCATTCGTCGGCGCCGCAGTTGTCGCCGGGCAAGCCGGCATGGGCGTCGGCATCGTGGCAATCTGCGACGAGGGCAGGCGTGGCGGCAACGCCGGCCGCGTTAGCGTGCTGGAATGGGGAAGGGCTGGCGTAGGCCATGCTGGCTAACGCCTGGGGTAACGCGATGAAAACAAAAAGGCAGAGCAGGACGAGAGCTCGTCTCATATACAGGCAGATAGTTCTGGAACCGCGGAGTATAACACGGGCACATAACAGCTTGATGACAAGGACTTGCGTAACTGATAAGTATGCCGTAAATTGTGAAATAGTAATAATTTCACCTGGCGGCGAAGACGCAGCGCGGGCCCGGTGAACATTCTTGCGTTTGTCTTCCATGGCGCCCGCTTGTGCGCTTGTCTAATAACGTAGTGTTACCAGGACTCCGACTTGAAACCAATTACCGCCCTCCTGCTTACCGCCGGCATCCTCTCGCCGTCGTTCGTCTTGGCCGCCACCCCTGTCGAAGCCGCGCCGACCCAGAAAACCGGCAAGGCCGCCCCCAGCCGCACCGCCGTCAAAGTCACGTCCGTCGAAGGCATCACCGAATACCGGCTGGCCAATGGCTTGCGCGTGCTGCTGTTCCCCGATGCCAGCAAGCCCACCCTGACCACCAACATCGTCTACCTGGTCGGCTCGCGCCATGAAAACTATGGCGAAACGGGCATGGCCCACTTGCTCGAGCACTTGCTGTTCAAGCCCAGCGCCAACTTCGGCGTCAAGAAGGGGACCAAGACCCCCGTCGAGATCCTGAACTCGACAGGCGCCCAGTTCAACGGCACCACGTGGTACGACCGCACCAATTACTACGCCACCTTCCCCGCCAACGACGACAACCTGCGCCAGATGCTGGCCATGGAAGCGGACCGCATGGTCAACGCGGCCATCGACCAGAACGACCTGTGGAATCCGAAGACGCAAAAGGGCGAGATGACGGTCGTGCGCAACGAGTTCGAGATGGGCGAGAGCGACCCGATCGGCGTGACCAGCGAACGCATCCAGGCCATCGCCTACGATTGGCACAACTATGGCAAGTCGACCATCGGCGCCCGTTCCGACATCGAGCAGGTGAACATTCCCCGCCTGCGCGCGTTCTATCACAAATATTATCAGCCGGACAACGCCGTGCTGATGGTGGCGGGCCGCTTCGACGAAGCACAGGTCTTGAAGCAGATCAATGACTTGTTCGGCAAGATCCCGAAACCCACGCGCGTGATCGAACCCACCTACACGGCCGAACCCGTGCAGGATGGCGAGCGCGCCGTGACGGTGCGCCGCAGCGGCGGCACGCAGTTCGTCGGCGCCGGCTACCACGTGGCGCCGTCCGGCAACCCGGAAGCGGTGGCCATCGAGGTGCTGGGCCACGTGCTGACGGACGCGCCGGCCGGTCGCCTGCACAAGGCGCTGGTGGAAACCAAGCTGGCCAGCAAGATCGAATACAACACGGTGAGCAACCTGGAACCGGGCTACAACCTGTTCGGCGCGCTGGTGCCCGTCGATGGCAACCTCGATGCGGCGCAAGCGGCCATGCTGAAAGTGCTGGAAGAGCTGAAATCGCAGCCCATCACGGATGCGGAAGTGGCGCGGGTCAAGCAGCAGCTCAACAAGCAGGTGGAACTGATCACCTCGAACACGGCGCGCATGACGATTGCCCTGACGGAATCGTTGGCGGCCGGCGACTGGCGTTTGTTCTTCCTGCAGCGCGACCAGCTCGACAAGCTGACGACGGCGCAGGTGCAGGCGGCGGCCGAGAAATACCTGAAGAGCTCGAACCGCACCCTGGGCCGCTTCATTCCCACCGATGCGCCGGACCGCACGGTCGTGCCGGCCTACGCCGACGTGGCGCCGCAGCTGGCCGGCTACACGGGCCGCGCCGTGGTGGCGCAGGGCGAAGCGTTCGACCCCAGCCCCGACAATATCGAAGCGCGCACCACGCGCTTCACCTTGCCGAACGGCTTGAAGGGCGCCTTGCTGCCGAAGAAAACCAAGGGCAGCACGGTCAGCGTCGTGTTGAAATTGCAGATCGGCAGCGAAGAGAGCTTGCGCGGCAAGGCGCAGGTGGGCAGCTATACGGCCAATCTGTTGTCGCGCGGCACGGATAAACTGTCGCGCCAGGAAGTGAAGGACAAGTTCGACCAGCTGGGCATGCAAGTGGCCATCGCGGGCGGCGCCGAGGGCGTCACGGCCACCCTGACGGGCAAGCGCGACAACTTGCCGGCCGCCATGGACCTGCTGGCGCAAGTGCTGCAAAAGCCTGCCTTGAGCGAAACGGAATTCCTGGAATTGCAGCGCGAAAGAGTGGGCCGCGCGGAACAGGAATTGCCTGAACCGCAGCCGCTGGCCGTGAACGCCTTCCGCCGCCTGCTCGACGCCACGCCGGAAGGCCATGTGCGTCACGTGGCCACCCTGCCGGCCGAGCTGGCCCAATGGAAAGCCATCCAGGTGGCCGACGTGAAAGCCTTCCATGGCGCCTACTACGGCGCGTCGAACGCCACCTTTGCCGCCGTGGGCGATTTCGACCCGGCCGCGCTGAAGGCGCAAGTGGCCAGCCTGTACGGCAGCTGGAAGGCGCAGCAGCCGTATGTGCGCATTCCCGATGCCGTCAAGCCCGTCAGCGGCGAGAAAGTCGCCCTGGAAACGCCGGACAAGGCCAACAGCGTGCTGTTCGCCATCCAGCCGATTCCGCTCAAGGATGACGCTGCCGCCTATCCCGCCTTGCTGATGGCCAATCACATGCTCGGTGGCGGCGCCTTGCGCAGCCGCCTGGCCGACCGCATCCGCCAGAAGGAAGGCCTGTCGTACGGCGTCGGTTCGCAGGTTTCCGTGCCGTCGCGCGAGCCGGCCGGCTACTGGATGGCGTATGCCATCAGTGCCCCGCAAAACACGGTCAAGGTGGAAGCGGCCCTGCGCGAGGAAATTGCCAAGGCGCTGGCCGACGGGTTCACGGAAGCGGAACTGGTCGAAGCGAAGAAAGGCTGGCTGCAATCGGAAGAAGTGGGCCGCACGCAAGATGCGGGCCTGGCGCGCGAACTGGCCGGCTACCTGGCGCAGGACCGCACCATGGCCTACGACAAGGACCTGGAAGCGAAAGTGGCCGCCTTGACCCTGGCGCAAGTGAACCAGGGCTTGCGCGACTACCTGAAACCGGCGGCCGTCTCCGTCGTCACGGCGGGCGACTTTGCCAAGGTGGCGAAAGAGGGCGACAGCGGCGCCAAGGCAACGACGTCGAAATAAGCTGTTTTAAATAAAGAAGCCCGCTGGCAAATTATTTGCCAGCGGGCTTTTTTTATTTCAGGACGTTGACGTAACAGTCACGACACCGGACAAACCCGTCGCAGGCCGCAAAGCGCGCCGCGCAGCAGGTTGGGTTCGGTGTTACCCCCGTGGCGCCATTTCGGCGACATAGATTTCCACGCGGCGATTGCGTGCGCGTCCCGAGGCATCCGCATTCGAGGCGATCGGCTCGCGTGCGCCGCGGCCTTCCGTGACGACGCGCGTGGGCGACACGCCGCGCATGGACAGGTAGTCGCGCGTGTGGGCTGCGCGTTCCACCGACAGCGGTTCGTTGATCGAGTCGCTGCCCGTGCTGTCCGTGTGGCCGATGATGCTGACCGTGGTGTTCGGGTTTTCGTTCAGCGTGGCGGCAAAGCGGTCGAGGATGGGGCGGAAGTTGCCCTTGATGTCGGCGCGGTTGGTATCGAAGGAAATGTCGCTTGGAATTTCCATTTTCAGGCGGTTATCGGCCGTCTGCGTCACTTGCACACCGGTACCCTGTGTCGCCTGTTCCATCGCGCGCTTCTGGTTTTCCATGCGGGTCGACCAGATATTGCCCACCACGGCGCCAGCCGCTGCGCCCAGCAGGGCGCCGCCAGCCGTGCGGCCGCTGCTGCCGCCACCGGTGGTGCCGCCGATCAAGGCGCCCAAGCCTGCGCCGATGCCCGCGCCCGTGGCCGTGCCACGTTGCGTCGAGGACATGTCAGCGCAGCCGGTGGCCGCCAGCGCGAGGACCAGCATGCCGATCAGGGATTTGGCGCCAGCGCCGTTTTTCAATGCTTTCATGGATTTTCTCCTTGTTTTGTTATTGGGACATACCCAGGAACTACCTGCACACGTTACTGCAAAATGCAGCGGCGTGCCAGTGCGCGCACTGTACGTAAAAGAGCGGCGCCCGTTTGCACGCGCGCCGCTCCTGTCAGCCTGCGCCAACGACCGGGTCTAAAGCCCGCGTCCGCTGATCAGGCGCAACAGGATCATGATGACTGCAACGACCAGGAGGATATGAATGAAGCCGCCGATGGTATAGGAAGTGACCAGACCCAGCAGCCAGAGAATGATGAGTACTACTGCGATTGTATAGAGCATGATATGTCCTCCGAGAGTAGTGTGTGGATGACGGCTGCCTGGCTGGCAAGTTGCTGGCTTCCGGCGCCGTCATCGGTTTTTGTCATTGCGCGGCGACCGGGTCGCTGAACGCTGATGCCATGACTTATTGTCTACTTTGTTTCTGAAATTTTCTGTACGCTGCCGTACACAACCCTCATTTAGCCTGTCAATTCACCCGATTTGGGCAGATTGCGTTCGCGGAGGCGCCGTTGCGGCTGCGCACGCCGTTCCGCTTCGCCCTCCATGCCCGGTATCCAGGCCAGCATGCCGGCCATGCCGACGGCGCCCGCCAGGCAGCTGACCATGCCGCCCGTCAGCAACAGCATGACGCCGAACACGGGTGCGCTCGCTTGCGCCGGCGCCAGGTCCAGCGCGCAAAAGCCCAGCGCGGTGGCCAGCATGCCGCCGCCGATAAAGCCGAGCCAGATCCTGTTGCTGCCTGCCTTGTCGTTTTCCATCGCTGCTCCTTGAAGGGACTATTCGTTGAACTTTCCTGAATGCATCATCTCGCGGGACGGCAAACTCATCTGTACGCCAACGAACATTGCCAAAAAGAAAACGCCCGGACAGGCCGGGCGTGTGTTTAATTTACAACTAATCGCGGCTGCGCTGCCGCGGCGGCGTTAGCCGATGGCGCGCAAGCCGCCGTTGACGACGCGCACGCGGTCGCCCTGGCGCCAGTTGGGCGCGGCGCTCTGGTGCACGGTGCGCGTCTTGCCCGTATCGAGGCGCACGACGATGTTGTAGCTGCGCGTGGCGCGCACGCTGCCTTCGATCTGGTTGCCGGCGACGGCGCCGCCCACGGCACCCAGCACGGTAGCCAGCTGCCTGCCGTGGCCGCCGCCCACCTGGTTGCCCAGCAAGCCGCCGACGACGGCGCCGCCGGCCGCGCCAACGCCGCTCCCTTCGGCGCGCGTATTGACTTCATGGATGGCTTCGATCACGCCGCAATTGCCGCAGACCTGCGGTGCGGGCGCCGGCGCTGCTGCATATTGCTGTTGCTGTGGCGCTGGCTGCGGCTGGCGCACGGGCTGCTGCTGCGCTTGCGGCTGCTGTTGTTGCTGCTGTGGCGGCAGGGCGGCCAGCGGCAAGGCGCCGGCCGGCTGCAGGTTCGCTTGCGGCTGGTTCGCCTGCAGGCTGGCCAGCTGTTCGGCCGAGGCGCCGGCCGCCAATGGCTGGGCATCGCCCTGGGACGAAGGCAGCCAGCCCATCAGGGCAGCCGTGCCGACGCCGCAAAACAGCAGGACGGCGACGGCGGCGGCAAGCACCAGCGGATGGAGGGATTTGGTCGTGGTGGTCATGGAAGGCTCCTTGATTTTTTAAAATAATGAAAAGGGTAGTGCGTGTTATTCGTGTGTGTTGCCAGTGTGCTGCGCCGCTTGCCCCGCTTCCGTGCGTCACCGTACATACAGGGCCCGTACAGCACCGTAGGCTAAGTAAAAATTATGTCGAGTTGTAACGACACCAAGGAAAAGCAATGCCACCAACGACTGCCAGCATGACCCTGTCCCGCGACGCAGGCCGATCCGGCCTGGGTACGCCCGCGGGCGCGCCCACTGCCGGCAACCGCTTGCTGGCCAGCCTGCCCGAGCACGACTTGCGGCACCTGGCGGCCCTGTTCGATACCGTCACGGTCGAGGTAGGCGAGGTGCTGTACGAGCCGGGCCAGCCTATCGGCCACATCTATTTCCCTGGCGACTGCCTGATTTCGCTGCTGGCCGTGGCGGAAGGGCGGATGACCCTGGAAGTGGGCTCCGTCGGCCGCGAAGGCGTGCTGGGCGCTTCCGTTGCGCTCGGTCATGACCTGGCGCAAGTGCGTGCCGTGGTGCAACGTTCCGGCACGGCCAGCCGCATCGCGCGCGCCGATTTCTGCGCCGAATTCGCCCAGCTCGACTCCCTGCAGCGCCTGCTGTACCGCTACACGGACACCTTGCTGGCGCAAGCCATCCAGATTGCCGTGTGCAGCCGCTTCCACGTACTCGAGGCGCGTCTGGCCCGTTCGCTGCTGATCACGCGCGACCGCCTGCAGTCGGAAAAATTCCACCTGACTCATGAATTTCTCGCCCATACCCTGGGCGTGCGCAGGGTCGGCGTGACCAAGGCAGCCAGCGCGCTGCAACAGCAAAAACTGATTAGCTACAGCCGCGGCAACATCGAAATCCTCGATTCTGCCGGCCTGGAAGCCGTTTCCTGCCGCTGCTACGAGCTGGTCAAGGACAGCGGCGCCATCGGCATGGCCAACGTCTTCGTCTGACTTTCCCGCCAGTCTTCGCCCGTTCGGTGTGTCGCGTGCCTGGCTATTGCCTGCATGCCGGCTTCCCCGTGGCGCAAACGCAAAAAAGCGGGGCGGGCGCCTGGGCACCCACCCCGCTTTCTCCATCAGCGATTACTTCGGCTTGACCTGATTACCGATCACGCCGCCGACAGCGGCGCCGCCGACGGCGCCGACGGCGCTGCCGCCCGTCAGCACGGAGCCGGCAACGGCGCCGACACCGGCGCCGATGGCCGTATTTTTATCCTGGCCGGACATGTTGGCGCAAGCCGTCAAGCTCAGCAGCAGTGCGGCAACGGAAGTGGTAGCGGCGAGTTTTTTAATGATTTGCATGATAGTTCTCCTATGAATTCGGACCTCGTGGCGCCGGCGAGGTATGGGCCGGTAAGACTTCGTATCGCCACGTCTTGGGTGTTTCAGGCACGATCACAGAATAGGATTGTGACAAGGCAGGGTCTGTTCGGCAACGCACATAGGTGTGTAACAATTGTAATTGCCCACGGCGGCCATGCCGGTCAGCGCTTTGGGCGCGGTGTCTTGCCCGGTTTCGGCGCCACGGGTTTGACGCGCGCCTGGGCCAGCAGGGCCGCGCATTCGCTGTCCTCGCCGGGGCCGGTGTTGACCAGCGGCAGCAGCGCCGCCACGGGTGCCACCACGGCCAGCGCCAGGGCGCCGCCGGCGCGCAGGGCCAGCACGCCCTTGTCGACGCTCACGTCGGGCTTGCTGAAGGTGCCCCGCACATACAGGGGCGAGCGCAGCGAAAAGATGCGCAAGCCCTTGCTGTCCGGCTGCAGGGTCAGGTCCAGCTGTTCATTGCCCAGGTTCACCGTGCCGTCGACATGCAGGACGGCATCGTCCGTGTCGACGAGGAACTGGCGCGTGCGCATCAGCCCCTTGGTGACGACGAAATCGGCGGCCATGCAGTTCAGCTTGACCTGCTTGTCTCCCACCAGCTTGGTCAGCACGATGCTGCCGATATTCAAGCCCATTTCTTCCAGCAGCAGCTTGCTGATGCTGCCCCGGTTGATCAGCGCGCGCACTTCGCCATTCGAGCTGCCCAGCAGGCTGGCGACGGAATTGCCCGTGGCCGACAGCGACGCGTCGCCATTGATCTCGCCCACGCTGGCCTGCAGGGCGGGCAGGCGGGGAAACAGTTGCTGGATGTGCAGATGGCGGGCGCTGGCCTTGAGTTCGGCCGCGATGCCGTTGGCGATGACCTTGCCGCTGCCGTCGAGCTTGATCTGCGACGTCAGGGTGCCGCCCGCCACGTTGAAGTTGAGGGGCGTCAGCGACAGCACGCCGTCCGTCAGCACCACATGCGTGTCGAGCTTGCTGATCGGCAGCTCGGCGTCGCGCGTGATCTTGTCGGCCGTGTAGCGCACGTCGGCGTCCAGGCTGGTCCAGCGCTCCGTCTTGAACGTTTCCACCGGCAAGACTCGTCCCGCCGGCTGCGTCGACGTCACGCCCCGCTCCTTTTTGCTGGCGCTGGAGTCGGCGCCCACCAGCGGGCCCAGGTCGGAAAATTGCAGCAGGCGGGAGTGCACTTCGCCCGTCAGGCGCTTGCGCGGCTTGCTGGCCGAAAACGCCAGCTTGCCGCTGATGTCGCTGGAACCCACCTTGCCGCTGAACTGGTCGTACACCCATTCGCCGCCGCCGGGCGCCAGGGTGCCCGTCAGATGGCCTTCCGTGCTGAAGTGCGGCGTTTCCGGCAGCAGCACGCCCGTCAGCGGATAAAGGCGGGCCATGCTGGGCCCCGCTATCTTCAGGCGCACGTCGAGCGCGGCCAGGTCTGCGGGGCGCGTCAAGGTGCCTTCGATGGCCATGCTACTGCCGCCTGCGCGCATGTCGGCCTGGATGGGGAAGGGCGTGCCCTGCTGCTGCAGCGACAGCACGCCGCCCGCCTTGCCGCCGCCCTTGACGGCTTCGCCGCGGTATTTGCCCGACAGCGTCCAGGCGATGCCATAGCGCTTGTCGTCCGCCAGGGTATCGACATCGGCGCGCATCGCTGTCTGCGTGACGGCATCGTCCAGATATACGGTGCCCTTGCTGAAGACCACGCTCTGCAATTCCAGCTGCCATGGCGACGGCTGGTCCTGCTTGTCGAAGGTCCAGTTGTTTTTGCCATCCTTGCTGCGCAGCAAGCGCACCTGCGGCGCATCGAAACGCAATTGCGGGATGATGATTTTCTTGTCCAGCAGGGCCAGGGGATTGAGCGAAAACGCCAGCTGGCTGACGGTGGCCAGCTGCGCCGCCTCGCCATCGGTTGCCGCCATGCTGCCCGGGTTGCCCAGGTGTACGTCCTGCGCCTGCAGATGAGGCCATGGCAGGTAGTCGCGCCAGCTGGCGCGGCCCGCGGCATTGTTGGGCTGCTGCCACGTCAGCGACAGGTCGCCCACGATGGCGAACGGGCGCCCCAGCGCTTCGCTGGCACGCCCGTTGAGCCAGGGCTTGGCGCGGTTCCAGTCCATATTGAGCAGGACGACGGTGGCGGCGACGGGCACGGCGATCAGTACGGTGGCGCTGGCGAGGGCGATTTTGTGGCGGCGGGAGAGGGGCATAAGCTGATTCTTTCTGGACAAGTAGTCACGATGCTACAGGAATCGCCCTGAAGCCGGGTCCGTTTCAGGTTTTGCTGGCGGGCACGTGCGCTGGCGCACGTTGCCCATGCAAGTATTGTCGATTTCCTACCCTATGTGCGGCACCGAACGGATATGCGGGGTGCCGGGGCCTATAACGTCATACATCAAACGCCGTTCCTGATTCGTTCCATGTATGACTTATATCGTTACCTCACTCTCCAGGAGAAGAAAAATGACAAACCGAGATTCCATCAAAACCCCCTTGACCGCCCTGGCTGCCTGCATCAGCGCCGTTGTCCTGATGACGGGCTGTTCCAGCCTGAAAACGCCTGCCACGGCTGACGTCGCCGTGTCGCGCGCCGCCGTCGATAACGCGGCCAGCGCCGGCGCCGCCGACCTGGCGCCCGATGAAATGCGCTCGGCCCGCGAAAAAATGCGCATGGCCAACCAGGCCCTGAAAGACCGCGACTACAAGACGGCGCGCGACCTGGCCGACCAGGCGCAAGCGGACGCCAAGCTGGCGCAAAGCAAGGCCAACTCGGCCAAGGCCACCAGCGCCGCCGATGAAATCAACGAGAACATCCGCGTCATGCGCGAAGAACTCGACCGTGCCAACCAGCAAGCCCCGAAACAATAAGAACAGGATCCCACCATGAAAAAAGCTCACTACACCTCCATTCCCGGCCTGCTGGCCATGGCCGCTTTTGTTGCCGCCTGCAGCTCCGCACCGACCACCACCAGTCTGCTCGACCAGACGCGCGGCGATTACATGGCGGCGCAATCGAACCCGCTCGTATCGACCTATGCGCCACGCGAATTCCGCGAAGCGAGCGCCGCGCTGGAAGCGGCAAACGCGGCCGCCACGCGCCAGGATGACAGCGAAAAGGTCGACAAGCTGGCTTACCTGGCCAAGCAAAAGATAGCCACCGCGCAAGAAGTCGCCAAGCAGAAGGCGGCGGAAGCCGATATCGCCAACGCGGGCAAGCAGCGCGACCAGTTGCGCCTCGATGCGCGCACGCAGCAGGCCGACCAGGCCACGGCGCGCGCCCAGGCGGCGCAAGCGGATGCGGAAGCGGCCAAGGCCCAGGCGCAGTCGGCCGAAGCATCGGCCCGCGATGCCACGGCCCGCGCCGCCGCGCTGGAAGTGCAGCTGGCCGACCTGGCCGCCAAGAAAACGGAGCGTGGCATGGTCATCACCTTGGGCGATGTGCTGTTCGGCACGGACAAGGCGAACCTGACGGCCGATGGCGCGAATACGGCGCGCAAGCTGGCCGACGTGCTGAAAAACAACCCGCAGCGCACCGTGCTGATTGAAGGTTTTACGGATAGCACGGGCGGTTCCGCGCACAACCTGGAATTGTCGCAACGCCGCGCCGAGTCCGTGCGCAATGCGCTGCTGGAGCAAGGCATCAGCCGCGACCGCATCGCCACGAAAGGCTATGGCGCCGCGTATCCGGCCGCCGGCAACGACAATGCGGCGAACCGCCAGTTGAATCGCCGGGTGGAAATCGTTTTGTCTGAAGATAACACGGCGATTCCCGCCCGCCGTTAAAACACCAGGCCAAACCTGCTGCGCGGCGCGACTTGCGGCCTCCGATGCTCACTGTGCTACAGCACAGCTCCGCTTCCCGGCCACAATTCACTGCCGCTCGCAACGGTTTTGCCCAGTGTTTGATTTGTTAGTAGGCAGCACCGGCCGCTACCTGGCCGGTGGATACCCATGCAAGACTTGAAAGGAAGCATCATGACCCAAACATCTGTTGAGATTCCAGCTGGCATCGATACGGCCGCCATCCGCGCTGCCGCCAAAAACCTCGATGACGGCGCCGTGACGGCCGGCTACCAGGGCGACCGCCAGGAGTTGATCACCCTGTTGAATGGGGCGCTGGCCACCGAACTGGTGTGTATTGCGCGCTATAAACGCCATTACTACACCGTGAGCGGGCGCGACAACGGCACCATCAAGGCCGAGTTCCTCGAGCATGCGCAGCAGGAGCAGGAGCATGCGGACTGGCTGGCCGAACGCATCGTGCAATTGAATGGCAAGCCAGATTTTAATCCTGCAACATTGCTTGCGCGCAGCCATGCCGAGTATGATGACTCCGAAGACGTGCAAAGCATGGTGCGTGCCAATCTGATCGCGGAACGGGTCGCGATCGAATCGTATCGCCAGATGATCGTGAAAATTGGCGACAAGGATCCGACGACACGCCATTTGTTGATCAAAATCATGGCTGTCGAGGAAGAGCACGCCGATGATATGCGCGATCTAATGGAATAGTGTTTTTGAGTAAAGTAGGTATAGTAACTACATTCATCCATAGCTAAGGAGCTAAACCATGTTGGAAAACAATATCACCACCGTCAATAACGATGTCAAAACCCTGGTCAAGGATGCGCAAGCCCTGTTCAGCGCCGCTGCCGCGCTGACCGGCGAAAAAGCCGATGAAGTGCGCGTCAAGGGCATGAAAACCCTCGATGCCGCCCTGGCCAAGGCGCACGAAGCGCAAGCGTCGGCCATCGTCGCCACCAAGCAGCTGGCCTCCCAGGCCGATGGCTATGTCAAGGAAAACCCATGGCGCACGGTGGCTGTCGCCGCTGGCGTCGGCGTGCTGGTCGGCTTCATCCTGGGCCGCAAGTAATCCACTGTCAGGAGCGATATGGACAAGTCTGCTTCGTCTCACCAGGGGCCGGGATTGATCGGCTCGGTTGCCGGCCTGGCCAAAAACGCCGTCGGACTGATGCTGTCGCGGCTGGAACTGGCCACCATCGAACTGTCGGAAGTGCGCAATCACATGCTGCAGCTGGTGGTCATTTTCGCGCTGGCGACGGTGGCGGGCTTGTTTGCCATCGCTTACGGCAGCGTGCTGATCGTCTTCCTGGCCTGGGATAGCCTGGGCTGGAAGATCCTGGCGATCATGACGGTCGTGTTCGTACTGCTGGCCATTGCCCTGGTCATGTATGCGCGCGCCATGCTGCGTCAAGGAAAGCTGTCCATGCCCGCCACCATGGCGGAATTGAAGGCCGACCGCGACATGCTGATGTAAGCTGCTGGCGGGAACCAGCCGGACCTGTGCCGGCGCGGGGCTCGCCATGTCCTGCCTGCCTTACGAGGAGAATTCATGTCGGAACACGACAAACTGGCGGCGCAAGCCGCCCGCAAGCGCCTGCTGATCGCCCAGGGCGAAATGTACCGCGTGGGCATCGTGCATGCGCGCGCCAACGTGGGCTATGCCCTGCGTCCCGAATCGCTGCTGCAGGGCGTGGTCGAGACGGCGGTCGGCTTTGCCGGCCACCGCGTCGAGTCGCTGCTGGCGCCGGGCGGCATGCGTTTGCAAGGGGCCATGCCCTATGTGCTGACGGCGTTGTCGTTTATCGGACGCAAGAAGCTGGTCAAGCCGGCCCTGGTCCTCGTGGCCGTGGCCGCCGTTGCCGCCAGCTGGCTGCGCCGCAAGCGCTGACGCTGCAATGCCCGGAACGCCGTCATCGACGGCGTTTTTTTTTGCCCGTCCCCAACGTCCGGCACGTGCGGGCGCAATCCCTTACAATGATTCACACCGCATTCCGCGCGGTGGACAGAGGGGCCATCTTGATGACGAATTCGAAGACACCGATCAATCAGTTAAATCCCTCGCGCCTGCGCATCGTGCTGGTGCTGCAAGGGGGCGGTGCGCTGGGCGCCTACCAGGCCGGCGTCTACCACGCCTTGCACGAACATGGCCTGGCGCCCGACTGGGTGGTGGGCACCTCGATCGGCGCCATCAATGCCGCCATTTTGGCCGGCAACAAGCACGAAGACAGGCTCGTGCGCCTGAAGCAGTTCTGGCAGCGCGTGGCACACCGCGACAGCATCGACATGAACCTCGTATCGGACCAGCAGCGCCGCTCGAACATCTGGCTGGCCACGCTCGATACGGTGCTGCGCGGCGTGCCCGGCTTCTTCAAGCCCCGTTCGTTCAGCCTGTTTCCGGCAGGAATCGCCGTCAAGCCGGAAGAAGCCAGCTTCTACGACACCAGCGAACTGGCCGGCACCCTGGAAGAACTGGTCGATTTCGATTACCTGAACCAGCCCGGCGGCATGCGCCTGACGGTCAATGCCCTGCGCGTCAAATGCGGCAGCCTGATCAGTTTTGACAGCCAGCAGCAGCCCCTGACGGTCGAGCACATCCGCGCCAGCGGCGCCTTGCCGCCCGGTTTTGCCGGCGTGCGCGTCGATGGCGACCTGTACTGGGATGGCGGCCTGTATTCGAATACGCCGCTGGAAACCGTGCTCGACGACACTCCCCACGTGGATACCCTCGTCTTCATGGTCGACCTGTGGAGCTCGGAAGGGCCGGAACCGACCACCCTGGATGAAGTGCAGACGCGGCAAAAGGACGTCACCTTTGCTTCGCGCTCGAAGCGGCATATCGAGGATTACGTCAATACGCATACCTTGCAGCACAAATTGCGCGAACTGTACGCCAAGCTGCCCGACAGCGCGCACAATCGCCAGCAGACGGAAGAGCTGGTGGCGCTGGGCTGCGACAGCACCATGCACATCGTGCGCCTGCCATATGCGGGGCGCGACTGGCACATGGCGGCCAAGGATATCAATTTCTCCAAGGGTTCCATCGAATGGCGCTGGGAGCAGGGCTACCAGGACGCGTTGCGCGCGATCAAGGCGGCCGGCTGGCTGGCCTTCGTCACGGAAGACACGCCGCTGGTGGTGCACGAGTTGCCGCCCTACGAGCGCGACGCCGCCTAGTGACGCCTGTCAACACCTGCTGCGCGTCGGTCTAGGCGGCCTGCGATGCGCACCGGCTCGGCGCCCCCGTACTCAGTACGGGCGCGCTTCCTCTCCACCTCCCCCTTCCGCTCGCGACGGTTTTGTCAGGTGTTGCAAGTGTATCCAGCGTCGCAACAGCACGGCGCATTACTGCGGATGGGCTGATTCGCGCAGTTTTTCCGCATTCGCCATGTCTTGCCGGTAAGTGTCTTGCGCTTCCTTCAGGCAGGTCGCGCGCGTGGCGGACGGTTCCAGGCGGCAGGCTTTTTTGGCCTCGGCCAGGGCGGCGGCGATTTCCTTGCGCAAGGTGCGCAGCTGGGCTTGCGCCGTGCTGTCTTCCTGGTACCAGCGTTGCGGGTCGCCCGGCTGCGGCGTGGCCGTCTGGCCCAGTGCCAGCGGTGCCAGGCTGCAGGCGAACAGGGTGGCCAGTAGGGGGTGATGGATAGTCATGATATTTCCTCCTTGAAATAAAAAAGGCGCCGCAGCGCCTTTTTTTTACAACCTGCCCGTCAGTAATAGCAGGATCAGTATCACTACGACGAGGCCGGCGATGCCGCTGGGGCCGTAACCCCAGTTGCGGCTATGCGGCCAGGTAGGCAGGACGCCGACCAGGGCCAGGATCAAGATGATCAGAATGATGGTGCCCATGGTATCTCCTTGTTGGTGCATGGTCCGGCGCAGGCTTGGGGGCAAGCCCGGCCAGCGGATTAATAGCGGTAGACGCGGCCGTCAACGATGCGCACGCGATTGCCTGGGCGCAAATCATTTGCGTTGTCCTGCACCACGGTGCGGTATTCGCCGTTATCGAGGCGCACGCTGATCTGGTAGCCCTGCGCTTGCTGCCTGCGGCCTTCCACCTGGTTGCCCACGACGCCGCCGGCAACGGCGCCCGCCACGGTGGCCGCCGTGCGTCCGCCGCCCGAACCGATGGTATTGCCCAGCAGGGCGCCCGCGATGCCGCCCACCACGGCGCCGGCGCCGCTGGTTTGTCCGCCGCCCTGCACGAGCTGGATGGAATCGACGGTGCCGTACATGGCGGATTCAGGCTGGTTGGCCGGATAGTATTGTTGTTGTGACTGGTAAGAAGGGCCGGTGGCGCAACCGCTCAGTACAGCGGTGGCGGCGAGCATCAGTGCAGCCAAGGTGGCATTGGTTTTCATTTTATTCTCCTGACGAGGTGAGGGTGTAGTGCCATCTTAGTCACGCCCCCGTCCCCGGTCTGTACGCTGCCGCACGCACTTATTTATTGTGCAAATTGCATTTTTGCCTGGCGCGATCAAGCAAAACGTTGTTATTTCTCCCTGTCTGGCTCCCGCTTTCAAAATAAATTACTTGTGTACGGCAGCGTACAGAAGAGCGGCGACTATCCACGTAAAACGGTAGTCATGCCAAGCAGACATGCTTGTCACCACCAGGGAGAAATACATGAACAAAAATAAGATCATCACCGCCATCGTCGTCAGCCTGGCGTGCGCCGCCTGGGGCGGCCAGGCAGTGGCTGCCACGCCGGAAGCGAAAGCCGCCTACAAGGCTGCCAATGAGCAGGCGGGCCTGAATTACAAGCTGGCCCATGCGGAATGCGAAAAAATCACGGGCAACCCGAAGGATGTCTGCATCGCCGAAGCGAAGGCCGTGCGTGCCTACGATGAAGCCGTGGCCCAGGCGCAATACACGAATACCTTGCGTGCCTACACCAAGGCGCGCATCAAGATTGCCGATGCCAACTACGACGTCGACCTGGCCCGCTGCAATGCGCTGACGGGCAACGACAAGGATGTCTGCGTCAAGCTGGCCAAGTCCACCAAGGTTGCGGCCCTGGCCGACGCCAAGGCCGACAAGAAAGTCATCGAAGCGCGCAGCGATGCGCGTGAAGCAAAAAGAAAAGCCGAGTACAAGGTCGCGACAGAAAAATGCGATGCATTAGCCGGCGCAGCCAAGGATGACTGTATCAAGGCTGCAAAAACCCAGTTTGGCTATTGAACGCCATCCGGCGCGCAGTCACCACACTGGTATAAGAAGCTCATTGTGAGCACATTGATTGACCACTCCTAAGGAAACCACCATGAAATTCACTAAATCGATCGCTACCGGCCTCTTCGTTGCTTCCCTGTTCGCCGTTGCAGGCTGCGCTTCCACGCCAACCAAAGAAGGCACGGGCGAATACATCGACGACGCGGCCATCACGACCAAGGTCAAAGCCAGCATCTTCAACGAGCCTACCCTGAAATCGACGGAAATCAACGTTGAAACCTTCAAGGGCGTGGTTCAGCTGAGCGGCTTCGTGGCCCAGCCATCGGATGCCGCCAAAGCGGGCGAAGTCGCGCGTGGCGTCAAAGGCGTGAAGTCGGTGAAAAACGACATCCGCGTCAAGTAATGGCATGACATGCCGCAGCGGCCAGCCTGAAGGCTGGCGCTGTGGCCCTCCACCGACCGTCGCGGGAATCGCATGCATATCCAGCCTACAGATACCCCGCCCGAGCCGGTGGCGGCTGCCTCCACCGAGCCTGCCGGGCCACCTCCCGGCGCGCCCGTGGAGCAGCCAGACGCATCCTTGCGCCTGCCGCTGCACGTCAATGCGCGTGGCATGGCCCTGGGCATCATCGCTACAGTCAGCTTCATCTATGCGCTGCAGTGGGCACAGAAATTCCTCATTCCCGTTCTCTTCGGCATTTTCATTGCCTACACCCTCAATCCCGTCGTCGCCTGGCTGGAAAAACTGCGCGTGCCGCGCGCCATCGGCACGACGGCCGTCACGGCCCTGATCCTGTTCGGCTCCATCGTCGTGGTCGAGAGGGTGCAGGGCGAATTCGAATCCATCGTTGAAGAGTTGCCGGCTGCCACACATAAACTGTCGCGGCTGATCGCCGCCAATACGGGCGGCAAGAACAGCACCTTCCAGAAGATGCAGGCCGTGGCCAATGAAATCGAGCAAGTGGCCGCCGGCGCCGAAGCGCGCCGCAACAACCGCCGCGCCGCCGCTGCCGAGGCGCCCAATTTCAAGATCATGGACTGGGTGTGGGCCGGTTCGCTGGGTCTGGTGGGTTTCCTCAGCCAGGCCACCATGGTCATTTTCCTCGTGTTCTTCCTGCTGCTGTCGGGCGATACTTTCAAGCGCAAGCTCGTCAAGCTGACGGGACCGTCGCTGAGCCGCAAGAAGGTCACCGTGCACATCCTGGAAGACATCAATACCTCGATCCAGAACTATATGTTCATGCTGCTCGTCACCAACGGCTTGCTGGCGCTGCTGATGTGGATCGCCTTGCGCGTGATCGGGCTGGAAAATGCGGGTGCCTGGGCCATCGTGGCCGGCTTGCTGCACATCATGCCGTATTTCGGGCCTTTGCTCATCACCATCGCCACGGGCCTGGTGGCGTTTTTGCAGTTCGAATCGCTGGAAATGGTCTTGCTGGTGACGGGCACGTCGATGGCCATCGCTACCCTGGTGGGCACTTTCGTCACCACCTGGATGACGGGGCGCATCGCGCGCATGAATCCCACGGCCGTGTTCATCAGCCTGCTGTTCTGGGGCTGGCTGTGGGGCGTCTGGGGCTTGCTGCTGGGCGTGCCCATCATCGTTATCGTGAAAGTCGTCGCCGAGCGCGTGCAGGGCATGGAAGTGGTGGCCGAACTGCTGGGCGAATAGCTTGCGGTAAATCAAGAAAAACGGCGCCCGCGGGCGCCGTTTTGCCATGCTGCAGCCGGCTCAGGATTGGTGGCGTTTCAATATCTTGACTTGCACGTCGCCATCGTCTGTCTTCGGCATATCCTTCATGCTGCCCAGCTGCAGGGCGAATTGCCGCGTGAATTCGGCGCCCAGGAAAAAGATCTGTGCCGAGTAATACACCCACAGCAGCAGGGCCACCAGCGAACCGGCCGCGCCATAGCTGCTGGCCACGCCGCTGTTGCCGATATACACGCCAATCGCATATTTTCCCAAGGAAAACATGAACGCCGTGCCCAGGGCGCCGATCAGCACGTCGCGCCAGGACAGGCGCACGCGCGGCAGCATTTTATAGATGACGGCAAACAGGCTGGCGATGACGGCAAAGCCGATCAAATTCGACAGGATGGTAAACAGCACGGCCGTATCTTTCCATACGCCTTCCCAGAAATTGGCGAGGATGGCCATGGCCGCGTTGACCACCAGCGACACCATCAGCAGGAAGGCCAGCACCAGCACCAGGCCGAAGGACAACAGGCGCGTGCGCAGCATGTCCCAGGCGCCCGCTTCCTTCAAGGGCGGCACTTGCCAGATTTCATCGAGACTGGCTTTCAGTTCGGCAAACACGCTGGTGGCGCCAAACAGCAGCAGGGCGCTGGCGATGAGGGTGGCGATGCGGCCCTGTTCATGGTTCTTGGCGCCGGCCAGCACCAGCTGGATGGCTTCGGCGCCCTGCGTGCCCAGCAAACCCTGCAGTTGCCCCATCAGTTCGCCACGCGCGGCGGCCGGGCCATAGAAAAAGCCCGCGATGGCGATCACGAGCACGAGGATGGGGGCGATGGAAAACAGCGTGTAATAGGCGAGGGCGGCGCCCTTGCTCGAGGCACGGTGCTCCAGCCATTCGGTAACGGAACAGACGATGACACTGCGCATCTGCTTGCTGAACGGCGCCAGGCCGGCCAGCTTGGGATAGCGGGTAGAAAAATTCATGGTGGCTTTCAATGCAAAAAAGGGGCGTGAGCCCCTTTTTCTATTCACAAGTGGCGTACCACTGTTGAGCTTACTGCACGCGGCGTTCGATGGTGATCTGTTCCACTTCGACGCGGCGGTTCGGTTCCAGGCACTTGATCAGGTCGGCACGCTTCTTGTTATCGCAGGTGACGACAGGATTGGTGGAGCCCTTGCCTTCGGCCGTCAGGCGGTTGGCGGCGACACCATGCGCGACCAGGTATTCCTTGACTGCGTCAGCGCGCTGCTGCGACAGTTTCAGGTTGTACTTGGGCGAACCGATGCGGTCGGCGTAACCACTGATGACGACGTTGTTGACGTCCGGTGCAGCGTTCAGCACGCGGGCGATCTCGTCGAGCTTGGTCTGTGTCGGACCCAGCTTGGCGCTGTCGAACGCGAACAGTTCCGTCGCCGACATCGTCACTTTTTCAAAGCGTGGCGGCGGTGGCGGCGGTGGTGGCGGCACGACCACGACGACTTCTTCACGCACTGGCGGCGGTGGCGGTGGTGGCGGCGGTGCAGGCGGTTTGTCGAACGCGAAGTTCAGGCCCACGGTGACGTAGTAGTTGTTGGATTTGCTGCTGGGGTCGAAGGTGTTGCCACGCAGGAAACCGTGCACATTGCGCACGTCAGCCTGGATGGACAACTGATCCGTGATGCTGGACTGGAAACCCAGGCCCACGCTGGCGTACGGCGAGCTCTTGCTGCGCTCCCCGAAGGCGAAACTGGTGTCCTTGTCGCGCTGCATGCCGGCACCGACCAGCAGGAAGGGACGGAAGGCTTTGCGCGAGAACATGTACAGGCCGTCTACGCCCAGCGTATTTTGCTGGTAGCGCTGGCCGCCATCCTTGGAGCGGGCGTACGTGGTGCCCAGCTGGATATCCCAGTCAGGGGAAACAGGTTTACCGAAACGCAAGCCTGCGCCATAGCCGGTTTTATCCGTGGCAAAGTCGGAATCTGGCTTGAGTGCGTTGATGCTAGGTTGAATATACCAGGAGGGATTGATTTCCTGGGCCTGTGCGCCGAGGGCGGAGCACAAGACTGCGGCGGCAACGGCGATTTTTTTTAGATTATTCACAAGTAACTCCCAACGTTGATAAGAGATTTTCTCTACAGCATCAAAGCGACATCTTGCTACACGTGCTATTGCTTGAGATAGACAACAATTCCAGGTGCGCCCGTCTTGCGATAAATGCACTGCTGTTGGACTGAAGAATACGATTCCAGGTTCGCGTGGTCGGTGCGCTGGCGCACAAAGCATTGTTGTATATCAATGGTGTTGCTGATTCACGACAAAGACTTTGGTGTTGAAAAAAACTAATTTGCTAGGTGGAACTTTTACAAGCACGGCCATTTCCAAGCACCGCGGCCGAGGCAATCGTACGACTTGTTACCAGCATGCCACTGTATATTAGCAACAATGATGAGCTTGATAACTAATATTACATTGATGTTGTATTCCTGCCGCGTTCTGTTGGTTTGCCGGGCTTCTTCCAGGCAACTTTTACGCGCCGCAGCCAGCTCCGCCACTTTTCATCAAGGAGTTACCCGTGTTTGACCTTCCCCGTGATTTTTCTTCCCCGCTGTCTGGCAAACTGGGCCCGCTATGTCTGCTGGGTCTGCTGTTGTCGCCGGCTCTGGCGATGCCGGCCTGGGCCGACAGCGGCGTATCCCTGTTTTCGCCCAGCGGCACGGTCAAGGCCGTACGCCAGGTGCGGGCCCAGTTCGCCACGCCGATGGTGCCGTTCGGCGACATGGGCTTGCCCGCGCCGTTCGCCATCGATTGCGGCAAGGCCGAGCCTGCCGTGGTGGCGGGCGCGGGTCGCTGGGCCGACGAGCGCAACTGGAATTTCGATTTCGAGCGCGACTTGCCGGCCGGCGTGGCCTGCAGCTTTACCTTGAAAGGGGGGCTGAAGGACCTGGCGGGCCAGCCGCTGCAGGGCACGGCGTCCTACCGCTTTTCCACGGGCGGCCCGGCCATCGTCGAGGCCTTACCGTATGACGGCCAGCCGTATATCGATGAAAACCAGATCTTCGTGCTGGGCCTGGACGCCGCGCCAAACGAGGCCAGCGTGGCCGCGCATGCGTATTGCCGCGCCGATGGCATCAATGAAAAGATTCCCGTGCGCCTACTCAAGGGCAAGGAGCTGGAGCAGGTCCTGGCCTTGCGCAAGAGTTTTCTCGACCGCTACCTGACCGTGTACTTCAAGAAGCGGGGCACGGTGTGGAAAGTGGGCATGCCCGTGGCCAGCAAGGGCGCGCCGCCGCTGCCCGTCACCGTGCTGCAATGCAAGCGCAGCTTCCCCGCCAATGCCAAGGTGGCGCTCGTGTGGGGCGAGGGCATCGCCAGCGCCAGCGGCATCGCCACGGACAAGGCGCAAACCCTGCAGTACAAGACGCGGCCCGACTTCACGGCCAAGTTCAGCTGCGAACGCAGCAATCCCAAGGAGCAGTGCATTCCCTTCCTGCCCATGCGCGTGCAGTTTTCCTCGCCCGTGAAAGCGTCGCTGGTGCGCGCCATGACCCTGACAGGCGGCGGCAAGACGTATGCGCCGACGATCTCAAAAGACGAAGAAAAGGCGGAATTCCTGTACGGCGCCGCTTTCAACGGGCCGTTCCCTGTGCAAGCAAGTTTCGTGCTGAATTTGCCGCCGAAACTGACGGATGACGCGGGCCGCGCCTTGCTCAACCGCGCGCGCTTCCCCATGACGGTGCGCACGGGCGAACAGCCGCCGCTGCTCAAATTCCCGGCCCCGTTCGGCATCATCGAAGCGAAGGGCGACGGCTTGCTGCCCGTCACTGTGCGCAATATCGAGCCCGTGTTGTCGGGCAAGGAAATCGCGCAGCCAGCTGCTGCCACGGGCGCCACCTTGCGCGTGCCCGACAATGACGACAAGTTCATCATCGAGTGGATGCAGCGCCTGGCCGGCAATGGCGAGGGGGGAGAGTACTGGCAGCCCTACGCCCAGTATGCGGGCAACATGAGTAAATCCGTGCTGGCAAACGCGTCCGGCACGCGTCCCCTCAGCCTGCCGCGCCCCGATGGCAAGAAAACCTTTGAAGTGATCGGCATCCCGCTGCAAAAGCCGGGCTTTTATGTGGTCGAGCTGGCCAGCCCCATCCTGGGCAAGGTGTTGCTGGGCAAACCCACCACGGCCTACATCCGCACGGCCGCGCTGGTGACCAACCTGGCAGCCCATTTCAAGCATGGCGCGCAATCGTCGCTCGTGTGGGTGACGTCGCTGGACAAGGGCGCACCCGTTGCCAAGGCGCAAGTGGCCGTGCGCGACTGCGCCGGCAAGCTGCTGTGGCAAGGCGCCACGGGCGCGGACGGCGTGGCGCAGATTCCCAGCGAGCTGGCCAATTCCAGCTGCAAGAACAATGGCCGCTATTTCATCAGTGCGCGCAGCGGCGGCGACATGACGTTTACCCTGTCGGACTGGGTGGGCGGCATCGAAGCTTGGCGTTTCAACTTGCCCACGGACGACACGCGTGCCGACAATACCCTGCTGGCCACGGTATTTGACCGCACTTTGCTGCGCGCCGGCGAAACCGTGCACATGAAGCATTTCATCCGCAAGCACACGGAGCAGGGCATGAGCCTGGTGGACAAGAACAACGGTCCCGGCAGCGCCACCTCCGTCGTCATCACGCACCAGGGCAGCGACCAGAATTACCAGTTGCCCCTGCGCTGGTCGGCCAGCGGCACGGCGGAAAGCGATTGGCTGATTCCCGCCGACGCCAAGCAGGGCGAATACAGCGTGACCATGGCGGGCCGCCCTTCCGGCAGTTTCCGGGTCGAAGCGTTCCGCGTGCCCACCATGAAAGCCGTGCTGCAGGGGCCGAAGGCGCCCGCCGTGCAGGCAAGGCAGCTGGCCCTCGATGCGCAAATCACCTACCTGGCCGGCGGCGCCGCCACGAATGCGCCCGTCAAGTTGCGCACGGTGCTGCAGGACAAGAGCGTGACGTTTGCCGATTATCCCGATTACAGCTTCAGCAATGGAGACGTGAAGGAAGGCCTCGTCAAGCAGGGCACGGGCTACGACGACGATGACGGCGAATGGCAGGACGAAGGCAATGGCATGCCGGCCGGCGCCGGCGCCGCTGCGGCGCGCACGCAAAGCCTGACCCTGGACAAGGCGGGCGGTGCGCGCATCGTCATCGACCAGCTGCCGCAGCTGGCCGCGCCGCGCGACCTGGTGGCGGAAATGGCTTTCCAGGATGCGAATGGCGAGACGGCTTCCGTGGCCACAAGAGTGCCGCTGTGGCCATCGAACTATGTGATCGGCATCAAGCCCGACGCCTGGGCCTTGAGCAAGGATGCGTTCAAGTTCACGGTGGCCGTGCTGGGCACCAATGGCAAGCCCGTGGCAAATGCGGCCGTCGCCGTCGACTTCTTCCAGCGCAACAGCTATTCGCACCGCCGGCGCCTGATCGGCGGCTTCTACGCATATGAAAACAGCAGCGAAGTGGTCAAGCTGGGCCCCGCATGTGCGGGCAAGACGGACAACAAGGGCCTCTTGATTTGCGACGTGAAGGCGCCCGCCAGCGGCAATCTGATCCTGCGCGCCCGCACGCAGGATGCGTCCGGCAATGCGGCCGTCGCCAACCGCGAAACCTGGGTGGCCGGCAGCGGCGACTGGTGGTTCAACGCCAGCGACAATGACCGCATCGACGTCTTGCCTGAAAAGAAACGCTATGAACCGGGCCAGGAAGCGAGCTTGCAGGTACGCATGCCATTCCGCTCGGGCACGGCGCTGATCACGGTCGAGCGCGAAGGCATCCTCGATACCTATGTGCGCCAGCTCAATGGCCGGGAACCGGTGGTGACCATCCCGGTCAAACCGAACTATGCGCCCAATGTGTATGTGTCCGTGTTTGTCGTGCGGGGGCGGGTCGACGGCGTGCAGCCCATGGCCCTGGTGGATCTGGGCAAGCCGGCCTACAAGATGGGTATCGCGCCCCTGAACGTGGGGTGGCAGGCGCATGAGCTGAACGTGATGGTCGTGTCCGACAAGGAAGTGTATAAAACGCGCGACAAGGCAGAGGTGTCTGTGCGCGTGCGCCGCGCCGACGGTAAAGCCTTGCCGGCCGGTGCCGAAGTGGCGCTGGCGGCCGTCGACACGGGGCTGCTGGAATTGATGCCCAACGATAGCTGGAAGTTGCTCGATACCATGATGGCGCAGCGCAGCCTGCAGGTGGAAACGGCGACGGCGCAGATGCAGGTGATCGGCAAGCGCCACTTCGGCCGCAAGGCGTTTCCGGCCGGCGGTGGCGGCGGCAAGGGCGCCAGCCGCGAACTGTTCGACACCCTGCTGTTCTGGAAGGGTACCGTCAAGCTCGACGCCAAGGGCGAAGCCACGGTGCAAGTACCGCTGAACGACTCGCTGACGGGCTTCCGCATCGTTGCCGTCGCCAGCGCGGGCCAGGAATTGTTTGGCACGGGCAGCACGGATATCCGCAGCTCGCAAGACTTGATCCTGATGTCGGGCTTGCCGACCCTCGTGCGCGAAGGCGACCAGTTGCGCGCGGGATTCACCGTGCGCAACACCTCGGCCGCATCGTTGAACGTGGACCTCAATGCCAGCGCGGCCGGCAAGGCCTTGCCGCGCCAAAGTTTGACCTTGGCGGCGGGCGAGGCGCGCGAAGTGGGCTGGGATTACCAGGTGCCGCTGGGCGCGGCCAGCATTGTGTGGGAGATCGGCGCGAAAGCAGGAAACCATACCGACAAGCTGAAAATCATGCAGAAAGTGGGCCAGGCCACGCCCGTGCGCACGTATCAAGCTACCTTGCAGCAAATCGACAAGCCCATCAATATGTCCGTGCAAATGCCGGCCGGCGCCTTGCCGGGCCGGGGCGGCATCCAGACGAGTTTTGTGGCCAAACTGGGTGGCGAGCTGCCCGGCGTGCGCGAGTACATGGCTGCCTATCCGTACACCTGCTTCGAGCAAAACACGTCGAAGGCCATCGCCCTGCAGGATCAGGAGGCGTGGAACAAGCTGGCCGCCAGCCTGCCCGCCTACCTGGACAGCGATGGCATGCTGAAATACTTCCCCATCATGGAGCAGGGCAGCGACAGCCTGACGGCGTACGTGCTGTCGGCAACGAAAGAGGCGGGCTATGCGATTCCCGAACAGACGAAGAACCGCATGGAAGAAGCCTTGACGGCCTTCGTGCAGGGCCGCATCGTGCGCCGTTCCGCGCTGGACACGACGGACCTGGCCGTACGCAAGCTGGCCGCGCTGGAAGCGCTGTCGCGTTCCAACAAGGTGCCGCCCGATGCCCTGGAGAGTATCAGCATCAACCCGAACCTGTGGCCGACCTCGGCCGTCATCGACTGGAGCCTGTTGCTGCAACGCACGCCGAGCCTGGCGCGCCGCGATGCGCTGCTGGCCGAGGCGCAGCAGATCTTGCGCAGCCGGTTGAACTTCCAGGGTACGACCATGGGCTTTTCCACGGAGCGCAAGGATAACTGGTGGTGGCTGATGGTGTCCGGCGACGTCAACGCCAACCGCCTGCTGCTGGCCGTGATGGACAATCCGGCGTGGAAGGACGACATCGGCCGCCTCGTGCGCGGCAGCATGGGCCGCCAGAAAAAGGGCCGCTGGGATACCACGGTGGCCAACGCCTGGGGCACCCTGGCCATTGCCAGGTTCTCGGCCAAGTTCGAGTCCACTCCCGTGACGGGCGCCAGCGCCGTCAAACTGGGCAGCGACACCCAGGCGCTCGTGTGGAATGGCGCGGCGAAAGTGGGCCCCGTGCTGCAAGCGTGGCCGGCAGGCACGGATACCCTGGGCCTGGCGCACAGCGGCACGGGCAAACCGTGGGCCACCGTGCAAAGCCTGGCGGCCATCCCGCTCAAGGCACCCGTTTCCAGCGGTTATACGATCAAGAAAACCATTACGCCCGTGGAACAGAAAACGACGGGCGCCTGGTCGCGCGGCGACGTCTACCGCGTGCGCCTGGACTTGTCGGCGCAGGCGGACATGAGCTGGGTGGTGGTCGACGACCCGATTCCCGCCAGCGCCACGGTGCTGGGCAATGGCCTGGGCCGCGATTCGCAGCTGCTGACGGCCGGTGAAAAATCCACGGGCTGGGTCTGGCCCACGTTCGAGGAGCGGGCCTTCGACGCTTTCCGTGCCTACTACGCCTTCGTGCCGAAGGGCAACTGGAGCGTGGAATACACGGTGCGCCTGAACAATGCGGGCGACTTCAGCCTGCCTGCCACGCGCATCGAAGCGATGTATTCGCCCGAGATGTTTGGCGAGTCGCCGAATGCGAATGTGAAGGTGGGGCAGTGAAGAAGTTGATTTTTGTCATGGGTTGCATGCTGTCCGGCTCTGCGCTCGCGCAAGCGGTGCTGACGCCGGGCCAGGTGCAGGCCGCCTACCGCAGTTCGGAAGCGCAGCTGCTGGACCGCAGCGGTGCGCCGCTGCAATCCTTGCGCGTGGACATGAAAGTGCGCCGCCTGTCCTGGGTGCCGCTGGCCGACATCTCTCCCGCCGTGCAGCAAGCCGTGCTGCTGGCGGAAGACCAGCGCTTCATGCAGCATGGCGGCGTGGATGTGTCCGCGCTGGCCACGGCGGCCTGGGACAATCTGTTTTCGAAAAAGCCCCGGGGCGCTTCCACCATCACCATGCAGCTGGCAGGCCAGCTGGACGCGGACTTGCAGGCGTCCTCGGGCGGACGCAGCCTGCGCCAGAAGTGGGACCAGATGCGCGCTGCGCAGGCCATCGAGGCCAGCTGGAGCAAGGCGCAGATTTTCGAAGCGTATTTGAACCTCGTGTCGTTCCGCGGCGAGCTGCAAGGTATCGCGTCCGCCTCGTACAGCCTGTTCGGCAAGGCGCCGTCGGGATTGAACCAGACGGACGGGGTCATTTTGGCCAGCCTCGTGCGGGCGCCCAACGCGCCGCCGGCCACCGTCACGCGCCGCGCCTGCGCGCTGGCAAAAGAGTGGCGCATGGACAGCAGCTGCCAGCTGATCGGCCAGCGCGTGCAGACGGCCTTGCAGCGCAACACGCTGTACGCGGAGCTGGCGCCGGCGCCGCAAGTGGCGCAGCAACTGCTGAAACAGCCGGGCGCGCAAGTCGCCAGCACCCTCGATGGCCCACTGCAGCGTTTTGCGCAGGAAAACCTGCGCCAGCAACTGGCATCCTTGCGCGAGCGCAATGTCAACGATGGCGCCATCATCGTGCTGGACAACCGCAGCGGCGAGATCCTCGCCTACGTGGGCAATGCGGGCGGCAGCCATGTGGACGGCGTGGCAGCCCTGCGCCAGGCCGGTTCCACCTTGAAACCATTTTTATATGAACTGGCCATCGAGCGCCGCCTGATGACGGCCGCCTCCGTCATGGACGATACGCCGCTCGACGTCGCCACGGCGTCCGGCATGTATGCGCCGCAAAACTACGACCGCAACTTCAAGGGCTACGTCAGCGCCCGCACCAGCCTGGCCAGTTCCCTGAACATTCCCGCCGTGCGCACGGTGCTGCTGACGGGGCAGGAGGGCTTTTACAACCGCCTCAAGGAAGTGGGCCTGTCCAGCCTGACGGAACCGGCCGAATACTACGGCCCTTCGCTGGCGCTGGGTTCATCGGAAGTGACCCTGCTGGAACTGGCCAACGCCTACCGCGCGCTGGCCAATGGCGGGCTGTACAGCACGGCCAGCCTGCAGCCGGGCCAGGCGGGCAAGGACAGACGCCGCGTGATGGCGCCGGGCGCCGCCTTCATCGTGGGCGACATCCTGGCCGACCGCGCCGCGCGCAGCATGACCTTTGGCTTGCGCAACGAGCTGGGGACGAATTTCTGGAGCGCCGTCAAGACGGGCACGAGCAAGGACATGCGTGACAACTGGTGCATGGGTTATTCGGCGCGCTACACGGTGGGCGTGTGGGTGGGCAATTTCGATGGCAAGCCCATGTGGGACGTGTCGGGCGTGACGGGCGCCGCGCCCGTGTGGCGCGATGTGATGGATTACCTGCATAAAAACGTGCCCAGCCATGCCCCGAAGGCGCCGCCCGGCGTGCTGCAGCAGATGGTGGCGTACCAGCCCGCGCTGGAAGCGCCGCGCCGCGAATGGTTTATCGCCGGCACGGAAAGCCCCGTCATCGCCGTCGTGGGCGACACCGTGAAGCCAGCCGCCATCGTCTACCCGGCCGAGGACAGCATCCTCGCCATCGACCCCGACATCCCGCCGGCCCTGCAGCGCGTCTTTTTCCAGGCCCAGGGCAGCCATGGCTTGCGCTGGGTGCTCGACGGCAAGGACATGGGCGGCGCTGCGGAGAGCATCAGCTGGCGCCCCGTACCGGGCAAGCACGCGCTGGCCCTCGTCGACGACGGGGGCAAGACGGTGACGCAGGTGGCGTTCCAGGTGCGGGGGAATGCGCTGGCGCAGCTGCATTAGGTGTAGTGATTCGCGCCCTTGGCCACGCTAGCGCGGTATTGTCAAAAAGTAGTTACGGCGCGCTGATGATGTTCGTCAGCGCTATGCGGTACGCGGGCTGCACGTCGCCATCCCGGTCCATCTTGTCCATCATGATCACGCCGTAGCCTTGCGCGTACCACACGTATTCGCCGCTCTTGCCCTTGCTTTTTCCACCGACGTCATGCAGTTCGAACTTGCAGGCGTCGGGGAAGCGGCGGCCGCCCAGTTCCAGGCGTTCCCAGCCCAGGAAGGTGATGGAGAAATCGCGTTTGTCCGTACGCGTGGATGTCGTGATCTTGTCGGACAGGCCCGCTAGCGGGTAGTGGGTGCTTATTTGCGTGTCCGTGAACTGCACGCGCACTTCCTGGCCGGGGCGCATGTTGGCGGGGATGGCGGACTGCGGCGTGTAGACATTCTTGCTGCGCACGGTGCCGTCTTCGTTGTAATGGATGGCGCCCGTCAGGAAGACCTGGCCGTCGCGGATATCCTGGTAGGACGTGGCCAGCAGCACGCCGCCGTCGAGGATCAGCTGCGTGCCCTTCTGTTTCTTGCCCTCGAAGGTTTCCTCGACGTTGACTTGCGCGTCGCCATTGTTCTTGCTGAACTTGATGCCCGTCGTCAGTTCCATGCACTGGCCCACCGTGGGCGCCGCCTGTGCACCGGCGGCCGCGAATACGCTGGCCGCCACCATTCCACACCATGCTGCTTTCATTGTCATCCTGGCTATTTTGAAAAGCGAGATGATAGCGTGCCGTGGAGCAATGTGGCGCAGCGCTGGATGCAGCGCTTAGCGGGCTGGCGCGACGGGCGTTGCTGGCGGCGCGGCGGCGGGGCCGCTGGCGGCCGGAGTGTCCGGCGTGGCCACGGGCTTGCCGCGCCGCGTGCGCTTGTCCGTGCGCGTCTTGCCGGGCTTGGCGTCGTGCACCAGTTTGCCTTTGTTGTCGAGTTTGTCGGACTGGTCCGATTGCTGGCCCGGGTCCCTGGCATTGTTGGTGTGGTTGCCCGTCTGGTTCACATTTGTCGTCGACTGGGCTTGGACCCAGGCGCCGCCGACGGTCATCAGGGTGGCGGCCAGCAAGAGAGCGGCGGTTTTCATGGCGGTATCCTGTGCGAGCGTTGAGATGAGCTTGCATTGTCACACAGGAGTCCGCCCGCACGGGTAGGACGCCGCCCCATGGGCGTGTCGGCTTGATGCTCAGCTTATCGGAACTGTTCCGTCGAGATATCGAAGCGCTTGAGCTTGTCGTACAGCGTTTTCTTCGGGATATTCAGGCTGGCGGCCGCGTCGATGACGTTGCCATTGTGGCGGCGTAAGGCTTCCTCGATGATGGAAATCTCGAAGGTGTCCACTTGTTCGGCCAAGGACGCCTCGCGGCAGCCGGCCGGGCTCAGGGTGTCGTCGAGCAAGCCCAGCACGAAGCGGTCGGCCACATTGTGCAGTTCGCGCACATTGCCGGCCCAGCGCTGCGCCATCAGCGAGGCGATCAGTTCGCCGCTGACGAGGGCGGCCGGCTGGCCGTAGCGCAAGGCTGCCTGCAGCACGAAGAATTCGAACAGCAGCGGGATATCTTCGCGCCGGTTGCGCAGCGCGGGCAGGGTCAGGCTGGCCACGTTCAGGCGGTAATACAGGTCGGGACGGAACTTGCCCTGTTCGGCCAGTACATTCAAGTCTTCCTTGGCGGCAGCAATCACGCGGAAATTGACGGAAATTAATTTGTTGGAGCCGAGCCGCTCCACCTGCCGTTCCTGCAGCACGCGCAGCAGCTTGACTTGCAGGGCCAGCGGCATGCTTTCGATTTCGTCCAGGAACAGGGTGCCGCCGTTCGCGTACTCGATCTTGCCGATGCGCTGGCGCTGCGCGCCCGTGAACGCGCCTTCTTCGTGGCCGAACAGTTCCGATTCAAAGATCGATTCGGGCAGGGCGCCGCAGTTGATGGCCACGAACGGGTGGTCGCGCCGCTCGCTGAAGTCGTGCAGGCAGCGGGCGATCAGCTCCTTACCCGTCCCCGTTTCGCCGAGGATGATGATGTCGGCCGACTTGGGCGCCAGGTTCAGCACCAGCTGGCGCACCTTGGCCATGGCCGCGCTGCGCCCCACGATGCGCGCCTCGATGCCGACCCGCTGCTCGAGCTGGCGGCGCAAATTCATGTTTTCCAGCACCAGATGGCGTTTGTCGAGCGCGCGGCGGCACACTTCCACCAGCAGGTCGGCGGAAAACGGTTTTTCGATGAAATCGTAGGCGCCACGGCGCATGGCGCCCACGGCCATCGACACGTCACCGTGGCCCGTGACGAGGATGACGGGCAGGCTGGCATCCTGCGCCACGGCGATATCGAGCAGTTTCAAGCCATCCATGCCGGGCAGCTTGATATCGCTCAATAAAATGCCGGCAAATTCGGGCACCAGGTAGGGCAGCGCTTCCTCGGCCGTGGCGACGGCCGTCACTTGCAGTCCCGCCAGTTCCAGCGATTGCCGCGCGCCCTTGCGCACGACGGCATCGTCTTCCACCAGCAGCACTTGCATGCCCTCAAAATTATTCTCGTGCATCAGATGTTTCCTTCGTCTCTCTCCCCCGGGTCGCAGCTCAGGGTGATGGTAAATTGTGCGCCGCCCCCTTCCTGCGCGCTGCGGTTGCGCACGGCCAGCGCGCTGCCCGCCGCGCGCAGTATGCCTGCGCTGATCGACAATCCCAAGCCCAGCCCGTGTTCCTTGGTGGTATAGAAGGGGTCGAAGATCTTGTCCAGCGAAGCGAGCGGGATGCCGGGGCCATTATCGGTGATATGCAGCACGGCGAGGCTGCCTTCGCGGCGCACCTGGAACCAGATCTGCACGGGCTCGCTTTCCGGCACGGCATCCATGGCATTGGTGATCAGGTTGGTAAACACCTGTTCCAGGCCGATGGCGTTGCACAGCACGATGATGTCGTCCTCCAGCCAGCTTTCATGCAGGGTCAGCCGCTGCGAATTCTTGCGCGTGCGGATTTGCAGCATGGTTTGCGCAAACGCCTGGCGCACGCTGACGGGTTTGCGGGCATCGTCGCTGCGCCGCGCAAAGCCTTTCAGTTGCGACGTCACATAGCCGAGGCGCTTGACGAGGTCGGAAATGGTGGACAGGTTGTCCAGCGCATCGTCGATGCGCCCGCGCGCCAGGAAGACCTTGGCATTGTCGGAAAACGTCTGCAGGGCGGCCAGCGGCTGGTTCAGCTCGTGCGTGACGCCGGCCGCCATCTGGCCGATGGCTGCTAGCTTGCCGCTTTGTACCAGTTCCGCCTGGGCATAGCGCAGGGTCTGCTCGGCCCGCTCGCGCTCGGCCACTTCCGCCTGCAGGCGGCCATTCGCGTGCACGAGGTCGGCCGTGCGCTGCTCGACCTTGATTTCCAGCTGTTCATAGGCGCGCGCCAGGGTTTGCTGCGCATTGAGCTTGTCGTCGATGCGGCGCCGGCGCTGGCGCGCATACATCAGGGCCAGCAGCAGCAGGGCCCAGCCCAGCGCGGCGGCGATGGCCGCGTTGCTCGCCGCTTCATTAACCTGGTCGAGTTCGGCCAGCACGGTGATCTGCCATTGCAGCGGACCCAGCGCGCGGTTCACGGCCAGATAGTCGGCACTGCCGGACAGGGCGGGGGTGTCGCCCGTCTGCGGCCGTTCCAGTGTCATCACGCTGGCGCCATCGGCAAACTGGCGCCGCAGCCGGTGCGGCAAGATGGGCAGGTTTTCCTGCAGGAACTGGCGCTGCGCGCTGATGTCGTTCTTCGCGGCCGGCGACAGGGGCGCCAGGGTCTTGAACTTGAAGGCGGGTGTGGTGGCCAGGATCAGCACGCCATTGGCATCCTTGACCCAGATCTGTTCGCCCGCGCCGGGCGTGCGCCACGATTGCTCGATCCAGTCCAGGTTGACCTTGGCGGCGACGATGCCGATGATGCGCCCGTTGCGCTGCACGGGCTGCGAAATGAAATAGCCGGCCTCGAAGGTGGAAGCGCCGATGCCGTAGAAGCGGCCGATGCCGCCCGCGATCGCATCCTTGAAGTAGGGGCGGAAACCATAGTTGACGCCCACGTAGGAGCTGCGGTCTTGCCAGTTGCTGGACGCCAGGGTCGTGCCCTTGTCGTCGAGCACGTAGACGGCAAAGGCGCCCGCGCGGCGGTTCATGTCGACCAGGTAGGCGTTGATCTGCGTGACCTTGTCGGCGCTGGGCTGCTCCAGCAGCTGCGCCACCGCATCGCTCTGGGCCACGGCCAGGGGCAGGAATTCGTATTTGTTGAGGGCGCCGCCGATGGAGGCCGCATACAGTTCCGCGCGCGAGTCGAGCGTGCGGTGCAATTCATCGAGCTGGCGCTGCTTGACCCAGGCATACGACGCCCACGTCAGCACGACCAGCGAACCCACGGCCAGCAGGGGGGCTAGCGCGGGTTTCAGGGTCCATTTGCCGAATGCCATGGTGCTCCGTGTGTCTGTTTAGCAATGCGGGGTCAGACCCGGCGGGTCTGACCCCATTACTTAGTCTGCAGTACTTGCCATGGTCTCGGCGTTGTGATGCCGCTGCTGCTCTTCCATCACCATCTCGCCCAGCATGCGCTTGAGGCGGTTGAACTCGGGGTCGCTCGGGTCGCGCGGGCGGGGCAGCTCGATGGCCACGTCGCGCTTGATGGTGCCGGGACGGTAGGTCATGACGATGGTGCGGTCGGCCAGGTAGATCGATTCCTCGATCGAGTGCGTGACGAACACGATGGTGGTGCCGAAGACTTTCCAGATTTTCAGCAGCTCATCTTGCAGGTTGCGCCGCGTCAAGGCATCCAGCGCGCCGAACGGTTCATCCATCAGCATGATCGGCGAATCGAGGGCCAGCACGCGGGCAATCGCCACGCGCTGGCGCATGCCGCCCGACAAGTCTTTCGGGTAGCGGGCACGGAATTCCGTCAAGCCCAGCATGCTCAGCAGCATGTCGACCCGTTCCTTGATCTCGGCCGGCGTCTTGCCGGCGATTTCCAGGCCGAAAGCGATATTGCTCTCGATGGTCATCCACGGGAACAGCGCGTATTCCTGGAATACCATGCCGCGGTCGGGGCCGGGCTCGGTGATCAGCTTGCCGCCGGCCAGGATCTGGCCCGACGTCGGCTGCGAAAAGCCGGCGATGGCGTTGAGCAGGGTCGACTTGCCGCAGCCGGACGGCCCCAGCAGGCAGATGAATTCGCCGCTGGCGATTTCCAGGTTGATATCCTTCAGGGCGATGACGTCCGCGCCGCCCGTGGTGAAGATTTTATTGACTGCATTGATATTGATCGTGGTCATGGCCGTTCCTCTCAGTGTTCCAGGCCGCGGTGCCACTGCAGCAAATGATTATTCAGGGCATTCATGGCCATGTCGATGGCCAGGCCGAACAGGCCGATGGTAAACATGCCGGCGATAATCTTGTCAGACCAGAAATATTCGCGCGCTTCCAGGATGCGGAAACCGAGGCCGCTGTTGACGGCAATCATTTCCGCCACGATCACGACGATGAAGGCCGTGCCCATGCCGATGCGCGCGCCGGCCAGGATGTAGGGCGTGGCGGCCGGCAGGATGACGCGGCGGAACATCGTCATCTGGCTGGCGCCCAGGTTGCGCGCGGCGCGGATGTAGATGCCGTCGACCTGGCGCACGCCGGCGATGGTATTCATCAGTACGGGGAAGAAGGAACCAATGCTGATCAGGAAGAAGGCGGGCGGGTTGCCCAGGCCGAACCACAGAATCGCCAGCGGAATGTAGGCGATCGGCGGAATCGGACGCAGCACCTGCACCAGCGGGTCGAACAGTTTATAGATGGTCTTGTTGGTGCCCATCAGCAAGCCCAGCGGCAAGGCCAGGCCCGCGCCGATGGCGAAGCCGCCCAGCACGCGCGACAGGCTGGCCCAGGCGTCATGCGGCAGTTCGCCGGAGAACAGCCACACCAGGTAGTTGCCCGATTCGGGCGTGTACGCTTCCAGCGGTACCAGGTATTCATACCACTTCACCAGCACGGCCACGGGCGAGGGCAGGATTTGCGGGTTGATCCAGCCAAACGTGGACATGGCTTGCCACAGCAGCAGCACGGCCACGGGCACGGCGGCGCCGTGCGCGAAGCGTTTCATCATTTGAATATTCATCGTGACACTTTCAGATTAGCGTGGAGCGTAGGACTTCTTGGCTTTTTCCAGCAGGTCCAGCTTGACCCAATCCTGTGCTGCAGGCGGTTTGGCCATGCGGCCCACGCCGAATTTCACCATGTAGTCGGTGGTCAACTGGACGTGGCTTTGCGTGATGTCTTCCGTGAAGATGGCGTTGTCGATGGCATCGCGGTAATCCTCGGACGTGATCTGGTTCTTGAACATCGATTCGCGCACGTATTTTTCCGCCAGTTTCGGATCGGCCAGGAAGGCCCGCGTGGCGGCGACGAAGCAATCCATGAAGCGCTGGGCCACGGCAGGTTTCTCTTTGTACATCTTTTCCGTCATCACGAGGGCGCGCACGGGCTCGCCCAGCGGCGTGTCGTAGGGTTTGATGACGGCCGAGCCGTATTTCTTGTGGATCGCCTGCGTGGAGTAGGGCTCGGACTGGCTCATGGCGTCGATATCCTTGGTCAGCAGCGCCTGGTTCAGGTCCGGGTAGCCCATGTACAGGATCTGCACGTCCTTGCCCGGCTTGTCGGACCAGGTCAGCTTGGCCTTGGTCAGCTCGGCAAACAGCAGGATTTCCTGCGGGCCGCCGCGCGTGACGCCGACTTTCTTGCCTTTCAGGTCGGCGATGCCCTTGATGTTCAGGTCGGGACGGCCGACGATCTGCACGCCGCCCTTGGCAAAGCCGCCCACCAGGTACACGGGCAAGCCCGTGGCGCGGCCCGTGATGGCTGCTTCCAGCGCGCTGGCGGACACGTCGATTTCACCGGCAATCATGGCCGGCACGATGTCGAGGCCCTTGGCGAAGATGCGCTCTTCGATCTTCAGGTCGTATTTGGGCGCGATTTCCTTCATGTAGGCGACGGCGCCGTAATGGGCGAATTTCAGGTTGCCCAGGCGGACGGTATCGGCCGCGTGCACGGCCAGCGGGAATTGCGCGGCCAGGGCGACGGCTACGGCCAGAGCCTTGGTGTTCAGGAAGGACGAGATGCGGAAGGTGCGTGCCATGCTGTTGTCTCCAAAAGGTAGATGGTTTTATATGGGGTGAAGCTGCCGCTCTGCGGCGGTTATGAAAATATAAAAGCATCTTCCGTGCCAGTGGAGCGCATTTTGACGTTTATTGCAAGTGATTGTTTATAAAGGTTTAATTTGAATCTAGTGAAAATGGGAAATAGCGATATTCCGCCTTTCCGCACGGGGAGGGGAAAGGCTGTGCGGATTGCCGCATTCCGGGCGGCCGGCGCGCTGCCCGCCGGTGCCGGACATGCAGGTCACGATGGGGGCCAACTTGCGGGTGAACCTTCGGGGCGCGGCCGACTCCAAACGTAAAAAAACGCGTTGCAAACAGGCTGGCAACGCGTAACTCCCCCGTGGAGTAGGGGCGGCGCCGCGCGGGCGCCTGATCGATCGCCGTCTGGCGGCTGTTATTTGGGCGCCGTGGCGGGCGGCAGTGCGGGCGCGGTGGCCGGATCGGTCAGGGGCGCCGGCGGCGTCGTGCTGCCCGGACCGGCTTCCGGCGTGGCTGGCGCGACGGGCGCCGGCATCACCTGCGGGGCGGACGCGGGGTTGGGCGCCGTTTCAGGCAATGGCGCCTCGGCCGGTTTTTTGCAGGCGGACAGGGTGACGAGGGCGGCGGCGGCCAGCAGGGCAGGCATGTTCATGATGGTTCCTTTGCAAGTATCAAGATGGGCGCGGTGCGGGCGGCGCGGGCGGTGGATGACCGCGCGCCGCGCGTGAAGCTTGAATTTATGGCACCGATGCCGATGCTTCTGTTCGCCATTTCACCTTGAACGCAGAAATGTCGCCCCGTGTAGCGACGGCAAAAAATAGATGCGATAGAGAAATAATTCACACGGGAAATATTTTTCACTTTCTTGCTTCTAATGTTCGTTAACGCACAGACCAAGCGAGAGCACGGTGGCATTCTGTGTCCAGACGCTCAGGATTCGTGGCGTTCTGGTATAAAAATTGCCAAGAACTTAACAATCCGGGCTACCGGCAATCGTTTAAAAGGAGTATTCAAATGCATGCAATGACTCAGTCTCACGTGAAGAGCGAATTAAAGGCAGCGCACCAGGAACTTCGTAGCCCCGAAAAAGGCTCGCAAATGGTAGAACGCGCAGCACCCATCCCCCCGGAACGCATGAATCCCATTTCCATGGCACCGATCGAGCGCGTGCGTTCGACGTCGGCCACCCTGCGCCGCATCGAAAACATGCAAAAGCTGATCGGCGAATTGTCGCTGCACGAGATGCTGGCCGATGAAATCGCCTGGTTCCTCAAGTTTTCGCCATCGGGCGCCCGCAAATATATCCGCGACCTGCGCGAAGCGGGCGTGATCGAACTGGCACGTTACATCGAAGGCACGGCCACCTACCTGGGCAAGGCAGTGTACCAGCTGACGCCGGACCCTGAGCGCGTGCGCGCCTTCCTGGCCGCCATCGTCCAGCCAAAACGCGAAGGCGCGCCACCGCGCAAGGACCGTCCCGGCCTGCGCGAGCAAAGCATGGCAGGCAGCGGCCGTCACTTCCACATCCTGGCCGATGACACGCATTACGCCATCCGCGTCAACCGCGGTCCCGTGACGCGCGATCCGCTGGTGGCCGCCCTGTTTGGTGCGCCGCAGCAGAAAGCTGCCGAGTAATAGTTACGGCGGCTGAACGGCCGCGTGGCGGCTGGCGGGCGTAATGCTTGTGGTTCGTATTATCAGACGCATGTCGAAAGCCGGGTTGCGACCCGGCTTTTGGCGTTGCGCCGAACGGTCCGGGATGCGCCGATTGAATGTAGTCTGATTGAAAAGACTGCAAGCATCCCCATGTGGGCTGGACTGCTGCCCGCAACGCGCGGGTTCACTTGAAGGAGCTTGTCCTTGTCTGCCTACGCCGCCTTGTTGTACTCCTGCCCCCCGGTCTTGAAACGGGCCGCCGCATGAACCCGCTGCTGTGGATCGCCCTCGTCACGGTGGCCATCGTCTTTTCGCTGTGGTTCCCCCGCTGGCGCCTGCAGCGGGCCCTGGCCAAGCCCTTGCCGCCCGCAGGCCTGGCCGTGCTGGAAAAGAATATTCCCGTGTACAAGCGCATGCCGGCTCCGTTGCAGGAGCAATTGCGCCGTCTCGTCGTGCAATTTCTGTATCAGAAGAAATTTGTCGGCTGCGGCGGCCTGGAAATCACGGACGAGATGCGCTACACCATCGCCGGCCAGGCTTGTTTGCTGCTGCTCAATCGCCAGACCCAGGTGTATCCGGAACTCGACACCATCCTCGTGTACCCCACGGAATTCATCGTCACGCGCAATGAAGTGGGGCCGGGCGGCGTGGTGACGCCGTCGGCAAATGGCTTGCTGGGCGAATCGTGGGGCGATGGCCGCGTGGTGCTGGCCTGGGACCATGTGCAGCGGGGCGCTGCCGACTGGACCGATGGCCACAATGTCGTGCTGCATGAATTTGCCCACCAGCTCGACAGCGAATCGGGCGCCGCGAATGGCGCGCCGTATTTGCCCAGCGTGTCCAGCTACCGCAGCTGGGCCACCGTGCTGTCGCGCGACTTCGACAACCTGCGCCACGACGCCATGTACCAGCAGCAAAGCGTGATGGACCATTACGGCGCCACCAATCCCGCCGAATTCTTTGCCGTGGCCACGGAAACCTTCTTTGAAAAGCCGTATCAGATGGCCGAGCACCATGAAGAGCTGTATGCGCAATTCTTGCAGTACTACAAGGTCGACCCGCGCGACTGGATGGCGCCGCCCGTGGAACCCGAGCACATGGCCTCGCCATTCCCCAACTACGCGCCCCACTGGTAAGGGGAAACTTCAGCCCAGCAGCCGCTGTTTCAGGGCCGGATAGCTGCTGCGCGAGACGGGGATGCCCGTGCTCGTCTGCGTGTCGAGCGCGTATTTGCCGCCCGCGCCGATCTGCAGCCGCTTGAAGCCCAGGCTGTTGACGATGTAGGAGCGGTGCACGCGCAGGAAGTGGGGCGGCAGCAGGGCCATGAGCTTGTCGATGGCCAGGTCGTGAAAACAGTGTTCGCCGCTGCGCAGCACGATGTTGCTGTAGTGGCCGTCGGCCTGCACGTGGTCGATGTCGGCCATGGCGATCCATTCCAGCGCCCCCCGTTTCTTGACGGCCAGGGAACTGGCGTGCGCCGCGCCCCGGGCCGGCTGGTCCGTGTAGCGTTGCAGCGCCTTGTGCAGCCGTTCGCGGCTGAACGGCTTGGCAACGAAGTCGAGCACGCCGAATTCGAAGGCCGTGATCGAGCGCTCCCCGTGGGCCGAGACGATGATGGTCTGGAACGGGGCGCTGCCGGCCAGGCGCAGCAAGTCATAGCCGTCCGCGCCGTGCAGGTTCAGATCCAGCAGCAGCAAGTCCACCTTCTCCTGCGCCAGGGCGGCCAGCGCTTGCGGCACATTGTCGTGCAGCGCCAGCGTGGCCAGGCGCGCGCCGAAATGCGCGCGCACCTCGCGTTCGAGGCCCCGCGCGATCAGCGGTTCATCTTCCAGTATCAATACATTCATGGCGCCGCCGGCAAGGTAAAAATGAGGCGCCAGCCTGCCGGATGCTGTTCGCTGACATATTCGCTGGCATAGCGGGCGTCGTCGCCGAACACGGCGTGCAGGCTGGCGCGGATGTACTGTTCGCCCATGCCGCTGCCCGCATGCGGGCGCGTTTCCCCTTCGGGCAAGAGCAGGGTGAGCACCCGCGTTTGCGCCAGCCTGGCGCTACGCAGGATAAACAGGGCGCCGTGGCGGTAGCGGTTATGGCTGAACGCATTTTCCAGCGCCGTCAGCAAGATGGCGGGCGGCACGGTGATGCCGGCCGCCTCGCCCTCGAGCTGCAGGCTGCACGGCTGCTGCAGCCGCGTTCCCATGATGCTCAGGTAATTCTCGCACAGGGCCAGTTCCTGCGTCAGGGCGATGCTGGGCTGCTGGGCAAACTCGTTGAGCATGCGCAACTCGGCGCCGAGCGCCTCGATGAAGGTTTCGGCCGCCTGCGGCGACTGCGCGTTGAGTTCGCCGATCAGGCTCAGGGAATTCATCAGGAAATGCGGCTGCATGCTTTTGCGCAAGAGCTGGTTTTCCAGCTGCTGGGCGCGCACCGCCTTGCTGCGTTCACGCAAGAGCTGCGCCAGCAATTGCGCACACAGGGGCAGCAGTAAAAAGCACACGACGAGGGCGAAGCCGCCTTCGGCGAACTGGCTGCCCGTCAGCAGGAACAGGGCGCACGAAGCGAGCGCGATCAAGGTGCCGCCGCCGCTGCCCGGCAGGCGGCGCCATAGGGCGGCCAGGTTGAGCGCCAGGCTCGCGGCCAGGCCCGCCAAAAACATCTGCCAGCAGCGCGCATCGAAATGCGCGGGCAGCGCGCCGGCCAGCGCGACGCCCGCCAGCAGCACCGCCGCCGCCAGCGGCCAGCGGGGCAGGCGGTAAGCCGCATAGAAATACAGGGGCAGCAAGGTGGAAAACAGCCAGGTCAGGGCGCTGACGGCATACAGGCGCGGCAGGTGCCAGGGATAGGCATAGCCTGTGATGCTGCGCCAGATTTCCACCACCAGCAGCAGGGCCGCCGCCAGGCACAGCGCGGCAAACATGGCCCAGTGCCGCTGCCGCTGGTACAGCAGGGTCAAGGCCAGGAAGAGCAGGGCGGCGGCGGCCAGCGCCCCGGCCAGCAGCAGTGGCGGCAGCCTGTACCAGGCCAGCGCCGCGCGATAATCTTGCCGGTCGACCAGGTACAGCGCATAAAATGGCGACGTCAGGTGCGCCGGCACCTGCTGCATCGACAGCAGCAGTCGCAGGTGGTGCGTGCCCATGGCCAATTGCTGGGGCCGCAGGTGGATGGCGAAATCGATGTCGCCCGCGCGCTCCCCGCTGGCCTGGCGGGCGGGCTGGCCATTGCTGCCGATCAGGACGCCATCGAGCCACAGCTCGCTGGCGGCCAGCGCCGACAGCACCAGCAGCTGCGTCGACGGCGGCGTGGCAGCCAGGGACAGCTCGCGTTCCACGCACAGCAGCTGGCCCGGCTGGACCAGCTGCTGCAGCGCAGCGGCGGGTGCAGACGGCGGATTGCCGCAGGTGCGCCAGCCTTCGTCCAGCGACAGCGGATGCATGGCGCTGGCGAAAGCGGGCAGGGCCAGGCAGCACAGCAACAGGTAGCGGAAGAGGGAGGGCATGGCGGGCATTGTAGCTGCTCATTTGCTATCCTTTTGCAACATTTTTGCGATCGCCGGTGCCGTTCGTGCAGGGCAAGTGCATTTCGTGCACGGCCCGCCAACGGTGTACGAAAGACATTTACCATGCATCAGCGCCGTGCTGTGCACACGGCCCTCACCATGGACTAATGATTATGCAAAGCAGCAAATATTACGGTTTCGCCGGCGCGCTGGCGCTGTTCTGCGGCGTGGCGCAGGCCGCCTCCGCTCCCTCTGCTGCTCCCGCTCCGGCGCTGGCCGCGCGCCTGGCCGCTTTCGACGGCTGGGTCGCCCAGCGCATGGCCACGGAGCGCATCCCCGGCGTGACCGTGGGCTTCAGCCAGGGCGGCGTGGAATGGGTAAAAGGCTATGGCTATGCGGACCTGGAAAACCGCGTGCCGGCCACGGCCCAGTCCAGCTACCGGCTGGCGTCCGTCACCAAGCCCATGACGGCGGTGGCCATCTTGCAACTGGTCGAACAGGGCAAGATCGACCTGGATGCGCCCGTGCAAGCCTATGTGCCATACTTTCCCGTCAAGCCGTTTCCCGTCACGGTGCGCCAGCTGCTGGGCCACCTGGGCGGCATCGATGCCTATCGCGACAGCAGGGTGGAGCAGCATTTCAAGGAGCACAAGGATACGCGCCAGTCCATCGCCGTCTTCGAACAGTTCGACCTGATCGCCGAACCAGGCACGCGCTACCGCTACACCAGCTATGGCTACAATTTGCTGGGTGCCGTCATCGAAGCCGCCTCGGGCGAAAGCTATGGCAGCTACATGCGGCGCCACGTGTGGGGGCCGCTGGGCATGGATGCCACCGTGATGGATGACCCGGATGCCGTGATCGCCCACCGCGTGCGCGGCTACCGGCTGGACGGCAAGGCATGGAAGAATTCGGAATTCGTCGACATCAGCAGCCGTTTTTCGGCCGGCGGCACGCGCGCCAGCGTGCCCGACATGCTGGCCTTCGGCAGGGGCGTCCACGACGGGAAGATACTTTCGGCGGCCAGCGTGGCCGCCATGGTGCAGCCGATGGCCACGCGCGCGGGCCGCTTGACGAATTACGGCATGGGCTGGGAAATCCTGCCCACGGGCGGGCGCTACGCCATCGCCCACGGCGGCCAGCAGCCGGAAACCGTCACCTATCTGTACAGTTTTCCCTCGCGCAAGCTCACCATTGCCGTCGCCGCCAATCTCGAGCGCATCAACCCGGAAGGCTTCGTGCAGCGCCTGTTCGAAGTGGTGACGGGCGAACCGTGGCAGCTGAAAACGTATATCGCCGATGCGGGTGCGCAGCGCGCTTACCAGGTGGCGCAAGGCCTGTTCGAGGAAGGACGCGCCTATGCCGAGCGCACGGATCAATCGTATGCCGATGGGGCCGCCACGCGCGAGGCATTCATGCACATCAACCGGCAGGCGCTGGCGCCCGACGCCCAGGCGGCGCGCGCCTACATCGAAGCGGCCCGCCATCCCGCGGGCGGCCGCGTATTTCTCACGGCCGGCGCCAGCATGGCTGCGGCATTGCGCGCATCGGGCGCCGACCTGAATAAGTATGCGCACGGCGGTGCGCTGGCGTTTGTACGCGACTATATCCGCTTGTCGCAAGGCGCAGCGGGCGGCATGCCCCGTTTCGACCCCGCCTTCGAGCACGCCATCGCGACCCTGGCGGCCGGCTGGGACCGCACGGCCGCCACCGCCTGGCCGGCCGCTCCCGCCTCCATCGCCGCCCTCGATAGCCAGCTGCGCACGGCGTTCCGCGGCCAGCGCGCCTATCCCGATTTCGTGCCCGAACTGCAGGAGCTGGCGCAAGCGTCGGCCGCGCGCGGCGAGGCGGAGGCGGCGCTGGCGGCCAGCCGCCTGGCCGTGGAGCTGTATCCGCTCAGCGACCGCGCGCATGCGCTGCAAGGCTTGATCCTGCTGCGCGCCGGCAAGATGGAGCCTGCGCTCGATGCCCTGCGCCTGGCGCTGGCCCGCGATCCGCTGGGCGCGGCCAGTCCGGCGGCGCTGAACGGGGAAGCGTACCGGCTGAAAGGCAGCGGCGCCGTCGCGCAAGGCATGGCCGTGCTGCAGGCGGCCGCCAGCCTGCATCCGCGCGACGCGAATCTGCAGGACAGCCTGGCCGAGTTTTATGCGGAGCAAGGCTTGCGTCCGCAGGCGGTGCAAGCCTACCAGCAGGCGCTGCAGCTCGACCCCCGCTATCCGGGCGCCGTGGGTGCCAGGGCGGCGATCATCCGCTTGGGCGGCGAGACGAAGGCGCTGGCGCCTTAGCTGAGGTCTTGCCTGATGCCTTAGATGAATTCTTCATAAGCAAGGGTGAAAAGATTCCTTTTTGGAAATAAGGACGCTGCGGTCTAATGGCGGCATTCATTGTCCACCAGAGGAATCCCATGCAGACCCGTCTCCATTTCGCCGCCCTGTTATTCACCAGCATCGCCTTCACGCAGGTGGCGCAAGCGGACCAGCTGGCCGCCATCAGGGCGAAAGGCGAGCTGGTCTGCGGTACCCTGGGTACGGACGAGCCGAACAGCTTTATCGACGCCAAGTCGCGCCAGCTGGTCGGCTATGAAGTGGACCTGTGCCGCGCCATCGCCCAGGGCCTGGGCGTGAAACCCGTCGTGAAACAGCTGGCCGTGGCTGCCCGCATTCCCGAACTGCAGCAGGGCCGCATCGATATCCTGACGGCATCCTTGACGCACAACAAGGAACGCGAAGCGCTGATCGATTTCTCCCTGTCCACGTTTTACACGGGCCAGCGCGTGCTGGTCAAAAAAAGCAGCAATATCACGACGGTCGCTGGCCTGGCCGGCAAGAAAGTGCTGACCGTCAAGGGCGGCACGCAGGAACCGAATATCCGCAAGGCCGTGCCTGGCGTGGACGTGGTGACGTTCGAGACGGCGGGCCAGGCTTACCTGGGCTTGCAGCAAGGCAAAGGCGTCGGCTATGTCGACGATGAAGTGTCCTTGCTCAACAACTACGCCAAGCTGGGCGCCGCGCAAAAAGACTACATCGTGCTGCCGCAAAACATCAGCCAGGAAGTGTTTGCCTTTGGCATCCGCAAGGGCGAGACGGGCGTGAAAACCGCCGTCGACCAGGTGCTGCGGGGACTGGAAAAGTCGGGCGAGGCGGAAAAACTGTTCTTCAAATGGTATGGCCCGACGAGCAATGTGAAGTTCCAGAAGCGCACCTTTAAAATTGAATCGGACAAGATCGACGCCTGAACCTTGCCTGACTCTTCCGCATGTTTGATTTGAACTTTTTGCTGGCCGGCGACTACCGCGACTGGCTGCTGTCCGGCCTGCTGCTGTCCTTGCAACTGATGGGCATCACCTTGCTGTTGTCCTTGCCGCTGGGGTGCGGCGTGGCCATGCTGCGCCTGGCGCCGTCGCGCCTGCTCAACGGGCTGGGCGCCGCGTACGTCGAGCTGATCCGCAACGTGCCCTTGCTGGCGCACTTCCTGTTCTGGTATTTCGGCGCGCCCGAACTGCTGCCCGACGCCTGGAAGGAACGTTTGTACGCCGGCAATATCGAAGCCGTCAGCGCCATCACGGCCCTGACCTTGTACACGGCCGCCTACATGGCGGAAGACATCCGCAGCGGCATCCGCGCCATTCCCGTCCAGCAATTCGAAGCGGGACGGGCGCTGGGCTTCAGCTTTCTTGCCACCATGCGCCTGTGCATCGTGCCGCAGGCGCTGCGGCTGGCCGCGCCGCCGCTGCTGTCGCAAACCCTGAACCTGTGGCAAAACACCAGCATCGCCACCGTCATCGGCGTGGCCGAGCTGATGTACCAGACGCAGCGCGTGGAAGCGGCCTCGTTCCGCAGCGTCGATGCGTTCGTCTTTGCCAGCGTGGCTTACCTGGCCGTCTCGCTGCTGATCGCCAGCCTGGCGGCCTTGCTGCAAAAGAAGGTGTCCTGATGCTGGAACTGATCCACGATTACTGGCTGTATTTTCTGGTGGGACGCTATCCCGAGGGACCGCTGGGCGGCCTGGCGCTGACGGTGCTGCTGGCCAGCCTGGCGCTGGTGCTCAGCCTGCCGTTCGGCTTGCTGCTGGGACTGGCGCGCCTGAGCCCCTGGCGCCTGCTGCGCTGGCCCGTCGCCGCGCTGATCCACGTGGTGCGGGGCATCCCCTTGCTGCTCGTTATTTTCTGGGCATATTTCTTCCTGCCCAGCATCACGGGTCATGAAAGCGGGCAATTCGGCACCATGCTGGCCGCCCTCGTCATCTTCGACGGCATCTATCTGGCCGAGATCGTGCGCGCCGGCGTGCAAGCCGTGCCCCGGGGACAGGTGGAAGCGGCCCGTTCCCTGGGCTTGAACTACCTGGACAGCATGCGCACGGTGGTGCTGCCGCAGGCGCTGCGCCACATGCTGCCCTCGCTGGTCAACCAGTTTGTGTCGACCATCAAGGAAACCTCGCTCGGCACCATCATCGGCCTGGCCGAAGTGTCGTTTATCGCTTCGCAAGTAAACGGCCTCGTGCTGACCAAGCCCGTGCAAGTGTATTTCCTGCTGGGCATGACGTATTTTGTTTTATGTTTCAGCCTGTCGCGCGCCGCCTTCTGGCTCGAGCGGCGCCAGGCGCGTCTCCTGAAAGCGGCTGCATGATTACCTTTGACAACGTCAACAAATACTATGGCGACTATCACGCCTTGAGCGGCATCAATGAACACGTGGCCAAGGGCGAAGTGCTGGTCGTGTGCGGCCCGTCCGGTTCCGGCAAGTCGACCCTGATCCGCACCATCAATCGCCTGGAGCCGATCGCGTCGGGCCGCATCACGGTGGCGGGCCAGGACATACACGCGCCGGGGCTGGACGTGAATGCCTTCCGCTCGCACATCGGTTTTGTATTCCAGCAATTCAACCTGTTTCCGCACCTCTCCGTGCTGGACAATTGCGCGTTGGCGCCGCAGCGCTTGCGCGGGCTGAGCCGCAAGGAAGCGCAGGAGCGGGCGCTGGCCCTGCTGGAACGGGTGGGCCTCGCGCACAAGGCGCACGCCATGCCGGCGGCCCTGTCGGGCGGGCAGCAGCAGCGTGTGGCGATTGCGCGCGCGCTGGCCATGCAGCCGCCGCTGATGCTGTTCGACGAGCCCACCAGCGCACTGGACCCGGAAATGGTGGGCGAGGTGCTGCAAGTGATGCGCGACCTGGCGCAGGGCGGCATGACGATGGTGTGCGTCACGCACGAGATGGGCTTTGCGCGCGAAGTGGCGGACCGCATCTGGTTCATGGACCACGGGCAAGTGCTGGAACGGGCTGCGCCCGAGGATTTCTTTGCGCGGCCGCAACATGCACGTGCACAACAATTCCTGTCGGATATCCGCAACCCGTTCAGCGCGAGCGCGTGAATGAGCGCATGATTGCGCATGGGAGTGAGCGGCTGTGTGCGCAAGCGAACGGTATCCCGGCATTGTCCGGCGCACGCTATCGAGGCGGCGCATGGTGCGCCAGCAGCCGACGAGGAGGGCCGTATCATGTCACGCATCATCGCAGGTCATTTTCAGTTGCAGCAACAGATAGACGCCGCGCGCGCCGCCCTGAACCAGGCGGGCTTTCCCGACAGCCGCATCAGCGCCTTCTTTGTCAACCAGCCGGGCCAGCACGACTTGCACGCGCTGGGCGGCGACCGCGACACGTCGCCCGGGGCGCGGGAGACGCCGGAGGGCGTGGTGGAGGGAGTAGCAGTCGGGGCCGCCGTGGGGGCGGGCATCGGTGCGGCCACCACCTTGGCGACGGGGCCGCTGGGTCCCGTGGTGGGCGCGCTGGTGGGCGCTCACGTGGGATCGCTCTACAGTTTCAATAAAATGAAGGAAGCGGGCGAGTCCGAGGGCAACGGCGAAAACCGCAGCCAGCCACGCCATCCGGGTATGCTGATCGCCGTGGCGCTGGGCGGCCTCGACGAGCGCGAACGGGCGCTCGAGGCGCTGCACCGGCTGGGCGCCGAGCATATCGAGGAAGCGGAAGGCACGATCGCCAATGGCGACTGGCACGACTTCGATCCGCTCAGCATTCCCGTGCTGGTGGCGTGAAGCGGGGCGCCAGCCGTGCCATATGCATAAATGCCGCGCTGCACGAAATTTAGGTATGATTCTTGTTAGTATTGGTAATTATTGGTAAACAATGCCGACAGGGATAGTTCCCGTGCGCCCGAAGTGATACTGGACCCAGGTGACTGCCCGTAGTACTTGCCTCGCATGCTAACGAGTATGGATAGGAGGGCGCGTCATGACACAGGCATGGTTCATTCTGACACGGGCCGACGGGCGCGACATCTGCGCGCCCTCTCCGGCACAGCTGGCCGATGCGCTGGCCGAGGTGTACCGCGGCGGCGCCGTCACGCCCGACGGCAGCCCGGCCGCCGTCTTGTTGCGCTTTGGCTACGACGACGGCTTGATGTATCAGGTCGAGGTCGCTAGCGGAGGCGAAGTCACTTTCGAGGAATGGTCGGACCGCGATTGCGAGATCGCCCTGGCTTCGCCGCGCCACATGTCGGCCTTGCCGCAGGGCGAAGCGCTGCAGCTGTGGCAGTGGCTGGCGCAGCGCCAGGTGGCGAAGATCCGCAGCCAGCCCTGGCAGGGCGGCTAGCCCGCCGCCCTCAACCGGCGCTAGTGCGCCATCAGCACGGGGATCGTCATGCTCTGCAGAATCGTGCGCGTGACGCCGCCCAGGATGGTTTCGCGCAGGCGCGAATGGCCATACGCTCCCATCACCAGCAAGTCGGCCGACAGGTCCCCCGCCTGCGACAGCAGTGCTTCGCCGATGTCGCCGCGCCGCACGCCGCCGCCATCGAGCAGATGCAGCCGCGCGTCCACGCCGTGGCGCGCCAGGTAGTGCAGCAGTTCGGCGCCCGGCTGTTCGCCGTGCTCGGCCGCATGCACCTGGGCGTCGAAGATGGCCACGTGCACCTGTTCCGCGCGCTGCAGCAGGGGCAGGGCGGCGCTCACGGCGCGGCTCGCTTCCTTGCTGGCATTCCAGGAAATGAGCACATTGCGCGCGGCCGCCGGCGGCGCCAGCCGGGGCAGCGGCGGCGCATACGGCACGATCAGCACGGGGCGGCCCGCATGCAGCAGCACATAGGCGGGAAAGTCGCGCATCACGGACGGCGATTTATCCTTGGCATTGTATTGGCTGATCACCACCAGGTCCGCATAGCGGGCCAGCAGGCTGATGCCGCCTGCTGCTTCATCGTCGAGCACGCGCTGTTCGAACGAGACGACGCCGGCCGCGCGCACCTGCTGCTCGAAGCCGTCGAGGGCGCGTGTCGCCCGTTCCCGCAGGAAATTCAGGTGCAAGCTCAGGTTCGGGTCGGCGTCGAGGTCGGGCTGGTTCTGATACAGCAGGCGCGACACGCCCGTCAGCGCCACGCCCGTCAGGTGGCCGCCGCAAGCCTGGGCGATGCTGGCAGCCGCATCAATGCGGGCGGCGCGCCCGCCGCTGTCGTCGATGTGGAGCAATACGGTTTTATACGTCATGGCCTGGCCTCTCGCTGTGGAGCAAGCCCCATTCTGGCACAGTCACGGGCAACGGCCGCGCACGCGTGCGGCCGTTGCCCCGGCCCGTCAGCTCATGGCGATGATGATGATGTCGGCGTCGCAGTTGCGGTAATGAATCACGATGACGATGACGCGCCGCAATTGCGCCGCCTTTTGCGCCACCTCCAGCGTGGCGCGGCTGGCGCGGTTCTTCATGCTGACCTGTACTTGCGAAGCATCGCTGACGGGGATGCCCATGGCCTTCAAGGCGGCCTTCGGATTGGCCATCAGGGCCAGCACATGCTGTGGATCGAGTTCCGCCTGATGCACGGATTCCACGTCGCTCGTGCCGGGATTGATATCGTTGAACAAGTCCCTCAATGCTGCTGTGTCGTCCTGGATTTCCATCGCGTTCTCCCTGTGATTCCTACCGTCAAGCAAGGTTTGCAGGACTTGCCTGTCGAGGTGCCATCACCTCATGGGAGAGTATGATTTTGATCATTTTCCCTGCATGGATGCAGCGCAGACGGACGCTGCAATACGCAGGCTCAGCCTTTGATCTGGCGCAATGCCCGCTTCAAAAGCGCCACCTACACTTGATTCCACGCAGAACAACCATAACAAGCGGGGAGAGACAGCAATGAAAGAACAAAAGGTAGCACTGGTCACGGGCGGCATGGGCGGACTGGGCACGGCCTTGTGCCGGCGCCTGCATGCGGCGGGCTTTGCCGTCGTGGCCGCGCACACGCCGGGCAACGCGCGCGTGGAAAGCTGGCTCGACGAGCAGCAGGCGCAGCAGTATTATTTTCATCCGCTGGCCGTCGACGTGAGCGATTTCGATGCCTGCAGCGTTGCCGTGGCGCGCGTGCTGGCGCAGTTCGGCCGCATCGACGTGCTGGTCAATAATGCGGGCATCACGCGCGACCAGAGCATGCGCAAGATGGAGTTGCCGCACTGGACCGAGGTGATGCGCACCAATCTCGACAGCCTGTTCAACATGAGCAAGCAGGTGCTCGAGCCCATGCTGGCCAAGCGCTGGGGCCGCATCATCAACATCTCGTCCGTGAATGGCCAGAAGGGCGCGTTTGGCCAGTGCAATTACGCGGCCGCCAAGGCGGGCGTGCATGGCTTCAGCAAGGCGCTGGCGCTGGAAGTGGCGCGCCACGGCATCACCGTCAACACGGTCTCGCCCGGCTACCTGCGCACGCAGATGGTGACGGCCGTGCCGGCCGATATCCTGGAAACGAAGATCCTGCCGCAAATCCCCCTGGGCCGCCTGGGCGAGCCGGACGAAGTGGCGGCCCTGGTGGCTTACCTGGCGTCCGACGAGGCGGCGTTCGTCACGGGCGCGAATATCGCCATCAATGGCGGACAGCACATGAGTTAGGCAAGCTGGCAGCTTGCAGGAGGGCAATGGCAGTAGAGGAGACCCGTCCGCCCAGCCGGCACGCACGATGCTGGCGGGGGACGAAAGGCAGCAGCAAGGAAGGAAAGCAGGGGGCAGGGCAGCGATGCCTTGCCCTTTGTCATGATGCCTTGAAGCCTTGAAGCCATGAAGTCATGATGCGCTGGCTGGCTGGCGAAGCGGCGTGGCCGCGCCGCTGCTCCGGTTAGCGCTGGGCTTTTTCCAGCCGCGTCTGGCAATCGATGCACAGGCGCGCTTCGGGGCGCGCGTTCAGGCGCGACAGGCCGATGGCTTCGCTGCAGTTGTCGCACAGGCCATAGCTGCCATCGGCAAACTTGGCCAGCGCGTGCTTGATGATGGCCAGCTGCGCCAGGTTGTGTTCGGCCGCTTCGCTGACGAGGGCGTTCAAGGTGCGCACGCTGGCATTGTCGGCAGGCGAGGCTTCGATTTCATTGAGCAGTGAGGCGCGCGCGTCTGCCTCGGCCGCTTCGTTCTCGATTTGCTCCAGCAGCGCCAGCTTGCGCTGCTCCAGCACGCCCTGCAGGCGCTGTAACTGCTCTTGTGGCAATTCATTCATGGCCGTCACCCGATAGAGGTCTCTCCCAATATGGTAGTCCAAGATTGGCGGCTCTGCTTGCGCTACTACCCGCGCCGCGTTTGACGCGGCGCAGGCAGGCTAGGGCCGTTCTATGCTGGTTCTTTCAGGCAGTTGACCATCCAGGCTACGCCGAACTGGTCTTTCAGCATGCCGAAGCGTTTGGCCCAGAACGTTTCCTGCAAGGGCATCTGGATGTTGCCGTCACGGGCCAGCGCGTCGAAAGCCCGTTCCGCTTCTTCCGGCGTATCGAGGGTCAGGCAGACGGAGCTGCCGCTCATGCCCTTGGCGCCATCTTCGCTGCAGCCGCCGTCCGAGCCCATCAGCATGGTGGGACCCAGCTGCACGGAGCCGTGCATGATTTTGTCGTACCAGTCTTCCTTGACCTGGTCCTGGCCCGGCGAGCCCCGGAACGGCATCAGGCACAGGTCTTCGCCATGCAGGTGCTGGCGGTAGTATTCCAGCGCTTGCGCGCAATTTCCATTGAATTGCAAATACGGTTCGATACGCATATTGGCCTCCTCTGGTGGTCCCGCAGGCACGATTGCCATGCGGGGACGTCCCAGTATAGGCGCTCGCCAGCCAATTTCAATCAGTCCGGCGCCATCTCTTGCAAGCGCTCACGCACCTTGTCCAGGGTATTGAGGATGCGCTCGGGATTGCCGGCGAGGACGGCGCTGCCCAGATGCAACAGGCTCGTCGCCAGGCTGATCCAGTGCCGCGCGTCGTCGTTGCGGGCGATGCGCAGGCGCACCGTGTCGAGCAGGCCGCTGAGCTGGCGCTGCGCCGTTTCCAGGCCGGCCACCGTGTGCCCGGCGGCATCGGCATACAGCTGGTTGGCTTGCTGGCGCAAGGCCACTTCCAGGGCGAAGACGGCCTGTGCCTGGCTGTGGCTGATGCCGTTTGCCCCCTGGCTGGCGCGCTTGCGGATGGCCCGCATGACGGCGCCGTGCAGGGTGACGGCCGCCTGCGACAGGCTGTCGGCCAGTTGCTCGACGCGCATGGCGCTGCTGAGGGCCGCTTCGCGGCGTTCGCTGCCTACCGATCCGTCCATCTTGCCTCCGTGGTGGTGAGGGCGGCGGCCAGGTGCGCGTGCTCGCGCCCCAATGCCGCCAGTTGCCGGCGCGCCAGGGTATGGCGCAGGCCAAACAGGCGGTATTCCTCCGTTTTGCTTTGCTGCATGTTTTTCGCCAGCACGGCCAGCAGCCGCTGCTGCGGCGTGTCCGCATACGCGATTTCCACGTCGAGCAAGCCGAGCACCATGTCGCGCTCGTTGTCGCCGCTTTTGTCGTACAGGGCCAGCAGGCTGTCGAGCGCGGCCAGCAGGGCTTGCAGCGGCGCATCGCCGTCCTGCAGCACTTGCGCCAGGTCGGCCTGCTGGCGGGCGGCGCCGCCCAGGCGGGACAGTTGCTGCAGCAACAGGGTGTAGGCGCTCACATGGCGGTCGTCGATGCCGCTGCCCGGCCAGGCGCGGATGGCGGCCCCGGCGCCGGCCAATTCGGGCTGCACGTCATAGGCGCCGGCATCGGCCAGCCGGCCCAGCGCCTGCAGGTACAGGCGCACGGCTTGCGCCAGGCGCGCCACATCTGCGTGCGCGGCGCGGCGCTGCGCATCGAGCAGGCGTTCGCGCGCATCTTCGGCCGGCGACAGATAGGGGCGGGCGCGCTGGTAGCTGTCCACGTGGCGCTGCGACAGTTCGCTGAAGGCGTTCACGGCATCGGTGCCGGCGGCCAGCGCGCGCACTTGCGCCAGCTCCGCGCGCGGGGCGGCGCAGCCGCACAGCACGACAGCCAGAAATAGCTTGAGGGCAAGGGCGCGGCGATGGGGGGCGGGCAGGGCAGACACGTCACCTCTCGACAGGAAATACTGTATGGAAAGGTATTGTGGTGCCGGCCTGCGCTGCCCGCCTTGTGCGGGCGCAAGCGCGCTGCGATCAGGCGCCCGAGGTATTCGTCAATTGCTCGCGCCAGCCCAGTCCCGCGACGGTGTCGCCGGCGGGGCGGTATTCGCAGCCGACCCAGCCGGCATAGCCGACCTGGTCCAGCAGCTTGAACACGTGGCGGTAGTTGATCTCGCCCGTGCCCGGTTCGTGGCGGCCCGGCGTGTCGGCGATCTGGATGTGGCGGATCAGGGGCAGCATGGCGCGGATGGTGTTGCTCAGTTCGCCCTCCATGCGCTGCATGTGATAAATATCGTATTGCAGGAAGATATTGCTGCGCTGGCAGTCGGCGATGATGTCGGCCGCCTGCTGGCTATGGTTCAGAAAGTAGCCGGGCATGTCGTAGCGGTTGATGGGCTCGATCAATACGTTGATGCCGTGCGGACGGCAGGCGTCGGCCGCAAATTGCAGGTTGCCGATCAGGCTTTGCCGCGCCCGCTCCAGGCTCATGCCGGGCGGTACGATGCCCGACATGCAGTGCAGCTGCCTGGCCCCGAGCGCCAGCGCATAGTTGAGCGCCAGCTGCACATTGCCGCGAAATTCCTCGCCCCGGCGCGGATCGCAGGCGATGCCCCGTTCGCCATGCTCCCAGTCGCCGGGCGGAAAGTTGAAGAGGGCCAACTGCAGCCGGTGGCGTTCCAGCCGCATGGCAATCTGCCGCGCCTCGACGGCATAGGGGAACAGGAATTCGACGGCATCGAAGCCCGCTTCCCGGGCGGCGGCAAAGCGGTCCAGGAAGGGCAGTTCGGTAAACATCATGCTGAGGTTGGCAGCGAAGTTCGGCATGGCGGCACGCAGGTGAGGACGATGGACACTATCCTAGCCCAAATCGCCAATTGGTGGCGTGCATAAAAAAACCGTCCCAGAAACAAGTTCTGGAACGGTTTTTGTCGTCTTTTGATAAAGACAAACGCCGCCTGAAAGCGTAGCGAGCGGGAGTGATATTGCGTTGAGTCGCGCAGCCGTACAAGAGTACGGCGAGCAACGCAAACACAATAGCGCCCCGCGCAGCAGCTTTCAGGCCGCGTTTTAGCGGCCGCGGCCGCCGGAGCGGTGGTTGGCCGCGGAACGCGGCGCATTGCCCGAACGGTTGCCGCCGCCACCGCCGCCCGATGGGCCGGCGCTGCGTGGCTTGGCACCGCTGCCGCCCGTTTTCACGCGCACCACGGCGCCTGCTGGCGCGCGGCTGTTGTTGCGGTGACCGCCGGTACCGCTGCGCAATTGCACAGGCTGGGCGCGGGCGTTCAGGTCCGGCTCGAAGCCCGGGATCACTTCGCGCGGCAGGCTTTGCTTGATCAGCTTTTCGATGTCTTTCAACATTTCGTGCTCATCCACGCAAACCAGCGACACGGCTTCGCCCTTGGCGCCGGCACGGCCCGTGCGGCCGATACGGTGCACATAGTCTTCCGGAATGTTCGGCAAGTCGTAGTTGACGACGTGCGGCAACTGGTCGATATCGATGCCGCGCGCGGCGATGTCGGTGGCGACCAGCACTTGCAGGGTACCATCCTTGAACTCGGACAGCGCGCGCGTGCGTGCCGACTGGCTCTTGTTGCCGTGGATGGCCAGGGCGCCGATGCCGTCCGCGCCCAGCTGCTCGACCAGTTTATTGGCGCCATGCTTGGTGCGCGTAAATACCAGCACTTGCGTCCAGTTGTTCGACTTGATCAGGTAGGACAGCATCGGGTGCTTCTTGTCGCGGTCGACGGGATGGATCTTTTGCTTGATCACTTCCACGGTCGAATTGCGGCGCGCCACTTCGATCATGGCCGGCTTGTTCAGCAAGCCGTCGGCCAGGGCCTTGATCTCTTCCGAGAACGTGGCCGAGAACAGCAGGTTCTGGCGTTTTGGCGGCAGTACGGCCAGCACTTTCTTGATGTCGCGGATGAAACCCATGTCCAGCATGCGGTCGGCTTCGTCCAGGATCAGGATTTCCACTTTCGACAGGTCGACGGTGCCCTGACCCATGTGGTCCAGCAAGCGGCCCGGCGTGGCGACGAGGATGTCGACGCCGTGCTTGAGCTGCTTGATCTGCGGGTTGATGCCGACGCCGCCGAAGATCACGGCCGAGTTCAGCTTGGTGTACTTGCTGTAGGCGCGCACGCTTTCCTCGACCTGCGCGGCGAGTTCGCGCGTCGGTGCCAGGATCAGGGCGCGGATCGGACGCGTCGAGGTGTTGCTGGTGATGGCCGCGCCATTGGCGTCGGTCGACAGGCGGTGCAGCACGGGCAGGGTGAAGCCGGCCGTCTTGCCGGTACCGGTTTGTGCGCCGGCCAGCAAGTCGCCGCCAGCCAGCACGGCGGGAATCGCCTGCGACTGGATCGGGGTCGGCACGGTGTAGCCGTGTTCGGTAACGGCACGTACGATAGCGTCGGACAATCCGAGGGAGGAAAAGGACATGGTAACTTTATTGTGAGATCGGCCTGTCGCCATCGTGGGGCGCCAGTCGCAGGCAATCAGATTAGGGGTCGAAAGACAGCGGCAAGGGGACTGGTCATATGTGCCGCACACGCGAAGTATAACAGCCTGGCAAAAACGCGCCTGTTTTGTTTCAAGTTTGCAATGCCGCAAGTAAAGAAAAGGGACCGGCGCGTCCCTCCTTATCAGTTGCCATGGCATTGCGCCTAGTCGTCGATCTCTTCGACGGCGTAGCGCACGCCCTGGACATCGAGCCAGGCGCGCACGGCGTCCAGGCCGTGCCACGGGTCCGGGCGCAGGTACTGGCACACGTACAGTCCGGCGTCCGTCAGCCTGGCGTCCGTGTCGGGCATGCCGCTGGCCGCCTGCGGCAGCGCCGCCAGCAACTGTTCCAGGTGCTGGCGCTGGCCGGCCGTCAGGCTGGCCGCGATCCTGAATTCAAACCCCATGTTGTCCTCCGTGCGATTGGTTGCGGTGCGCGTATTTTATATCATCGAAAAAATCGAATATAGCTTGGCATTCTTTCCGTTTTTGTTTTCGTTTTTGTGCGTGCATACTGCATATCACTGACACGCAACATGGCAGCGCAAGAAGAAGGGCGCTAGATTGTGCGGGCCGGATACCACCATTTTCATATTCAATTATTTTCACCGAGGAAAACATCATGCCGATCGCTACCGCCCAAGCCGCACAAAAACTGCTGACCCCGAACGACCACACCCTGATCATGATCGACCACCAGTCGCAGATGGCGTTTGCCACGCGCTCCATCGACCTGGCCCTGCTGCGCAACAACGCGGCGCTGGTGGCCAAGGCGGCGGCCGAATTCAAGGTGCCGGCCATCCTCACGACGGTGGCGGCCAAATCGTTCTCCGGCCCCATCTTCGATGAAATCCAGTCCGTCTTCCCGCAGCAGACGCCGATCGACCGCACCACCATGAATACCTGGGAAGATGCGCGCATCGCCGACAAGGTGAATGACTACGGCAAGGGCAAGATCGTGCTGGCGGGCCTGTGGACGTCCGTCTGCATCGTGGGCCCGGCCCTGTCGGCGCTGGAGCAGGGCTTCGAAGTGTACGTGATCGCCGACGCCAGCGGCGACGTCTCCGACGAAGCCCATGCGATGGCCATGCAGCGCATGATACAGGCAGGCGCACAGCCGCTGACGTCCGTGCAATACTTGCTGGAACTGCAGCGCGACTGGGCCCGCGGCGAGACCTACAATGAGACGGTGGCGACGGCCGTGGCGCACGGCGGCGGCTATGGCCTGGGCCTGATCTACGCCAAATCCATGTTCAACGCCAGCGAAGGCCATTGATTTTCAGCAATGTATCAGCCCCGCCAGCCGGCGGGGCACCGTCCAGCACCTGATTCCGGAGATTTAGCATGAGCGCAAGCACGATTTTACTCAATGGCCGTTTCCACACGGTCGACAGGACGCAGCCGCTGGCGTCCGCCGTCGCCATCGCCGATGGCAAATTCCTCGCCGTGGGCGACGCTGAAGACGTGATGCGCCACCGGGGCCCCGCCACGCAGGTGATCGACCTGGATGGCCGCAGGGTGATTCCCGGCCTGAACGACTCGCATCTGCACCTGATTCGCGGCGGCTTGAACTACAACCTGGAATTGCGCTGGGAAGGCGTGCCGTCGCTGGCCGACGCCTTGCGCATGCTCAAGGAGCAGGCGCTGCGCACGCCGAATCCGCAATGGGTGCGCGTGGTGGGCGGCTGGACGGAATTCCAGTTCGCGGAAAAGCGCATGCCGACCCTCGATGAAATCAACGCGGCCGCACCCGACACGCCCGTCTTCATCCTGCACCTGTACGACCGCGCCCTGCTGAACCGCGCCGCCCTGCGCGCCGTCGGCTACGACAAGAATACGCCGAACCCGCCCGGCGGCGAGATCGTGCGCGACGGCGCAGGCAATCCCACGGGCCTGCTGATCGCCCGGCCGAACGCCATGATCCTGTATGCGACCCTGGCGAAAGGCCCCAAGCTGCCGCTGGAACTGCAAGTCAATTCCACGCGCCAGTTCATGCGCGAATTGAACCGGCTGGGCATCACCAGCGCCATCGATGCGGGCGGCGGCTTCCAGAATTATCCCGAGGATTACGCCGTCGTCGACGAGCTGGCGCAAAAGGAGCAGCTGACCATCCGCATCGCCTACAACCTGTTCACGCAAAACAAGGGCGCGGAATTGCAGGACTTCCAGAAGTGGACGGGCATGGTCAAGCCGGGCGACGGCACGGATTTCTACCGCCACAACGGCGCCGGCGAAATGCTGGTGTTTTCCGCCGCCGACTTCGAGGACTTCCTCGAGCCGCGCCCGGAACTGGCGGCCGGCATGGAAGACGAGCTGGAAAAGGTCGTGCGCCACCTGGTCGAGCAGCGCTGGCCGTTCCGCCTGCACGCCACCTATGACGAATCGATCGGCCGCATGCTCGACGTGTTTGAAAAGGTCAACCGCGACACGCCGTTCGGCGGCTTGCACTGGCTGTTCGATCACGCGGAAACCATCAGCCCGAAGAATATCGACCGCGTCAAGGCGCTGGGCGGCGGCCTGGCCATCCAGCACCGCATGGCTTTCCAGGGCGAGTATTTCGTCGAGCGCTACGGGGCCGAGGCGGCGAAGGCCACGCCGCCCGTGCAGCGCATGCTCGACGCGGGCGTGCCCGTGGGCGGCGGCACGGATGCCACGCGGGTGGCCAGCTACAACCCGTGGACGGCGCTGTACTGGCTGGTGTCGGGACGCACCGTGGGTGGCCTGGCCCTGACGGATGCGGCGGGCCGCCTGTCGCGCGACACGGCACTGGAACTGTGGACGGCCGGCAGCGCCTGGTTCTCCAGCGAGCAAGGCAAGAAGGGGCGCATCCGTGTCGGCATGCTGGCCGACCTGTCCGTGCTGTCGGCCGATTACTTCAGCGTGCCGGAAGAGGCGATCAAGTCCATCGAATCCGTGCTGACCATGGTGGGCGGCAAGGTCGTCTACGGCCAGGCGGAATTCACGACCCTGGCGCCGCCGCCTATCCCCGTGCTGCCCGAGTGGTCGCCCGTGCGCACGGTGCCGGGACACTACCGGCCCGCGGCCAGGCCGGCGCAAGCCGCGCTGCCGCACCAGTGCGCGGGCGCCTGCGGCGTGCATGCGCATGCCCATGACCGGGCGCGCAAGTCGGCCGTGCCGATCAGCGATTTTTCAGGCTTCTGGGGCACGCTGGGTTGCAGCTGCTTTGCTTTCTAGGCGGTGACGGAGATGAGTATGCGCTACAAGAAAGTCATCCTCGGCCTGCTGCTGGCCTTTGTCGTGGGCTTCGTGTGCCAGCTGGCGCGCATCCCCGTGCCGGCGCCGCCCGTGCTCAGCGCCGCGCTGCTGGTGTTCCTGACCAGCTGCGGCTACTGGCTCACGGGCCTGTACCTGCAGCGCCGTGCATTACAACGGGAGGCGCCATGAACGTCATGCTGGCAGGATCGGTACTGGGCTTGCTGGTAGGCGCCGTGTGCCGCTGGTTCGACCTGCCATCGCCCACGCCGCCCACGCCCACCGGCGCGGCGATGGTGGTGGCCATGACGCTGGGTTTTGTCGTGGCGGGGCAGTGGCAGGGCTAGGCGCTTACTTGGAAATGCGCAAAATGGCCGACGCGAGGCGCGTGAAGCAGGGACTCAGGTCGCTGTCGGTGGCCGCGTAGCAGTACAGGCCCACGGGTTCGGCCGGCTTGCGGCAGCTGGCTTTCGCATCCGTGGTATTGGCCAGGCAGCGCAGCAAGTCTTCGCCCAGCTCGTTGTCCGGTCCTTCCTTGGTCTTCAGCGATGCGCCCATGCCCAGGGTGAAGATGAATATGCCTTCCTGGCGCGCCTTGGCCGCCATCGCTTCGACCAGGTTGCGCGAGGCGCGGTGCACATTTGTCCATTGCACCTGCGCCGAGGCGATGGAAGCGGTCACGACGCGGGGCGTGTTGGTCACGATGGGAAACTCGCGCAGCGCCACGTCGTCGGCTTTGTCGAATTCTTTATCCGCGTTGTACCAGGGGGGGATCGCGGTGATCCTGCTGGCAGCGCAGTTCCCGGACTGCTCGTTGTCAGCCTCTTTCATTGCGTACAGGCCGACCAGCGGGGAGTTTTGGAAAACGGTATAAGTGGCGAGGCCGCCTGCCGTCTTGCAGTTGTTGCCCGTGTTGGGAAAGAACGAGGAAAACGCCGCCGGCGAGCCATCGGAAAAAAACACGATGACGCGCAGGCTGGAGCGGTTGAGCGGCAAGATATCGTTCAGCTGTTTGCGTGCATGAAACATGCCGGCGGAAGAATTGGTGCCGCCGGTAAAGATAAATTTATCGATCTTGCCATCTTTTACGGTCATGCTGCTGCGGTCGAAACCGCGGTTGACCTGCTTGATCGGGACATCGATTTGCGCTTCCGAGGCGAAATGCAGCAAGCCGACCCGGTCGACCGTGGAGTTGAACTTGTTCAGGAAGGACTTGCCCGCCGCCCGCACGGCATCGGCATTGTTTTTCAGCGAACCCGACGTGTCCATCACCAGCACCATGTCCAGGTCCTTGCGGATGGTTTGCGCGCTGGCGGCCACGTTCAGGGTCTTGAAACCCAGTATGCCCATCAGCGAGACGGGCAGCGAGGCGGTGGCGGAAACGTCGATGGTGACGGTGCCCTTGTCGAACGTGACGTCGACGGGATTCAAGGTCGGCGTCGACAGCAGGAATTTGTCCGGGTAGTTAATATCAAAAAACTCCTTTGCCGACTGGCGCGCGCTGGCCCGCTGTTCCGCTTCCGAGTTGCCCGCCGTGACGCCACGGGCCGCCGCCAGGCTGGCCGAGTCGACGGCCGCATTGAGCCTGGCCTTGACGAAGTAGCCGAGGGCCGAATCGACGGCCAGGCCCGTCGCGGCGATCAGGACGACGGCCGACAGCGCCACCATGATCAGCACTTGCCCGCCTTGCCGCTTGTGTGGAATGCGCATCAGAATATCGTCATGGAAGTCAGGTCGGGACCCAGGATGGGCGTCGTGCTGTTGCCAATTTTTAATGTGCCGAACAGCATGTCGAAATTGTAGAAAGTTTCCACGGCGTAGATCAGTTCTCCATCGGCCAGCTGGCCGGCCATCAGGGACAGCACGGGCGCCTTGTCCGCCTTGGCGATGCCCGTGCACGTGCCATTGGTCCAGCTGCCGCATTGCCAGACCTGGCTGGCGGGCAGGTAGCCGCTGGCATTTGCGCCCGCGTCCCAGCGGTACTGTTCCAGCACGATGTTGCGCACGGCGGCATTTGCCGACGGCGTATAACCCATGATCTTGGTGATATAGATCATGCCGCGCCCGTTCATGTCCAGCGGCGGCGTGCTGGCGGCCAGCGCATTCATGATGCCCTGGCTGGAACCGCTGAGGTCGGACGTGGCGCGCGAAGCCAGGTTGGCGCCTTCGCGGCTGATGTTGAGCAGGATGATCTTGGCCTGGATGGCGCGCGACAGGTCGACCACCATGAACAGCAGCAGGGCCAGCAGCGGCAGCACGATGGCAAATTCCACGGCGGCAATGCCGCGCGCGCCGCGCTGCGGGGGACGGTGAACGCGCCTCATAGGCCGCCAAAGCTTTCATTGCGCATGGTGGCGGCCACCACGAAACGCGACTTGCCGTCCTTGAAGAAGGCGGCCATGAGCGGCGTGGCGAACTTCCAGTTGCATTCGACGGAGATGACGACGATATCGCCGCTGTTGCCGAACATGCCGGCGCTGGTGCCGCTGGTGCCGTTCACCGTGATGATGGGATTGACCTTGTCGTAGATGCCCATCGAACTGGCTTTCATCTTTTGAATGACGGCCTGGTAGCGTTGCTGGTTGCTGCTGGCGGGGTCGAGATCCTTGTTGCCCGTCACGGCATAGCGCGCGCCTTCGCGCACCGCATGCTGCATGGTGAGATTGGCGAAATACGCCATGCTCAGTTCGATCACGCCTATCATCAGCAGCAGGAAGGCGGGGGCAATGATGGCAAACTCGACAAGGGAGGCGCCCGCTTGCCGGATGCTGCCGGGCGGGGGGCGGGAAAAGCGGGGTTTGGCCTTGCTGAGCGTCATTGCAGGTATCCAGGTAAAGGCTCGCGCCGGCATATGTCTGGCAGTGAATTCAAATAAATTTGCCGAGGCTTATTTTATCTTGCTTTAAGCGGGTGAGGGTCGCATTAAAATGCGCGGAAATCAAGTTTATTGTAATTTACATAGTAAATAACGGGCTTCCCATTCCTAATTCCTGATCCTGAGAGTAATATGCGGAGCGTAAGGAAATTAAAAAATAATTAACCATTGTCTGGCGTGCCCAGCCAATGGCGCTTTTATGCAAAGATGAAATCAGCATGCTGCAAAAGCAAGAATTGCAAGGGGAGCAGAATACCGTGGCGGCATTGCCGCCGGAGGAGCATGCGGACTTGCAAATGATCTTTGGCATGCGCCTGTTATTGGCCGTGGCGGCATTGCTGACCTTGATAGTCAATCCCGGCAATCAGGCAATGTCGGGGCAGCTGGCCTGGACGATCCTGCCCCTGTATGCGCTATACAGCGGGGTATTGCTGGTGTTGCTGCATTTTCATCGGGGCCGCGGCAAGCGCGTGTACTGGCTCGATGTCCTGTGGTGCGGCCTGATCGTGCTGTGCACGGGCGGCGGCGAGAGTTATTTTTTCCCCCTGTTCTTCTTTGTGATCCTGGCATCCTCGTTTCAGCGGGGGCTCGATGAAGGCACGCGGATGACGCTCGCTTCCTGTGCCTTGCTGGTGCTGGCGTCGGTGCTGTCGGAGCAGGAGCCGAACCTGTCGCACTTGCTCTTGCGCACGGCGTTTGTCATGGCGCTGGGCTACATGATCGCGTACTGGGGTGGCCTGAGCCTGCTGCAAAAGCGCCGCCTGGCCTTGCTGCGCGAAGTGAGCCAGCAATCGAACCCCCGTTTCGGGGTCGACCATATGGTGGCGTCCATGCTGGAAAAGGCGCGCGTCTTCTTTGGCGCCAGCAGCTGCATCCTGGTCATGCGCGAGGGCGGCGCCGCGCATTGGCAACTGCGCACGGCGCTCGACGACAGCCGGGGAAATGGCGGGCGCGTCAGCCAGATGAGCGAAGCGGCCGTGGCGCCGCTGATGGCGTTCGACGCCAGCCAGAGCGTGCTGTACGCGCCGTCGCTGCGTGCGCGCCTCGGGCTCGGTCATGCGTGGCAGGCAACGGCGCGCGGCAGCGCCAGATGGCAGCGGCTCGCGATGGAGGCCACGCAGGGGGCCGCCCTGGCGGAACTGTTCGATGCGCCATCGTTCATCAGCGTTCCCTTGCCCTTGCATAAGGGGCAGGGCCGCCTGTACGTGCTGTCGGCCAGGGAGCGGCTGTCGAAGGCCGATGCGCGCTTCCTTACGCATATCGTGACGCAGGTCTTTCCCCAGATAGAAAACATCGCCATTCTCGACAAGCTCGCTTCCGGCGCCGCTTACCGGGAACGGCAGAAAATTGCCCGCGATTTGCACGATTCCACCATCCAGCCCTACATCGGCTTGCGCCATGGCTTGAGCGCCTTGCGCGCCAAGGTGGCCGCCGACAGCCCCTTGCTGGGCGAGCTCGACAAGCTGATCGACATGAGCGGCCAGGTGATCGGCGACCTGCGCCAGATGGCCAGGACGGTGCGCGGCGGCCAGCAGCACGACGAGCCCGAGCTGCTGGTGGCCCTGCGGCGGCAGGCGGAACAGTTGAAGAAATTCTTTGGCATCGACATCGAGATTGTCTCGGAGCGGGCGTTCGTCCTCAGCGACAGGCTGGCGGCGGAAGTGTTTCAGATCGTCAATGAAGGCATGAGCAACATCCGCCGGCACACGACGGCCCGCGAGGGTTGCGTGCGCCTTGCCTGCGACACGCATGCCGTCTCGATCTCGATCGAGAATGCGGCCGAGGCCGAAGCGCCGCGGCGCGCCCCGTTCATCCCCGCGTCCATCGCCGAACGCGCCCAGGCGCTGGGCGGCACCGTGCAGGTCGGCCAGGCAGCTGGCGGCGCGACGGCGGTGCGCATTGAAATTCCCGTGTAAGGGCCCTGGCCCTGCAGGCCGTGGCACATAAAAGGTAAGCCTATGTCTATTCTGCATCCCATCCGCGTCATGCTGGTCGACGACCATAAAACCATGCTGTGGGGCCTGGAAAAACTGCTGGAGGATGCGTGCCCGACGATGGAGGTGGTGGCCAGCGTCGGCACGATCGGCGATGCCGTGGCGCTGACGGGCAGCCTGCAGCCCGATATCGTCGTGCTCGACGTCGATCTCGATGGCGTGTGTTCCGTCGATTTCGTGCCGGCGCTGGTGGCCAATGGTGTCACGCGGGCGCTGATGTTCAGCGGCACGCGCGACCAGGAGATGCTGGCCCGCGCCGTGCGCAACGGGGCGCGGGGCGTGATCGGCAAGGAGGTGGCGGCGGCGCAGGTGATCGACGCCATCGCGCGCGTGCACCGCGGCGAACTCTGCCTGGACCAGGCCTTGCTGGGCAACCTGCTGGGAGCGCTGATCAAGCCGGTGCCGGCAGCGGCGGCGGCCGATCCCGAGGCGGCCCGCATCGCCTTGCTGACGCTGAAGGAACGCAAGATTGTCGCGATGATGGTGGAAGGCAATGGCGCACTCAACAAAACCATAGCGCAGCGCGCGTTTATTTCCGAGCAAACCTTGCGCAACCATCTGACGTCGATTTACAGCAAGCTGGACGTGGCCAACCGCCTGGAGCTGTATGTGTATGCCTTGAAGAATGGCCTTGCCGTGGCCCATGAATGCTGAGGCCAGTACAAATGTACCGAATACCTGCGGAAAAAAAGCTGTTTTGTACCGGCAATAAAATTACTTTTGTCTGTTTAATATCAATATTTATTTCTTTATAATATATCTATCAGCAATCGGTAAATACCGCTGAATTAGCCAGACTGCTATTACGAATTGGTAAAAGAGCAGGAAGAGATCGAAAAAGAGACGATAAGCAAGTCGTCGTGTATTTCTTGCGCGATTGGCGCGGCAATTCGCTTTCGGACACTTCTTGTTATTGTCGCCGATGGTCGTGGTATGCCTGATTGTACTTCTGTCCATATGCAAGAATCCGCGGCGTTGCTCCATTTTCTGGCTGCCTGCGCCGTTGCACATGACGTTGTAAAACTCACTCTGAATGGATTAATCATGAATTTCATCAAAAACTTTATCGCTGAAGAAGATGGCGTAACGGCAATCGAATACGGCCTGATCGCCGCACTGATCGCCGTCGCGATCGTTGGCGCAGTCAAATTGCTGGGTACCAATCTGTCGGCCGTCTTCACGGGCGTCTCGACCACCCTGACTGCCAAGCCGTAATCATCGCTCGCGACATGGCGGCGTGCCCCGTCCCGGGCACGCGCCGATGGTGGCCCGGATCAGCCGCATGGCGCCGGGCCATCGTTGTTTGTGCCCCAGCCATCGTGCTTCCCGTGCCGAAGAATCCATGTACACCGATCTTTTCCTGACCTGGTCGCCGGCCGTCCTGCTGGCCGGCTTGCTGCTGCTGGCCGTGTACCACGACGTGCGCAGCCGCCGCATTCCGAACCGCCTGGTGTTGCCCGGCGCGCTGGCGGGACTGCTGCTCAATTGCGCGATGCCGGCCGGCGCCGGCCTGCTGACGGCCACGCCGGGCGCGATCGGCTTCTGGCCGGCGCTGGGCGGCCTGGCGCTGGGCCTGGCGCTGCTGCTGCCGATGTATGCGCTCAAGGCGCTGGGCGCCGGCGACGTGAAACTGATGGCCATGGTGGGGGCGTTCGTGGGCCCGTACACCGTCTTCCTTTGTCTGCTGTCCACCTTGCTCGCCGGCGGCGTGCTGGCACTGGCCGTGGCCGCCTTCCACGGCAGCTTGCGCCAGGTCGCCGGCAACAGCTACCACATGGCCTTGAACAGCTTCATGCGGGCCATCGCGGCGCAGCGGCCCGAGATCGATGCGCCGGTCGTGCCTAGCGGCAAGTTGCCCTATGCCATAGCCATCGCCTGCGGCACCTCGCTGTATCTGCTCCTGGCCGCCATTGGCCCGCTGGGAATCTTCGCATGACCGCTGGCGTCTTCCGCACCCGTACCCATGTCTGCTGATCTGCTTGCCGCACCGGCGTCCCAGCGCGCACCGCGCACCGTCGACGAGACGGGCTTGCCTTTCTTTTTCCTGGTCGAATTGCTGGTCAAGGTGCTGTTCCAGCGGGGCCAGCTGCACCTGCCGGAACTGGCCGCCTACGTCAAGCTGGGCCTGGGCGTGATCGACCCCGTGATCGTCTTCATGCGGCAGGAAAAGATGTGCGAAGTCATGCGCCGCGGCGCCAGCGGCACGGATGCCGACATCCACTACCAGTTGACGGACAGCGGCCGCCAGCGCGCCCTCGAATGCCTGGCGCGCAATGCCTATGCGGGCCCGTGCCCCGTGCCGCTGGCCGCCTACAACGCCCAGGTGTCCGCGCAAAGCGTGGCCAACATGCATGTCACGCGCCCGCAGGTGGCGGCCAGCTTCGACGGCGTGGTGGTCAACCCGGGCGTGCTCGACCAGCTGGGCGCGGCCATGAATTCCGGGCGCGCCATATTCATCTACGGCGCCGCCGGCAGCGGCAAGACCTATCTGGCCGAACGCCTGCAAGACTTGCTGCAAGGCGCCATCGCCTTGCCGTACGCCATCATGGTCGATGGCGAAGTCGTGCCTTTTTATGATCCGGTGCTGCATTTGCCGGCGGCGCAGCAGCCGCAGGCGCCGGCCGGCATCGAGCGGGCCGTGCAGCTCGACGCGCGCTGGGTGCGCGGCGTGCGCCGCCCCGCCGTGCTCACCGGCGGCGAGCTGACCCTGGAAATGCTGGACCTGCGCTTCGACAGCGTGACGCGGCTGTACCGCGCGCCGCCCCACCTGAAGGCCAACAACGGCATCTTCATCATCGACGACCTGGGGCGCCAGCGCTGTTCGCCGCTGGAACTGATGAACCGCTGGATCGTGCCGATGGACCGCGCCATCGATTACCTGTCGCTGCACAACGGCCACACCTTCCAGGTGCCGTTCGACGTGGTGGTGGTGTTTTCCTCGAACTTCCTGCCAGAGCGCCTGTCGGATGCGGCCTTCCTGCGCCGCCTGGGCTACAAGATCGAAGTGCCGGCGCTCAGCGCGGCCCATTACGAAACCGTGTTTCGCCAGACCTGCGCCCGCTACGGGCTGCCATTCGATGCGGCCGCCTTTGCCTATCTGCTGCAGCGCCATGCGCGCGGCTCCACGCCCTTGCTGGCCTGTTATCCGCGCGACCTGCTGCGCCAGGTGCGCGACCTGGCCCGCTACGAGGGCACGGCGGCGCAGCTGAGCGAGCAGGTGCTGGACTGGGCCTGGAACAATTATTTTGCCGGCGCCGGCGACAGTCAGGGCGCGCAAGCGAAGGCCGTGCAGGAACGGCGCGAACAGAAACCAAGCTGAAGTCAGAGGAAAAACCATGCGAAATACCCGTGCTTTACTGATGTTGCTGCTGGCCCTGGTGCTGGCTGGCGCCGCCGTGCTGGCGGCGGCGGTCTGGATGGGCGGCCAGAGTACGCCCGCGAGCCAGAAGATCGTCGTGGCCCTGGTCGATATCGGCGTGGGCACGAAGATCAGTCCGCTCATGTTGCGCAGCATGGACTGGCCCGCAGGCGCGCAGCCGCCCGGCGCCTTTATTGACAGCAAGGCACTGGACGGGCGCATCACGCGCACGGCCATCAGCCTGGGCGAGCCCGTGCTGGAAAGCAAACTTGCGCCGCCGGGCACGACCGGCGGCCTGTCGTCCATCGTGGCCGACGGCAAGCGCGCCATGACCGTGCGCGTCAACGATGTCGTGGGGGTGGCGGGCTTTGCCTTGCCGGGCAACTTTGTCGACATCCTCGTCAATACCCAGGATGACCGGGCCAAGGCCAGCGGCGGCGGCGAGCTGGCCATTTCCAAGATCGTGCTCGAGCGCATCCTGGTGCTGGCCGTGGCGCAGGAATCGAACCGCGACGACAACAAGCCCAAGGTGGTCAACGCCGTGACCCTGGAATTGACGCCGGACCAGGTGGAAAAGCTGGACCTGGCGCGCAGCGTGGGCGCCTTGTCGCTGGTGCTGCGCAACCAGGTCGATCCGGCGCCCGTCAACACGGGCGGCGCCACCAAGGAGTCGCTGCTGGGGCTGAAGCCGCTGGCGCCCGCCGCGGTGCCGCGCGCGGCCGCAGTTGTGCGGCAGGCGCCGCGTCCTCCCGCGCCGCCGGCCGACAGCGTCAAAGTGATTACGGGCATGGACACGCGCGTCCAGCAATTTTAAAAAGACCAGAACCAGGGATAGTTGATGACCTCATTTCGTACCCATATCGCCCGGCCCCGCTTGAGCCTGGCCCTGGCCCTCGGTGGCTTGGCGGCGAGCCTGCTGTGGCCGTGCGGCGCCGGTGCCGCGCCCCCCTTGCGCAAGGCGGATGGCGCCGGCAAGGTGGCCGAGGCGGCGGCGCCGCTGTCGCTGGGCGCCGATATTGCCAGGCTGGGGCCGCCCATTCGCCTGTCCGTCGGCAAGTCGACCCTGCGCAGCCTGACGCGTGCCGTCTCGCAGATCGCCGTCAACGATCCCAAGGTGGCGGGCGCCAGGCTGCTGGGCAGTTCCAGCGAGCTGTATATCTGGGGCCTGGCCCCGGGCAGCACCAATCTGATTCTGTGGGACAAGGATCACCGGCCCGTGATCGTCGATATCGAAGTGGGCGTCGATGCCGATGGCTTGCAGGCGCAGCTGGCGCACGTGTTCCCGCGTGAAACCGATCTCAAGGCCAGCTCGGCCGGCGGCGCGATCGTGCTGACGGGCATGGTTTCGGACGCCGTCAAGGCCAGCCAGATCGTGGCCATGGCCACGGCGTTCGCGCAGCGGGGCGGCGGCGAAGGGGCAACGCCCGCTGGCGCCGGGCTGGCCGTTGGCGCGCCGGCGCCCGGTCCCGCCGGCGGCACGGGCGTGAGCGTGATCGACATGCTGACCGTCGCCGCGCCGCAGCAGGTGATGCTGGAAGTAAAGATTGCCGAAGTGTCCAAAACCCTCGTCGACCAGCTGGGCGCCAGCATCGGCGCGCGCGCCAGCAGCGGCAACTGGACCTACAGTTTCCTGTCGAATTTATTGAGCGGCAATCCCAGCATGATCGATGGCTTCAACGGCAAGAATGGCAACTTCCTCACGCTCGATGCGCAAAAGCGCGATGGCCTCGTGAAGGTGCTGGCCGAACCGAACATCATGGCCATCAGCGGCCAGGAGGCCAGCTTCCTGGCCGGCGGCAAGATCTACATTCCCGTCTCGCAAGACAGCGCCACCAACAAGATCACCCTGGAAGAAAAGGAATTCGGCATTGCCGTCAAGTTCACGCCCACCGTGCTCGACGGGGGGCGCATCAACCTGAAGGTGGCGCCGGAAGTGTCCGAGCTCAACAAGGACGGCATCGGCATCACCACGGGCGGCACGGCCGGCAGCGCCATCCTGCCCGCCTTTACCACGCGGCGCGCCACCACCACCGTGCAATTGTTCGATGGACAGAGCTTTGCCATCGGCGGCTTGATCAAGAACAACGTGACCACGAATATCAAGGCGCTGCCGATGCTGGGCGAGATTCCCGTGCTGGGCGCCTTGTTCCGCAGCAGCGATTTCCAGACTGACCGCACGGAACTGGTGTTCATCATCACGCCGCACCTGGTCAAACCGCTGGCCGGCGACTACGCGCTGCCGACGGATGCCTACGTGGCGCCCAGCCGCGCGCAATTCTTCCTGCAAGGGAAGATGGAAGGCACGCCCAAGGCGCCGCCGGCGGCCGGCACACAACCGGGCGCCGCGGCGGCGACCGGCTTTGACATTCAATAGGAGAGTGAGCATGCAGCGTCCTCCATTCCTTCCCCTGCTATGCGTGCTGCTGGCGTCGTTGGCCGCCAGCGGCTGCAGCACCACGCCGCGCCTGGACCGCCAGTTTGGCCGCAGCGTCGACTTGCTGCTGGCCCAGCAAGTGATCAACCCGCAGGCAGGGCTGAACCGCGACCCCGTGGCTGGCCTCGACGGCAAGTCCGCCGCGGCCGCGTACCACGCGTATCAAAAGACCTTCAGCACGCCCGTGCCCCAATCGAGCACCTTGACGATCGGCGTGGGCGGGCGCCAATGAAGATGTCACCGTTACCACAGAACAGGCTAGCCATATCGTGAAAATCGCCATCCTATCCCGCGATGAAAAAGCCTTGGCCGAGCTGGGCCGGCTGGTCGGCAACCGCAACCCGGCCGATGACGTCGATGCCCGCAGCGGACCGCTGGAGCAGCTGTACTCGGCGCAAGAGCTGCCCGACGTGCTGATGTTCGACCGGCCCGGCAACGACGGCGCCGACCTGGCCGCCATCGAGCGCCTGAGCAACCAGTTTCCCCGCCTGGCCGTCATCGTGCTGAGCCCGCAGCATACGCCCGAGTTCCTGCTGCAAGCCATGCGTGCCGGCGTGCGCGAAGTGTTGCCGTCGCCGGCCGCCGCCGCCAGCATCTGTCCGGCGCTCGAGCGCATCGAGGAAAAGCTCGAGCGGCGCGACAACGGCAACGGCAAGGTGCTGGCCTTCATTTCCTGCAAGGGGGGCAGCGGCGCCACCTTCATCGCCACCAACCTCGGCTATGCCCTGGCGGCCAGCGGCCACAAGCGCGTTGCCCTGCTGGACCTGAACCTGCATTTCGGCGACGCTTCGCTGTTCGTCTCCGAAAACAAGCCGCTGGCCACCCTGGCCGACGTGACGCGCGACATCCACCGCCTGGACCCCTCGTTCCTGGCCTCGAGCATGCTCAATGTCTTGCCCAATTTCAGCGTCCTGGCGGCGCCGGAAGACCCGGCCCATGCCAGCGAGGTGCAGCCAGAGCATATCGACGCCATCATCAAGCTGGCGCGGCGCCAGTACGACTTCGTGGTGCTCGACGTGGGGCGCAACCTCGATGCCGTCAGCGTGCGCGCGCTCGACCATGCGGACCTGATTTTCCCCATCCTGCAGACGACCTTGCCCTACATCCGCGACGGCAAGCGCCTGCTGGGCATGTTCCGCTCGCTGGAATACGACAAGGACAAGGTGCGCCTGATCGTCAACCGGCACGACAAGGGCGGCGAAATCCGCCTGCAGGACCTGGAAGCGGCATATGGCACGGCGATCGACCGCACGGTGCCGAATCACTATGCGTCGGCCGCCGCGTCGGTCAACCAGGGCATGCCGATCTTGCAGCTGGATAAGAACAGCCCCATCACGCGCTCGCTGCAGGAGTTTGCCGCCAGCCTGACGGGCGTCAGCGCCGAGCCCGTGCGGCAAGGCTGGCTGCAGCGTGTGCTGCAGCGCGCCTAATTTCATTCGAACAGGAACCTTCCATGGCCACCTCTCCCGTCTCCAGCCTGTCGATCCGCGAGCGCCTCGGCAACGGCAAGATCGCCGCCCTGACGCCGCAGCGCGCGCCGTCCATCGACAACCGCAGCTACCGCGAGCTGAAACAGCGCATCCATGTGCTGCTGCTCGAGCGCGTCGACCTGGAAAGCATGCAGCGGCTGACGCAGGAACAGATCCGCGACGAGCTGCGCACCCTGGTCGAGCGCCTGCTCGACGAGGAAGCCGTGGTCATCAATGACATCGAGCGCAAGAACCTGACGCGCGACATCCGCAACGAGATGCTGGGTTTTGGTCCGCTGGAAATCCTGCTGGCCGACCCGACCGTGTCGGATATCCTCGTCAATGGCCACCAGCAAGTGTACGTGGAGCGGCGCGGCAAGCTGGAGCTGACGGAAGTCGTGTTCAACGACGATGCCCATCTGATGAAAATCATCGACAAGATCGTCTCGCGCGTGGGCCGCCGCATCGACGAGTCGAGTCCCATGGTCGATGCGCGCCTGCCCGACGGTTCGCGCGTGAACGCCATCATCCCGCCGCTGGCCATCGACGGGCCCGTGATGTCGATCCGCCGCTTTTCCGTCGATCCCCTGCGCCTGGCCGACCTGGTCGCCTACACCAGCATGACGGCCGAGATGGCCGAGGTGCTGCAGGGCCTGGGCAAGGCAAAAATGAATATCCTCATTTCCGGCGGCACGGGCAGCGGCAAGACCACCATGCTCAACGTCATTTCCGGCTTCATCGGCCATACGGAACGCATCGTCACGGTGGAAGACGCGGCCGAGCTGCAATTGCAGCAGCCGCACGTGGTGCGCCTGGAAACGCGGCCCGCGAATATCGAGGGCAAGGGCGAAGTGTCGCAGCGCGCGCTGGTGCGCAATGCGCTGCGCATGCGTCCCGACCGCATCATCCTGGGCGAAGTGCGCGGCGCCGAAGCGCTCGACATGCTGGGCGCCATGAATACGGGCCATGAAGGCTCGATGGCCACCATCCACGCGAATACCCCGCGCGACGCCATCACGCGGCTGGAAAACATGATCAGCATGGCCGCCGCCAACCTGCCCAGCAAGGCCATCCGCCAGCAGATCAGCTCGGCCATCTCCGTGGTGGTGCAAGTGTCGCGCCTGATCGACGGCAAGCGCAAGGTCACGTCGATCCAGGAAATCACGGGCATGGAGGGCGATGTCATCACGATGCAGGAAATCTTCAGCTTCAGGCAGACGGGCGTGGGGGAGAGCGGGGCCGTCGTCGGGTATTTCTCGGCCAGCGGCATCCGTCCCCGTTTCCTGGAGCGCCTGAAGAGCTTTGGCATCGGCATTTCCAGCACGGTATTCGAACCGACCGGTTCCGGGCGCTGACGCGGCATGGGCTATCTCGCGTATCTGGTGTTTGTGCTGGTTTTCCTGGCGGTCATGCTGCTGGTGGGCGCCGTGTATTTCAACTGGCAGTCGCGCGGCGCGGGCGCCGGGCGTGTGGCGCGCCGCCTGCTGGCGATGAATACGGCCAGCGACGACGCGCAGAAGACCGTGTCCATCACCAAGGAGCGGCTGCTGAGTTCGCATGCGGGCGTGCAGGGCTTGCTGGAATGGCTGCCCGGCGTGGCCACGCTGGACCGTTTGCTGTTGCAGTCGGGTAAGAACTGGAATGTGGGCCAGCTGCTCGGCTACAGCCTGCTGGCCTGGCTGCTGGGCCTGGTGCTGGCCACGGTCAGCCCCTTGCCCTGGTATCTGCGCCTGCTGCTGTGCTTTGCCTGCGGGGCGCTGCCGTTCCTGCTCGTGACCCGCGCCAAGGCCAGCCGGCAGGCGCGCATCGAACTGCAGTTGCCCGATGCGCTGGACATGATGAGCCGCGCCATGCGGGCCGGCCATGCCTTTCCCACAGCCCTGAAAATGGTCGGCGACGAGATGACGGGGCCCCTGGCCGATGAATTCCGGGCCGTGTTTGACGAAGTCAATTTTGGCGTGTCGATGGCCGATGCCCTGTCGGGCCTGGCGGCGCGCGTGCCCAGCACGGACTTGCGCTATTTCGTCATCGCCGTGCTGATTCAGCGCGAAACGGGCGGCAATCTGACGGAGTTACTTGGCAGCATCAGCGCCATCATCCGCGACCGCCTTAAGTTGATGGGCCAGGTGCGCGTGCTGTCGGCCGAGGGGCGCATGTCGGCCTGGGTGCTCGGCTCGCTGCCGTTTGCCGCCGCCCTGATGATGCAGCTGACCAATCCGGAATTCCTCTCCGTGCTGTACCTCGACAGCGGCGGCCGCAAGATGGTGGGAATGGCCCTGGCCATGCTGGCCATGGGCGTCCTGGTGATCCGCAGAATCGTGCGGATCCGCGTGTGAGGCCATGAAATGAAGCAATTGACTGGACAGAAGGTGGCACGATGAGCGGCATGCAGGTGGGGCTGTTGGCGGTGTTGTTCCTGATCGTATTCGGCATCGTCCTGGTGCTGGCGCGGCTGTTCGCGGGCAATGCGGTGCAAGTGCGCCTCGATGCCCTGGACGTCAGGAAGGCCGATACGGGCAGGGCGCGCCGCACGAACCAGCGCTGGCTGGCGCGCCTCGTCAGCCTGACGCGCCCGCTGGCCAGGCTGTCGCTGCCCGAAGAGGGCTGGGAGGATTCGCCGATCCGCATCCGCTTCATCAATGCGGGCTGGCGCAAGAGCGCCGCGCCGGCGCTGTTCTACGCAGCCAAGACGGGGCTGGCGCTGCTGTTCCCCTTGCTGGCCTATCTGCTGCTGCGGCACGGCGATTACAACCTGTTCCTGTGGCTGGTGCTGGCCGCGGCCCTCGGTTATTACCTGCCCGGCTTCTGGCTCAAGCATTGCCTGAAAGAGCGGCAGCGCGAAATTTTTGAAACCTTTCCCGATGCGCTGGACCTGATGACCGTCTGCGTCGAAGCGGGCCTGGCGATGGATGCCGCGCTGGCGCGCGTGGCGCAGGAAATCGGCATGAAAAGCGTGATCCTGGCCGAGGAATTGCAACTGGTCACGCTGGAATTGCGCGCCGGCAGCGCCAAGGACAAGGCCTTGCGCAACCTGGCCCTGCGCACGGGCGTGGAAGACGTCGATGCGCTGGTGACCCTGCTGATACAGGCGGAGCGCTTCGGCACCAGCATTGCCGCTTCCTTGCGCGTGCAATCGGACGAGCTGCGCACCAAGCGGCGCCAGCGTGCCGAGGAAACGGCTGCCAAGATCGCGCTCAAGCTGCTGTTTCCCCTGATCTTTTTCATTTTCCCATCCCTGCTGGTGGTGCTCATGGGCCCCGCCTTGCTGCAGATCCGCCGCGCCCTGCTGCCCGCGATGGGCGCCCTGTGACGCTGCGCTGGCTCAGGATGGCCGTCTGGTGCCTGCTGGCGTGCCTGCTGCAGGGCTGCGCGGCCACGGACCCTGCGCCGCACTGGCAGGTACGCGGCGTGCAGCGCATCGGCCATTCGGCCGGCCAGGATGCCGCCACGTATTTTGAACTGGGTAAATTTCATCAGGCGCGGGGGCAGCTGGCGCTGGCGGCCGACGCCTATGCCGCGTCGATCGCGCTGGAGCCGCAGCAACTGGCTGCGCGCAATGCGCAGGCCGTGCTCGACGCGCGCCAGGGCCGGCTGGAGCAGGCCGCAAAGGCGCTGCTGGCGCTCGTGCACGACTATCCCGAGGCCGCCCAGCCCAGGAACAATCTCGGCTATGTGTACTACCTGCAAGGGGAGCTGGCGCTGGCGGCCGGCATGCTCGAACAGGCCGTGGCGCGCGCTGGCGGCGCGGCGCTGGCGCGCAACAACCTGCAGCTGGTGCACGCGGGGCAGGCAGCGGCGCTCGCGCAAACGACGGCGGCCGCCACTGTGCCAGTTTCGGCGGCTTCGGCGGTTGCGCCGGAGCAGGCGGCCCCGGTCGAAATCATCAACGGCAATGGCATCCGCGGCATGGCGGCGCAGGTGCGCCTGCGCGTGCAGGCCCGGGGCATGGCCGTCAGCCGGCTGGCGAACCTGCCCGGCTTTCGCCAGGCCCGCAGCCAGATCCTGTATGCGCCCGGCAACGCGCGCCAGGCGGACGCCTTGCGGCTCGCCCTGGCGCAGCGGGGCGAGGCTATGCAGCTGGTGCCGGTGGCCGGCCTGGCGCGCGGCGCCGGCATCCGCGTGGTCCTGGGGCACGACCAGGCTTGAACACAGTTACACATTATCAGCAACAAAATAACAGGGAGAAGTGCATGTATGGATTGACGAGTAGCGGTTTGCCGGCGCGCTGGGCGCTGTGTCTGGCTGCCGGCACGGCAGCGGCCTTGCTGGCCGGCTGTGGCGGTGGCGGTTCCGGCAGCAGCGATTGCAGCACCTTGGACCCGAACCGCAACCCGAACCTGCCCGGCTGCGTGGTGCCGCCCGTCACGCCGGTGGTTCCCGTCACGCCCGTCGTGCCCGTGCCGGCGACCCTGGCGCTGAGCCTGAAGGACGGGGCCGGCAAGGCGACGACGTCCGTGAGTCCCGGCAACAGCGCCACCGTGCAAGCCGTCGTGAAGGATGGCAGCGGCGCCGTGCTGCCGGGCGTCCTGCTGACCTTGAACAGCAGCGACAAGAGCGCCGTCTTCACCCCGGGGGCGGCCAGCGCCCTGACGGACGCGAACGGCGTGGCCAGCATCGTTGTCGCGCCTGGCAGCCAGGGCGGCGCTTTTGCGCTGGTGGCCAGCGCCACGGTCAATGGCAGCGTGTTGACGTCGAGTATCAATTACACGGTGGTCTTCCCGACCTTGACCCTGGGCAGCGTGGGTGTCGCTCCGGCAACCCTGTCGGCGGGCGGGACTGCGGGCCTCAGCGTGACGGTGATGAGCGGCGGTGCCGTGTACGCGCCGGTGCAGTCGGTCGTCTTCAGCTCGCCTTGCGCCAGCGCCGGCAAGGCGGCCATCAGCAGTCCCGTCAACACGGTCAATGGCGTGGCCAGCACCTCGTACATCGACAAGGGCTGCGGCGCGCCCGACGTGATCACGGCCAGCACCGTCTTCAATGCCACCACCGTGAGCCAGGCCGGCACCCTGACGGTGCAGACGGCCAGCGCGGGCCAGATCGGCTTTGTCTCGGCCCTGCCGCAGAACATCGCCCTGAAAGGCACGGGCGGGGCGGGGCGGCAAGAGTCGTCCATCGTCACCTTCAAGGTGCTCGACCGCAACGGCAATCCCGTCAGCGGCCATGTGGTCAATTTCGCGCTCAACACGACGGCGGGCGGCCTGAGCCTCAATCCGGCCCAATCGAGCAGCGGCGCCGACGGCAGCGTCAGCACCACGGTGGCGTCCGGCACCGTGAACACGCCCGTGCGCGTCACGGCCAGCCTGCAAGGCAGCAGCCTGTCGACGGTGTCGGACCAACTGGTGGTTTCCACCGGCATTCCCGAGCAGGACAGCTTTACCCTGACCACGTCCATGTTCAATACGGAAGGCCGCGATTATGCCGGCTGCGCCGCGCCGGTCGGCGCCAGCATCACGGTGCGCCTGGGCGACCATTTCCACAATCCCGTGCCCGATGGCACGGCGGTCAGCTTCACGGCCGAAGGCGGCACCATCGATGCGTCCTGCCTGACGGGCCTGGTCAACACCACCCTGACGGACGGCACGGTCATCACGCAGAAGGGCATACCGGGTTCGTGCTCCGTGCGTTTCTGCGCCGGCAATCCCCGTCCGCCTGACGGCCGCGTGACCATTCTCGCGTATGCGCTGGGCGAGGAAAGCTTTGCCGATACGAATGGCAACAACCTGTTCGAGCATGGCGAAAGCTATGTCGACCTGGGCGAGCCGTTCCGCAATGACCGCGCCATCGTGGGCCGCAATGCCAATTTCCAGGATGACGCCTACAGCAAGGACAATGCCGTGCGCGCGGACGGCGAGCCGTATATCGATTCGAACGGCAGCGGCAGCTGGGATGCGGCGGGCGACAAGCAGTACAACGGCGTGCTGCGCGCGGCGTCCAGCGTCAATACCACGGCCGCCAACACCGTGCATATCCGCCAGGCCCTGGTGCAGGTGCTGTCCGGCAGCAAGGCGCGTTTCACGCCCCTGGGCGCCCCATCGATCGACCTGGACAAGTGCGTCGACGGCACCGTGTTTGCCAACCCGGTCCACACCTTCCAGCTGGCCATCCGCGACGACAATGACACCGTGTTTGCCATCAACAGCAAGGACGTGACCGGGCGGCCGTACGACTTGCCCGGCAATCCGCTGCCGGCCGGCACCACGATCACTTTCTCGGCGAGCAATGGCAGCATCGTCAGCGGCAACAGCTTTATCGTGCCCAGCATCGACAGCGCCGGTTCCGCGAACTGGATCTATCCCGTGCAGATGATCAGCGACGTGACCCAGATCGGCACCGCATGCCAGCCCAACAGCGTGCGCAACGGCTTGCTGACGGTGCGCGTGCAAACGCCGAATGGCGTGGTGACGACGACGCAATACGCCGTCAGCGACTGACCGCGGCAAGCCCGGGCAAAAAAAAGCTGCCGGAGTTTCCTCCGGCAGCTTTTTTTTACATCAGCCTGCGTCTGGCAATCAGGCGAAAGGCGTCAGCAGGGTGATCATTTGGCCAAAGATCTTCGGGCTGGCGGCGATGACGTCGCCCTTGTACAGGTAGTTCGATTCGCCGCTGAACTCACCGACGATGCCGCCCGATTCCGTGATCATCAGGGCGCCGGCAGCGATATCCCAAGGCTTCAAGCCTTTTTCGTAGAAGCCGTCCAGGCGGCCGCAAGCGACGTAGGCCAGGTCCAGCGCGGCCGAGCCGGCGCGGCGTACGCCCTGGCTGCGTTCGCCCATGATCGCGTACATCTTCAGGTATTCGTCCAGCGCGCGGGCGCTGCCGGCCACGTAGCCGGTGCCCAGCAGGGCGTTCGAGATACGGTCCAGCTTGGTGACGCGGATGCGTTTTTCGTTCAGGTAGGCGCCGGCGCCCTTGGTGGCCGTGAACAGGTCGTTGCGTGCCGGATCGTAGATGACGGCTTGCGTGATGACGCCGCGATGCGCGAGCGCGATCGAGATGCAGTATTGGGGGAAGCCGTGGATAAAGTTGGTGGTGCCATCGATCGGGTCGATGATCCACTGATATTCATTCTCGTCGTGCGAGTTGGCGGAAGCTCCCGATTCCTCGCCCAGGATCGCGTGATCCGGGTAGGCTTTGGACAGCACCTCGATGATGGCCTGTTCGGCCGCCTGGTCGACGTCGGTGACGAAATCGTTATGTTGTTTTTCCGTGACGACGACGCGGTCGAGGTCGAAAGAGGCGCGATTGATGACGGCGGCGCCGCGGCGGGCGGCTTTGATCGCCGTGTTGAGCATTGGGTGCATGTGAGCTTCCGTTAAAAGCACGCGACCGCCCATGGCCGCCTTGCGGCGCCGGTACGATAGAGTGCAAGAATGAATTAAAGAGCGGAGCGGTGCCGAAGTGGTTAAAATCCCGGCCTGGAGTCAGCGTTTTGTGACTCCGTTTCCCGAAATTTCCTGTATCGATACCGCGCAATAGCGCTATTTTAAATGAATCTGCCCGAAATCAACACGTCTCTTTTCAAACGCCTGCGATTTATTCTTGTCGAAACTAGTCGCTCTGGCAACATTGGCGCCGTCGCGCGCGCCATGAAAACGATGGGTTTTTCCGATCTGGTGCTGGTCAACCCCCGTTTTCCCGACGCCTTGACGGATGCGGAAGCGGTGGCCTTCGCCAGCGGCGCGCAGGATATCCTGTCCGGCGCGCGCATCGTCGGCTCCATCGCCGAAGCGCTTGAAGGCTGCAACTACGCGGCCGCCGTCTCGGCCCGCCTGCGCGAATTCTCGCCGCCCGTCACCACGCCGCGCGCGATTGCCGGCCAGCTGGCCGCCGGCGCGGAGCTGCATGCGGCCGTCATCTTCGGCAACGAGCGCTTCGGCCTGCCCAACGAGATCGTCGAGCAGTGCAATGTGCTGATCAACATTCCCGCCAATCCCGAGTATTCCTCGCTGAACCTGTCGCAGGCGGCGCAGGTGGTCGCCTATGAATGCCGCGTGGCCGCCCTCGATGCGGCGGGCGAAGTGCCGGCGGCCAGCGCCATCGGCTTCCATGGCGACGCGGCCAGCCTGGCGCAGATCGACGGCATGTATGCGCACCTGGAACAGGCGCTGGTGGCCATCGATTTCCTCGACGCCGACAATCCGAAAAAACTCATGCCCCGTCTGAAACGCCTGTTTTCGCGCACGGGGCTGGAGACGGAAGAAGTCAATATCTTGCGCGGCATCGCGCGCCACATCCTGGCGGTGGCGAAAAAAGCGCCATGATCGAGACGCGGCTGCTGCGCCAGTTCATCGCCGTGGCCGAGGAGCTCAATTTCCGCCGCGCGGCCGAACGGCTGCACATGGCGCAACCGCCCCTGTCGCAGGCGATCCTGCGGCTGGAAGAGGCGCTCGGCTACCCCGTATTCGAGCGCACGAACCGCAAGGTCAGCCTGACGCCGGCGGGCAGCGCTTTCCTGGCCACGGCCCGCCAGGTGCTGGCCAGCCTGGACGAGGGCGTGGCCGCCACGCGCCGCGTGGCGCAGGGCATCGAAGGCCACGTGCGCCTCGGTTTCATCCACATCACGCCGTATGCCCACGTGCTGGCGGCCTTGCGCGCCTTCCGCGCCGCTTCGCCCGCCGTGCAATTCACCTTGCGCGAAGCGTCGACGCAGCAGCAGGTCGAGTGGCTGGAGCGGGGCGAGATCGATATCGCGCTGCTGCGCGCGCCGGGACGCAGCACGCCGGGACTGCGCTTCGAGCGCCTGTCGGGTGAGGACATCGTCATTGCGCTGCCATCGGGCCACCGCTGCGCAGGGCAGGCGAAGGTGGACCTGGCGGACCTGGCCCTGGACGATTTCGTCGCTTCGCCGCGCGAGCTGGGGCAGGGCTTTCACGACCAATTGGCCAGCCTGTGCCTGCACGCGGGCTTCGTGCCGAACGTGGTGCAGCAGGCGCGCCGTTTGCAAACGGTGCTGGGCCTGGTGGCGGCCGGTTTTGGCGTGGCCCTGCTGCCGGCCAGCCTGGCGGCGTCCATGCCGGCGGGCGTCGTCATGCTGGCGCTGGCAAGCAGCGCTCCGGAGCCGCTGCGCCAGCTCGACCTGTACATGGCGTGGGACCCGCGGCGCGCGTCTCCCGTGCGCGAGCGGCTGCTGGCGCAACTGCGGCAATCCTCCCTGCAGTGAGACGTTGAGGGTCTCGTTTCAAGACAAATAAGATATTTTACAGATGGTTCGCTGGGGACCAGCATGGCGTTTTGATTGCCAGGAACTGCCATGTCCTTCGTTTCATCGCGCAGCAATGCGCTGCCGTCCGCCACGCTGCCATTCTCCATTTATCTGCTTTCCCTGTGCAGCTTTGCCTTCGGCCTGTCCGAATTCATCGCCGCCGGCTTGCTGACGCCGATGGCGCGCGACCTGCACGCCAGCGTGGCGGCGGCCGGCGGCGCCATTGCCGCGTATGCGCTGGGTGCGGCCATCGGCGCGCCCGTGCTGACGGCCATGCTGGCGCGCCGGCCCACGCGCCAGGTCCTGGTGGCGACGATGTCCGTGCTGGCGGCCGGCAGCGCAGCCATGGCCGCCGCGCCGGCGCTGGACGCGTTGCTGGGCGTGCGCTTTGCCGTGGGCCTCGCGCACGGCGTGTTCATGGCCGTCGCCTCGCATGCGGCCACCAGCCTGGTCGATCCTGCCCGCGCGGGCAGGGCCCTGTCCATCGTCTGGCTGGGCCTGACCCTGGCGCTGGCGGGCGGCGTGCCGCTGGGGACGTGGCTGGGCACCGTGTCGTCGTGGCGCGCCGTGTTTGCCGCCATCGGCGTGCTGGCCCTGTGCGGCGGCGCGGGCTTGCACTTCGCCATGCCGGCCGCGCGCCAGGATGCGGGTGCCGCATCGGCCCTGGCCAGCCTGCGCGCCATCCTGCGGCCGCCCCTGCTGCTGGCGGCCGGCGTGGCGGCGCTGGTCAGCGTGGCCACCTTCAGCTTTTTCACCTACGTTTCGCCTTTCCTGTTGCAGCTGGGCGGACTCGATGGCCGCTGGCTGGGCGCGGCCATGCTGTGCTTTGGCGCGTGCGCCATCGGCGGCAACCTGCTGGGCGGCTGGTGCGCGGACCGCCCGTCCGCGTTGCGCGCCGCCGTGCTGGCCCTGGCCGCGCTGGCGCTCAACCTGCTGGGGTTTTATCTGCTGCGCGCCCATCCCCTGGCCATGCTGGCCCTGTGCGGCACCCTGGGCTTGCTGTTCTTTGCCCTCGTCACCCTGTCGACCATGCGCCTGCTGCGCCTGGCACAGCAGCATTGCCCGGGCAGCGACGCCGTGGCGGCGGGCCTGAATATCGCCGCCTTCAATGCGGGCACGGCCGCCGGCGGCGCGCTGGGCGGTGCCCTGATCGTCGCCTTCGGCTTGCCCAGCATCGCCATCGGCGGTGCGCTGGCGGCGCTGCTGGCCATGCTGCTGCTGTGGTTCCAGTCGCGCAAACTAGACGCGCCGCTCTAGTTTTTGCGTTTAAACGCCCCCTGCCTTTGGCGTACACTGGCCTGCAAAAGGCGGTATAAAACAAGGGGATACGGGATATGCAACGCAGATCGTTTCTGAAACTGGGCTTGCTCGGCGCCTGTGCGCTGGCCGCCGGCGGCGCCGCGTACCGGGCGCTGCGGGGGCCGGCGCCGCCGGGCCGTTTCGTGCTTGACGGCGAGGCGCGCGCGGCGCTGGCGGCCATCGTGCCGGCCATGCTGGGCGAGGCCTTGCCGCCATCGCAAGCGGCGGCGCGGGCGGCGGCGCTCGATGGCGCCATCGCCGGCGTGGAGACGGCCATCCATGGTTTGCCCCTGGCGGCCCAGCAAGAAGTGCAGGACCTGTTCGGCTTGCTGGCGCTGGCGCCCGCGCGGCGCTTTGTCGCGGGCGTGCAAGGCGGCTGGCGCGCAGCCGATCCGGCCCAGGTGGCTGCCTTCCTGCAGTCGTGGCGCACGCACCGCCTGGCCACCCTGCAGACGGCCTACCTGGCCCTGCACGACCTGATCCTCGGCGCCTGGTATGCCGATGCCGCCCACTGGGTCGCCATCGGCTACCCGGGACCGCTGCCCGAACTGAGCTGACAAGGCCACCATGAGCACATCTCCCATACCCGACCCCATCGCCATCGGCGTGGCCAGCGGCTGGCACGTCACCGACGCCAGCAGCATGACGGAAGACCGCACGCTGGAGGCCGACGTGGTCGTCATCGGCAGCGGCGCCGGCGGCGGCGTGACGGCGGAAATCCTCGCGCTGGCCGGCCTGAAAGTGCTGATCGTCGAAGAGGGCGGCCTGAAGTCTTCGCGCGACTTCAAGATGCGCGAAGCGGATGCGTATCCCGCGCTGTACCAGGAGTCGGCTGCGCGCAAGACGCGCGACAAGGCCATCAATATCCTGCAGGGGCGCACGGTGGGCGGGTCGACCACCGTCAACTGGACCTCGAGTTTTCGCACGCCGCCCGGCACCCTGGAATACTGGCGCAAGCATTTCGGCCTGACCGGCTATTCGGTGGACGCCATGGCGCCGTGGTTCGCCATGATGGAGCGGCGCCTGCACGTGAGCGACTGGGCCGCGCCGCCCAATGAAAACAACGACTTGCTGCGCCGTGGCGCTACCGCGCTGGGCATCCCCACGGCCGCCATCCGGCGCAACGTGAACGGCTGCTGGAACCTCGGCTACTGCGGCATGGGTTGCCCCACCAACGCCAAGCAGTCGATGCTGGTGACGACGATACCCGCGGCGCTGGCGCTGGGCGCGGGCCTGCTCGTGCATGCGCGCGCCCAGCGTTTCCTCTTCAAGGGCGAGCGCATCGACAGCCTGCAGGTGACGGCGCTCGACGCGGCGGGCCAGGCGCCCACGGGCGTGCGCATCACGGTGCGCGCCAAGCACTTCGTGCTGGCCGGCGGCGCCATCAACTCGCCGGCGCTGCTGCTGCGCTCGCAGGCGCCCGACCCGCACGGCTTGCTGGGCCGGCGCACCTTTTTGCATCCGACGGTGATCTCGGCGGGGCTGTTCCCGCAGCGGGTCGATGCGTATGCGGGCGCGCCGCAGACGATCTATTCCGACCATTTCCTGCACACGGCGCCCATCGATGGCCCCATCGGCTACAAGCTCGAAGCGCCGCCCCTGCACCCGCTGCTGATGGCCACCACCATGGGCGGCTTCGGCGACGAACATGCGCGCACCATGCGCGAATTCCCCCATGCGCATGGCTTGCTGGCGCTGCTGCGCGACGGTTTTCACCACGATTCGGCGGGCGGCAGCGTCTCGCTCGACGGCTTCGGCGCGCCCGTGCTCGACTATCCGCTCACGCCCTTCATCTGGGATGGCGTGCGGCGCGCGCTGCTGACGATGGCGGAAATCCAGTTCGCGGCGGGCGCGCGGAGCGTGTATCCCGTGCACGAGCTGGCCAGCCACTACACCAGCTGGGCGCAGGCGAAACAGGCCATCGGCGACTTGCCGATGCAGGCGCTGCTGGCCCGGGTGGTGTCGGCCCACGTGATGGGCGGCTGCGCCATGTCGGACGATGCGCGCCTGGGCGTGACGGGCGCCGATGGCCGCTACCACGGCGTGCGCAACCTGTCCGTGCACGATGGCTCGCTGTTTCCCACCTCGATAGGCGCCAATCCGCAGCTGACGATCTATGCGCTGGCCGCGCGCCTGGCCAGCGGCCTGGCGCAGCAATTGACGGGAAAACCTGCCCCCGTGCCCATGCCCGCCCCAGTAGCCGCATGATCGCGCGCATCCTCAGGTGGCTGATGCTGCTGCAGGTGCTGGCCGTGCTGGGGGTGGCGTACCTGGCCAGGCAGGCGTGGGGCGTGGCCTCGCCGGTGCTGGCCCTGCTGCTGGCGGTCGCCATGCTGCTGGCCGTGCGCGCGCTGATCGTGGCGCGCAATTTCTGGGAAAGCCGGCGCCAGGGCAGTCCCGTGCCGCCGGCATACCAGCTGGGCGCACTGGGTGCCGCGCGCCTGTTTTTCGGCGAGCTGCGCGCCACGATGTGGACCTCGTCGTGGGGCATGCTGCGCCCGCGCCTGCATGCGGCCGACGGCATCGCGGCTGGCCAGGGCCTGCCGGTGCTGCTGGTGCACGGTTATGTGTGCAATGGCGCCTACTGGACAAAGCTGAGCCGGGAGCTGGCGCAGGCGGGCATCGTGCACAAGGCGATCGACCTGGAACCCATCGATGCCAGCATCGATGGCTACGTGGCGCAAGTGGAACAGGCGCTGCTGGCGTTGTGCACGCTCACGGGCAAGCGGCAAGCCATCATCGTCGCGCACAGCATGGGCGGCCTGGTGGCGCGTGCCTGGCTGCGCCACTACGGTGCGGCCCGCGTGGCGCGCATCATTACCATCGGCACGCCGCACCACGGCACGGCGCTGGCCAAGCTGGCGGCGGGGACGAATGCGCGCCAGATGAGCCGTATCGATGGCGAACCCAGCGGCTGGCTGGCGCAGCTGGCCGCCAGCGAGACGGAGGAAACGCGCGCCCTGATCACGTCGATTTACTCGCACCACGATAATATTGTCGCGCCACAATCATCGGCGCATTTGCCCGGCGCGCGCAATCTTGCCTTCGGCGGCATCGGCCACGTGGCGCTGGCCAGCGATGCGCGCGTGCTGCGTCAGCTGTTAGCGGAAATCACTATCAAGTACGAAGCCGCCCAGCCCCCGTCTTGCCCCCATTTTCCCTGAGTCCTGTTGTGTTTTATCTGCATGGCAAGACTGTCTGTTTTGACTCTGCTGTTGCCTCCGTTTAACAGGCGCACGCCTAGAAAATCCTGTTTTCCACTGGCGTCCTGTATTAAGCTAGCATCAGGAAGGCAGCGGCCAGCGATGATTGCCGAGGCCGCAGTTGCCGCCCCATGGCGTTCCGTACGCGACATATTTGCGGGGCGCATGGCAGAATGTTGTAGGATTATTATGTTGACCGCGCAAGCGGAATGATGGGTGCAGGCAGAAAATGAGTCCATGCAGTTTTTATTGGGGGTGCTAATTGTCCGCACGTATCCTGATTATCGAAGATAACGCCACCAATATGGAATTGATGGTGTACCTGTTGCGTGCCTTCGGGTACACGCCGCTGGCCGCCTATGACGGCGAAGAGGGCGTGCGCATGGCGCGCAGCGAATTGCCGGACTTGATCATCTGCGACGTGCATTTGCCCAAGCTCGACGGCTATGGCGTGGTGGCGGAGCTGAAGAAAGACCCGCTGCTGCGCAAGATCCCGGCCCTGGCCGTGACGGCGCTGGCCATGGTGGGCGACCGCGAACGCCTGCTCGAAGCGGGGTTCAACGGGTATATCGGCAAACCGATCGAGCCCGACCTGTTCGTGGCGGAGCTGGAATCTTTTTTACCCGGGGCGCCGTCGACGCCAGTTAAAAACGACATAGCTACGATACTGATCGTCGATGATCATGTGCTGAACCGCGAGTTCCTGACCGCGCTGCTGGGCTACGGCGGCCACCGCCTGCTGGAGGCGGCCAATGGCGCCGACGCGCTGGAAGTGCTGCGCACGGAGCGGCCGGACCTGATCATCTCCGACATCCTGATGCCGAACATGGACGGCTACGAATTCGTCACGCGCGTGCATGCCGATCCCGCGCTGGCCGACGTGCCCATCATCTTCTATACGGCTACCTACCGCGAACAGGAAGCGATCTTGCTGGCGCAGGCGTGCGGCGTGCGCTGGGTGCTGCCCAAGCCGTCCGACCCCGAAGTCATCGTGCGCACGGTCAATGAAGCGCTGGGACTGATGCCGGCGGCGACGCAGGTGCCGGACGCGCCGGGCGCCGGCGGCAGCACGGCCCCGCCCGCCACGGGCAAGCTGGCCGGCATCGAGCACCAGGTCAGCGGCTACCTCGACGAACTCGAGTCCAGCAGCCAGCAGATTTCGCAGCTGGCCAGCCAGCGCGAGGGCCAGGCCGCCATTCCCGAAGACCTGGCCATCATGACGGAGCGCCTGTCGCGTTCCCTGTCGAGCCTGCAGGCGGTGAGCCTGCGCCTGACGGCCCTGATCGAACTGGGCATCGAGCTGGGCGCCGAACGCGATCCGCGCGCTTTGATCGAGGCGGGCTGCAAGGTGGCGCAGAATATCTGCGTCTCCAAATATGCCTGCATCGGCGTGCTGGAAGAGGGCGCCGAAAAGCTCAGTTATTTTTCCTCGTGCGGCGCCGAGAAAAACCTCGAGCGCATCGCCAGCGCGCCGCGCACGGGCATCCTGAGCCGCTTGCTGGAACAGCGCCAGCCCTACCGGGTGAACGGCTTGAAGGGCGATCCCGGCGCGCTGGGCCTGCCCGATACGCACCCGCCCGTGCACTCTTTCCTGGGCGTCGCCATCGCCTCGCGCGAACGCAGCCACGGCTGGCTGTACCTGGTCGACAAGCTGGGGGCGAACGAGTTTTCCGAAGTCGACGAGCGCGTCGCCGCCACGGTGGCGGCGCAGATCGCCGTCGCCTACGACAACCTGCTGCTGTACGACGAGATCAAGCGCCACCACGAGCAGCTGACCCTGGACATGGCGGCGCGCATCCGCCTCGATGAAGACTTGCGCCGCTTCCGCCTGGCGATGGACGCCACGGCGGACGCGATTTTCCTCGTCGACCGCGCCGGCATGTGCTTCGTCGACGTCAACCAGACTGCCTGCCGCATGCTGGGCTTCGAGCGCGAGGATTTCCTGCGCGTGGGGCCGGGCCGCGCGAGCGAGGGCGAGACGCAGCTGGAAGAACTGTACAACAAGCTGCTGGCGGGCGACCAGGGCGGCCCCATGACGGAATTGCAGCTGCAGCGCAAGGATGGCTCGCCGCTGTCGGTGGAAGTGCAGCGGCGCACCCTGCGCTCGGGGCAGAGCTGGATCCTGGTGGCCGTGGCGCGCGATATCACCGAGCGCAAGGATGCCGAGCAGCGCCTGATGAAGCTGGCCCACTTCGATACCTTGACGGGCTTGCCGAACCGCAGCCAGTTCTACGCCTCGCTGACCCATTCGCTGGCCCAGGCGGCCGAACACCAGTGGGCCGTGGCCGTGCTGTTCATGGACATCGACCGCTTCAAGAATATCAACGACACCTTGGGCCACACCATCGGCGACGACCTGCTGCGCCAGTTTTCCAGCCGCCTCGTCGATTGCCTGCGCGTGCGCGACACCATCGGCCGCTTTGGCGGCGATGAATTTGCCACCATCCTGCTGCTGCCCGAAGGCGCCCAGCATGCCGTGGGCGTGGTCGACAAGATCCGCGAAGCGATGCGCAAGCCCTTCGACTTGCAGGGGCACGAGGTGACGGTGACGGTCAGCATCGGCATTTCCGTGTACCCCGACGATGGCGTCGATGCCGACACCCTGATTCAATATGCCGACACGGCCATGTACCGCGCCAAGGAAGCGGGCCGCGACGCCTTCCGCTTCTTCACGGCGGAAATGAACGCGCAGTCGATGGCGCGGCTGGACATGGAAAATGCCCTGCGGCGCGCCATCGACAACGAGGAATTCGTGCTGTTCTTCCAGCCCAAGGTGAACATCATCTCGGGACGCATCAGCGGTGCCGAGGCGCTGATACGCTGGCGCCGCCCCGGCCACGGCATGGTGTCGCCGGCCCTGTTCATCCCCCTGCTGGAAGAAACGGGGCTGATCGTGCGCGTCGGTAACTGGGTGCTCGACGAGGCTTGCAGGAAGATCAGCGAGTGGGGCGCCAGCAGCATCGGTCCCGTGCACCTGTCGGTGAACGTGTCGGGCATCCAGTTTTTCGTCGGCGGCCTGGAAGAAGAGGTGCTCAAGGCGATCCGCAAGCACGAGATCGCGCCCGAGCTGCTGGAACTGGAGCTGACGGAAAGCTCGCTGATGTCGAATGCCGAGGAAACCATCGCCGTGCTGCGCAACCTGAAGGCGCTGGGCATCCAGATTTCCATCGACGATTTCGGCACCGGCTATTCCAGCCTGGCCTACCTGAAGCGCTTCCCCATCGACAAGCTGAAGATCGATATCGCCTTCGTGCGCGAAGTGACCAGCAATCCGGACGACGCGGCCATCGTGCTGGCCATCATCAGCATGGCGCACAGCATGAAGCTCGAGGTGATCGCCGAAGGCGTGGAAAACGATGCGCAGCTGGCCTACCTGCGGCGCCACGGCTGCGACGAGATGCAGGGCTATTATTTCAGCCGCCCCGTGCCGCAAGAGGAATTCGAGCAGATGCTGATGGGCGGCAAGCTGCTGCAGGCGCCGCAGGATGCCGGCGGGGACGAGCAGCAAACCTTGCTGATCGTCGACGACGATGTCTTCATGCTCGACGTGCTCAGCGACTTCCTGGCGCAGGACGGCTACCGCATCCTCACGGCGCAGACGGCGGCCGAGGGTTTCGACATCCTGGCGCGCCACAAGGTGCAGGTGATCCTGTGCGACCAGTGCATGCCGCTCATGAGCGGCACCGAATTCATGGAGCGGGTCAAGCACCTGTGCCCCGACACCTTCCGCATCATGCTGTCGGCCTTTGCCGACCTGACCCCCATCATGGCGGCCATCAACCGCGGCGCCGTCGACCGCTTCTATACCAAGCCGTGGAAAGGCGCCGTGCTGCGCGAGAATATCCGCGAAGGCTTCCGCCTGCATAAGCTGCTGCACGGCCCCGTGAAAGCGGCGGCCTAGGCACCGCCGCGCAAGCCGCCGGCCGGGACGTGCGCTGGCGCACGTTTAGAAGCCAATTTCTATCGAATTAGACCCCCGTCTCTAGTTTTGCTCACTAGAATAAAAAACATCCATGATGTGGCATGGCCTTTCAGATAACGGGAGCTGGCGATGGTGAAGAAATTGAAGGAGCTGACGGAAGACAAGGAACTGGCAAGCGCCGTGCGCTCGTCCGCGCAGCAGATCTGGCAAGCGGGCCTCGGGGCCTTTGCCAAGGCGCAGGAGGAGGGCGGCCGCGTGTTTTCCAAGCTGGTCAAGGAAGGCACGGAATTCCAGAAGCGGGCCGAAGACAAGGTGGCCGGTGTCAGCGACAGCGTCAGCAAGCTGGCCGATGGCGTGGGCAAGCAGGCCAGCGGTTCCTGGGACAAGCTCGAGCAAGTGTTTGAAGAGCGCGTCGCGCGCGCGCTGGCCACCATCGGCGTGCCCCGGCAAGACGATATCGCCGCGCTGCACGCGAAGATCGATGCCTTGAGCCTGCAGGTGGCGGCGTTGTCGGCCAAGGCCGCGCCGGCGGCCAAACCGAAGGCTGCGGCCAAGCCCGCCGTGAAGGCGGCGCCGAAAGCGGCACCGAAAGCCGTGTCGAAAGCCGCGCCGAAAACAGTCGTCGCCAAGGCCCCGGCCAAGGCTGCGCCGCGCGCCGCGGCCAAGCCTGCGAGCAAGGCAGTGAGCAAGCCGGCAAGCAAGCCAGAAAGCAAGGCGGCGAGCAAGCCAGTGACTAAGCCGGCGGCGCAGAAAAAAGCACCGTCCGCCTGAGTTGGCGCCGCATCCCGCCCGGCCTGCTCGCGCAGGCTTTTTTTTGCCTCCGGTTTTCGCCGGCGCCGGGGGGCGTAGTGTTTCATTACGGCTATTTTAGGTGGTATGCTTGCGGCAGAACACAGAGAGATTGCCCGCCATGCTACAAAAAGCACCACGCCGTACCCGCGAACGCATCCTGGAGTTGTCGCTGCGCCTGTTCAATGAGTTTGGTGAGCCGAATATCACGACGACCGTGATTGCGGAAGAGATGAACATTTCGCCGGGAAACCTGTATTACCACTTCCGTAACAAGGACGACATCGTCAATTCGATCTTCGTCCAGTTCGAGGCGGAAATCGAACGCATCCTGACCGTGCCCGACGGGCGCCGTTCGAATATCGAGGATGTCTGGCTGTACCTGCACCTGATGTTCGAACTGATCTGGCGCTACCGCTTTTTCTATCGCGACCTCAACGATTTGCTGTCGCGCAACCGCAAGCTGGAACTCCACTTCAAGCTGATCCTGGCGCACAAGATCAAGGTGGCCACGCAGCTGTGCGAAGATTTGCGCAGTGAACAGTCGCTGGAAGCGTCGGACATGGAAGTCGCTGCGATGGCGACGAATATGGTGGTCGTTGCCACCTACTGGCTGTCGTACGAGTATGTGCGCAACCCGCGCAAGTACAGCGAGCAGCAATCGATGTCCGATGCGCTGGCGCGCGGCTGCTACCAGGTGCTGTCCCTGATCGGGCCGTATTTACGCAACGAAACGCATTTGTTGTTTCGCAAACTGTCGGAAGAGTATGTGACCAAACTCAAGAACGACTGACGGGGCCGCTGGCGGCAAGGCGGCAAGTCGTTATTTACAGGAGAGATGTATGGCTTGGAAACAATTTCCCTATCCGGATGACGCATATGTCTACACGCCGCACACCCTGGCGGCGGCCTGGGCCCGCCTGCATGCGGGCGACGTGGAATCCTTTCCCACGCATCCGGCGCTGGTGCAAGCCTGGCTGGCGTTTCACGCGGGCGATTTCGAGCGCGCGGCCAAGCTGGGCCTGGCCGTCGGCGTGCCCGGCTATGCGGTAGCGCACAAGGCCACCTGCATCTACGCCACGCATCTGGAAGTGAGCGACAGCCAGAAACTCGACATGTACGAAGAAGTGGCGGAACGCTGCGAGCGCCAGCAGAGCGAGCAGCCGGACAATCCGGCCGGCTATTACTGGCATGCCTACAGCCTGGGCCGCTATGCGCTGGGCACTTCCGTCGTCAAGGCCCTGGCGCAGGGCATGGGCGCGCGCGTGCGCAACAGCCTGGACCGCACGATGACGGTGGCGCCCATGCATGCGGAAGCGCATATTGCATTTGGGATTTATCATACGGAAATTATCGACAAGGTCGGGGCCATGATCGGCAACCTGACGTATGGCGCCAACAAGGAAGACGGCTATCAGCACTTCAAGACGGCGCTGGCCCTGACGCCGTATTCGGCGCTGGCGTACAGCGAATATGCGCGCGCCTTGAACATGCTCGACGGAAAGAAAAAGCTGGCGGAAGCGCTGGCCCTGTATGAAAAGGCGGCCGACTGCGTGGCACTGGACGCCAAGGAACGCCTCGAGGTCGAGGCGGCGATCGATGAACTGAAAGGGTAAGGATTACTGTGATCAAGGCTTTATGTGTGTACTGCGGCGCCAATGCGGGCGTCTCGCCGGACTATGCCGTGGCGGCGCGCGAACTGGCGCGCGTGCTGGTGGCGGAAAATATTTCACTGGTATATGGCGGCGGCAAGGTTGGCCTGATGGGCGTGATCGCCGATGAAGTGCTGCGCCTGGGCGGCGAGGTGACGGGCGTGATTCCCACCCAGCTGGTCGAGCGCGAAGTGGGCCACACGGGCTTGACGCGCCAGTTTATCGTGAAGGACATGCATGAGCGCAAGGCGATGATGGCCAGCCTGTCCGATGCCTTCATCGCCATGCCCGGCGGCTATGGCACGCTGGAAGAACTGTTCGAGATGCTCACGTGGGCCCAGCTGGGCCTGCATGCCAAGCCCATCGGCTTGCTCAATGTCGACGGTTTTTATGACGGCTTGATTGCTTTCGTGCAAAACGGCAAGGAGCAGGGCTTCATCCGTCCGCAGCACGCGGCCTTCCTCAACGCCGATGCCGATCCGGCAGCGCTGGTGCAGCGCCTGAAGGAGTGCGCACCCTAGCGCCACCGTAGCCCAGCGAGACAGCCATGCCCTGAAAAGGGCATGGCTTTTTTTATTTCTACACGGAAAAATTGATCAAGCTCAATAAATTAATTAATAAAAATATGGCCACAATGTTTCCTATGAGGCATGTTTTTTTGAAAATGAAGATGCTTTTTATGCATTAATGTGTTCTACTGGAATTGTTCAAAAGACAGGCATGTCGGACACCCAGCGAGGCGCCTCCCGTTTCCCGCTACGACGCCTAAGTATTGCAAGTTGCCACAACCTCGCTACTTCATCATTTTGAAAGGATGCAATTGTGAAACCAATGACCCTCTTGCGCGCGACTGCTGTCGCTGCCATCCTCGCCGCCGGCGGCGCCCACGCTCAAACCACCATCATCGGCTTTGATCCGCTGGAACAACCCGGCATCCTCGGCTCCGTCTTCGATTCCTATTCCGAAGGCGGCTACAATTTCGACAGCAGCTTCCTGGGCTTGCTCAGTTCTGCCCATCAAAGCAACTTTGCCTATGCGGGCTCGGCCGGCCTTGGCGCCACGGTGCTGACGACAACCACATTGAGCCGTAACGATGGGGCCGCATTCTCGCTGAGCTCGATCAGCCTGGCCGACTTCGTGAGCTTGCCTGGCCCCTACGACGTGACGTTCGTCGGCAATAAGGTGGGCGGCGGCACGGTGACCCAGACCTTCAGCCTCGATGGCAGCCATAATTTCAGCAATTACACGTTCACGGGTTTCAACAACCTGCTGTCGGCAACGTGGCAGGAAGGCGCCTTGCACACCTTCCAGGTCGATAATGTGACCGCCAGCGTCAGCGCCGTGCCGGAACCAGCCACGTACGGCATGATGCTGGGCGGACTGGGTCTGCTGGCCTTCCTGCGCCGCCGCAAGAACGCCGCCGCAAGAACGCCGCCTGAGCCTGGCGCCACCTGATGCCGGCCACGCCGGCGCATGCGCAAGCCGCCGCCCGTTTTAGCCGGCGGCGATGCCCACAGGCTGGCGCCCGTCACGACGCCCCGGAGTTTCTCCGGGGCGTTGTCATTTTTGCGTCACGACCACAGGCGCTGGCCGGACAGGTCGAGCTGGGTCAGGTACAGGCGCACGTCGAATTCGTACTGGTGGTACTGCGGTTCCATATACGTGCACAGCTTGTAGAACGCCTTGTCGTGCTGTTTTTCCTTCACGTGCGCCAGTTCGTGCACGGCGATCATACGCAGGAATTCCAGCGGCACTTCCTTGAACATGGTGGCCACGAGGATTTCATGCTTGGCCTTGAGCTTGCCGCCTTGCACGCGCGAGATCGAGGTATGCAAGCCCAGCGCATGCTGGATCACATGGATCTTGCTGTCGAACGCCACCTTGTTGATGGGTTCGGCATTGCGCAGGAATTCATTCTTCAAATCTTGCACGTACTGGTACAGCGCCTTGTCGTTGCGTACATCGTGCGCATTCGGGTAGCGTTTTAACAGGACGTCGCCCAGCTTGTCCTGCGCGATCAGTTGCTGTACTTGCGATTGCGTTTGTTCGGAATAGGCGCTCAGGTATTTCAGGGATGGCTGCATGCGGGGACGGGCGGGATGGAAGGCGAGGCGAGAATGTACCATACCGCCGCGTCCAGCGCTGCGCCAGTCCCGGCACGGGGTTGCCAGGGCCGCCCCGTGCCGTCGTCAAGCGCCCCGTGCTGCCGGGTCGGTCAGCCCGGTAGCCCGGTCAGCCCTTGTCGTCTTCGTCCTTGCCGCCTTGCCGGCCAGTGCGCCCCTGTTCGGTGCGGCCTTGCTCGGTGCTGCCGGCGCGCGTGGCCGTGCCGCTGCGGCTTTCATTGGCGCGCTGGGCCGATTGCCGGCTTTCGCCACCCTTGCGGCCGATTTCCGCCATGTGTTCGCGGTTGCGGCTGACGGCTTCGCCGCCTTTCTGCCCGGCCCGGCGCGCTTCTTCCGAGTCGAATTCATGCGCCGTGCCCTTCTGGTGGGCTGCCTGCCCACCCTTGCTGGCGATTTCGCGTTGCTGCTCCTCATTCATGGCGGCAAAGCCCCGCTTGCTCGTGCCTTTGGCGCTGCCCGATTCGCCCGCTTTCTGGCTGCTGCCAGCGCCTTTGCCTTGCTCATTACCTTGATTGTTAGCCATGTCGGTCTCCTTGCTGTCGAGTGGGAATCAGATGCTCAATGCGCCTGATCGGATTGTCTGCCCGTATCGCGGCTGTGGCCCGCGCCGTCGCGGTGGCCCGTGATCTGCATTTTTTCGATCATTTCACGCTGGCGCTGCGTGGCTTTTTCCGTTTCTTCGGCCGTCTTGCGCACCACTTCGTCAGCGAAGGCCACGGCCGTGCGGCTGGTTTCGGGCAGGTGGTTCTCTGCCGTGCGGTTCATTTCGACATTGGCGTTGGCGACGAGATTGCCGAGTTGCTGCTGGTACTGGCGCAGCTTGTCGCTACCCGGCTGCAACTGGGCCGCGGCCAGCGACAGGAACTCGCCCGTGTCGCGCGCGCACAGCAGTCGCTGGCTGGCGTTGCTCCATTCCTGCAGCAGGTCTTGCGCCAGCCGCAGGTGCAGTTCGCTTAATTGCTGCGCCGTATCGAACAGCTTGCGCGACAGTTCCGTGGCGAAATTGCACTGGGCCTCCAGATGGGACTTCAGGGCGGGGCTGAAACTGGGGGGAATACTGTTTGTGAACATGTTCTACCTCAATGAAAAACTGATCCAGGAAACACCCGGTGCACCGGATGCGGCGTATGGTGAGACAAGCAAAGGGATAGACGCCGGATGGCGTGCCAGGTTCCACGCCAGATGCCGGTTTGGCGCGGGAATCGGGCCTGGCTGAGGGAAAAACGCGATGATTTTGCGTTAGATCAAATGAACGTGAATTGGCTTGCCGCCGTCGGCCGCCATGCTGCTTGTGTGGAAAATGCAGGTTTACGGGCCCGGCCGTGCGACAATAGCCGGCTCGCGGCAGCGCAGCCGATGGCCGGCGCGCGTGGCTGAGCCGAGCATAGCCCTACTTTTTTGCCTTATTCCGCGACCATGACGCATCCCGAATACATCCTGACCCTGTCCTGCCTGGACCAGCGCGGCATCGTGCACCGCGTGTCCGGCTTCCTGGCCGAACGCGGCTGCAACATCCTCGATTCCGCCCAGTTCGGCGACCAGGAATCCCAGCTGTTCTTCATGCGCGTGCATTTCGCGCTGGAAGACGGCGCCGTCAGCGACGCCCAGCTGCGCAGCGACTTTGCCGACCTGTCGCAAGCCATGCAGTTGAATGGCCCTTTCCACGGCCAGCTGCACGATGCGCGCGTCAAGCCGCGCGTGATGCTGATGGTGTCGAAGATCGGCCATTGCCTGAACGATTTGCTGTTCCGCTACAAGAGCGGCTTGCTGAACGTGGAAATTCCCGCCATCGTGTCGAACCACATGGAGTTCTATCAGCTGGCGGCCAGCTACAATATTCCGTTCCACCACCTGCCGCTGGCGGCGGGCGCGCCGGAAGCGGCCAAGCTGGCGCAGGAAGCGAAGATCGTCGACTTGATGGACACGCACAAGATCGATCTGGTGGTGCTGGCGCGCTACATGCAGATCCTGTCGCCGGGCCTGTGCCAGGCGCTCGACGGCCGCGCCATCAATATCCACCATTCCTTCCTGCCCAGCTTCAAGGGCGCCAAGCCGTATGCGCAGGCGCACCACCGCGGCGTCAAGCTGATCGGCGCGACGGCCCATTTCGTCACGGGCGACCTCGATGAAGGTCCGATCATCGAGCAGGACGTCGAGCGCGTCGACCATGCGATGGATGCCGAGACCCTGACGGCCATCGGCCGCGACGTCGAGTGCGTGGTGCTGGCGCGCGCCGTGAAATGGTTCGTCGAGCACCGCATCCTGAAAAATGGCGACAAGACGGTCGTCTTCCGCTAAATTGGCGGACAGCATTTACTTACCTGATTGATTACTGAGACAGAAATACGATGGCCCTTAAAGCAACAATTTTCAAAGCCGATCTGCAGATCGCCGACATGGACCGCAATTACTACCAGGATCACGCGCTGACCCTGGCGCGCCACCCGTCCGAAACGGACGAGCGCATGATGGTGCGCCTGCTGGCATTTGCCATCCACGCCGACGAGGCGCTGACCTTCACCAAGGGCCTGTTCGACACGGAAGAACCCGACCTGTGGCAGAAGGATCTGACGGGCGCCATCCAGCTGTGGATCGAGGTGGGCCAGCCGGATGAAAAACGCATCCTGAAGGCCTGCGGCCGGTCGGAACAGGTGATCGTCTACAGCTATGGCGCAACCAGCCACATCTGGTGGAAGCAGATCGCGAACAAGCTGGAGCGGGCGAAGAACCTGACCGTGATCAATTTGCCGTCGGAAGCGGCGCAAGACATGAGCAAGCTGGCGCAGCGCACGATGCAGCTGCAATGCACGATCCAGGATGGCCAGATCTGGCTGACGGACAGCGTCAACACGGTGCTGATCGACCGCGAGCCGGTGAAGCCGGCCCGCTGATTCTGGCTGTGTGCAATGCAAAAAGCCCGGAGCGATCCGGGCTTTTGTCATTGCGGGTGCTTAATTCGGCGCCGCGCCCAGGCGCCTGATGCTGCTCGAACGCTGCATGCTGCGGCTGATGCGCGGGTCGCCGTAGTAGCTGACTTCGCCCGAGCCGCCGATGCTGATGGTCAGGTCGTCCTTGGCCCACACTTCCGCCTCGCCCGAGCCGCCGATGCTCACCTGCACTTCGCGCGCACCCAGGCGGCCCGCCTGGATATTGCCCGAGCCGCCGATCGATGCTGTCAGCTGCTCCGTCTTGCCGCTGGCCTTGAAGTTGCCGCTGCCGCCGATGGCCACGGACACCATGCGGCTGTCGAGGTCGCGCGCGTGGATGGAGCCGGAGCCGCCCACGTCGAAGCGCAGCTTCTCGGCGCGCAAGCCCGTCGCCGTGATGTTGCCCGAACCGCCCACGCTGATGCGTTCCACCTGGCGCGCCTGGATGACGATGTTCAGGCTGCTCTGGCGGAAATTCGCGTTGCGCTTGGCGGGGCGGATGCGCAGGGTGCCGTTTTCCACCGCCGTCTCGATCAGGGGCAGGATATTGTCGTCGGCTTCGATGGTGATGCTATCCGTGTTGCCGATGCGCAGCTCGACCGTACCCGGCACGTTCAGCGCCACGCCATGGAAACTGCCGACCTCGCGCGTCTGCTTCTGCAGCTTGCCGCTGCCCTGGATGCTGTTGCCGGAAATCCAGTCGAGCGGCGACGCCAGCGCCGGCGCGGCCGGGAGGGCCAGCGCACAGGCGGCCAGCAGCAGGGCGGTGGCGGCGCGGGCCTGGCGGGGATGGAAAAGTGGATGTGTCATTCTTGCTCCCTGTTTTGAATTGGTATGCCTGCATGGTATGCGAGCCGGCCGCGCTTGCGTACCGCGCTGCGACAGACTGCGGCAGCGGCGGCACAGAATGCAGGAGGATGCGACAGGATGGCATGAGGTATCATGCGGGTATTGGACATACGACGACCGGCAGGTGCCGGTCCCACTACTGGAATTACATGCTGATCATCACCATCAAACAGGGCAAGGAAAAGAGCTTGCTGGGCCAATCGTGGATTTACGCGTCCGCGATTGAAAAAGTCGAAGGCAAGCCGCAGGAAAAAATGAAGCCGGGCTCGACGGCCATTGTGCAAAGCTCGTCGAAGCAGTTCATCGCCCGCGCCGCCTACAATTCGAAGTCGCAGATCCGTGCGCGCATCTGGAGCTTCAAGGAAGACGAACCCGTCGACCACGCGCTGATCAAGCGCCGGGTCAAGGCCGCCATCGAGAAAAAATTATCTGCCATCAAGAAGGCGGGCGAGAACCAGCTGCTGACCCTGATCAAGGGCGAAGACGAGGGCTTGCCGGGCCTGGTGGTGCAGCTGTTTGGCGGCGTGCAAGGCTACCTGATCTGCGAATTCAACGCGGGCGGCGTCGATGCGTGGAAAGTGGCCATCGTGCAATCGCTGATGGCCTCCACGGGCTGCGCGAACGTGTACGAGCGTTGCGACGACCTGATGCGCAAGGGCGAAGGCTTGCCCCTGATCGACGGCGCCCTGGCCGGCGAAGAGCCGCCCGATGAAGTCATGCTGACAGACAATGGCGTGCGCTATGCGCTGGACCTGAAGACGGGGCACAAGAGCAAGTTCCGTTGAGCACTGCTGCTTGCGATGAAAAAAACCGGCGCTGGCCGGTTTTTTTTCGTATGCGTGCCTGCAAGACGTTCAGGGCAAGGCGATGCAAGCCGCCATTGACGTTCTGCAGGCGCCTTACTCCAGCGGCACGCTGCGGTACTTGTTCACCTCCAGCGCCGACACGGCCGGCGCATCATTGCCCCACGACGCGCGCAGATACGTAACCACGGCGGCCACTTCGGCGTCATCCATGACGGGGCCGAACGGCGGCATGCCGTAGGGACGCGGATTGCCGCTGGTCCCGGGCGCGAAGCCGCCGTTGAGCACGAGGCGGATGGCGTTGACGGCCGAGACGGTTGTCAGCGCACGGTTGCCGGCCAGCGGCGGGTAGCCGGGCGGCACGCCCTTGCCGTCGTCCCGGTGGCAGCTTGCGCATTGCGCCTCGTACAGTTTGGCGCCCAGCGCCAGTTGCTGCCGGGCCTGCTCCGACGTGTCGCGCGGCGTCCGTTTGACCGCTTGCGCGGGGCCGGGCAGGCTTTTCAGGTACACGGCCATCGCCTGCACGTCGGCCGTGCCCATGTGCTGCAAGCTTTGCCGCACCACCTCGGCCATGGGGCCGAAGACGGTGGCGCGCGGCGACACGCCCGTTTGCAGCAATTCCACGATATGCGCCGTGTCCCAGTCGCCCAGGCCCGCTTCCGCGTCCGACGTCAGCGAAGGCGCGTACCAGCCCAGCACGGGGATCAGGCCGCCCGACAGGCCGTCGTCGCTGCCGCCCAGGGTGGTGCGGCTGCTATGGCAGGCGCTGCAGTGGCCCAGGCCCTGCACCAGGTAGGCGCCGCGGTTCCATTCCATGCTTTTTTCCGTCAGCGGCTGGTACACGCCCGGCTTGAAGTACAGCGCGCGCCAGGCGGCCAGCGCGATCTGCTGGTTGTAGGGGAAGCGCAGCGCGTGCGGCGCGTTTGCCTGCCTGTGCGGCGGCACGCTCTGGAAATACGCGTACAGGGCGTCGCTGTCTTCGCGCTGCACCTTGGTGTAGTTGGTGTAGGGAAAGGCCGGATACAGCAGGCGGCCGTCTTTCGACTTGCCGTTGTGGATGGCGCGCCAGAAATCGTCGGCCGTCCAGTTGCCGATGCCCGTTTCCCTGTCGGCCGTGATGTTGGGCGAGAGCACCTTGCCGAACGGCGTCTGCAAGGCACGTCCCCCCGCGTACGGCACGCCGCCGCGCGTCGTGTGGCAAGCCATGCAGTCGCCCGCCTTGGCCAGGTAGGCGCCGCGCGCGACCAGCTGGTCCCGGCTCAGGTTGCTGGCAACAGCGGGCGGCAGCAGGTCGTCGTCCGGGTACAGCAGGAATGTGGCGCTGCCGCCGGCGATCAGCACGAGGCTTGCCGCGATCATCCATTTCTTCATGGCGCCACCTGCGCGCTGGAACCGGGCACGCCGCCGCAGTGCAGCGGCAAGGGCAGGGCGATGCTGGCGGCGGGACGCGCGTCGGCGCTGGCCACCTGCGTGCCCAGCCAGGCCGAGACGGCGCCCACGTCGGCGTCCGACAGGCGCTGGGCCACTTGCGCCATGCAGTCGGGTGCGTGGGCGCGGCGGATGCCGTTCTTCCACGCGCCCAGCTGGGCGTTGATGTAGTCGCGCGGCAAACCCAGCAAGCCGGGGATGGCGGGCGCCACGCCGGCCAGCTTCTCGCCATGACAGGCGATACAGGCAGGAATCTTCTTGCCGGGATCGCCGTGCAGCACCAGCTGCTTGCCCCGCGCCAGGGCCGCCGTGCCGGCACTGCTGGGCTGGGCCGGCGGCGGGGCAGGGTGTTGCGCCGCGAAGTAATCGGCGATTTCGCGCAGGTAGTCGTCCGGCAGGTGCTCGACCATGTAGTTCATCATCGGATACTGGCGCCTTCCCTCGCGGAAATTGAGCAGCTGGTTGTACAGGTAGCCGGCCGGCTTGCCGGCGATGCGGGGAAAGAAGGCGTCGTGGCGCTCCTTAGGCGCATGGCAGGCCGTGCACGCCTTGATCCGCTGGTCCAGGCTGTCGTGGCTGGCGGAGACGGCGGCGGGCGCGGCCAGCACCATGCCGGGCAGCGCGGCGGCCAGCGCCAGCAGGGAGAGGGAATGCAGTTGCCTGGAAAGTCGCATGGAAAGGTCACCTGTCTCGTCGGTCGGTATGGCGTGCCGGTGTTGCTCCCCGGATGTTGTTACCCTAGCATATAACGTGTGCTGTCACGGTGACAGGATCAGTTGTGCAATAAAACTACGGATCAGTTTGAGGAGCAGGGTTGAAACGATATGAGGAATTGGCGGAAGAAGTGGCCGCCATGATAGCCACGCAGCTGTTGCTGCCGGGCGATAAATTGCCTTCCGTGCGCCAGCAGCATGCGCGGCGCGGCGTGAGCCCGTCGACGGTGTTCCAGGCCTACTATTTGCTTGAGGCGCGGGGCATGATCGTCTCGTGTCCCCGCTCCGGCTATTACGTGGCGCCGCAGCGCGCCGCGCTGGCCCCCGAGCCGGACAGCTCGCACCCGCTCGACGCCAGCACCACCGTCGATGTCAGCGACCTCGTGTTCGAAGTGCTGGGGGCTGCGGGCGCGCGCGATATCGTGCCCTTCGGCTCGGCCTTCCCCAGCCCCCATCTGTTCCCGATGGAACGGCTGGCGCGGGCCGTGTCGGCCAGCATGCGCCGCCTCGACCCGTGGAGCACCGTCACCGATTTATCCCTGGGTAATGCCGAACTGCGCCGCCAGATCGCCCTGCGCTACCAGCTCGACGGCGTGCCCGTTTCCAGCGACGACATCGTCATCACGAATGGGGCGCTGGAAGCGCTGAACCTGTGCCTGCAAGCCGTCACGCGGCCCGGCGACACGGTGCTGATCGAGTCGCCCAGCTTCTATGCCTGTCTGCAGGCGCTGGAGCGGCTGGAACTCAAAGCTGTCGAGATCGCCACCAGCCCGCGCGACGGGGTCGACCTGGCGGCGCTCGAGGAATTGCTGCAGCGCCACCAGCCCAAGGCGTGCTGGCTGATGACGAGCTTTCAGAATCCCCTGGGCAGCCTGATGCCGCCGGAAAAGAAGCGCGCGCTGGTTGCGTTGTTGGCGCGCCATGGCGTGCCCCTGATCGAGGATGACGTGTATGGCGAGCTGTACTTCGGCAAGCAGCGCCCGGGCTTGACGAAGAGCCACGACAGCGCGGGCCTCGTCATGCATTGCAGCTCGTTTTCCAAGACCCTGGCGCCCGGCTTCCGGCTGGGCTGGGCCGTGGCGGGCCGCTACGCGCGCCAGGTTGAGCGATTGAAACTGACGACCAGCCTGTCGGCGCCGATTCCGCTGCAGATGGCGCTGGCCGACTACCTGGCGCAGGGCGGCTACGACCGCCATTTGCGCCAGCTGCGGCTGACCCTGGCGGCGCAGCAAAACACCATGCTGCAAGCGATCGCCGTGCATTTTCCGCCTGGCACGCGGGTCACGCGGCCGCAGGGTGGTTATTTCGTCTGGGTGGAGATGCCCGCCAGTGTCGACGCGCTGGCCTTGCACCGCAGCGCGCTGGCGGCCGGCATCAGCATCGCGCCCGGCCCCATTTTTTCCGCCACGCGCGCGTTTCGCCACTGCGTCCGCCTCAATTACGGCCACCCGTGGAGCCCGCAGCTGGAAGAGGCCATCGCCACCCTGGGGCGGCTGGCGCAGGCGGCGGCCTAACGACGCATGCAAAAAAAGTCCCTGGTGGCAGCAAGTGTTTCATTCCAAAAAGAAATATTGCTGTTATATTGATGTATCTATAACTAATGATGGGAATGATAATGGATAACACGCAGCCGGAAGTGGGTCGTACGCAAGATACGACGATCGCCATCCTGTCCCACGTTGGCGGCCTGTTCACCAGCTGGGTGGCGCCGCTGATCATTTATTTGATCAAGAAAGACGATGCGGATAAATTCTCGGCCGAGAACGCCCGCGAAGCGCTCAATTTCCAGATCACCCTGATCATCTGGTATTTCGCCTGCTTCATCCTGTCGTTCGTGCTGATCGGCCTGTTCCTGTTCTGGGTGGTGGCGCTGGCCAACCTGGTGTGCTCGATCGTCGCGGCCGTCAAGGCCAGCAACGGCGTCACCTACCGCTACCCCTTGACCTTGCGCCTCGTCAAGTAAGGCTGCACGGCCTGCCGGGTGTCAGCCCGGGCGGCCGGGCAGCGCCAGGAATGCAGCAAAGCCGGGCGCCACCGTGGTGGTGGCGCCGGTTTCGTGCGACCACAGCACGACTGCCGGTTCGCCCGCCGCTCCCGTTTGCGCATAGTCAAAACAATAGTAATCGCCCGTGCCGAACTGGGCAAAGGGCAGCAGGCTGCCGGCGTCGTTGCCGGACCCGTCCAGATTCTCCAGCCACTCCTGCCAGTCTTCCTGGTAGTGGCGCGTAATCGATTCCCACGTCTTGCGCGCGTTGGCCGCATCGTAGACGGGAAACACGCTCAAGGCGCCCAGCGCGCGGCCATTGTTCACCAATAACCATTGCACGAAGGACGGGGGCAGCGCGCGCCCCAGCGCCTGTTCGGCGGCCGCGATCGCGGCGGGCGTGGTGCCGGTCGATGTATTTTTGCTCATGCGAATATGTGACGGTGCCGGCCAGGCGCGGTGGCTGGGCCCGCTCAGGCAGGCACGGCGGGCGGCGCCGGCGGCGTGCTGGCGCGCGGGGCCTTCTGCGGCGTGACCTTGCCGCCGTCGGCGATCCAGCGGCGGTACACGCGCAGGGCCACTTGCGCATCGTCGGCCGCGTACAGGATCTGCTTTTCCGTCAGGCGCGCGGTGGCCCAGTTGGTGGTGGAGATCTTTTTCGATTTCTGCAGGTGCAGGCCGAAGAACTTGGCCACGGCCGTCTTCGCGCCCAGGTCGTTGCGCTGGCCGCCGCGCAGGGCGACGGACAGGTCGAGCACCTGGGCCGGCGCGATGCCCAGCTTGTTGCGCAGGCGCTTGACGTCGTCGGACAGGCCGAAGCCCACCTTCAAGGTGGTGGTCGATTCGAGGATGGCTTTCAGTTCGGCCAGGGCCGGGGCCGGCGTGCTGCCCACCTGGAACAGGTAGGCGATGTCGTCGGTGGCCAGCTGGATCAGGTGCGGTCCCGTGGAGGACTCGCCCTTGACGAACGTCGGCTTCGATTCCGTATCGAAGCCGATGGCGTCCGCTGCCAGCAGGGCAGCCATGGCTGCCCTGGCGTCGTCACTGGTGCGTACCAGCTTGACGTGGTCGAGTGCGATGCCTTGATACGGGGGCAGTGGCGGTGCGGCAGCTGTGTCCATGAAACCGGATCAGCCTTTGCGCGAGAATTTCGCGGTCAGCTGATTCAGTTTTTCCAGGCGCAAACGGTTCGCTTCTTCGGCGGCCGCGGCGTCGCGTTCGGCTTTCTTGCGCTCGGCTTCTTTCTTGAAGCGTTGCTGCAATACTTGCGTGGCGTGGTCGCGGTGCGTTTGCGTCACTTCCGCGCCGGCTGTGCCGTCGAGGTCGTAGCGTACCTTGGCTTTTTCCATCACGCGCAGGTAGCGCAGCGAACCCGTGTGGATGCCCAGCGCCGTGCGCATCAGCTTGCGGTCCAGGTCCGGCAGGCGCGCCAGGATCTGCTTGTCGATACCGATCGACAAGGGCAGGCAATCGCGGAATGGCGGGAATTGCTCCTGGAATTGCTTGAGCAGCGCGCGCGCGGTCAGGCCGGCAGGCGCCGGCGTGGTCGCTGCGGCCGGTGCCGCCGCTGGGGCTGCATCGACTGGCGTGTCAGGAGTGGTGGCTTGCTGGTCTGGCGTGGAGCTGGTCATCGACATCATTGGTTGGGCTATAAAAGGGGAGCATAGCACGCGCCACAGGCAAGTGCATTGTCTTTTTTGGCAACTTGCACTGCGATAGGCGGGTCCGCACTACAGCGGCCACAGCGCGAAATGCGGGAAATGTGTATAATGTCGGCTTGCGCTGATGACTGGACCCCATGTTTGACGGTCTGGCTCAGGTGTGCAGGGGATAGGAGCAGTGCGGTGCAGGGCCATGATTATTGACATTTTTGATATCAGATATTTTGCTTATCAATTATCCAGATAACTGGCCTTCGTGCATAATCTTGCTCTCCGCTGTGTCTTCACTGAACAACAATAGATTCAAGCCCGTTCTGGTACGGGCTTTTTTTCATTCCGCAATGTACATCGCTTATTTATCTGACCCGGCTTCGGCCCCGCCGCCGCTGGATGCGCGGGCTTTGAACGTCCCGATAGACAGGCGCCGCTGCCGTTAACGGCAGCCGCAACAATACGCTCCATCGAGTCCGGTTTCGCAGGCTTAGGTGGAATCATTCACTTCGCGCCGACACCATCTGGTCTCGCATTAAGAGATATCTCATGAAGAATACGCCAAAAACTTTAACGTTGTCCGCCAAGGCGCCACGCCCAGCCGCGGCACCGCTTGCCGTACCAAAAACGACTTTATCTTACTTCATCGATAATGCGCAAGCGAATCCGGAAGCCACCGTCACGACGGCGCCTACCGTTGTCACCGTCGTCAAGAAAAGCCGCTCGCGCCTGGCTGCCGTGCCGCCCGCCGAAACGGTAGCGGAAGCAGCGGTTGCCGCGCCCGTGGCCGAGGCTGCCGAAGCCGTAGAAGCGGCGCCCGCCAAGACGCCGAGCGTCAAGGTGGCGCCCAGCGCCAAGGCAGCGCCTGCACCGCGCAAGGTCAGCGAAAGCGCCGCCACGAACAAAGTGGTGACGGCAGCCCGTTCGAAAGTCGTGCGCGCCAAGCCCGAAGCGGCGCCCGTGACCATCATTACCGGCGCGCAAGTGGTCAGCAAGACCACGGACGCCGATGCCCTGGCCGCCATCGACACCTCGAATTACTTCTTGCCGACCGTCAAGGTGCCGGGCCGCCGCGGCCGCAAGCCCAGCGAATTCACGCCGGAAAACGATGAAGTGGCCGCACTGAACGCCGTCGAGCGCGCCGAACTGAAGGCCGTGTCGAAAGCGCGCGACCGCAAGGCCAAGGGCGGCCTGGCGGACGCGCTGGGCGATCCGGAAGCGTCGGCAGCGGACCTGGAACGCCGCCGCAAGCAGATCACGGGCTTGATCAACATGGGCAAGGAACGCGGTTTCCTCACCTATGCCGAGATCAATGACCAATTGCCAGAAAACATCATCGATCCGGAAGCCATCGAAGGCATCATCGCCACGTTCAACGACATGGGCATCGCCGTCTACGAACGCGCCCCTGACGCGGAAAGCCTGTTGTTGACCGACAACGTCGCCACCGTCACCAGCGACGATGAAGTGGAAGCGGCTGCCGCGACCGCCCTGTCGACGGTCGATTCCGACTTCGGCCGCACCACCGACCCCGTGCGCATGTACATGCGTGAAATGGGCGCCGTGGCGCTGCTGACGCGCGAAGGCGAGATCGAGATCGCCAAGCGCATCGAAGGCGGCCTGAAGGACATGATCCAGGCGATTTCCGCCTGTCCCACCACGATCGGTGAAATCGTTGCGCTGTCGCAAAAAATCGCGCGCGATGAAATCAAGGTCGATGAAGTGGTCGACGGCTTTGTCGATTTGAACGAAAGCAATGCCCCGGCCCCTGCTGCCGCCGCGCCTGTCGCCGCCAGCGGCGACGACGAGGAAGAGGAAGAAGAAGCAGAGGAAGAAGACGGCGACGCCAATGGCGGCGCGGCCGGTTTCTCCAGCGAGCAATTGGCCCAGCTGAAAAAGAATGCGTTGGAGAAATTCAACGTCATTTCCACGCAGTACGACAAGATGCGCAAGGCGCCCGAGGGTTACAACTCGAAAGCCTACGTCAAGGCGCAGGAAGCCATTTCGCAGGAATTGCTGGGCATCCGCTTCACGGCCAAGGTCGTGGAAAAGCTGTGCGACACCCTGCGCGGCCAGATGGAAGAAGTGCGCCACATCGAGCGCGCCGTGCTGGAACTGTGCGTGAACAAATGCGGCATGCCACGCGCCCACTTCATCAAGGTATTCCCGGGCAATGAATGCGACCTGGAATGGGTCGACCGCGAAGTCGACTGCAAGTACCCGTACAGCGCCATCCTCAGCCGCAACGTGCCTGCCGTCAAGGAGCTGCAAAAGAAGATGATCGACCTGCAGGCGCGCGTGGCCCTGCCGCTGGCGGACTTGCGCAAGATTAACAAGCAGATGGCTGCCGGCGAAAAGCGCGCCCGTCACGCGAAACGCGAAATGACGGTCGCCAACTTGCGCCTGGTGATTTCGATCGCCAAGAAATACATCAACCGCGGCTTGCAATTCCTCGACCTGATCCAGGAAGGCAACATCGGTCTGCTGAAGGCCGTCGACAAGTTCGAATACCGCCGCGGCTACAAGTTCTCGACCTATGCCACCTGGTGGATCCGCCAGGCCATCACGCGTTCGATCGCCGACATGGCCCGCACCATCCGCGTGCCCGTGCACATGATCGAAACGATCAACAAGATGAACCGCATCTCGCGCCAGATCATGCAGGAAACGGGCAGCGAGCCGGACCTGGCGACCCTGGCCGTCAAGATGGAAATGCCGGAGAACAAGGTGCGCGAAATCATGAAGATCGCGAAAGAGCCGATTTCCATGGAAACGCCGATGGGCGAAGATGGCGATTCGCAACTGGGCGACTTCATCGAAGACAACACAACGCTGGCGCCGCTGGACGCCGCGCTGCACGCGTCGATGCGCAACGTGATCAAGGAAGTGCTGGACTCCCTGACGCCGCGCGAAGCGAAAGTGCTGCGCATGCGTTATGGCGTGGAAATGTCGAATGACCACACCCTGGAAGAAGTGGGCAAACAGTTCGACGTGACGCGCGAGCGCATCCGCCAGATCGAAGCGAAAGCCATGAGCAAGCTGCGCCAGCCTTCGCGTTCGGACAAGCTGAAAACCTTCTTGACTCAAAATTAAGTAGTCAACAGGCAATAAAAAAGGAGGCGCGAGCCTCCTTTTTTTACGCCCGTACCGCGCAGCCTTACAGGAAATGCATGCGCTGGCCCGCCAGGCCCGCGCGGTGGCGGCGCTGCAGCTTGTACAGCAGCACGCCGCTGGCGGAGATGAGGAAGGTGATGACCAGCCAGTCCAGCGGGTTGCTGCGGTGCGGCGCGGGAGCCGCTTGCGACGGCACGGCGAAGGCCTGGAACTTGTGCCCCGTGTAGATGGCGCCCACCACCAGGCCCGCATCCGTGATCTTGTTGGTCAGGTACAGGCCGTCGTCGCGGCGGCGCACCGTCATCACGCCTTCCTTGTAGACAAAGGTCATCGGCTCATAGCCGTTGATGTTGACGCTGCCGACCACATGGCCGGCCGCGTTGACGGCCGTGGCGTAGCTGTCGCCCTGGCCGATCATGGCGCCCAGGTCGAGCATGCGCTTGCCGTCCCAGGCAAACGCGTGCCAGCGGCGTTTCTCCGTTTCCGACGCGCCCACGATCAGGCCCGCGTCATTGATGGCGGTGGCCGAGCTGATGCGTCCGCCGGGCAGGGTGCCGATTTCCTGCATGCCCGTGCCGGGGCGGTAGACGAAGGCGCGGCGGAAGCCGTCGCTGCGCTGCGCCGTGCCCACCACCACGCCATGCGTGTTCAGGCCGCTGGCATAGCTGCTGGCGCCGCCCAGGGTGCCCAGGTCTTGCAGGCTGTGATCGGCTTTCGTGACGAAGGCGTGGAAGTCGCCGCCGCTCGTATCGGCATAGCCGGCGATCGTGCCGTCGCGCGTGATGGCCGTGGCATAGCTGCTGGTGCCGCCCAGGGTGCCCAGGTCGCGCATGCCGCCCGCATCCTCAAAGCGGAAGGCATGCCAGGCGCCGCTGGCCGTCTGCGCGGAACCCACCACCACGCCATGGGTATTGATGGCCTTGGTGAAACCTTCATTGCCGCCCAGGGTGCCCAATTCGCGGATGCGGCCATGCTGATACGTCACGGCGCGGCGCCGTCCTTCTTCTTCCAGGATGACGCCGGCCACCAGGCCAGCGGGATTGAGGTCGGATGCGATGCTGCCATTGCCATCCCTTTCGCCAAAGCCGCGTTCGGCATAGATGGCGGCGCTGGCGCCGGGAACGGCCGCCAGCAGGAGCAGGCCGAGCAATGGGGTGCGGAAGCAGGAGAACCGTGGCAGCATGTTAGTTTCCTCAAAGAAAAAACCCACTATACTTTTTTATGCTGAAAATGCATACTTAATTTGCTACTGTTTTTACTAATTTTTGTATTTCATCATTGTCGGCCAGCGCGGCAGCCTGCTGCGGCAGATAGATGGCCAGTGCCGTGCCCCGGCCCGCCTGGCTGTCGATGCGCAGCTCGCCGCCCAGTGCGTGGACTCGTTCGCGTATGCTTTTCAGGCCGAAGGCGGCCCGCTTGCCGTGGTCGCCCGGCTGCATGCCGATGCCGTTGTCGCTGATGCGCAGCACGATGGCGTCCGCATCCTGCGCCAGCGCCACTTCCACTTCGCTGGCCTGGGCGTGGCGCACGATGTTCGACAGCGATTCCTGCAGGACGCGGAAGATGGCCGACGTCTGGCGCTGGTCCAGGCCCAGGTCGGGCGCCTCGCTGTCGAGCGTGAGGCGGTAGCGGATGGGACCGCGGTTCTCCATCTGGCGTATCAGCCATTCGGCCGCCGGGCCCAGTCCCAGTTCCAGGGTGCTCGGGTGCAAGTCGTTGATGATGGTGCGCACGGAACGGATGGTGGTGTCGATGGTGTCGAGCACGCGCTGCGCGTGGCGGTGCAGGCGCGGGTGGGTGCGGGCCGTGCGCGCATGCAGCAGCGACACGTCGATGCGCAGCACCATCAGGTTCTGGCCCAGGTCGTCGTGGATGTCGAGCGCGATGCGGCGCCTTTCCTCTTCCTTGATGGTCTGCTGGTGGTCGGTCAGTTCGCGCAGCTGGGCCAGGGTGCGTTCCAGGTTTTCCTCGTTGCGCTTGCTGTCGGTGATGTCGATGGCCATGGCGATGATCATCTGCGGCTGGCCGTCCGCGTCGAACACGGGTTTCTTGTGCGTCTGCAGCAGGCGATTTTCCTGCAGCTGCGCGTTCCATACCAGTTCTTCGCGGATCACCACCTGGCGGCTGGCAAACGCTTCCTGGTCCGCCGCCTGGAAGTCTTTGGTCTGTTCCTCGGGAAAATGCTGGACGTCGCGTCCTTCGGCGATGTCTTGCTGGCGGACGCCCCATTGCTGTTCGCAAGCCTGGTTCATCAGCACGACGCGCGAATCGGCATCCTTGAGGAACAGCGACAGGGGCATCATGGAAATGATGTCCTGCAGCCGCTCTTCGCTGCGCGCCAGCGCCGCTTCCGTTTGCGCGCGCATGGCGATTTCCGCGGACAGCTGGATATTCAGGTCGAGCAGCTGGGCCGTGCGCAGGGCTACGCGGTTTTCCAGCTCCGCATGGGCCAGGCTCAATGCGTGTTCGGCTCGCTTGTGTTCGGTGATGTCGCTGATCAGCACGAGCGCGCCCGTCAGGCGCCCCTGGCGGTCGTGCAGGCGCCGCCCGCTGAGCATGGCCCAGCGGTCCGTGCCGTCGCTGTGCTGGAAATGCAGTTCGCCCATGCAGCTTTGCTCGGCGGCGCGGCGTAGCGGACACAGGCGCTGCAAGGTGGCTTCGTCGTGGAATTCATCCATCGAGTGGCCCAGCAAGGCTTCCGGCGGGAGGCCCAGCATGTCGCACAGGCGCTGGTTGATCTGCAAGATCGTGCCTTGCGCATCCGTCTGCCACATGCCGTCCTGGGCCGTCTCGGCCAGGTCGCGGTAGCGCATGGCGCTGGCGTCGAGCTGCTGGCGCGTGCTGGCCAGGTGGGTGCGCAGCTTGTGCATCAGCCACAGGGCCGTGCTGGCGGCGGCCAGCAACAGCAGGGCCAGCCCGGCGTGCTCCCAGAAACCGAGCTCCGACCAGGCCACGCCCGCCAGCCAGCCCAGCATGATCAGGACGAGGGCGGCGCATGCCGCGCTCAGCGTTTCAATTGACCATTTGCTCATCCGCGTCCCTGGCGTCATGGTTGGCCGCTGCGGTGCGCAGGGGGCCGGAGTGGGGAAGTATCCGACGCTAGTGTAATACCAGATGTTGTTTTCTTGAGAATATTTTTCCAACAGGAAAGCAAAAAGGCCGGCCCTTGCGGTGCCGGCCCCTGCCTGCCGATGGCGGCCGGCGCGATCAGCCCGTGTTGCGCAGGCCCGCTGCCACGCCGTTGATCGACAGCTGGATGCCGCGGTGCACGCGCTCGTCGATCCGGCTTTCCGCCGACAGGGCGCGGTTGCGCTTGATCAATTCCACCTGCAAGTGGTTCAGCGGGTCGAGATAGGCAAAGCGGTTCTGGATCGAGCGGGCCAGCAGCGGATTGCCCGCCAGGCGCTCCGTATTGCCGGTGATCAGTTCCAGGCAGCGCAAGGTGTTGCCGTGCTCGTCAGTGATGCGCTTGTAGATGCGTTCGCGCAAGCCCTGGTCCGCCACCAGTTCCGCGTAGCGCGAGGCAATGGCCAGGTCCGTCTTGGCCAGCACCATGTCCATGTTCGACAGCAGGGTGGCAAAGAACGGCCAGCGCGCGTACATGGCGCGCAGGGTGGCGATCTTTTCATCTTTCGCGCCGCCTTCCGCCTCGTTGATCCAGGCCTCGATGGCGCTGCCGAAGCCGAACCAGCCCGGCAGCAGCAAGCGGCACTGGCCCCAGGAAAAGCCCCAGGGAATGGCGCGCAAGTCTTCGATGCGCTGGTTGGCCTTGCGCGAAGCGGGGCGCGAACCCAGATTCAGCTCGGCGATTTCCGCGATCGGCGTGGCCGAGAAGAAATACTCCGTAAAGCCCGGCGTCTCGTACACGAGGTGGCGGTAAGCGTGGTAGGCCAGGTCCGACAGCTGCGCCATCACGGCTTCGAACTGCGCCAGCTCGCTGGCATGGGCCGGGCTGGCCGCTTGCGGCGCCAGGCTCGCTTCCAGGGTGGCCGCGACCAGCAATTCCAGGTTGCGCCGGCCGATTTCCGCATTGGAAAACTTGGAGGCGATGATCTCGCCCTGTTCCGTCAGGCGGATCTGGCCGTTGACGGTGCCCGGCGGCTGGGCCAGGATGGCTTCGTAGCTGGGGCCGCCGCCGCGGCCCACGGTGCCGCCGCGGCCATGGAACAGGCGCAGCTTGACGCCCGCCTTCTGGAAGTCGGCGACCAGCGCCAGTTCCGCCTTGTACAGTTCCCAGTTCGACGTGAGGAAGCCGCCATCCTTGTTCGAGTCGGAATAGCCGAGCATGACTTCCTGCAGCTGTCCCTGCTTGGCGATCAATTGCTGGACCAGCGGCAAGGCCATGAGCTGGCTCATGATGCCGGCCGCGCGCTGCAGGTCCGGTATCGTTTCGAACAGGGGGATGACCATCAGCTCGCAGCGGCTGTCGCCAGTCTGCCAGTCCGTGCGCAGCAAGCCCGTTTCCTTTTGCAGCAGCAGCACTTCCAGCAGGTCGGACACGGTTTCCGTGTGCGAGATGATGTAGTTGCGGATGGCCCGCGCGCCGTAGCGCCGGCGGATGTCGCGCGCCGCGCGCAGGATGGCCAGTTCGGAATCCGTTTCCGTGGCGTAGCTGATGTAGGGCGAATACAGCAGGCGGGGCTGGGCCAGTTCGCTCAGCAGCAGCGCTTCCTTGTCCGCTTCGGACAGGGCCGTGTAGTCGGCGGCCACGCCGCTTTTGGCGAACAGGTCGGCCAGCACGCGCTCGTGCACGTCGGAGGTCTGGCGCATGTCGAGCGAGGCCAGGTGGAAGCCGAAGATGTCGGCCGCGCGCGCCAGTGTGGCCAGGCGGGGACGCACGAGGGCAGCGCCGTGGTGCGATTCGAGCGAGGCGACGATGGTGCGCAGGTCGGCCACGAACGCGGCCGCGTCAGGATAGGCGGCCGCCGCGCCCACTTCCTTGCGCAGGATGTTGGTGGCGCCCAGGGCGCGCGCGGTGGCGGCCAGGCGCGCATAGATGCCGATCAGGGCGCGGCGGTACGGTTCGTCGCTGCGGTGGGGCGAAGCGTCCGGCGACTGGTCGGCCAGCGCCTGCAGTTCGGCGCTCACGCCCACCATCAGGGTGGAGACGGACAGTTCCGCGCCCAGGGTGTGCACTTCGTCGAGGTAAAAGTCGAGGATGGTGGTGGCGTGGCGCGCCAGCGCATGCTGCATGGTGCCCGCGTTGACGTTGGGATTGCCGTCGCGGTCGCCGCCGATCCAGCTGCCCATCTGCACGTAGGCGGCATTGATCGGTTCGATGGTGCCGTCGCCGTTCGGGTATTCGGCGGCGATGTCGTCCTCGATATCGTCATACAGGCCCGGCAGTTCGCGCAAGAAGGTGATGCGGTAATAGGACAGGGCGTTTTCGATCTCGTCGGCCACCGTCAGCTTCGAATAGCGCAGCATGCGCGTCTGCCACAGGGTGGCCACGCGCGAGCGCAGCAGCTGCATATTGGCTTGCCGTTCCTTCGGCGTCTGCGGCAGGTCGCGCTCGGCCAGCAGGCGGGCGATGTCGTGTTCGGCGTCGAGGATGCTCTTGCGCTGCACTTCCGTCGGGTGGGCCGTCAGCACGGGAGCGATCAGCGCGTCCTGGAAGAAGGTGTCGACCGTCTTGCGGGGCACGCCGGCCAGGCGCAGTTTTTTCAGCGCGAAGCTGACGCTGCCCTTTTGCGCGGGCGAACCGGCCAGCAGGTGGGCGCGGCGGCGGCGGATGTGGTGCTGGTCTTCCGCGATGTTGGCCAGGTGCGAAAAGTAGGAAAAGGCGCGCACGACGGAAATCGTCTGTTCGCGGCTCAGCTCCTTGAGCATGGCGTCGAGTTCCAGCGCGGCGCCCGCGTCCGCTTCGCGGCGGAAGCGCACGGAAGTCTGGCGTATGGTTTCCACCACATTGAAGACGGCGTCGCCTTCCTGTTCGCGCAGCACGTCGCCCAGCAGGCGGCCCAGCAGGCGGATGTCTTCTTTCAGTGGGGCGTCCTTGTCGGAGCCGGCCGCTGGAACTATTTCTGGTGCTACTGCGTCATTGAGCATAATAAAGAACCAAAGTAAGTGTAAAAGCAAGGGAATGAGGATCGCACCGGGCGTTTGGCCGCAGAGGGGAGGGGGCGCATGATAAAATTTGTGGTCTTCAACATGGACGCTAGCCTGACTTGGCCTTCTAGGCTAAGCGATAACGATTATAGCGATGCCAGGCGCCACCCGATACAAAATTGATATCAGACGGGCGAAATGGCAACGATAATGACAACGACAGCCACAGCGAAAGAACTTGTTTTGAAAGCATCCGAATTGACCCCGAACGAATTGCATATTCCTGCCCGCCTGGTGATCGCCACGCGCGAGAGCCGCCTTGCCATGTGGCAAGCTGAACACGTGCGTGCCCGCCTGGCCGCCCTGTATCCGCAGTGTAGCGTTGAAATTCTCGGCATGACCACACGCGGCGACCAGATTCTCGACCGCGCCCTGTCCAAGGTAGGCGGCAAGGGCCTGTTCGTCAAGGAGCTGGAAGTGGCGATGGAAGAAGGCCGCGCCGACCTGGCCGTGCATTCGCTGAAAGACGTGCCGATGGAGTTGCCGGAAGGCTACAGCCTGGCCGCCATCCTCGAGCGCGAAGACCCGCGCGACGCGTTCGTGTCCAACGATTACGCCAGCCTGGCCGAGCTGCCGCACGGCGCCGTCGTGGGCACCAGCAGCCTGCGCCGCCAGTCGCTGATCGCCGCGCGCTATCCGCACCTGACGATTCTGCCCCTGCGCGGCAACCTCGATACGCGCTTGGGCAAGCTGGACCGTGGCGACTACGCCGCCATCATCCTGGCTGCCGCCGGCCTGAAACGCCTGGGCCTGGCGTCGCGCATCCGCGCCGTGCTGGCGCCGGAAGACAGCCTGCCGGCCGCCGGCCAGGGCGCCATGGCGATCGAGATCCGCGGCGCGCGCGCCGACGGCGCCGACCTGGCGCGCCTGCTGGCGCCGCTGAACCATACGGCCACGGCGCAAGCCGTCACGGCCGAGCGCAAGGTGTCGAAGATCTTCGGCGGCAGCTGCCAGATTCCCCTGGCCGCGTTCGCCACCGTCGACGGCGAACAGATGCGCTTGCGCGCCATGGTCGCCACGCCGGACGGCGCGCGCATGGCCAGCGCCGATGTCAGCGGTGCTGCCGATGCGCCGGAACTGCTGGGCGAACAGGTGGCCGAACTGCTGCGCGGGCAAGATGCCGCCGGCATCCTCGCCTCGTGCGCCGTGACGCCTGACAACCATGAAGGCCTGGCGCCGCATGCCTGACACCGTGGTGATCACGCGGCCCGCAGCGCAAGCGGGGCCGCTGGCGGCCCGGATCGCGGCGCTGGGCTGGCCCGTGACCCTGCTGCCGCTGCTGGAAATCCACGCGCTTGACGGCGCAGATGAGTGCGCGCAGCTGCAAGCCGTGCTGGCCCGCCTGCGCGACTATGACCTGGTGGCGTTCGTCTCGCCCAACGCCATCGACTGCGTCTTTGCCCACTTGTCCGCCTGGCCGGCCGGTTTGCCGCTGGCCGTGGTGGGCGAGGGCAGCCGTCTGGCGCTGGCCGCCCACGGCGTCACGGACGCGAATGCAGCCATCACGAGTCCGCTGGACACGGCGCGCAGCGATTCCGAACACCTGTTATTGGCGCTGGACTTGCCGGCCCTGCACGGCAAGCGCGTGCTGATCGTGCGCGGCGATGGCGGACGCGACTACCTGGCCGACGGCTTGCGCGCGGCCGGTGCCAGTGTCGAGTTCGTCACCGCCTATCGGCGCAAGGTGCCGAGGCTGACCCCCGCCTTGCGGGCGACCCTGGAAAACCTGTTGCAGCATAATAACAACTGGATCATCACCAGCTCGGAAGCGCTGCGCGGCTTGCTGGCGCTGCTCGAGGAATTGGATGGCAAAAAGATAGCTGTTGCGAAAATGCAACAGCAGCATCTGATCGTGCCGCACGCCCGCATTGCACAAACGGCGGCGGCCCTGGGTTTTGCCCGTGTCACCCTGACAGGATCAGGCGACGCAGGAGTGCTCGCCGCGTTACAATCACGACCATGAACGAAATGCCTACACTCTCCGAACCGAATGCAACGCCTGGCAGCGCCGTGAAGACGGCGCCGCAGGCGGCCGACCAACCCGCTGGCCGTGCGCCGACCCTGCTCGAACAGCTGCAAAAGCCCATGAGCATTGCCGTCATCGTGCTGGCCGTGCTGCTGGCTGCGCAAAGCTGGTCGACCAGCAAGCAGATCCGCAACCTGCGCGAAGAAGTGGCCAAGCGCCTGCAAAAAGGCGATGTCAGCAATGCCGAAACGGGCGTGCTGGCGCGCAACGTGCAAGAAGGCACGAAAGAGCTGCAAATCAAGGTGGGCGCGCTGGAAAACCGCCAGAGCGAAACGCAAAGCCAGCAGCTGGCGCTTGAGCAACTGTATAACGACCTGTCGAAGAACCGCGACGAGTGGGCGCTGACGGAAATCGAGCAAGTGCTGTCGACGGCCAGCCAGCAGCTGCAACTGGCCGGCAACGTGCCCGGCGCGCTGATCGCCCTGCAAAACGCGGACCGCAGCCTGTCGCGTTCCGACAAGCCGCAATTCATCACCATCCGCCGCGCCATCGGCCGCGACATGGAAAAACTGAAAGCCCTGCCCAGCGTCGATTCGACGGGCGTGGCCCTGCGCCTCGACGCCGTGATCGCCCAGATCGACTCGCTGCCGATGCTGTCCGACGAAACGCCGGCCTTGCCGGCCACGCCGGAAAAACCGGGCAAGGCCAAGGCCAAGCCGGCGCGCGATGCTAGCGGCAAGCTGGTGGGACCGCCGGAGCCGGAACCGCTGCTGCAAAGAGTACGCGACGGCTTCAATACCTGGAGCGGCGACATGTGGAGCGATGTGCGTCAGCTGATCCGCATCCGCCGCGTCGATACGCCGGAAGCGCTGATGCTGTCGCCGACGCAGTCGTATTTCTTGCGCGAAAACGTCAAGCTGCGCCTGCTCAATGCCCGCATGGCCTTGTTGTCGCGCAATGAAACGGCGTTCCGCAACGACTTGATCGCTGCCCAGGATGCGCTGGCCAAGTATTTCGATACGCGCGCCAAGAGCACGCAGACGGCGCAAGCGCTGCTGCGCCAGGTGCAGGCCAGCAACCTGGCCATCGAAATGCCAACCTTGTCCGACAGCCTGACGGCTGTGCGCAACTACAAAGCGAAGTCCTGAGCCCATGCGTCTATTTCTCTGGTTACTCGCCCTGATGGCCGCGGCGATCGGTATCGCCGTGACGGCCCGTTTCAACCCCGGCAACGTGGTGCTGTTCTATCCGCCATACCGCATCGACTTGTCGCTGAACTTCTTCCTGTTGCTGCAGGTCGTGCTGTTCGTGCTGCTGTACCTGCTGGTGCGCGCCGTGCGCGCCACCGTGCGCATGCCGGCGCAAGTGGCGGCCTACCGCCGGCGCAAGCGTGAGCGCGATGGCAACAAGGGCTTGCGCGAAGCCTTGAAAGCCCTGTTCGAAGGGCGTTTCGGCCATGCGGAAAAAGCCGCCTTGCGCGCCGCCGAACTGGAAGAAAATGCGGGCCTGGCCGCGCTGATCGGCGCGCGCGCCGCGCACCGCATGCGCCAGTCCGAACGCCGCGACAGCTGGCTGGCCCGCGTCGAGGACGACGCCAGCCTGAAGACGGCCCGTTTGATGACGGTGACGGAATTGCTGGTCGACGACCACCAGCCGGAAGCGGCGCTGGCCGCCGTGCGCGAACTCAACGCCAGCGGCACGCGCCACATCCACGCGCTGCAATGGTCGCTCAAGGCCGAGCAGCAGGCGAAGAACTGGCCCGAAGTGCTGCGCCTCGTGCGTTCGCTGGACAAGCACCGCGCCCTGCATCCGGCCCTGTCGTCGCGCCTGCGCGAGCTGGCCTACGACCATTTGCTGTCCGACCCGTCGCATGACGCCGAATCGCTGATGCGCGTCTGGTCCACCGTGCCGAGCGCGGACAGGGTCAAGCCGTATATCGCCTGCCGCGCCGCCACGGCCCTGAATGCGCGCGGCCTGCACGACGAAGCGCGCCTCGTGTGCGAAGAGTCGCTGGCCGCCGACTGGGACGAGCGCGTCGTGCGCGCCTACCGCGAAGCGGCGGCGCCAGCCGGCACGCCGGCCCTGCTGCTGCAGATCGAACATTGCGAGCAATGGATGAAGCAGCGTCCGCTGGACGCGGAACTGGCGCTGACCCTGGGCACCCTGTGCCTCAAGCAAAAACTGTGGGGCAAGGCCCAGCGCCACCTGGAGCAGGCGCTGTCCGACGCGAACGAGCCGCAAATGGTGCGCGACGCCCACCTGAAGCTGGCGCAGATGCACGATGCCTTGCAGCAGACGGAACAAGCCGCCGCCCATTACCGGCAGTGCGCACTGGCCACCATCCTGTAAGCCGTTTCGTCAGCCAATTCGCCAGACGTAAAAAAGCCGTTCAGTGCAGACTGAACGGCTTTTTTTATGCGCACGCCATGGCGGCGTGCGCTGCTTTACTTCTTCTGGCTTACTTCTTCGCTGCGGCAGTACCTTCAGGCAAGGCATACGCGATCAGGGTGTCGCTCATCTTCGTGCCCAGCGAACCGTGGCCGCCGGCCATGACGACGACGAACTGGCGTCCCGACTTGTTCGACACATAGCTCATCGGTGTAGCCTGGCCGCCTGCCGGCAAGCGGGCTTTCCAGATCACCTTGCCGTTGCTGACGTCGTAGCCGCGGATGTAGTAGTCGAGCGTGCTGCTGAGGAAGGTCACGCCGCCGCCCGTGGTGACCATGCCGCCCAGGCTCGGCACGCCCAGTGGCAAGGGGATCGGCACGGGACCGCTGTCGCGCGTGGTGCCGTTCTTGTGCATCCACACTTTTTTCATGGTGCGCAGGTCGACGGCGGCCACATAGCCCCACGGCGGTGCCTGGCATGGGAAGCCCAGCGGCGACAAGAATGCCTTGATTTCCACGGCGAACGGGACGCCCGTCTGCGGCTGCAAGCCCATTTCGCCGCCCGTGCCGCCCTTGGCCGTCGTTTCCGCGCGCGGCACGAGTTTTTCCAGGAAGCCCATGTAGTCAGGGTTGACGATCAACAACTGGCGCACGGGGTCGATGGCTGCGCCGCCCCATTCGAAGATGCCCAGCGGGCCCGGCGAGATGACGGCGCCCTTGCCCGCCGTTTGCGGCGTGAACGGGCCTTCATAGCGGCGTTCCTTGAAGATGATGCGGCAGGCGAGCTGGTCGAACGGCGTCGTGCCCCACATGTCCGCTTCGCTGATATTGCGCTCTGGCAGGAAGGTGAGGGCCGAGAACGGCTGCGTGGGCGACAGGGTGTCGCCGGCGGCAGGATTGCTCGTTGGCACGGGTTTTTCCGGCGCCGGCACCACCAGGCTGCCGTCGCGGCGGTCGATCACGTAGATGTCGCCCCGTTTTGTCGTGGCCACCACGGACGGCACTTTGCCTTTTGGCGTGTCGATGTCGACCAGGCTGGGCTGGCCGCCGATGTCCATGTCCCAGATATCGTGGTGCACGGTCTGGTAGACCCAGCGTACCTTGCCCGTCGCCAGGTCCAGCGCGACGATGGCGCTGTTGAATTTCTCGCCATTCTTGTTACGGTTGCCGCCCCAGGTATCGGGGGTCTCATTGCCCATCGGAATGTAGACCATGCCCAGCTTTTCATCGATGCTGGCCACGCCCCACGAATTGGGCGAGTTGTTGGTGTAGTTCTTGCCTTCAGGGAAGGGCTGCGTATCTTCCGGCGTGGCCGGGTCCCAGTTCCACAGCAACTTGCCCGTGACGGGATCGTAGCCGCGGATCACGCCCGATGGCTCTTCCGTCGAGTGGTTGTCCGTCACGCTGGCGGCGATCACGGCCACGTTTTGGGCCACGGCCGGCGGCGAGGTGGGCATCAGGAAACCGCGCTTGATCATGGCCATGTTTTTATACAGGTTGACGACGCCGTTGTTGCCAAAGCTCTTGCACGACTCGCCCGTATCGGCGTTGACGGCGATCATGGTGCCATCCATGGTGGGTGCCAGGATGCGGCGCGGGCATTCCATGCTGGCGGCTTCGGGGGCAGGGTTGTTCTTCGCGCGGCCCGCGTTGACGTCCCAGTAGGCGACACCGCGGCAGATCATGTGCTGGTAGCTGGCCGCATCGCGGTTGATCTTCGGATCGTGGCGCCAGAGCTCCTTGCCCGTGTCCGGGTTCAGGGCGATGACGATATTGTGCGGCGTGCACAGGTACAGCATGTCGTTGACCTTCAGCGGCGTGACTTCGTTGGCGATTTCGCCCGGGTCGTTGGGGCCCTTGAAGTCGCCCGTGTGGTAGGTCCAGGCCTCTTTCAGGCCGGAAATATTGGCGGGCGTGATCTGCGCGGCAGGCGCGTAGCGGTCGCCATAGCCGGAGCGGCCATACGCGGACCAGTCGTTGTGCTCGACGCCGGGCGCCAGGTCGCCGGTGGCCGTGGCGGCCATGTTCTCGGCCGGCACGTCGCCATGCAGATCATGGTAGTCCTGGAACAGGGCGATGACGCCGGCGATGACGGTCAGGGCCACCGCGGCGGACAGGGCCGTCTTGCCGGCCGACGGCTGTTTCGCTGCGGCGGGTGGCGCCAGGCGGCGGCTGACGAAGGGCAGCAGCAGCCAGACGGCGGCGGCAAACCAGATGTCGAGGCGCGGCAGCAGTTGCCACCAGTCGAATTTCACTTCAATGAGGGACCAGATCAGGGTGGCGAACAGCAGCAGCGCCATGAACGGTTGCGCGCTGCGCTTACCCTGGAACACCAATACGCCGGCCACGAGCATGCCGATGCCGGCCAGCAAGTAGTACCAGGAGCCGCCAAGACTGGCCAGCCAGATGCCGCCGCCCAGCAGGGCGAGGCCAAGCAGAATGAAAATAACGCCGGTGCCCTTTAATAAAGGACCGGGCCGGAAAGAGGGAATCATCATATTCCTTTTTGCAAGGATTTATCGGTAGCGCCTGGGTGGCACTATATTGAATTCAGGGAAGGCGTCGATTGCAGAATATACAAAGTTTGGAATCACCAGAATGTGACAGTTTATCAGAATTGATGATTATCTTCCGGTCGTGCCATTTTTTTGCAGGCACGCCATTTGAATCAAATAAATGCTTCAAATAAGCGCAAATATTATGCTGGATAAGGGTGTCTCGGGGCTGGAAGGCCGCCTGGAGGGCAGAGATCGGAGTGGACGCGCAATAATGCAGGGGCGCCGCGGAATGAATGAGAATAAAACTGTTGTTATAAGTTGCTGCAAAAAATACAATGACAATTATAATAACCATGTTTCGGGTATTGCGATATTCAAATGAAAATAAGCAGATATTCCGTCAGCATTAATTTGAGGTATCGGTAGTATTGCTTAGGTGTTTATACTTATTATTGCCGATGATTTGTTTATTCTCTCGATGGCCGGCTGCGTGCGCCGGCGGGCCATGCGCGCCACTGTTGCTGACGTGATGCGCAAAACGCCGGCGGGCCGCTGCTGCATCGCACAAGCTGCCTGTACTTCGCTATAATTGCGCGGTTAAAACACAATCCGCTAATGAGGAACCCCATGAGTTTGAATAACGTCTCTTCCGGCCGCGATCTGCCGAACGATTTCAACGTCGTCATCGAAATCCCGATGAACGCCGATCCGATCAAGTACGAAGTCGACAAGGAAAGCGGCGCGATTTTCGTCGATCGCTTCATGGGTACCGCCATGCATTACCCGTGCAACTACGGCTACGTGCCGAACACCCTGTCGCCCGATGGCGACCCGGTCGACGTGCTGGTCATCACCCCGTTCCCCCTGATCCCTGGCGTGGTCGTGCGCTGCCGTCCTATCGGCGTGCTGAAAATGACCGACGAGTCGGGCGAAGACGCGAAAGTGCTGGCCGTGCCAGTCGACAAGGTCCTGTCGATCTACAGCCACTGGCAAAAGCCGGAAGACTTGAACGAACTGCGCCTGCGCCAGATCCAGCATTTCTTCGAGCACTACAAAGATCTGGAAAAAGGCAAATGGGTCAAGATCGACGGCTGGTACGGTCCTGAAGTCGCCAAGGAAGAAATCCTCGGCGGCGTCGCTGCCTACAAGGCAGATGCCGAGAAAGCCGCTTCCTAAGTAATCCCCGCGCGGAACACGGCGGCTTGCCGCCCGTTTCCTGCCGTGTGCGAGTAAAAAACGCCCCCTGCTATGATGGCCGGAGGCGTTTTTTTTTGCCGACAACATCAGGCTTCCGATGGCTGAAGCTGTTTGAGTGCGCCCAATTTGTTGTCAAAAATTCAATTTCGCAATAATTGAGGGGAGGTGATATGTATTCTGAGCATTTATTGATGCGTTCCTGGTGGGTGCTGGCCCTGCGTGGCCTGGCGGCGCTTGCGTTTGGCGCGATCACCCTGGCCTGGCCCGGCGTGACGGTGTTGTCGCTGCTGATGGTGTTTGCCGCGTATGCGCTGCTCGGCGGCGGCGTGTCCGTCGTCGGCGCGTTCAGCAACCGCAAGCATGGCGGCGACTGGTGGGCCTTGCTGCTGCTGGGCATCTGCGGCCTGGCCGTCGGTATCCTGACCATCGTCTACCCGCTGCTGACGACGTTTGCCTTGATCGTCATGATCGGCGTCAATGCCCTCGTGTCGGGCGTGTTCGATATCGTGCTGGCGGTCCGTCTGCGCAAGGTCATCCATGGTGAATGGCTGCTGGTGCTCAATGCCGTCATTTCCATCCTGTTCGGCATCCTGATCCTCGTCTTCCCTGCGGCCGGCACGTTTGCCCTCGTGTGGATGATCGGCGTGTATGCCTTGCTGACGGGTATCTTGCTGCTGACTTTGGCGTGGCGCGCGTACAAGCTGAAAAAGGACGGCGCCTTCGGCAGCCATTCCGGCCGCTCGGCCGCCTGATCCCGCCTGCGTGTCCGCGAGCGCTCCCCGCCAGCCGGCCGGGAGCGCTTTTGCTTTCAGGGCGCCGTTGCGGCGCGAAACGGGCTGTGCTCGTTCAATTCATCGAGGTAGGCATCGATGCCGCCCCGTTCCCGTTCGAGGAAGCGCTGCACGGCGTCGGCAAAGGCCGGGTGCGCCAGCCAGTGGGCGGACCAGGTCTTTTGCGGCAGGAAGCCCCGCGCCATCTTGTGCTCGCCTTGCGCGCCCCCTTCGAACGTGGCGATGCCGTTGGCGATGCAAAATTCCAGCGGCTGGTAATACGCCGTTTCGAAATGCAGGCAGGGCACGTGTTCGAGCGCGCCCCAGTAGCGGCCATACAGGGTGTCGCCCGTGTGGATCACGAGCGAGGCGGCAATGGCCCGGCCTTCGCGCTCGGCGATCACCAGTAAAATGTTCTGCGGCATGGTGGCGCCGATGCGGCGGAAGAAGTCCAGCGATAGATAGGGCGAGGACCGGTGTTCCGCATAGGTATTGCTGTAGCAGCGGTGGAACAGCTTCCAGTCGGCATCCGTCGCTTCCACCCCGCGCACCTGGCGCATGACGACGCCCGCTTCCTGCACCTTGCGCCGCTCGGCGCGGATATTCTTGCGCTTCTTGTGTTCCAGAGTGGCCAGGAATTGTTCGAAATCCGTGTAGCCGGGATTGAGCCAGTGAAACTGTACGCCACTACGCATCAAATAGCCGGCTTCCGCCAGCTGGTGCGCCTCGCTTTCCGGCGGAAACAGGATGTGGCAGGACGACACCTCGGCCGCTTGCTGCTGCGCCTGCAGGAAGGCCAGCAGGGCGGCGCGCGCCTGGCCATCGCGGGCCAGCAAGCGCGTGCCGCTGACGGGCGTAAATGGTATCGCGGACAACAGTTTCGGGTAATATTCAAGGCCATGCTGCTGATAGGCATCGGCCCAGGCCCAGTCGAACACGTATTCGCCATACGAGTGCTGCTTCAGGTACAGGGGCAGGGCGGCGGCCAGGGTCTCGCCTTGCCACAGTGCCAGGTAATTCGGCTGCCAGCCCGTGTCGGCGCTGGCGCAGCCGGACTCGTGCAACGCGTGCAGAAAGGCGTAGGAAAGGAAGGGATTGGCCTCCGCCTGGCTTGCCAGCAGTTCAGACCAGGCCGCTTCGCCAATTTCAGCCAGGGTCGAGACGATAGCCGTGCGATAATTCATTGTTGTAGTGTGCATTCATCACTCTCGGGGCGCCACCACCGGCCTGCGCGCCCCTGTCTTGTTCTTGTTTAATAAAATTAATAAAACGAAATTTCCACCATCATGACAGTCAAAGTCGCAATTGCTCAAATGAATAGTACGGTCGGCGATCTGGCCGGCAACCGTGCCAAGATCTTCGACCTTTCCCGCCGCGCCTTTGAAGCGGGCGCCGATATCGTGCTCACGCCGGAACTGTCGCTGGTCGGCTATCCACCCGAGGACCTGCTGCTGCGCAATGCATTCTACGCAAAAACGCAGGAAGCGTTTGCGGGGCTGGCCGCCGATCTTGCCCAGTTCAAGGATTTGCACGTGGTGGTGGGCTTGCCCCTGCAGGATGAAAAGGGCGTGCGCCACAATGCCGCCTCCGTGCTGCTGAACGGCGAAGTGCTGGGCACCTACCGCAAGCACGATTTGCCGAACACGACCGTGTTCGATGAAAAACGTTACTTTACCTCGTCCGACCAGGCGTTCGTGTTTGGCGTGAAGGGCGTGCGTTTCGGCATCAATATCTGCGAAGACACGTGGTTCGAGCATGCGCCCATGCGCGCCCGCGCCGCTGGTGCGCAAGTGCTGCTGGTGCCCAACGGCTCGCCCTACCACATGAACAAGCAGCATTTGCGCTATGAAACCATGCGCCAGAACGTCAGCGCGCAAGGCATGGCCCTCGTGTACGCCAACCTGGTGGGTGGCCAGGATGAGCTGATCTTCGATGGCGACTCGTTTGTCATGGATGCGGCCGGCACGATCTGCGCCCAGCTGCGCCATTTCGAGGAAGACTTGCAACTGGTCGATTTCGACGGCGCCACGCCCGTGCCGCAGGCGCTGGCTGCGCCGCTGACGACGGAAGCGCAGGTGTACCAGGCGCTGGTGCTGGGCGTGCGCGACTACATCGGCAAGAATGGCTTCCCCGGCGTGCTGATCGGCATGTCGGGCGGCGTCGATTCCGCCCTGACCTTGGCCATCGCCGTCGATGCGCTGGGCGCCGACAAGGTGCGCGCCGTCATGATGCCGTCGCAATTTACGGCCGATATCTCGTGGATCGACTCGCGCGACATGGTAAAACGCCTCAATGTGCGCTACGATGAAATTCCGATCAAGCAAACCTTCGACGCTTTCCGCGCCACCCTGGCCGGCGAGTTCGCGGGGTTGGCGGAAGACGCGACGGAAGAAAACATCCAGGCCCGCATCCGCGGCACCTTGCTGATGGCCCTGTCGAACAAGCATGGCAGCATCGTGCTGACGACGGGCAACAAGAGCGAGATGGCCGTCGGCTATTGCACCCTGTATGGCGACATGGCAGGCGGTTTTGCCGTCATCAAGGATATCGCCAAGACCCTCGTGTACCGCCTGTGCGCGTACCGCAACGGGGTGTCCGAGGTGATACCCGAGCGCATCTTGACGCGGGGACCGTCGGCCGAATTGCGCGCCGACCAGCTGGACCAGGATTCCTTGCCGCCGTATGACGTGCTCGACGGCATCATGCAGCTGTACATGGAAGAAAACCGGCCGATCGCCGACATTATCGAGGCTGGCTACCCGCCGGCCGACGTGGCGAAAATCACGCGCCTGATCAAGATCAATGAATACAAGCGGCGCCAGTCGCCGGTGGGCATCCGCGTCACGCACCGTGGCTTTGGCCGCGACTGGCGTTACCCCATCACGTCGAAGTTTTACGAATAAGCAGCCATCTGTCCACAATCCAACAATTTTAAGGAGTAGCCATGAAACAGATTACCGCCATCATCAAACCATTCAAGCTCGACGAAGTACGCGAGGCCCTGGCCGATGTGAACGTGACGGGCTTGACCGTGACGGAAGTGAAGGGCTTTGGCCGCCAGAAGGGTCATACCGAGCTGTACCGTGGTGCCGAGTACGTGGTCGACTTCTTGCCGAAAGTCAAAGTCGAGGTGGTGGTGGACGACAGCGTGTCGGAACTGGTGGTCGACGCCATCATCAAGGCTGCCCGTACGGGCAAGATCGGCGATGGCAAGATCTTCGTGCGCGACGTGGAGCAGGTCATCCGCATCCGCACGGGCGAGACAGGTCCCGACGCGGTGTAAGTGTTTCAGCTGGGGCCGCTGACTTTCAGCGCCCCAGTCGCATGTCAAATTTCCAGCAAATCAGGCGCAAGATCGTGATGCCGCTGGCGCTGGTCCACAGCGCGAAGTCGTGCTCGGCGCCGAAATGCATCTGCAGCAAATAAGCCCAGCAGCCGAAAAACGCGCAGATGGCGTAGGGTTTGCCGTCACGAAACACCATCGGCACTTCGTTGCAGACGATGTCGCGCATCACGCCGCCGAAAATCCCCGTAATCACCCCCATCATCGAGGCAATAAAGATCGGCATGCCGGCACGCATCGCTTCAGCCACCCCCGCGATGGCGAACATGCCCAGGCCGATGGCGTCGGCCACGACGATCAGGCGTTCCGAGACGATCTGGCGCAAATGCTGGATCAGGGGCGCGGCCGTCAGGGCCAGCACGAAGATGAGAATCGCGTATTCCTGGTGCGAGACCCAGAACAGGGGCCGCTTGTCGAGCAGGATGTCGCGCAGGGTGCCGCCGCCGAATGCCGTGATGAAGGCCACGACGAACACGCCGACCAGGTCCATGCGCTTGCGGCGCGCTTCGATGAAACCGGAAAACGCGCCCACCAGGATGGCGATGACCTCAATGATCTTGATCAGCGAGCCAGGCGGCAATTGGGGTGGCATCATGGGTGGAGCGCTTGAGCAGGAAATAATTGTCACAGGTTAACATGACACGGCCCCGAATGGTGACAAACGGGGCCGTGTGCGGTGTGGAACTGGTGACTGAATGGTAATTGCTTGCTGTCAAGCCTAGCGGACGGGCTGCAAGGCTGCCGAGAGCAGCACGACGAGGGCGCCATCGCCCCCTTCGGAGCGGCGTGCCTGGCAAAAGGCGATGACTTCATCCTTTTGCACGAGCCAGCTGTGCACCATCGATTTCAAGACCGGTTCCTGGCCTTTCGAGCCGAAACCCTTGCCGTGGATCACGCGCACGCAGCGCAGCTTGCGCCGCGCCGCCTGGTTCAGGAAGGCGCCGATGCCATCGCGTGCCTCGTCGCGGCGCAAGCCGTGCAAGTCCAGCTCATCCTGGATGGGCCAGTGGCCCTTGCGCATCTTCTTGACCACGTCCGGTCCCACGCCGGGGCGGGCGTAGTTCAGGGCGGGATCGTTTTCCAGGTAATGGTCGACCTCGAACAAGTCCGACAGCGACTCGCGCAGCACGGCCGCGTCGTCCTCTGCCGGCGTCAGCTTGCGCGCAGGCTGCTGGGCGCTTGCCGCGCCCGCCTTCGGCAGGCTGGGCACGTAGCGGTCCGACTCAGGCAGGCGCTTGACGCCGCCGATGCTGGCCTTGAACAGGTTGCTTTCCACGGCCTGCACCTGGACTTGCCTGGCGCGCTCCGCTTCAGCCTGGGCGCGCGCGTCCGCCTGTTCCTTGAGCTGCTTGCTGACCGCTTTCAGGTCGGCAAAGTCTTTCATCGACGCCATGCGACGCTTACTCCTGGCCTTCCAGGTAGCGCTGGGCGTCCAGTGCTGCCATGCAACCCGTGCCGGCGCTGGTGATGGCCTGGCGGTAGATGTGGTCCTGCACGTCGCCGGCGGCAAACACGCCCGGCGCGCTGGTGGCGGTGGCCATGCCTTCCAGGCCCGTTTTCGTCTTGATGTAGCCGTTGTGCATTTCCAGCTGGCCTTCGAAGATGCCCGTGTTCGGCTTGTGGCCGATGGCGATGAACACGCCGTGCACGCTCAATGCTTCGACCTTGCCATCGATGGTCGACTTGATGTTCAGGCCCGTGACGCCGCCTTCGTTGCCCGTCACTTCGTCCAGAGTGTGGTTATATTTCAACACGATCTTGCCTTCGGCAACCTTGGCGTTCAGGCGGTCGATCAGAATCGCTTCCGCGCGGAACTTGTCGCGGCGGTGGATCAGGGTGACTTTATTGGCGATGTTCGACAGGTACAGCGCTTCTTCCACGGCCGTATTGCCGCCGCCGACGACGGCCACTTCCTGGTTGCGGTAGAAGAAACCATCGCAGGTGGCGCAGGCGGATACGCCCTTGCCCATGAATTCCGCTTCCGATGGCAGGCCCAGGTATTGCGCGGACGCGCCCGTGGCGATGATCAGGGTGTCGCACGTGTATTCGTGGCTGTCGCCCTTCAGGCGGATCGGTTTTTCGTTCAGGAACGTGGTGTGGATGTGGTCAAACACGATTTCCGTATTGAAGCGCTCGGCGTGCTGCAGCAAGCGCTGCATCAGGTCCGGGCCTTGCACGCCCATGGGATCGCCGGGCCAGTTTTCCACGTCGGTGGTGGTCATCAGCTGGCCGCCTTGTTCCACGCCGGTCACCAGCATCGGGTTCAGGTTGGCGCGCGCGGCGTAGACGGCGGCGCTGTAGCCGGCGGGGCCGGAGCCGAGGATCAAAACGCGGGCGTGTTTGGTAGTGGTCATAATGAGGCTTCTCTATGAGTGGGGTCTATCCGAATTGGGGGCATACGCGCGAAGAACAAGGGCGTATTGCGCTTGCGCAAGCAATCCCCGATTATAGACCAAGCCGCCTGTGGCGACGAATCGTGGGGCCGCCCGGGGCATATATGGCTTAGAATACTTCCTTATTATGGGAAATTCCCTTTCAGAAACATTTTTCACCTTGCAGCGCTTCCCAGAATGACTAAACCAGCCCAGGCCAATCAAAATAGCTACACCCGTAAACCGGTCGAACGCCGGCCCCTGCCCAACCGGCTGGTGCGGCTGCTGTCCGAGGCGCGCTGGTTCGCGCTGGCCGCGTTTGCCCTGTATTTCGTGCTGATACTGGCCAGCTTCCACAAGCTCGACCCGGGCTGGTCGCATGCCACGTCCGTCGACAAGGTCGCCAACCTGGGCGGCAAGCTGGGCGCCACCCTTTCCGATCTGTTGCTGTATATCTTCGGCTTTTCCGCCTGGTGGTGGTGCGTCTGGCTGCTGCGCACGGTGTGGAATGGCTATCGCCGCCTGAGTAAGCGCTTCCTGCTGGAAGAGGAAGACGTGGAGCGCGAGCACCATGTCGAGATGCTGATCCGCATCGTCGGCTTTTCCATCATGCTGATCGGCAGCATGGGCCTCGAATACCTGCGCATGGCGAAAAGCCTGCACGTGCAGCTGCCGCGCGAGCCGGGCGGCGTGTTGGGCCAGCTGGTGGGCCACTCGGCCCACGTGGCCTTTGGTTTCACGGGCGCCACTTTATTACTGTTGCTGCTGTTCGGCCTCGGTTTCAGCCTGTTCTTCCATGTGTCCTGGCTGCAAGTGGCCGAGCGCATCGGCGGCGCCATCGAAGACGCTTTCAACTGGTTCGTGCTGCGCTACCAGGACCGCGAAGACCGCCGCCAGGGCGAAGTGGCTGCGGTGCGCCGCGACGAAGTGGTGGTCATCGAACGGGCCAAGCACGTGGAAAAGCACGTGGCCGCGCCGCCCATGAAGATCGAGCCGCAGGTGGTGACCGTGGTGAAATCGGAACGCGTGGAAAAGGAGCGCCAGGCCCATCTGTTCGAAGGCCTGGGCGATGGCAAGCTGCCGCCCCTGTCGCTGCTCGACGAAGCGCCGCCCGTGGTGGAAACGGTGTCCGTGGAAACGCTGGAATTCACGAGCCGCCTGATCGAAAAGAAATTGTCGGACTTTGGCGTGGATGCCAAGGTAGTGGCCGCTTACCCAGGCCCCGTCGTCACGCGCTACGAAATCGAGCCGGCCACGGGCGTCAAGGGCAGCCAGATCGTGGGCCTGGCGCGCGACCTGGCCCGTTCGCTGTCGCTTACGTCCATCCGCGTGGTGGAAACCATTCCCGGCAAGAATTACATGGCTTTGGAGTTGCCGAACAGCAAGCGCCAGATCGTGCGCCTGACGGAAATCCTCGGCTCCAAGGTCTACAACGATGGCGTGTCCAGCCTGACGATTGCGCTGGGCAAGGATATCGCGGGCAAGCCCGTCGTGGCCGACCTGGCCAAGATGCCCCACTTGCTGGTGGCCGGTACCACCGGTTCCGGCAAATCCGTGGGCATCAATGCGACGATCCTGTCGCTGCTGTACAAATCCGACCCGCTCGACGTGCGCCTGATCCTGATCGATCCGAAGATGCTGGAAATGTCCGTCTACGAAGGCATTCCCCATTTGCTGGCGCCCGTCGTGACGGACATGCGCCAGGCCGGCCATGCGCTGAACTGGGCCGTGAACGAGATGGAACGCCGCTACAAGCTGATGAGCAAGATGGGCGTGCGTAACCTGGCCGGCTACAACGCCAAGATTGCCGACGCGAAAAAGCGCGAAGAACACATCCCGAATCCGTTCAGCCTGACGCCGGATTCGCCGGAGCCGCTGGAAAAACTGCCGACCATCGTCATCATCATCGACGAGCTGGCCGACCTGATGATGGTGGTGGGCAAAAAAGTCGAGGAATTGATCGCGCGTATCGCGCAAAAGGCGCGCGCCGCCGGCTTGCACTTGATTCTGGCCACGCAGCGCCCATCTGTAGACGTGATCACGGGCTTGATCAAGGCGAACATTCCCACGCGTATCGCCTTCCAGGTGTCGTCCAAGATCGATTCGCGCACCATTCTCGACCAGATGGGCGCGGAAACCCTGCTGGGCATGGGCGACATGCTGTACATGCCGCCCGGCACCGGCTTGCCGATGCGCGTGCATGGTGCGTTTGTTTCCGATGAGGAAGTCCACCGCGTCGTCAGCCATCTGAAGCTGCAGGGCGAACCGAATTACATCGAGGGCATCCTCGAAGGCGGCACCCTGGAAGGCGACGGCGCCGAAGGCGGCGTGCCGGGCGAGGGCGGCGGCGAGGCCGATGCCCTGTACGACCAGGCGGTGGCGGTGGTGCTGAAAAACCGCCGCGCCTCGATTTCGCTGGTGCAGCGTCATTTGCGCATCGGCTACAACCGCGCCGCCCGCCTGCTCGAGCAGATGGAGCAGAGCGGGGTGGTATCAACCATGCAATCCAACGGCAACCGGGACATCCTGGTGCCGGCGGCCAGTGCGGAATAAGACAAGAAGGATAGAAAGAATGCAGAACACGACTTTCGCAGCAAAAATGATGATCGGTGCGGCCAGTGTCGCCTGCAGCCTGCTGTTCGCGGCCAGCGCCTCGGCCAGCGCGCTCGAGCAATTCAAGAGCTTTGCCGCCGGCACCAAGTCGGCCAAGGGCGAGTTCGTGCAGCGCCAGGTCAAGAAGGCAGACGCCAGCGGCAAGGCGAAAGTGTCGACCCCAGCCAGCGGCACCTTCGAGTTTGCCCGCCCGGGCAAGTTCATCTGGACTTATCTGAAGCCGTACGAGCAGCTGCTGCAAGCGGACGGCGACAAGCTGTATATCTACGACAAGGACTTGAGCCAGGTGACGGTCAAGAAACTGGGCGACGCGCTCGGTTCCTCGCCCGCTGCCATCTTGTTTGGCAGCAACGACCTGGAAAAGAATTTCACCCTGGCGGAAGCGGGCACGCGCGATGGCCTGGAATGGCTGAAAGCCACGCCGAAAGCCAAGGACACGACGTTCGACGAAATCACCATCGGCCTGCGCAACGGCGTGCCCGAAGCGATGGAATTGCGCGACTCGTTCGGCCAGACGTCGGTGCTGGCGTTCAAGAACTTCCAGAAAAATCCGGCCTTATCCGCCGATCACTTTAAATTTGTCATGCCCAAGGGCGCGGATGTGATTAATAATTAATTTTTCGCAGACTGTCATTGACCGGCCTCGCACCATGCGGGGCCTTTGCATTCTTACCCGGTAAATATTATGGCGGATCTCTTTTCCACCGCACCGCGCCAGCCGCTGGCCGAAGCCTTGCGGCCATCCACCCTGAACGAAGTCATCGGCCAGACGCATTTGCTGGGCGCGGGCAAGCCGCTGCGCCTCGCGTTCGAGGCGGGCAAGGCCCATTCGATGATCTTGTGGGGCCCGCCCGGCGTGGGCAAGACCACCCTGGCGCGCCTGATGGCGAACGCATTTGACAGCGAATTCATCGCCCTGTCGGCCGTGTTTGCGGGCGTAAAAGATATCCGCGCCGCCATGGACCAGGCCCGCCACAGCCTGGACCAGTTCGGCAAGCACACCTTATTGTTCGTCGACGAAATCCACCGCTTCAATAAATCGCAGCAGGACGCCTTGCTGCCTTTCGTGGAATCGGGCCTCGTGACCTTCATCGGTGCGACGACGGAAAACCCCAGCTTCGAAGTCAATTCGGCGCTGCTGTCGCGCGCGCAAGTGTATGTGTTGAAGTCGCTCAACGAAGACGAGATGAAGCAGTTGCTGGCCAAGGCGCAATCGACGGCCTTGACGCACCTGACGTTTGACGAGGCGGCGGCCGACACCCTGATCGGCTATGCGGACGGCGATGCGCGGCGCTTCTTGAACTTGCTGGAGCAGGCCGAGACGGCCGCCAGCTCGACGGGCACGACCACCATCGACGCAGCCTTCGTCGACAATGCGCTAACCTTGAATTCGCGCCGCTTCGACAAGGGCGGCGACAATTTCTATGATCAGATCTCCGCCCTGCACAAATCCGTGCGCGGTTCGAACCCCGATGCGGCCCTGTACTGGTTTTGCCGCATGATCGACGGCGGCGCCGATCCCCGCTATTTGTCGCGGCGCATCGTGCGCATGGCCTGGGAAGATATCGGCCTGGCCGACCCCCGCGCCCTGACCATGGCCAATGACGCGGCGGAAACGTATGAGCGCCTGGGCTCGCCCGAAGGCGAGCTGGCGCTGGGCCAGGCCGTGATCTACCTGGCCATTGCCGCGAAGAGCAATGCCGGCTACAACGCCTTCAACACGGCCATGGCCTTCGTCAAGAAAGATAAATCGAAGGAAGTGCCCGTGCACTTGCGCAATGCGCCGACCAAGCTGATGAAGGAACTGGGCTACGGCCACGCCTACCGCTACGCGCATGACGAACCCGATGCCTATGCGGCCGGCGAAACGTATTTCCCGGACGGCATGGCGGAGCCGGGCTGGTACCAGCCCGTGCCCCGCGGCCTGGAAAGCAAGATCGCCGATAAATTGGCGTGGTTGCGCGAGCTGGACAGAAAAGCAGGAAAACCAGCAGGGAAGGGCTGAGGCTTACAGGCCCAGCAAAGTAAAACCGTCATCCTGCGGCGCATAGCCCACCAGCTGGCGCGTCGCTGCGATCGACAACCGTTTGTAGCGGTTGTCCGACACGCCATGCACGACGTGGTAGCCGGGCTTCACGTCCGCTGCCACGCAGCGGGCCAGCAATTGCACCACGTCGCGCTCGCTGATGAAGGCGGCGATGTCGCGTGCGCTGTGCTGTTGACCTTGCTCAAACTGCGCCACGTTGGCGATGCGCACGGCAATCGCCGTCATGCCGTGCTGGTGCGCGAACGCGGAGGCCACGCCTTCGCCGAAGGCCTTGCTGGCGCCATACATATTGGCGGGCCGGGCCGGCATGTGCTCGTGCACCTGCACATCGAGCGGATAGCCTTCGATGACTTGCGCGCTGCTGGCAAACACCACTCTTTTCACGCCTTGCGCCTGCGCCGCGCGGAAGATATTGTGCGTGCCGATGATGTTCGGCTGCAGCAGCTGCGTGTCGAAGTCGGCGCTGGCGTGCGGTACGCCAGCCAGGTGCAGCACCACGTCGATATCGGCGCAGGCGGCCAGGCAGGCGGCGTAGTCGCCCACGTCGAGAGGAATGGATGGGCAGGGCGCTGGCGCCAGCCCGTCAGTGTGCAGGTCGGCCAGGCGCAGGGAGAATTCCCCGTGCCGGCGCTTCCAGAAAGCGGTGCCGATGACGCCGGCGGCGCCCGTGACGAGGACGCGCAGTGGTGGTGCTTGAGTCATGTATTCCTAATATGCAAGGTGTGTGGCAGTGCCAGGTTCAGCCAGCGCAGCAGGGCGGGACGCGGTGCGGCCGTGCCATGGACGCGGATGTGTCCGCTACCCACGGCTTCCACCAGCACCAGGCCGTCATTCGGGACCGTGTAGCGCTCGCCGCTGCGCAGCACGCAATCCTCGAATTGGGCATAGGCCGTGATCCAGGCCGTGCCGGACAGGCATTCGATCACCTTCGCATGCGCTTTTTCCAGGCGCAAGGGCCGTTCGCTGCGTAATTCATGGTCGGTATGCATGGCATCGCTCCTGTTGTGCTGACAGGAACAGTTTAGGCCCTTGCTGCCAACCATGACAGATGCAGGAAAACGAAATTGTGATGAATACAGTGTACTTCATCGTACACTGTGCTTGTCAAAAAAATCGGCAACTGTATCTGTGCGGGCCACGCGCGGCAGCCGCATACTGAAGGGATGAACATGGGTACGCACACGAATCTGTACGAGCACCTGGCCAACGAGCTGGGTGCCCTGATCGACGCGCGCGTATTCGCGCCCGGCGACCGCCTGCCGTCGATCCGCCACCTGGCGCAGCAAAAGCGCATCTCCATCAGTACCGTGATGCAAGCCTTGCGCCTGATGGAAGACCGGGGGCAGGTCGATGCGCGGCCCCAGTCCGGCTATTTCGTGCGCCACCGGGCGCCGCGCCGCCCGTGCAGCGCGGACGCCCAGCACTTGAAGGAGCCGGCCTTTGTCGGCATCAACAACCTCTTGATGCGCGTGCTGAAGGAGAACGAGACGCGCGACGTGGTGCAGCTGGGCACGGCCTGGCCGCCCGACGAGATCCTGCCCATCAAGCGCATGCAGCGCACCATCAGCGCCGTGGCGCGGCGCGATCCCGTCCTGCTCAGCAAGGTCAGCTGCTATGACATCAGCGAAGGCAATTTCCTGCGCCAGGTCACGCGCCGCGCGCTGGACTGGGGCAAGCTGGACCCGCAAGAAATCGTCGTGACGAATTCCTGCACGGAAGCGATCAGCCTGTGCCTGCGCGCAGTGGCCAAGCCGGGCGACACCATCGCCATCGAGTCGGCCACGTATTTTGTCCTGTTGCAGATGATCGAAAGCCTGGGCATGAAGGCGCTGGAAATTCCCACCGACCCGAAGACGGGACCGTCGCTCGATGCGCTGGAGCTGGCCCTGCGCGCCGGCCTCGTGCAAGCGTGTCTGTTCGTGCCGAATGCGAACAACCCGCTCGGTTGCGTCATGCCGGAAGCAAACAAGAAGCGGCTGGCGGGCCTGCTGTCGGAATTCAATATTCCGTTGGTGGAAGACGACGTGTATGGCGACCTGTGCTTTGCACCGCAGCGTCCGTGGCCCGTGAAAGCCTACGACACGAGCGGCAACGTTTTATTGTGCTCCTCGTTTTCCAAGGCCATCACGCCCGCGTCGCGCGTGGGCTACGTGCTGGCCGGGCGTTTCGCCCAGGAAGTGGCCCTGCTCAAGACCGTGTCGAGCGGCGCCACCAGCCATTTCTTCCAGGCCGTGCTGGCCGACTTTTTGGAAGGCAGCAGCTACGACCAGCAGCTGCGCAAGATGCGGCGCACCCTGGTGCAGCGTATCGCCCGCATGTCCGACGCCGTGGCGGCGCATTTTCCGGCGGATTGCATGCTGTCCGAGCCGCAGGGCGGCTTCGTGCTGTGGGTACAGATGCCGCCGCAAGTCGATGGCCTGGCCCTGCATGGCCAGGCCATCGCGGAAGGCGTGGCGTATATGCCGGGCCAGCTGTTCTCGGCTTCGGGCAAGTTCGGCAATTATCTGCGCCTCAATTGCGGCAATGCGTGGACGCCGCGTATCGAGCAGGCTATCGGCCGTCTGGGGCGTCTGGTCAAGGATGCCTTGTAGAACGCCTGTCAAAACCTACTGCGCGGCGCGCTTTGCGGCCTGCGATGCTCACTGTGCTACAGCACAGTTGCGCTTCTTAGCCACAAATCACTGCCGCTCGCTACGGTTCTGTCAGGCGTTGTTCATTCCCTTGTTTTCCCTTCAGTCCCCGTTTTTCACCGTTCGCTCCCTGTTTTTCGCCGCTGGTCGCAAGCCGGTGGCGTCTTGCCTGCGCGTTGGCTAAAGTACCACCATACCAAGCGCAGTCAAACGAACAAACCAACCAGGAGTTACATCATGAACGCACTGAAAAACATGGAAATCACCTTTATTGCCGCCGCCGTCATCGCCATCGGCACCAGCTTCGCCACCGCCGGCGCGAATACGGTCGAGGTGAGCGCCAGCAGCACCGTGATCGCCCAGGCTGCCGACAGCAAGATGCCGGTCGTTACCGTCAGCGCCCGCCGCCTGACGGCTGCCGAAAAAGCGGCCTTTATCTGAACGCCAGCCTGAGCATCGGATGTAAAGCGGGCGCGAGTGCCCGGCCAGGCTGCCATGACGATGGCGGGCCGTGTGCAAAACTCATAATGAACTGAACGGGTCTTGGTACAATGGATGCTTTCGATACATCGGCACCGCCATCCATCCATGATAGATATCCAACTTCTCCGTAAAGACATCGCCACTGTTGCCGCCCGCCTGGCAACGCGCAAATTCCAGCTCGACGTGGCAGGTTTCAACGCCCTCGAAGCCGAACGCAAGGCGATCCAGACGCGCACCGAAGAGCTGCAGGGCAAGCGCAACGCGCTGTCCAAGCAAATCGGCATGTTGAAAGGCAAGGGGGAAGACACCTCGGCCGTGATGGCGCAAGTGGCTGGCCTGGGCGACGAATTGAAAGCCGATGAAGCGGCACTGACCCTCGTGCAAGCCAAGCTGAGCGAATTCATCATGGCCGTACCGAACCTGCCGCACGAATCGGCCCCCGTGGGTACGGACGAGTCGGGCAACGTGGAAGTGCGCAAAGTGGGCACGCCGCGCACCTTCGATTTCGAAGTCAAGGATCACGTCGACGTGGGCGCCCCGCTGGGCCTGGACTTCGAAGTGGCCACCAAGCTGACCGGTTCGCGCTTTTCCGTCATGAAGGGCGGCATCGCCCGCCTGCACCGTGCGCTGGCGCAATTCATGCTCAACACGCACGTGGACGAGCATGGCTACACGGAATGCTATACCCCCTACATGGTCAATGCCGATTCGCTGCGCGGCACGGGCCAGCTGCCGAAATTCGAAGCTGATCTGTTCTCGGTGAAAAAAGGCGGCGTGGAAGGCGAGGGCGAGACCTTCTACCTGATCCCCACCTCGGAAGTGTCGCTGACCAATATCGCGCGTGACGAGATCCTGGCGCTTGACCAGCTGCCACTGAAAATGACCGCCCATACGCCATGCTTCCGCTCGGAAGCGGGCAGCTACGGCCGCGACACGCGCGGCATGATCCGCCAGCACCAGTTCGACAAGGTGGAAATGGTGCAGGTCGTGCATCCGGACACGTCGTACCAGGTGCTGGAAGAAATGGTTGGCCACGCGGAAACGATTCTGCAACGCCTGGGCTTGCCATACCGCGTGATGTCGCTGTGCACGGGCGACATGGGCTTTACCGCCACCAAGACCTTCGACCTGGAAGTGTGGCTGCCGGCGCAGAACACCTACCGTGAAATCTCGTCCCTGTCGAACACGGAAGCCTTCCAGGCCCGCCGCATGCAGGCGCGTTTCCGCAACGCGGCCGGCAAACCGGAACTGGCGCACACCCTGAACGGCTCCGGCCTGGCAGTGGGCCGCACCCTGGTCGCCGTGCTGGAAAACTACCAGCAGGCAGACGGCAGCGTCGAGATCCCGCCAGTGCTGCGTCCGTACATGGGCGGCCTGACGCATCTGAAGGCCTGAAAGGTTTAGGCAACCATAGTGAATGGAAGGCTTAAAATAGTCCTTCCATTTTCTCAAGCGGCTGCTATAATCTTGCCTTCCCGCAGCAATGCAGGAAAAGACCGCAGCAAATGGAGAGGTGGCAGAGTGGTCGAATGTACTTGACTCGAAATCAAGCGTACGTTAAATCGTACCGTGGGTTCGAATCCCACCCTCTCCGCCAGAACAAATAGAGAAAGCTCCCGCAAGGGAGCTTTTTTTATTTGTGGCGGCGAAGAGGAGCAAGGCGCCTGCGCGCCTTGCGCGTGGGATTCGAAGACGAGCGCGTATTCGCGCGAGGCTCTCCGAATCGACCAATTGGTTTCACGCGTGCGCCAAGGCGGCGTCTATAAAGGCGAGCCGCGCCTTGGGCGAGGCTCCCCGAATCGTCCAATTGGTTTTTTGGTTTGGCTACCAGCCCTCAGTTGCAAATCACCAATAAAACCCCTACCCAACTGAACAATCCCCATGCTAAAATAGCGCCTCGTTCAAACAGGCATGCCAGTTTGAATGAATAGACCGCAGTAAACGGAGAGGTGGCAGAGTGGTCGAATGTACTTGACTCGAAATCAAGCGTACGTTAAATCGTACCGTGGGTTCGAATCCCACCCTCTCCGCCAGAATACATAAGAGAAGCTCCCGCAAGGGAGCTTTTTTTATGCCCACAACAGATGCCAGCCACCAGCGCATCAAGTCCAGGTAGAAAAACCGCCCAAAGCGCACAGCGCAAGGCGTTTTTTCCTCCATTCAGTCCTTACCTGCCAGCTCCAAATGCCGGCCAAAGCCAACACCAGTCCGAGCGTGCCGCCAGCCATGGTAATCTACTCAATCCCTGTCCTTGACCTTAGCCACAAGCAATGAGCCGATTCTGGAGCACCATCGTCAGCGAGCTGACCCCCTACGTCCCCGGCGAGCAGCCGAAGCTGCCCGACCTGGTCAAACTCAACACCAACGAAAATCCCTACGGCCCGTCGCCGCAGGTGCTGGCCGTCCTGCGCGAAGCTGCCAACGACAGCCTGCGCCTGTACCCGGATCCCACGGCGAGCGAACTGAAGCAAACTCTGGCCGACTACCACGGCCTGAACAGCGCGCAAGTGTTCGTCGGCAATGGTTCCGACGAAGTGCTGGCGCTGGCTTTCATGGCCCTGCTCAAGCACGACGCGCCGCTGCTGTTCCCCGACATCAGCTACAGTTTCTATCCCGTGTATTGCAAGCTGTATGGCATCGATTACCGCACGGTAGCACTCGACGAGTCCATGCGCATCCGTCCGCAAGACTACCAGGGGCCATGCGGCGCCATCATCTTCCCCAATCCCAATGCTCCCACGGGCGTGGACTTGCCGCTGGCCGGCGTGGAAACCCTGTTGCGTGACCATCCCGACGCCGTGGTGGTAGTCGATGAAGCGTATGTGGATTTCGGCGGCGACAGCGCCGTGGCCCTGGTCGACCGTTATCCGAACTTGCTGGTGGTGCAGACGTTCTCGAAATCGCGCTCGCTGGCCGGTTTGCGCGTGGGGTCCGCCTTCGGGCATCCGGACTTGATCGAGGCGCTGGAACGGGTGAAGAACAGTTTCAACTCGTATCCGCTGGACCGGCTGGCCCTGGCCGGCGCCGTCGCCTCGCTGCGCGACGAAGCGTATTTCCAGCAGACGCGTCAGGCCGTCATCGCCAGCCGCGAACAGCTGACGGCGGACCTGGCGGCGCTGGGCTTCGAGGTGCTGCCATCGGTGGCCAACTTCGTTTTTGCCCGCCACCCGCAACATGACGCGGCGCAACTGGCGGCCGGCTTGCGCGCCCGTTCCGTGATCGTGCGCCATTTCAATGCGCCGCGTATCAGCCAGTATCTGCGCATCAGCATCGGCAACGTGGGCGAATGCGCGGCCCTGCTGGCGGCGCTGCGCGATCTGGTGTAATTCCTCCCTCCCATCCGCCGCCGTGCATGGCGGCGGTGACGTCCAGCCCCTTCCTGCTTGTCAAAAAGAATAGATATTGCAGTCATGCGTGATATTATATCGTTGTTCGATATAGCGATTCACGCTATACCGATGTCCGTACTATGGGGGGGAAAATGGATGCGTCGATAGAAAAGCTGCTGCCCTTGTCGGAAGCCACGTACTACATCCTGCTGGCCTTGCGCGAGCCGGCGCATGGCTACGCCATCATGCAGCAGGTCGAAGCTATCAGCGAAGGGGCCGTCAAGATCGGCCCGGGCACCCTGTACGGGGCATTTGCCAACCTGGAAAAGCAGGGACTGATCGAGATGGTGCGGGAAGCCGAGCGGCGCAAGATCTACACCATGACGGACCTCGGGCGCCATGTGCTGCTGGCGCAATTGCGGCGCTTGCGCGTGATGGTGCGCGTGGGTGAGGCGGATGCGCCATTCTTATCAACATACTGAGGTGAAACAGGATGAGTGAACAACGGTCGCATGTGTATAAATGGTTCATCGAACTCGATGACGGTCACATCGAGGATTGGCTGCGCGCGCAGGCCCGGGCGGGATGGCATTTGCAGAAGTTCCACATGCCGTGCCGGTTTACGTTCGTGCGGGGCGAACCCGCCGACAACGTTTACCGCTTCGACTCGTTTCCCGCATGGAAGCGCAGCAGCGATTATGAGCAGCTCTGCCAGGATGCCGGCTGGGAGCTGGTGTTTTGCTGGTGGGGCAGTTATTGCTGGCGCAAGCCTGCGGCAGACGGCAAGCCGAATGACATCTATACGGATACGCCATCGAAGATCGCCAGGCAGCAACGCTTGCTGACGTACTTCGGCCTCACCGGTTTGTTGTTGATGTACAACCTTATGGGTAGCAGCGACCGCGAGATGGACACGCTGCGCATGGTGCTGACGGGCGTACAGCTGGCCCTGGTCTTGCCCATGTCCTATCTGATCTGGCGCACCGTCGGCCGCCTGCAGCGCCTGCGTAGGCAGGCGCTCTAGACGCAGCGGCCGCTGGCAGCTGCCACGCACGGCCATTTGTGCAACAATAATCGCATTCATACATCGACAGGACGGACAATATGGCAAAAGTGGCATTCATCGGTTTGGGCGTCATGGGTTTCCCCATGGCAGGCCACCTGGCGGCGGGCGGACACGAGGTCACCGTGTACAACCGCAACCCGGCCCGCGCGGCCGCCTGGCTGGAACAGCACAAGGGCAAGAGCGCCGCCACGCCGGCCGCGGCCGCAGCAGGCGCCGAGTTCGTCTTCACCTGCATCGGCAACGATAACGACCTGTATCAGGTCATCCTGGAAGAGGGCGGCTTGCTGTCCGCCATGGCGCCGGGCAGCATCCTGATCGACCATACGACGGCTTCCGCCGAAGCGGCGCGCACCATCCATGCGGCAGCGAAAGAACAGGGTGTGTTCTTCCTCGACGCGCCCGTGTCCGGCGGCCAGGCGGGCGCGGAAAACGGCAAGCTGACGGTGATGGTGGGCGGCGACGCGGAGGCGTATGCCCGGGCCGAGCCCGTCATCGCCCTGTTCTCGCGCGCCGTCACCTATATGGGAGCCTCCGGTTCCGGCCAGCTGACGAAGATGGTCAACCAGATCTGCATCGCGGGCCTCGTGCAAGCCTTGAGCGAAGGCATCGCCTTTGCGGAAAATGCGGGCCTGGATGCGGCGCTCGTCGTCGACGTGATTTCCAAGGGCGCTGCGCAGTCGTGGCAGCTGGAAAACCGGGGCAAGACCATGATCGAGCGCAAGTTCGACTTCGGCTTCGCCGTCGACCTGATGCGCAAGGACCTGGGCATCTGCCTTGCCGAAGCCAAGCGCAACGGCAGCGACTTGCCCGTGACCACTCTGACGGACCAGTTCTATGGCGAAGTGCAGCAGGCGGGCGGCAACCGCTTTGATACGTCCAGCCTGATTACCCGTCTGAACAAAAAGTAATCTTTCAAGCACCAGCAACGGCGGCGCGTCCCTGCAAAGGGCCGCGCCGCTTGTCGTTTACGGCGTCGACATCATTAAAACGTCAGTTTCCGGAACATCCGGTTTCGATTTTCATGGAAAAGCATGGACTTCGCTAGCTCATCGTGTATTATTAAAAAACGAGATGAAATGTCCCAATTTTTAAAACATTATGAGCGGACCCGCATGAAAACCAACTCCTCAGCGATAACACGCGTTGTCGACAAGAACATTCCCTACCTGTCTTCCGCCGTCGCCATCTGGCGCCCCCGCGCCGTGCTGCGCAGCTGGCCCGGCGTGGCCATTGCGCTGGTGATTGCCCTGTCGGCCACTTTTATTTCCAGCAATTACGGCGGCCCCCAACTGCTGTATGCCTTGTTCTTCGGCCTGGCTTTCCACTTCCTCGCGTCCGATCCCACCTGCAAGCCCGGCATCGAGTTTTGCAGCAAGGTGCTGCTGCGCACGGGCGTGGCCCTGCTGGGCGCGCGCATCACCTTCAACCAGATCGCTTCCGTGGGCGTGACGCCCTTGCTGATCGTCGTCGGCGGGCTGATCGCCACCCTGGGTTTCGGCTATCTGCTGGCCAGGTGGCTCAAGCGCCCCATCACGGAAGGGATTTTGTCTGGCGGCTCCGTGGCCATCTGCGGCGCCTCGGCCGCGCTGGCCATCTCGGCCGTGCTGCCGCAAACCAAGGAAAACGAGAAATTCACCCTGCTCACGGTGGTGGGCGTGACGTCGCTGTCCACCCTGGCCATGATCGTCTACCCGCTGCTGGTCAAGCTGCTGGGTTTTGACCCGACGGAAGCGGGCGTGTTCATCGGCGGCACCATCCATGACGTGGCGCAGGTGGTGGGGGCGGGCTATCTGGTCAGCAACCACACGGGCGACGTGGCCACCTTCGTCAAGCTGACGCGCGTGGCTTGCCTTGTGCCCGTCGTGCTGGGCCTGTCGATCATGTTCAAGCGCAAGGACGGCAAGAGCGAAGTCGATGCGCCGCCGCTCGTACCGTTCTTCCTGATCGGCTTTGTCTGGCTGGTGATTACCAACAGCCTGGGCCTGATTCCGCAGGAAGTGAATGGCTGGATCAACAATGCTTCGCGCGCCTGCCTCGTCATCGCCATCGCCGCCCTGGGCGTGAAAACCTCGTTCCAGTCGCTGGCTTCGCTGGGCTGGCGTCCCGTGATCATGCTGGTGATGGAGACCGTGTGGATCGCCGCTTTCGTCGCCATCGCCGTGCTGCTGACGCGCTGAGCGAGCCGGGTCCGTCATGAAGATCCTTGTCCTCGGCGCCGGCGTGGTCGGCACGGCCACGGCCTGGTACTTGCGCCAGGCGGGCCACGACGTGCGCGTGCTCGAGCGCCAGGCGGGCGCCGCGCAGGAAACCAGCTTCGGCAATGGCGGACAGATATCCGTCTCGCACGCGGAACCGTGGGCCAACCCCGCCACCCTGCGCAAGGTCGTGCGCTGGCTGGGCAAGGACGATGCGCCGCTGCTGTTCCGGCCCCGCCTGGACCCGCTGCAATGGCAATGGGCCTTGCACTACCTGCGCGAATGCCTGCCGTCGCGGGTGGCGCGCAATATGCGCCAGATTGTCGCGCTGGCCGAGTACAGCCGGCAGAGTTTGCAGGCATTGCGGCGCGAAACGGGCATCGTGTACGACCACCTGGAGCGGGGTATCCTGCATTTCTATACGGACCAGCAGGAGTTCGATAAATCGCAGTCCGGCGCCGCGCTGCTGCGCGAGCTGGGCTGCCCGCGCAACACCGTCAGCGCCGACGAGGTGATCCGCATCGAGCCGGCCCTGGCCCACGCGCGCAGCCGCATCGTGGGTGGCGACTTCACGGCCACCGACGAGTCGGGCGATGTGCACTTGTTTACCACGGCGCTGGCCGCGCGCGCCGCCGCGGCCGGCGTGGATTTTTGCTTTGGCACCACCGTGACGCGCTTGCTGGCAGACGGCGAAAGAGTCACTGGCGCGGAGTGTATCGATGCGCAAGGGCGCCACCGCCTGGAGCACGCCGATGCCGTGGTGGTGGCCATGGGCAGCTTTTCCGCGCCCCTGCTGCAGCCGCTGGGCATCCGGTTGATGCTGTATCCGGGCAAGGGATACTCTGCTACCTATCCGATTCTCGACCCTGTCAGCGCACCGACCGTCTCGCTGACGGACGACGGCCACAAGCTCGTGTTTTCGCGCCTGGGCGAACGCCTGCGCGTGGCGGGCACGTGCGAGCTGAACGGCTACACGCGCGAACTGAACCCGCTGCGCTGCGCCGCCATCACGCGCCGCGTGCAGGCGCTGTTTCCCCATGCCTGCGATTACAGCGATCCCGTCTACTGGGCCGGCCTGCGTCCGCTGACGCCGTCGAACGTGCCCTACATCGGCGCCACGCGCTACCGCCAGCTGTTCCTCAACACGGGCCACGGCACCCTGGGCTGGACCATGGGCTGCGGCGCGGGCAGGGCGGTCGCCGAGCTCGTATCGGGACGGCGGCCTGACGTCGATTTTGCGTTTTGCGGGCAACGCTTGGCACCGCAGTCTGCGGCAGAGGCATTCCGGGGTCAGACCCGCCGGGGGAATATGCCCCAATGGGGCACATTCCGATCCCGCAAGGACTGACCCCAGCTTTAACTTAGGAGATCACGATGAGAGACGACGCCACCCCCGCACAAAACGGCCTGACCCTGGCCGGCACCACCTACCAGTCGCGCCTGCTGGTGGGCACGGGCAAGTACAAGGATTTCGAGGAAACGCGCCTGGCCATCGAGGAGAGCGGCGCCGAGATCGTCACCGTGACGATACGCAGGGTCAACATCGGCCAGGAAAAGGGCGAGCCGAACCTGCTCGACTTCATCCCGCCGTCGAAATACACGATCCTGCCCAACACGGGCGGCTGCTACAACGCGCGCGACGCCGTCTACACCTTGCAGCTGGCGCGCGAGCTGCTGGGCGGCCACCCGCTGTGCAAGCTGGAAGTGCTGGGCGATGAAAAGACCCTGTTCCCGAACATGCCGGAAACCTTGAAGGCGGCTGGGGAGCTGGTGCGCGACGGCTTCCAGGTGATGGTGTATTGCAGCGACGACCCCATCCAGGCGCGCATGCTGGAAGACCTGGGCTGCATCGCCGTCATGCCGCTGGCGTCATTGATCGGCTCGGGCATGGGCATTCTGAATCCGTGGAATTTGTCCCTGATCATCGAGCAAGCCCGTGTACCCGTGCTTGTCGATGCGGGCGTGGGCACGGCGTCGGACGCGGCTATCGCCATGGAACTGGGCTGCGACGGCATCCTCATGAATACCGCCATCGCGGCGGCGCGCGAACCGATACGCATGGCGCGCGCCATGAAACTGGCAGTGCAGGGCGGGCGCGAGGCTTATCTGGCCGGACGCATGCCCCGGAGAGCGAACGCCATGAGCGCTTCGCCCTCGTCGCCCATGGCCGGGCTGATCGCCTGAGCCGCCGCATTGACCCGTAGTTGCAACACCGTAGTTGATTATCGTTTCAAGCGTTTATAAAAACCACAATATCTGGAGATGACATGAAACACACACTCGTAGCGGCGGCCATCCTGGCCACATTCTTCGCCGGCAGCGCCAGCGCCCAGTCGTCCGTCACCGTGTACGGCTTGCTCGACGCGGGCCTTACATCGGAACACGGCGGCGCGGACGGTTCCGTCACCAAGCTGGCCACCGGCGTGCAGTCGGGCAGCCGCATCGGCTTCAAGGGCACGGAAGACCTGGGCAATAATCTGAAAGCCAACTTCTTGCTGGAAAATGGCCTCGACCTCGACACGGGCGCCTACCGCCAGGGCGCCTTGTTTGGGCGTAAGGCGTACGTGGGCCTGTCGGGCGGCTTCGGCGCCGTGAATATCGGCTTGCAGCACAACCCGCTGTTCACCGCGCTGGACAATATCGACCCGTTCGAGACGGGCATGACGGGCGCATCGATCAACCTGATGAGCGTGGCCAGCCTGCGCACGAAAAATTCCATCATGTATGAAACGCCGAAGGTGAACGGCTTGTCGGCGGCCGTCATGTACGGCCTCGGCGAAAAGCCGGACAGCAACACCCTGGGCCGCACCATCGACTTTTCCATCGATTACGCCAACGGCCCGCTCGTGCTGACCCTGGCCCACGACAATCGCAAGGACACGCCGCTGAACACGGCGAAAGTCACCTTGCTGGGCGGTACCTACGACTTCGGCCCCGCCAAGCTGCACGCCGCGTATGAAACGGACAAGGACGATGCGGGCACGGATTTCCGCGACTACATGCTGGGCGTGTCGGCGCCCGTGGGCGCGGCGGGCAGCGTGATGGCCTCGTACATCCGCAAGGATGACCGCACGAATGCGCGCCGCGGCGGGCGGCAGCTGGCCATCGGCTACACCTATGCCTTGTCCAAGCGCACGAATCTGTACACCTCGTACGGCCGCATCAATAACGATGGCGCAGGCACCAATTTCGTCGGCGACGCGTCCAGCGGCGGCAGCGTGCCCTTGCCAGGCCATAACTCGAGCGCCTTCACGGCCGGCATGCGCCTGAAGTTCTAAGGCGCACGGCAGGCAACACCGGTGGCGGCTTATCTGTTGCGGATAAGCCGCCATTGTTGTTTCAGGAATGGACCTTGCTCACGGATTCCGGATTCAGGAATGAAACAGTCCGAATTTTCGTGAATTTTCATTGACAGCGCATTTCGCAACCGTTAAATTGAACACGTATTTCAAATATCGGAACAAAATATACCGATTTTTCATAAAACCGTAAGGAGACTGAGCCATGACCGATTTGTCCGACCAAAAAGCCGCCGCCGCTGCCGTTCCCGTTGGCCCGCAAAAGATGACGCCTTCCGAAGCGTTCGTGGAAACCCTGGCCGCCAATGGCGTGACCGACATGTTCGGCATCATGGGCTCGGCCTTCATGGACCCGATGGACATCTTCGCTCCCGCCGGCATCCGTTTGATTCCCGTCGTGCACGAGCAGGGCGCCGGCCATATGGCCGACGGCTATGCGCGCGTTTCGGGCCGCCACGGCGTCGTCATCGGCCAGAACGGCCCCGGCATCAGCAATTGCGTGACCGCCATTGCTGCCGCCTACTGGGCCCACACCCCCGTCGTGATCATTACGCCGGAAACGGGCACGATGAGCATGGGCCTGGGCGGCTTCCAGGAAGCGAACCAGCTGCCCATGTTCGAGGAATTTACGAAATACCAGGGCCACGTGACGAATCCCGCCCGCATGGCGGAATTTACGGGCCGTTGTTTTGACCGCGCCATGTCGGAAATGGGCCCGACGCAGCTGAACATCCCGCGCGACTATTTCTATGGCGAAATCAAGGCCGAGATCCCGAAACCGAACCGCCTGGACCGCGGCGCGGGTGGCGAACAAAGCCTCGACGATGCGGCCGAGCTGCTGGCGCAAGCCAAGTTCCCTGTGATTATTTCGGGCGGCGGCGTCGTCATGGGCGAAGCCATCGAGGAATGCAAGGCGCTGGCCGAACGCCTCGGTGCGCCCGTCGTCAACAGCTATCTGCACAATGACTCCTTCCCCGCCAGCCACCCGCTGTGGTGCGGCCCGCTCGGCTACCAAGGTTCGAAGGCGGCCATGAAACTGATCGCCCAGGCCGACGTTGTCGTGGCTCTCGGTTCGCGCCTGGGACCGTTCGGCACCTTGCCGCAGCACGGCATGGATTACTGGCCGAAAAACGCCAAGATCATCCAGATCGACGCGGACAACAAGATGCTGGGCCTGGTGAAAAAGATTTCGGTGGGCATCTGCGGCGACGCCAAGGCGGCCGCCAAGGCGATTCTTGCCCGCCTGGACGGCAAGAAGCTCGATTGCGACGCCACGCGCGAAGAACGCTATGCCACCGTGCAAGCGGAAAAGGCCGCGTGGGAAGAGGAGTTGACGAACTGGACGCACGAGAAAGATGCGTACAGCCTGGACATGATCGAGGAACAGAAGAAAGAGCCGGGCAATTACCTGCATCCGCGCCAGGTCTTGCGCGAACTGGAAAAAGCCATGCCGGAGGACGTGATGGTGTCGACCGACATCGGCAACATCAACTCGGTGGCCAACAGCTATCTGCGCTTTGAGAAACCGCGCAGCTTCTTTGCGGCGATGAGCTTTGGCAACTGCGGCTATGCCTTCCCGACGATTATCGGCGCCAAGGTGGCCGCACCGCACCGTCCGGCCGTGTCGTATGCGGGCGACGGCGCCTGGGGCATGAGCTTGATGGAAACGATGACCTGCGTGCGCCACAACATTCCCGTGACGGCCGTGGTGTTCCACAACCGCCAGTGGGGTGCGGAAAAGAAAAACCAGGTGGATTTCTACAACCGCCGTTTTGTTGCCGGAGAACTCGACAACCAGAGCTTTGCGGAAATCGCGCGGGCCATGGGCGCCGAAGGCATCACGGTCGACAAGCTGGAAGACGTGGGCCCGGCCCTGAAGAAGGCGATCGACATGCAGATGAATGAAGGCAAGACGACCATCATTGAAATCATGTGCACGCGCGAGCTGGGCGACCCGTTCCGCCGCGATGCGCTGAGCAAGCCGATCCGTCACCTGGATAAATATAAAGACTACGTCTGATTTGCTGGTGTTGTTGGATTACGCCCTCTGGGCTAATCCAACCTACCCAACCTACGCGACTGTGTAGGTCGGATTAGCCGGGCCTCGGCCCGGCGTAATCCGACACCACCCTGACCGATCCTTGTATGACCCCGGCAATCGCGCCGGGTTTTATGTGCCGGAACCGTTGCTTCATGTTTCATGCTTCATGCTTGCATGGTTCCGGCATTTTTTTACCGAATTGGAGTTCCCATGAAAGCCCTGCACCGCATCATCGCCCAGGCCCGCGCCGTGCCGAAACATATCGTCTTGTGCGAGGGCGACGATGCGCGCGTGCTGCAGGCGGCCGCGCGCGCCGCCGCTGAAGGCCTGGCGCATGTCACCATCGTGGGCAAGCCGGCCGCCATCCTCGCGCTGGCGCGCGAACAGGCGCTGGACCTGGACGCCGTGCGCCTGGTCGACCCGGCAACTTCCGATGAATCGGAACACTATGCCCAGCAGTTGTTTGTGCTGCGCCAAGCCAAGGGCATGACGGTGGAGCAGGCGCGCATCGCCGTGCAAGCGCCCTTGTGCTACGCCAACCTGATGGTGCGGCTGGGCGACGCGGACGGTTGCGTGGCGGGCGCCGTGCACACGACGGCCGACGTGGTGCGCAGCGCCATCCAGATCATCGGCGTCGATCCCGCCTTCAAGCTGGTATCCAGCTTTTTCCTGATGATGCTGTGCGAACCTTTCCACAGCCTCAAGGGCGGCTTCATCTTTTCCGACTGCGCCCTCGTGGTCGACCCGAAGGCAGAGGAACTGGCCGACATCGCCATGGCCGCCGCCGACAGCGCGCAAGCCTTGCTGATGGAAGAGCCAAGGGTGGCCATGCTGTCGTTTTCCACCAGCGGCAGCGCCCACCACGCGGCCGTCGACAAGGTGCATGCGGCCACGGATCGGGTCAAGGCCCAGCGTCCGCTGCTGGCCATCGATGGCGACGTGCAGCTGGACGCGGCCATCGTGGCCGAGATTTCCCAGCGCAAGGTCAAGGATTCCGTCGTCAACGGCCGTGCGAACGTGCTGGTATTTCCGAATCTGGACGCGGGCAATATCGGCTATAAACTGGCCGAGCGCATGGGCGGCGCCGTCGCCATCGGTCCCTTGCTGCAAGGCTTGAACAAGCCGGCCAACGACTTGTCGCGCGGCTGCAGCGCCGATGACGTGTATAACGTGATTGCCGTCACGGCCGTGCAGGCCCAGGGTGGGCGCTGAGTTGTTCAGCCTGCCTGTGCTGGCGCTGCTGGGCGTGGTGGCGGCAGGCACGTATTTCCAGACCGTCACGGGTTTTGGACTGGGCATGATCGTCATGGGCGTGGCCAGCGGACTGGGCCTGGCGCCCGTGCCTGCGCTGGCGGCCCTCGTCAGTTTGCTGTCGCTGGCCAATTGCCTGGTAGCCTTGCCGGGCGCTTTGCATCATCTGGACTGGCGCGCCATCCGCGCGGCCAGCATCGGCTTGCTGCCGGCCATGGCGGCCGGCGTCTTGCTATTGGGATATCTGGACCAGGCATATGCGCCCGTCCTGAAACTCTTGCTGGGCGCGGCCATCGTGTATGGCGGCGTCAGCATTTTGCTGCAGGCGCCGCCGGGGCCGGGCGCGGCCGGCAAGCGCAGTTTCTTTATCAGCGGCGTGTGCGGCGGCCTGTTTTCCGGCCTGTTTTCGCTGGCGGGACCGCCGCTCGTGTATCAGTTTTATCGCCAGGAAATGAGTTTGACAACCATCCGCTACAGCCTGATCTTCCTGTTCGCCATCAGCGCGGGCGGACGCTCGTTGATGGCGGGCAGCCAGGGCCAGCTCGATGGAAAAGTCTTGCTGCTGTGCGTGCTGGCCCTGCCTGTCGGCGTGCTGGCCACCATGGCCGGCAAGCGCTATCCGCCGCCGATCGCCCAGCGCGGCATGCGCCGCATCGCGTTTGCCGTGCTGACCGCCATCGGCCTCTCGCTGATGGCGGCGGCCGTGCCGCAGCTGCTGGCCTAGGCCTTGAACGTCAATAAAGGTTTCAGTCGGGCCACCGATTGCAGCAAGCCCGCTTCCTCCTGCGCGGCGATGACGGGACCGATCTTTTTATAGGCCATCGGCGCTTCCTCGACGCGGCGTTCCTCGCGCAAAGTCACGCACTGGAACGCCATCTCGTCGCCGCCCACCGTGGGCCGCATGGCGCGCATGGCCTGGCGGCGGATGCTGCGCCCCGCGCCATGCGAACACGACCACAGCCAGTCGGGATTGCCCATGCCCGTGGCCACATAGGAATAATCGCCCATGGAGCCGGGGATCAGCGCCAGGTCGCCCTCGCGCGCCGGCGTGGCGCCCTTGCGGTGGATGTTCATGCCGTGCTCGCGCAGGATGACGTTGTGCGGCACGTCCACCACCAGGCGCGAGCTGTCGTGTGCATACACCTGCGACAGGCTGTCGCGCACCAGCTCGGCCAATACCATGCGGTTGACCCAGGCATAGCGCGATGCCACGCCCATGGCGTCCATGTACTCGCCGGCCAGTTCGCCCGTCAAGCCGTACAGGCCCGACTGCGGGTGGCGCAGGCCTTTCGGCCACGCCTCTTTGGCGCGGTCCATCCAGCGGCTGCCCACAAAAAACCCCACGTCGCGGCTGCCGCTGTGGATCATGACGACCACTTCGCCCGGCACCAGCCCGTGCCGGTACGCGGCATGGCGGTCCATGACGGCATCGACCACCTGGATTTCCACGAAATGGTTGCCCGATCCCGTGGTGCCCAGGCTGGGGTCGCGTATCACTTCACGCGTGCCCACCAGCGCTTCGGGCGCATGGCGCAAGCCGCCGCCCAGTTCGCGCAGGGCGATGCAATCGTCGAGCTCACGAAGCAAGCGCGCCTTGTCGACGCGGGGCCACAAGCCCTCATTGTGCAGGCTGTCGATGAACGCTTCCGGCCCCATGTCGAACAGGGCGGCAAACGCTTTCGAGCGCAGCGGCACGTTGCGGCCGTCTTCCAGCAGCACGTGCTTGAGCTTGCCGAGCAGCTGCGGCTTGCGCGCCTCGAACTGCGCCAGGGTCAAGCCCGTGGTAATGAGGCGCATGCCGCAGGCGATGTCCGTGCCGGGGATGGCGGGAATCACCATGTCGGCACTGGTGGCAACGATGCTGCCCACGGGCGCAATGCTGCCCGGATGGAAGTCGGGCGTGGCGCAGGCCTTGCAGACATGGCCATCCTGGCCGGGCACGGCGACGGCGGCAAATTCCATGAGCTGGCGCACGGCTTTTTCCTCGAGGGGAAAGTTGTGGGGCAGCAGCACGGACGCCTGGGCGTGCGGATTGCTGAGCGTATAAATACCGTCGGCATAGGCGACGGCGATGCCCTGGCGGCGCAGGGCTTTTTGTAATCTGGATAGGGGAAACACGATTCTGCTCCGGAAATAACGAATGCACGGCCTTTTTGCAAGGGCCATGTTTGTTTTCCACGCAGCAGCGACAGGAAGTGCCGCCAGCTTAGCAAATTTTGTGCGGATTGCAAAGCGGCCGGCCCCGACAGTGCGTACGAGGGGGCGCACGATACGGATCAGCCACTTGCAAAATAATCAAACAGCCTTTATATTCGCGTTTCTTTCTCGAACCTCTTCCTTATTGGAGCCAAAAGTGCCTCGCTTCTTCGCCATCACCTACTAACGCTGACGAAATGCTCTCTGCAGCATCGTTCGGCGCGTTGACGCCCCCGATTGCTGCGGCACTGTTTTTGCTCCTTCCGCACACGTATCCAGGACCACCGTCCTGATCGTCCACGCCCGAACACGTCGTCAGCACCCCTGACCCTGTATGGACACGCCCCGGTGAACGCGGCGTGGGACGCTATGTTTTTACAATCTTTGCCCTTATTCAAATACCCGCGCACGCCGCACCTGGAAGGCTCGCGCCTGCAGGACGGCGACGACGGCTCGGACCAGATGCCCTTGAAAAAGCTGGCCGGCCAGTACGTCGTCATCGAGGAAAAAATCGATGGCGCCAACGCTGCCGTGTCGTTCAGCGATGCGGGCGAGGTGCTGCTGCAGTCGCGCGGCCATTACCTGGCGGGCGGTGGCAGCGAACGCCAGTTCAACCTGTTGAAGCCGTGGGCGCATGCGCACGAACACGCCTTGCTGGGCTTGCTGGAAGACCAGTATGTGCTGTTTGGCGAATGGGCCTACAGCAAGCACTCCGTGTTTTACGACCGCTTGCCCCATTACTTCAACGAGTTCGACGTGTATTGCCGCCGCAGCCAGATGTTTTTGTCCACGGCGCGCCGCCACGCCATGCTGGCCGGTTCGCCCGTGCTGTCCGTGCCCGTGCTGTATGCGGGCGCCATGCCCGCGTCGCCGAAACAGCTATGGCAGCTGCTGCGCCATTCGCTGGCCAAGTCCCGCTTGTGGCGCGACGCTTTCGAAGGCGTGGTGGCGCGCGAGCGCCTGCCGCTGGACCTGTGCTGGAAGCAGACGGACAAGTCCGACCACGCGGAAGGCTTGTACCTGAAAGTGGAAGACGACGAGCAGGTGCTGGCCCGCTACAAGCTGGTGCGGCACGACTTTACGCAAACCATCCTCGACAGCGGCTCGCACCACAGCACGCGGCCCCTGATCCCCAACCAGCTTGCCGAGGGCGTCGACCTGTACGCGCCGCAGCCGCTCGTCACATGGGAGAGCCTGGGCTTGCATACCTGCCAGTCGCTGGACGAGCTGGCAGTATTTTCAAGGAGTACAAAATGAACTGGAAACAGTTACAACAACTGGTGCCACCAGCAGGCCAGTCGCCCGATTTCGAAGCCTGCCTGGCTGCCTTCCCGCAGCTGGAGCTGGCCAAGACGACGCCGCAAAACCCCGTCTACCACGCGGAAGGCGACGTGTGGACGCATACGATGATGGTGGTGGAATCCTTGCTGGCCATGCCAAGCTACCAGGCGGCCACGCGGGAGGAACAGGAAATCGTCTTCCTGGCCGCCTTGCTGCACGACGTGGCCAAGTGCAGCACCACGGTGATCGACCCGGCAACGGGCGCCATCGGCCAGCCGGGCCACTCGCGCAAGGGCGCCCTCGATGCGCGCATCGCCCTGTGGGACTATGCCGTGCCGTTTGCCGCGCGCGAGGAAATCTGCCGCCTGATCAATGTGCACCAGGTGCCGTTCTTTGCGCTGGAATCGTCGCGGCGCGGCGTGACGCCCGAGTTCACCGTGCGCGAGCTGTCGTGGCAGGTCGATATCCCCCTGCTGGCCATGCTGGCCGAAGCCGATATCCGCGGCAGGATCTGTCCCGATCCGCAGCGCATTTTAGATGCCATCGAGCTGTTCCGCGAACTGGCGCGCGAAGAGGGCTGCTACGGCCAGCGGCGCGCCTTTGTCGATGACCACACGCGCGTGAAATACTTTCGCGGCGCCGAGGCGCATCCCGACTACCCGCTGTTCCAGGAAGCGGGCTCGCACGTGATCGTCATGTCGGGCTTGCCCGCGTCGGGCAAGAATACGTGGGTGGACAAGCACCATCCGCGCCTGCCCGTCGTCTCCTTCGACGATGCGCGCATCGCGCTGGGCTTGAAGCATGGCAAGAACGAAGGGCAGGTGGGCGACTATGCGGAAGAGCGGGCGCGTGAACTGCTGCGCAAGGGCGAACCGTTCGTGTGGAACGCCACGCATCTGTCCAAACTGATGCGCGAAAAGACGCTGAACCTGCTGTACAAATACCATGCGCAGGTGGAACTCGTGTACCTGGAGCAGCCGCGCAAGGAGCTGCTGCGGCGCAACGGCCAGCGCGACACTTCGCTCAGCAACAAGAAGCTGCAAGCGATGCTGTGGAACTGGGAAATCCCGCTGCCCATGGAAGCGCATGCCGTGCGCTACTGCGTCGACTAGGTCTGCCGCCGGTCAAGCGCCATCGAAAGCGCTTGACCGGCCGGGCGCCACGCGCCATGCTGGCGCATGATCATTGTTTTCCCTTCTTTCCTGTAAGCCTGCCGCAGCTTTGCCCCGCAGGGGGCGGGCCGCCGCATGGCCATCGTTGATCTCACCATTTTACCGTCGCGCGCTGCCGCCCCATGCCGGGTGCGCCTGCGCGCGCCACAAGGAAAAGAACATGAAAACAATGCATCTCGCCGTCGCCGGCGCTTCCGGCCAACTGGGCTCCCTCGTCGTCAATGAGCTTGCCAGCAAGTTTGCCGGCCATTCCGGCACGACGCTTGCGGCCATTACCCGCACACCGGAACGCCACGCCGCGTGGCAGGCGCAAGGCATCGACGTGCGCTGCGGCGACTTTGACCAGCCGCAGGGCTTGGCTAGCGCCTTCCACGGCGTCGGGCGCCTGCTGTTGATCAGCACGAATGTCATCGACGGCACGGGCCGCCGCGTGGCGCAGCACCAGCACGCCATCGAGGCGGCGCGCCAGGCGGGCGTGGCGCATATCGTCTACACCTCGTTCCTGCAGCCGGAGGAAGGCAAGCGCTCGCTGCTGAACGACGACCACCGGGCCACGGAAGCGTTGCTGGCCGCCAGCGGCATCGCCCATACGATCTTGCGCAATGCGTTTTACCAGGATTTGCTGCTGGCGGTGCTGGGCACTGCCGCCGTTGACGGCCTGCTGCAAACGGCCATGGGAGCAGGCCACGTGTCGTACGTGGCGCGCGAGGATTGTGCGCATGCGGCCGCCGCTGCCCTGGCCGATGGCTATCCAGGTAACCGTACCCTGGACATCACGGGACCCGCTTCCCTCGATGCGCCAGCGCTGGCCGCCATCGCCGCCCGGTTGTTCGGCAAGCCCATCAAGGTGGTGCACCTCGACAGGGAAGCGCGCGCACGCCATTTCATCACGTCCGGCATGCCGGCGCCGATGGCGCAGATGCTGGCGGGTATCGAGCGCTGGCTGGCCACCGATGCCATGCACATCGTCAGCGATGACTATCGCGTGCTGACGGGCCGGCAGGCGTCGCCCGTGCCAGCGTTTTTGCATGCGCATCGCCAGCAGTTGCTGGCGCTTCCGGCAGCATAGCGGCTATCTTTTTCGCCCGGCGATCAGCTGGGCGATCTCGCTGAACAGCTCATTGTTCAGCGAGGCGGGCAGGGTGGTGGCCAGGCTGCGGCTGTAGTAGGCGCCCAGGTCCAGGCCCAGTCCCAGCCCGCAGATTTCGACTGCGCCCTGTGCCTCGCGGCGCGCCACCACTTGTTTCAGATGTTGGGCCAGGTAAAACTCGTCGTTGGCCAGGTTCGTGGCCGTATCCATCGGGCAACCGTCGGACACGACGAGCAGGATGCGCCGCCGCTCGGGCCGCGCCAGCATGCGCGCGCACGCCCAGTCCACGGCTTCGCCATCGACGCCTTCGCGGTACAGGTCCGCTTTCAGCAGGGCCGCGATGTCGGGGCGCGCGCGGCGCCAGCTGGTCTCGCCATCCTTGAAGACCATGTGCACGAGCTCGTTCAAGCGCCCAGGCTGGGCGGGCGAGCGGGCGCGCATCCAGTCGCGTTTGACTCTTCCCCCGTTCCACGCGCCCGTCGTAAAACCCAGCAACTCCGTGGCGATGCCCGCCTGGTCCAGCGCGCGCAATACAATGTCGAGCAGCACGGCCACGGATTCCGCATGCGTCTTCATGGAACCGGAGCAATCGACGAGAAAGGTGACGAGGCAATCGGCCTGCGGCAGGAACTGTTCCTTGCGAAACAGCCGGCGTTCCGATGGCGAGCTGATCAGCTGCGCCAGGCGGCGTCCGTCGATATAGCCTTCCTCTTCGCCGAACGACCAGCCATCGCGCCGGGGCACGGCCAGCAGCTGGCTGAAACGCCGCGCCAGGCGGGCCGTGTTGATGCCCAGGCTGGCGATGCGTGCATCCATGCGTTCGCGGTACTCGAGCAGCAGGGCGCGGCGCACCAGTTCGCCCGCTTGTTCTTCGCGGTCATACGCCGTGGAGTACGCTTTGTAGGCGCCATCGCTGTCGCGCATGGCGCGGCTGTCGCCCAGCGGGGCGGCATCGGGAATGTGGTCGTTGTCGCTGTCGAAATCGAGCAGCAACTTGAAGGCCGCCTGCGCCCTGGCGTCGCCCGCTTCGTCCTGCTGGCCATCGCGCGCCGCCTGTGCCTCTTGCAGCATGGCGTCGACGGCATGGGCGATGGCCAGTGCATGGCGCGCAAAGGCGGCCTGGTCCAATCGGTGGCGGCGCAATCCCGCCAGGTCGCCGCTCAATGCGGAGGAAACGGACCAGCGCGTCGCTTCGATGAAATCTTCCGTCTTTTCCAGCACGGGCCTGGCTGTCAAACGCGACCAGCACATCTGGAACACCGTGTACAGCAGCAAGCCCGACGCGCCTTCGGCCAGGCCGGAATCGTAGAACGCGTGCGACCAGGCCGTGAAACGGTGGCGCAGGTTGCTAATTACGCCCGCGTGCTGCTCGGGCGCCAGGGTTTCCACCCTCAACTGTTCCAGCAATTCGAACACGAGGCGCGCCACGGGTGCCAAAGGACACAGCGACTTGTGCAGGGCCGCATCCGTATGCAGCAAACGCAGGGCCACGCTGTCGGCCGCGCCCCGCAGCGACGGCAGATCCTGCAGGGCCGCATCGGCTTGCAGATGGGCAGCGTGGATGGGCAGGGGGCGGTGGCCGTCGTGCAGGCGCCGGCCCCGGTAGCGGATGGCGGCAACGCCGCTCAGCGCGCGGATGGCGCCCGCGCACAGCTCGTCCGTTTCCTGCTGTTCGCGCGTGTAGGGGGCAGGCGCCGTCGCTTCCGTGCTCATGCCTGGCTCGCCAGCAATTCCTCATTGAAACAGCGCTGGTAATACTCGGCCACCATGGGGCGCTCTGCCTCGTCGCATTTGTTGAGGAAGGACAGGCGGAAGGCCAGGGCCGGGTCGCGGAAGATCTGGCAGTTTTCCGCCCACGTGATGACGGTCCGTGGCGACATCAGGCAGGCCAGGTCGCCCGCCGCATAGCCGTGGCGCGTGAGGCTGGCCACGGCCACCATGGTGGCGGCCAGCTGGCGGCCCGCCTCGTCGTTCATGGCGGGGACCCTGGCCAGCACGATTGCCGCTTCTTCTGCCTGCGGCAGATAGTTCAAGGTGGCAACGATATTCCAGCGGTCGATCTGCGCGTGATTCAGCACCTGCGTGCCGTGGTACATGCCGTTCAGGTTGCCCAATCCCACCGTGTTCGAGGTGGCGAACAAACGGAAGTGGGGATGGGGCGTGATGACCCGGTTCTGGTCGAGCAGGGTGAACTTGCCGTCGCGCTCGAGGATGCGCTGGATGACGAACATCACGTCGGGACGGCCCGCGTCGTACTCGTCGAAGATCAGTGCCACGGGGCGTTGCAGGGACCAGGGCACAATGCCTTCCTGGAATTCCGTCACCTGCTGCTGTTCGCGCAGCACGATGGCGTCCTTGCCGACCAGGTCCAGGCGGCTGATGTGGCCATCGAGGTTGACGCGCACGCAGGGCCAGTTCAGGCGGGCCGCCACCTGCTCGATATGCGTGGACTTGCCCGTGCCGTGCAAGCCTTGCACCATCACGCGGCGGTTGTGGGTGAAGCCGGCCAGGATGGCCAGGGTCACGTCCTTGTTGAAACGGTAGGCGGGGTCGATGTCGGGCACGTGCGGATCGCGCTCCGTGAAGACGGGCACGAGCAGGTCGCTGTCGATATGGAACAGGCTGCGCACGGACTGCAAGGTTTGCGCCGCTGCGGCGGGGGGATGTTGGCGTGAATCTGGCACCTTGTTCTCCTGTGAAACCGCAGCGGGGGCGCTACGGGGTTATGAATTACCTGCCTGTAATGCGTCGTCGTCCCCGCCCGTCGTCGGCATGGTTTCCGATTCGATGGCGGCCAGGGCTTGCGCGGCGCGTTGCAATGCTGGCAAGAAATGTAAAGCCTTGTCGTGCGTCAAACGGATGATGGGCGCCTGGATGGCCACGGCCAGGTTCGAGCGGCCATTCGGGTTCGGTACCAGCACGGCCACGCAGAGCAGGCCGGGCAGGAATTCCTCGTCGTCCAGCGCGTAACCGTTGCGGCGCACCAGTTCCAGTTCGCGCTCGAGCTTGACGGGGTCCGTTTCCGTCTTGTCCGTAAAGCGCGTCAATTCCATGTGGCCCAGCAGGCGGCGCCGTTGTACGGGCGTCATCTGTGCCAGGAACAGCTTGCCGCTGGACGAGCAGTGGGCCGGTACGCGCGAGCCAGGATGCAGGTAGAAGCGCAGCGGCGCCGCCGTTTCCACCCGGTCCAGGTACACGACTTCGCTGCCGCTGAAGGCCGTCAGGTTGCAGCTTTCGCCCACTTCCTCGACCAGCTGGCGCAAGACCATGCGGCGGGCGCCATGGAACGTGTTGTTAATCAGCAGGTTCGACGCCAGGCGGCGCAGGCGCACGCCCGTGCTGTAGTGGCGGCCATCGCTTTCGCGCTGCAGCACGCCCACGCTTTCCAGCTGTTGCAGCATGCGGTGCAGGGTGGGTTTCGGTAATCCTGTTTCTTCCACCAGCGCTTGCAGCGACAGCAACTGGTCTTTTTCGGCAATCACTTCCAGCAAGGCAAACAAACGCATCGTGGGCGTGTCGCCTTCCAGTTTTTCCGGCTCAAGTTTTGGGGATGAAATCATGTCCATGGTGGCCTCGGTTGGGTAGCTCTGAGTGTGACGTCAGCTTATTTCATTTTCGAACTCAAATTGTACCGTTTCCTTGAAAATCTGTTTGACTTTTGATTGCTGAACGCTTAAATTGAATTGTATATCAAATTTCGGAACAAAATATACCGATTTTTAATAAATTCGTTGCAGTTCATCACCACAGACCAGGAGACACCCATGAATGACATGACAGAACAAAAAGCCGCCGCCGCAGCGGCCACCGCAGCCACCCCCACAGGGCCGCAAAAGATGACGCCTTCCGAAGCGTTCGTGGAAACCCTGGCCGCCAATGGCGTGACCGATATGTTCGGCATCATGGGCTCGGCCTTCATGGACCCGATGGATATCTTTGCCCCGGCTGGCATCCGTTTGATTCCCGTCGTGCACGAGCAGGGCGCCGGCCACATGGCCGACGGCTATGCCCGCGTCTCGGGCCGCCATGGCGTCGTCATTGGCCAGAACGGCCCCGGCATCAGCAATTGCGTGACCGCCATCGCTGCCGCCTACTGGGCCCACACTCCCGTCGTGATCATTACGCCGGAAACGGGCACGATGAGCATGGGCCTCGGCGGCTTCCAGGAAGCGAACCAGTTGCCCATGTTCGAGGAATTCACCAAATACCAGGGCCACGTCACCAATCCCGCCCGCATGGCGGAATTTACGGGCCGTTGTTTTGACCGCGCCATGTCGGAAATGGGTCCGACGCAGCTGAACATCCCGCGCGACTATTTCTATGGCGAAATCAAGGCCGAGATCCCGAAACCGAACCGCCTGGATCGCGGCGCCGGCGGCGAGCAAAGCCTCGACGATGCGGCCGAGCTGCTGGCGCAGGCCAAGTTCCCTGTGATCATCTCGGGCGGCGGCGTCGTCATGGGCGAAGCCATCGAAGAATGCAAGGCGCTGGCCGAGCGCCTCGGTGCGCCGGTCGTCAACAGCTATCTGCACAACGACTCGTTCCCCGCCAGCCACCCGCTGTGGTGCGGCCCGCTCGGCTATCAAGGATCGAAGGCAGCGATGAAACTGATCGCCCAGGCCGACGTCGTCGTGGCCCTCGGTTCGCGCCTGGGACCGTTCGGCACCTTGCCGCAGCACGGCATGGATTACTGGCCGAAAAACGCCAAGATCATCCAGATCGACGCGGACAACAAGATGCTGGGCCTGGTCAAAAAGATTTCGGTGGGTATCTGCGGCGACGCCAAGGCGGCCGCCAAGGCCATCCTGTCCCGCCTGGACGGCAAGAAGCTCGATTGCGACGCCACGCGCGAAGCACGCTATGCCACCGTGCAAGCGGAAAAGGCGGCGTGGGAAGAGGAGTTGACGAACTGGACGCACGAGAAAGATGCGTACAGCCTGGACATGATCGAGGAACAGAAGAAAGAGCCGGGCAATTACCTGCATCCGCGCCAGGTCTTGCGCGAGCTGGAAAAAGCCATGCCGGAAGACGTGATGGTGTCGACGGACATCGGCAACATCAACTCGGTGGCCAACAGCTACCTGCGCTTTGAAAAGCCGCGCAGCTTCTTTGCGGCGATGAGCTTTGGCAACTGCGGTTATGCGTTTCCGACCATCATCGGCGCGAAAGTGGCCGCACCGCACCGTCCGGCCGTGTCGTATGCGGGCGACGGCGCCTGGGGCATGAGCTTGATGGAAACGATGACCTGCGTGCGCCACAACATCCCCGTGACGGCCGTGGTGTTCCACAACCGCCAGTGGGGCGCGGAAAAGAAAAACCAGGTGGATTTCTACAACCGCCGCTTCGTCGCCGGAGAACTGGACAACCAGAGCTTTGCGGAAATCGCGCGGGCCATGGGCGCCGAAGGCATCACGGTCGACAAGCTGGAAGACGTGGGCCCGGCCCTGAAGAAGGCGATCGACATGCAGATGAATGAAGGCAAGACGACCATCATTGAAATCATGTGCACGCGCGAGTTGGGCGACCCGTTCCGCCGCGATGCGCTGAGCAAGCCGATCCGTCACCTGGACAAGTACAAAGACTACGTCTAAGTATCCCCAAAGCGGGGACTGGGGGTCGGTCGCTTTGCGATCGGCATGCCTCCCACTGGGAGGCATGCCCCTGCAAGGTCTGACCCCGGAATTTGGCGCCAGCCCGGCGTCATCCGGCACCGCACTGTGACGAAATTCTCACACATTGTCACTTCAGTATCGCAATTTCAATAAAGAATACAAAGCGTCCCGGTATTTGGATTATTTGATTTGACAAGCACTCGCATTAGGCTTAAATTCAATAAAAATACTAAAAAACGGAACGAAAAGTACCAAATTTGACTTACGGAGACAAAAATGAATACACGCGTACCCACCGATGCCGTTACCACGGACTTCCTGCAAGCGTTCGGCGATGCCTGGAACCGCCACGATATCGAGGCCCTGATGGCTGCCATGGCTGACGATTGCGAATTCCACGCCGTCGCCGGTCCTGAACTGCTGGGCAAGAGCTTCATCGGCCGCGACGCCGTGCGCGCCGGCTTCGAGCTGGCCTGGCAAACCTTCCCCGACGCTGCCTGGCTCAATCCCGTGCATTTCGTCAGCGGCGAACGGGGCGTGACGGAGTCGACGTTTGCGGGCACCAAGGCGGACGGCACGCGCATCGAAGCGCGCATGGTCGATATCTTCACCTTCCGCGATGGCAAGATCGCAGTCAAGAATGCTTTCCGCAAGGATCGCCCACCCGTCGTCAAAGTCTGAGCCAGCACGCTCACCAGGAATGACCATGAACAAACCTGTCGACACCCCGCCTGGCGTAATGGGCACCAGCACCGCCGCCCGCACGCCCTACGATCCCGCCTTCGATCCGCTGGTGGCCCAGCGCCCCGGCCATGGCAATGCCTACGCGCCCACCTACTGGATCGGCACGGCCGGCGAGCCGCCCGCCGACGACGGCCCCATCACGCATGACATCGACGTCGACGTGGCCATCATCGGTTCGGGTTTTACGGGCCTGTCCTGCGCCATCTTCCTGGCCCAGGAACACGGCATCAAGGCCACCGTGCTGGAAGCGAACCGGGTCAGCTGGGGCTGCAGCACGCGCAACGGCGGCCAGGCCCAGTGCACGACGGGCCGCCTGAAGCGCTCGCAGTGGATAGACCGCTACGGCCTGGACACGGCCCTGAAGCTGCACACGGAAGTGTGCGACGCGATGGAAACGTTCAAGAAGATCACGGCCGACATCGATTGCGACCCGCAACCGGGCGGTCACCTGTACATCGCCCACAAGGCGAAAGCCATGCCTGCGCTGGAAAAAGAAGCCAAGGTCATGCGCGAGATCTTCAAGTACGACGCCCGCATCCTCGACGCCGACACCGTCAAGCGCGAATTCGTCGACGACAAGGAAGCGGCTGGCGCGCTGCACGAGCCGGAAGGCATCGGCATCCACGCGGGCAAGCTGGCCTTCGGCTACCTGCGCAAGGCGCGCGCGCTGGGCGCCAAGGTGCATCCATCGAGCCCCGTGATGGGTTGGGAAACGCGCAATGGCGTGCATTATCTGCAAACGCCGGGCGGCGTGGTGCGCGCCCGTTCCGTGGCCGTGGCCACGGGCGGCTACACCTCGCCCCATCTGCATCCGCAAGTGAAGAACCGCTTGCTGCCCATCCTGTCGAACTCGCTCGTCACGCGGCCACTGACCCCGGCGGAAATCGCGGCGTGCAACTTCCGCACCCACCAGGTGATCACGGATACGCGCATCTTGCGCCACTACTACCGCTTGATGCCGGACAACCGCGTGCAGATCGGCAGCCGCAGCGCCATCACGGGCGCCGACGCGCCGGACGACAAATACAAACAGTTTTTGATCAACGACCTGCACCGCAAGTTCCCCGCGCTGACGGGCATCGCCATCGATTACTCATGGTGGGGCTGGGTCGACGTCAGCCACGACATGATGCCGCGCATCGTGCAGCCGGACCCGAAACAATCGATCTTCTATTCGCTCGGTTACGGCGGCAACGGCGTCATGTACTCGGCGCAGGCCGGGCGGCGCATGGCCGAGCGCATCGCGGGCAAGGCCAGCGACACGGGCTTGCCGATCTTCAATTCGAAACTGCCGTATCCCAACATGATGGAACTGGTCGAGTCGCAAGCGTTCGCCCCGTTCCGCCGCCTGGGCCAGCGCTTCCTGTACCGCTGGTATCACTTGAAGGATGAAGTGTTTTAAATCGTTTTAAATCGCAGTAGCCGTACTAAGCCGCCGCATGAGTTGACATAGAGCAACCAGCGGCGCCTCCCGCAAGGGATGAGATTGCCCGCACGTTCACACATAACAATAACTTGGAGTGAGACATGAACACAAATACGAGCAAAAACACGGTATCTTCAACGATGCGCCGCGCCGTCCTCGGCACCCTGGTGCTGGGCGTCGCCCTGGCTTCCAGCGGCACGGCCTTCGCGCAAGGCAAGGAAGTGACGATTGCCTACCAGGAAATCAACGGTCCCTTCCTCGTGGCCATCGCCAGCGGCGAAGTGGAAAAAACCACGGGCTACAAGATCAACTGGCGCAAGTTCGATTCGGGCGCCAAGGTGGCCACCGGCATGGCGTCCGGCGACGTGCAGATCGGGGTCATCGGTTCGAGCCCATTGACGGCGGCCGTCAGCCGCGGCGTCGACTTGCAGCTGTTCTGGATCATCGACGACATCAATGAAGCCGAAGCGATGGTGGCCCGCAACGGCGCCGGCATCAGCAAGCCCACGGACTTGCGCGGCAAGAAGATCGCCGTGCCATTCGTTTCTACCACGCACTTCCACACCATGTTCGCGCTGGAAACGTGGGGCATCAAGCCCACGGAAGTGAAATTGCTCAACATGCAGCCGAACCAGATCGCCGCCGCCTGGGAGCGGGGCGACATCGACGCGGCCTTCGTATGGGACCCGGCCTTGAGCAAGCTCAAGCAAAACGGCAAGGTACTCGTCACTTCGGGCGAACTGAGCAAGAAGGGCAAGGCCACGTTTGACGGCATGGCCGTCGAGCGCGCCTGGGGCGAAGCGAACGCGGACTTCATGGCCAAGTTCGTCAAGGTGATGGCCGCGGCCGACGCCGACTACCGCGCCAATCCGAAGGCGTGGACCGTCGATTCCCCGCAGGTGAAAGCCAACGTCAAGCATTCGGGCGCGGCCGCCAAGGACGTGGCTGCTTCCGTGGCCCTGTACGCCTATCCCTCGCTGCAGGAACAGGCGTCGCCCGCCTGGCTCGGTGGCGGCGCGAAGGGCGGCGTGGCGCAAGCCTTGCTGGCCACGGCGCAATTTTTGAAGGGCGAAGGCAAGATCGACGCCCTGGCGCCGGATTACGCCAAGTATGTGACACCCAGGTATGCACAGGCCGCCGGCCTGCTGAAGTAAACGTTGTGCGGTGGCGCGCCTGCGGGCGCGCTGGCTGAACAAAGTGCGTTGAACTGAAGTGACTACACCTATGCGGGGCACACGATGGAAAATCTCTACGTCAAGGATGTCAGCGTGATTTATCCGGGCAAGACGGCCGGTGAACGCGTACATGCCTTAAACAATATCAATCTGACCATTAACAGCGGCGACTTCGTCGTCGCGCTGGGCGCCTCGGGCTGCGGCAAGACCACCTTGCTGAGCCTGATGGCTGGCTTTATCGCCCCGTCCAAGGGCGAGATCATGCTCGGGGACAATAAAGTGGAAGGGCCGGGCGCCGACCGTGGCGTCGTGTTCCAGAAACATGCCTTGCTGCCCTGGCTGAACGTGATGGAAAACGTGGAATTCGGCCTCAAGCTGCAAGGCCTGCCGAAAGCCGTGCGGCGCGAACAGGCGGCCAAGAACCTGGCGCTCGTGGGCTTGAAGGACTTTCACGACAATATGATTTATCAATTGTCGGGCGGCATGCAGCAGCGCGTCGGCATCGCCCGCGCCCTGACCAGCAATCCCGCCATGCTGCTGATGGACGAACCGATGGCGGCGCTCGATGCGCTGACGCGCGAAACCATCCAGGAATTGCTGCTCGATATCTGGGCCAAATCCAGCACCATGTTCTTCTTCATTACCCACAGCGTCGACGAGGCGCTGTTCCTGGCCAACCGGCTGATCGTCATGTCGCCCCGTCCGGGCCGCATCACGCACACGTATGAACTCGATTTCAACAAGCGCTTCCTCGAGTGCCGCGATGCGCGCGCCGTGAAATCGAGCCCGGACTTCATCAAGATGCGCGAAACGGTGCTCAACATCATCTATGGGGACGAGCGCGCCGTCAATAAAGAGCTGGAGGTGTCCCATGCATAGCCCATCCGTCGTGGGATTTCCTCCCACCACTGCCAAGCGCGCCGGCTTTTTCTCGCGCCTGTTCGCCCCCCGCTGCGCCATGCCGGGCGAAGCGTTCGGCGCGCCGGGGCAGGGCAATTCCAGCCGCATCGCCACCGTCACCGTCATCGCCGTGCTCTTGCTGTGGTTTGGCGTGACGGCCAGCGGCATGGTCAAGCCGCTGTTCCTGCCGTCGCCGCAAGCCGTGTACGAGAAATTCATCATGGCGGCCACCACCGGTTTCGGCGGCGCCACCCTGTGGGAACACACGGTAGCCAGCCTGGTGCGCGTGTTCGGCGCCTTTGGCCTGGCTTGCCTGTTCGCCATTCCCGTCGGCGTGATGATGGGCGTCAACCGCGTGGCGCGGGGCATCTTCGATCCCTTGATCGAGTTCTACCGTCCGCTGCCGCCCCTTGCTTACTTGCCACTGGTTATCATCTGGTTCGGCATCGGCGAGTTTTCGAAGGTCTACCTGATCTTCCTGGCCATCTTTGCACCGATGGCGATTGCGGCCCGCGCCGGCGTCAGCTCTGTTTCACTGGAGCAAATCCACGCGGCCTACTCGATGGGCGCTACCCGTTTCCAGGTGATCGTGCACGTGATTCTGCGCGCGGCGATACCGGAAATCCTCACCGGCATGCGCATCGGCATCGGCGTGGGCTGGACCACCCTGGTGGCGGGCGAAATGGTGGCAGCCACGCGCGGCCTCGGCTACATGGTGCTGAGCGCCTCCGAGTTCCTGGCCAGCGATGTGGTGATCATGGGCATTATCGTGATCGGCTTCTTTGCTTTCCTGTTTGATTTGATGATGCGTTACCTCGAACGTACCCTCGTGCCATGGAAGGGCAAGGTGTAAGACGTTCCCGGGAGTGGCGCGCACGCCACAAGTGTTGCCGCCGCTCCCATTTTTTTAACCCGCCATACCCGTACTTACCCTCCAGCGCGCTTGCCCCTTGGCTGCCGCGCCGGGCCGCTGCATTTCCAGATTGACTTATGGAATGCGGCCAACCAGACTGATTCACACGATGTATCGATGCTGCTTGACGGTGTTGCCTAAATAAAACAAAGCCGCGCGGCAAGAACCAGCCGCAGCAGGCAGGGCGCACCGGGCTTCAGAGATTTTCAGGAGACAAAACATGATTAGCGAATCGCATAACAGTACCGGCTTGCAGCACTCGCTCAAGCAACGCCACATGAGCATGATCGCCATCGGCGGCGTGATCGGCGCCGGCCTCTTTGTCGGCAGCGGCGTCATCGCCAAGGCTGCCGGCCCGGCCGCCATCCTTTCCTTCCTGCTCACGGGCGGCCTCGTCGTCCTGATCATGCGCATGCTGGGCGAGCTGGCCTCGTCCCTGCCCGTGGTCGGCTCCTTCTACGAATATGCGCGCCTGGCCTTCGACGACAAGCCGAAAGTGTCGAAATTCCTCGGCTTCATGAGCGGCTGGATGTACTGGTATTTCTGGGTCGTCGTCGTGGCCCTGGAAGCCATCGCCGGCGCCAAGCTGGTCAACTTCTGGCTGCCCGACGTGCCATCGTGGTCGATCAGCCTCGTGCTGCTCGTGTCGATGACGGTGCTCAACCTGTTCTCGGTGAAAGCGTTTGGCGAATTCGAGTTCTGGTTCGCCTCGATCAAGGTGGTCGCCATCATCGTCTTCCTGTTCGTCGGCGCTCTGTTCATCACGGGCAGCTTGCCTAACAGCATCCCAACCCTGGGCTTTTTGACCAGCAATGGCGGCTTCATGCCCCACGGCTGGGGCCCGGTCCTGAGCGGCGCCGTCGCCGCCACGGCCTTTTATTCGGGCGCCGAAATCGTCACCATTGCCGCCGCCGAAACGTCGGACCCGGCCAAGGCCATCGCCCGCGCCACCAATTCCGTGATCACGCGCGTGCTGATGTTCTATGTGGGTTCCATGTTTGTCGTCGTCTGCATCGTGCCCTGGGATTCGCCGGCCATCGCCACGCCGTTCGTCAGCGCCCTGACCGTCATGAACATTCCGTACGCGGCCCACATCATGAACGCCATCATCCTGACGGCCGTGCTGTCAGCCTTGAATTCCAGCCTGTACGCCTCCTCGCGCATGATCTTTGCGCTGACGCGCCGCGGCGACGCCCCCACGGGCTTGGTCAAGCTGAGCAAGAATGGCGTGCCCATTCGCGCTATTTTGTTCAGCACCTTGTTTGCCTACTTCGCCATTGCCGTCTCGTATGTGTCGGCCGACCTCGTGTTCCCGTTTATCGTCAATTCCTACGGCATCCTGATCCTGTTCGTCTACCTGCTCATTGCGATATCTCAATTGCGCCTGCGCCGCCGCCTGGAACGCGAATGCCCGGAACGCATCAAGGTGCGCATGTGGCTGTTCCCCTATCTGACGTATTTCACCATCATCGCCATGCTGGTGATTCTGGGCGCCATGAGCGTATCGTCCGATACGGAGCAGCGCGTGTCGTTCTGGTTCGGCCTGTTGAGCGTGGTCATCATGAGCGTCATGTACTACATCAAGAAGCTGGTCAACGACGACCGCAACGGCGGGGAAGCGGCCGACACCAAAGTGGAGCTCAAACATGTCTGACACAACCTTGTTGCCCGCAGGCCGGCGCCGCTTCCTGCGCACGACGGCCGCCCTGGGCGCCGCCGCAGCGGCGGGGCCGGGCCTGGCCGCTTCCGTCAATTTACCGTTTGAAAATGGCGAACGCGAACTGGTGGCCTTCCCGCAAAAGCGCCCGCTGATCCTGCTGACCAGCCGTCCGCCCCAGCTGGAAACGCCGTTCGGCGTCTTCAATGAAGGGGCGATCACGCCCAACGACGCGTTTTTCGTGCGCTACCATTGGAGCGGCTTGCCCACCAGCATAGACGGTAGCAGCTACCGCTTGCGCATCGCCGGCCTGGTCAAGACGCCACTGGACTTGTCGCTGGCGGAACTGAAACAGCTGGCCGAGCCCGTCGACGTGGTGGCTGTCACGCAATGCTCGGGCAATAGCCGCGGTTTCTTTGCGCCCCGCGCGAATGGCGGGCAGCTGGGCAATGGCGCCATGGGCAATGCCCGCTGGACGGGTATCCCCCTGAAAACCGTGCTGGAAAAGGCGGGCATACAGCCTGGCGCCGTGCAGGTTGCCTTCAACGGCCTGGAAACGCCGCCCGTGGGCGACGGTCCCGACTTTCAAAAAGCCTTGTCGGTCGAGCACATCATGGCCGGCGACGTGATGCTGGCCTGGGCCATGAATGGCGAGGACATTCCCTTTCTCAACGGTTACCCGCTGCGCCTGATCGTGCCCGGCTATTACGGCACCTACTGGGTCAAGCACCTGAGCGACATCACCGTGCTGGACAAGCCCTTCGACGGCTTCTGGATGAGCACGGGCTACCGCATTCCCGACAACGGCTCCGGCTTCATCGAACCGGGCGCGCCCGTGGGCAAGACGACGCCCATCAGCCGCCTCAACGTGCGCTCTTTTATTACCAGCGTGCAAGATGGCGCGCAAGTGAAGGCGGGGCGCGACCTGGCCTTGCGCGGCATCGCCTTCGACAGCGGCCACGGCATCAGCGAGGTGACCGTGTCGCTGGACGGCGGCCAGACTTGGCAGGAAGCAAAGCTGGGCAAGGACCTGGGGCGCTTTTCGTTCCGCGAGTGGACGATTGTCATGAAGGCGCCGCGCAAGGGCAAGCATGTGCTGATGGTGCGCGCCGTCAACCGCATCGGCCAGAGCCAGCCCATGAAAGCCCTGTGGAATCCCATGGGTTATATGCGCAACGTGGTGGAAACCACGCGCATCCAGGCAGTGTGAGGAGAATCAAATGCCGATAAGAACACTTGCCGCCGCCGTGGCCTTGATGCTGGCGGGCAGCGCGGGCGCGCTGGAAATCCACTTGCCGCCGGAAACGGCGGCGTATAAACCCAGCGAATTGCCCGGCTACCAGTTGGTACAGCGCAACTGCATGACGTGCCACGCGGCCCAGTATGCATCGAGCCAGCCGCCTGCCTCGCCGCGCGCGTACTGGGAAGCGACCGTCAAGAAGATGAAAAAGCCGTTCGGCGCGCAGTTTGCCGATGAAGACATGCCGGCCATGGTCGATTACCTGGTGAAAACCTATGGCGCGGAGCGGGGCGCGGCAGCGCCTGCCGTGGCCAAACCCGCCGCAGCAGCTCCGGCTGCCGCTGCCAGCGGCAAGGATGTCAAGACCTTGCTGGCGGCGAATGGCTGCATGGCATGCCATGCCCTCGACCAGAAAGTGGTCGGCCCGGGTTTTACCGAGGTGGCCGCCAGATACAAGGGCAAGGATGGTGTTGCTGCCGTGGCAGCAAATATCCGCAATGGCGGCGCCGGCAAATGGGGTCCCGTACCCATGCCGCCGTTCAGCCAGCTCAGCGAAGCCGATGCGGCGACCCTGGCGAAATACGTATTGTCCAGGTAGCGCCTGGCCGGATCAGCCCGGCACCATCCTCATCTCCCGCCTTTTTCGCAGCCACCCGGCATGCCAGCTTTGTGCTGACGTGCCGGCTGGCCTCCCATTTTCTTTGCAGCGCTGACCATCGCGTGCCCGCACGGGTATTGCCAAGTGCCGGGTTTCAAACTCGCTGTATATTTTTTGCATCTCATTTTTACAATAATGTGACATGCGAACGTGCAGTACAAAAGTACTGAGCTGGAGGTATATCTTCATGTCGTAAAAATAACAATGTTTTATATTGCGATAATAATAATCAACCCTCCCTTTTTTCATGGTTTGGCCTGCGTGGAATAGCATCTTGGTAGTGGCAGACGGTCAACGTTGTTGCACAAAGACAACGAGTTTTTCTTTGAAACACAGCATTTTTAGGCCACTTCGCGGATGTTGGCGCTGTATGCATACGGGCTGCACCAATACGGTGAAAGAGACCCCCGGACAGGTATTTCCTCCTTCAATGGCGCGCTAAAATGGATCAATGTTGCTGATGGGAATTTTATTTTTTCATTGTCATTGTATTTAACATTGATGTCAAAAAAGTATTTTTCCATTCAGCTCTTGTATTCCCCGTCAGTGCAGCCGGAAGCGGTGGGTCTGGCGTGGGCGCGCCGCCTGAAAGGATGACCTTGAACACCAAATTACTTCCGCTGACCCTGTTGCTGATGATCCAGACCGCCTGGGCCGTCGATCCTCCTGGCGCCGGCAGCCAGTTGCAGCAGATTCCTGCCGCCCCCCCGTTGCCAAAAGCGCCGCCCGCCATCCGTGTCCAGCAGGGCAACGTGCCCGCCACCACGGTGGGCGACACCACGCGCATCACCGTGCAGCGCCTGCAGATCACGGCACCGCCCGTGTTTACCGAGAGCGAACTGGTGGCCGCCTCGGGATTTACCGCAGGCAGCGAACTGACCCTGGGCGAGCTGCGCGCCATGGCGTCCAAAATTGCCAGCTATTACCAGAACCGCGGCTATTTCCTGGCCCAGGCCTATCTGCCCGCGCAAGATATCCAGGATGGCGTCGTCACGATCAGCGTCTTGCCTGGCCAGTATGGCCAGGTGCAATTGCGCAACCAGAGCAATCTGTCCGACGGCCTGGCCGGCACCGTGCTGGCGGGCCTGGACGGGCAGGCGATCGCCACGGCGCCGCTCGAGCGCCGCTTGCTGCTGCTGTCGGACTTGCCGGGCGTGCAGGTGAGCTCGACCCTGGCGCCGGGGGCGTCCTTGGGCGCGTCTGACCTGATCGTCGACGTGCAGCCTGGATCGCGGTTCAACGGCAGCATCGACCTGGATAACCAGGGCAACCGCTATACGGGCCGCAACCGCATCGGCGCCACCCTGAACATCAATGAACTGGCCGGCATCGGCGACGTGGCCACCGTGCGCGCGTTCACCTCGGCCGACGGCTTGAACTATGGCCGCCTGGCCTACCAGGGGCAGGCGGGCTTGCTGCGCCTGGGCGGCGCCTACACGTATATGGACTACAAGCTGGGCAAGGAATTTGCCGTGCTCGACGCCAAGGGAACGGCGAAGATCGCCAGCGCCTACGGCAGTTATCCGCTGATCCGCTCGCGCAGCAACAACCTGTATGCGCAAGTGAGCTATGACGACAAGACTTTCCAGGACCGCACGGAATCGACGGGCAGCGTCAACGACAAGAAGGCCAAGGTGTGGATGCTGAACCTGAATGGCGACAGCAAGGATGGCTGGGGCGGTGGTGGCGCCAGCACGTATTCCGTCACGTACACCACGGGCAAGATCGATATCGGGACGCTGGCAACCTTGGCGCTCGACCAGGTGACGGTGAAGAGCAACGGCCACTTCAACAAGCTGGCCTTCAATGGTGCGCGCGTGCAAAGCCTGGGCGGCGAGACGAGCCTGTTCGGCACTCTCAGTGGCCAGGCCGCGTCGAAAAACCTCGATGTGTCCGAGAAGATGGGCATCGGCGGCGTGGGCGGCGTGCGCGCCTATCCGGGCGGCGAAGCGTATGGCGATCAGGGCTATGTGCTGAATGTGGAACTGCGCCAGAACGTGACGGCGTTCACGGCCTTTCCCGGCCAGTTGCAGGCGCTGGCGTTTGCCGATACGGGCACCGTCAAGCTGAACCGCGATGCCTGGAGCGCCGGCGAGAACCGCCGCACCTTGAGCGGGGCCGGTGTGGGCGCGACGTGGACGGGCGCCAACGCGCTCGTGCTGAAGGCGTATTACGCGCACAAGCTGGGCAATGCCAAGGCGACCTCGGCACCGGATGCGGCAGGCCGCTTCTGGCTGCAAGCCGTTAAGTACTTCTAAATTAATACAAGCTAATACAAGCTAAAAAATCAGGACACAGCCATGAACCGCATCTACCGCTCCATCTGGAACCAGGCCACCGGCGCTTACGCCGCCGTTTCCGAAAACGTCAAATCCGCCGGCAAGCGCTCGATGCCGGGCAGCAGCGGGGGCGGCGCGCATTTCGCCCTGACCAGCATGGCGGCGGCGCTGATGCTCGGGTATGGCTCCCTGGCCCTGGCGGGGCCGGCGGGCGGCACCGTGGTGGCGGGCCAGGCTTCCATCAATGGTACGCCGGGCAATACCGTGATCCGGCAGGGCAGCCAGAACGCCGTCATCAACTGGGCCAGTTTTAATATCGGCAAGGGCGAATCGGTGCAGTTCCAGCAGCCCAACAGCAACGCGGTGGCCCTGAACCGCGTGCTGGGCAATGACGGCACGACCATCCTGGGCAACTTGTCGGCCAATGGCAAGGTGTTCATCGTCAACCCGAACGGCGTGCTGTTCGGCCACGGCGCGTCCGTGAACACGGCGGGCCTGGTGGCCTCGACCCTCGATATCAGCAACGCCGACTTCATGGCGGGCAAGTACCAGTTTGCCGGCAATGGCACGGGCAAGGTCTTGAACCAGGGCAGCATCAGCGCGCCGGGCGGTTATGTGGCCTTGCTGGGCGCTAATGTGTCGAACGAGGGCACGATCCAGGCACGCCTGGGCTCGGTAGCGCTGGCGGCGGGCCGTGCCATCACCCTGGACGTGGCGGGCGACGGCTTGCTGAACGTGGCGGTGGACCGGGGCGCCGTGGGCGCGCTGGTCAATAACGGCGGCTTGATCCAGGCCGATGGCGGCAGCGTGGTCCTCACGGCGCAGGCGGCGGGCGACTTGCTGAAAACCGTCGTCAACAACACGGGCGTGATCGAGGCGCACAGCATCGACACGCGCGGCGGCACGATCAAGCTGCTGGGCGACATGCAAAGCGGCACGGTAAACGCGGCGGGCACCCTGGACGCCAGCGCGCCCGAGGGCGGCAATGGCGGCTTCATCGACACCTCGGCCGCGCACGTGAAGATCGACGATGGTCTGAAGGTGACGACGGCGTCGGCCAAGGGCTTGTCCGGCACCTGGCTGATCGATCCGACCGATTTCAATATCGCCGTTTCCGGCGGCGACATGACGGGCACTTTCCTGAGCAATTCCTTGAAATCGGGCAATGTGCAGATCCAGAGCGTCTCGGGCGGCAGCGGCACGCAGGGCAATATCAACGTCAACGACAACATCAACTGGACGGCCAACAAGCTGACCCTGACGGCGCAAAACAATATCAATATCAACAAGGCCATGCGCGGCGCGGGCACGGCCAGCCTGGCGCTCGAATATGGCCAGAGCGGGGTCGCCGCCGGCAATCTGTCCACCTACAACGTCAAGGCGGAAGTCGACCTGCCATCGGGTAACAATTTCAGCACCAAGCTGGGCAGTAACGGCAGCGTGACCGTGTATCAGGTGATCAACAGCCTGGGCGCTTTCAACAGCACGAGCGGCAACGATGTGCAGGGCTTGCAGGGCAATTTGTCCGGCAACTATGTACTGGGCAGCAATATAGATGCCAGCGCCACGGGCAGCTGGGACATTGGCAAGGGATTTGCGCCCATCGGCAGCGCCGTGACGCCCTTCACGGGCAAGTTTGACGGCCTGGGGCATGAGCTGTATGGCTTGACCATCAACCGCCCCGAGATGCCGGTGGGGATGTTCGGCAATATCGGTACCGCCGGCAGCGTGCGTAACCTGAGCTTGAGCAATGTCAATATTTCGGGTTCGCAAGCCGTGTTCAGCGCCAGCTACACGGATATTGGCGCGCTGGCGGGGCGCAACAACGGCACCATCGAGAACGTGTCCAGCAGCGGCGCCGTGCATGGTTCCGGCTATATCAACATGGGCGCGCTGGTGGGCACCAATGCCGGCACGCTCAGCAACAGCCGCGCCGCCGGCACCGTCGTTGCCGGCGCGTATGGCGCCGCCGGCGGCCTGGTGGGCGTGAATGCTGCCGGCGGCTTGATCAAGGGCAGTTCCAGTGCCGTGGCCACCACCTCGGCCAATTATTTCGCCGGCGGTCTGGCGGTCTTCAACCGCGGCACGATCAGCGACAGCTATGCCACGGGCGCCATCAGCGTCGGCAGTGCTGGCGGCAGCTATGGCGGCGGCCTGGCCGCCATTAACGACACCACCGGCGTGGTGACGAACAGCTATGCCACGGGCAATGTCACGGGTGTATCCGGTCTGGGCGGCCTGCTGGGCAGGATAGAGTCGGGCGGCACGGTCGATAACAGCTATGCCACCGGCAATGTGACAGGCACTGGCAATAACGTCGGCGGCCTGGTCGGCTTGTCGTATGGCCCGATACGCAACAGCTACGCTACCGGCAATGTGACTGCCAATTCCACCGTGGGCGGTGTCGTCGGCTACAACCTTTCGACAATGACGAACGTCTATTACTCTGGCAAGCTCACGGCGGGGGGCGCCAGCGTCGGCATGATCGTCGGCGATAACAACGGCGGCACGGTGACGAATGCCTATTTCGACAAGAGCTTGAATGGCGCGATCGCCGCCATCGGCGTGACTGGCAACGCTGCCACCTCGAACGCGCTGGGCCTGACCAGTGCGCAGATGTTGCAAGGCAGTAATTTCGCAGGTTTCAATTTCACTAGCACTGCCGGTGCGGCGGGCAACAACTGGGTGATCGTCAGCGGCGATGGTTCCATCAATGGCGCGAGCGCCGGTACGCGCCCCATGCTGGCGTCGGAGTGGTCGAACACCATCAATTCCACGCACCAGCTGCAATTGATGGCAATGAACAAGGCCGCCAGCTACACGCTGGGCAGCAGCTTCAGCGCAGCCAGCACGGCGGCGAACGGCAACGATGTGTGGGGCGGCACGGGCTTCATTCCCGTCGGTACGGCAGGTTCGGCCTTCACGGGCAGCCTGGACGGCACCGGCCATATCATTTCCAGCCTGAACATCGCCAAGGCGGGGGCGAGCAACGTGGGCCTGTTCGGTGCCATCGGCAGCGGGGGCGTGGTGGCGAATATCGGCTTGTCCGGCGGCAGCGTGGCGGGCGGCACGAACGTGGGCGCCCTGGCCGGCAGCAATGCGGGAACGATCAGCGGCAGCTTTGCCACCAGCGGCGTGACGAGCACCTCCACCGGCGGCGGCCTGGTGGGCAGCAATACGGGCACGGTGGTAAACAGCTATGCCAGCGGCGCCGTGAGCGGCGGCAGCACCGTCGGCGGCCTGGTCGGCAGCAATAACGGCAGCATCGCCACCAGCTACACGAACGGCAGCGTGAGCGGTGTCAGCAGCGTGGGCGGCCTGGCGGGCGCCAATGCGGGCAGCGTCACGGGCAGCTACTGGGACACGCAGAGCAGCGGCCAGGGGACCAGCGCGGGCGGCACGGGCATGACGACAACGCAGCTGAAGAACCTGTCGAACTACACGGGCGCCGGCTGGGAATTGGCGCAGATGTGGGTGGTCTACGATGGCCAGAGCGCGCCTTTCCTGCGCTCGTTCATGAAGCAGATCACCGTGCGCGTTTCCTACGACAGCAAGGTGTATGACGGCGTGGCCTATGCGGGCGGCAGCAATAGCGTCACCTACTCGAACACGGTGGCAGGCGCCAGTCTGCTGGGCACGCCTGTGTATGCGGGCAATGCCGCTGGCGCCGTCAACGCGGGAACGTATGGTGTGTCGGCCAGCGGCCTGTACTCTTCGGGCGGCCAGTCCGGCTATGCGATCAGCTATATCGATGGCGGCCTGGTGATTACGCCCAAGTCCGTGACCCTGAGCGGCGCGGCCGTGACGGGCAAGGTCTACGACGGCACGACCACGGCCTCCATCAGCGGCACCCTGAATGGCGTGCTGGCTGGCGACCTGGCCAATGTAAGTTCGGCCGTGAGCGGCACGTATGCCAGCAAGAATGCAGGCAGTAACATTGCCGTGACGACCAACGCCACCCTGGGCGGCAGCGCCGGCGGCAATTATGCGCTCGTACCTGTCGTTGGCTTGACGGGCAATATCGGCAAGGCCACCATCAGCGGCGTGACCGGCATCGTGGCCGGCAACAAGGTGTATGACGGCAGCGCCGCCGCCAGCCTGAATACGGCAGGCGCCGCTTTCAGCGGCATGGTGGCCGGCGACAACCTGACGGTGTCGGGCGCCAGCGGCAGCTTTGCCGACAAGAATGCGGGCAATGGCAAGACGGTCAATGTCAGCGGCATCGTGCTGGGCGGCACGGACGCAGGCAATTACAACCTGGCCAGCGACACGGCCGCCAGCAGCGCCAATATCAGCGCCAAGGCGTTGACATTGACGGGCTTGAGTGGCGGCAATAAAGTCTACGATGGCACGGTCAATGCGAGCCTGACCGGCGGTACCTTGAATGGCCTGGTCAACGCGGAAACCCTGGCCTTTGTCGTCCAGGGCGCCAGTTACAGCGACAAGAACGCGGGCACGGGCAAGACCATTACGGTTGGCGGCGTGACCTTGAACGATGGCACCGGCCTGGCCAGCAACTATACGCTGAGTGCGCCTGCCAGCCTGACGGGCGATATCACGAAGGCAACGATTTCCGGTATTAGCGGTTTGACTGCCCTGGACAAGGTCTATAACGGCAACCTCAACGTCAGCCTCAGTCCCAGCCTGGCTGTCATCAATGGCAAGATTGCGGGCGACGACGTGCAATTGTTCAGTGCGAACGGGGCGTTCACGGATAAGAATGTGGGCAGCAACAAGACCGTCAATATCACCAATATCGCCCTGTCCGGCAGCGACCTGGGAAATTACAATTTCACCAATAATGCGGCCAGCGCCACGGCCAGTATCACGCCCAAGGCCGTCACGCTCTCCGGAGTGACGGCGGGCAATAAGGTCTACGATGGCACGACGGCGGCTGTGTTGTCGGGCGGGACCTTGAACGGCATGGTCGCGGGTGAAACGCTGGGCTTCAGCGGCGGCGTCGGGACCTTCAGCGACAAGAACGCGGGCACGGGCAAGCTGGTCACGATCAGCGGTACTGTCTTGCAGGATGGCACTGGCCTGGCCAGAAATTACGCCTTCACCAGCCCAGGCAATGTGAGCGCCAACATCGGCAAGGCAAGCATCAGCAGTGTGACGAACGTGGGCGTCAATAACAAGACTTACGACGGCCTGGCGGATGCCACGCTCACGGGCGTGGCCACCTTCAATGGCAAGATCGGCAACGATAGCCTGACGTTGTCCGGCAACGGCGCCTTTGGCGACAAGAATGCGGGCACGGGCAAGACGGTGACGGTCAGCGGCATCACCCTCGGTGGCGCGGACGCGGGCAACTACATTCTGGGCAGCAATATCGCCAGCGGCACGGCCGATATCACGCCGAAAGCCCTGACGGTCACGGGCCAGGTGGCGGGCAACAAGGTCTATGATGGCAATGCGGTGGCGCAACTCATCGGCGGCAGCCTGAGCGGCCTGGTGGGCGACGAAACCCTGGCCATCGGCGGCCAGACGGCAGCGTTCAGCGACAAGAATGCGGGCAGTGTGAAGGCCGTGACGGTCAGCGGCACCACCTTGCTCGATGGTTCCGGCTCGGCCAGCAATTATACGGTCAGCAACCCGACGGGCTTGACGGCCAGCATCACGCCGAAAGCCCTGACGGTCGTGGGCCAGGGGGCGGGCAACAAGGTCTACGACGGCAATGCGGTGGCGCAACTCATCGGCGGCAGCCTGAGCGGCCTGGTGGGCGACGAAACCCTGGCCATCGGCGGCCAGACGGCAGCGTTCAGCGACAAGAATGCGGGCAACGCGAAAGCCGTGACGGTCAGCGGCACCACCTTGCTCGACGGCTCCGGTTCGGCCAGCAACTACACGGTCAGCAACCCGACGGGCTTGACGGCCAGCATCACGCCGAAAGCCCTGACGGTCACGGGCCAGGTGGCGGGCAACAAGGTCTACGACGGCAATGCGGTGGCGCAACTTACCGGCGGTAGCTTGAGCGGCCTGGTGGGCGGCGAAACCCTGGGCATCGGCGGCCAGACGGCGGCCTTCAGCGACAAGAATGCGGGCAGCGCCAAGGCCGTGACGGTCAGCGGCACCACCTTGCTCGACGGCTCCGGTTCGGCCAGCAACTACACGGTCAGCAATCCGACGGGCTTGACGGCCAGCATCACGCCGAAAGCCCTGACGGTCACGGGCCAGGTGGCGGGCAACAAGGTCTACGACGGCAATGCGGTGGCGCAACTCATCGGCGGCAGCTTGAGCGGCCTGGTGGGCGACGAAACCCTGGCCATCGGCGGCCAGACGGCAGCGTTCAACGACAAGAATGCGGGCAGTGCGAAGGCCGTGACGGTCAGCGGCACCACCTTGCTCGACGGTTCCGGTTCGGCCAGCAACTACACGGTCAGCAACCCGACGGGCGTGACGGCCAGCATCACGCCGAAAGTCCTGACGGTGACGGGCCAGGTGGCGGGCAACAAGGTCTACGACGGCAATGCGGTGGCGCAACTCATCGGCGGCAGCTTGAGCGGCCTGGTGGGCGACGAAACCCTGGCCATCGGCGGCCAGACGGCCGCGTTCAGCGACAAGAATGCGGGCAGTGCGAAGGCCGTGACGGTCAGCGGCACCACCTTGCTCGACGGTTCCGGTTCGGCCAGCAACTATACGGTCAGCAACCCGATTGGCTTGACGGCCAGCATCACGCCAGCATCGATCAGCGCCATTGCCGGTATCGTAGCAGCGAACAAGGTGTACGACGGCAGCACGGCGGCCAGCCTGAACCTGGCGGGGGCCAGCTTCAATGGCATGGTGGCCGGCGATGCCTTGAGCCTGGCCAGCGCCCCCGTCGTCGGCACATTCGGCGACAAGAATGCCGCAGCGGGCAAGACCGTGACCATCAGCGGTCTGGGCCTGGGCGGCGCCGATGCGGGCAACTATGTACTGGCGAGCAACCAGGCCAGCACCACGGCGGACATCACGCCCGCCACCCTGACGGTCAGTGCCAGTGCCCTCAACAAGGTGTATGACGCCACGACGAATGCCGTGGTCACGCTGCGCGACAACCGCATCGGCAATGATCAGCTGAGCATTGCCAGCAATGGCGCCAGCTTCGGCGACAAGAATGCGGGCGTGGGCAAGACGGTGACGGTGGCCGGCATACGCCTGAGCGGCGCGGATGCGGGCAATTACGTGGTCAACAGCACCGCCAGCAGCACGGCCACGATTGCGCAGGCAGCGCTGACGGTGAAGGTCGACAACGCTGAAAAAGACCAGGGACGCGCCAATCCCGACTTCAGCGCCGTCTACAACGGCTTGCTCGGCGGTGACACGCTGGCTGCTGAAGTGAGCGGCAAGCTGGTGTTCAGCACACCGGCGACGACGGCTTCCGCGGCAGGCAATTATCTGGTATCGGCATCGGGCCAGGCGTCGAACAACTATGCGCTGAACTATGTTGACGGCGTGTTGAAAGTCAAGCCGACGGAAGCGTTGCAAAGCGCTGTCGCGAGCGTGATTGCGGCTGTCGCCGTGGCGCCGTCGCAAGGCAATATGGTGCAGGCCGACATGATCGCCAGTGGCGAGGCAGCGCCAGGCAAGCCCGCCGTCACGCAGGATGCGCCGCGCGAGGCAGAGCAGGGCGCCGCAGGCAGTGCACCGGTGGTGCAGCTGGCGGGCAATGTCGTCGCTAACGTCTTGCCGGGCCTGCGCCTGAGCGTGGTCGATAGCGGGCTGCGCTTGCCGGCCGAGGCTGCTGGCGGCCCGCGCCAGGACAACCAGTAAGGCACGCTGCGTCTCCCAGCGGGGACGGGGAAATGCCGCTTCGTGTTTCGAAGCGGCATTTTTTTATGCCGCCGCGCCGTTGCAACACTCATATAATTGCTGCACCATCCTGTTTTCCTTCGGAAGCGCAGCGCTGAACAGAAAGTACATCGCATGACATCCAATTTCATCGGCGTGGCCGGCCTGCCGCGCGCCGGCTCCACCTTGCTGTGCCAGCTGCTGGCGCAGCATCCCGACCTGCATTGCGAAGGCAATAGTTCCCCCCTGTGCAATGCCTTGCTGGGCATGCGGCGCATGGTCAGCGACGATGCCTTCTTCCTGTCGCAACTCGATACGACATTCGAGACCAGCTACGGCCACCTGAAGACGGCCATGCAGGGTTTCTTGCGCGGCTGGTACCGGGACTGCGACAAGCAGGGCGTGGTCGACAAGAACCGTGCCTGGCTACACTGCGTGGAAATGCTGCTGCAACTGGCGCCGGAAGCGAAAATCATCGTCTGCGTGCGCGAACTGGGGCAAGTCTACGGGTCCATCGAGGCGCAGCACCAGCGCACCATCCTGCTCGACTTCGTCGATCACCTGGCCGACTTCGACCGCCTGGGGCGGGCCGACATGCTGTTTGCCAAGGACCGCACCATCGGTGCCCCCTTGAGTTCGCTGCAGGCCGTGCTGGACCTGCCCATCGAGGTACAGCAGAAACTGTATTTCGTGCGCTTCGAAGACTTGATGGCGCGGCCCGTGGAATGCATGTCGCACCTGTACGCATGGCTGGGGCTGGCACCATTCCAGATCGACCCGCAGGCGCTGGCGGTGGGCATTCAGGAAAGCGACAGCCACTACCGCATGAAATACACGCACCGCCAGCAAGCCACCATCAGTGCGCCCAAGCAGCATGCGATTCCGCCGCGCATCCAGGCACAGATCGAAAGTGCGTATGGCTGGTTTTATGAACTGTATTACCCGGAAATAGTGCAATCGGCGCCGAAACCGGTCTGATTCTGGCGCGGCAGTGCTAATACCACTTGCCGCGCCATCGCTTGCGCGGTATTGCCGGTACCGCCTGCGGAAGCTTCCTTTTTTTCTTTCTCCATTCTTCGCCTGTCACGGCGTGGCAAGACCGCCTGGAGTCACTGGTATTGTAAATAACAGTGTTGTGCAAAACCACTTGACTACCAATTTTTAGCGTCGCATTCTCTGTGCAGAAAGCCGACGCTTCGCTGTGCTTTCTTTACGTACAACATAAAAAGCTACTTCGATAGTTTTCGTATAACGTTCAGGAGACATTGTGAAGACACGGCAAATTAGCCGGCTGGCCTCGCCTTTGATGGCTGGCCTGCTGGGCAGCGCGCTGCTCGCTTGCGGCGGCAATTCCACCACCGAACCCCCATCGACCCTGCTGGCCGCCACGGCCGCCAGCGACAGTTGCGCAGCCTGGAGCGCCAGCGCCGTCTACACGGCAGGGCAGTGCGCCGTCTATGACGGCAAGGTGTACCGGGCCAAATGGTGGGTGCAGGGCACGGCGCCGAACAACGACCAGTGGGGACCGTGGAGCCTCGATACCACCACACCCACCCCGACACCGACGCCAACACCGACACCGACGCCGACACCTACGCCGACGCCTACTCCGACGCCTACTCCGACGCCGACGCCAGGCGTGCCCACCAGGGCCCAGGCCGAGGCCAACGAGGCGGCGCTGACGAACAACGATTTCTTCCGCAAGGTCAAGGCGTCGATCCGCACCCTGGGCAATGCGGCCGTCGAGGCCGTGCAGCCTGGCCTGGCCAGCAATCCCCTCAACGTCAAGCGCGTCGAGCGCCTGCTGCCGGCGGCGAAGTGGGATTACTATTTTGCCGCGCGCGACGCCAGCTACACCTACCAGCGCTTCCTACAGGCCGTGGCCAAGTTCCCCGCCGTGTGCGACGACTACAGCGACGGGCGCAATGCGGACGCCATCTGCCGCCACAGCCTGGCCACCATGTTTTCCCACTTCGGGCAGGAAACGGGCGACCACAACGCCAGCAGCCCGCTGCCGCAATGGCGCCAGGGCTTGAAGTATTTGCGCGAACTGGGCTGCGACGAAACGGGCGCCGGCTGCGGCTACAACGTCGAGTGCGCCGACCCCGTCTTCAACAAGGTCTGGACCTGCGGCACGAATGCCGACGGCAGCTTCAAGAAATACTTTGGCCGCGGCGCCAAGCAACTGTCGTACAACTACAACTACGGCCCCTTCTCGCAAGCCATGCACGACGGCGACCAGTCCGTATTGCTGAAAAACCCGGACCTGGTGGCCTCGACCTGGCTGAACCTGGCCTCGGCCACGTTCTTCTTTGTCTATCCGCAACCGCCGAAGCCGTCGATGCTGCACGTGCTCGACGGCACGTGGGTGCCGAACGCGGCCGATACGGCGGCCGGCGCGGGCAATAACTTTGCCACCACCATCATGATCATCAATGCCGAATGCGGGCAGGGTACGGAAAAGCAGGCCGCGCAAAACCGCATCGATTACTACAAGCAATTTGCCACGGACATGGGCTGGAATTATTCCGGCGAACAATTGTCGTGCGCCAATATGCAGCGTTTCACCCCGGCCAGTTCCGCTTCCTACAACATCTATTGGGAAAAGAACTGGAGCGCCGGTGGCGACAACCAATGCCAGCTGGTCAGCTATCAAACCCCGTACAGCGCCTTGCAGGCGGGGAACTACGTGAAATGCGTGGAAGCCAACTGGAATGTGAAGTTGCAGTAGCAGTAACGCAGCAAATGCCAGCCAGGGATAACAGTTGACAAGAGCCCCACGAGGGGCCTGCAACAAGCTCGCAATGTACTAGCTGTACAAACCATAATGGAGACAGACACCACATGAAATCGAATGCATTATTGATGGCCCTGCTTAGCGGCGTGCTCGTCGCTTGCGGCGGGGGCCAGGATGGCACCACCGCCACGCCGAACAGCCTGCACGCCACCGTCGACGCTTGCGCCGTCTGGGATGCCGCCACCGTCTACACGGGCGGCCAGTGCGTGACTTACCAGGGCGTCACCTACAAGGCCAAGTGGTGGACGCAGGGCAATGTCCCCAGCGCCAACGACCAGTGGGGACCTTGGGCCGTGACGGATACGCCGACCCCGACCCCGACACCAACGCCGACACCAACGCCGACGCCGACGCCGACGCCAACACCAACGCCGACCCCGACACCGACCCCAACGCCGACCCCGACCCCGACGCCGACACCAACGCCGACGCCGACGCCAACGGCTTGCCGTCCCGACGGCTTGATCTCGGCCGTGCCGAATGTGCCTTATTGCAAGGTGTACGACGCGAATGGCCGCGAAGTGCTGGGCAATGGCTTGAACCGGCGCATCGTCGGCTATTTCGCCAGCTGGCGCACGGGCGTCGATGGCAGTCCCACGTATCTGGTGAATAACCTGCCATGGGACAAGATCACCCACCTGAACTATGCGTTCGCCACCGTCGATGCAGCCACGTCGAAGATCGCCATCGGCAGCGGCGCGGCCAATCCCGACACGGGCCTCACGTGGCCGAACGTGCCGGCCGCGGCCATGGACCCGTCCTTGCCGTACAAGGGCCACTTCAATTTGCTGTCGCAATACAAGAAGAAGTATCCGGGCGTGAAACTGATGATTTCCGTGGGCGGCTGGGCCGGCAGCGGTGGCTTCTACACGGCCACGACGAATGCGGACGGCAGCGTGAACACGGCCGGCATCAATACCCTGGCCGATTCCATGGTGGCATTCGTGCGCCAATACAACTTCTTCGATGGCGTCGATGTCGATTACGAACATCCGACCACCAACAATGAAGCGGGCAATCCGAACGACTTCGCCGTCTCGAAACCGCGCCTGGCGGGCCTGATGACGAGCTACAACGTGCTGCTGAAAGTGCTGCGCCAGAAGCTCGACGAAGCGGCCGTGCAGGACAACAAGTATTACCTGCTGACCATCGCCGGTTCCGCCTCGGGCTGGGTCTTGCGGGGCGAGGAAAACATGTCGGGACTGAAATATCTCGATTACGCCAGCCTGATGTCGTATGACTTGCACGGCGCGTGGAACCAGTACGTGGGACCGAACGCGGCGCTGTTTGACGACGGCAACGACGGCGAATTGCGTGCCGGTAATGCCTACCAGTTCCAGAACATCGGCTACCTGAACACGGACTGGGCCTACCGCTACTACCGTGGCGCCATGCAGGCGGGGCGCATCAATATCGGCGTGCCGTTCTATACGCGGGGCTGGAAGGATGTGACGGGCGGCACCAATGGCCTGTGGGGCACGACGCCGTTGATCAGCTCCACGGTCACGTGCGCCGGCACCAAGACGTGCGGCACGGGCGCCACCGGCATCGACAACGTGTGGTTCGACCTGGACTCGCAGGGCAAACCGACGCCCGGCGGCGGCAACCCCATCTGGCATGCGCTGAACTTGCAGAACGGTATCGTGCCGAGCTACCTGGACGCGTATAAAGTCACGGACAAGGCGCTGGTGGGTACCTATGTGCCGTACTACAGCAGCACCATGGTGGCGCCGTGGCTGTGGAATGCGACCAAAAAAGTGTTCATTTCCACGGAAACCACGCAATCGATCGCGGCCAAGGCCCAGTACATCGTCAACAACAACATTGGCGGCGTGATGATCTGGGAAATGGCGGGCGACTATGCCTGGGATGCCACGCGCAATGGCGGCAAGGGCGAGTATTTCATGGGCACCACCCTGACGGACGTGCTGTACCAGGCCTTCCGCACGGCTGGCGTGTATGGCAACAAGCGCGCCGAAATCGCCATGCCGGGCACGGCGGCCAACGTCAGCATCACCCTCGGTGGCTGGAAGCTGGGCGATAACAACTTCCCCATCAACCCGGTGATGACGGTGAAGAACAACACGACGACGACCTTGCCGGGCGGCACCGTGGTGGAATTCGACTATCCCGTTTCCGCGCCGTCGGACATGAGCGACCAGTCGGGTTTCGGCTTGACGGTGATCAATGCCGGCTATACGGGGCCGAACAATATCGGCGGCTTCACGAAGAACTACAACCGGGCCCGCTTCGCGATTCCCGCCTGGCAATCGCTGGCGCCGGGCGGCTCCGTGGCGCTGACCTTGAACTATCGTTTGCCGATCTCGGGACCGGCCAACTACACGGTCACCGTGGGCGGCACCAAGTATGCGCTGACGCAGGAGTATCCGGAATTGCCGGTGGCGCTGCCTTAAGGTTGCTGATGTCGTAAACTAAAAAGGGCGGAACCGCAGTTCCGCCCTTTTTTTGACCCGAATGCAAGTACTGGGGTCGGACCCTCAGGGGCCGACCGCGGCGTGCTTTTGGGTTCAGCTTAAAACCACGTCTCTACCTGGAAGCCGTAGGACGTGCCGCTGGTATTGTTGTTGTAGATCGGGCCGCCGTTGTTCGACGCGTTGACCGAGGCGGTGGCCGCATCGTTCCATTTGCCGTAGGTGACAAAGGCGCGCAGTTCAGGACGCGACCACAGGCCAGGACCGGCCGAGATCGTCGGCGCGATGGTCAGTTTGGTCAGGCGCTTGGCCGGCAGGCCGCCCGCTTGCGTCACGCGGTCCGTGCCCAGTTCGCCCACCAGCTTGAAGTTGTTGGTGAATGCGTACACAGGGCGCACGCCGACCGAGGTCCAGGTCGAGGAACCGTTGGCATTGGACTCGTCTTTTTGCCACAGGGCGACGAATTCCATGCCGAAGTTGGCCAGGGGCTGGATCGCCATGTCATTGAAGATGCGCGTGCGTTTCACGTCCGAACCGAAATTGGTGTCGCCCGAGGCGCCGAACTGCGCGCCCTTGCCCGTGCCGGGACCGACGCCGTACTGCACGCCGAAGGTATTGCCGCCGCCGAAGACTTTGGCTTGACGGTGGAAGGCCGACAGCTGCCAGCCGTTGTGTTTCTTGCCGTATAAGTCGTTGTCCTTGCCTTCGCCGATGATGTAGGTGGCGGCCAGGTCCAGGGTGCCGTTTTCATTCACAGGAATCTCGCCGTAGATGAAGTTCTGGCGCACGGCGGACTTGGTGCTGACGACGCCGGTCGGCGACACGGTGTTGATATCGTTGTCCTTGAAGAAGGCATACGAGAATTTACCAGGGCCGGCAGGAATGCGGTCCAGGCCGGCACCCGTGCCGTTCATATTGATGTATTGCAAGTCCAGCATGTGGATGTCAGGACGGTAGTAGAAACGTTTACCGATCCAGGCCGTGCCGCCGTTCAGGAAATCGAGTCCCTGCGCTTCGACATAGGCCTTGACGATGCCCAGCTTGTTGTCGCCGAAATCCGAATTCGGCGCGTACGCGTTGACCCAGATGGTGGCCAGGTAGTTGACGCCGCCGGAATTGGCGATGGACTTGGTGTAGCCGAATTCCGTGTAGGCGTCGCACTCATTGCCCAGACGGTATTTCATGGTATTGCCGCCCAGGCCGAAGCAGCCTTGCGAACCGCCGTCGCCCGACGTATTGCTGCCGGCGCCAGCGCGCAGATAGCCATGGAAGCCTTCGGCATCGGATGGGTACATGGGGTCGGCCATGGCGGAAGCGCTGGCGATGGCCAGCAGCAGGGCAGGCAAGGTTTTCAATGCAGTGCGATTCATGCGGTCTCCAGAAGAATGTAGGTGGTAGCGCTGGCGTCCCGCAGGACGGCCACCGCGCACGGTCTAATGCCGAAAACCAAGTCTAGCAGCGCTTTTTTAACCAGCCTGATACAAAACGAACAAGTGACGATACTTTCTTTCAGAGTGTTGTTTTTGCTGCATACCGATACTCTCGCGCATAGTGGACCTGCAAAAGAGTATCGAATTGCGGTTTTGGAGTATCAGAAAGTATCAAAGCCTGGTGCTACATTGTGGTCGTGGTGCTAAGTACCTGAGCATTGCCAACGACAAAAAACACTGGAGACACACAATGAAACGTTCCGCCATTGCCGCGCTGTGCGCCGGCGCCTTTTGCCTCAGCTCGTCCGCTTTTGCCGCCACCGACCTGGTCATCGCCACCGTCAACAACGGCCACATGATTGAAATGCAAAAGCTCAGCAAATTCTTTGAACAAGCCAATCCTGACATCAAGCTCAAGTGGGTGACCCTGGAAGAGGGCGTCTTGCGCCAGCGCATGACGACCGATATCGCCACCAAGGGCGGCCAGTTCGACGTGATGACCATCGGCCTGTATGAAACCCCCATCTGGGGCAAGAAAAACTGGCTGATTCCCATCAAGCCGGACGTCAAATACGATATCGACGACTTGCTGCCTGCCATACGCGAAGGCCTGTCCGGCGACGGCAAGCTGTATGCATCGCCGTTCTATGGTGAAAGTTCGATGATCATGTACCGCAGCGACCTGGTCAAAAAGGCGGGCGTGACGATCGAGGACCGCCCCACCTGGAACCAGCTGCGCGACGTGGCGGCCAAGCTGCACGATCCTGCCAATGGCGTGTACGGCATCTGTCTGCGCGGCAAGCCGGGCTGGGGCGACAACATGGCCCTGATCACCACCATGGCCAATTCCTATGGCGGCCAGCTGTTCGACATGCAATGGAAGCCGCAATTCACGAGCAAGCCGTGGAAAGACGCCGTCACCATGTATGTGGACCTGATGAAGAAGTACGGCCCACCGGGCGCGGCTGCCAACAGTTTCAATGAAAACCTCGCGCTGTTTAACCAGGGCAAGTGCGGCATCTGGATCGACGCGACGATTGCCGCCTCCTTCATCACGGACCCCAAGCAAAGCAAGGTGGCCGACAAGGTGGCATTCGCCCAGTCGCCCATCGGCGTGACGGAGCGGGGCGCCAACTGGCTGTGGATCTGGTCGCTGGCCATTCCATCGAGCTCCAAGCATCCGAACGAGGCGCAGCGCTTCATCAACTGGGCCACGTCGCCCGACTACGTGAAACTGGTGGCCAAGGAAACCAGCTGGGCCAACGTGCCGACGGGCACGCGCAAGTCCACGTATGCGAGCCCCGAATTCCAGAAAGTGGCGAAATTTGCCGCCGCCGAAGGCAAGGCCCTGGCCACCACGCGCGCCGTGCAAAGCACCTTGCCGCCATCGCCATATGTCGGCGTGCAATTCGCCTCGATCCCCGAATTCCAGGTGATCGGCGTGGCGGCCGGCCAGCAGATGGCGGCAGCACTGCTGGGCAAGGTGACGGTGGAGCAGGCGCTGGAATTGTCGCAGCAGACGGCCGAGCGGGAAATGCGCAAGGGCGGGTATTACAAGTAAGCCTGCTGCATAGTTTGCTTGCTCCAATAGCGTAAAGCCGGGGTCAGACCCGACGGGTCTGACCCCAGATTTTTGCCGGCGATTGTTCCTTCTTGCCCCAAGAGAAATCCTATGAAACGCATTATCCCCCGGACTTTGCTGACGCCGGCCGTGGTCGCCGTCTCCGTCATTTCCGTGATCCCGTTATTGATCACCTTGTATTACTCGTTCGTGCGTTATTCGATGCTCGATCCCAGCGGCCATCCTTTCCATGGCCTGGCCAATTTCCATTTTTTCTTTACCGATGCCTCGTTCCTGCCGGCATTGCAGAATACTTTTACCTTGCTGTTTTCCGTCATGCTCGTCACGGTGGTGCTGGGCACGGCGCTGGGCTTGCTGATCAATGAAGCGTTTCCGGGGCGCGCCGTCGTGCGCGTGCTGCTGATTTCGCCCTTTCTCGTCATGCCGGCCGTCAACGCCCTGATGTGGAAGAACATGCTGCTCAACCCGATTTACGGCCTGTTCGCGCAGATCAGCATCTTCTTTGGCGCCACGCCCGTCGACTGGCTGTCGGCCCACCCCTTGTTTTCCATCATCATGATGGTCTCCTGGCAATGGCTGCCGTTTGCCTGCCTGATCTTCATGACGGCCCTGCAATCGATGGACCGCGAGCAGCTGGAAGCGGCCCGCATGGATGGCGCCACGTATGTGCAGCAGTTGCGCTACCTCTACATTCCCCACCTGGGCCGCGCCGTCTCGGTGGTGCTGATGATCGAGATGATCTTCTTGCTGTCGATCTTTGCGGAAATCTTTACCACCACGGGCGGCGGTCCCGGCTTCGACACGACCACCATCACCTTCATGATCTATCAGCAGGCACTGCTGTCCTATGACGTGGGAGCGGCCTCGGCCGGCGCCCTGTTCGCCGTGCTCATCGCCAACATCGCCGCCTTCTTCCTGATGCGCGTCATCGGCAAGAATCTGTCGAAATAAGGAGACCTTGATGCATAGCAAACTCAATCTGTATGGCCGCACGGCCGCCGCCTGGCTGTGCGCGCTGCTGCTGTTCTTTCCCATCTTCTGGCTGGGCCTGATGGCCTTCAAGACGGAAGGGCAAGCCATTTCCACGCCGCCATTGCTGTTTTTTACGCCCACCCTGGACAGCTTCCGCGAAGTGCTGGCGCGCGACAATTACTTCGGCTACGCGTGGAATTCGCTGTTTACCAGCGTCGTCTCGACGGCCATCGGCCTGTTGATCGCCATCCCGGCCGCGTATTCGATGGCCTTCTTTCCCACGGGCGGCACCATCGGCTTGCTGAAATTCATGCTCAGCTCGCGCTACATGCCGGGCGTGGGCGCCCTGATGCCCATCTATATCTGCTACCAGTACTTCGGCCTGCTCGACACGCGCATCGGCCTGACCATCATGTTCATGCTGATGAATTTGCCCATCATGATCTGGCTGCTGTACACGAGCATGAAGGAGCTGCCGCGCGAAATCCTGGAAGCGTCGCGCATGGATGGCGCCACCGTGTGGGATGAGTTCCGCCACGTCGTGCTGCCCCTGTCCGTGGGCGGCATCGCGTCCACGGCCCTCGTGTGCATGGTGTGGTCCTGGAATGAATCGTTCTGGTCGCTGAACCTGGGCGCTTCCAACGCGGGCACCCTGGCCTGGCTGATCGCCTCGTATTCGAGCCCGGAAGGCTTGTTCTGGGCCAAATTGTCGGCCGCGTCGCTGATGGCGATCGCGCCCATCATGGCGCTGGGCTGGTTCTGCCAGAAACAACTGGTCCAGGGTATGACCTTTGGCGCAGTCAAGTAAATGATGCCTCCATAAACCTACTGCGCGGCCCAATTTCGGCTCTCCGTTGCTCACTGTGCATGCGTACAGCTCCGCTACTCAAACCGAACTTGAACCGCGCGCTACGGTTTCTGGAAGCATCGAAAACAAATTAGAAATGAGACTATCATGGCTTACCTTCAACTGAGCAATATCGAGAAATTCTTTGGCGAGCACCGCGCCATCAAGGGCATCGACCTGGAGATCCGGCAGGGCGAATTCGTCGTCTTCGTGGGACCGTCCGGCTGCGGCAAGTCCACCTTGCTGCGCCTGATCGCGGGCCTGGAACCGATCGACGGCGGCAAGCTGTCGCTCGACGGGCGCGACATCACGGCCCTGCCATCGTCCAAGCGCGACCTGGCGATGGTGTTCCAGTCGTATGCGCTGTACCCGCACATGACGGTGTTCCAGAACATGTCGTTCGCGCTGAAACTGGCCGGCGTCGATCCGGCCATCATCCGCGATAAGGTCGACAAGGCTGCCGCCATCCTCGACCTGGGGAAATACCTGGAACGCACGCCGAAGGAACTGTCGGGCGGCCAGCGCCAGCGTGTGGCCATCGGCCGCGCCATCGTGCGCGACCCGAAGGTGTTCCTGTTCGATGAACCGCTGTCGAACCTCGATGCGGCCCTGCGCGTGCAGACGCGCATCGAGATCGCCAAGCTGCACCGCGAGCTGGGCGCCACCACCATCTATGTCACGCACGACCAGGTCGAAGCGATGACCCTGGCCGACCGGGTGGTGGTGCTGCGCGACGGGCAGATCGAGCAGCATGGCTCGCCGCTGGAACTGTATGACCGTCCCGCCAACCGCTTTGTCGCGCAATTCATCGGCACGCCCAGCATGAACGTGGTGCCGGCCGACGCGGCGCCGCAGCTGCTGGCGCAGGCGGGCAGCGCGGCGCAGGCTGACGGTTTTGTCGGCATCCGCCCCGAACACGTGCACCTGGGCGCGGCGCAGCCGGGCAGCGTGCCCGTCACCGTCGACCTGGTCGAATCCCTGGGCGTGGAAACTCTCACCTACGTGCGCCTGCCGAACAATGTGCAGGTGGTGTCGCGCGGCGCGGAACGCAGCAGCCTGCAGCCGGGCCAGCAGACGCACCTGACGTTCGAGCCGGGCTTCGTGCATTATTTCGACCGCGCCGGCAAGACCTATGCGGCCGCGAAAGGAGCGCTGTAATGGAAGTCATCGCATTGAACCAGGCGAACCTGGCGCGCCTGCCCGCCAATGTCGCCGTGCCCGCGTATGCGCGCGGCGCGCTCGTGGCCAGCATCGTGCATATCGGCGTGGGCGGTTTTTTCCGCGCCCACCAGGCCGTGTACCTCGACGATTTGCTGGCCTTGTCCGGCCATGAGCATGCGCAGTGGGGCTATTGCGGCGTGGGCCTGCTGGCGCATGACGCGGCCATGCGCGACGCCATGCAGGCGCAGGATGGCTTGTACACGGTGGTCGAGCGCAGCGCCGCCGGCGATAGCGCGCGCATCATCGGCAGCATCGGCGAGTACCTGTATGCGCCCGACGAGCCGCTAGCCGTGCTGGAAAAGCTGGCCGACCCCGGCACGTGCATCGTCGCGCTCACCATTACCGAGGGCGGCTATTACGTGAACCAGGGCACGGGCGAGTTTGACGCCGGCCATGCCGACATCGTCTACGAACTGGCGCACCCCGAGGCGCCGCGCTGCTCGTTCGGCTACCTGGCCGCCGCCCTGGCCCTGCGCCACCAGCGTGGCCTGGCGCCGTTTACCATCATGTCCTGCGATAACCTGCAAAACAATGGCGACGTGACGCGCAAGATGCTGCTGGCCTTTGTCGCCCTGCGCGACGGGGAGCTGGCGCGCTGGCTGGCCATGCATGGCAGCTTCCCCAACAGCATGGTCGACCGCATCACGCCGGCCACCACGGACGAACACCGGGCACTGGTGCGCGAGCGTTTCGGCATCGTCGACGCCTGGCCCGTCGTGTGCGAACCGTTCCGCCAGTGGGTCATCGAAGATGAATTCCCGCAGGGCCGGCCGGCCTGGGAAAAGGTGGGGGCGCAGATGACGCACGACGTGCTGCCATATGAAAAGATGAAGCTGCGCCTCTTGAATGCCAGCCACCAGGCGCTGTGCTACATCGGCATGCAGCTCGGCTATACGTTTGCGCATGAAGCGATGGGCGATCCCGGCATCCGCCGGCTGGTGCGGCGCATGATGGATGAGGAAGTGACGCCGCTGCTCGATACGGTGGAAGGCATCGACCTGGCGCAGTACAAGGACACCTTGATCGAGCGCTTCTCGAATCCGGCCGTGCGCGACCAGCTGGCGCGCATCGGCACAGAGGGTTCCGCGCGCATCCCGAAATTCGTGCTGCCGTCCGTGCGCGAAGCGCTGGCCCAGGGCGGCGCCATCACGCTGCTGGCCTTCACGGTGGCGTGCTGGTTCCGCTACCTGGAAGGCCATGACGAGCAGGGGCGCGAGATGCCATTGAACGATCCGTATGCGGCGCGCCTGCGCGCGCTGGCGCTGCAGGGCGGCGCGGATGCCGCGGCGCTGCTGTCCTTGCGCGAGCTGTTCGGCGACTTGAGCGACACGCCGGCGTTCACGCAGGCGGTGGGCGAGGCGCTGGCCAGCCTGTACGGGCTGGGCGCGCGCGCGGCGCTGGAACAGCGCGTCGCCTGACGGGGAGGGCGCGCCATGCCACGCAAGGCCGATGCCGCATTGCCGCAGATGGAGCTGGAACAGCAGCGCGACGCCACGCCCGGCTTCGAGCCGAAAGGCAGCTTCGGCTTCATCCGCTACCTGGAGCATGGCTTTCCGAATTCGCTGGTGCGCTGGCACTATCACGACGAGTACGAACTGCACCTGATCGTCGAGACGAGCGGCAAGGTCTTCGTGGGCGACTACATCGGCCAGTTCACGCCCGGCCACCTGGTGCTGACGGGGCCGCGCGTGCCGCACAACTGGGTGTCGCTGGACACGCCGGCTGAGGGCGTGGCCCTGCGCGACATGGTGATCCAGTTTTCGCACCCGCCGCTGGCCTCGATGGCGGCCGTCATCCCGGAATTGAAGGGGATTTTCCCGCTGCTGCAGCGCGCGCTGCACGGCGTGGAATTCTTCGGCGTCAGCGAGCTGTCGCTGCGGCGCTTCCAGCGCATCCGCGACAGCAGCGGCCTGCCGCGCTTCATCGAGTTCCTCACCTTGCTGGGCGAACTGGCGCAGACCAGCGACTACCAGCTGCTGTCGACGGTGCCCATGCAGTCAAGCGACGACGACGTGGCCCTGGCGCGCATCAGCTCGGCCATCAACTTCATCGTGCACAATTACAGCAGCCAGTTTTCGCTGAAACAGCTGGCCGAACAGGTGGACATGCCCGAGCGGACGTTTTCGCGCTTCTTCCGCAGCGCCACGGGCAACAGCTTCACGGACTTCGTCAACCGCCTGCGCATCAACAAGGCGTGCCAGCTGCTGATGGAGACGGAGCGCTATGTCAGCAACATCTGCTATGAGGCGGGATTCAACAACGTGGCCAATTTCAACCGGCGCTTCCTGGAATTGAAGGGCATGACGCCGAAGGAGTTTCGCCAGCAGGCGCTGGGACGTTTTGGCGCATGAGGCTTTTTGAGGTACATTGGATGGCACAGGCGGGGACAGCCTGGGAGAGAAGAACATGGAACACCTGTGGCAGAAGGACAGCGAGCGCAAGGCGCCAGAGCTGGAACGCGAAAGCTACGACGGCATCATCAATTACCTGGAACATGGCTATCCCAGCTCGCGCGTGCGCTGGCACTGCCATGAAGAGTACGAGCTGCACCTGATCGTCGCCACCAGCGGGCGATTGTTCGTGGGCGACTATATCGGCGAATTCTCGCCCGGCCACCTGGTGCTGACGGGGCCGCGCCTGCCGCACAACTGGATTTCCAACGTGATGCCGGAAGGGGGCGTGGCCCTGCGCGACATGATCGTGCAGTTCGCCCATGCGCCGCTGGCGGGCGCCGCGCGCGTCATCCCCGAACTGCGCGAGCTGCTGCCGCTGCTGGAGCGCTCCAGCTACGGCGTGGAGTTTTTCGAAATGGGCGCGGAAGCGGAGCAGCACCTGGCGCGCATCCGCGCCACGCATGGCGCCCAGCGCTTCGCCGAATTCGTCCAGCTGATGAGCAAGCTGGCGCGCACGGCCAACTACCGCCTGCTGTCGAGCGCTTCCCTGCGCTCGTACGACGATGACGCCACCCTGGCCAAGGTCAATTCCGTCCTCAACTACATCACGGACAATTACCGCGAGCCGATTTCGGCGGAAATGCTGGCCGAGCAGGTGGGCATGTCGCTGAGCAAGTTCTCGCGCTTCTTCCGCAAGGCCACGGGCAACAGTTTTACGGATTTCATCAGCCGGCTGCGCATCAACAAGGCGTGCCAGCTGCTGATGGATACCGATCACTATGTGTCGAACGTCTGCTATGACGTGGGTTTCCAGAACGTGGCCAACTTCAACCGCCGCTTCCTGCAGGTGAAGGGCGTCACGCCCAAGGAGTTCCGGCGCCAGGCCGACGGCCGCTTTGGCGGCATCGGCGGACCCGTGGCGGATGCGCCACAGGCCTAGCCGCTGTCATTGCCTTGTCACTTTGATTAGTTATGCTCCACGGCTGACTCCACCCACCTTAGCCGAGGAATGCATGAAAATTGCCGTAACGCCCATCCCGAAATTGACCCTGCTGGCCCTGGCCGCCGGCCTGACCCTGGCCGCCTGCGGCGGCAGCGACAATGCGCCGGCGGAGCCTTCCAAGCCCGTGGCGCAGACGGGCGTGTTCCTGGACGGCGCGGTGGAAGGCCTCGATTACGTGGCCGGCAGCGCGGCCAAGGCCAGCACCAATGCCAAGGGCGAATTCATTTGCAACCCCGGCGATACGGTGGCCTTCAGCGTGGGCGGCCTGGCCCTGGGCTCGGCGCCATGCGGCGCCATCGTCACGCCGCTGGCCCTGGCCGCCAGCACGAATGTGGCGGACGACAAGGTCGTCAACCGCCTGCTGGCGCTGCAACTGCTCGATGACGACAGCGATCCGTCGAACGGCATCAAGCTGACGGCCGAAGTGAAGGCGGCGCTGGCCGGCAAGACCCTGGACTTTTCCGGCGCCCCGGCCGTCTTCAACGCGGCCCTGGCCGCACACCTGGGCAGCGTGGGCGGCAAGTTCGCCAGCCGCACGGTCGATGCCGAGCGGCGCGCCCTCGTGCGCGAGCATTTCGAAGATACCCTCGCCTCCAAGGCGGGCGCTCCCGTCAACGAGGCGCTGACGCAGGCCAATCCCGTGGGCGAAGTGAAAGTCACGGTGACGCGCTACCAGATCCAGGCGGCCGACAAATACTACGTGCCGTATGAAGGCGCGAATGCCAAGATCAAGGGCGAATTCCCGAACGGCTTTTTGCCGTCGTACGGTTCCGGCCTGGCCTACAAGGGCAAGAACGCGGCCGGCGACCTGGAATTCTACGGCTTGACGGACCGCGGCCCGAACGGCGACGGCCCGCTGGTGCCCGATCCATCGGGCAAGGGCACCATCGGCAGCAAGATCTTCCCGTCGCCCAGTTTTACCCCGTCGTTTGGCGTGATCACGGTGGGCAAGAACGGCGCCGTGCTGGCGTCGAGCACGCCGATCAAGGTGTCCGCCACGGTCAACAGCTCGGGCTTGCCCGTGCCCGTGGGCTCGGTCGGCAACTCGGCCGAGATTCCCGTCATGGATGCGATGAAGTTCGACGCAAGCGGCAAGGCCGTCTTCAATGCGGGCGGCCTCGATTCGGAAGCCATCGTCGTCGATGCCAAGCGCAATGCGCTGTGGGTATCGGACGAATACGGTCCCTTCATCGTCAAGATCGACGCCGCCACGGGCGTGATCCAGGCCAAGTACGAGCCGGGCAAAGGTTTGCCGGCGCTGTTCGCCAAGCGCCGCGCGAACCGCGGCATGGAAGGCATGACCCTCGACGCGAGCAACGACAAGCTGTACGCCTTCCTGCAAAGCCCCCTGTCCGACGGCACGGCCATGTATTCGGTGACGAAGAAGACCGAGCAGGTCGAGCGCTTCGCCCGCTTCACGCGCTGGATCGAATTCGACCCGACCACGGGCACCAGCGGCAAGATGTATGCGTATCCGCTCAATGCCGCCGACTACCAGGATGGCCGCACGGGCAATGCCAAGCTGGGCGACATGGTGGCGCTGGGCGGCGGCAAGTTCCTCGTCATCGAGCAGGGCGCCGCGCCGTCGGGCAAGGTGTTCAACAAGCTGATGCTGGTCGAGTTGAAGGGCGCCACCGATATTGCGGCCGCCGCCTACAATGCAACGACGTCCGACCTGGAAAAGAGCAGCATGGGCGGCGCGGCCGTCAATGGCGCCGACTGGGCGGCTGTCACGCCGCTGAAGAAAACCCTGCTGCTGGACTTGAACGCCATCGGCTGGGCGGCGGAAAAGGCGGAAGGCCTGACCCTGGTCGACGACTCCACCATCGCGCTGGCCAACGACAATGACTTCGGCCTGAAAACCAAGGTCTTTGACGCGAATGGCGTGGAAGTGGCCGACGCCGACGTGACCAAGTGCACGGTCGACGCCAACGGCGCCATCGTCACCAGCAGCGCTGTCGGCTGCACCGCGGGCAACACCATCCGCGTGGCGCGCGGCGACGACCGCGAACGCCCAAGCCGGCTGTGGATCGTGAAGTTCGCCAAGGCGCTCACTGCGTATTGAACGATGATGGATGTGTCGGATTACGCGGCGCGCGCGCCGCTAATCCGACCTACGCATGGAAAAAGCCGCGCGGTGCTGGGATGCACCGTGCGGCTTTCTTGTTATGAAGAGCGAACGTAGGTCGGATTAGGCGGGGCCGCCGAGGCCAAAGGCCGTAATCCGACATTCATCCGATTACTTCTTGGTGTAGGTGTTGAGCCAATCGAGCACCGTGTGATGCCACAGCAGCGAATTGGCCGGTTTCAGCACCCAGTGGTTTTCATCCGGGAACACCAGCAGCTTGCTCGGGATGCCACGGCGCTGCAGCGCCGTGAAGGTGCCCAGGCCCTGTGCGGTGGGGATGCGGAAGTCCAGGTCGCCCTGTACCACCAGCATCGGCGTCTTCCAGTTCTTCACGAAGTTCACGGGATTGAACTGCTCGTACTTGGCCGGCGCGTCGTAGTAGGTGCCGCCGTTTTCCCACTCGGTGAACCACAGTTCTTCCGTCGCGTAAGCCATGCCGCGGTTGTCGAACACGCCGTCGTGGTTGACCAGGCATTTGAAGCCGTCCGGCCAGTTACCGGCGATCCAGTTCATCATGTAGCCGCCGTACGACGCACCCAGCGCACAGCTGCGCTCGCGGTCCAGCCATGGGAACTTCTGGGTGGCCGCTTCCAGGCCTTTTTGCAGGTCGACCAGCGGCTTGCCGCCCCAGTCGCCGCTGATGGCGTCCGTGAACTTCTGGCCATAGCCGGTGGAACCGTGGAAGTCGATGAAGACGGTGGCATAGCCGGCGCCCGCATACACTTGCGGATTCCAGCGGTAGCTCCAGCTGTTGCCGAAGCTGCCCTGCGGGCCGCCATGCACGAGGAAGGCGATCGGATACTTTTCGCCGGCCTTGGCATTCCATGGCTTCATCACGTGGCCGTAGACGGTTTCGCCATCGGCGCCCGCAAACGAAAACTGCTCGTATTCGCCGAAACGCACGTCGGCCAGGGCCGCCGCATTCTGTTTCGTCAGCTGCACCATCGGCGCCGTTTCCGACTTCGCATCGAGCTTGCGCGTGTACAGCTGCGCGCCCGACGACAGGCTGGCTTGCGCCAGCACGATGGTATTGCCGCGCACGTCGAAGCCGCCCACGGCGCCCTTGCCCGTCAGCGCGGCGACCTTGCCGCTGGCCGCGTCGATGTGGAACAGGCGGTGCTGGCCCACGTCATCGGCGGCGACGAGGAAGGCCTTGCCGTCCGGCGTCCAGCGGAAGTCGGCCACGGAGCGGTCCCAGTCGTCGGCCACGGTGCGCTTCTTGCCCGTGGCGACATCCATCAAGACCAGGTGGAAGCGGTCCGCCTCGAAGCCAGGCTTGGTCATGGCGACATAGGCGAGGGTGCGGCCATCGGGCGAGTAGGTGGCCTTGGCATCCCAGGCCGGATTGTCGGCCGTGAGATTGCGCGGCGCCTGGCCGCCGGTAGCGGGAATCGTGTAGACGTCGAAGTTGGTCGACCACGATTCCGTGCGGCCGGCCACGCGCACGGAGAAGGCCACGGTCTTGCCGTCCGGACTGAAGTTGTATTCGCTGTTGTCGCCGAACGGCTTCGACGGCGCGTCGCCATCGAGGGTGCCGCTCAGGCTGACGGGCGCGGCGCTGACCTTGCCGGTGGCGTCGATGGGCGCCGAGTACAGCGCGTTGCGTCGGCCGTCGGCCCAGGTATCCCAGTGGCGCACGAACATCTGGTCGTAGACCATGCCGCTGGCCTTGTTCTTGGCTTTTTCATCGAGGCGTTTTTTCGTGCAGGCGAGGTCCGCGCAATCGAGTAAGACGCCCATGCTGAAGGCCAGGCGGTCGCCCTGCGGCGACAAGCGGTAGGTGTCCACGTCGAGCGCCAGGTCGGTGACCTTGGCCGCTTCGCCGCCGTTCAGGGGCAGCTGCCACACTTGCGAGGAGCCGGAACGGCCGGACAGGAAGTAGATGGCGTCGCCGTTCGGCGACCATTGCGGATCGCTGGCGCTGGCTTCGCCGCGCGTGAGCTGGCGCGGCGCCGCGTTGGGCGCGCGCAGGTCGATCATCCACAGCTGCGTGTTGCCGCGGTTCTTGTCCAGGTTGGTGGTGCGCACCGTGTAGACGACGCGCGTGGCGTCCGGCGACAGCACGGGGCTGCCCACCCGTTCCATGGCAACCATGTCTTCCACGGTGAAGCCGCGCGGCGCGCCCAGCGCAGGCAAGGCGGCGGTGGTGGCCATGGCGGCACCGAATGCTCCCAAGAGCAGCAGACGTAAACTCATTCAAACTCCCGATTTTTATGACGACGTTATCGATATGGTATTGACGTGGCCGGCTGTACCGCCGGCAGCCCGACATCATAGCAATAAAGAGCCGCCAGCATGGGGAGTTGACTGCCGGTTATCCGGCTGGCAGTGCCAGTTGGTCGAGCGGCACGTGGCCCAAGAAGCCGCCCTGGCTGTGTGCCGGCACGCCGTGCTCGATGGCGTGGGCAAAGCGGATGCCGGGGTCCGTTTCCAGCGCCGCCAGCACGCGCGCCACGTTCGGATAGCTTGCCAGGCTGGCCAGCTGCAGCGGTTCGGCCCAGCGCGCCGTGGCGGCCAGGTAGGCGTCGGCGATGCCTGGCGCCGTGTCCGAGGCCAGCCAGCTGCGGCCGGTCAGCAGGCGCTCCAGGTGGGCCAGGCTTTTGTTGACCTTTTCGATGGCCATCTCGCGCCAGACGGCGGCGCGCGCATCGCTTTCCGGCGCGCGCGCCGCCTGGAAGGCGGGCATGAAGGCCGCGTGAAACGTCGTGTGCAGGAAAGACAGCACGCTGTTCAGGCGGTCGTAGCCGGGCGTGCCTTGCGCATAGCCCAAGCCTTTGTGCGGCGCGCGGGCGGCGATATGCAGCAGGATCGCCATGCTTTCCAGCAGCGGCGTGCCTGCGTGCGTGAGCAGGGCCGGCGTCTGGCCCAGGGGATTGATGGCGAGAAAGGCGGGATGCCGCTTGCTGGCCGGATCGCGCGCTTCCACGCGGGCCAGGCGATACGGCAAGCCGCTCCATTCGAGGGCGGCGATGGCGGCAAACGAGCAGCCGAACGGCACGCTGTAGATCAGGGTGGTTTCCAAGTCGAGACTCCATGTGGGCTGAGGGAAGGGCAGTCTAGCTCCGATGGTTACTATTTGGAAGAAGGCAGAATAATGTGGTATAGATACATTTTTTATACCAGATGGGGCTCCACATGAAAGACAATGTCTCCGGCTGCGCCGTGGAAGAAGCCATGCGGTTGCTGGGCGGGCGCTGGCGCATCGTGCTGCTCAGCTATCTGATGGGGGGAGCAAAGCGCTTCAGCGAAATCCGCCGCGCCGTGCCGAATATCTCGCAGCGCATGCTGACCCTGGACTTGCGCGCGTTGGAAGAGGCGGGCTTGCTGACGCGCACGGTCTACGCGGAAGTGCCCGTGAAGGTGGAATACCGGCTGACGGACGAGGGCTTGCGCCTGCGGGAACTGGTCGAGATGCTGCGGGGCATCGGCCTGCGCCTGCGCGGGCAGGCGGACGGGGGCGGCGCCTTTCTCGCGCCCGATGCGGTGAATCATTCCCTATAGAAACAGCCGATTTGATGCAAAGTGCTAGACTGCCGGCCTTTGACCACGACTCTCGATACCCATGCGCCTGATTGCCTTTGCCCTGACCGCCGCCGCCCTGTTCACCACCTTGCCCGCGCAGGCGGCAACCATGCCGACACTCGAACAAATCCACGCCGCCGTGCAGGTGGGCGTGGCCAAGACCCAAGCCAAGATGCAATCGACTATGCCGGTACCGATCGCCGTCAAGGTCACCAGCTTGACCGGTTGCCAGGATTCGCAGGAAGTGCCAGGCGAAGTGGTGTGCCTGGTCGCCATGCGCGGGGGCATGCGCGATGCTTTCATGGTGCTGCCGCTGCGTAACGAGAACGGTACCTGGGTGGGTGTCGAGCGCAAGGACGCCAAGTTCGCGGGACCGTCGCCGGCCGAGGCGCAAGCGATGATACGCGCCTGGGCCAAGGAAGAAGTGGCGCGCAATCCGGAAGCGGCCAAGGATGTGCAGATGCAGGAAGCGCAGAGCACCATGCAAGTGAAAGCCGTCAACGAGTGCGAGGTCAAGCGCAAGACGGGCTACCTCGTGTGCGATACGGAATTGAGCGTGCCGAGCCGTCCGGAAGCCATCAAGACGGAACTGACCTTCATGCTGGAAAGCGCCGGCTGGCGCTACGTGCCCCGTTAAGCGCCGCGCTGTTTGCCGCCGGGACAGCCACGCTGTTCCGGCGTCGCTCCCGCCATCCCCCTGCGGCCACGCTGCCGCCTGCAATATTTGCAGATTCGCAAGGCAATTTCGCAAGTAAAAATTGCCGATTTAAATTAATAATTAAATATTAAAATTAAGATATCGGTGCAGACTGCCGCCGGCTTCCTGCCGTCCTGCAGTTGCCCGCTTCCCCGTGCCTGCACGGGCTACAGCCAAGGATCCGACCATGCGACTCAATCTTCCCGTCAGCGATACCGAGATCAATCTGAGCGATACCGAGACCATCGTCTCGACTACCGACTTGCAAGGCAATATCACGTATGCCAACCCGTATTTCATCTCTGTCAGCGGCTATAGCGCCGAGGAATTGATCGGCGCGCCGCAAAATATCCTGCGCCACCCGGACATGCCGGCGGAAGCGTTTGCCGATTTCTGGGCCACCATCCGTTCGGGGCGTTCGTGGAGCGGCATGGTGAAAAACCGCTGCAAGAATGGCGATTACTACTGGGTGCTGGCAAATGTCACGCCCGTGGTCGAGGATGGCGTGGCCGTCGGCTACATGTCCGTGCGCACCAAGCCCACGCGCCAGCAGGTGGCGCAGGCGTCCGCCCTGTATGCGCGCATCAAGGCGGGCCAGGCCGACGGCATCGTCATCAGCCAGGGCGCGGCCGTGCGCACGGGTTGGCTGGCCCGGCTGGCCAGCTTGCGCGACTTGCCGCTGGGCAAGCGCATCGGCTGGAACCTGGGCTTGCTGAGCCTGGTATTGCTGCTGCAGCTGGCGTGGAATGCGGGCGTGCTGCCGGCTGGCGCGGGCGGCTGGCTGACGGGCCTGTCAGTGGCGGCCTTGTGCGCAACCCTGTATTTCTGGCACAGCCTGCACCGCGCCGTGCTGCAGCCGCTGCAGCAGGCGCGCCAGGCTTGCGACGTGATGGCGGGTGGCGACCTGACGGGCGAGCTCGACACCACGCGGCGCGACGAGATGGGGCAATTGCTGCGGTCGCTGCGCCAGTTGCGCGTGAATTTGCACTCCATCGTGGGCGATGTGCGCGGTAATTTCTTGCGCATCAGCATGGCCAGCCAGGAAATCGCCGCTGGCAATATGGACTTGTCGGGGCGCACGGAAGCGCAGGCGTCCGCCCTGCAGCAGACGGCCTCGAGCATGGAGCAGCTGGCCGCCACGGTGCAGCAAAACAGCGGCAATGCCGTGCAGGCCAGCGACATGGCGGGCAAGGTGCATGGCCTGGCGGGGCGGGGTGGCGAGATCGTCGGCCAGATGGTGAGCATGATGGCGGACATTGACGCCTCGTCGAAGAAGATCGGCGATATCACGGGCATCATCGAGGGCATCGCCTTCCAGACGAACATCCTGGCCTTGAACGCGGCCGTGGAAGCGGCGCGCGCGGGCGACCAGGGGCGGGGCTTTGCCGTCGTGGCAGGCGAAGTGCGCAGCCTGGCCCACCGCAGCGCGGCGGCTGCCACGGAAATCAAGCAATTGATCACGGCGTCATTGGAACAGGTGCAGGCGGGCGCGAAGCTGGCGCAGCAGGCGGGCGCCAGCAGCGCCGAGATGCTGGGCGCCGTGCAGGGCGTGCACGGCATCATGGAAGAGATCGCCTCAGCTTCGCGCGAGCAAAGCCACGGCATCGGCCAGGTCAACATGGCCGTCACGCAGATGGATGAAGTGACGCAGCAGAACGCGGCGCTGGTGGAGGAATCGGCGGCTGCTTCGGCTTCCTTGCAAGACCAGACCTTGCAGCTGGAGCAAGCGATGGCCTTGTTCAAGCTGGACCGGCGGCGCGGCGGCCAGGCAAGCGCCGCCACTTCCCCGCGCACGGGGGAGCGCCGCCGCGCTACAGCAGGCGCTCTGACAACGCCTTGAACGGGATCTTGCGCACGAGAAAGGCAAACGGCGGCGACAGGGGCGGCAATTGCCCCAGCAAGCCGCAGTCGGCGCGCAAGGCCGTCAGCGCTTGCACTTGATCCAGATCAACGGGCAAGTCGATTTCGCCGAAGACCAGCTTGCCGTTGCGGGGCACGTGCGCGATGGCCGCATCCTGGCAGGCGAGGAAGGCGACGGCGTCGTGCCAGTTGCCGAACAGTTGCTGCCAATCCGTATCGAGCGCACGCTCCGCGGCGATGTCCGCCTGCACGTCCAGCGGCGGGGCGCTGCCGGCACCGCCGGCAATGCTGCAGCGGGCCTGCGTGGCAGTGACGTCCAGGGTCATGCCGGCAGCCAGGTGCGTGGGCAGGATATCGCTGAACAGCCGCGTGCCCAGCGCATGGGGCAGGCTATCCATGATGTTTTTCAGGAAGTAGACGCAGGGCACGGCGGGCGCGCCCGGCGGCGTGTGGTCCAGGTAAAGGCGCCAGTTGCTTTGCAGGGGCGATGGCAGCAGGCGGCGCAGCGGGCCCGGCAGGGCAGGGCCGAAGTGCCCGTGGCGGTAGGTCAGCACCGTGAACGGCGTCTTGCCGTCGCGCTGCCACAAGGTCACGCCGGCGGGCAGCAGTTGCTGCGCGGCCTGCGCATCGACGAGCCAGCTCACGTACACGACGTCGCGCACGTCGCTATGCAGGGTGACGAAAGGCAGGCGGGACAGGATGGCCTGGCGGACATCGGCAAAGTGCGTGCAGTTGGCGAGCGCGGCAAACAGGCGCCCCGGCCAGCCCGCGCGCGGGTGGCGGTAAGTGTTGTCTTGCAATGGAAAAGCTTTCGGGTGGAATACGGAAAGGTGCATACGCTTGCGCGGCAACGCCCGCCCACATCATCGCGCACAGCGCAGCCGATGCGGGCGGGCGTGACGATTACTGCATGTGCCAGCCGTGGCTGACGACGATGGACTGGCCGCTCAGTGCCGTCGACGGGAACGCCGCCAGGAAGATGGCCGTTTGCGCCACGTCCTGCGTGGTGGTGAATTCGCCGTCGATGGTTTCCTTCAGCATCACATTCTTGATCACTTCCTCTTCCGTGATCTTCAGCTGGGCCGCCTGTTCGGGGATTTGCTTGTCGACCAGCGGCGTGCGCACGAAGCCGGGGCAGATGACGTTGGCGCGGATATGGTCTTTCGCGCCTTCCTTGGCCACCACCTTGGCCAGGCCCAGCAAACCATGCTTGGCGGCCACATAGGCGCTCTTGAACGGCGAGCCTTCGTGCGAGTGCACGGAACCCATGTAGATGATGGCGCCGCCGCGGCCCGCCTTGATCATTTCGCGCATGCAGGCGCGCGTGGTGAGGAAGGCGCCGTCCAGGTGGATGGCCAGCATCTTTTTCCACTGGTCGAACGGGTAGTCGACGACGGGGCTGATGATCTGGATGCCCGCGTTGCTGATCAGGATATCGATGCCGCCGAAGTGGGCCGCGGCATCCGCCACGCCCTGGTCGACTTGTGCTTCGCTGGAAACATCCATGGCGACGGCAAATGCCTGGCCGCCCGATTGCTTGATTTCCTCGGCCGTCTTGCTGGCCGCTTCCAGGGCTAGGTCGGCGATGACGACTTTGGCGCCTTGTTTCGCGTATTCAATAGCCATTTCCTTGCCGATACCACTGGCGGCGCCGGTAATCAGTGCGACTTTGTCTTTGAGTTGCATATTAATCCTTTGCATTGCGGGTTGGAGTGATCGTGGGAGGTCAGACTATGCCAGTATAGCCAGAAAACGCGCCAGGCATGGCCCGCGCACGCCTATACGTCCGCTTGCCTGGCCTGCAATTCCTGCAGGCGCCAGGCGCCGGGATTGGTGCCCGTCCACACGCGAAACGCGTGGTTGAAGGCGCTCTGTTCCTGGTAGCCCAGCAGGAAGGCGATGTCGACCAGCGACAGGCCAGGCTGGCGCAGATAATCGCGCGCCAGGCCGTACCTGGCCTGGTCCAGCAAGGCCTGGAAACTGGTGCCCGCGTCGGCCAGCTTGCGCTGCAGGGTGCGCGGCGTGACGGCCAAGGCGGCGGCAACGGTAGCCAGCCGGGCGGAACCCTGACGCAAGCCGCCCACGATGGCCGCATGCACCTGCGCTTCGATGCCGCCGCCCGTCCCCGCTTCGGCCTGGCGCTGCGCCAGCAACTGTTCCGCATGCTGGCACAGCACGGGATACAGGCTGACGTCCGCGTTCGGTACGGGCCAGTCCAGCAATTGCGCGTCGAAGGTGGCCGTGTTGGCGGGTGCGCCGAAGGCGGGCAGGCTGCCCAGCACGCGCACGTATTCGTCGCGGTGCGCCGCGTGGCGCAGCAGCTCGCCGCCGCCATCGTGCGTGAACGCCAGCTGGGCCGGCGGCAGCGGCATGCCCGCCAGCCAGTCGCCGCACACGCGGATGCCGGCAAAGACGCTGTCGACCAGGTGCCGGCTGGCACCCGGGTAGTTGCTGGCCCAGCGGTAATGCGCGACGGCGCCGTCGCGCTGCAGGGTCGAGCGGCCCAGGTCGTGCGCCAGCCGTTCATAGCGGGCCGTCTGCTCCAGCGCCTGGCCCACGTTGCTGCAACTGAGCAGTATCAAACCATAGGCGCTGTAGGTGCCCATGCGCACGCGCTGGCCCACGTGCAGGCCGAAATGCGCGTCGCCCGCCAGCTGGGCGCCCGCATCGAGCAGGCGCACGTAGTCGCGCGCGGCCAGGCTGGTCGCGGACGCTTCCAGGTTGTGCGGCGCCACGCCGGCCGCCTGCGCCAGCGTGGCCGCTGCGATGCCGTGCGCGCTGGCCGCTTCCAGCAGCGGCTGCAGATAGGCGCCGGCGACCCGGCCTTCCGCGTGGTGGCTGTCAGTGCCTGGCATGATGGAACAATGCGATTGTCATGAAAAACCAATACCCCTGGCCTGTGGCGGCATATGCTGTTGATCTGGCAAGGACAGTATAGCAAGCCGCCGTGGCGCGCAACTGGGACTGCACAGGGGGAAACCGATGCAACGCTGGAATGGCTGGGGGGACGAGAGCGTCACGTACGCGCTGAGTGCGGAGGCGCTGGCATTCCTGGGCGAGCGCCTGGGGCCGGGCAGTCCCATTCACGACGCGACCTTTGACGACGCCTGCGCGCAGGTGCCCGCGTCGCGCCTGGCGCCGCATCCGCTGATCGATACGCGGCCTGCCACGCGCGTGCGCCATGCGCTCGGCCAAAGCCTGCCCGACTGGTTCAAGCTGCGCCACGGGCGCATCGGCGCGGTGCCCGATGGCGTGGCCTTTCCCGACAGCGCGCTGCAGGTGCGCCAGCTGCTCGAGTATGCGCGCCACGCTTGCGTGGCCGTGATACCGCACGGCGGCGGCACCAGCGTGGCCGGGCACCTGACGGTGGCGGCGGGGCCGCGTCCCGTGCTGTCGCTGAGCCTCCAGCGGCTGTCTGCGTTGGGCCACCTGGACCGCGAGGCGCAGCTGGCCACGTTCGGCGCGGGCGTCTACGGCCCCGACCTGGAAGCGCAGCTGCGCGCGCATGGCTATACGCTGGGCCACTATCCGCAGTCGTTCGAATACTCCACCCTGGGCGGCTGGATCGCCACGCGCTCGTCGGGCCAGCAATCATTGCGCTATGGCCGCATCGAGCAGCTGTTCGCGGGCGGCGAGGTGGAAACGCCTTGCGGCACCCTGACCATCCCCACGTTTCCCGCGTCGGCGGCCGGCATCGACCTGCGCGAAATGGTGCTCGGCTCCGAAGGGCGGCTGGGTATCCTGACGCAGGCCACCGTGCGCGTCTCGCCGCTGCCGCCCCATGAAGCGTTCCACGCCGTGTTTTTCGCCGACTGGGGCCAGGCGCAGGCGGCCGTGCGGGCGCTGGCCCAGGCGCGCCTGCCCCTGTGCATGCTGCGCCTGTCGAACGCGCTGGAAACGCAGACCATGCTGACCCTGGCCGGCCACAAGAAGCTGGTGGGCCTGTTGGAGCGCTACCTGTCCCTGCGCGGCTGCGGCGACAGCAAATGCATGCTGATGGTGGGCGTCAGCGGCGATGCGGCACCGGCGCGCGCGGCCCTGCGCGGCGCGCTGGCGCTGGCCCGGCGGCACAAGGGCGTGCATGTGGGGCGCCACATGGGCGACAAGTGGAAGCAGGGCCGCTTTCGCAACGTCTACCTGCGCAATGGCGCCTGGGAACACGGTTACGTCATCGATACGGTGGAAACGGCCGTCGACTGGTCCCGCGTGGCGCCGATGATGGCGGCGCTGGAGCAGGCGGGGGCGGGCGCGCTGGCCGCGCACGGCGAGCAGGTGCACGCGTACACGCACCTGTCGCACGTGTATGCGCAGGGCGCCAGCGTCTACACCACGTATGTGTACCGGCTGGCGCCCACGTACGAGGAAAACATGGCGCGCTGGCGCAGCCTGAAGGATGCGGCCAGTGCCGCCATCGTGGCCAACGGCGGCACCATCAGCCACCAGCATGGCGTGGGCACGGACCACGCGCCGTGGCTGGCAGCGGAAAAAGGGGAACTGGGCATCGCGGCCATGCGCGCGCTGTTCCGCCAGTTCGACCCGCAGGGCATGATGAACCCCGGTAAACTGCTGCCCGAAGCGGGAGGCGGATTGTGAACGCCGCCGCGCCGCGCAGGGCGGATCTGCCTGGCGTGCTGGCGCGCGAATGGGATGTGCTGATCGTCGGCGGTGGCATCACGGGCGCCGGCATCCTGCTGGAAGCGGCGCGGCGCGGCTTGACGGCGCTGCTGGTGGAACAGCGCGATTTCGCCTGGGGCACGTCGAGCCGCTCCTCGAAGCTGGTGCACGGCGGCTTGCGCTATCTGAAGCAGGGCCAGTTTGCGATGACGCGCGAGTCGGTGCATGAGCGGCAAGCCTTGCTGACGGATGCGGCCGGGCTGGTCGAGCCGCAAGGTTTTGCCTTCGGCGACTATGCCGGCAGGAAGCCGGGCCGGCGCCAGTTCATGCTGGGGCTGGCCATCTATGACGTGATGGCGGGCCGGCGCGCGCGCCGCTATGTCGATGCGGCGGATTTTTGCATGCTGGCGCCGCACGTCCAGCGCGAGGGGCTGCGGGGCGGCATGCTGTACCAGGACGCCAAGACGGACGACGCGCGCCTGGTGCTGCGCGTGCTGCAGGAAGCGCGCCGCCATGGCGGCGTGGCCGTCAATTACCTGGGCGTGGCATCGCTGCTGCGCGAAGATGGCAAGGTCGTCGGCGCCACGTTGAACGATGCTCTCGATGGCGCGGTGTCCGCCGTGCGCGCGCGCCTGGTGATCAGCGCCACGGGCGCCTGGGCCGATGGCTTGCGCGGCCAGGCGGGAGAAAAACCGAAGCTGCGGCCCCTGCGCGGCAGCCATCTGCTGCTGCCCGCCTGGCGTTTACCGCTGGCGCAGGCCGTCAGCCTGATGCATCCGCGCGATGGCCGGCCCGTCTTCGCCTATCCCTGGGAAGGCGTGAGCCTGGTGGGCACCACCGATGTGGACCACCGTGCCAGCCTGGACCTGGAACCGGCCATCACGCGTGCCGAACTCGATTACCTGCTGGCGGCGCTGCGCTGGCAGTTTCCGCAGCTGGCGCTGGGCGAAGACGATGTGCTGGCCACGTTTGCCGGCGTGCGTCCCGTGATCGACAGCGGCCGGCTTGACCCGTCGAAGGAAGCGCGCGAACATGCGCTGTGGCTGGAAAACGGCTTGCTGACGGTGGCGGGCGGCAAGCTGACGACGTTCCGCGTGATCGCCCTCGACGCGCTGCGCCAGGCCGCGCCGCTGCTGCCGGGCTGGCAGGCGGATTTGCGTCCGCAACCCATTTTCGATGCCGCGCCGCCCCTGTCGGGCAAGGCCCTGGCGCTCGATGGCGAACAGCGCGCGCGCTTGCTGGGCCGCCATGGCGCGGCCGCGCAGGCGCTGTGCGATGCAGCGCACGAGGGCGAACTGGCGCCGGTTCCCGGCACGCAGACCCTGTGGGCGCAGCTGCGCTGGGGCGCGCGCAGCGAGGACGTGCAGCACCTGGACGACCTGCTGCTGCGGCGCACGCGCCTCGGTTTGCAGCTGGCCGGCGGCGCGCTTGCTATCATGCCGCGCCTGCGGGCCATCTGCCAGCGCGAACTGGGGTGGGATGATGTACGCTGGGATGCGGAGCAGGCGCGCTACCTGGCCCTGTGGCGCAGTCATTACAGCGTGCCGCAAGGCGCATGATGCAATGATCAAAGCAGCGATAAAAACAGCGATAAAAATATAAAAGAGGAGAGCATCATCGAGACCACCTTGTTTGGCCAGCCCCTGGCGCTGGGCGACGCTCGCATCACCTATGACAGCCTGTCGCCGCTGGACCTGCGCCAGAGCGTGGCCGCCCTCGTCGACGACCTGGGGGAAGACCTGCTGCAGATCACGTGCGCGAATGGCGACATCGTCGACGTGGGCTGGTATCCGGCCTGGCATGCGCACGGGCGCCTGCGCGTGGTGGCCGTGCGGGGACAGGACTGGGAAGCGCCCGTGTTCAGCGCGCAGCCGGAAAAGGATCCGCAGGCGCTGCTGCAGGCGCTGCGCGCCGCGCTGGCCAGCGTGGCCTGAGCCATGGCTGCCGCACAGGGCAATGGCCCGTATATCCTCTCCATCGATAACGGCACGCAAAGCGTGCGCGCGCTGCTGTTCGACCGCGACGGCACGCTGGCGGCCAAGGCGCAAGTCTTCCTCGAACCGTATTACTCCGAGCACCCGGGCTGGGCCGAGCACGACGCCGACGGCTACTGGCAAGCCGTGTGCGAAGCGTGCCAGCAGCTGTGGCGCGGCACGGACATCGCCAAATCCACGGTGGCCGGCGTGGCCGTGACCACGCAGCGCGGCACGGTGGTCAATGTGGACCGGGAGGGGCAGCCTTTGCGGCCCGCCATCACCTGGCTGGACCAGCGCAGCACGCGCCAGATTCCCCAGCTGGCGCCGTGGTGGCGCGCCGCTTTCCGCGTCACGCGCCTCGATGGCACGATTGCGTATTTCCGCCGCGAGGCCGAAATCAACTGGATCAGCGCGCACCAGCCCGACATCTGGCGCCGCACGCATAAATTCCTGCTGCTGTCGGGTTTTCTGAATCACCGCCTGTGCGGCAATTACGTCGATTCGACGGGTTCGCAAGTGGCGTACATCCCGTTCGACTACAAGCGCCACGCGTGGGCCGGGCGCCTCGACTGGAAATGGCAGGCGCTGGCGATTCAACGCGCCATGCTGCCCGAGCTGGTGACGCCGGGCACGCGCATGGGCGCCATCACGGCTGCGGCGGCCACGGCGACGGGCATCCCGGAAGGTACCCCCTTGCTGGCGGCGGCCGCCGACAAGGCGTGTGAAGTGCTGGGCGCCGGCTGCGTCGAGCCGCACGTGGCGTGCCTCAGCTACGGCACCACGGCCACCATCAACACGACCAACCGCAAGTACGTGGAAGTGACGCGCTTCATCCCCCCGTATCCGGCCGCCATGCCGGGCGCCTACAGCACGGAAGTGCAGATCTTCCGCGGCTACTGGATGGTCAACTGGTTCAAGGAGCAGTTCGGCGACCGCGAACGGGCGGCGGCCGCCGAAGACGGTACTGGTTTGTCCGCCGAGGCGTTGTTCGATCGCCTGGTCGAGGCCGTGCCGCCCGGTTCCATGGGCCTGATGCTGCAGCCGTACTGGAGCCCCGGCATCAAGGTGCCGGGACCGGAAGCGAAGGGCGCCATGATCGGCTTTGGCGACGTGCACACGCGCGCACACATCTACCGCGCCATCCTCGAAGGCCTGGCGTATGCGCTGCGCGAAGGCAAGGAGCGCATCGAGCAGCGCAGCGGCATTGCCATCACGGAGCTGCGCATCGCGGGCGGCGGCTCGCAAAGCGACGCGGCCATGCAGCTGACGGCCGACATCTTCGGCTTGCCCGCCGCACGCGCCCACGTGTATGAAAGCTCGGGCCTGGGCGCCGCCATCGCCGCCGCCGTGGGCCTGGGCTGGCATGCGGATTTCCCCGCCGCCGTGCAGGCCATGACGCGCAAGGGCAGGGTATTCCAGCCGCATCCCGAACACAGCCAGACTTACGAGCAGCTGTACCGGCGCGTGTACTGCAAGATGTATGCGCGGCTGCAGCCCCTGTACCGCGAGATTGCCGACATCACCGGCTATCCTGAATAACCAGCCATCAAATCGTATTGCGAATCATTCGCATTGGAGTTATGATGTGTTCCGCATTTCACTAAGGCAATATATCCCCGGTGAGTGCGCTACGCCGCCGGCCACGCGCCGGCGCGTTTTCGCGCGGGCAGAATGCCGCCGCCACGCTCCCTTCAACGCCGCCGCTTGATCGTGCACTGTCTGTTCCCTCTGCCCAGCATTTTTTCATTCCAGAAGCATGAAGTAGTGAGCAACCCCAGGCAAGGATAGCAATGAAGATCAGCAGCAAACAAGGATGGCGCGCCACGGCGCGTACGGGCGGATTGACGCCGATGGCCGCCGCGCTGGCACTGGTGCTGGGCAGCGTGGGCGGCAGCGCCTGGGCGGCCGACAAGGCCGGCAAGGACGACGCGGCAAACAACGACACGCAGATGCCCGCCATCAGCGTGTTTGGCGACGCCATCAGCGCCGGCACGGCCGGACGTTCGTACATCAGCAGCGCCGACATCGAACGCCAGCAAGCGGACAACGTGGCCTCGCTGCTCGACACCTTGCCCGGCGTGGACCTGGCCGGCACGGCCCGTCCCAGCGGCCAGAGCCTCAATATCTGGGGCTTCAATAAAGTCCAGGACGTGAAGGTCATCCTCGACGGCGTGCCCAAGGGGTTCGAAAAATACCGCCAGGGTTCCATCTTCATCGAGCCGGAACTGATCAAGCAGATCGAAGTGAACAAGGGTGCACATACCAGCCTGTATGGCAATGGCGGCTTCGGCGGCGTCATCACGGTCGAGACCAAGGATGCGCAGGACTTGCTGGAAGGCGGCGAGAACGTGGGCGCCATGGTGAAATATTCGCGCCACTCGAATAATGGGGAAAACGACGCCACCTTGGCCGTCTACGGCCGCACGGCCGATGGCCGCTTCGATGCGATGGCGTTTACCACGCAGCGCAAGTCGGACGATTTGCGCAAACCCGATGGCAAGCCTTTCCGCTTTTCCGCCATCGATGCGCCATCGAGCCTGGCGAAACTGAATATCCGGTTGACGCCGGAGCAGCTGCTGACCCTGACGGCGATGAAGAGCGGCAGCACGGGCTGGGGCCCGTTCGCCGCCATGGGCGAGGACGTGCCCACGCCGACCGAGGCGGAAATCAGGAAGTACGGGCTGGAAGAGGCGTGGCAGCGCAAGGCCGTCTACCGCGACCAGAACGACGACACGTATTCCGTGAAGTGGCAGTACGCGCCGCAGAACAACCCGTGGATCAAGCTGACGGCCAGCGCCGGCTATTCGCACACGGACCAGCATGACAAGCGCCTGCCATCGGCGTCGCTGGGTTCCTACCTGGGGTCGCTGGGCAACGAGAGCTGGGCTTCATATGTGGACCGCATCGCCGAAGTGCGCAACGAAAGCGTGTTTTCCACGGGCGCCGTATCGCACGTGCTGCAAACGGGCCTGCAATGGCACAAGAACGTGCGCGACACCCTGATGTACTACCCGTCGTCGACGGCGCTGAAGGACCCCACGTATAACTATGGCTATTTCCAGCCCTACTACATGCCAGCCGGGCGCCAGGAAACCACGGGCCTGTACCTGCAGGATGCGATGACCTATGGCAGCGTCACCCTGACGGCGGCGCTGCGCCATGACCGTGTCGTTTCCGAGGGCGTGCCGAACAAGGCGTCGCGCTACAACAGCCCGCTGCCCGAGGCGGGCCACGATTTCCGCGAAAAGGCGCACGAGGACTGGTCGCCCCGCCTGGGCCTGTTCTGGAAGGCGTCCGGCACGCTGGCGCTGTTCGGCGACTTGAGCCGCACCTGGCGCGCGCCGACGATCGACGAGATGTATTCGAATGAATACTATGTCTCGTCCAGGCTGGGTTCATCCACGCCGGGCACCAGCCGCGGCCTGGCCGTGGAGCGGGTGACAGCCGTGCGCATGGGCGCCATGCTGCACCACCAGAACGTGTTCATGGAACGCGACGACGTGCAGCTGCGCCTGACGGCCTACCGCAACAAGGTCAGCGACAACATCGGCCCGCGCCTGGGCATCCTGATCGAAGGCTATGTGCCGGGATCGGGCAAGGTGCCGCCGGCCCTGTCCGACTACCGCAACCTGGCCGGCTTCCATACGCAGGGCCTGGAAGTCGAGTCCTATTACAACTCGCCGCACCTGTTTGCCAGCGCCTCGCTGTCGAAGCAGCGCGGCACGCGCACCGGATCGCAGCGCGACCCGTGGGGCGCGGACGAACCCGTGTCGACGATTGCGCCGGACAAGCTGATGGCGGGCCTGGGCTGGCGCATGCCGGACCTGGGCGCCAGCATCGGCTGGCAGGGCCGCTTCGTGGCCAAACAGGACCGTGTCCTGCCGGTGGGCAATGTGTACCGCCTGCCGCCGTCGAAAGGCTATGCGCTGCACACCCTGTTCGCTGCGTGGAATGGCCGGCAGGGCATCTGGCGCGGCACGGAAGTGCGGCTGACGGTCGACAATGTCTTCAACCGCAATTACATGCCCTACCTGAGCGAGGCGGTGACGGGCGTGGGACGCAATGCAAAGCTGAGCGTGTCGAGGAAGTTCTGATTTGCGTCAAGAACGGCGGGCCGGAGACGCGGGCCTGAGAAAATACCGATGGCAGCGTTGCAGCTCCTTGCACTCGCTATTTTTCAGGTCCGCTTGGCCCGGGCCCGACAACATCATCGCAGCACCAGCGCCTTGACCGTCTCCCAGGCCGTGCTGCCCGACTGCATGGCCCGCACCTGGTTGCGGCCTCCTTCCTTGGCCGCGTACAGGGCGCGGTCGGCGGCGACGAACAGGGCCTTGCGGTCGTCCAGCTGGTGCGGCTCGATTGTGGCCACGCCGATGCTGACGGTGATCCACGGCGAGGTGCTGGAGCGCGGGTGCGGCAGTTGCAGCGCTTCGATGTGCGTGCGGATGGCCTCGGCCAGCAGCATGGCGCTGCCGGCATCCGTGTCGGCGAACAGCAGCACGAACTCCTCGCCGCCGTAGCGGGCCGCCAGGTCGCCCGGGCGCGCGGCGTGCGAATCGATGGCTTGCGCCACCTGCTGCAGGCAGCTGTCGCCGGCCGGGTGGCCCAGGCTGTCGTTGTACAGCTTGAAATGGTCGACGTCGAGCACCACCAGCGACAGGGCGCTGCCGCCGCGCACGGCGCGCTGCCACTCTTTTTCCAGGAAGCTGTCGAAATGCCGGCGGTTGGCGATCTTCGTCAGCGGGTCGAGATAGGCGGCGCGCTGCAGCGCGTCTTCCGACTGCTTGTGGTGCGTAATGTCGTGCAGCAGGCCGATATACAGGGGCTGGCGCAGATACATGGGTGTCAGGGTCAGGTCCATGCTGAGCGCCTCGCCGTTGCGGTGGCGGATGGCCACTTCGCGCGTGCCGTGGTTGTGCGCCGTCTCCGGGTTGGCCGCGTACATGGCGAAGTAATCGAGGTACTCCTGCGTCACGAGAGGGCTGAGCAGATCGGCGATGGAGCGCCCGGCCAGTTCGTTTTCGCGGTAGCCCAGGTACTGGTCGCAGGCGGGATTGGTGTACTGGATGCGCCCGTCGGCCTCGATGATCAGCAAGCCCTCGGCCATGTTGTTGACGATGGTGCGCAGGCGTTCGGCCTGTTCCTGCTGGGTTTCATTGTTGCTGCGGATTTGCAGCTGGGCGCGCACGCGCGCGCACACTTCGGCCATGCGCAGCGGCTTGCCGATGTAATCGACGGCGCCGCAGTCGAAGCCGGCCACCACGTCTTCCGTCTCCGTCTTGGCGCTCATGAAGATGACGGGGATGCGCTGCGTCAGCGGGTGCTGCTTGAGACGGCGGCAGGTTTCGATGCCATCCATGTCCGGCATCAGCACGTCGAGCAGGATCAGGTCGGGATGGGCGCGCTGGGCGATGGCCAGCGCCCGTTCGCCGGACGTGGCGACATAGGTTTGATACCCCTGTTCGCTCATCAGCTTGCGCAGCAGCTCAAGGTTGGCCGGCGCATCATCGACAATCAAAATGGCGGCTACGCGCCGCTGGGAATGCCCCACACTGCCTGGACTCATTGCTTCCGGCCTTCTCGGATGTATTCTGCGATGCCAGCATTTGCTGCACTTTCGGCGCTGCCGAAGCCCCGCATGCCGTGGCCGCCGCGGATGGCGGCAGGCAGGGTGGCAGCGGGAGTGTGGCCCTGGCCGCAGACCGCGGACCGTGAGCGCATGTACACGTGCAGTCAAAGGCTGACCGGGTTCAAATCTGATACAGCGCTCAAATCATACCGCTTTGCTAATTTTTTGGGTGAAAAATCGCTGCCGAACGAGGCGATGAAATATTATTTTTATGCTACTTTTAAAAATAAATACACGAAGTTGCAGTCGTGAACGCGGATTTTAGGCGGAAAAGATGCGTGCCCGTTGACGCCCGGGCAGCAGGGATGCGCCCCGCGGGATGCGGGGCGCAAGGGAGGCAATTACATTTTTGCGGCGATCAGTTTGCCCAGGATGGCGATGCCTTCGCGGATGCGTTCCGGCGGCACCGTCACGAACGACAGGCGCAAGGTGTGCGTGTCCGGCGTGTTCGCGTAGAACGGCGCGCCCGGCACGAAGGCCACCTTGTTGGCGATGGCTTCGTCGAGCAGTTGCATGGCGTCGATGTGTTTCGGCAGGGTGACCCAGATGAACATGCCGCCTTCCGGTTTCGTCCAAGTGACGCCGGCCGGGAAGTGTTCTTCCAGCGCCGACAGCATGGCCTGGCACTGGTTGCCGTAAAGGCTGCGGATGCTGGGGATATGGCGGTCCAAGAAGCCATCCTTGATCACTTCATGCACGACCATCTGCGTCAGCTGCGAGGTGTGCAGGTCGGCTGCCTGCTTGGCCAGTTCCAGGCGGCGCACCAGCGGCATCGGCGCCACCACGTAGCCCAGGCGGATGCCGGGCGTGAGCACTTTCGAGAACGAACCCATGTAGATCACGCCGTCCGGATTCATGTTGATCATCTTCGGATACGGCTCGCCGCTGTAGCTGAGGGCGCCGTATGGATCATCCTCGATCAGGGGCAGGCCGTGGCGGGCGCAGGTTTCCACCAGTTCCACGCGGCGCGCCACGGACAGGCTGCGGCCCGTGGGGTTCTGGAAGTTCGGCAGCGCGTACAACAGGCGCGCGCCCTCGGCGACGGGGTTGATCGACGACGGCACCAGGCCTTCGTCATCGGTATCGACGGAAACGAATTCGGGACGGTAGACGGAAAACGCCTGCAGCGCGCCCAGGTAGCTGGGGGTTTCCACCAGGACCTTGCTGCCTTCGTCGATCAGGACCTTGCCCAGCAAGTCCAGCGCCTGCTGCGAGCCGGACGTCATCAGCACCTGTTCCGGCGCGATGGTGCTGCCAGCGCTGGAGAGCGAGTCGGCGATCCACTGGCGCAGCGGCAGGTAGCCGTCGGTGGGGCCGTATTGCAGGGCCACCTTGCCATTGTTCGACAGGACCTTGTCGAAGGCCGTCTTCATTTCTTCCACGGGGAAGGTGGCGGGCGAGGGCAGGCCGCCGGCAAACGAGATGATCTCGGGACGCTGCGTGATCTTCAGGATTTCGCGGATGAACGAGCTTTGCAGCTGTTCCGCGCGTTCGGCAAAGCGCCATTGGATCGGATTCGGATTTTCAATTTTCATACGAGTCTCACAGAAGATGCCGAGCTGCGCCGGCTGGATTTGTTGGCCCGCTTGTGGCGGTGCGTGCGCGAGCGGCGCCGGATAGGCGCCGCCAAGGTGCTGCGGTATTGTACGGCTTGCACGCCGCTCTGCCCATCCGCACGCGCAAGGGCGTTGCAAATGGGCGTCAAGCAGCGTTACTTCAGCTTGCGTCCGATCGCCACCACGGCGATCACGGCGCCGGCAAACAGCAGGCTGGCGCCTTCGAGCGGCTCGTGCAGCAGCACGGCCGCGCCCACCAGGGTGAGGAAAGGCTGCAGCAGCTGCGTCTGTCCCACGCGGGCCACGCCGCCCAGCGCCATGCCCCGGTACCAGAAAAAGAAACCGATAAACATGGAAAACACGGAGATGTAGGCAAAGCCCAGCCAGGCCGCGGCGCTGGCCTGCGCCATCAGCGCGCGCTGCGGCCAGGCGCTCCACAGCACCACGGGCAAGACAAAAGGCACGGCCAGCAGCAGCGCCCAGGAAATCACGTGCTGGCCCGGCATGGCTTGCGCCAGGCGCCCCCCTTCCGCGTAGCCGAGCGCGCCCAGCAGCACGGCGGCGAACATCAGCCAGTCGGCCAGGTGGAAGCTGCCGCCGCCCTGGCGCAGGGCGAAGGCCACCACCAGCGCCGTGCCGAGCAGGGCCATCAGCCAGAACGCGGGGGACGGGCGTTCCTTGCCGCGCAGTACGGCAAACACGGCCGTGGCCAGCGGCAGGATGCCGACCAGCACGGCGCCGTGCGAAGCGGGCAGGCTGCGCATGGCGATCGACGTCAGCCAGGGGAAGCCCAGCACGCAGCCCAGCGACACGAGCGCCAGCGGCAGCCACTGCTCGCGCCCCGGCAGGGGCGCGCGCTGGTGCCAGAGCCACAGCCCGGCCAGGCTGGCGGCCACCAGGGCGCGGCCCAGGGCGACAAAAGTGGGGTCGAGTTCGGCCACGGCCAGGCGCGTAAACGGCAGGGTCAGGCTGAAGAGGGCGACGGCGATCAGGCCCAGCAGCAGGCCTTGGCGGTCGGCGCCAAGGCGCAGGGAGTGGCTGGAGGAAGTGCTGGCGTGCGATGGCATGGGTATCCTGGTGCGGGTGGCATGGGTGAAGGCGGCGGGGTGGATGAATGCGCCCCATCCTGCTATCCTAGAGCCGAATAGCAATACAGTACAAATACACTTCCACGCATAATTTCACATACTGTCATGGTCAAATGAGTCATACACTTCCTTTGCTGTCGCGCGCCTCGGGCGAAACCCTGATCGACCAGATCGCGCGCTCGCTGGCGGCGCGCATCGACGACAAGCTGCTGCGCGGCGGCGCGCGCATGCCGTCAATCCGCCAGTGCGCCGCTACGCTGGGCGTGTCGTGCGCCACGGTGGTGGCCAGCTACGACAAGCTGGTGGCGCGCGGCTATCTCGAATCGCGGCGCGGCGCCGGCTTTTTCGTGCGCGAGCGTTCGCCCCTGAATACGCCGGCGCCGCCCGCTGGCGTGCTGGATGCGGCGGCGCAGCCGATGGACGTGGTGTGGCTGATCCGTAATATGTTCCGCCAGACGCCGGCCATCCCCGCGCCCGGCTCCGGCATGCTGCCTGCCGAATGGCTCGATGGCGACCTGGTGGCGCGCGCTTTGCGCGACGTCAGCCGCCAGCCCGGCAATTTGCTGCTGGGCTACGGCGCGCCGCAGGGTTTCCTGCCGCTGCGCCAGCAGTTGCAACTGAAGCTGGCGGAGATGGAAATCGCCTGCCCGCCCGAACAGATCGTCACCACGGTGGGCGTGATGCAGGCGCTGGACCTGGTGGCGCGCGAGTTCGTGCGTCCCGGCGAAACGATTTTCGTCGACGATCCCGCGTATTGGCTGATGTTCGGCGCGTTTGCCGCCATGGGCATGCACGTCATCGGCATCCCGCGCCTGGCCGACGGCCCCGACATCGCCGTGCTGGCCGAGCTGGCGGCGCTGCACCGCCCCAGGCTGTACGTGATCAACTCGGTGCTGCACAACCCCAGCTCGACGTCGCTGTCGGCGGCCAAGGCTTTCCAGGTGCTGCGCCTGGCCGAACAGCACGATTTCCTGCTCGTCGAAGACGATATTTATTGCGACATGCACCCGGGCGGCGCCGTGCAGCCGGCCACGCGCCTGGCTGCGCTGGACCAGCTGCGCCGCGTGATCTACCTGGGCGGCTTTTCCAAAAGCCTGGCGGCGAACCTGCGCGTGGGCTTCATCGCCACCTCGCCGGAGCGGGCGCAGCGCCTGGCCGACCGCAAGATGCTGGCCACCTTGACCACCAGCGACATCGGCGAGCGCGTGGTGTATAAAATCCTCTCGCAGGGGCTGTACCGCAAGCATGCGGAGCGTCTGCGCGCGCGGCTCGACAAGGTGCGCGAGGGCACGTACCGCAAGGTCGAGCAGGCGGGCCTGCGCTTCGATCCTGCGCCGGCCGGCATGTTCGTGTGGGCCGATGCGGGCTGCGACACGAATCTGCTGGCCGAAAAGGCGCTGGCCGAGGGGCTGGTGCTGGCGCCGGGCAGCCTGTTTTCCCCGCGCCAGCTGCCGTCGACCCGCATGCGCCTGAACCTGGCCACCGTGCAGGATGAGCGCATCTGGGCATTCCTGGGCCGCGCACTGCGGTAAACTGGGCATTTCATGACATTCGGCAGGGGCTCTTGAAATCGCCTGTAGCATCCCCAACTCCGTAGAATCCGTCCCATCCACAAGACTATGAGGTAAAAATGGCTGTCTCCGAAAAGCAAACCCTGGGTTTTCAGACCGAAGTGAAGCAGATGCTGCACCTGATGATCCATTCCCTGTACTCGAACAAGGAAATCTTCCTGCGCGAATTGATCTCGAACGCGTCCGACGCGGCCGACAAATTGCGCTTTGAAGCGATCGACAACGACGCCCTGTACGGCAACGATCACGAATTGAAGATCAAGGTCAGCTTCGACAAGGATGCGCGCACCATCACCATTTCCGACAACGGCATCGGCATGACCCGCGACGAGGCGATCTCGCACCTGGGCACCATCGCCAAGTCGGGCACCAAGGAATTCTTCGGCAAACTGTCGGGCGACCAGCAGCAGGACGCGGCCCTGATCGGCCAGTTCGGCGTGGGCTTCTATTCCGGCTTCATCGTGGCCGACAAGATCACCGTCGAAACGCGCCGCGCCGGCGTGGACGCCTCCGAAGGCGTGCGCTGGGAGTCAAGCGGCGAAGGCGATTACAGCATCGAATCGATCGACAAGCCATCGCGCGGCACGGACATCATCCTGCACCTGCGCGAAGGCGAGGACGAGTTGCTGTCGAGCTGGAAGATCAAGTCCATCATCCGCAAATATTCGGACCATATCTCGCTGCCGATCGTGATGCAGAAGGAAGAGTGGGACGAAGAGAAAAAAGAAACCGTCCTGAAAGACGAATTTGAAACCGTCAACCAGGCCAGCGCCCTGTGGGCCCGCAACAAGGCCGACATTACGCCGGAACAGTACGACGAGTTCTACAAGCATGTGTCGCACGACTTCCAGGCGCCGCTCACGCACACGCACAACCGCGTCGAAGGCCGCAGCGAATACACGCAGCTGCTCTACATCCCGGCCAAGGCGCCGTTCGACATGTGGGACCGCAACAAGCGCGGCGGCATCAAGCTGTACGTCAAGCGCGTCTTCATCATGGACGATGCCGAGCAATTGATGCCGACCTACCTGCGTTTCGTGCGCGGGGTGATCGACTCGGCCGACCTGCCGCTGAACGTATCGCGTGAAATCCTGCAGGAATCGCGCGACGTGAAAGTGATCCGCGAAGGCTCGACCAAGCGCGTGCTGGGCATGCTGGAAGAACTGGCGAACGCGGACGAGCAGGACAAGAAAGACAAGTACGCCGTCTTCTGGAAGGAATTCGGCCAGGTGCTGAAAGAAGGCATCGGCGAAGATGCGGCCAACAAGGAACGCCTGGCCAAGCTGCTGCGCTTTGCCTCGACGGCCAACGACAGCGACGAGCAAATCACCTCGTTCGCCGATTACGTGGCGCGCATGAAGGAAGGCCAGGACAAGATCTACTACGTCACGGCCGACAATTACGCCGCCGCCAAGAACAGCCCGCACCTGGAAATCTTCCGCAAGAAGGGCGTCGAAGTGCTGCTGCTGACGGACCGTGTCGATGAATGGATGCTGTCCTTCCTGCAGGATTTCGAAGGCAAGGAACTGGTCTCCGTCGCCAAGGGCGGCCTGGACCTGGGCGCGCTGGAAGACGAAGCGGAAAAGAAAGAGCACGAAGAAACGGAAACCTCGTACGCCGACCTGGTGGGCAAGATGAAGACCGTGCTGGCCGACAAGGCCAAGGACGTGCGCGTGACGTTCCGCCTGACCGATTCGCCAGCCTGCCTGGTGGCCGATGAAAACGAATTGTCGGGCAACCTGCTGCGCATGCTCAAGGCTGCGGGCCAGAGCGCGCCGGAATCGAAGCCGATTCTGGAAATCAATCCGAACCACCCGCTGGTGACGCGTTTGAAGTATGAAGACGCGGAAGGCGGCAAGTTCGGCGACTGGGCCAACATCCTGTTCGACCAGGCCATGCTGGCCGAAGGCGGTTCGCTGGCCGATCCGGCCAGTTTCGTGAAACGCCTGAACGAATTGCTGCTCAATACGGCGAAGTAATCTCCTGACCGCAAACGTCGGCAAGCCGGCCCTTTCCTCGTGAAAGGGCCGGCTTTTTTTTATGCTACAGTGCGCGATTATTTTATTTTATGGAAAAAGCAATGGCGCATTGCCCGGCATGTGACAGTTCCAACGTTCAACGCCTCTCCATGGTGCATGCCTCCGGCATTTCCGGCACCTCTACCCATATATCGGGCAGGATTGATGGTGATTTCATCCATGGCCATGCGCATACGCGCAGCCAGACCTTGCTGTCGCGCCAGGCCGCCGGGCCGACGATGCAGACCCACCAGAAGGCAGGGCTGATCGTGCTGGGCGTGATCATTTTTGTCATCGCCGCCGTCGTCTTTTACCAGGCTGGCGCAAATGGCCTGTTCTGGATCTTCGTGGCAGGGGGCGTCGCGTCCATCGCCTTGTCGCAAACGACCTTCGTCGCCAATTGGGACAAGGAGGCCGCCGCCCTGCAGGACAAATATGCGCGCACCTTCATGTGCCATGCCTGCGGCCACCGCTTCGTTCCCGTACTCAAGCAGCCATGAAAATCCGTTTGATGGCGGGCCTGGGCGCGCATGCGCTGGGCTGCCTGCTGTTTATCGCGTTGAGCTGGCTGGGATTTTTCCTGTACACGCAGCTGTTCGGCAGCCTTGGTTCGCGCGGCGTGGCGGGCGGCCTGGCCTTGCTGCTGGTGTTTTACGTGTATGCGGGCACGAATCTGCTGCTGGCGCTGCTGCCGCCTGGCAGGATGAAAGCGCTGCTGTGCGGCTTGCTGGGTGCGGCCGTGCTTGCGTACCTGCTGCCCCAGCATCCGCTGCGGGCCATCTACTTCAGCGTGCTGTCGGGCGGCTTGAGCTGGCTGGCCGTGCTGGCCAGCGCGCGCCTGAGCGTGCACCTAAGCGAGCGTCTGCGCAGCTGACAGGCCCTCGATAAAGGCGGCGACGGCGCCGGCTGCCGCTGCCGGCGCCGCCTGCAGCAGCATGTGCGGCGCGGCGATATCGGCCAGCTGCGTGCCCGGTGCCAGGCGCGCGATGTGCAGCGCATTGGCGGGCGGCACCAGGCGGTCGTGGCGGGCGCGCAGATACAGTACGGGCAGGCTGCCGCGCGCGAAGCTGCGCGAGGCGTCGGTTTCCAGCACGGCGCGCAGGCGCTGGCGCAGCACGCCAGGGGGCACCTGCGCCAGCGCCGCTGCCAGTTCCGCCTGCAGTTGCGGCGTGGCATAGGGCGCCAGCAGCGCCTGGCGCAGGGCGAAGCCGGGCAGGGCGCCAAAGGGGACCAGGTCCAGCAGGTGGCGCAGCGGCGCCAGCATCGGGCGCGGATTGCGCACGAACGAACAGCACAGGACCAGGGCCCGCATGCCGGGCGGCGGCGCGGCGCGCAGGGCGGCGCCCAGCGGTCCCGAAAACGATTCGGCCAGCACCACGAAAGGGCGGTCGCGCGGCAAGCGCTCGCGCACGAACGCTTCCAGCGCCGCGTAGTCCAGCGGTACGGCCGGGTAGGTGATGGCCCGGATGCCGATGGCTGCCTGCGCGTGCAGGGCGGCCTCAAAATGCCGGAACAGACTGGCCGTACCATCCATGCCGGGCAGGAGGACAAGCAGTGTCGGGGCAGGGGGAGAGATCGTCATTGCGGCCATCATAGCAGCCCCGCCGGCGCACGCGCCGTCCGCCAGCCGCGCCGCAAGGGGGCTGAGGCCATGCTAGAATCGCCGGCGCGCCCTGCGTGGCCGCAATTGCGGCCAAATCCCCGACTGACAGAATCATGCATATCATCTTTTCGAATTACCGCACCCTGGGCGGCGCCGTGCTGGCAGCGGCCTGCGTCCTTTCCCAGCCCGCCTGCGCCACGGCGGCACCCTCGGCGCCGGCCGGGAAAAGCCTGTCTTCCCTGCTGGCCGGCGGCCCCTTGCCGCGCCTGAGCGACGATGCGCAGGTGCGCGCCGCCCTGTTCGATTTCTTTGGTTACGCGCGCGGCAGCTACACGGAAGACGATGAACTGCTGCTGGCGCAGGCGCTCGAAGCGATCAGCGAAAAGCGCGACGCCACGCGCACCGTGCTGGCCGATGGCCGCCAGCTGCTGGCGTCGATGAATGACCGCAAGCAGGGCCGCGAACGGGGCGCCATGCTGCTCGACAAGCGCGGCGCCATCATCGCCTTTGGCCTCGTCAACGGCCATTGCCACCTCGAGGGACAGCCGCTGGCGAAAGTCTGCAATCCCGATCCGAACGCGGTGCTGACGGTCTTTCACCGCAAGGGCATGCTGGTCGGCGAAGCGGCGCCCTTGCTGGCCTGGGCCCGGCAATTGCCGCCCATGCTGGCGCTGATCGCGGGCGACAAGGAAGCGGGCGCCGACGGGCAGAAGATCGCCACGGTCGAGTATGTGCTGGCGCAGCCGGCCTTGCCGGGCTGGAACCGCGCCCAGCTGCCGCCCGCGTATCCGCCCGCGCTGCTGCCGCTGCTGCTCGATAAATCCACGGTGCTGACGTCGGCCGGCGCCGGTGTATTTGCCTATCCGCTCACCTTGAAGGGCAAGAAACAGAACAATGTGCTGGACCATGCCGAAGGCCGCCCGCCGCGCGACCTGGAAGTTGCGCTGCGCAGCTATGCCAGTTTCGACACGGTGGTGGAGCGCTACCGCCAGCTGGCCAAGGGCGCCCGGCTGCAGCGCAACGAGCGCACGGCCTATCTCGATGGCGACATGGGACAGGGCAGCTACCGCGTCTACATCCGCAACACGGGCCCTGACGGCGTGATGATCGACGTGGCGCTGTGGCAGCGCAAGCTGGCGGCCAGCCGCTGATTTCAATGTCGTTTTCAAACCGCTGTTTTCAATAGTAGGGCGCCTTGGCGTAACCGAGCTGCGTCAATTGCGCGTCGATTTCCTTGTCGCGCTGTCTTTTCCCCGTCCCAAAGCTGAACTGCCGCAGTGCGTGCGGCAAGCCCTCGGCCACCAGCATATCGAAATCGAGCTGCGTCTGGCTCACCGCCAGGGCGCGCAGCGCAGGCAGCGCCGCGACGCCGCGCAAGCGCTGCAGCGTCTTGCAGTTGCGCAGAACCAGCCATTCGAGCATCGGATTGGCGCCCAGGCTGATTTCCGTCAATTTGATCTGATCTTCCACCGAGAGCCGCGCCAGCAGTGGGAAGCGGCCAACATCGCCCAGGTTTTCCATGCCGCGCACGCGTACCACTTCCAGCTCCTCCAGCCGCGGCGCCGTGAGGTGGGCGATCGATGCGCGTCCACCGAGGATGAAGCGCAGCCGCGTCAGCGCCGGCATGGCGCTGACGAAGTCCACCTCATCCCTGCTCTTGACCTGCGACAGCGACAGTTGTGTCAGCGCGGGCAGGGCCGTGATGGCGTCGATGTTTTTCACGTGGCCCGTCGTGTGCAGCTGCGCCAGCCGCGGCCAGTGACGCAGCGGTGCCAGGTCGATCTGGCCCTTGCCCGTTTCGCCCAGGCTCAGCGCTTCCAGGCCGCGCAGGCTGCCCAGCGCCAGGATGTCGAGTTCAGCCAGGTGATGCACGCCCAGGTGCAGGCGCTTCAGGCGGCCCAGCTCGCCCAGCTGCTCGAGGTGAATGGCGCGCATGTGGCAGTCGAGCGACAGGTTGACGGCGTGCGGCAGCGCGCGCAGCACGTCGGCGTCGAACGGTTCTGTACTGGCGCCGAAAAAGCGGATTTCCAGCGCCGGCCCGCAGGTGGCGGCCAGCGCGTCCAGGTCGGCCAGCAGCGGCGCCGGCAAGCGGTTCTGCGTAAACTGGACGATGACTTGCTCCCCGTTGCCGATGAGCGTGCGGATGGCCGCCGCGTCGATGTGCGCGGGCTGGTGGATGCGGTGTTGGGTGGGCGGCTGGTACATGGGGCGATTCCTGTGCGAGAAGAGCGATGCCTTACAGTCGCGCGTTGCTGTAGCCGCGCTCCGCCAGCTGCGCGGCGATGGCGTCGTCGCGTGTCTTCCTGCCGGTGCGCAGGCGCGCATGCGTCAGGGACGGGGGCAAGCCATGCGCGAGCAAGGCGTCGATGTCGAGCATGGTCTCGGATGCCGACAGCTGGCGCAGGGCGGGCAAGGTGGCGAGGCCGGGCAGGTTGTCGAGCGTCTTGCAGGTGTGCAGGTTCAGGCGTTCGAGCACGGGATTCGGCCCCAGCGCGATCTGCCGCAGCTTGATCTGGTCTTCCACCCATAGCGCCTGCAGCAGCGGGAAGCGGCCGATGTCGCCCAGCGTTTCCAGGCCGCGCACGCGTATCACTTCCAGTTTCCTCAGCAGCGGCGCCTCGATGTGCGCGATCGATGCGCGGCCGCCCAGCTGCAGCAGCAGCCTGTCCAGGCGGGCCATCTGCGAAATGAAATCCAGCGGCACCTTGTTCTTGATACGGTACAGCGACAGCTCGTGCAGCGCGGGCAGGCCGGCCACGGTGTCGATGTGCTGGTGGTGGCCCTCGATGACCAGGCTGGCCAGGTGCGCATAGTGGCGCAGGGGCGCCAGGTCGATATTGTCCCTGGCCGACTCGCCCAGATGCAGGTATTCGAGGCCGCGCAAATTCTCCAGCTGCAGGATGTCGGCTTGCGCCAGTTCGTACACGCCCAGGCTCAGGCGCTTCAGGTGGCGTAGTTCACCCAGCGCTTCCAGGTGGATGGCTTGCCGGTGGTAGTCGATGGACAGGCTGGCCACATGCGGCAGCGCGCGCAGGATGTGCGCATCGAACACCCTCGGGTCGTAACCGTAGATGCGGATGGTCAGCGCCGTGCCGCAGGTGGCGGCCAGGGCGTCGAGGTCGGCCAGCAGCGGTTCCGGCTCGGCCAGGGTATTGAACTGCACCAGCACCTGCTTGCCATCGGCGATGGCGGCGCGGATCGCCGCGGCGTCGATGCGCTCGGGGTTCTGGATGCACTGCGGCCGTTCTGCTTGCGTCATGATCACAATCCTATGGGGTAGGTAACCTGCCTGGGGGGCGGACAGCCTTCCGGCCCCGGGAACGTCTGCTTGCCCGTGTCATCGTAGCGCTTGCCGCAATCGACGAGCACGCGCTTGCGGAAGGTGAAAATGCTGGCCACCTTGCCGTTCGGGTGGTAGCAGATATTGTCGCCGTCGCGGTCGGTCGACGCGTAGCTGTTCATGGTTTGGCCATTCACCGTGCGCGTACTGTGGCCGCTGCGCGGCTCCGTGCATTTGAGCTGGCCGCTTTCGTAGTACACGTTGAAGACGGAGGTGTCGGCGGCGCGGTCGACCAGCAGTTCGTTCTTGCGCTTGCCGTTCGGGTAGTTCTCGTATCCCTCCTGGCGCTGGCCGTACTGGAAGGCGTAGTAAGACTGCGGCTTGCCGTCCGGGTAGTACATGTGGTGGTACTCGCACACGTCGTCGCGCGTGCTGCCGTATTCCTGGAAGGTGCAGCGGTGGATGTCGTTGAACAGCTGGCCGTCTTCATAGTATTCGCGCAGGTGCGTGAGCAGGCGGCCCTGGTCGATGACGGCCAGGCGTTCCGGCTTGCCGTTCGGGTAGTAGCGCGCGTCCAGGCCCTGCTTCTTGCCGTTGTCCCACAAGGTGTCGAGGCGCAGGATCTTGCCGCTGTCGTCGAATGCCTGTTCGCGCCCGTCCAGCTGGCCGCTGCGGAAGGTGGCCGTGTAGACCACGTATTCCTTGCCGGCGGGGCCCAGGTAGCGCGTGCGCGCGCCGTCCAGCACGCCCGCCTGGTAATGGTCGCGCAGGCGCAACGCGCCGCTGGCGTCCGTGTCGACCGCCTCGCCCTGCTTCTTGCCGTTCACGAAAGTGACGCTTTGCGTGGCCTTGTCCTTGAGCTTGAGCTTCCACGGGCCGTCGCGCAAGCCGTTGATGAAGTTGCCGTCGCCGTCTTCCGTGATCCACGGCCCATGGCGCGTGCCATTGACGTAGTTGCCGCGCGTGCGCAGCTTGCCTCCCATGCTGCGTTCGTGCGGGCCATTGAGCTGGCCGCCCGCATAGGTATCGAAACCCGTGACTTCGTCTTCGTCGGCATAGTTGACGACCGTCCAGCGGCCTTCGCGCTTGCCGGCCCGGTACATGCCGCTCTCGCTCTGCCTGGGGTAGTCGAAGCGCCACAGGCCTTCCTGCAGGCCGTCGACGAAATGGCCTTTTTCGCTGCCTTCATGCATGCCTTCGCGCACCCACAGCCCCTGGCGCTTGCCTTTCACGTACTGGCCCCGTTCGACCACCGAGCCGCCGTCCCAGGCCAGGCTGTAGAAGACGGACGGGCCGTCTTCGCTGCCCGTGAACTGCTGCGGCGCCGTTTCCCACGTCACTTGCCACAGGCGGTAATTGGGCAGGATGCCGGCGCCCGCATCGCTGTACAGGGTATAGCTGGCCGTCAGGTAGCGCTCGCCTTTTTTCAGGAAGGTTTTCTTGTAGGTGATGGCGTCCGTGCTGCCGGCGGCCACGGGCTTGCCGTCATCGCTGTAGTAGCCGACGATGGTGCCTTGCGTATGGTCGATGGCGTCGAAGTCCGTATTGCCGCTCTTGCCCCGGGCGACGCTGTAGTCCATGGGCGCCAGCTTGGCCAGCGCCGCCTTGACCTGCCCTGCATTGGGATTGGCGCTTTGCGCCGCGATGCGGTTCAGGGCCGGCTGCAGTCCGTCCAGGCGCCGGTATTTGCCGGAACTGCGGTGGTAGCGGTAGGCGCGCAAGCCATTCCTGTCGCCCTGGCGGAACAGCACCAGCATGGTTTGCACGCTGTCGTTCGTCTCCTTGTCCAGCGAGGCGTAGAAGACGGAGCGGATGACGGCGTTGCCGAACTGGTCGAGCAGGACGGGTTTCGCGTTGCCGCCCTTGCACTCGCAATAGTAGCCATTCACGCCATCCTTTTCCTTGAGGAAGGCGATATCGAAGCCGCTGTCCTGCGACGCGCTGATGGCGGGATGGGCGAGGCTCTTGCCTTCGTAAAAAGGCGCGCCGTGGGCCAGCGCAGAGCAGAGGAGCAAGGGCAAAAGCAGACGTTTCATCGTGGGGCTGGCGCCGGGCGCCGCAATGGAAAGGCCACGATTCTGCCTGCGTTCTTACTTGTGGGCAAATACGGGCCTATCGTGCGCGCCCCGGTTCAGGGCTGGTGCGCGGCGCAGAAGTCCAGCAGCAGCTGTTCGCCTTCCGGCCAGGGGCCGTAGCCCGCATCGCCATTGATATGGCCGGCGTCGCCGATCATGGTCAGTTCGCTGCCCCAGGCGGCGGCAAACGCGCGTGCGCGCGCGAAGCTGACGTAGGGATCATCGCCGCTGGCCACCACCAGGCTGGGAAACGGCAAGGCTTGCAGCGGCATGGGCGCAAAGCCCGTCGTGCCGGCAGGGTAGGCGGGCGCTTCCACGTCGCTGGGGGCGACCAGGAAGGCGCCGGCGATCCTGTGCGGCGAACCGCTGGCAGCCCAGTGGGCCACCAGCGCGCAGGCCAGGCTGTGCGCGGCCAGCACGGGCGGGCGCGGGCAGGCGGCAATGGCGCGGTCGAGCTCCGTCACCCACTCGTCCTTGTCCGGCGTTTGCCATTGCCCGTGCGGCACGCGCGACCATTGCGGGTGGCGCGCTTCCCAACGGGTTTGCCAGTGCTGCGGCCCGGAGTTCCACAGGCCGGCCAGGGTTAGTACGAGAGGCGACATCGATGCTCCTTAAATTACAACTCCGTGCGCAGGGCGAATAATTCAGGGAACAATACCACGTCGAGCATCTTGCGCAAGTAGCTCACGCCCGCCGTGCCGCCCGTGCCCGTCTTGAAGCCGATGATGCGCTCCACCGTCGTCACATGGCGGAAGCGCCAGAAGCGGAAGGCCGTTTCCAGGTCCACCAGCTTCTCGGCCAGCTCGTACAGGGCCCAGTGTTTCGACGGGTCGCGGTAGACTTCCAGCCAGGCCGCTTTCACGGAAGCGTCGGCGCTGGTCGGCAGGGTCCAGTCGGCATCGAGGCGCTCGGGAGCGATGGGCAGGCCGCTGCGCGCCAGCAGCTTGATGGCTTCATCGTAGACGGACGGTGTGCGCAGGGCAGCGTCGAGCACCTTGTAGGTGTCGGGCGCCGTCGTATGCACGTTGAGCAGGGCGGCGTTCTTGTTCCCCAAGACGAATTCGATTTCGCGGTACTGGAAGGACTGGAAGCCGGACGAGGCGCCCAGGTAGGGCCGGATGGCCGTGTATTCGGGCGGCGTCATGGTGGCCAGCACGTCCCAGGCATGCACCAGCTGGTCCATGATGCGCGCCACGCGGGCCAGCATCTTGAAGGCGGGCGCCAGGTCGCCGCTTTGCAGGTTGGCGCGCACGGCATGCATTTCGTGCAGCATCAGCTTCATCCACAGTTCGCTGGTCTGGTGCTGCACGATGAACAGCATCTCATTGTGGTTGGGCGAGAGCGGATGCTGGGCCGTGAGGATGCGGTCCAGCGCCAGGTAGTTGCCATAGCTCATCGATTCGCTGAAATCCATCTGCGCGCCATGCCACTCGGCGCCTTGCTGGCCGCCAGCGTGCATGGGGCAGCCGCTGCTGTTTTCCTTGTTCATATTCTTGTCGTCGCTCATGGGATGGATCAGGTGACGGCGTCGCGCTTGGCGGCGATGTCGTAGGCTTGGGTGTCGAGGATGTCGCGCAGGATTTCCACGGCATCCCACACGTCGGCAAAGCTCGTGTACAGGGGCGTGAAACCGAAGCGCATGATGGCCGGCTCGCGGTAGTCGCCGATCACGCCGCGCGCGATCAGCGCCTGCATGACGGCATAGCCGTGCGGGTGCGTGAAGCTGACCTGGCTGCCGCGCCGCGCATGCTCGCGCGGCGTGACGAGGCCCAGCGGATGGCTGGCGCAGCGCTGTTCCACCAGCGCGATGAACAGGTCCGTCAGGGCCAGCGACTTGTGGCGGATGGCTTCCATGCTCGTCTGCGCGAAGATCTCCAGGCCGCATTCGACCAGGGCCAGCGAGAGAATCGGCTGCGTGCCGCACAGGGCGCGGGCGATGCCGTCGGCCGGCGCAAAGCCCGGATCCATGGCGAACGGCGTGGCGTGGCCCCACCAGCCGGACAGCGGCTGGCGGAAGCGCGCCTGGTGCTTTTCCGGCACCCAGATGAAGGCGGGCGAGCCGGGGCCGCCATTCAGGTATTTATAGGTGCAGCCGACGGCCAGGTCGGCGCCGGCGCCGTTCAGGTCCAGCGGCACGGCACCGGCCGAATGGGCCAGGTCCCACAGCGCCAGTGCCCCTTGCGCGTGGCAATGGCTGCTGATAGCGGCCATGTCGTGCTGGTAGCCGGTGCGGTAGTTAACGTGCGTGAGCATGGCGACGGCGCAGTCGGCGTCGATGGCTTGCGCCAGTTCCTCGGGGCTGTCGACCAGGCGCAGCTGGTAGCCGCGGTCCAGCCAGGCCGCCAGGCCTTGAGCCATGTACAGGTCGGTGGGGAAGTTGCTGCGTTCGCTGACGATGCTCCTGCGCGCGGCATGGGCGGGATCGGCGGCCTGCATCTGCAGGGCGGCGGCCAGCGCCTTGAACAGGTTGACGGACGTGGTGTCGGTGATCACCACTTCTCCCGTGCCGGCGCCCAGCAGCGGGGCCAGGCGGTCGCCCAGGCGCTTGGGCAGGTCGAACCAGCCAGCCGTATTCCAGCTGCGGATCAGGTCCGTGCCCCATTCGGCCGTGATGACGTGCTGGGCACGGGCCAGCGCTGCCTTCGGCCGCGCGCCCAGGGAATTGCCGTCGAGGTAAATCACGCCTTGCGGTAAGTCGAATTGCTGGCGCAGGGGCGCCAGACGATCATCGAGGTCGCGCGCGCTGCAGTCATGTCGAGAAATCATGGTGGCTTTCATTTTGGTACTTATCTGAATGGCACGATATTGCTTGAAGCCTAAAGTATTGTGCGGAAGCAGGCAGTGTAGCAAATCCCTGCCGCAAAACGGGATTTCTGCCCTGGATGCAGCGTGAAAATAGCCGCTCTGCGGGGCGTCAACGAAAAAAATCACGATTTTTCAAAATATTTTCAAATAACCCTAAAGTTTTGCCAGACGCCGCCGTCAACGATTACATGAACGGTGTCAAACCGGTCAAAAACGGATGGGGCTTTTTTAAATATTTTTCAAAAAAGCCCTAAAGTTCCTGCCAAGGCAGCCGTTATCTAGGTAGGTAGGCTTGATTTCAGTCAAGTTGTTGTAAAAAAGTGATATTTATTGCAGGCCTGAAACGGGGTAAATCCCGCACCGTGCCCATCCCCCACATCCGCGCCGTTACTGGCGTGCGACCATGATCGAGCAGTGTTTGTCAGACAAACACCTACGGTCCCATCCGCTATTCCCCGACCAAAAATACAGTGCTTTGCCTCTGTTGCGTTTGATGTTGCTCCTGCAGAATGTATCTCACTGGCAACACACAACGCCAGCTGAATTCAACGGATTGAGGAGATGGAAATGACTGCTAACGATATGATGGCTGAGATTCGCGACGCTAACCTGAGCTACCTGATGCTGGCCCAGCAAATGATTCGTGCGGACAAGGTAACGGCCATCTTCCGTTTGGGCATAGCCGCCGAAATCGCCGAACTGATCGAAGGCATGAGCAATGCGCAGATCCTGAAACTGGCAGGCGGCAACATGATGCTGGCCCGCTTCCGTTTCGACGACAGCGCCATCCTGGGCATGTTGACGAACTACAATAAAGACCGTTCGCTGGCCCAATCGCACGCCGCCATCCTGATGGCTGGCCAAGGCGTCGAAGAAATCGCATAACGTCAATCTCGTCATTCAGAGTCGGTATCAGTCAGTAGTGGAGCACACAGCATGGCCAAGAAAAGTGTCGTATCGGAAGCGCAAGAAATCCAGCTGGCCATCGAATTGATACAGCTGGGCGCACGCCTGCAACTGCTGGAGACGGAAGTCTCGCTGTCGCGCGAACGCCTGCTGAATCTGTACAAGGAATTGAAAGGCGTCTCGCCGCCCAAGGGCATGCTGCCGTTTTCCACCGACTGGTTCCTCACCTGGCAACCGAATATCCATTCCTCGCTGTTCATCAATATCCACAAGTTCCTTATCGACCACGCAGGCGCCACCGGCATCGAAGCCGTGATGAAGGCATACAAGCTGTATCTGGAGCAGATGCCGCCCGAAGCGGGGGAAGAGCCGCTGCTGTCGCTGACGCGGGCCTGGACGCTCGTGCGCTTTTTCAGCAGCAAGATGCTGGACATGGCGCCCTGCGGCAAGTGCGGCGGCAAGTTTGTCGTCAACTGCCTCGACCTGAACGCCGATTATGTCTGCGGCCTGTGCCATATGCCTTCGCGTGCCGGCAAGACCAAGAAGGCGCGCGATGAGGCGGCCGCCGTTGCGCCGCCCGGCGTCGTCGCCTGATCCTGTCCCCAACATAGCCCCATGGAAAGCCGGAGCGGTCGCCAGACCGGACTCCGGCTTTTTCATGGCGCTTTCGCTTACACTGGCGTTTTCCTCCGGCGACTGTCCCATGCTGCAACAAATCCTGCGCGCGCCCGCGCTCAAGGCCATCCTGATCCAGGTGCTGGCCTTTCCCTTGATGTTGCTATTGGTATATGGCCTGGCGCGCGCCGGCCTGGCCATGTCGCTGACGGTGGTGGCGTTGCTGCAGGGCGTGCTGGCCGCGCTCCTGACGTGGCGCGCGGGCCTGGCGCGCTGGTGGTGCGCGATCGGCCTGTTGTTTGCGCCCGCCTTGCTGGCCGCCAGCCTGCTCGATTGGCCTCCCGCCGTGTTCCTGGCAGCCTTTGTTTTCCTGTTGAGCCTGTACTGGTCCACGTTTCGCACGCAAGTGCCGTTTTACCCATCCGGCCCGAAAGTCTGGCAGGCGGTGGCCGAGCTGATCGCGGACCGCCCCGGCGTGCGGCTGGTCGATATCGGCAGCGGCCTGGGCGGCCTGGTGCTGGACCTGGCGCGGCGCCGGCCCGACGGGCAGTTTTGCGGCATCGAACTGGCGCCGCTGCCGTGGCTGGCCAGCCGTTTGCGTGCGCGGCTGACGGGCAGTGGCGCGCGTTTCCTGCGCGGCGATTATGCGGCGCTCGATTTCGGCCGCTACGACGTGGTCTTTGCCTACCTGTCGCCCGCGGCGATGGCGGCCCTGTGGATCAAGGCGGAAACGGAAATGTTGCCCGGTAGCATGCTTCTTAGTTACGAATTCCAGATTGCCGCGCGCGCGCCCGATAAGACCATCGCCGCCACAGAGGGTGGTCCTTTGCTTTACATATGGTGCTTTTAAGCAATTGTCTGCGTTATTTGCTTGCCCGTAGGGCAATCTCACGTTATTGTAGTTCCACACGGCATTTTCTCGGAATTACCTTGAAAAGCGGGGCATTTCAATTAACTTCCAGTTACTTTTTTTGCCGCTGTCTGCGCCGGCGGGGTCGCCGCCAGAAGACAGTACAGGTTTGAACATGCCGGGCATACAGCCCCGGCCATTATTGGGAGTCAGGGCACTTGTTAGTCATAATCGGATACATCATCGTCTGCGCCTCGGTTTTTGGCGGCTTCGCGTTGGCCGGCGGCCATCTGGCGGCGCTGTTCCAGCCGCTGGAGTTGCTGATGATCGGCGGCGCCGCCCTGGGCGCCTTCCTTGTTGGTAACAATAACAAGGCCATCAAGGCCACCCTGGCCGCCTTGCCCAGCCTGTTCAAGGGCTCGCGCTATACCAAAGAGCTGTACATGGAGCTGATGTCGCTGCTGTTCGAAGTGCTCAGCAAGGTGCGCAAGGAAGGCTTGATGTCGATCGAAGGCGATATCGACAGTCCGCAGGAAAGCCCTTTGTTTTCCAAGTATCCGGCCGTGCTGGCCGACCACCACATCGTCGAATTCATGACCGATTACCTGCGCCTGATGGTATCGGGCAACATGGATGCCTTCCAGATCGAAAACCTGATGGATAACGAAATCGAGACGCACCATCACGAAGGCGCCGTGCCGGCCCACGTGATTGCCAAGGTGGGCGATGGCTTGCCCGCTTTCGGTATCGTCGCCGCCGTCATGGGCGTGGTGCATACGATGGAATCGGTGGGCATACCGCCGGCCGAACTGGGCATGCTGATCGCGCACGCGCTGGTCGGCACCTTCCTCGGCATCTTGCTGGCCTACGGTTTCGTGGGTCCCCTGGCCAGCCTGCTGGAGCAGAAGCTGGAAGAGTCGAGCAAGATGTTCCAGTGCGTGAAAGTGACCCTGCTGGCCAGCCTGAACGGCTATGCGCCGGCGCTGGCCGTGGAGTTCGGCCGCAAGGTGCTGTTCTCGACCGAGCGCCCGACGTTCAACGAGCTGGAAGACCACATCAAGAAATCGAAAACGAAGTAAGCAGTGAAAATACGCCTGGACACCATGAGTCATTTGCAGCACACGGAAGGGGGACGCCATGGCCGATGAAGGCATGCGCCCGATTATCGTCAAGCGTATCAAGAAGACGGCTGGCGGACACCATGGCGGGGCGTGGAAAATCGCCTACGCCGACTTTGTCACGGCCATGATGGCCTTTTTCCTGCTGATGTGGTTGCTGGGCTCCACCTCGAAGGGCGACTTGAACGGCATTTCCGAATTCTTCAAGACGCCGTTGAAGGTGGCGATGGCGGGCGGCTCCGGCAGCGGCGAGAGCAATTCCGTGATCCAGGGCGGCGGGCAGGACCTGTCGCGCCAGGATGGCCAGGTACGCAAGGCGCAGGAAGAGCAGCAGCGCAAGTCCTTCGACCTCAATTCCGCCAAGGCCGCGCTGGAACGCGAGGAAGGCCGGCGCCTGCAGGCATTGAAGGCGCGCATCGAAGCGACCATCGACGCCAATCCCCTGCTGAAAAAATACAAGAACCAATTGCTGCTCGATATCACCAGCGAAGGCTTGCGCATCCAGATCGTCGACGAGCAGAACCGTCCGATGTTTGCGCTCGCCAATGCGAATCTGCAGCCCTACACCAAGGAAATCCTGCATGCCATCGGCTCCGTGCTCAATGAAGTGCCGAACCGCATCGGCCTGTCCGGGCATACGGATTCGACGCCCTACATGAGCGACGCCGGCTACAGCAACTGGGAATTGTCGGCGGACCGCGCGAATGCGTCGCGGCGCGAACTGGTGATTGGCGGCATGAAGGAAGAAAAAGTATTGCGCGTGGTGGGACTGGGTTCGGCCGCCCACCTGGACAAGCTCGACCCCTTCAATCCGATCAACCGGCGCATCAGCATCATCGTCATGAACAAACGCACGGAAGAAAATGTCCTGCGCGATGGTTCGGCGATCGAGCTGCCCGTGACGGATGCCGCTGCCGCCGCCGTGGCGTCAGGGCTGGCGGCCGGTGCGCCACCCGCGGCGGCGCCAGCCCCCAGCCCGGCAGCGGCGAAAAAATAACACGCAAGGCTATCGACGCGTGGTGTATTGAAACAATGAGACCTTTATGACAAGAAAGAAAATACTTGGCTCGCATGTAAAGCGCCTGCTGTCTGGCGTGTCGGACCATGGCCGCAAGCACTTGACGGAGGTGGAAACCGACCTGGTGCAGACCGGCATCTTGCTGGAAGAGGCGATCGAGAAGCTGTCCTTCAATTTCATGGCGATACACGCAGCCGTCGCTGCGCAGCAAGACACCATCGCCCTGCTGCTCGAAGGCGGTATTCCGGCCGAGCAGCAGCGTGAAAAACTGCTGGCGCTGCAGGATGAGGTGGGGGGCTACGTGAATGCCGCCATCACCAGCTTGCAGTTCCAGGACATGACCAGCCAGCTGATCGAGCGCACCCTGAAACGCGTGACGGGCTTGCGCGAGTTCCTGGGGACCCTGGGCTCGCATGGCGCGGAGATGTTGCCGGAAAGCGACAATGAAGAAATTGTCGCCTTGCTGGGGCGGGTCAGCATGGCGCTGGCGATTCAAAGCCTGGAGTTGCGCAGCGTGCTGCGCAAGGCTGTCAGTCAACAGCATTTGGAAAGTGGCGACATCGAGCTGTTCTAGCATGAGGATGCGGAACGCTTGCGGTTGCATGGATTGATTAATCAAATACTCGGGCAGGATGCCCGGAATAAGTGGGAGCAAAGATGGCCAAAACGATACTTGCAGTGGACGATTCCAGCTCATTGCGCCAGATGGTGGCGTTCAGTCTGAAAGCCGCCGGTTACCAGGTGGTGGAGGCCGTCGACGGCCAGGACGGACTGGAAAAAGCCAAGCTGCAAACCGTGGACCTGGTATTGACGGACCAGAACATGCCGCGCATGGATGGCCTGGAGCTGATCAAGCTGCTGCGCGAACTGCCGACCTACCAGAAGGTACCCATCCTGATGCTGACGACGGAATCGTCGGACGAAATGAAATCGAAGGGACGTGCCGCCGGCGCCAATGGCTGGCTGGTCAAGCCATTCGATCCGCAACGCCTGATCGAAGTGGTCAAGAAGGTGATCGGCTGATGCCAGCCGCGCAGCACAACGATGCAATTGACGGAGTCACCCTATGACCATCGATATTAGCCAGTTTTTTCAGGTCTTTTTCGATGAGGCCGAAGAACTGCTGGCTGAAAAAGAACGGCTGCTGCTGGCCGTCGATATTGCGGCGCCCGACGCCGAAGACCTGAATGCCATTTTCCGTACCGCCCATTCGATCAAGGGCGGCGCATCGACGTTCGGCCTCTCCGACATGAGCGAGGTGACGCACATCCTCGAGTCGCTGCTCGACCGCATTCGCCAGGGCCAGATGGCCCTGACGGCGGAACACGTCGACGCCTTTCTGGCCGCCAAGGACATCCTCAAGATGCAGCTCGACGGCCATCGCCTGGGCAGCGCCGTGGACCAGGATGCCGTGGCGAACGTGCGCATGATGCTGCAGTCGTTCTCGCAGGACGTGCCCGTGGCTGCGCTCACGCCCGTCGCGCCGGCTTTCCATACGGCCGAAAAGGAAACCGTCAGCCACGCCGGCGGCCAGCGTTACCGCCTGGAGCTGCCGAAGATGGAAGAGCGCGAAGTCGATGCGCTGGCGGCCGAACTGGGCTTGCTGGGCGACGTCGCCGTGTCCGCCTTGCCCGACGCGCGCAAGGTGCTGGAAGTGACGACGCATGAAAGCCTGGACGATATCCTGGCCATCTGCTCGTTCGTGCTCAATCCCGACGACATGGTGATCACGCAGGCGCCGCCGCTGGCGCCAGGCGAAGCCGAAGCGGCCCGCGCGGCGCAGGAAAAAGCCCAGGGCTACGGCTTCTTCGACCCGCTGCCGGCGACGCCTGCGGCGCAGGGCGCGGCGGACCCGGGCTACGGTTTTTTCCAGCCGCTCGAGGATATCCGCGCCGCCGCCGGCGTGCAGAGCGACGCCGAACGGGGCTACGGTTTCTTCCAGCCCCTCGAACAGATTCGCGCCGATGCGGCCAAGGCGGGCAACGCCAGCGCCGCCGCCACGCCGGCCGTGGCGAGCGCCGTGGCCGAAGCGGAGCAGGAAAAGAAGCCGGCCAAGAAAGAGGGCGACAAGGCCGGTGCCGAGTCGTCGTCGATCCGCGTCTCGATCGAAAAGGTCGACCAGTTGATCAACCTGGTGGGCGAGCTGGTGATCACGCAGGCGATGATCGAGCAGCGCGCCAGCGCGCTCGACCCGATGCTGCATGAAAAACTGCTCGACAGCGTCAGCCACCTGACGCGCAATACGCGCGACTTGCAGGAAGCCGTGATGTCGATCCGCATGATGCCGATGGATTTCGTGTTCTCGCGCTTTCCCCGCATGGTGCGCGACCTGGCCACGAAACTGGGCAAGAAGGTCGATTTCATCACGAATGGCGCGGCCACGGAACTGGACAAGGGCCTGATCGAGCGCATCGTCGATCCGCTCACGCACCTGGTGCGCAACAGCATCGACCATGGCGTGGAAATGCCGGCCGCCCGCGTGGCCGCCGGCAAGACGGAAGCGGGCCGTTTGTTCCTCTCGGCCAGCCATCAGGGCGGCAACATCATCATCGAAGTCTCCGATGACGGCGCTGGACTGAACCGCGAGCGCATCCTGGCCAAGGCCGCGCAGCAGGGCCTGGACGTGTCCGAGTCGATGAGCGACGCCGAAGTGTGGCAGCTGATCTTCGCGCCCGGCTTTTCCACGGCTGAAGCGGTCACCGACGTGTCGGGCCGCGGCGTGGGCATGGATGTCGTCAAGCGCAATATCAGCGCCATGGGCGGCGTGGTCGACATCCGTTCGGCGAAGGGCTTCGGCACGACGATTTCCATCTCGCTGCCGCTGACCCTGGCCATCCTGGACGGCATGTCGATCCGCGTGGGCGACGAAGTGTATATTTTGCCGCTGGGCTTTGTCATCGAATCCTTGCAGCCGGCCGTTGAGGATATCAAGGACATCAGCGGTAAAGGCCAGGTGGTGAAGGTGCGCGGCGAATACCTGCCGCTGATCCCGCTGTACCAGATGTTCGACATCGCGCCGCGCTTTACCAGTCCCTCGGAAGGCATCTGCGTGATCCTCGAGACGGAAGGGCGCAAGGCGGCCCTGTTTGTCGACGACCTGGTGGGCCAGCAGCAGGTCGTGGTAAAAAACCTCGAATCGAATTACCGCAAGGTGGTGGGCATTTCCGGCGCCACCATCCTGGGCGATGGCGGCGTGTCGCTGATTCTCGACGTCGCCGCCCTGATCCGCTCCTCTCGCCAGCTGGCTGACGAGTCCATTTTTTCGTAATACCGATAGATAAAGATAGGAAAACGCACCATGTCAGATACTCAACAAACATCCGGAAGCAATGCGGGCGACGGCAAGGACATCGCCGGCCGTGAATTCCTGGCCTTCACCTTGGGCTCCGAAGAGTACGGCATCGATATCCTGAAGGTCCAGGAAATCCGTGGTTACGAAGCGGTCACCCGCATCGCCAATGCGCCTGAATTCATCAAGGGCGTGATCAACCTGCGCGGCATCATCATTCCCGTGGTCGACATGCGCATCAAGTTCAACCTGGGCACGCCCGTGTACGACCAGTTCACGGTGGTGATCATCCTGAACATCGGCGGGCGCATCGTCGGCATGGTCGTCGACAGCGTTTCCGACGTGACCACCCTGAGCCCGGAGCAAGTCAAGCCGGCGCCGGAAATGGGCACCGCGTTCTCGACCGACTACATGATCGGCCTGGGCACCATCGATGAACGCATGCTGATCCTCGTCGATATCGACAAGCTGATGTCGAGCAGCGAGATGGGCCTGATCGACAAGCTGGCGGCGTAAGCGGCCGGACGGCAGCAGGGCGGCGCCCGGTGCGCCGCCGTTTGACCACGCAAAGAATCACTACAGATATGCATGTACCGGCGCGGGCAGTACCCAGAGGCGCGCCGGCAGGCTGCAAGGTCCGATAGAGACCCGGCCATAACACGGCGCCGTCCGGTTGAACGGGCGCCGTTCACATAAATATTGGAGACTGTAATGAGTTTGCGCGATTTTAAGATAGGCACCCGGCTGGGCATAGGTTTCGGCAGCATCCTGGCCATCCTGGTGGTAGTGATCGTTTCGGCGAATGCACTGAATTACCGTAACAAGGCCCAGCTGCTCACGGGCCTGGCACTGGCAAGCGAAAAGAATACGCAGGCGTCGCTGATGAAAAGCGCGATGCTGGAAACGGGCATCGCCATGCGCAACATCGGCTTGCAGGGCGACGTGGGCCTGATGCAGGTGGAAGAGGGCAAGGTGCGCGAGCAGCGCAAGCTGTACGATGGCGCGCGCGGCAAGCTGGCCAGCCTGGGCCTGTCCGACGGCGAGAAAACGCTGCTGGCCAATATCGCCAAGGTCGACGGCGAAGTCGATGCCGCCTTCAAGGAAGCGATGGGGCAGGTGCTGGCGTTTAACAGCGAGGGCGCGGCCAAGGTGATTGCCACCCGCATCGATCCCTTGAACAAGGCGACCCTGGCCGACATCAACAAGCTGCTCGACTTGCAGCATGTGGCCCAGCAAAGCTTCATGGACGACTCGCTGGCGGCCGATGCGCGCCTGATGACGGTGCTGTTCATCCTGGGCGGCGCGGCGGTGGCGATCGGCGCCTGGTGCGCCATCTTCATCACGCGTTCGATCACGGTGCCGCTGTCGGGCGCCCTGGCCGTGGCGCAGAAGGTGGCGGCCGGCGAGCTGACGTCGCGCGTGGTGGTCGAAGGCAAGGATGAAACGAGCGCGCTGCAGCAGGCGCTCAAGGACATGAACGAAAGCCTGGTGCAGACCGTCAGCGACGTGCGCAAGGGCACGGAAACCATCACCGTGGCGTCCAGCGAGATCGCCAGCGGCAATGCGGACCTGTCGGCGCGCACGGAAACGCAGGCCAGTTCGCTCGAAGAGACGGCATCGTCGATGGAAGAGCTGACGTCGACCGTGAAGCAGAACGCGGACAACGCGCGCCAGGCCAACCAGCTGGCCGTGTCGGCATCGTCGGTGGCGGAGCAGGGCGGCAAGGTGGTGGCGCAGGTGGTCGATACCATGGGTTCCATCAAGGACAGTTCGCGCAAGATCGTCGATATCATCGGCGTCATCGACGGCATCGCGTTCCAGACGAACATCCTGGCCTTGAATGCGGCAGTCGAAGCGGCGCGCGCAGGCGAGCAGGGTCGCGGCTTTGCCGTGGTGGCGTCGGAAGTGCGCAACCTGGCGCAACGTTCGGCCGGCGCGGCGAAAGAGATCAAGGGCCTGATCGGCGATTCGGTCGACAAGGTCGATGCGGGCAGCCGCCTGGTGGACGAGGCGGGACAGACCATGGGCCTGATCGTCACGTCGATCCGGCAAGTGGCCGACATCATGGGCGAGATCACGGCGGCAACGCAGGAACAGAGCCATGGCATCGAGGAAGTCAACCAGGCCATCGCGCAGATGGACCAGATGACGCAGCAGAACGCGGCGCTGGTCGAGGAAGCGGCGGCAGCGGCCGAGAGCATGCAGGACCAGGCGCAGAGACTGGCCGACGCCGTCAGCATCTTCAAGCTGGGTGGCGAGAGCGTGGCGCCGGCGGCCAGGCCCCTACCCCTGACGGTGGCGGCACGGCCGGTACCAAGTGTGGCGGCAACCGTGCGGCCGGTGGCAAAGGCGGCGCAGGCCGGCACGCCACCGCCCGCGAAAAAGCTGGCGGCAGCCGGCGGCGACGATTGGGAAGAGTTCTGACGCCAACCCGATCCCGCTAGTTATACTTGCAAAGGCATTGGTCAGAGTAGTCATAGAGAGGTAAAAACAAATGCCGCAAACTAAAACGGATTCGGTCAAGGAATTTGACTTTACTGGCAAGGACTTCGAGCGGGTCCGCGCCATGATTTACAAGCGGGCCGGCATCGCGCTGGCCGACAGCAAGCAGGAGATGGTCTACAGCCGCCTGGCCAGGCGCCTGCGCGCGACCGGCATCTCCTCGTTCGTCCGCTACCTGGACGACCTGGAAGCGGGCCGCATGGGCGACGAGTGGGAAGCGTTCACGAATGCGCTGACGACCAACCTGACGTCGTTCTTCCGCGAGGCGCATCACTTCCCGCTGCTGGCCGAGCATGTGAAAAAACTGAGCGGGCCGATCACCATCTGGTGTTCGGCCAGTTCCACCGGCGAGGAGCCGTATTCGATCGCCATGACGGTGTGCGAGGCGTTCAATACGCTCACGCCGCCCGTCACCATCATCGCCACGGATATCGACACGAACGTGCTGGCCACGGCCGCCAATGGCGTCTACAACCTGGACCGGCTCGACAAAATGCCGGCCGACCGTGCGCGGCGCTTTTTCTTGCGCGGCAAGGGCGATCGCGAGGGGCAGGTGCGGGTGCGCCCGGAACTGCGCCAGATGATCACCTTCAAGCCGCTCAACCTGCTGGCCGACAGCTGGCCCCTGACGGGCCAGTTCGACGTCATCTTTTGCCGTAACGTGATGATTTATTTTGACAAGGCGACGCAGCGCAAGATCCTGTCGCGCTTTGTGCCGTTGATGAAGTCCGATGCCCTGCTGTTTGCGGGTCATTCGGAGAATTTTCTGTACGTGTCGGATTCATTGAAGCTGCGCGGTAAAACAGTCTATGAGCTCGATCAGCCACGGGGCGCCGCACCCAAGGCATCGTCGCATCGTACATGAGAGTGAAATATGAGCCTGGAACCCAAAGAGCAATTTGCCACTAACGTCTATTACGACAGGACGTTCAATTGTGACGCCGCCAAGATCTTGCCTGGTGAGTATTACTTTACCAACAAGGACATGCTGATCGTCACCGTGCTCGGCTCCTGCGTCTCGGCCTGCATCCGCGACCGCGTCACTGGCCTGGGCGGCATGAATCACTTCATGCTGCCCGACGGCGGCAGCGACCCGAATAGCCCGATCTCGGCGTCGATGCGCTATGGCACCTACGCCATGGAGATCCTGATCAACGATTTGCTGAAGGCGGGCGCGCGGCGCGAGAACATGGAAGCGAAAGTGTTCGGCGGCGGCGCCGTGCTGCGCGGCTTCACGGCGATCAACGTGGGCGAACGCAATGCGGCCTTCGTCATCAATTATCTGAAGGCGGAAAAGATGCGCGTGGTGGCCGAGGACTTGAACGACATCCACCCGCGCAAGGTGTATTTTTTCCCCCGCAGCGGCAAGGTCCTGGTGAAAAAGCTGATGCAGACGCATAACGATACACTGGTGCGCCGCGAACTCGATTACGCCAGCCGTCTCAAGGTTGCGCCGGTGGGCGGCGAGATCGAACTGTTTTAACTGCCGGAGCAAAACCTGCCGGGCGCGGGCTTCTGTCCCATGCGCCATGCAGGTTTGCCAGGCGTTCTTACCGATTTAGAATAAGGGCTGCAAGGCCTGGAAGGATAACTATGAAGATCAAGGTATTGATCGTGGATGATTCGGCGCTGATCCGCAGCGTCATGACGGAAATCGTGAACAGCCAGCCCGACATGGAAGTGGTGGGCGCGGCGCCCGATCCGCTGGTGGCGCGCGAGATGATCAAGCAGACCAACCCCGACGTGCTGACCCTCGACGTCGAGATGCCGAAAATGGATGGCCTGGACTTCCTGGAAAAGCTGATGCGCCTGCGTCCGATGCCGGTGCTGATGGTGTCGTCGCTGACGGAACGCGGCTCGGAAATCACCATGCGCGCGCTGGAACTGGGCGCCGTCGATTTCGTCACCAAGCCGAAGATCTCCATCCAGAGCGGCATGCGCGAGTACACGGACATGATCGCCGACAAGATCCGTGCCGCCTCGAAGGCACGCATCCGCGCACGCACCCTGCCATCGGCCGGCGACAAGGCGGCCGCGCCGCTGCCTGCGCTGCGCAGTCCATTGACGTCGAGCGAAAAGCTGATCATCGTGGGCGCCTCGACGGGCGGCACGGAAGCGATCCGCGAATTCCTCATGCAGATGCCGTCCGATTGTCCCGGCATCCTGATCACGCAGCACATGCCCGAAGGGTTTACGCGCTCGTTTGCGCGCCGCCTCGATTCCTTGTGCAAGATCTCGGTGCAGGAAGCGGCCGGCGGCGAACGGGTGCTGCCCGGCCACGCCTACATCGCGCCCGGCCATTCGCACCTGACCTTGACGCGCAGCGGCGCCAACTACATGACCAAGATCGACCAGGGCGAACCCGTCAACCGCCACCGTCCGTCCGTCGACGTGCTGTTCCGTTCAGCCGCGCAATCGGCAGGCAAGAATGCCGTCGGCGTGATCCTGACGGGCATGGGCAAGGATGGCGCGCAAGGCATGTTGGAGATGAAGGCTGCGGGAGCGTATAATTTTGCGCAGGATGAAGCCAGTTGCGTGGTGTTCGGCATGCCGCGCGAGGCGATCGCCATCGGAGCTGCGCATGAGGTCGGCGCTCTGACGGCGCTGCCGGGCATGGTGCTGGGACACCTGGCTGCGCATGGCATGCGCGCTTTGCGCGTGTAAGCCACGTTTTATATGATCTGAGGCAAGTTTGTTCGCCTAAAAGCAACGAAAATGCTATCCTACAACTTGCTGCCGTAGTGTCGACCATAATGTCGGCATTCATGTCGATATTATTAACAAACCGCTACAGAAACAACGGAGTTATTCATGGCTGATCCAAAGATGAAATTTTTAGTCGTTGACGATTTTTCGACGATGCGCCGCATTGTCCGGAATCTGTTGAAGGAACTGGGTTATGCCAACGTCGATGAGGCGGAAGACGGCGTGATGGGCCTGGCCAAGCTGCGCGCGGAATCGTATGATTTCGTCGTCTCGGACTGGAACATGCCAAACATGGATGGCCTGACGATGCTGCAGCATATCCGCGCCGATCCCGCACTGGCCAAGCTGCCCGTGCTGATGGTCACCGCCGAAGCGAAAAAAGAAAACATCATCGCCGCCGCGCAAGCGGGCGCCAGCGGTTATGTGGTCAAGCCGTTCACGGCCGCGACCCTCGATGAAAAGCTGAACAAGATTTTCGAGAAGCTGGAAAAAGCCGGCGCCTGATCACGGCTTGCCACGCTTGAAAAAAAACGCTGCCAGTGCGAACTGGCAGCGTTTTTTTTCGTCCGCGGGAATTTCAGACCAGCCCGCCATTTGCGCGCAGCGTCTGGCCATTCACCCAGCGGCCATCGGGGCCCGCCAAAAAGGCCACGGCGGCCGCGATGTCGTCCGGCGTGCCCAGGCGTTCCAGGGGCGCCATCTTGCTCATGCGCTCTATCGTTTCCCCCGTCTTGCCGTTCAAGAACAGGGCCGTGGCCGTGGGGCCCGGGGCGACGGCGTTGACGGTGATGTCCTTGCCGCGCAATTCCTTGGCAAAGATATTCGTCATCGTCTCGATGGCCGCCTTGGTGGCGCCGTAGACGGAGTAGCCGGGCAGGGCCAGGCCGATCACGCTGGTCGAGAAATTGATGACGCTGCCGCCGCGGCGCAAGCGCGTCGCCGCCTGGCGCATGGTGTTGAAGCTGCCCTTGACGTTGATGGCGAACAGGCGGTCGAAGGTGGCGTCGTCCGTGTCGGCCAGGGTGGGCAGCACGGGCGGCATGATGCCGGCGTTGTTGACCAGCACGTCAACGCCGCCGAAGGCCGCTTCGGCCGCATCGAACAGGGCTTGCACGTCGGCCCCATCGGCCACGTTGGCCCTGACCGCGACGGCACTGCCGCCGTCGGCCGCGATGGCCGCCACCAGCTGGTCTGCTTCGGCCTTGCCGCTGGCGTAATTGACGACGACCTGCATGCCGTCGCGCGCCATGCGGCGGGCGATGGCCGCGCCTATGCCGCGCGAGGCGCCCGTGACGATGGCAACTCTGGCGGAATGGGATGCTGTGTTCATGGTGCTTCTCCTGTCATGGTGGGAGGCCCGTATGCCGTCGCTGCGAGCCAGTGCCCCCATTGTGATCTTTATCCGGTTGCGGATAAAGATGGGGATGCTGCTTTCAGTGTGCAAATCATATCAACAATTGCGGCCGGCCTGCCTGCTGCGGACACGCATGCTCACCTTGACTGCAAGTAATTGCGCAACGGAATGAAATATTTCCTAAAGTTAACTTTACACGTCAAATAATTTGGCCCATGATCGCTGCACTATTCCACCTCTGTCCCCGACCCCGACAAGAAGGAGCGCACCATGCGCCGAGCACCCGTACTATTTTTTGCCTTGAGCACCACCCTGCTGGCAGCCTGCGGCGTGAGCCTGGAACAGGCGAGTGTCGCCCCCGTCATCGCCGAGGCGCAGCCAGCGGAGGCCCGCGACGGGGCCGTGCAGCCGTCGCCCGACGGCGACGGCCGGCATGCCTATCTGCACCGCGTGGGAGGGCATGACTATGTCAGCCTGAGCCAGGATGGCCCGCAGGGGGGCTTGCCGATACTCACGGGGGCGCAGCGCGGTGCGCACGCCATCCGCCTGCTGGCAGCCGATCCGGCCCAGGCGCGGGCCATCCTGCGCAGCCTGAGGCTGCCTGCGAACCAGCGCAAGCTGTGGGCGGGACAGGAAATCGTGCTCGATGCCGCCAGCTATGACATGTTGCAAGCGGCACGCGGCCACAACAAGCCCCTGTTTGCAGAACTCAAGCTGGTAGGGATGGAGAAGTAAGGAAAAGAAACAGAAACAGAAACGGGACCAAATGGCCCCGTCGCGGTGACGCTTGGAGATGGCGCTTAGATTTCCAGGTTGTCGATCAAGCGGGTCTGGCCCAGCTTGGCTGCGGCCAGCACCACCAGCGGTTCGCCGGCAGCCAGCTCTGCCGCGTTCGGCGCCTGCAGGTTGGCGCGCTTGCGCACGGCGATGTAGTCCGATTTCCAGCCGCGGCCGTCGAGCAGCTGCATGACCGCCTGTTCCAGTTCGCCCACGGCCAAGTTGCCCTTGCGTACTTCTTCAGCGACGAAATTGAGGCCCTTGTACAGCTCCGGCGCTTCCGCCCGTTCGCTTTCCGACAGATACATATTGCGCGACGACAAGGCCAAGCCATCGTCGGCCCGGTAGGTTTCGGCGGCGATGATTTCCGTCGGCAGCGCGAACTGGCGCGCCATGTTGCGGATGATCATCAGCTGCTGGTAATCCTTTTTGCCGAACACGGCCACGCGCGGACCCACGCACGAGAACAGCTTGGTGACGACCGTGCACACGCCTTCGAAGAAGCCGGGGCGGAATTCGCCTTCCAGGGTATTGCCCAGGTCATCGGGCGGGCGCACGCGGTATTCCTGCGGCTCCGGGTACAGTTCCTTTTCCGTGGGCGCGAACAGCACGTACACGCCTTCCTTTTCCAGCTTGGCGATGTCGGCCGCCATGGTGCGCGGATATTTCTCGAAGTCTTCGTTCGGGCCGAATTGCAGGCGGTTCACGAAGATCGAGGCAACGACGGGGTCGCCATGCTTGCGCGCCAGGCGCATCAGCGACAGATGGCCTTCATGCAGGTTGCCCATGGTGGGGACGAACGCCGTGCGCAGCTGTCCGCTGAGCTGGTCGCGCAATTCTTCGATGTCGGAAATAATTTTCATGGATTGCTTTCGCTAAAACCCCGTTGTACGGTGGTCAGTGACAAAGGGAGGGGATCAGGCGGGCGAATAGGCCAGCCGGACGTAGATGGGGGCAAACGGTTCGGCTTGCGTAATTTCGATCAGGGTTTCCTTGGCCAGTTCCAGCAGGGCCACGAAGTTGACGACCACCACGGGCACGCCGCCGGCAATGTCGAACAGCTCGCTGAACTCGACGAAGCGCGACGATTGCAAATGGCGCAGGATGCTCGACATGTGCTCGCGCACGGACAGTTCCTGGCGGCTGATGCGGTGATGCTGGGTCAGCTTGGCGCGTTTCAGCACGTCGAGCCACGCCTGCTGCAAGTCCACCGGCTCCACGTCGGGCCAGGTGGGCGTCAGGCTTTGCTCGATGAAAATCTGCGTGCGCACGAAATCGCGCTCGAACTGGGGAATGGCGTTCAGGTCGTAGGCGGCCAGCTTGATCTGCTCGTACTCGAGCAGACGGCGCACCAGTTCGGCACGGGGGTCGCCGCCATCTTCCTCGACGTCGCTCTTGCGCGAAGGCAAGAGCATGCGCGACTTGATCTCGATCAGCATGGCCGCCATCAACAGGTACTCGGCGGCCAGTTCCAGGTTGCGCACACGGATCTGGTCCACATATTTCAGATATTGCAGGGTCACCTGCGCCATCGGGATATCGAGGATGTTGAAGTTTTGCTTGCGGATCAGGTAGAGCAGCAAGTCGAGCGGGCCTTCGAAGGCTTCGAGGAAGATTTCCAGCGCGTCCGGCGGAATGTACAGATCCGTCGGCATGCGCATCATCGGCTCGCCATACAGGCGGGCGATGCCCAGCGGGTCGGCGGCGGGCGCCGCGTCCGTTACTGCCGTGGCCGATGCTGCAGGGTCGCCGCTGCCGTCGCCGTCAGCGACAGGTTCGGGCGACTCGATGACTGCGCCGGCACCGGAAGCGTCCACTTCCGGCGTGACTGCAGACTCTTCAGGCAACATCGTGCCGGTTCCAGGTCTTAGTTCTTGTTCTGGTAAACGTAAGCCTGTTGCTTGACAGCCGATGCCAGCTGGCGCTCCTGCTCATCGATGCTGACGGCCGGCTTGTCCCACAGCAGGGCGCGGCCCGCTTGCTGGCCCGCTTCCATGCCAGGATTCTTGGCCTTCAGTTCAGCGATGAACAAGGTGTGGTCGGATACGTAGTTGGTGTGTTTTGCAGGCAGTTTCATATTCTCTTCTGAGTGTCTTATAAGTAAGGTCAGCCGGCCGTATTTTACCGCGCCGTATCGCTTGGCGGGTTGTTGTATCGGCAAGTCCAAGGGCGAAATTGCTAAAAATCAATAACGCAGCAGGCGCCGCATCACCATCGGCGCCGGTTCGGCGGGGTTGGCGTGCGAATATTCCAGTTCTTCGGCCAGCTCGAATTCGAAGGCCGCATAAAAATCGAGCAGCTTGCGCTGGTCGCGCCGTACGGCCAGGCGCAATTCCTCGGCCTGGCACGAGAGGCCGTGATGAATGATGGCTTCCAGCAAGTGCTGCGAAACGTGGCTGCCCCGGTAGGCGGGCAGCACGCCCATGCGTGAAATCTTCCAGATGGCGGGATCGCTGTCGAGCGGCATCCAGCGCAGCGAGCCGGCTGGAATGTCGTCGATCAGCAACAGAAAACCGCCGCCGTGGCGCAATTGCTCTTCCACCTGCTGCGCCGTCTCGTGGTGTCCACTGGACGAGGCGGCCACCTTGCCGGCCCACGCGGCGCGGGTCAGGTCGGCTATCAGCTGTGCATCGGCATTTGTTGCTTCGCGCACCACGATATTCATCATCGGTTCCTGTCTGTCCTTAGCGGATGCGCATGCCAGGTTCGGCTCCTGGCCACGGGTTCAGGATGTAGATGCCCGGATTCGCCTTCTCGTCCGCGGCGGACGCCGCCATGACCATGCCTTCGGAAATGCCGAACTTCATCTTGCGCGGCGCCAGGTTGGCCACCAGCACCGTCAGCTTGCCGATCAGCTCTTCCGGCTGGTAGGCCGAGCGGATGCCCGAGAAGACGTTGCGCAAACGGCCTTCGCCCGCATCCAGGGTCAGGCGCAGCAGCTTGTCCGAGCCGTCCACCAGTTCGCAGTTGACGATCTTGGCGATGCGCAGGTCGACCTTGAGGAAGTCGTCGATCTTGATCTCGGGCGCCAGTTCCTCGATGGCGGAAGCCGGTGTTTCCGCAACCGGCACTGGTGCAGCGTCGTTGGCGGCGTCGGCTGCCGGTGCCGCCACGGCGGCCGCTTGCGGCGCGTCAAACAGCGCTTCGATCATCTTTGCATCCATGCGCGTCATCAAATGGCTGTAGGCGCCGATGGTGCGGCCCAGCATGCTGTTCGAGACGGCGTCGCCGAACACTTGCGTGTCGGCCCAGGTGAACTCGGCGTCGTTGAGGAACGAGGCCACGTTCTTCGCCACGCCCGGCAGCACCGGCGACAGCAGGATCGTCAGCTGGCGGAACAGGATCAGGGCCGTGGTGCACACGTCGTGCAGCTCGGCCGTCTTGTCCGCATCCTTGGCCAGGATCCATGGCTTGTTTTCATCGACGTACTGGTTGGTGATGTCGGCGATTTCCATGATTTCGCGCAAGGCCTTGCCGAATTCGCGGTTCTCGAAGTGCGCGGCGATGCTGGCCTGGCGCTCGACGATGACGCCGTTGACGTCCACCGTCAGCGCACGGTTGATCCAGCTTTGCGCGCCTTCCGACAGCGTCGACGCCAGCTTGCCATCGAAACGCTTGGCGATGAAGCCGGCGCAGCGGCTGGCGATGTTCACGTATTTGCCGATCAGGTCGCTGTTCACGCGGGCCACGAAATCGTCGCCGTTGAAGTCCAGGTCTTCCACTTTCGAGTTCAGCTTGAAGGCGATGTAGTAGCGCAGCCATTCCGGGTTCATGCCCAGGTCCAGGTAGCGCAGCGGCGAAATGCCCGTGCCGCGCGACTTCGACATCTTTTCGTTGTTGACCGTCAGGAAGCCGTGGACATTGACTTTCAGTTTGTCGATCACCGGGTGGCCGGCAAATTTCAGCATGGCGGGCCAGAACAGCAAATGGAAGGAAACGATGTCCTTGCCGATGAAATGAATTTGTTCCGTGGCAGGATCGTTCAGCAAGGCGTCGAAATCGAGGCCTTTCTTGTCGCAATAGTTTTTCAGGCTGGCCAGGTAGCCGACGGGCGCGTCCATCCACACATAGAAGAACTTGCCTGGCGCATCGGGAATCGGGATGCCGAAATAGGGCGCATCGCGCGAGATATCCCAGTCAGCCAGCTTTTCGCCCGCTTCGCCCAGCCATTCGCTGACCTTGTTGACCATTTCAGGCTGCAAGCGGCCTGGCGTGTTGAGCCAATCCTTGAGAAATTCGAAGCAGCGCGGGTCGGACAGCTTGAAGAAATACTGTTCCGACGGCTTCATCACGGGCGTCGCATTGGTGAAGACGGAGAATGGATTGACCAGGTCGGTCGGCTGGTAGGCGGCGCCGCACACTTCGCAATTGTCGCCGTACTGGTTCTTGGCGCCGCATTTCGGGCATTCGCCCTTGATGTTGCGGTCGGCCAGGAACATGCCTTTCACGGGGTCGAAGAAGCGGTCGACGGTTTTCGTGACGATCAGGCCCGTATCGCGCAGCTTGCGGTAAATCGATTGCGACAGATCGACGTTTTCCGGCGAGTCGGTCGAATACCAGTTGTCGAAGGCGATATGGAAGCCGTCCAGGTACTGGGCACGGCCGGCGGCGATGTTGGCGACGAATTGCTGCGGCGTGATGCCTTCCTTTTCGGCGGCGATCATGATGGGCGTGCCATGCGTATCGTCGGCGCCCACAAAGTGCACTTCACGGCCGGCTGCGCCATCGCGTTGCATTCGCTGGAACCGGACCCAGATATCGGCCTGGATGTATTCCATGATGTGGCCAATGTGAAAAGCGGCGTTTGCGTAAGGCAGGGCAGTGGTGACGAACAGCTTGCGAGTCATGATTGATGCACTTTTGGGATGGATAATAGAACATTTTAACAGCGGAAAGGCAATATGAGCAGATGCAGCGCTGGCAAGTGATGCTTTTGCCGCCATCGCGCCATGCAAATTTGCGCTAGACTGCGCGTATTGCATATATGTAGTACACACGGAGATTTACATGAGCATCACAGTAGAAGACGTCAAGGCCGCGCTGGCCCAGGTTATTGATCCAAATACACATAAAGATTTCGTTTCCAGCAAAACCGTCAAGAATCTGAAGGTCGACGGCAATGATATTTCCCTCGACATCGAACTGGGCTACCCCGCCAAGAGCCAGATCGACCTGATCCGCAAATCCGTGCTGGCCGCGCTGCGCGTGCTGCCGGGCGTGGGCAATGTCAGCGTGGGCGTGTCGTCGAAAATCATTTCGCACACGGTGCAGCGCGGCTTGAAGCCGATGAGCAACGTGAAAAACATCATCGCCGTCGCGTCCGGCAAGGGCGGTGTTGGTAAATCGACCACGGCTGTCAACCTGGCCCTGGCCTTGGCCGCCGAAGGCGCCACCGTCGGCATGCTGGACGCCGATATCTATGGCCCGTCGCAGCCGATGATGCTGGGCATCAGCGGCCAGCCGAAGACGCTCGATGGCAAAAGCATGGAGCCGATGGAAAACCACGGCCTGCAAGTGTCGTCGATCGGCTTCATGATCGATCCGGACGAACCGATGGTATGGCGCGGACCCATGGTCACGCAAGCCTTGCAGCAGCTGCTGGACCAGACCAACTGGCGCGACCTCGATTACCTGATCGTCGACATGCCGCCAGGCACGGGCGACATTCAACTGACCCTGTCGCAAAAAGTACCCGTCACGGGCGCCGTGATTGTGACCACGCCGCAGGATATCGCGCTGCTGGACGCGCGCAAGGGCTTGAAAATGTTCGAGAAAGTCGGCATCCCTATCCTGGGCGTGGTGGAAAACATGAGCACGCACATCTGCTCGAACTGCGGCCATGCGGAAGAAATCTTCGGCGCCGGCGGCGGCGCGAAGATGTGCGCGGACTTCGGCGTGGAATTCCTCGGCGCCTTGCCGCTGACCATGGCCATCCGCCAGCAGACGGATTCCGGTACGCCGACCGTCGTGGCCGAGCCGGAAGGTCCCGTCGCCGTGATCTACAAGCAGATCGCCCGCACCATCGCGATCAAGGTGGCGGAAAAGGCCAAGGATATGACCAGCAAGTTCCCTAGCATCGTCATCAAGAATGACTAAACGATAGCAAGCCTTAACCCAAGGCAGAGACTGGGGTCGAACCCTCAGGGTTCGACCCCGGCCCTTCATGGGTTAACAATCCTGCGCCACTGCCAGCAGGAATATGGTTTCATGCAGTCCGTGTTGTTATTAAACAAGAGGAGACATCATGCAATTGACCACCGTATTCCTGCGCCAAGCCGCAGCCGTGATTGCGGGCAGCCTGCTGGCCGCCAGCGCGTTTGCCCAATCCGTCTCGTTTGTCGAGCCTGTCGATGGCGCGACCGTCACCAGCCCGTTCAAAGTGAAATTTGCCGTCAGCGGCATGGACGTCAAGCCGGCCGGCGACATGACGGCGAAGACGGGCCACCATCATCTGCTCATCAATATGGGGCCGATGAAGGCGGGCGAGATGATCCCCATGGACGATAAACATTTGCACTTCGGCAAAGGACAGACGGAAACGGATGTGACCTTGCCGCCGGGCCAGTACACCCTGACGATGCAGTTCGCCAACGGCGCGCACCAGTCGTATGGGCCGGAGTTGAGCAAAAGCATCAAGGTGACGGTCAAGTAGCAGCCCAGCCATTCCACGCAACACCGCGACAGGCCGGATTCCCGCAGGAGTCCGGCCTTTTTCATAATATTGCTTATTGTCATCATTACGTCATATAGTCGGCGTATGCTGCCCGGTGGCCAGCGTATGGCATCCCGATGGCATCCCGATGGCATTCCTATAACGAGTTCTGATAAACGAGCGGATATGACGAAACATTTCTCCCTTTCCCGGCAACTGGCGCAGGCGCTGCTGCTGGCGGCTGGCGTGGCGGCCAGTCAGGCGCATGCGGCCAAGGCCGTTCCTGCTGCTTCTGCCGGTGCGGCGCAGCCGAAGCTGGTGGTGGTGCTGGTGGTGGACGGTTTGCCGCAGGAGCAGGTGACGCGCTACCGCGACCAATTCGGCCAGGGCGGTTTCCGCCGCCTGCTGGAGCAGGGCGCGTGGTTCAGCGATGCGCACCAGGCGCACGGCATCACGGTCACCGCCATCGGCCATTCGGCCGTGCTGTCGGGCGCCTATCCGTATCAGCATGGCGTGATCGGCAATAACTGGATCGATCCCGTCACGAAGAAATCCGTGTACTGCACCGAGGACGGCAATTTCCATTACATCGGCGAAGAAACGCAGCCCGACGATGGCACGTCGCCGGTCAAGCTGCGCGTGAGCACCCTGGGCGACGAGCTGCGCTACTCCACGGGCGACAAGGCCAAGGTCGTCACCGTGTCGGGCAAGGACCGCGGCGCCATCCTGCTGGCCGGGAAAACGGGCACGGCGTACATGTACATGGAAAAGACGGGCAATTTCGCCAGCAGCACCTACTATATGCAGCAGCATCCGCAATGGGTGCAGCGCTACCAGGCCGCCAGGCCGCAGGACCGCTATTACGGCAAGAGCTGGACGCCCTTGCTGGCCGACGGCGCGTACGCCGGCGATGCGCGCGATGACATCGTGCCGGCCAAGCCGGGCACGCGCAACACCTTCCCGTTTGCCTATTACAGCGACAGCGGCAAGCTCGATGGCGAATACTACAGCCGCTTGAAGGCCGGTCCCTTCCTCGACGAGCTGACCCTGGAATTTGCCCGCGCCGCCATCGATGGCGAGAACCTGGGCCGCAACCCGGCCGGCGTGCCCGATATCCTGGGCGTGAGCCTGTCCGCGCACGACTATGTGAACCATGCCTACGGCCCGGAAAGCAAGATGTCGCACGACCACCTGCAGCGCCTGGACCGCATGCTGGCCGGTTTCTTTGCCGACCTCGATAAAAAAGTCGGCATGGATAACGTGCTGGTGGTGCTGACGGCCGACCATGGCTTTGCCAACGTGCCCGAATTTACGGAAGCGCGCGGCGGCTTTTCCGCCAAGCGCATCGACGGCGCCAAACTGGTCGATGCCCTGAATCAGCACCTGGCCACGACCCTGGGCGTGGACAAGCTGGTCACCGTATCGTCGCTGCCGAATATCTATCTCGATTACGCGCTGGCGGAAAAGAGCGGTATCCAGCGTACGGCCCTGGAAGACGCGGCGGCCCGCTTCCTGCTGCAGCAGGACGGCCTGGCGCAAGTCTATACGCGCACGCAGATGGAAACGGGAGCCGTGGCCACGCGCATGGATACCCTGATGCGCCGCGCCTGGAATCGCCAGCTGTCGGGCGACCTGATGGTCGTCACGAAACCGGCCTGGTACTTCGGCAAGGGCGTGGGTGGCACCTCGCACGGCACGCCGTACACGTATGACACGAACGTGCCGCTGATGGTGTTCGGCCCGCGCTGGATCAAGCCGGGTGCCTATGGCCAGTACGCGGAAGTGGTCGACATCGCCCCGACCCTGGCGCACCTGCTGCGCGTGCGCCAGCCGTCGGCGTCGGAAGGGCGGGTGTTGATGGAGGTGGTGCGGTAGTTCAGGCATAGAGGTGTATCGTTGATGTAAAGGCCAGGCTTGCGTTTTCACGGAAGCCTGTTTTTTTATTGATTTAAGAGTTGTAAGTCGACAAATATCAATAGGCACGCAAAGTTCTTGACGGATAGTGAAATTTCTTTATTTCACGATGAGGACGTCAATGAACAGTTCACTATTCAAATGTTGTTGTATGGCATTGATGTGGATTTTGCTGCCGGGGTGCGTCGTGCCACACTTCGATCATGCCTCATATGACTATTATTATGCCGTTCCCTTGAAGGCCGACAAGCCGTGGCTAAGTCTGAGCAACGGGCTTGATCTGCATGCCTATAACAAATGTGAGCATAGTGAAGTGCCGCCAAAATGTGACCCGCCGGGTTTTTGGGTGATGGAGCGACCGCAGAAGCCGGATTGGCATGAGATAGGTCGCTACAGAGTGAGCGTGTGGCATCCCGGCAAGTTGCAGTTTCAACCAATGCTTTCGGCCTATGCCAACACGACGTATCGTGCAGTTAGTCTTGTTAAAGAAGAATCACGCAAAATATATTTGCTTCGGCCTGGGTTTGGCGGTGACGAGCGCCGATCACTGGAAGGAAACGACGCTGGTGTTGTTGCAATCGATTTGCGGCCAAACGCATTATGTAGCACGGATGAGCCTGTACCACGCCTTATTGTCTTTGATGCCGATAATATATGGGTATTTGCGGAGTATGAATCAGACTGCCGAAAGGATCTGCAGGCCGATTTCGCCCCGCTTGATATATTGAACTTTGAGGACAGCGATCAGTTTAATGCTATTTTGCGTAAACCGATGAAACTGTTTTACCTCAGCTCCAGCGTGGTAGGTCAGTCAGATTTTGGTCAACCGCGCACGGTTTTACGGGATGCTGATCTCCCGAATGAAAGTACGCGCAAGACCGTGCGCTTGTCCGAGGTCGTCCGATTACAGAGCACGATGTTCCGGCTTGAGACCACACCGGCGCCACCTCTGTTGCCAGTACCGGATTATCCCAATTTTTATTGTCACTACTCAGATACGGTTATTGGTTTGAGAATGATATTTTTTGATGGTGAGAAACCATACCCCGACCTTAAATATTGTCGGCCATTTCGCGGGAAATGACATAGGCTGCGTGCTTTACAGTAGCCAATCAATCGGCAGCACCGACAGTATCGCCACCCCGATGCGCTTCCACACGCTGGCGCCCGGCTCCGTGTCGTAGCGCGTGGTGGCGCCGCTGGCGTCGCGGGCGATCCAGTACAGTGCGCCGTCGTCGCCAAGCAGCACCTGGTAGGCGCGCTGCGGGATCGTGGTGCGCATGGCTTGCCCCAGCTGGCTGGCCAGTGCGGGGCTGTCGATGACGAGGCCCATTTCCGTGTTCAGCTCGATCGAGCGGGGATCGAAATTGAACGAACCGACAAAGATGCGCCGGTCGTCGACGGCAAAGGTCTTCGCATGCAGGCTCGATGCGGAGCTGCCGAAGCGGCCCGGCTGTTCGCGCGCGTCGCCCTGTTCCCACGAGCGGCGCGATTCATACAGCAGCACGCCCGCTTTCAGCAGCGGCTTTCTCCACTTCGCATAGCCCGCATGCACGGCCGCCACGTCGGTCGCTTCCAGCGCATTCGTCAGGATGCGCACGCCCACGCCTTTTTTCGCCAGGTCGGCAAAGGCCTGGGTGCCGGCCTTGCCGGGCACGAAATACGGCGACACCAGGTCCACTTCCTTTTCCGGCACGCCCAGCAGGTTCTGCAGGTTTTCCGCCACCCCCGTGCCTGGCCGTGCCTTGTCCAGCACCTTGGCCGGATCGTCGCTGACCATGCGCGTCTTTGCCCATTCGAAGGGCAGGGTGCGTTCCATCATCTGCCTGACGAAGGGCGAGGTGCGCAGCGCCTGCACGTAGGCCTCGGCCGCCTGCGTATCGTCGATGCGGTCCGCCTCGGCGGCGATGGTGGCCGCGTCGCCATCGACGGGGCTGGTCAGCAGCAGGCTGGCCGGGTAGGCCGAGGCGCTGTTCCAGTAGCGGTCGAATTCATGCGAGACCTCGTTGACGACGGGGCCCACGGCCAGCACGTCCAGGTCGGCAAACAGCACGTCGCCGGCCGCGCCGAAATATTCATCGCCCACATTGCGTCCGCCCACGATGGTGGCCTGGTTATCGGCCGTGAACGATTTGTTGTGCATGCGCCGGTTGAGGCGGGAAAAATCCGTGGCAAAGGCCAGCGCGCGCGGCGCGCGGGGCACGAAGGGATTGAACAGGCGGATTTCCAGGTTGTGCTGCTTGCCCAGCATGGCCAGGGTCTGGTCCAGTCCCGCCGTGTTGTTATCGTCGAGCAGCAGGCGCACGCGCACGCCCCGCTCGGCGGCCTGGCGCAGGGCATCGAACAGCAGGGTGCCCGTGATGTCCTTGTGCCAGATGTAGTACTGCACGTCCAGGCTGCGCTGGGCCGCGGCGGCCAGCAGGGCGCGCGCGGCAAAGGCGTCGCGCCCGTCGACCAGCGGGTAGATGCCGGAGACGCCCGGATGCTGCGCCACCAGGGGCGCAATGGCCGTGGCCAGCTGGGTGTGCCCTGTATCGGTGATGACGCTGGAGGGGATGCGGCCTTCCAGCGAAGGCAGCGCAGCGCAGCCGGCGAGGAGGGCGGACAGCAGCAGCGGCAGCAGCAAGGCGGCGCTGCGCGAGGGAAGTACTTGGACGGGCATGGCGGGCTTTCATCGGGTTGCCCCGATGTTAGCAGATGCGCATGCCCGCACGGGGCAAGGTGTTACAACTGTTCCAGCGCGATCAGCTCGGCCACCGTCTGGCGGCGGCGGATCAGCCGGGACTGCTCGCCATCGGCCAGGTATTCGGCCGCATGCGGGCGGCTGTTGTAGTTCGACGACATCGATGCGCCATACGCGCCCGCGCCTTCGAAGACGACATAGTCGCCCACCTGCGCTGCCGGCAGCAGCCGGGTTTCCACCACGCCGCCGTCGCGCTGCGTAAATACGTCGCCCGATTCGCACAGGGGGCCGCCGACCACGGTGGCGCGCTGCGCGTCCAGCGCGCGGCCGTCATGCGCGATGACCGACATTTCATGGTAGCTGCCGTACATGGCAGGGCGCATCAGTTCATTGAAACCCGTATCGAGCAAGGTGAAGTGGTTGCCGCCCATTTGCTTGGTGGCGCGCACTTCGGCCACCAGCAGGCCCGCGTCGGCCACGAGGAAGCGGCCCGGTTCGATTTCCAGGTGCACGGGGTGGCCCAGGTGCGCCTCGATCTGCTTGCGCGCCGCGTCCCACAGCTGGAAGTAGTGGTCCGTGTCGACGGGCTGCTCGCCTTCGCGGTAGGGCACGGACAAGCCGCCGCCCGTGGAAATGGCTTCCAGGTCGTGGCCCATGTTTTTCACCAGGTCGACCATGGTGCCGCAGACGGTTTCCAGGTGGCTGTAGTCGACGCCCGAGCCGATGTGCATGTGCAGGCCCACCAGGTGCAGGCCATGCGCGCGGATGACGGCCAGCGCCTCCGGCAGTTCTTCATGCCAGATGCCGTGCTTGCTGTTTTCGCCGCCCGTATTCGTCTTGTTGCTGTGGCCATGGCCATAGCCGGGATTGATGCGCAGCCAGACGCGGTGGCCGGGCGACACGGGGCCCAGCTGGCGCAGCATGTCGACGGAGCCGCAATTGACTTCGATCTTCGCCGCCGCCACGCGCGCCAGGGTGGCGCGGTCGAACAGGTCGCAGGTGAACACCAGGCCGGCGGCGCCGTTCGTTTGCGCCGGCGTAAAGCCCGCCTGCAGCGCGCGCTCGATCTCGCCCAGCGAGACGGCGTCCACGTGCACCCCCGCTTCGCGCATCAGCGCGAGCAGATGGATGTTCGAATTGGCTTTTTGCGCAAAGCGCACGGTGTCGAACTGGGCCAGCTGGGCGATGCGCGCGCGGATGGTGGCCGCGTCATACACCCACAGCGGCGTGCCGTGTTCCTGGGCGAGTTGGGCGAGGGTCTGGTCGGTGACGGGCTTCATCGTGTGCTTTCGGGGAATGGGGGAGTGACTGCATGATGGCCGATTGTGCTTCGAATATAAAATATCCATTTAAGGCTACCTTATTCATTTATGATATGGGCATGACTATCTCCCTGCGCCATATCGAAGTATTCCGCGCCATCATGACGACGGGCAGCGTGACGGCCGCCGCTGCCATGCTGCACACGTCGCAGCCCACCGTCAGCCGCGAGCTGGCGCGCCTCGAGCATTTGACGGGCCTGACCCTGTTCGAGCGCGAACGGGGGCGGCTGCGCCCCACGGCCCAGGCGCTGCAGCTGTTCGAGGAAGTGCAGCGCGCGTATTTCGGCCTGGAGCGCATCGTCAGCACGGCGGCGGCCCTGCGCCAGTTCGACCAGGGGCAGCTGTCGATCGCCTGCCTGCCCGTGTTTTCCCAGTCGCTGCTGCCGCAGGCGTGCAAGCGCTTCGTCGCCGACTTTCCCAAGGTGAGCATCAGCATCACGCCGCAGGAGTCGCCGCTGCTGGAAGAGTGGCTGTCGGCGCAGCGCCACGATATCGGCCTGACGGAAGTGGGCAGCGCGCCGCCGGGTACCACATTGAGTACCCTGATGTCCGTCGATGAAGTGTGCGTGCTGCCCGACGGCCACGATCTGGCGGCGAAAGCCGTGCTGCAGCCGGCGGACTTCGCGGGCCAGCCTTTCATCAGCCTGGCCGCCGTCGACCCTTACCGCCAGCAGATCGACGCCATCTTCGCGCAGGCTGGCGTGGAGCGGCGCATGGCGCTCGACACGCACAGCGCCGCCTCCGTCTGCGCCATGGTGCGCGAAGGCGTGGGACTGGCCATCGTCAATCCGCTCACGGCGCTCGACTATGCGGGGCAGGGCTTGCAGATCCGCCGCTTTGCCGTGTCCTTGCCGTTCACCGTAAATCTGGTCAAGCCCCTGCACCGGCCCCTGTCGCAGCTCGTCGCCCTGTTCGAGCAGGCGCTGCAGGCGCAGGCGGATGAGGTGAAAAGGCGGCTGCTGGCACTATAAGGCAAGCCCCTTGAAAGACCGGGGTCAGACCCTTAGGGTCTGACCCCAGCGTTCGTGGTGGGGTTTGCCTTTGGGGTTTGCTTAGGTAGTAAAATGGTGTTTTCTTAATTTAAGCCTGATTACTTCGATGACCACCACTGCTACTCCTGTCCGTACCCGTTTCGCTCCCAGCCCGACCGGCTATCTGCACCTGGGCGGCGCCCGCACCGCCTTGTACAGCTGGGCGTATGCCCGTCACTTCGGCGGCACCTTCGTGCTGCGCATCGAAGACACGGACGTGGAACGTTCGACGCCGGAAGCCGTGCAAGCCATCATCGAAGGCATGAAGTGGCTGGGCCTGGACCACGACGAAGGCCCGTTCTACCAGATGCAGCGCATGGACCGCTACCGCGAAGTGGTGGCGCAGATGCTGGCCGAAGGCACGGCGTATCACTGCTACTCGTCGCCGGAAGAAGTCGAGGCGATGCGCGAGCGCATGCGCGCCGCCGGCGAAAAGCCGCGCTACGACGGCACCTGGCGTCCGGAACCGGGCAAGACCTTGCCTGCCGTGCCGGCGGACCGCAAGCCCGTCGTGCGCTTCAAGAATCCCCTCGACGGCGACGTGAGCTGGGACGACGTGGTCAAGGGCACGATCACGATTTCCAACCGCGAGCTGGACGACCTGGTGATCGCCCGCCCGGACGGCACGCCAACGTACAACTTCTGCGTGGCCGTCGATGACTGGGACATGCAGATCACCCACGTGATCCGCGGCGACGACCATGTCAACAACACCCCGCGCCAGATCAACATCCTGCGCGCCATCGGCGCACCGCTGCCCCTGTATGGCCACCTGCCGATGATCCTGGGCGCGGATGGCGAGAAGCTGTCGAAGCGCCATGGCGCCGTCAGCGTGATGGATTACCCGGCGCAGGGCTTCCTGCCGGAAGCGATGCTGAACTATCTGGCGCGCCTGGGCTGGAGCCATGGCGACGATGAAGTGTTTTCGACCGAGCAGTTCTGCGAGTGGTTCAACCTGAACCACCTGTCGAAATCGGCGGCCCAGTTCAACAATGAAAAACTGGCCTGGCTGAACAACCACTATATCAAGCAGGCCGACAATACCCGCCTGGCCGACCTGGCACGCCCGCAAATGCTGGCCGCCGGCGCCGTCTTCGAAGGCGCGCCGGACCTGGCGCAAGTGCTGGGCATGATGAAAGAGCGCGCCAACACCGTCAATGAACTGGCTGCCGCCTCGATGCTGTTCTTCCGCGAGCCGCAACCGGAAGCGGAACTGGCCGCGCAGCACATCACGGATGCCATCAAACCCGTGCTGGCGCAGTTTGCGGAACGCATCGCCACGGTGGAGTGGAGCAAGGAAGCCGTGGCCGCCATGATCAAGGAAGTGCTGGCCGCGAACACCATCAAGATGCCGCTGCTGGCCATGCCTTTGCGCCTGATCCTGACGGGCCAGCTGCAGACGCCGGCCATCGACCAGGTGGTGGTGATCTTCGGCCGCGAGACCGTGCTGGCGCGCCTGGCAAAGTGGCTGTAATCGCCGCGCCGAATTGAGCGTGTAAATGCGGTGCAGAAACCGCCCCTATGAAAAGTTGCTCATAGACGAAAAAGGGTATTTGCAGAGTGAAACTTCTTTGCTATACTCTTGTTTCTGCACCAACGGGGGTATAGCTCAGCTGGGAGAGCGCTTGCATGGCATGCAAGAGGTCAGCGGTTCGATCCCGCTTACCTCCACCAGCAGCAAAACCGCAGTCAGGTTTTGTTAGTCGTTGAAGTGGTGCAGTTGTTGTTTGGAAGTTCCGCGGTCCCCATCGTCTAGAGGCCTAGGACATCACCCTTTCACGGTGAGTACAGGGGTTCGAATCCCCTTGGGGACGCCAGGTAGTTGTGGTATAGTAGTGGCAGTTGTTTGTACTGATTGTTGTAAGTTCAGGCCGGTAAAAAACGGGTTCTGGATGGAAAGCAAGTAGTGGAACAAAGTCGCCAAGTGCGGCTTTTATTATTTCTGCGCCCGGGGGGTATAGCTCAGCTGGGAGAGCGCTTGCATGGCATGCAAGAGGTCAGCGGTTCGATCCCGCTTACCTCCACCAACAGCGCAGAAGTAAGGTGGTAAAACTGTAGTACCGAGGTCCCCATCGTCTAGAGGCCTAGGACATCACCCTTTCACGGTGAGTACAGGGGTTCGAATCCCCTTGGGGACGCCAGTTCAGTCTGGTGTTGTGGTTGTAAGAAGTAGCAGTGTTTCTGCGCCCGGGGGGTATAGCTCAGCTGGGAGAGCGCTTGCATGGCATGCAAGAGGTCAGCGGTTCGATCCCGCTTACCTCCACCAACAGCGCAGAAATCACATGGTAATCAAAGTCGCCTCGAGCGGCTTTTTTTATGTCTGGAATATTTCCGCCATACCCCTCGGGGAGTAAGGCTAAGCTGTTAGTGCGCTTGCATGGCATGCAAGAGATCAGCGGTTCGATCTCGCTTACCTCCACCAACAGCGCAGAAATCACATGGTAATCAAAGTCGCTTCGAGCGGCTTTTTTTATGTCTGGAATATTTCCGCCATACCCCTCGGGGAATATGGGTAAGCTGTTAGTGTGCTTGCATGGCATGCAAGAGGTCAGTGGTTCGATCCCGCTTACCTCCACCAACAGCGCAAAAACGGGTCGTGCATAAATCAAAGTCGCCTTGAGCGGCTTTTTTATTTCCGGCGCATTTCCGTCAACCTCCGCCAATGGCATCCAAGTCACACGATATTCAACGTCGCCCGGCGCGGCTTTTTTTGTTTCTATTGGTTGCTTGGCTATAACTGACAGTGATTTTCGGAGCGGTTAAAGTTGGCAGGCAGGTTCAATTTTGCATGACCTGCCATTAAAAATGAACCATTACATTCAGGAGACAGGATGCACCGCGTATTTGCCAGTTTTTTTCTTGCTGCCATCATGCACGTTCCCGCACATGCGGAGGCGCCCCTTGCGGCGAAATTCGACCCCGGTGCGCTGAAGTTGCAAAAGGGGCCGTTCAATGACGTGCTGGTGCTCGGTTCACCCCACTTGGCGCAATTGCCAAAATCGTTTGATCCGTCTCAATTGAGCTTGCTCAACGAGCGCCTGGCGGGCTGGCGGCCGGACGCGATCGCGATCGAGGCGCTTTCGGGCTTGCAATGCGCTTACTTGCGTGCCTATCCGCAGCGCTATGGCGATACGGTGAAAACCTATTGCCATGACACTGCCGTCGCGCGGGCCGCCACGGGGCTCGATGTGGTGGCGGCCACGGCGCAGGCGCAGAGTTTACTGGCCGCCTGGCCAGCGGCGCCATCCGCCGCCCAGCGGCGTACATTGGCTTCCCTGTTCCTGGCCGGCGGCGAGCGTGCATCGGCGCTGGTGCAATGGCTGCGCCTGCCTGCGGAAGAGCGGCGCGCCGGCGACGGCCTGAGCGAACCCCTGGTCGCGGACCTCAATTCCCTGCGGGAGGAGCGCAACGAGGATTATCAGATCGCTGCCGTGCTGGCGGCGAAGGGCGGGCACGAGCGGGTGTATGGCATGGATGACCACACGGCTGATATGCCTGTTGCCGATGTGAAGGCGTATGCCAAGGCGATCAGGGCGGCCTGGGATAATCCCTTTTCGGCGGAGCGCAAGCGCATCCACGCCGGGTTTGAAGGGCAATTGACTACGCCGGCCGGTGTGCTGGCGATCTACCGCGCCTATAACGGACGCGCGGAGGCGGATCTGGCAGTCCGCGGCGATTTTGGTGCGGCGCTGGAAGAGCCGTCGCCACAGCGTTATGGCCGCAACTACGTGGCCTCCTGGGAAGTGCGTAACTTGCGCATGGCATCGAACATCCGCGAAATCATGGCGGCGCGCCCGGGTATGCGCACCTTGGTCATCGTCGGCGCCTCCCACAAAGGCTATCTGGAGGCGTATCTGGGCCAGATGCATGACGTGCGCATCGCCAGTACGGACGATATCTTGCGTTAATGAATGCTTTTGCCGCGCCAGGCGGTTGGCGCGGTTTTTCTTCCGCATGCCTGGCGTGCCGCCGCTTCCATATCTTCCTGCCATCATCCTGTCCCCATAGGGAGCGATGATTCAAATAAGGCGGAAAAAAGAAGGCCAGCAGTTGATTTCGTGAATCGCTTCGTGTTAAACTTCGCGCACGCTTTTTTGAGGGGCTAAGCAAAGCCTTCAACGAAGAGTCCGCTGAGAGTAAAGCCAGCACAGGTCCCCATCGTCTAGAGGCCTAGGACATCACCCTTTCACGGTGAGTACAGGGGTTCGAATCCCCTTGGGGACGCCAGGATTTAGTTGTAAAGTAAGAGTGCAGTGCTGAACGGGCCTGACAAGTCAGGCTTTTTTTGTTTCTGCAATATTGCTGCAGTACCGGGTCAGGATGCAAATAGTGCATTCAGGACAGATTTCTGTCCCCATCGTCTAGAGGCCTAGGACATCACCCTTTCACGGTGAGTACAGGGGTTCGAATCCCCTTGGGGACGCCAGATTCGCAAGTAGTAACAGGTCTGGATGCAAAGCAGCGCATCCAGGACAGATTTTCTGTCCCCATCGTCTAGAGGCCTAGGACATCACCCTTTCACGGTGAGTACAGGGGTTCGAATCCCCTTGGGGACGCCAGACCGGCTGAATCAGCCAACAACAAAGCCGCCTGGTAACAGTGCGGCTTTTTTGTTGTTTGCCAGCATGCCAACTTTTCCCTTCTTTTTCTTGCCTGCCCATGCCATTACCTAGCGATCGCGCACCATCTTTGGCCATCTTCTGCAAAGTCGTCGACAACTACGGCGATATCGGCATTTGCTGGCGTCTGGCGCGGCAGTTGAGCGGCGAGCACGGCGTGGCCGTGACCCTGTGGGTCGACGATTTGCCGAGTTTTCGGCGCATTTGCCCCGCGATCGACGTGGCGGCGGAGTTGCAGCAGGCGTCCGGCGTCACGGTGCGCCACTGGCGCGGCCAGGATGGCGTGTTTGCGTCCGCCGATGTCGCCGATATCGTCATCGAGTTCTTTGCCTGCGACATTCCGCCCGGCTATATCGCCGCCATGGCGCAGTGCGCGCCGCAGCCGGTGTGGCTGAACCTGGAAGGCTTGACGGCGGAAGAGTGGGTCGAGGGCTGTCACGCGCTGACCTCGCCGCGCCACGGCATGATCAAGCACTTCTTCTTTCCCGGTTTTACGAACAAGACGGGCGGCTTGCTGCGCGAAGCGGCACTGGACGAAAAAAGGCTGGCATTCCAGGCCGATACGGGGGGCATGGCGGCATTCCTGGGGCAATTCGGCGTGACGGCGGCGCAGATGTCGGCCTTGAAGGTATCGCTGTTCTGCTACCCGTCCGCCCCCGCTGCCGAGCTGTTTTCCGTATGGCAGGCGGGCAGCGAACCCGTGACGTGCCTGGTGCCGGAAGGCGTCGCGTTCGATGCCGTTCAGGCATTTATCGGCGACGATGCGGCTGTCGCCGGGGCGGCGCGCACGCGCGGCGCGCTCACCGTGCGCGTGCTGCCGTTCGTGCCGCAAGACGATTACGACCGCCTGCTGTGGGCGTGCGACGTCAATTTCGTGCGCGGCGAAGACTCCTTCGTGCGCGCGCAATGGGCGGGCCAGCCTTTTCTCTGGCATATCTACCTGCAGGATGAAAACTTGCACCACGTGAAATTGCGCGCCTTCCTGCAGCGCTATGCGGTGGATGGGGAAGGGCCCATAGCCAGCCTCGTGCAGGCGGCCCTGGCCTGGAATGGCGCCAGTGCGGACGCCATGCCGTGGGCGCAGCTGTGGCCCGCATTGCGGGCCGATCTGCCGCGCATCCGGGCACGGGCGCAGGCTTGGCAGCAGCAGATGCAGGCTCATGGCGATCTGGCAAGTAACCTGCTGGCGTTCGCTGGCGCGACGAGATAGGCGCTTGCCCAAAATTAAGGTAAAATGCCCGGTTATTTCTAACGTATTTTTAACCGATCAAACGCAAGCTTGCGGCGCCGATGGCGCACAGGCGGCAGATGGTCTTCATGCAACCCCACTTTTTACGTACATTCCTATGAAACCCGCAAAAGAAATTCGTGTTGGCAATATCATCATGGTCGACAGCAAGCCAATGATCGTGTTGCGTTCTGATGTCAACGGTTCGAGCCGCACGGGCTTCACCTACAAATGGAAGATGAAAAATCTTCTGACGAACACCCCGATGGAAAACGTGTTCCGCGGCGACGACAAGTTTGACGTTGTTGTTCTGGATAAAAAGCCAGTGACGTATTCGTACTTCGCCGACCCGCTGTTCGTCTTCATGGACGCCGAGTACAACCAGTACGAAATCGAAGAAGAAAACCTGGGCGAAGCGCTGAACTACCTGAAAGATGGCATGGAATGCGAAGCCATTTTCTACGACGGCAAGGCTATCTCCGTTGAACTGCCTACGACCATCGCCCGTCAAGTGGTGTACTCGGAGCCAGCGGTCAAGGGCAACACGTCGGGCAACGTCCTGAAAGAAGCCAAGATCGAAAACGCCATCGACGCGCACCGCCACACCGTGCAAGTGCCGCTGTTCGTGGCACAGGACGACGTCATCGAAATCGACACCCGTACCAACGAATACAAGCGTGTCGTACGCAACTGATAGATCGCCACACTGCGCGGCTCGCAGGGTCCGGCACACGCCGGCCTGGCTTGCTCCAGTGCTCGACCATCAAGAAACGCTGCCTTCGGGCAGCGTTTTTTTTGCTTAAAAAATAATTCCATTGAACAACAATTGAGTTGCAAGGACTGCTATGCTACGGCTAGCACATTGTTGCGCTAGAAACATTGAAGTTCCCTGGAGATACTATGCAGCGTAGTCACATGTTGCGCAATGGCGCGTACCGGGGCGTGACGCCTGCCGCGGTCACGCCGGCACGCGTGTCGCGTCCCGTGCTGGCCCGTGCCACGGCGCCAGCCAGCCCCATGGCCCATCTGCTCGATGCCGGCGTGTTGCCGCAACAGCAGATGATGCAGGCAGGCAAGCTCAGTTCCCATGCGCTGACGTCGCAGTATTTGGCACGCATCCGCTCGCTGTCGAGCACGGGTGCGCGTGCCTATCCCGGCATTGAAATCAATCCCGATGCGCTGAAAATTGCCCTGGAAATGGACCGCGAGCGCCAGGTGCACAAGGTGCGCGGCCCCCTGCATGGCATCCCCATCGTCTTGCGCGACAATATTGCCACGGGCGACCGCATGAAGACGCGCACGCAGGCGCCCCTGGCCACGCAGGCCAGCTGCGATTCCTTTGTTGCCGCCCGCTTGCGCGCGGCCGGCGCCGTCATCATCGGCAAAAGCAATCTGCGCCAGTGGGCCGCCGTCAGCGTGCCGCATGCCAGTGCCAGCTGGGCCGGGCTGACCATCCTGGCCGTGGACAGCGCGGCGGACGGCTCCATCGTCGCGCCGGCTTCACACTGCGGCCTGGTGGCCATCAAGCCCACGGGCAGGGCCGCGGCGGGGCAGGGCGCAGAGCCGGCCACGGCCGGGCCGATGGCGCCCAGCGTGCGCGAGGCGGCCTGGCTGCTCGCCGCCCTGACGGGCGAGCGCCTGGCCGATGGTGCGGTGCTCGATGCCGCCGGCTTGCATGGGCGCCGCATCGGCGTGGCGCGCAGCCTGTTCGGTGTGTGCGCGGAAACCGATGCCGTGATCGAGCAGGCGCTGCTGGTGTTGCGCGAACAGGGCGCCGAACTGGTCGAGCCGCCGTCCGCCTCCGAGCCCGGCGGCATCGAGGCCTTGCTGCGCGCGCATGCGCTCGATGCGCTGGCGGGGCCCACCTGCCATGGCGTAGCGCAGGCGCCGTCCGCCTTGCCGCATATCACGGTGCCGGCCGGCGTGGTCCACGGCTTGCCCGTCGGCTTGTCCTTCATCGGTCCGGCGCATGGCGAAATGCCCCTCATTGCGATGGCATATGCCTATGAACAGGCGACCTTGCACCGGCGCACGCCGGCGCTGCCGTCGAGCATCACCCTGGCGTTGCGTCAGCCATGACCATTCTTTTCGTTTTCCTTTGATAACTATGCTTGCAACCTTGCTGCTGAGCGCGGCCATCGCCGCCACCCCGACTCCTTTCGATGCCGCGCAACTGTCCGGCAGCTGGTCCGACAGCGTCAATACGAGCAGTGTGTGCGAAGAAGCGCGGCACTTTACGCGCATGCAGCTGTCTGACGATCATCAGCGGCTGGCGATCTTCAGCGACCGCACCTGGAAAAGCAAGCTGGGTGAAACCAACCGCTTTGCCGCCACGGTGGTGGCGGAAACGGAGCGCAGCCTGACTTTACGCTATGACAATGAAACCCGCCTCAATGCCGCTGGCAAGCTGGTGGAATGGCAGTTGATCATCGTCGCGCCCGGCGTGTACCGCTGGCGCGAGACGGGCTGGGCGGAAGGCAAGGTCAACGGGGTCGTCGGCATCCGCTGTTCTCCGTGATGCCGTTGCACAAGCATGCCATTCTGCTATGCTGCCCCCATTATTCGATGTTTTTAGGAGTTTTCATGTCCGTACGTTTGCTGCTGCCCCTGTTCCTGGGCGCTGCCGTGGCGCTGGCCGCTGTGCCGGCGCACGCCCGCACGCCCAAACTGTCGCTGATCGAACAAGCGCAAAGCTGCGATGGGGGCCACACTTGCCCGTATTTCCCCGACGCCTACAAGGCCGATTACGCATTTCGCAATGCCTTCAACGTGGGCTTGAAAAAAGCTGGCCTGAAGCGCCAGCGCTGGGTGCCGAATGGCGTGGCCAGCCCGCTCAAGCCCGTCGAGATCGACGGCAAGGCACGCCTGTTGAGCAGTGTCTGCGAGCCGCACAATTGCGGCCACCGCTACAGCATCCTGTACGACCCGGCCGAGCGCAGCATGACGGGCGTGTACGTGGGCAGCGATGGCAAGGGGGGCTCGCGCACCGTGTACTTCGGCGAGCCCAGCATCGCCGAAGCCGATTTGCTGCTCAAGAACTGATGCACGCGCCGCTGCGCATTTCCAGCGAGCGCGACGCGCTGGATCTCCCCATGATCCACCGCTACCTGAGCGAGCAATCGTACTGGAAGCGGGGCGTGACGCTGGAGACGGTGCGCAAGGGTATCGCCAACGCGCTTTGTTTCGGCGGCTATGTGGATGGCCAGCAAGTGGCGTTTGCCAGGGTCATCACCGATTACACGGATTTTGCCTATCTGCGCGACGTGTTTGTGCTGCCGCAATACCAGGGGCGCGGCTATGGCAAGCAGATGGTGGCTGCCGTGCTGGGCGACGCGCGTTTGCGCGATGTCGCCTGGATGCTGGGCACCGATGACGCGCATGGCCTGTATGCAAGCTTTGGTTTTGCGCCGCTGGAGGCGCCGCACAAGTACATGCGCCGTCCCGCGCCGTAGGAATTATCAAAACAACCTTTTGGTGTCAAGAGAACTATTAACATTATTGTACGCAATAGTGTTGCATTGATAATGACAACATGTCATTATGCGCGCTCTGCAGCGTGCGGTGCGTTGTTGGTGCTGTACTTTGCCATCGCCCTCGGGCGCGGGCAAAGGTGGTGAGCGGTCCGATTGGTCGTCCCTGGCACGTTTTCTCGTCACTTTAAAGGAATACATCATGAAACAATATGGAGCCGAGTTTCTCGGCACGTTCTGGCTGGTGCTGGGCGGTTGCGGCAGTGCCGTGCTGGCCGCTGCCTTTCCCGGTCTGGGCATCGGTTTTGCCGGCGTGGCGCTGGCGTTTGGCCTGACGGTGCTGACCATGGCCTACGCCATCGGTCACATCTCGGGCTGCCACCTGAATCCTGCCGTGTCGATCGGCCTGTGGGCCGGCGGCCGTTTTCCCGCCAATCAGCTGCTGCCTTACATCATCGCGCAAGTGCTGGGCGCCATCGTGGCCGGCGGCGTGCTGTACGTGATCGCCAGCGGCCAGGCCGGCTTCGATGTCAGCAAGGGCTTTGCCTCGAACGGCTTCGGCGCCCATTCGCCGGGCGGCTATTCGATGCTGTCGGCGCTCGTCATTGAAATCGTGCTGACGATGTTTTTCCTGATCGTCATCCTGGGCGCCACCGACAAGCGCGCCCCGGCCGGCTTCGCCCCGCTGCCGATCGGCCTGGCGCTGACCCTGATCCACCTGATCAGCATTCCCGTCACCAACACCTCCGTCAACCCTGCCCGCAGCACGGGCGTGGCCCTGTACGTGGGCGACTGGGCGACCAGCCAGCTGTGGCTGTTCTGGCTGGCCCCCATCATCGGCGCCTTGCTGGGCGCGCTGGCTTACCGCCTGATCGCCGGCGAAAAAGAATCAGCTTGAGCATGTAAAAAAAGCAGCCCGCGGGCTGCTTTTTCGTTTACTCGGCGGCGCGCCACTCGCTCAGGTAGTGCTGCGGCGTGCGTCCCAGGATGCGGCGGAACATGGCGCTGAACGCGCTGGGGCTGGCGTAGCCCAGCGCATAGGCGATGGCCGCCACGCCTTCGCCCCGGTCCAGGCGGCAGAAGGCCTCGGCCAGGTGGACTTGCTGCAGCCATTGGCGGTAGTGCAAGCCCGTTTCCTTGGGAAACAAACGAATCAGGGTGCGCGCGCTGGCGCCCGCATCCTGCGCCCAGTCCTCGATGCTGCGCCGGCTGCCGGGTGCGTTCATGATGGCCGAGCAGACGGCCACCAGGCGACGGTCGCGGGGCCAGGGTATGGCGATGGGCACGGTATCGGCCGCCGTCAGTTCCGACAGGATCAGGTGCGCCAGCCAGTCGCCGCGCCCCGCCAGCGCATATTCGATCGGTTCGGCCAGCAAGGCCAGGATCAGCTCGCGCAGCAGCCGGCTCACTTCCAGCACCTTGCAATCGGAACCGTACGGGGCAGCCACCTGCGCATCGATATACACGGTGCGCATGCTCAGTTCGCTCAAGATGTGGACTTCATGCACGACCCCCACGGGGATCAGCAGCGCGCGCCGGGGCGGCAGTATCCACACGCCGTGCTCGGTGGAAACGCGCATCACGCCTTCCGTCGCATACAGCAGTTGCGCCCGCACATGGCTGTGCGGCGCCGTATAGTCGCCCGGCGCATATTGCTTCGACATGGCCGTCACGGGACGCGGCACGTGCTGGTAATCGTGCGAGCTGGTGCTGCGGCTGAACGGCACGCCATCGGGGTGGGTCTGGGCGGGGTGGTGGGTGTACATGTGGGCCGTTGATTTGTCTCGCAGTTGTCACTTAAGCGACGATTATTGGAAGTTATCAGTTCAGTGACCATACTATACTGGGTTCTTTGCCGGGCCGCCCGCCGTGCCCGATCATTGCGGATGACACATGCACACAACCACACCTGCCCCAGCACTGGCCAAGTCCGTGCCGGCGGCCCCCTCGCTTCATAGTTCCCAACAACAATCTGGTCTGGCCATGCACATTCTGGGCGCCGTCGCCTTCGTGCATTTGCTTAATGACTTGATCCAGGCCTTGTTGCCGTCGATTTATCCGATGCTGAAAGCCGAGTTTTCACTCAGTTTTACCCAGGTCGGCCTTATAACCCTGACGTTCCAGTGCACGGCATCGCTGCTGCAACCGTGGATCGGCTTGTACACGGACCGCCGTCCGCTGCCATTCCTGCTGCCTGTCGGCATGTGCTTTACCCTGGCGGGCGTACTGATGCTGTCCATCGTCTCGACCTTCCCGACCCTGCTGATCGCCTCGGGCCTGATCGGCGTCGGTTCCTCGACCTTCCACCCGGAAGCGTCGCGCGTGGCGCGCATGGCGTCGGGCGGGCGCTACGGCTTTGCCCAGTCGCTGTTCCAGGTGGGCGGCAACGTGGGCTCCGCGCTGGGGCCGCTGCTGGCGGCCGCCGTCATCGTGGGCCGCGGCCAGGGCAATATCGCCTGGTTCAGCCTGCTGGCCGTGCTGGCCATCGGCGTGCTGTACAAGGTCAGCCACTGGTATAGCGGCCACCTGGCCAGCTTCAAGCCGAAGGCGGGCGGCCACGGGCCGAACTTGTCGCGCAACAAGGTGATGGGTGCGCTGGGCGTGCTGGCCCTGCTCGTGTTCTCGAAGTACATCTACATGGCCAGCCTGTCGAGCTACTACACGTTTTACCTGATCGACAAATTCCATCTGTCCATCGGCGCGGCGCAACTGTACCTGTTCCTGTTCCTCGCCGCCGTGGCGGCCGGCACCTTCATGGGCGGCCCCATCGGCGACCGCATCGGCCGCAAGCGCGTGATCTGGATTTCCATCCTGGGCGCCGCCCCGTTCACCCTGCTGCTGCCGTATGTGGACCTGTTCTGGACGGCCGTGCTGACGGTGATCATCGGTTTCGTGATCTCGTCCGCGTTTTCCGCCATCGTCGTCTTTGCGCAGGAGCTGGTGCCGGGCAAGGTGGGCATGATCGCGGGGATCTTCTTTGGCCTGATGTTCGGCGTCTCCGGCATCGCCGCGGCCGCCATGGGCCACCTGGCCGACGTGTCGGGTATCGCCTACGTGTACAAGATCTGCTCCTACCTGCCGCTGCTGGGCATCCTGACGGTGCTGCTGCCGCATATCGAGCAGGCGAAAAAATAAGCGCGCATGGCGGGAGGGCTTGACGGCCCGCCCGCGTGCATGCGATATTGACTCCATGCTTACTTCCATCCTCCATCCAGTTCCTGCATACGGCGCCGCTGCTGCGCTGTGTCCGTGCGCCTGGCCCCGTGAGGATGCGGCCCTGCGCCGTTAAACTTTTACTCCTCATTCGATGGCCACAGTGTTGAAAAACCTGTGGCCATTTTCTTTTTCCGCAGCGTTCACGAGAGTCCCGCATGACACTACACCTGTACGACACCTATAGCCGCAGCCTGCGTCCGTTCGATCCCATCGCCCCGGGCCAGGCGGGCCTGTACGCCTGCGGCCCCACCGTCTACGATTACGCGCACATCGGCAACCTGCGCACCTATCTGTTCGTCGACGGCTTGCGCCGCGCGCTCGAGTTCAACGGCTTGCAGGTGCGCCACGTGATGAACATCACGGACGTGGGTCATCTGACGTCGGATGCGGACAGCGGCGACGACAAGGTCGAAGCGCGCAGCCGGCGCAGCGGCAAGTCGGCCTGGGAGATCGCGGCCGAGTTTACGCGCGCGTTTGAAAGCGATCTGCGCGCGCTCAATATCCTGCCGCCCACCGTCTGGTGCCGCGCCACCGAGCATATCGCGGAACAGATCGCATTCATCCTCGACCTGGAGGCGAAGGGCTATACCTACCGCACGGCCGACGGTATCTATTTCGACACCACGCGCCAGGACGGTTACGGCAAACTGGCGAACCTGAAGCGCGACGGCCTGCAGGCGGGCAAGCGGGTGGACCTGGGCGGCAAGCGCGATATCTGCGACTTCGCCCTGTGGAAGTTCAGCGGCGTGCCGGGCCAGCGCCAGATGGAATGGGACAGCCCGTGGGGCCTGGGTTTCCCCGGCTGGCATATCGAATGCTCGGCCATGGCGGAAAAGCACCTGGGCACGTATTTTGACATCCATTGCGGCGGCGAAGACCATGTGGCCGTCCACCACAGCAACGAGATCGCGCAAACGGAGGCGCGCCACGGCACGCGCCTGGCCAACTTCTGGCTGCATGGCGCTTTTCTTAAAACCCAGGATGCGAAGATGTCGAAGTCCGCGGGCGACTTTTTGCGCCTGCAAAGTCTGGTGGAGCAGGGCGTCGATCCGCTGGCCTACCGCTACCTGTGCCTGGGCGCCCACTACCGCAGCAGCCTCAATTTCACGGACGACGCCTTGCGTGCCGCCGCCAGCGGCCTGGCCCGCCTGCGCGCCGCCGTGCACGGCCTGGGCCAGACGGATGGCGAGGCCGATCCCGCGTGGCTGGCGCGTTTTGCGGCCTGCGTCAACGACGACTTGAACTATCCGCGCGCGCTGGCCGTGGCCTGGGAACTGCTGAAAAGCGAGCTGCCCGATGGCGTGAAAAAGGCGACCATGGCCCGCTTCGATACGGCCCTGGGGCTGGACTTGCTGGCCTGGCAGCCGGCGCAGGTGGAAGTGCCGCCGCCCGTGCAGGCGTGGATGGCGCAGCGGGCCAGCGCCCGCGCGCAGCGCCTGTGGGCCGAGGCGGACCGTTTGCGCGCACTGGCGCGCGCGGCCGGCTATGACATCGAGGATACGCCGCAAGGCCAGCGGGCGCGCCTTCTGTGACGAGGCTATGCGTGCCCGTGCGGCATAATGGCCGCCTGATGAATGGGGAGATGCCGTGAAGCGTGGTGTGCTGTTGCTCAGTTGTTGTCTTGTTTTCCCGTCCGTGCAGGCAGCCAGCGCGTGTCCCGGCTTTCCCGCGCTGGCCACGTCCGGCGAGGCGCTGCTGGCGCAAGTGCGCGCGCTGCCGCCCGCCGGCGTCGACCGGGAAGTGCAGGCGTGCGCGCCGAAGACGGTCATCGACTTCGCCTACAGCGGCGGGGTGCTGTGCCGCTTCGGCGCCGGCACGGACGCCGTGGAAGCGGCGACGGCCGCCGTCACGCGCCTGGCCGATGGCGGCGAACTGGTCGAATACCTGTATCTGTTCCCGTATGCGCCAGCCTCGCACGCGCGCTTGCTGGCGCTGCTGGCCGCGCGCTTCAATCAAGTCGACAAGGCGGCCTGGCCCGCCTTCCTGCAAGGTGCGACGCCGGGCAAGGAAACCACGGCCCTGTTCACGCATGGCGGCTTTTATATCTCGCTGGGCAAACCCACGGAAGGTAATCCTGCCGCATGGTATTCGAACGTGATCTTTGAAAAGGGGGATATGCCCGCGCTGGGCGTGCGCAAGGTGTGCCAGGAGGGGCGCGATGGCTGAAGCGGACGCCTTTCCGGCGGCATGGGTCGGCACCGTGGCGCAGCTGCTGCCCGCGCTGGCCGATGGCCAGCTGCACGCGCCGTCGGCGCCGTTTGACGTGCAGCAGGATGGCCAGCTGCTGCGCATCCCCGTGCGCACCTATTACCGCCGCGAGCAGCTGCTGGCCTGCGCGCAGCTTCCCGGCGACGCGGGCGCGATCGCCCTGTGCCTGGGCACGCGCCACCATGACGGCCACCTGCGCGAACACTGCGTGGCGCAGCTGTTGCTGCAGCAGCGGGCCTGGACGGTACCTTTTGTGGTGCACCTGTGCGGCGAATACGTGCTGGAGATCGTGGAGAGAATCGGCGCGGCGCTGCCGGCCTGGAATGCGCTGGCGCTGGCGCGCTACTTGCTGGAGAATCCCGTGTATGTGGCCACCCTGGAGCGGCGCACCGTCAGCTACTGGAGCTGCTACTACCGCCATCGCTATCCCGTGTGGGACGATTATCCGGGGCGCAGGGCCATGGCGGCCCTGCGCGGCTTGCAGGACCTTACGCTTCGATAAAGCGCATCTTGAAGCTGCGGCCCTTGATGTTGCCGAAGTCGCGGCCCAGCGTATTGCCTGCATTCAGACGCTTGAAGGCCGCTTCGGCCACCTTGCGGTCGAGCGCCACGTAGGTCATGAATTCGAACACGTTGATCTTGCCCACCTGTTCCTTGTTCAGGCCCGCATCGCCCGTCAGCGCGCCCAGCAGGTCGCCCGGGCGCAGCTTGTCCTTCTTGCCGCCCATGATGCACAGGGTGACCATGGGCGCCGGCAGCGCTTCGGCGCCGTCGTCCTCGTCCAGTTCCTTCAGTTCGTGCCATTCGGCGGCGCTGTTCTGGTACTGCTCGATCAGCTTCACCCATTTTTTCTCGTTCGGCGCGCACAGCGAGAGGGCCAGGCCCTTCTTGCTGCCGCGGCCCGTGCGGCCGATGCGGTGGATGTGCACTTCCGTATCCTTCGAGACGTCGACGTTGATCACGGCGCCCAGGTCGGAAATATCGAGGCCGCGCGCGGCCACGTCGGTGGCCACCAGCACGGAGCAGCTGCGGTTGGCGAACAGCACCAGGATTTCATCGCGCTCGCGCTGTTCCAGCTCGCCGTACAGGGCCAGCGCGGAAAAGCCTTGCTGGCGCAGTTCTTCGGCCAGTTCGCGGCAATGCACCTTGGTGTTGCAGAAGGCCAGGGTCGATTCCGGCTTGAAGTGTTTCAGCAGCTTGCCGACGGCGCTGTTGCGCTCGTCGAAGCCGATTTCATAGAAGCGCTGTTCGATCTTGTCGTTGTCGTGCTGCGCTTCGACCGTCACTTCCAGCGGATTGACGAGGAACGACGCCGTGGCGCGGCGGATGTCTTCCGGATACGTGGCCGAGAACAGCAAGGTCTGGCGGCGCGCAGGGCAGGCGCTGACGATGCCGGCGATTTCTTCGTAAAAGCCCATGTCCGTCATGCGGTCCGCTTCATCGAGTACCAGGGTCTGCACGTGGTTCAGGTTGATGGTGCCGCGGCCCAGGTGGTCGCGCAGGCGGCCCGGCGTACCCACGACGATGTGGGCGCCGTGCTCCAGCGAGGCGATTTGCGGGCGCATGGGCGCGCCGCCCGTCAGGGTCAGGATCTTGATATTGCCGGCCGCGCGGGCCAGGCGGCGCAATTCATTGGCCACCTGGTCGGCCAGTTCGCGCGTGGGGCACAGCACCAGGCCTTGCACGGCAAACCATGCCGGATTGAGCTTGTGCAGGATGCCGATGCCGAAGGCGGCGGTCTTGCCGCTGCCCGTTTTCGCCTGGGCGATCAGGTCGCGGCCATCGAGCACCGCCGGCAGGCTTTGCGCCTGGATGGTGGTCATTTCGTGGTAGCCGAGCGAGTCCAGGTTGGCCAGGAAGGCGGGCGTCAGCGGCAGGCTGGCAAAGGAATTGGTGGTGTCAGTGGTGGTGTTCATAGGGGGCGGAGCCGGTAAAAAGCGGTGGATGGGCACAGTCTACAGGCATTACGCCCTTGTGCGGATGGTGGTGTGGAAGCTGGCGGCAAACGGCCGCCGGCATGGGGTGCTAATTGTCAGGCGCCCAGATGGGCAGGCCGGTCAGGTCGAGGCCGGCGTCGCGCGTCCACACGGGCAAGCCCGTGGCATCGGTCGGCTCCAGCAATTCGAGCTGCACCTGTTTCAAGGCCACCTTGCGCGCGCGCACGCGGCGCTGCGGTTCCGGCGCCGGCTCGGGCGCCTCGGGCGCTGGCGGCGGGCCGAAGCCGGGCAAGTCGATGGTGGCGTTGTCTTTTTTATCTCTCATTTCTGAACCTCTGGTCCCCGGCCGCGAAAACCCGGCGCCGGGGAGCGGGCAAAAAGCTGTCCGCTGTGTGAATACTTTGTACGCTTCGTCCACAAAACAAAAGCCCGGCTACTGGAGTCGGGCTCATTGTTGGGATAACCTGCAGGAAAACTTGTCCTGCGGATTTAAGTGCGGCACGCAGTGTATCACAGGCGTGCCGCACTGTGTGGGGCTTAGCGGAAGCTCAGCGCACCCGTCAGGTCGCCCGGCGGCAGCGCGCCGCGGGCCGCGAACGCGTCATTGCGCACCTTCAAGCCTTCAAGCAGCGGCAGGTCGTGCAGGCGCGTGATCAGGCGCAGGATCGAGGTCGTGTCGTAGAAACTGTGGTCGACGGCGCCCTTTTTCGCGTACGGCGAGACGACGATGGCGGGAATGCGCGTGCCCGGGCCCCAGCGGTCGCCCTTGGGCGGCGCCACGTGGTCCCACCAGCCGCCGTTTTCGTCGAACGTGATCACCACGATCATGTCCTTCCACTGCGGCGATTCCTTCAGATGCTGGATGATGTTGGCCACGTGCTGGTCGCCCGACTCGATATCCGAGTAGCCCGCGTGCAGATTCAGGTTGCCCTGGGGCTTGTAGAAGGTCACGGCCGGCAGCTTGCCCGCCACGGCAGCGGCAAGGAATTTGTTCGAGATCGGGCTGTCGCCCGTGCCGCCGTCGCGCAGGTGCTCGGCGCGCGCCGCCGTGCCGGGGGCGAACTGCTTGAAGTAGTTGAGCGGCTGGTGGTGGAACTGGAAGTTCGGCTTGCTGCCGCCGCCCTTGTGGTCGAGCGCCGCTTGCCAGCCGCCGCCATACCACGCCCAGCTGACGCCCTTGCGCGACAGCAGGTCGCCGATGGTGTCGTAGGTTTGCGGCGGCAGCGTATTCGCGTCGGCCGGGTCGGCGTGCAGCGGGTCGCCGTCGAAGGCAGGGCGGATGTAGCTCGGCTGATATGGCGGCGCCATGGTGTTGACGGCATAGCCGTCCGGCGTGATGGCGCCGTCGTTCACGTATTTCGGCTTGCCGTCCAGCGCCGAGGCGGGGCAGTCGGGCGCGATGGCCAGGCGCACGCCTTGCGGGCCGTCGGACAGCACGGCGATCTTTTTCTTCGCCGCCGTTTCGGATGCGTTGAAGTATTCGTTGGCGCGGCCGGTCACCAGGAACTGGTGGTTCATGTAGGAGCCGCCGAAGGCCGCCATGAAGAAGTTGTCGCACAGGGTGTACTGCTCGGCGATCTGCCACAGGTTCAGGTTTTTCGACGTTTCGCCGTAGTGGCCCATCACCAGGCCGCCGCTGTCGGCCCACGCGGCAAAGCCGTCGTTCTTGCCGCCGTTGATCTGCATCTGGTTGTTATAGAAGCGGTGCACGAGATCGCGCGTGATGATGCTCTCGGGCAGGGGCTTGCCGGCCGCGTCGCTCAATTTGTAGGGCGCGTTGGGCAGGCCGGAAATCTGGTCTTCCTTGATCAGGTAATCGATGCCGCCGATATTCTGCTGGTTCGGCACGAGGCCGCCCCAGATCTTTGGCAGGGTGGCCAGCGGCTTGCCGTCGCGGTCCAGCTGCTGCGCCTGTTCTGCCGTGACGGCGGACAGGGGCGCGCTGGTGCCGGGGAAATTGGCAAACAGGTTGTTGAAGCTGCGGTTTTCCAGATAGATCACGACCACGTTCTTGACGTGCGCCTTGAGTTTCGCGTCGAGCGAACCCTTGGCGATGGTCTTCCTGGCTGGCGCGGCGTCGGCCAGCGCGGGCAGGCTGGCGGCCAGGCCGACTGCGGAAGCGGCCTGGAAAATGCGCCGGCGCGAGGGATTGGCGGGTTGGTCGGCCGGATCGGCTGGCAGGGCGGGGGCGAGGTCCTTCACACATTCTCCTTGGGTGGCACGGGCCATGGTCTGTGCCCGTGAAGCGGAAAATTGTATCACCGGCCCCTCGATAGTGTGAAATATTCGCCCCCCTTCAGCACATCAGAACTGGTAGCGCGCGCTCAAGGCCACCTTGCGGGCGGGGCCATGCATGCCCGAGTACCACCAGTCCGATACCGAGGCCGTGTACTTCTTGTCGAACAGGTTGGCCACGTTGACGGTCGCCGAGAGCTTGTCGCTGACGTCATAGCGCGCCATCAGGCTGGCCACCGAGTAGGCCTTCTGTTCCCAGTGCAGGGTGCGCTCGATCTGCCACGCATCGATGTCCGAATACACGCGGCTTTGCCAGTTCATGCCGCCGCCCACCGTCAGGCGATGCAGCTCGCCGGGCAGGCGGTAAGTGGTCCACAGTTTCACCAGGTGGCGCGGGAAGGTGGTCTGGATCGCCTTGCCCGTATTGTCTTCCGTCTGGCTGTACGACCACGATGCCGATATGTTCCAGTCCGGCGTGAGGGCGCCCGTCGCTTCCAGGTCCACGCCCTGCGTCCTGGCGCCCTTGATGGTGCGGTTGGCGGGATTGTTCGTGCCCGGCACGGTGTAGCCGGGGTCCGACTCGGCCAGGTTGCTCTGGCGGATCTGGTACAGCGCGGCCGAGGTGTTCAGGCGGCCATCGAGCCAGCCGCTCTTGATGCCCGCTTCGTAGGTCTTGCCCGCGCGCGGCGCCAGCAGCTTGCCATAGCGGTCTTGCGCGGCCTGCGGCTGGTAGATGGATGAATAGCTGGCGTAGAGGCTGTGCGTGGCGTCGAGGTTGAATACCAGGCCGCCATACGGCGTAAAGACGCGGCTTTCCGACGCGGGGGACTCGCCATAAAATGACACGGCAGGCGCATCCGAGATGTAGTTCTCGCTGTAGCGCAGCACCTTGGCGCCGGCGATCAGTTTCAGGCGCTCGGACAGGTTCAGGCGCGTGGCGGCATAGGCGCTGGCCTGGCGGCGCGTGCTGTCGTAGGTAACGAAGGTATCGCCAAACACGGGTGCCGCGATGCGATTCCAGCTGTACAGGTTGACGGGGGTCTGCTGGATGTCCTTGTCGAAGCGGCCATCCGTCGTGCTTTGGAAGTCGTTGTAGTCCATGCCCAGCACCAGTTCGTGCTGGCGGCCGAAGGCGCTGAACGGACCGCGCACATTGACGTCCACGCTGTTGACCTTGAGCCGGTAATCGCGGTAGTCGCCGTTCAGCATCAGGCCATCGCCCGTGGCCTGGTCGGGAAAGGCGCTGCTCACGCTCATGTAGACGGCGCGCTCTTCCTGCGACGACTGCACGCGGTTGGCCGAGATTTTCAGCTTCCAGTCGTTCGCCAGCGCGTGTTCCAGGGTGGCGAAGACGTCTGTCGAATTGCTGCCGAAGCGGTTCGATCTGGCGGCCGGGCTGAAGGAACGGGGCAGGTCCGTCATTGCGCCATTGCTGTAGAACAGGGGGAAGCCCAGGTAGGACAGCGACCCCTTCGAGCGGTTGCGCTGGTGCGTCACGCCGGCCGTCAGTTTCGTCGCGGCCGACAGGTCCGCTTCGATCACGCCATACACCACTTTCTTGTCGCGGCTATAGCTGTCGATGATGCTGTCGGCTTCCTCGTACAGCGTGACCAGGCGGCCGCGCAAGCTGCCTGCCTCGTTCAGCGGGCCGGCAATGTCCGCCACGCCGCGCCGCTCGTCGCGGGAAGCCAGTTCGCCTTCGACGGAGGCCTGGAACTGCGCCGTCGGCTTCTTGCGCACCATGTTGATGGCGCCCGAGGCGTCGCCCGCGCCCGTCATCAGGCCCGAGGCGCCGCGCAGCACTTCGATGCGGTCGTACAGCGCCATGTCGGCCAGGCTTTGCGACGGTATCGCATTGAGGCCCAGGTTTTCCGAGTGCGTGTTGACGCCATCGAGCTGGTAGTTGGTGATCGCATAGCCGCGCGAGGTAAAGCCGGAGCGTTCGCTGCCCAGCGAGAACAGGGTGATGCCCGGTGTCTGTGCCATCACTTGCGCGATGGTGTTCAAGCCCTGGTCCTGCATGCGCTGCTGCGTGATGACGCTGACCGACTGCGGCGTTTCCCTGACCGACAGGCCCAGCGGCGTGGCCGTGGCGATCGGCAGGGGCGAGACGTACGCGCCCGAGCCTTCGGTCGCATCCTGCAGCGCCTTGACCGACACTTCCGGCATCATCGACAGCGTTTCGCCGCCCGTCGCCGCATCGGCCGGGCGCAGCACGTAGCTGCCATTGGCGCTGCGCTCGGCCTTCAGGCCCGTGCCGCGCAGCACGCCGTTCAGGGCGGCCAGCACGTCGTGGCGGCCCGTCAGGCCTGCGGATGTCTTGCCCTGCGTTTGTTCCGGCGTGAAGCTGAGGATGACCCTGGACTGGCTGGCGACCTGGCGCAGCGCCGCAGCCAGGTCGCCGGCCGGCACCTGGAAGTCCTGGCTGGCCGCTGGCGCTGCCGCCCTTTCCTGCGCCAGGGCTGGCGCCTGAGCGTTCAGCAGCAGGGCCGAACCGATGAAGACGAGTTGCATGGCATGCGCCATGCGCTTGATGCGCGGCCGGGACCGGGAAGACAGAACTGGAGACATGGTTACCTTGTGGTGTAGTCGTCAAAAAGAACGTTGCCTACACAGGTCACGCGAGAAACGGAAACGGGTAAGTTTTTTTTGCGGCGGACTCAAAATAAATGCTCAGCGCTTCTGGCGCGCTTCCACCTGCACCCAGTAGCGCGTGCGCAGGCGCACGTCGACGGGCAGGGAATTGGGCAGCGACAGCAGCACGGCGTCCAGGTCGGCCAGCGGGAAGACGCCGGAAATGCGCAGCGCGGCGACGGCGTCGTCGCAGCCCAGCAAGCCGTGGCGGTGGCGGCTCAGTTCATGCAGGAAGTCGCGCAGCGGCATGGCGTCGGCCAGCAGCAGTCCCTGGCGCCAGGCCCAGATGTCGGGCGAGACGGCATGCGCGGGCAGCAGCAACTGCGTCGTCATGCCGCCGCCCTGGCCCGCCTCGAGGACCAGGCTGGCGTCGCCGTGGCGCGGCAGCAGCCGGACGGCGCCTTCTTCGACGGCGACCTGGGTGCTGCCGTCCGCCTGGCGTACCGAGTAGCGCGTGCCCAGCGCCTGCGCGTGGCCCTGCGCCGTTTCGACGAGGAAGGGGCGGTAGGGCAGGCCCGTTTCGCGGGCGGTGGCGATGAATACTTCGCCCTGCACCAGCTGCAGCAAGCGCTGCGTGCCGCTGAAGCGGACGTTCACGGCGCTGCCGCTGTTCAGGTGCAGCTGGCTGCCATCGGGCAGGGTCAGCTCGCGGCGCTCGCCCACGCCGGTGGACAGGTCGGCCAGCGCTGCGCGGGCAAAGTCGGGCGCGTAGGGCGAGCGCGCGCCGAACCAGCCCGTGATGCCGATGGTGGAGATCCACGCCAGCAGCTGCAGGCTGTTACGGCGCGAGAGGGACGAGGCAGGGCGGGAGCGCGCGTCGGGACTTGGCAGCAGCGCCTTGCGGCTGGCCTGGGCATCGAGTTCGCGCAAGCCGCCGCTGACGCTTTCGATGTGCTGCCACGCCCGTTCATGGTCGGGATGCGCCCGGCGCCATTCTTGCCAGGCCGTTTTTTCCGCCGGCGTGGCGACGCCGCTCATCAGGGTGGTCAGCCATTCGGCGGCCTGTATGGCGATGGCCAGGTCGATGGGCCGGCCCTGGGCGTAGACGGTGGCGCCCCGCATCTCAGGGGGCGGCAAAATCGGGCACGGCAAAAAAGCACAGCAGATTGGCCTTGCTCAGGTATTTTTTGACGGAGTGCGTGGTGGTGCCCAGTTCGGCGGCGATGTCGGCGTAGCTCATGCCGTCCAGGTGGGCCAGCAGGAAGGCGGCCTTGGCCTTGGCGGAAAGCTTGTCCAGCGCGCGGTCGATCAGCTGCAGCGATTCGAGCACGATGGACATCGCTTCCGGCGAGGGCGTGCAGCCTTGCGGTTGATGCAGCAGCGCGTCGAGGTAGGCCCGTTCGAGCTCCTCGCGCCGGCAATGATTGGCCAGCAGGCGCTTGGCGATGGTGGCCAGGAACGGACGCGGCTGGGCGATCCCGGCACTGCTGCGCGCAACGAAGATCTTGATGAAGGTATCCTGCGCCAAGTCGCCGGCCAGCCCCGCATCGTGCAGGCGGCGCTTCAGCCAGTGCAGCAGCCACGAGTGGTGCTCGGCATACAGGGCCTGGAAATCGGACGGCGGGGAAGGGGCGGACAGCATGCGTACAGGACGCCTTAATCTAAATGAGAATTGTTCTCATAATAGCGCAGCGCTGCACGCCAGGCAACCGGGAAAATGGGGCGTTGCTGAAATGCGACTGTGCACGGGGCCGCGCGCGGCGGCGGATTTGCGCTGCCGCACGGCTGATGTAAAAGTTTCCTTGGCGCAAGCTTTCATGTGAGAAAATGCGGGCTGTCGATGTGGCGCGGAGCGAAAAATGATGTGGATGGTTGGCGGTGCCCTGGTTCTCCTGGTCGCCAGATTTTTATGGTTGGCCTACTTTCACCGGGTGAACGCGATGTCGCGCCAGGCGGAAGTGATGAACTGGCTCGACATCGGCCGGGTGTCGAATGCCGATGGCGGCAAGGATATTTTGTTGGCGAGAAATGAGCGCGGTGCCCGGATCGACTGGCGCACGGGCGAGGTCTGGCTGATGAATCCCAAGGTGGCGGAGCCGTTTGCCGATTTCCTTGCCGTCGAGCGCTGGCTGACGATGCGCGACATGGGCAACAAGGCGCCGGTCGCAACGGCTGCTGCGCCCGCGCCAGCAGAAGCGGAGCCTGAAGCGGCGCCGGACGCCGGGCCCGCGCGCGATACCTTGCCCGCTTTCCAGCAAAAGGTCGATGACTGCCTGGCCAAGGCGGAGGGCGGTCAGGAATTACTGGAAACCAAGCAGGCCTTCGAGGCGGGCAGCGAGCCATATCTTGAAGCGTCGACGGCATTGAGCACGACGGCGCTCGAGCTCGATGTTTCGCCAGCCATGGTGGCCACGTTTCACATCAGCGCGTTTGCCGCGCTGGCGGAAACGGCGGGAGCGGACAAGCTGGAACGGGTGGCGGCCAGCCTGCATGCGGCGGCCAGGCAGATCAGGGCAAGCGCCGCCACCGCATAAAGGCGGCCAGCAATGAAAAAGCCGCTGATCTTTTGCAAGTATCAGCGGCTTTCAAGTATTGGTTGCGGGGACAGGATTTGAACCTGTGACCTTCGGGTTATGAGCCCGACGAGCTGCCAGACTGCTCCACCCCGCAGGCGAATTATATATGAGTTTGCTGCATTGCGAAAGAGCTGATCGCCACTGAGGGGATTTGGCTTGCATGATGGCCATGGATATACCGCGGCGCAATGGAAAAAGCCGCTGATCTTTTGCAAGAATCAGCGGCTTTCCGGTATTGGTTGCGGGGACAGGATTTGAACCTGTGACCTTCGGGTTATGAGCCCGACGAGCTGCCAGACTGCTCCACCCCGCAGGCGAATTATAGCGGGGTTTGCTGCAATGCGCAATGGCCGTGTCTTGCGCCCGGCTTCCAGTCCCTCCAGTCCCTTTTCAAGTCCCGGTTTTGGTTGCGTTTCAGGCCGCGGCCAGGCGCCACAGCGACGTGACTTCCTTCGAACGGGCCGCGTGCAGGCTGTCCGTGGCATCCTGCGCGCGCGGGTGCGTAGGTTTCACGTCCAGGCGGTCGACGACCTTCAAGCCGGCCTGCGCTATCCACTCGAGTAATTGCGCGCGCGGGCGCAGGCCCAGGTGTTCGGCCAGGTCCGATAAAATCAGCCAGCCTTCGCCGTTTGGCTCCAGGTGGCCGGCCAGGCCGGCGAGGAAGCCGCGCAGCATGCGGCTGTCCGGATCGTAGACGGCGTATTCGATCGGCGAACTGGGACGCGCGGGCAGCCATGGCGGATTGCACACGACCAGCGGCGCGCGGCCGGCGGGGAACAGGTCGGCCTGCACCACGTCGACCTTGTCCTGCAAATCGAGGCGGGCCAGGTTTTCGCGCGCACAGGACAGGGCGCGCGGGTCCTGGTCGGTGGCGACGATGCGGGCGACGCCGCGCTGCGCCAGCACGGCGGCCAGCACGCCCGTGCCCGTGCCGATGTCGAAGGCCAGGCTGGCGCGCGCAGGCAGCGGTGCGTCGGCCACCAGGCCCACGTATTCGCCGCGGATGGGCGCGAACACGCCGTAATGGGGATGGATGCGCTGGCCCAGGGCGGGCAGTTCCACGCCCGTGCGGCGCCATTCGTGCGCGCCGATCAGGCCCAGCAGCTCGCGCAGCGAAGCGACGAAGGCGTCTTCGCCACGGCCATACGCTTCATTGCACGCCAGTTTCACGTCCGGCGCGCGGCGCAGCGGGATCGTGTAATCGGCGTCGAAAGGCAGCAGCAGCATGGCCAGGGTGCGCGCGCGCTGCGACTGGGCCTGGCGGTGCAGGTGGAACGCTTCCGTGGCGGTGGGTTCCGGTTTTGCCAGCTTGGCGGCCTTGGCCTTCTTGCTGGGCTTGTCATTCTTGTGGTCGGCGCGCCGCGCCAGCGCCTGCAGCAGCTGGCGCGCGTTCTGGAAGTCGCCGCGCCACAGCATGGCGGTGCCTTCGCAGGCCAGGCGGTAAGCCTGGTCGGCCGTCGTGCGGTCGTCGGCGATGACGACGCGCTTGGGCGGCGGCATGCCGCTTTCCGAACGCCAGCGGGCCGAATGTTCGGCGCCGTTTTCGCTCCAGTGGATCTGCGGATGGACGGTAGGTGAAGAGGTGTCGGACATGGGACTCAATCGATAGAAGGTGGGCGCGCGGCATGGTCGCCTGCGCAGGCCGTCTTCCATTATACGTCGCTGGCCGTGCTCTTTGCGGTGTCCGTGCCATAGGCCAGTGCCAGCGCGCGGGCGCGCGCCTGCTCTTCCGGCGTGGATGCTGCCGCTTTCTTGCCCGCCTCGGCGGCATCAAAGCTTCTGTCCGGCTGCACCAGCTTGAGCAGACGCAAGCTCAGGCTGCCCATCAGGTCGCCTTCCTTGCCGCTGGCGCTGGCCCCATCGGATGGGCTGGCGGAGGAATTGCCATTGAAGATGCTGCTTTGCAATTGCTGGCCCAGCAGCTGGAACAGGTCGTGCAGATTGCCTGCGAAGTGCGTGGCGGGCAACTCTTTGGCGGGCAGGGCGCCGTCATCGGCGGAGCTGGCTTCTTCGCCGGCTTCTTGCGTTTGCTCAAGGACGCCTGCGCTGATGTTCGACTGGTATTGCACTTCCAGTTCGAAGTCGAAGGTCTGGCCATCGGCCGTGGTGATCTTGCCCTTGCCGATGAAATGCGCGTTTTCATCGAGGCTGAAGGCGGCGGCGCGGCTGCTGCCGCTGGCGCCCGAGACGCTGGCGCTTCCGCTGCTGACGCTGGAACCAGCCTGCAGGTCGACCGAATCGAAGGCGATGCTGGCGCCGTCGCCGAACAGCTGGCGCGTCATGGTGGAGAGGAAATCCTGCGCCACGTCGACGGTGGCGTTGCCCAGCGCATCCGTGCGCTGCTCCAGTCCCTTGGCCGACAGGTCCAGGCCATTTTTCGACAGGGCCACCACGTCCTGCGCCGTGCGCTGCATCAGGGGCGAAGCGGCAAGCCCGGCCGTGCCGGCGCCCGTTTTTTGCGGCGTTTGCGCTGGCACGGTAGTGGCGGCAGGCTGGCGCGAGCCGGAAAGGAGGGCGGGAAGCTGGGGCATGGTCGGTTCTAGTCGGTTCTATATGGGCTGTGTACCGTCATTAACGACAGCCGCCGCCCATACTTTAACCATCAGTGGTGGTGCGACCAGCTACCATCTGCCGATTCCAGGTAGGACTTGACGGCATCGGCCTGGCCCGTGGCGTGGCGCTTGAGCTCGCCGCATGCGCAAATGCCCTGGTAAGGCTGGATATGCGAGCAGGCGGAGACTTTCTGCAGGTAGACCTGCATGGATTTGTGACATTTTACGCACTTGAAGGTGAGGCTGCGGGCGGCTTTCATGGGTTTCCTTGAACTGTTGCGGGGCGTAGGCGGTGCCTATGCGAAGGCGGCGATTTTAACGCACTCCGGCCATCGTTACACGTTGTTGCATCTGCGCCACGCGGACGTCAACTGAATCCGCGCCATGACGTTGAGCGTATATAGGAGGTCGTCTGACCGCCATTGAAGAGGTAGCACCATGGACAAGCGTGACAAGGAAAAGCCAGCCCAGCCCGCCAAGGAGCTGGTGAGGAAATGGTTGAAAGCGGAACTGGAGCAGCGCCGGCCGCCGCCCGACCCCGAGCAGATCCGCCGCGAACTGGGCTGGGATTTGCTCAGGCTGGGCCGCGAACCGCTGCCTCGATGACGTCTTTGCCACGCCGTTAGCGCACCGTCACCACGCTCTTGCCGCCGGACCCCGGCTGCACGAGGATACGGGTGGCGATGCGTTCCGTCATTTCCTGCACGTGCGAGATGACGCCCACCTTGCGTCCCATCGCTTGCAAGCCGTCGAGCGCATCCATGGCCACGCGCAGGGTTTCCGTGTCCAGGCTGCCGAAGCCTTCGTCGATGAACAGCGATTCCACGCGCACGCGGTTCGAGGACAGCGAGGCCAGGCCCAGCGCCAGGGCCAGCGAGACGAGGAATGATTCGCCGCCCGACAGCGAGTGCACGGAGCGCAGTTCGCCGCCCATGTCCTGGTCGCGCACCATCAGGCCCAGCGATGGATTGTTCGGGTTGTCGATGCGTTCCAGCTGGTAGCGGCGCGCCAGGTGGGCCAGGTGCGTATTGGCGTAGCCGAGCAGCACTTCCAGCGTGAATTGCTGTGCATAGTTGCGAAATTTCTTGCCGTCGGCCGAGCCGATCAGTTCATTCAGGCTGGCCCAGCGACGCTCGATGAGGGCCTGCGCCTCGATTTGCGCCAGCATCGCTTGCGCGCCGTGACGCCTTGCATCGTCCTGCGCGATGGCCAGGCGCAGGCGCGTCGCTTCCTGGTTCGCTGCCTGGCGTTCGGCGCCAAGCGCGTCGAGCGCGGCCTGCAGCACGGCCTCGTCCGCTTCCAGCGCTTCCGGTGGCCGCTCCACGTGGTCCGCATGCCGCTGCCGGCGTTCGGCCAGCACGGAGAGCGCCGTCGTGTGGCGGTCGGCGATGACTTGCAGGGCGGCCCGCTCCGCGCGCATGGCTTCCGGCGCGACGTCCAGATGCGCGCGCAAGCCGGCCAGGTCGGCGGGCGCATGGGCCGGATGGGCAAGCTGGAACTGGCACAGCCAGTGCTCCAGCGCTGCCGCCGCGTCGTGGCCTTGCTGGCGCAAGGCGTCCAGGCGCAGCGCCGTTTGCGCGCATGCCTCGTCGAGGCGCGCGCGCGCCTGGCTGGCTGCTTGCGCCGCCGCCTGCTGCTGCGCCAGCCGATCTTTTGCCTGCGCGATGGCGCCGGCCAGTGCGCGTTCCAAGTCGGCCACGGGCTGGCCATCCCATAGCGCCGCGCGCTGCGTGTGCAGCGCCTTCAGCTGCGCGTCCAGGGCGGCAAATGCCGTGTGCGCCTCCAGTGCCAGTTGCGCCGCCGTGTGCGCGGCCGCGCCGGCCGCCTCCAGTTGCGCGGCCAGGGTCGCCAGCGCGTGGCTGCGGCTGTCCTGCTCCGCGTGCTGCTTCAGCCATTGCCGGCTTTCCGTTTCGCGCGCCGCGCGGAAGGCGGCGGGGCCGGCGCGCCAGCCATCTTTCCAGTCTTCGGCGCCATCCGTGTCGGCAAAGGCCCCATCGAGCTGCGCCAGCAAGCCATCGAGTGCGCTGCGCGACGTCTCCGCCTTGTCCTGGCTGGCCGCCTGCTGCGCCTGCAACTGCGCCAGCCGCGTCTGCGTTTCGGCGGCGGCAGCCGTCAGGCGCGCGTGTTCGGCGGCGGCCAGTTCGTGCGCCGCCTGCGCCTGCTCGCGCCGCACGCCGGCCTGGCGCAGCGCCGCATCCTGCTGCGCCAGCGCCTGCAGGCAGGACGCGGTGGCCGCCAGCTGCTGCGTGAACCAGTCCGCGCGCTGCGATTCCGGCGGCAGCTGCAGGGTGGCTGCATGCGGCTGCCACTGCGCGTCCAGGGCGGCGATGGCGGGCGGCAGCGATGCCAGTTCGGCATCCGTCTGCGCCTGTTCGCGCGCAGTCGCGGCCAGCGCCGCCCTGTGCGTGGCCAGCTGTTCCAGATTGCTGCGCACCTGCGTGCGGCAAGCCAGCACTTCGTCCTGCAAGCTGGCCAGCATTGCCTGCAAGGCGTCGTCGGCGTGGGTGTACGGGTGCTCGAGCGCGCCGCAGACGGGGCAGGGCTGGTCGTCCTGCAAGGTGGCGCGCAATTGCCCGACGCTGGCCGCGCACGCCGCTTCCGCCCCCTTCAGGGACTTTTCCGCCTGCGCCAGGCCCGCTTCCAGCAGCGCCGTCCTGGCCCCCTCCATCGCCAGGGCCGCGCTTTCCGCCTGCGCCGCCAGCGACAGTTGCGCGGCCCGCGCCTGCCCGTGCGCCAGTTCCTGCTGCTTGCGCGCCAGTTCCGTCCACGTCTTTTCCGCCGTATTCAACTGGCGCGCATGGTCTTCCAGCTGGCCGCGCTGTTCCTGCAGCAGCCGTGCGTCGATGGCTTGCACGGCGCCAGCCGCTTCGCGCCGCTCCGCATCGCGCGCGGCCAGCGCCAGGGCGGCAGCGGCCAGCGCGACCTGCTCCTCGCGCGCGGCGCCGCCGGCGTGCCGCAGCAGCTGCGCCGCCTGCGCCACCGCCGCATCGGCCGCATCGGCTTGCGCGGCGGCCTGGCCGGCCTGCGCGAACAACTGATCCGACAATTGCCACGACGCGGCCAGTGCCTGCCAGTGCTGGTGCGATGCCAGCCACAGGCGGGCCGTTTCCTGCTCCGCCTGCATGGCGTGCTGGCGCTGCTGCAATGCCTGCAGTGCGCCGCGCGCCGTGTCGTTGGCCTGGTCGGCCGCCTGCGCCGCGTCCCTGGCCTGGCGGTGCGCGGGCACGTGGGCGCCGATACTGGCGTCGAGCGCCTTCGCCTGGTCCAGCAGGGGCGCCGCATCGCGTTGCGCCGTTTCGTGCGCCAGCAAGGCTGCCGCCGCAAGCTGCGCGCTGGCGGCCAGTTGCGCTTCGGTCGCCGCCGCTTGCGCCGTCTGCACGCGCGCCGCTTCCAGCGCGGCGCCGGTGCCGGCGATGTCGTGCGCCAGGCGCGCCACGTCGTCGGCCAGGGGGCGCGCCGGCTGCAGCAATTCCCATTGCGCCAGCGCCGCGTGGCGCCCGGCCGCTGCGGCGCTGTCGGCGGCCGCGCTGTCGAGCGCCTGCTGCGCGGCCGTCGCCTGGCTTTGCAGCTTGTGCGTCTCCTGGTGCCAGCGCAGCTGCAGTTCCAGCACGGCCTTGCGCAGGTCGATGTGCTGCAGCATGGTTTCGGCCGCGCCGCACAGCGTCTCCGTCTCGACCCTTTCTTCCGGCGACAAGGGCCGCTGGTCGGCCAGTTTTTCGCCCAGGCGTTCGAGGATCTGCTTTTCCTTTTTCGCCCGTTCGAAGGCGCGCATGGAAATATCGGTATAGATGCTGCTGCCCGTCAGGGTTTCCAGCAATTCGCCCCGCTCATTGTCTTCCGTCTTGAGGAAGGTGGAAAACTCGTTCTGCGCCAGCAGCACGGCGCGCGTGAACTGGTCGAACGACAGGCCGATGCGCTTTTCGATCTCGTCCTTGACTTCCGTCTTGGTGCCGCCGATGGGCTGCAGCGCGGGCAGCTGGTGCAAGCTCATGGCGGTCGCCTGCAGCGCCCCTTCTGCCCGGGTGCGCGAGCGGCGCACGCTCCAGCGCGCGCGGTAGCTGGCGCCGTCGTTGCCGACGAAATCGACTTGCGCGTACCCGTCCGGCGTGCCGCGGCGCAGCAGGGTGCGCGTATCCTGGGCATTGACGGTTTCCTTGCCCACGTCAGGCAGGGCGCTGCCCCGGCCCAGCACCTTCAACAGGCGCGGCGTGGCGTCGTACAGGGCCAGGCACAGGGCGTCGAGCAGGGTGCTCTTGCCCGCGCCCGTGGGGCCGCTGATGGCGAACAGGCCCGCGGACGCCAGCGGTTCCTGCTGGAAGTCGACTTCAAATTCGCCGGCCAGCGAGGCCAGGTTCTTGCCGCTGATTTTCAGTATTTTCATGGTTATTCTGGAGCAGTCATGCGCCGGGCAGCAGCAGTTCGGCCAGCGCCGACAGTTGTTCGGGCGGCGCTTCCTTGCCGTATTTTTGCAGGTACAGGCGGCGGAAGATGTCGTCGGGCTGCAGTTGGCCCAGCTGGTCGAGCGTCATGTTGTCGGGGGCGCTGCTGCGCGCGGCGCTCGACGTTTCGATCTTCGCCAGGCGCACGGGCTTGCCGTCCAGCGCCGTTTCGATGCGCGTGCGCAGGCCCGGTTCGGGCGCATCCAGGCGCACGCGCACTTCCAGGAAGGGCTGCGCTTCCGGTGGCGCTTCGGGCACGTCGAGGGCGGCCAGCTGCGCCAGCACTTCGCCGATGGGCGCCGGCGTGGCTGGCACGCGCAAGAGGGGCACGGCGCGCGGCACATCGATGGCGCGCACCTCGCGCAGCTGCTCGCCGTCGATGTCCAGGCACAGCACCTGGTGGCGGTAATTGACTTCGGCGAACGACAGGGGAATGGGGCTGCCGCAATAGCGGATATGTTCCTGTCCGCCCACGGCTTGCGCCTTGTGCAGATGGCCCAGCGCCGCATACGCGATGGCGGCGTCAAAAATCCCCGACGGCAGCATCTCGGTGCCGCCGATGACGATGCGCCGCTCGGAATCGTTGGACATTTCGCCGCCCACCATGTGGCAGTGGCCCATGGCGACGATGGCTTGTCCCGGCTGGCGGCGTGCCAGCGCCAGGTCCGTCAACTGGCGATACAGCAGGGCGATGCCGCCCAGGTAGGCGTCCTGCGTGTCGCCGGCCGGCAGTTTCGGCACGTCGCCGGGACGCAGGAAAGGCACGGCCAGGCACCAGGCCTGCACCTGGCCATCGCTGCCCGCCAGCGGCAGCAGCAGGCGTTCCAGGTCGATATCGCCCGCTGCATCGCGCAGCAAATGGCCGATCACGTGCGTGCCGTGCGCGGCCAGCAGGGGGCCGGGCGCTTCCAGCCTGCCGGCCGAATCGTGGTTGCCCGCGACGACGACCAGCTGCAGCGCGGGCAGGCGCGCGCGCGCCTGCTGCAGGAACACGTACAGCTGTTTTTGCGAAGCGGCCGACGGGTTGGCGTTGTCGAACACATCGCCCGCGACGAGCAGCACGTCGACCCGTTCGGCCACGAGCGTGTCGAGCAGCCAGTCGAGGAAGCGCTGGTGTTCGTAGCCCCGCTCGTAATTGTGCAGGGTCTGGCCCAGATGCCAGTCGGAAGTGTGCAGCAGGCGCATGGTGGGGCAAGGGTAGGGAAGACAGGCGCCAATATAGCAGGAATGACCGGGGTCAGACCCAGCCTTCAATCGATAGTCGCGCCGGCGCGATAGGTATTGCGGCCATCCTGCTTGGCCTGGTACAGCAGCACGTCGGCCCGCTGCAGCAGCACGGCGGGGGAAATGTCTTCGTCGCGGTAGAAGGCCAGGCCGATGCTGGCGGAAATGCGCACGCTGATGCCATCGAGTTCGAACGGCTGCCGCATGGCGGCGACGATTTTTTCCGCCAGCACGGCCGCGTCGTCGGGCCGGGCGATCTGCTCCATGATGATGGTGAATTCGTCGCCGCCCAGGCGTGCGATGATGTCGGTGGCGCGCATGGTCTGCGTCAGGCGCTGGGCGAAGGCGCGCAGCAGGGCGTCGCCCGTGCCGTGGCCGTGCGTGTCGTTGACGGGCTTGAAGCGGTCGATATCCATGTACATGACGGCCATCAGGTGCTGCTGCTGGCGGCTGGCGTGCATGGCGTCGCTGAGTTTTTGCTGGAAGCCCGCGCGGTTCGACAAGCCCGTCAGGGCATCGACCTGGGCCAGCTTCAGCAGGCGCTGTTTCTCGCGCTTTTGCACGGTGATATCCTGGCGCATCACGTGAAAGCCCACCACCTGCAGCTTGTCTTCGCCGATCTGCGGGATGTAGATCACTTCCATGCAGCGCTCGATGCCTTCCTTGTCGTCTTCCTCTTCAAAGCTCAGGGTTTCGCCGGCCAGCACGCGCTCGATGTACGGCGCCACCGTGCGGTAGCGCGCCTCGCCCACGGTGGCGCGCACGCTGCTGCCCAGCGCCTGCCGGCCCGTCAGGCCGAATTCGCGTTCATAGGCGATGTTCAGGAAGCGGTAGACCTGGTCGGCATCGATGTAGGCGATCATGGCCGGCAGGGTGTCGGCGATGGTGCGCAGGCGCGCTTCGCTTTCCAGCAGCGCCACTTCCGATTCGCGCAAGGTGGTGATGTCGTCCAGGCTGCCCACGTAGCCTTCGATCTGGCCGTCGATGAGGATGGGGGCGATCTTCACGGAGACCCACACCAGCCTGCCGTCGCGCTGCAGGCAGCGCAGGGTGGACTGGAACGGCGCGTGACTGCGCGTGAGCTGCTCCAGCGCCACGTGCATCAGCGGATAGTCGTCCGGGTGCAGCGCGCTGGTCCAGCCGGCGCCCAGAGCTGCGGCGCGCGGCAGGCCCGTGATCGATTCGAAGGTGCGGTTGACGTAGGTGCAGCGGCGCTGGCGGTCCAGGCGCACCAGCCCCAGCGGCGAGGCGTCGTTGACGGCGGCCAGTTCGGCCTGTTTCTGGCGCAGCTCCAGCTCCTGCTGGCGGCGCTGCGAGATATCCTCGGCGATGCACAGGATATGCTCGACCTGCTGGCGCTCGTCGAACACGGGCACGGAGACGGCGTGCAGGTAGCGCAGGCTGCCGTCAGACAGGCGCAATGGCTTTTCCGTATGGTCGATGACGCCCCGTTCGGCCAGGATGGCGCGGTCGTCGTCGGCATCGTGCAGGCCGAAGTCGGGCGGGAAGGCCTCGCAGTCGGTCTTGCCGATGACGTCGGCGGCCAGGTGGCCGGTGATGTCCTCGGCCGCCTTGTTCCACACTTCCATCTGGCCGAAATTCTCCGGCCGCGCGCTTTTCACGTAGACCAGCACGGGCAAATGGTCGATCAGCGACTGCAGGAAGCTGCGGTTGTCCTGCAGCGCCAGTTCGTCGTGCTTGCGCGCACTGATGTCGCGCGAGGTGACGGCCACGCCGTCGGCGATGGGCACGACCTGGTGGCGCAGCCAGCGCGTGCCGCCCGAGGCCAAGGTCAGCTCGAACTCATCTTCCAGCGGCTGGCCCGTTTCCATCACCAGCAAAAAGCGCTTGAAGAAGCGCTCGCCGCGCAGCAGCGGCACCTGCGGCAGCACGCGCTGGCCCAGCAGTTCCGAGCGCGGCTTGCCCAGCATGTCGGCGGCCCGCTCGTTGACGTCGGCGAAAATGAAGTCTTCCACGGGCTTGCCCGGCGCGGGGCGCCAGGCTTTCAGCAGCAGCACGGAATCGAGGCTGCCCTGGTGCGCCGCGCGCAGCAGCGCTTGCGTTTCCTTGGCCTGGCGGATGCTGCGGCGCAGGCGGGCGCTCTGGCGCGTCAGCAGCGCCGTGAAGCCGGCGATCAGCAGGCTGGCGGCGATCAGCGCGCCCAGGTATATCTTGCGGCGGTGTTCGAAACGGGCCAGGGCAGCGGCACGGCTCACGCCCACCACGGCCAGCAGCGGGTAGCGCGGCAGCTCGCGGTAGCTGTAGATGCGCGAGATGGCGTCGACGGGCGGCTCGATCACCAGTTCTTCGGGCGCGTGATCGGGCGCGCCGGGCATGCGGAAATCGATGCGGTCGCTGATGATCAATTGTTCGCCGATGCGTCCCACCGTCAGGCCGCTGTCGCGCGCCACCAGCATCAGGGCGCCGTGTTCGTCGAGGTTCAGGCGGTCGTAGTCGTCGACGAAATACGTGGGATCGACGTGGATGATGATGGCGCCGGCGAAGCGGCCCTGGCCATCGTTCAGGCGGCGCGCCAGGCGGATGGTCCAGTGCTTGCTGGCCGCGTCCAGCATGGGCGTGTCGACCAGGGCCGTGTCGGCCGGATTGGCGGCCAGCGCGCGGAAGAAGGCCTGGTGCGCCAGCTTTTCCGGGAAATACGCGTTGGCGCTGTCGGTCACGTTGCCATGCGCGTCGACCAGGGCGATGGGCAATTCCAGCTTCGACGGCAGCACGCTGTCGAGCAGTCCCTGGCGGCGCGTGAATTCGTTGAGGCGCAGCTCGCCGCCAGACTCCTCGTATTTGAGCTTGAACAGCTGCGTGGCGTGGTCGGTCTGGCGCAGGATGTAGCTGGTGTGGTCAGCCAGGGTGCGCGCCAGGGTCTGGCTGCCAGCGACGGCGTCGCGCACGGCCCCGGCCTGTTCCTGGCCCACCTGATAGATGACGGCGCCCCACATCACGAGCAGCAGCAGGAGCGCGAACAGGGGCACCAGGCTGATGCTGTAAAGGCGGCTGGCAAGGCGTTGCAGGGGTCTTGTTATCGCTATCACGGGCGCTTGCAGGCTAGAGTCATGGAAAAGGGGAGGGGCGGCGTGGCGCGCATGATAGCCGAAATCGGCGGTCCTGCGCTGAACCCGGTGCTGCCGCTCCCATCGTCTGTTCGTGGTCTGTCGCTGGCCTTATTCTGCGTTAAATCAGGTAGCTGTGGTGCCGCGCACGTTAAAAAAAGCACGCCGTCCCCCATACGGGCGGGCGCCGTGGCAGAAAAAGTACAATTGCGCCCCCATCCTCTTTAAAATGGATGCTTCTTCCTCCCATATCGAAAGTTGTCATGCAGAGTAAAAAGCCCGACGCGGCAAGACTGGACAAGATCGTGGCCGAAGCGCGCCGCGCCGCCGACCAGCGCGAGAGCGGCTACCGCGAACGCTCGCTGAAGATGTATCCGTGGGTGTGCGGCCGCTGCATGCGCGAATTCACGCGTGCCAACGTGCAGCAGCTGACGGTGCACCACCGCGACCATAACCACGACAACAATCCGCCCGATGGCAGCAACTGGGAACTGCTATGCCTGTATTGCCACGACAATGAGCACTCGCGCTACCTGGAAGCGGACCGCGGCGCCGGCCTGCTGTCGGCCGACGTGGCGCCGGCCACGCACAATCCGTTCGCCGCGCTGGCGGGCCTGATCAAGAAAAAGGACTGAGCGGCCCATCCCGCCTGACCCCATGCGCATCTTGCTGACCGAAGACGACCCGCAGCTGGGCCGCGCCATGCAGATCGGCCTGGAACAGGACGGCTACGCCGTCGACTGGGTCACGAGCGCCGAACACGCGCACACGGCCGTGCGCCTGCACGACTATGGCTGCATCCTGCTGGACCTGGGCTTGCCGGGGCAGGATGGCATGCAGGCGCTGGGCGTGCTGCGCGACAATGGCTACAGCGGCGCCGTACTGGTCGTCACGGCGCGCGACCAGGTGGGCGAGCGCATCGCGGGCCTCGACGCGGGCGCCGACGATTTTCTCGTCAAGCCGTTCGACCTCGACGAGCTGGCCGCGCGCATCCGCAGCGCCTGCCGGCGCGCCAGCGGGCGCCTGCGCGAAAATCTCGTGCACGGCGAGCTGGTGCTCGATATCGCGGACCGGCAGGTGACGCAGGGGGGCGTGCCCGTGAGCTTGACGGTGAAGGAGTTCCGCATCCTGCAATTGCTGCTGGAACACGGCGGCCGGGTGCTGAGCCGGGAACAGCTGGAGAAAAACCTGTACAGCTGGGGCGATGAAGTGGAAAGCAATGCCGTGCAAGTGCATATCCACCACCTGCGCAAGAAGCTGGGGCGCGAGCTGATACGCACCGTGCATGCGATCGGCTATTGCATCGACAAGCCGAAAGCGGCGTGACAACGGAAAACGGGCCGCCCTGCGGCAGCCCGTTGCGGCGATGCTTAACGCGTCGTCACGGCATCAGAAATCGACGGTGGCCGACAGCCACAAACGGCGTCCGTCCAGGCTGTTGACATAGCGGTTGGCGTAGTTCAATGCCGGTGCACGGTATGGCTGGTAGTCGATGAAGTCCTTGTTGAGCAGGTTGTACACGGCCGCGTTCAGGGTGACGCGCTTGTTCAGCTGGTAGCTGCTGCCCAGGTGCAGCATGGTGTAGCCCTTGTAGTCGCCCAGCGCGGCCTTGGCGGCGCGCGTGGTCGCCGAGGTGCCCGGATCGCGGAAGCGCTCGCTGCGGTATTCGCTGCGCAGCCAGCTGTTCCACACAGGGGAAATGTCCCAGCTCAGGCGCGCGTTGACGGCGTGCTTCGGTGTGTCGCTGAGCGGCATGCCCGCGTTGCTGCCGCTCTTCTGTTCGCTTTCCGTGTACGTGTAGTTGGCGCTGGCCGACAGGGTCTTGCCCAGCGGGAAACGGGTGCTCAGCTCGACGCCGCGCGTGACGGCCTCGTCCACGTTGATCGACTGGCCGAACGCGTCCACATTGGGCCAGTTGCCGAAGCTGACGCAGCCGGGACGGTTCGGCGATGGACGATAGCTGCAGTTGAGCAAGCCCGTGCCCGTCGTGATCTTGTCCTTGAATTCGTTGTTGAACAGGGAGCCGCTGGCGGTCCAGCCGGCCAGGTTGTCGAAGTACGCGCCGATTTCCGTTGTCGTGCTCGTTTCCGGCTTCAGGTTCGGGCTGCCGACGAGGGGAATCGTGCCCTGGCCGCCGAAACCGTTGATGCCCGGCGACAGCTGCTCCACGCGGGGCGTCTTGTAGCCCTTGCTCACGCCGCCCTTGATGGTCCAGCTCGGGGTAGCGTTCCACACGGCATAGGCACGCGGACTGGTCTGGCCGCCAAAGATGCTGTGATCGTCATAGCGGGCGCCCACCGTCAGGGCAACGTTGTCCAGCACTTGCCATTCGTCTTCCACGAACAGGGCTTTTTGCGTGAACTCGAATTTTTTCGGCGCCACCCCGTCCGTCATTTCCGCTTTCCACCACTGCGCGCCGACGGTGGCCATGTGCTTGCCCAAAGGTAATACCAATTTGGTATCGAAGACCTGGCTTTCCACTTCCAGGGTGCGCGCGCTGCCGGCCACGGCGCCCGGCGTGCCCGGCGGAATCGTGCGGCCCAGGGTTTCCGTCTTGTTCACCATGTAGCTGCTGTCCAGGGTGCCGAAGCCGAAGCGGCCCGTGTGCGACAGGGTCCACTGGTCGCGCTTGTACTTCTGCTCGGGGCCGTAGCCACCCTGCACCGACTGCGTGCCCAGCTGGCCGCGCGAATTGTCGTAGGTCTGGCGGCCCGCGTCGGCGTCGAGGATGACGGTATGGAAACGGTTCGGCGTGAAGGCCAGGCGCGCGCCGAAGTTGTCCACGTCCGAGCGCACGGGGTTGGCGCCCATGCCGGCGGGCACTTGCGCGCCGGCCGCGTTGGGGATGCGGATATCGGCCGCGTCGCGGCGCTGCTTGCTGCCGCGCAGGGACAGGCCCAGCAGGTCGGTGGCGATGGGGCCGCTCAGGTAGAAGCGGCCTGCCTTGACGTCGCCGAAGTCCGATTCTTGCTGCGCGGTGTAGTCGGCCGAGACGGAACCCATCCACTGCTTGCCCACCTTGCGCGTGATGATGTTGATCACGCCGCCCATGGCGTCCGAGCCGTACAGGGTCGACATGGGACCGCGGATGATCTCGATGCGTTCGATGGCGGCCAGCGGCGGCATGAAGCTCGTCTGCGTACCGCCGAAGCCGTTCGGCGTGACGTTGCCGGCCGCGTTCTGGCGGCGGCCATCGATCAGGATCAGGGTGTAGTCGCTGGGCATGCCGCGGATGCTGATGTTCATGCCGCCCGTCTTGTCGCCCGCCGCGCCCACGTCGATGCCTTCCACGCTTTCCAGCGCCTGCGTCAGGTTGCCGAAGCGTTCCTTCGACAGCTCCTGGCGCGTCAGCACGGTGATCGAGGCGGGCGCCTGCTTGATATCCTGCTCGAAGCCGGAGGCGGAAACCACCACTTCCGGCATGCTGGCCGGCGCCGTCTGGGCGTGTGCCGGCAGACAGGACAGGGCGGCCAAGGCCAGGGCCAGGGTGGTGGGACGCGGCAGACGCGCGCGGCGGGTGCTGTTGGACATGCAAACTCCTGAGGGTGAATTAATTATTGGTCTGTATTGTTGAGGTAATGGGAATCATTAAAGCAATAAGAATCATTTACAATTGCCGGCATGGCTTCCCAAAAAATATTTCGCTCCGGATCTTGCGCAGAAGTTCTTAAGAGATTCTTAACTGCCGGCGCCGGCGTGCAATCGCTCGTTCGCGCCCCCCCGATGCCTGCCGACACCGTCGTGGCTGGCGCATGAGCGGCCGCGCCTTGAGCACCTGGTCGCTGCGGCGCACCTTGCTGGCCGTGCTGCTGGGCCTGACCCTGGCCCTGTGGGTGGGCAGCGCTGCCATCGTGTACGTGGAAGCGCGCCGCGAAAGCCAGGAATTGTTCGATCAGTCGCTGATCGAGACGGGCCATTTGCTGCTGTCGCTGGTGGAAAAGGACGTGCGCGAACATGGCTTGACGGGGCCTATCGACCTGCCCCTGCGCGGCCACCCGAACCCCCACCATTATTTGCTGTTCAAGGTGCGCGACGCGCAGCAGCGCGTGCTATACCGCAACGACGCGGCGTCCGACATCGCCCTGTCGCGCAGCGCGCCCGACGGCCTGTCGTGGACGACGATCGCCGGCCAGCGCTGGCGCCTGTATTCGCTGTGGGACCAGCAGCGCAGCCTGCAGCTGCTGGTGGCCGAGCCGACCAGCCACCGCGACGACATCAGCCGCGGCTTCTTTTACCGCATCGCGCTGTTCGGCCTGCTGCTGGTGGCGCTGGCCACCGTCGCCATCTGGTGGAGCATCCACCGCGTGTTTCGCGTGCTGCAGGCATCGGCCGACGAAGTGTCGGCGCGCACGCCCGACGAGCTGGCCGACGTGCAGGTGCGCGGCGCGCCCACCGAACTGCATCCGCTGCTGCTGGAAATTAACCGTCTGTTCGGACGCGTGCGGCACAGCCGCGACAACGAGCAGCGTTTCACGGCCGATGCGGCGCATGAACTGCGCACGCCGCTGGCCGCCATCAAGACCAATCTGCAAGTGCTGCAGCGGGCCCGCAGCGCGGCCGAACGCGACGAATTCATCGCCGGCCTGAGCGCCAGCGTGGAGCGCGCCACGCGCCTCGTCAACCAGTTGCTGGCGCTGGCGCAGCTCGACCCGCAGGCGCAGGCCGGTACGGCGCTGGCGCCGGGCGACCTGGCGCCGCTGCTGGCGCGGCAGGAAGAAGCGTGGCAGGCGCTGGCCGCGCCGTACGGGCTATCGCTGACGGTGAATGCGGCCCCGGCGCCGTGCGCGCTGCATGACGACAGCCTGCAGATGCTGCTGCGCAACCTGGTCGACAATGCGCTGCGTTACACGCCGGCGCCGGGTGCCGTCGTCGTCAGTTGCGGCGTGGAAGGGGGACGCAGTTTCCTGCGCGTGGCCGATACGGGGCCGGGCATCGCCGAAGACATGCGCGAGCGCGTGTTCGAGCGCTTCGTGCGCCTGGGCGGAGGACAGTTGCCCGGCAGCGGGCTGGGATTGTCGATCGTGCGCCGCATCGCCGAACGGCATTGCGCGCAGATCGTGCTGGGGACCGGCCTGCAGGGCCGGGGACTGGCGGTGACCGTCATCTTTCCATGACGGCACCGCCAGTGCGTCAAGCGCCTACAGCGACTTCAGGAAAGCCAGCAGCGCGTCGCGCTCCGTCTTCGACAGCTGCTCGAAACGCTGGCGCGCCTTCGTCCCTTCACCGCCGTGCCACAGGATCGCTTCCGTCAGGCTGCGCGCGCGGCCGTCGTGCAAATAGCCGGCCTGACCGCCATTGCCCATGACCTTTTCCGTGTAGCCGATGCCCCACAGGGGCGCCGTGCGCCACATCTGGCCCTGCGCCTGGCCTTCGCTGAACTTGTCGGCCAGCTCGGGACCCATGTCGTGCAGCAGCAGGTCGGTGTACGGGCGGATGGTCTGGTTGCGCAATTCCGCAAACAGGTGTCCCGCGCCCGTCTTCATTTCCACCGTGTGGCAGGCAGCGCAGCGCATGCCCTGGAACAGTTTCGCGCCGGCGCCAACCTGCTGCGGGTCGACCTTGAGTTCCTCGATCGGCGCCACGCCTTTCGGGAAACCGCTGGCGATGCTGCGCTGGGCCGGCACGGCTACCAGGGCCAGGTATTGCGTGATCGACTGCAGGTCCGCTTCCGAGATGCCGGGCTGCGCGCCGCCCGCCGCGCAGGCTGCGGGTCCGGCCATGCAGGCGCGGTTGCGGTAGACGGGCGAGGTGACGGCCATGTCCAGCAGCAGCGCGTCGGCCGCCTGGTGGCGCAGCGTGGCTTTCGATGCCTTCCAGCCGAAGCGGCCCAGGCGCACGGCGCCCGTTTCCGGGTCATACGCGTAGTTGGGCTGTCCCTTGACGCCATCGGCGTCCGGCGTGCCGCGGGCGCGCGCCACGATATCGGCTTCCGGCACGGCTTCCAGCAAGCCCGTGCCGATCATCGGCGGCGCCGCGCGCAGCGAGACGATGGCCGGCACGGGACCTTCGAAGGCCAGCGTCGGCTTGCGCAGTTCCACCACCGTGCCGTCGGCCAGGGTCGTCTTGCGGGCCGCAAAACCGCCCACGCTGACGCTGTTGCCCCAGTTCTGCGGCGCGCCGACAGGCGACACGGCATTCATCTGGATCGCCGTGCCGTACTGCGGGTGCGGCACCTGCTGGCCCGCCGCGTTGAGGCTGGCGACGCGCACGGCCATGGTGTCGAGGCGCTGGTTCAGGGCCACGGGCGCGGGGCTGCGGCCATTGTTGACGTGGCAGGCGATGCAGGCCGACTGTCCGTAGCGCTGTCCCTGCAGCTTGACGGCCGGCGCGTAGCGGTCGTTGCCGCCCTCGTTGTGCTCGCCGGTGGTGAAATTCGTGTGCACCAGGCGGCGGCCCTCGACGAAGCGCTGCATGTTCTGCATGCCGATATGGTTGTGCGGCTGCTGGAACATGAACAGGGCATTGTCCGAGTAGTTATACGACACGGAGCCGAGGCCGCCCGACAGCGTCTCTTCCGGCAGCGGCACGGAATTGAGGCGCGGCTGCACGCCGTACCATGGACGCAGGCCCGCGCCCACCACGTAGGTCCATTCATACGAGTAGTAGCGGATGCCGCCATCGTCGCCTTTCGACGCCATCGAGGCGGTGGTGGAAAACATCGATGGCGACACTTCGATGATGTCGCCCGCCGTCAGCGCGCGCGCCTTGACGTCCGTCCCATTCGGCATGCCGGCCGCATCGAGGCCGCCATGGCCCGGGTATTCCTTGATCAGGAGGGTGCAGGCGCCGTTGATGCCGTTGGCGTTCGTCAGCCTGTCGTTCGCGGGGTAGGCCATGGGCTTGCAGACGGGGACATTGCGGTCCACCAGCTCGCCCGGCGACATCCAGCCATAGCCCGTCACGCCGGGACGGTCGAAGCCGCGGAAGAAGGCCACGCCGCCGGAGAGGAAGTCGACGGTGGTGTACTGGTTGACGATCAGGGTGGGCTTGGTGACGCCGCGCACCTTGCTGTTGTCGATGATTTCCACTCCCCAGGTGCGGTTCTTGAAATACTGCGGCACGAACGTCAGGTAGTTGCCCGGTCCCTTGTCCTGCGGCAGTCCCGTGACGGGATCGACCGTTTCATTCGGGCCGTAGCCGGCCTCGTTCCATTCCTCGCCCCGTTCGCGGCCATGGCGCGCCAGGCCCCGCGCGCCGAAACGCGTCACCAGGGTGCCGTCGGCCAGGGTGAACTGCAGGCTTTCCAGCGGCTGCGCGGCGGCCGGCAGCGGCGTCATTGCCGTGCCGTCGGCGGGGAATTTCAGCGCCGAGGTGGCGGTGGAAGGCAGGCTGTTGTCGCTGCCCGGCGACTTGAAGCTCACTTCCAGCAGCGAGTAGCCGTACTGCGTGGCGCGCGCCACGCCCTGCAGGCGGATGTAGCGCGCATGCACGCCCAGGTTGAAGAATTCCTCGGTGCCGCCGCGGCCATTCGTCACGTAGCGGATCTGCGACCATTGCTGGCCGTCGTCGGACACTTGCAGCGCGTACTGCTTGCCGTACGCGTTTTCCCACAGCAGCTTCATGTAGCCGACGGCCGTCTTCGCGCCGAAGTCGAACTGGATCCAGGCGCCGTCCTCGAACTTGCTGGCCCAGCGGGTAGTCGTCTTGCCGTCGATCGCCATGGCGGCCGACATGCCGTTGTTTTCCACGGGCGAGGAGGTGGCCGCCACGGGGCGGATCTCCACGCCGGGCTGGTTCGGGTCGCCCGTCACGGGCGGTTCGGTGACGGGCGGCGTGTCGGGCGGCAGCACGGGCGTGCCCGAGAAGGCCTGGATTTCAAAGATGGAATAGCCGTACTGGCCCGCGCGTTTCACGCCCTGCATGCGCAGGTAGCGTCCCTGCGCGCTAAAGCCCGTGATGTCCTCGATGCCGCCCTTGCTGTCGTCGACGCGCTGGACGGTGGTCCAGTGCGCATTGTCGTCCGACACCTGCAGCAGGTAGGCGCTGGCGTGCGCGTTTTCCCAGGCGATGCGCACGCGCGTGATGGTTTGCGGGGCGCCGAAATCGAGCGTCAGGTATTCGTTGTCCGTAAAGGCGCTGCCCCAGCGCGTGCCGTCGTTGCGGTCGATGGCGGCGCTGGCCGACAGGTCGCCCCGTTCCGCCGAACTGGCCGTGGCGGCGACGGGCGTGAGCGCCGTTTCCGATGCGGTTTGCGCCAGCAGGCGCTGGGCCATGGGCGGCGCGCTGGCGGCATCTCCACCGCCGCCGCCACCGCATGCGGCCAGCAGCATGGCCAGGGCCAGCGGCAGGCCCTGTCTGGAAAAGCGCGCGAGGCGGGGCCGTTGTGGCCGGTGCCGAAGCGGGGATGTATGCATGTTCTCTTCCTTGTTTTTATTGATTAATGTCAGATTGGTCAAACTGGCCAGGCCCGCCGTCTCCGCCTCCCCACTGCATGGGCGGCGCCACCGCTGCACACCTTGCGGCCGGACGGCGGCAGCGGCGGTGTGACGGGATGCGGGCTGGGAGGTGATTTAATTGCCGAGTGGCAATATTTTCCCTAACTTATAGAAGCGCATGGGGCATGTCAAGAGGCCGCATGCAGTTGTCATCAACTGGTCATGCGGCAGCCGTTTTTTGCACTATGGCGGTGCGGAACATGAAAAAAAAGATGCGACAGCATGAAAAAAATTCAGGAAAAAATGCCGGGCGCGGGGCGGGAATGCGGTATCTTCCTGAAATGCCTGCCGACGAAGCGCGCCCCTTTTTTGAGGAAGAACCGACCTTGCCGACCCCGCCTGCCGCACCGATACTTCCGTCCCTGTCCCTGGCTGCCGCGCGCACGCTGCACCTGGCCGCGCAGGGCTTGCTGCAGGCGCGCCGCAGGAAGGCCGTGAAGGCCGACGTGCTGGCCGCCGTGCGCCAGATGGGCGTGCTGCAGATCGACACCATCCACGTGGTGGCGCGCAGCCCCTACCTGGTGCTGTGGAGCCGGCTGGGCGACTATCCGCAGCCATGGCTGGAGCAATTGCTGGCCGAGGGCGCGCTGTTCGAATACTGGGCGCATGAAGCCTGCTTCGTGCCCATCGAAGACTATGGCCTGTACCGCCACCGCATGCTCGATCCCGCGGCCATGGGCTGGAAATACTCGACCAAATGGATGGCCGAACAGGGCGAAGCCGTGGCGGCCGTGCTCGAGCACATCCGCGCCAACGGCGCCGCCCGTTCGGCCGACTTCGAGCGCACGGATGGCCAGGCGGGCGGCTGGTGGAGCTGGAAGCCGGAAAAGCGTTCGCTGGAAGTGCTGTTTACCTCGGGCGTGCTGATGATCGCCAAACGCCACAATTTCCAGCGCTATTACGACCTGGCCGAGCGCGTGCTGCCCGGCTGGCACGATGGCTTGCTGCGGCCGGAAGCGCAGGTGCGGCGCCAGCTGCTGCTGGCCAGCGTGAAGGCGCTGGGCTTGGCGCGGGCCGGCTGGATCAGCGATTATTTCCGCACGAAGCAATCGCGCGCCAGCCTGGCGCACGATCTGCAGACGCTGGTGGACGAGGGCGCGCTGCTGCGCTGCACGGTGGCCGGCTGGGATGACGCCGTGTACGTGCATGCCGAGCATGAAGCACTGGCGCGCAGTGCCGCCGCCGGCAAGCTGGCGCCCACCCTGACGACGATCTTGTCGCCGTTCGACCCCGTCGTCTGGGACCGGCGCCGCGCGCTCGAATTGTTCGGCTTTGACTACCGGCTCGAATGCTATACGCCGGCCGAGAAGCGCCGCTATGGCTATTTCACCTTGCCGATCTTGCGCCGCGGCGCGCTGGTGGGACGGCTGGACGCCAAGGCGCACCGCGCGCAGGGGCGCTTCGAGATCAAGTCGCTGGCGCTGGAAGACGGCGTGCGCCTCAGCTCGCGCCTGGTGCAGGACGTGGCGGGCGCCGTGCAGCGCCTGGCGCTCTGGCATGGCTGTCCGCACATCGATATCGTGCAGGCGCAGCCGGCGCCGTTCGGCCAGCAGCTGGCCGAGGCCCTGCATGACGACGGCGCTGCCGCAAGGCGGGCCGCATGATGCTGCCGCCGGCTCCTTCCCGCCTGCTCGGCGCCGACGGCGTCCCTCATTTCGGCCGCTACACGGGGCAGCTGGACGCCTTCGACTGGGCCGCGCTGGCGCCGCCGCACGCGCGCGGCGCCGTCTGGCGCCTGTTCCACCACAAGCGCTGGCATTACGTGGCGCTGTCCACGCCCACGCTGTTCTGCGGCGTGGCCATCGTCGACCTGGGCTGGACCAGCACGGCGTTCGCGTATGCCTTCGACCGCCACAAGGGCAAGATCGTGGCCGCCTTTTCGCAGGATGGCATGCCGGGCTTGAGCGCCACGGTGGCGCCGCATGCGGGGGCCAGCAGCCGTTTCCGCTTCCTCTCGCAAGTGATCGCCATCGAAGCGCAGCCGCAGCAGCGCTACCGCCTGCGCCTCGATTGCGGCCATTTCGGCATCGATGCGGAGTTCGGTCCGCCCGTCGCGCCCACCCTGCTGGCCGTGGGACCCGTGGGCGAGGGCGGCAGCGCGCACGCCACGCAAAAGTCGGGCGGCCTGCCCCTGTGGGGCACCGTACGCTGCGGCGCCATGGGCTACAGCTTGGACGACGGCGTGGCCAGCTTCGATTATTCGAACGGCTTGCTGGCGCGCGAGACGGAATGGCGCTGGGCGTCGGCGCACAGCCTGGACCTGGGGTTCAACCTGCAGGCCGGCTATTTCGGCGCGCATGAAAACGCGCTGTGGCTCGACGGCCAGCTGTATGCGCTGGGCCGCGCGCATTTCGACTTCAATCCCGACAACCCGCTGGCGCCGTGGCATGTGTGGACGGATGACGATCTGCTCGACCTGCATTTCAAGCCCGAGGGCGCGCGGCGCGAAGACAAGAACCTGTGGATCGCGGCCAGCCGCTACATCCAGCCCATCGGCACTTTCAGCGGCTGGGTGCGCGCCAGCGCGGACTCTCCCAAGCGCATCGTGGCGCAGCTGGCGGGGGTGACGGAAAGCCACCGTTCGCGCTGGTAGGGGCGCGCGGATTTTTCGTGAAATGCACGACAAGGTCAAATTTTTTTGGCAACGCATCCTATACACTGGCGCATAGTCGCTCCGGCAATCCCGCTCCGGCAATCCATGAGGCCAGAACATGAGTATCCGTAATCTCGACAAGCTGTTCAAGCCAGCCTCGGTGGCCCTGATCGGCGCCACGGCGCGCGAACGCAAGCTGGGCGCCATCGCCCTGTACAACCTGCTCGGCGGCGGCTACCAGGGTGACATCTGGCCCGTCAATCCCAAGTACGACGAGCTGATGGGCCTGAAATGCTACCGCAAGCTGGCGCAGCTGCCGAAAGCGCCGGACCTGGCCATCATCTGCACGCCGCCCGCCACCATCACGGCCCTGATCCGCGAGCTGGGCGCACTGGGCACGCGCGCCGCCATCGTCATGACGTCCGGCCTCGATCCCGTGCGCGAACAGTCGCTGCGCCTGGCCATGCTGAAGGCGGCCAAGCCGCACCTGCTGCGCATCCTGGGCCCCAACAGCATGGGGCTGCTCGTGCCGAAACTGGGTCTGAACGCCAGCTTCGCCCACGTGGGGGCGACCAGCGGCAAGATCGCCTTCGTGTCGCAGTCGGGCGCGCTCGTGTCGGGCGTGCTCGACTGGGCAAATGCGCATGGCGTGGGCTTTTCCAAGTTCATTTCGCTGGGCGCCAGCTACGACATCGATTTCGGCGACCTGCTCGACTACCTGGCGGGCGACGTCGACACGGCCGCCATCCTGCTGTACATGGAAGATATCCAGGCGGCGCGCAAATTCATGTCGGCGGCGCGGGCGGCCGCGCGCAGCAAGCCCGTCATCGTGCTGAAAGCGGGGCGCGCCCCCGAAGGCGCGGCCGTGGCGGCCTGGCATACGGGCGCGCTGGCCGGTTCCGACGCCGTGTACGACGCGGCCATCCGCCGCGCCGGCATGCTGCGCGTGTACTCGGCCGAGGAACTGTTCGACGCCGTGGAAACCCTCACGCACATCCGCTCGCAGCGGGGCGAGCGCCTGGCGATCCTGTGCAACGGCGGCGGCCTGGGCGTGATGGCCACCGATGCGCTGGTGGGCAGCGGCGGCAAGCTGGCCGAGCTGTCGCCCGATACCGTGATCGCGCTGGAAAAAGCCTTGCCGCGCGGCTGGTCGCACGACAACCCCGTCGGCCTGCCCGGCGACGCGGCCGTGCAGCGCTATGCCGATGCCATCAAGCCGCTGCTCGACGAGCCGCAGGCGGATGCCCTGCTGCTGCTGCACGCGCCCACGGCCATGGTTTCGTCGATCGACATCGCCGAAGCCGTCACGCCGCTGATCAAGGCCACCTCGCGCACGGTGCTGTCGTGCCTCCTGGGCGGCACCACCGTGGCGCCCGCGCGCCAGGTGTTCAACCGGGCCGGCATTCCCACCTACGACACGCCGGAGAAGGCCGTGCATGGCTTCATGCAGATCGTGCAGTACCGGCGCAACCAGGAAACCCTGATGCAGGTGCCGGCGCAGCTGCCCATGTCGGCCACGCCGCGCCGCGCGCGCGTGCGCGAAATCGTCGCCGCTGCGCTGGCCGCCGGCCAGACGGTGCTGGGCGAATGCCGCTCGAAGGAAATCCTGGCCGCCTACGGCATTCCCGTGGCCACCACGCGCATGGCGGCCGACGTGGAAGAGGCGCTAGCCGTGGCGGCGGACATCGGCTACCCCGTGGCGCTGAAAATCCATTCGCCCGACATCGCCCACAAGTCCGACGTGGGCGGCGTGGCGCTGGACCTGGACACGCCCGACATCCTGCGCACGGCCGCTGCGGCCATGCTCAAGCGCGTGCGCCGCATGCGTCCCGACGCGCTGATCGACGGCTTCACGGTGCAGCAGATGGCGCGCCGGCCGCAGTCGCATGAACTGATCGTCGGCGTGACGACGGACGCCGCGTTTGGCCCCGTCATCCTGGTGGGGCAGGGCGGCATCGCCGTGGAAGTGACGGCCGATCACGCCATCGGCCTGCCGCCGCTGAACATGGTGCTGGCGCGCGACATGCTGGCGCGTACGCGCGTATCGAAACTGCTGGCCGGCTACCGCAACCAGCCGCCGGCCGACATCGACGCCATCTGCTACACCCTGATCCAGGTGGCCGAGCTGGTGGCCGATATCGGCGAGCTGGCCGAACTCGACATCAATCCGCTGGTGGCCGACGCCGATGGCGTGATCGCCCTCGACGCGCGCATCCGCCTGCAGCCGGGCCAGAAGAGCGACCGCCTGGCCATCCGGCCGTATCCGCAGGAGCTGGAAGAGCAGGTGACGTGGATGGGGCAATCCATCCTGCTGCGCCCCATCCGCCCCGAGGATGCGCCGCAGCACATGGACCTGTTCCACGCGCTGGACCCGGACGACGTGCGTTTGCGCTTTTTCACGTCCATGCGCGAACTGCCCGTGTCGCAGCTGGCGCGCCTGACGCAGATCGATTACGACCGCGCCATGGCCTTCATCGCCACGCACACGGGGCCGGACGGCAAGCCGGAAACCCTGGGCGTGGTGCGCGCCGTGGCGGACCCGGACAATATCCACGCCGACTTCGCCATCGCCGTGCGCTCGGCCCTGAAAGGCAAGGGCCTGGGCCACATCCTGTTCGAAAAGCTGGTCGATTATTTCCGCAGCCGGGGCACGGAAGCGCTGGTGGGCGAGGCGATGGCGCGCAACAAGGGCATGCAGCGGCTGGTGAAAAGCTTTGGCGGCGAGGTCACGCCGTCGGAAGAGCCGGGCGTCGTCAACCTGCACATCGGGCTGCGCGCGCCCTGAAAAAACGGCGGGGGCATGCCGCGGGTTTGTGCAGGATCAAACCCATCCCTGTCGGTAGTCTTTACACTTTCACTTCCAGGATGATATATCCGGCGCGTTTACGGGAGTGAGTGCATGCTTACTGCAACATATATATTGGTTTCCCTGTCGGTGGAACAGGCAAGTATCCGCCTGAGCTTGTTGGCATTTCAAAAATACATGCATGTGCAGCTGCGCCAGCAGAGCAGCCTGAGCCTGACGCAGCTGCAGTACGCGGGCGACTGGCTGAGCCGGCTGTACCAGGGCGGCTACTGGCGCAAGGTGGAGATGTATCTGATTCCCGCCATACGCCAGGCCACGCCGCATGCCGATGGCTTGCTGGACGAAATCAATGGTTTGAACCATGCGGCGCTGGAAAGCATCAATGTCGTGCAGCAGCGCGCGGCTGCCGCCATCGACAGCTCCGAGCAGCAGGCCGAGCAGCTGTGCGCGGCCATCGACGCCTTTTGCGGGGCCTTGCTGCAGCGCCTGGAAAAAGAAGAGCGCGAACTGTTCGCACTGGCGCGCAAGGTGATCGTGGGCGAAGCGTGGTTTGCCATCGCCTACCAGTTCCTCGCCCACGATGCGCGCGCGCAGGAAGCGCGTCGCGGCAAGGCGCAGGTGCTGCCGTTTGTCCTTCCGGCGCCGGGCACGCCTGACGGCGCCGCTGAAACCACGGGCAATGCCGCTGCCGCCGGCGAGACCGCCGTGCCTGCCGTGGCGCAGCCACTGCGCGCGCAGGCTTGAACGGGAGCGAGCGCACACCCCGTTCGCCCGTTTGCGCCGGGGTGTGCGCCCTGGTTTTGCGCTGGCGTCTTCATGGGAGAAATGTTGTATTAGTCATTTGGTAACTTGTACATACCTGTCCGATGCAATACCCCGGGCTTTGTTATGATGGTGGTTTTGATCCACGCGAAACCCGTCATGTTCGAATTTCTTTTCAAGCGTTCTGCCAGCAAGCCTTCCGCACCAGACCCTGTCGTGGCAGAACAGGCCGCCGCCTCGGCGCAGAGCGCATCGCGCCGCGCCGAACAGGTTGCGCGTGCCCATGCCGTGGCGGGCGACGAAGCCGCCGCCGCCGATTTTATCGTTGTCAGCGAATTTGCCGATGCCCGCCTGATCGCGGCTGAACACGTCCATGCCTTGCCCCTGCTGGAAAAAGTCCACCAGGCCATGCGCAACACGGACCGCCGCGTCGCCAAGCTGATGCAGGGCCGTATCGACCTGATCCGCCACCAGGCGGCGGAAACCCAGCGCGCCCAGGCCAGCATCGACACGGCCCGGCGCCTGCTGAACGATGACAAGCTGAGCCCCAACCAGGTCGCCGAGCTCGATCGCCAATGGCAGGTCATCAAGGCCACGCCGGAACTGGCCACGGCCTTTGCCGCCGCGCGCGCCGCGCTGGCCGCCCGCCTGGAAGCGCAAGTGCTGCTGCAGCGCGCCGTGATCGACGCCGTCGCTGCCGCGCGCGCACTGGCGGCCAGCGGCCAGGGCGCCGGGGAACTGGCGCAGGCGCTGGCCCGCCTGGATGCGGACCATGCGCAGCATGCGCAATCGCCCGAGCGCGCATCGTTGCCGAAACACCTGGAAAGCGATTTTACGCAGGCGCGCGAGCAGGCGCAGTCCGCCTTGCAGGCGCTGCAGCAGCACCAGGCCGTGTTCGACGCGCGCCAGGTCGCGCTGGCCGACTGGCAGGCGCAGGACGCCGCCACGCTCGACGTGGACACCCTGAAACGCGCGTGGCAAGCCCTGCCGCGCCTACCCGAGTCGCCGCTGTCCGACAGCCTGCAGCAGCAATTTGCGGCCCTGCTGGCCAGCGCACCGGCGCCCGTGCAGGCGGCAGCGCCGGCCGCCGCGCCGGGCGCGACGGAGCCTGCGCCGCGCAAGCCGCGCCAGGAACACGCACCCGTGTCGAAGGAAGAGACGGAGCAGTTCGTCAAGACGCTCGACGCCATGGAAGCGGCCTTGCAGGACGGCTTGCTGCACGTGGCGTCCGAACACGACAAGACCTTGCGCGATAGCAAGCACGGCCGTTTGACGCCGGCCCAGTCCGACCGCCTGGCCCACGTGCGCGCGCAATTCAAGCAACTGGCCGACTGGGCGCGCTGGGGCGGCAACGTCTCGCGCGAGGAATTGGTCAAGGCCGGCGAAGAGTTGCCGGCGCAACAATTGCCGATGGCCGAGCTGGCCAAGAAAGTGGGCAGCCTGCGCGAGCGCTGGAAGTCGCTCGACACCTTGTCCGGCCCCGCGCCCAAGTCCCTGTGGGAGCGTTTCGACGCGGCCTGCAGCCTCGCGTATGCGCCGGCGGCCCAGCATTTCAAGCAGCTGGCCGAAGAGCGCCACGGCAATGCGGCCAAGGCCCAGGAACTGATCGCGGAAACGGCCGCCCTGGCAGCGGAAGAGAGTACCGACTGGAAGCACATCGCTTCCGCCTCGCAGCGTTTGCGCCAGGCGTGGACGCGCCTGGGCACCATCGACCGCAAGGAAAAGAAGCGCCTGGATACGGAATTTGGCGCCGCCCTCGACGCCTTGTCGAAGCCGCTGGAAACGCAGCGCCAGATCGAGACGGCGCGCCGCGAACAATTGATCGTCGAAGTGGGCTTGCTCAAGCCGTCCGAGCGCAACACGGTCGACATGCTGAAAGCCTTGCAGGATAAATGGCAGGAACTGGCGAAGGCCCTGCCGCTCGAGCGCCGCGCTGAACAGGCGCTGTGGCAGCGTTTCCGCGCCGCCTGCGACGATATCTTCGCCAAGCGCAAGGAAACGGCCCATGCGGCCGACCACGAGCGCCGCGAACACCTGCACGCGCGCGTGGCGCTGTGCGCCAGCCTGGAAACGGCCGTCGTGCCCGAGGGCGACGACAAGGCCCGCACGGCCTTTATCAATCACTTGCTGCGCGACACGCGCGCCGCCTGGAATGCCACGGGTCCCGTGCCGCGCGCCAGCGAAGCGAATATCGAGCAGCGCTACCAGGCGGCTGTCGCCGGCCTGCAGGCGCAGGCGGACGCCATCGCCGAACGCGCGGGCGCGGCCCAGGCCAATGCCCTGCGCGACAAGCTGCGCCTGACGCAGGCGCTGGAAACGGCCCTGATCGAAGGCGATGCCGGCACGGATGGGGCCACCTGGTCCGAGCGCTGGAGCGCCTTGCCGCCGCTGGATGCCCAATACGAACGCAGCCTGCAGCAGCGCTTTGCCGCCGCCCAGGCCGCGCTGGGCGAGGGCGCTGCCGCCTACGTGCAGCAGTTGCAGGCCGGCCAGGCCCGCTTGCTCGATGAAGTCTTGCGTCTGGAAATCGTTGCCGGCGTCGACAGCGGCGCCGAATTTGCCCGCGACCGCCTGAAAATGCAGGTGGAAGTGCTGCAATCGTCGCTGAAATCGGGCCAGAAGCCGCTCACGCAAGTGTCGCAGCTGATGCAGCTGTGCGCGATTGCCGCTGCCACCGACACGCGCACGGCCAGCCGCATCGAAACCCTGCTGCGCCGCATCGGAGGCAACGTCAAATGAGCACTTCCGTCCGCGTCCAGCACGCCGATTTTGACCTCAGTCAAGAAATCGCACAATTGCGTGCAGGTAACCCCAAGGTGGGCGCCGTCGTCGGCTTCGTCGGCACGGTGCGCGACATGAACGAGGGGCTGGACGTGGCGGCCATGGAGCTCGAGCACTATCCGGGCATGACGGAAAAGTCCATCGAAGCCATCGTGGAGCAGGCGCGCGGCCGCTGGCCCCTGTCGGGCGCGTTGGTGATCCACCGCGTGGGTCCCTTGCTGCCGCAGGAACAGATCGTGCTGGTGGCCGTCTCGTCCGCCCACCGGGGCGAGGCGTTTGCCGCCTGCGAGTTCATCATCGACTACCTGAAGACGGAAGCGCCGTTCTGGAAGAAGGAAGACACGCCCGAAGGGGCGCGCTGGGTCGATGCGCGCGACAGCGACGAGACGGCCCTGGACAAATGGGCGACAAAAGCAAGCACCATTTGAATCGTGTCTGCCGCGCACGCTAGCATTTGCCCAAATGCAGCGGTTTTCTGCTTTGTGTATGCTTGAAAAGTACTGCCTCACCCCAATTTGGTTAACAACTAATTAACCGGGAGCGCTTTTCATGCGACAAGACAAACTCACTACCAAATTACAGGAAGCCCTGGCCGATGCGCAAAGCTTGGCCGTGGGCAACGACAATCCCTATATCGAACCAGTCCACCTGCTGACGGCCCTGTTGAACCAGGACGACGGCGGCGCCCGCTCGCTGTTGCAGCGGGCCGGCGTCAACGTGGGCGGCCTGTCCAAGGCCCTGGGCGCCTCCATCGAACGCTTGCCGAAGGTATCGGGCACGGGCGGCGACGTGCAGGTCAGCCGCGAATTCGTGGCCCTCTTGAACCTGGCCGACAAGGAATCGCAGAAGGCGGGCGACCAGTTCGTGTCCAGCGAAATGGTCTTGCTGGCCATGACGGACGACAAGTCCGACTGCGGCAAGCTGGCGCGCGAAAACGGCCTGACCCGCAAGGCCCTGGAAGCGGCCATCGAGGCTGTACGCGGCGGCAACAAGGTCGATTCGCAGGAGGCCGAAGGCCAGCGCGAAGCCCTGAAAAAATACACCTTGGACCTGACGGAACGGGCGCGCAAGGGCAAGCTCGACCCTGTGATCGGCCGCGACGATGAAATCCGCCGCACCATCCAGATCCTGCAGCGCCGCAGCAAGAACAACCCCGTGCTGATCGGCGAGCCGGGCGTGGGCAAGACGGCCATCGTCGAAGGCCTGGCGCAGCGCATCGTCAATGGCGAAGTACCCGAATCGCTGAAGGGCAAGCGCGTACTGTCGCTGGACATGGCGGCCTTGCTGGCGGGCGCGAAATTCCGCGGCGAATTCGAGGAGCGCCTGAAATCCGTGCTGAAGGAACTGGCCATGGATGAAGGGCAAACCATCGTCTTCATCGACGAGATGCACACCATGGTGGGCGCAGGCAAGGCCGAAGGCGCGATGGATGCGGGCAATATGCTGAAACCGGCGCTGGCGCGCGGCGAACTCCATTGCGTGGGCGCCACCACCCTGGACGAGTACCGCAAGTACATCGAGAAGGATGCCGCCCTCGAACGCCGCTTCCAGAAGGTGCTCGTCGACGAACCGACCGTGGAAGCGACGATCGCCATCCTGCGCGGCTTGCAGGACAAATATGCGCTGCACCACAAGGTGGAAATCACGGACGCGGCCATCATTGCCGCGGCGGAATTGTCGCACCGCTACATCACGGACCGCTTCCTGCCCGACAAGGCCATCGACCTGATCGATGAAGCGGCGGCGAAGATCAAGATCGAGATCGATTCCAAGCCGGAAGTGATGGACAAGCTGGAACGCCGTCTGATCCAGCTGAAGATCGAGCGCGAAGCCGTCAAGAAGGAAAAGGACGAGGCGTCATTGCGCCGCCTGGCCTTGATCGAGGAAGAAATCGTCAAGCTGCAGCGCGAATACAATGACTTCGAGGAAATCCTGAAGGCGGAAAAAGCCGTGGTGCAGGGCAGCACGCACATCAAGGAAGAGATCGAGCAAGTCAAGCTGCAGATGGAGCAAGCCACGCGCGAGAGCAACTGGCAGAAAGTGTCGGAGCTGCAGTATGGCAAACTGCCGCAACTGGAAGCCCAGCTCAAGCAGGCTGACAGCGGCATCCCGAAACTCGATCCCGACCAGCCGAAGCTGCTGCGCACGGAAGTGGGCGCCGAGGAAATCGCCGAAGTGGTGTCGCGCGCGACGGGTATCCCCGTGTCGCGCATGATGCAGGGCGAACGCGACAAGCTGCTGCACATCGAAGAAAAGCTGCATGAGCGCGTCGTGGGCCAGGATGAAGCGATCACGGCCGTGGCTGACGCCATCCGCCGCTCGCGCGCCGGCCTGTCCGACCCGAACCGTCCCTATGGTTCTTTCATGTTCCTGGGACCGACGGGCGTGGGCAAGACCGAGCTGAGCAAGGCGCTGGCGACCTTCCTGTTCGATACGGAAGAATCGATGATCCGCATCGACATGAGCGAGTTCATGGAGAAGCATTCCGTGGCCCGTCTGATCGGCGCGCCGCCCGGCTATGTGGGCTACGACGAAGGCGGCTACCTGACGGAAGCCGTGCGCCGCAAGCCGTACAGCGTGATCCTGCTCGACGAAGTGGAAAAGGCGCATGCCGATGTCTTCAACGTGCTGCTGCAAGTGCTCGACGATGGACGCATGACGGACGGCCAGGGCCGCACGGTGGACTTCAAGAATACCGTCATCATCATGACCTCGAACCTGGGTTCACATAAAATTCAGGCGATGGAAAGCGATGATCCCGGTGTCGTGAAGCTGGCCGTGATGGCCGAGGTACGCTCGCACTTCCGTCCCGAGTTCGTGAACCGTATCGACGAAATCGTGGTGTTCCACGGCCTCGACGAGAAAAACATCGGCGCGATCGCGAAGATCCAGCTGAAGATCCTCGAAGAACGCCTGGCGCGCATGGACATGCAGCTGAGCCTGACCGACGCGGCCTTGCAGCAGATTGCCGAAGCGGGCTACGACCCGGTGTATGGCGCCCGTCCGCTGAAGCGGGCGATCCAGCAGCAGATCGAAAATCCGCTGTCCAAGCTGATCCTGGAAGGCCGCTTTGGCCCGAAAGACGAGATCCGCATCGATGCCCAGAACGGCAACCTGGTGTTTACCGGGGCGCAGGTGGGGCTGGACAAGGTGTAATTTACCCCAAAGGCGAACAAAAGCCGGGGTCAGACCCGCCGGGTCTGACCCCAGTTCTACGCAGTGGGGTGTTGGCGCAAGCTAACATCGGCATAATCTAAAGCGGGGCGCGATCAGGCTGGACCTGATCGCGCCCTTCTTGTTATGATCGGTACTATTTTCTGACTAATTCCGGAGGCGGTACGATGGCAAACACATGGCAAGCAGGGCGGCGCATTGGAGTGGGATTGACCTTGGCGGCGGCCGTGCTGGCATTGCCTGCTCATGCCCAGGAAGAGAAGGTCTTGAACATCTATAACTGGTCCGACTATATCGGCGACGATACGATCAAGAATTTTGAAAAGGAAACGGGCATCAAGGTGCGCTATGACGTTTTCGACAACAACGAAATCCTCAATGCGAAACTGGTGGCGGGCAAGTCCGGCTACGACATCGTCGTGCCGACGGCCCAGTGGGCGCGCCTGCAGATCGATGCGGGCTTGCTGCGCAAACTCGACAAGAGCAAGCTGACGAACCTGGGCAACCTGGACCCCAGCCTGCAAGCCAAGCTGTCGAAGATCGACCCGAACAACGATTACCTGGTCGACTGGCTGTGGGGCTACACGACGGTGGGCATCAACGTCAACAAGGTCAAGGCCGCGCTGGGCGGCATGCCCATGCCCGACAATGCCTGGGACCTTGTCTTCGACCCGAAATATGCGGCGAAGCTGAAATCGTGCGGCGTGTCTTTCCTCGATTCGCCGTCGGAAGTGCTGCCGGCTGCCCTGCAATACCTGGGCAAGCCCGCGTACTCGAAAACCGCTGGCGACTACCAGGAAGCGGGCAAGGTGCTGCAAGCGATCCGCCCCTACGTGACCCTGTTCAGCTCGTCAGGCTACATCAATGACATGGCCAACGGTTCCGTCTGCGTAGCGCTGGGCTGGTCGGGCGACATCAATATCGCGCGCCAGCGCGCCATCGACGCGAAAAACGGCAATGTGATCCAGGTGCTGGTGCCGAAGACGGCCGCCCTGATGTTCGATACCATGGCCATCCCCGCTGATGCGCCCCATCCGACCAATGCGCACCTGTTCATCAACTACATCCTGCGCCCGCAAGTGCATGCCAGCCTGAGCAACAAGGTGTTCTACGCGAATCCGAATCCGGCCAGCATCAAATATGTGCGCAAGGACATCGGCGAGAACAAGGCCATCTTCCTGTCGGATGCCGACAAGCAACGCATGGCTGCGCCGGAAGCGACCACGGCCGATATCCGCCGGCTGATGACGCGCATTTATACGAAGTTCAAGACGGGAGTGTAAAAACAAGGATGGCGCGAGAGACGGACTTGTGGCCGTCGCTGGCGCCATGCGATATTGCCGAGGTGAACACTACTCGTGGTAGCGGTCCAACAGCTTGTGGTGACTGCCGCGCATTTCTTCGATCAGTTCAAAGGCGACGAAGCCGATGATGGCGGCGAAGATGGCGATGAAGAGAAAAACGAGGAAGGTTAACATGGTCTTTCAGCCGCCGTTGGACGGCTGTCCGCTGGGTTGCTCAATGTGCCAGAGCAGCGCTCCAACACGTAGTTGATGCAATTAAACTCTAGCAGATCGGCAGCGCTTTGCAAGGCTGCCGAGTTGTAATTTCCACCAGAATTTGTCCCAGCGCACTTTTTGCGCATTTCCCTTACTTCACCACCCTCATTTGACGACCAGGTCATGCGCCATCACGGCCTTCAGATAAACGCTGATCGGGTCGCCTGGTTCACGCTGCGAGAACCTGTCCATCCTTGCGTTGACCTTGCGCATTTCCCTTACTTCACCACCCTCATTTGACCACCAGGTCATGCGCCATCACGGCCTTCAGATAAACACTGATCGGGTCGCCTGGTTCGCGCTGCGAGAACCACCACGCGCTGGCCTTGCGCATTTCCCATTCCTGCTCTTCGCCCGTCAGCAGCAGGGCGGCCGCCTGGCCCAGGGTGGGCTGGTGGCCGACGATGAGCACGGTTTCCTTGCCGCCGGGCCAGTTGGCCGCCTTCAGGATGTCTTCCGCCTCGGCGCCGGGCGCCAGTTCCGGCATCAGCTTGAACTTGCGGCCCAGCGCTTCTGCCGTTTGCAGGGTGCGCAGGGCGGGGCTGACGAGGATACGGCAGTTTTCCGGCAGTTGCGAGCCTAGCCATTCCCCCATGCGGCGCGCCTGTTTCTGACCTTTGACGGTCAGGGCGCGTTCGAGGTCGGGGACGCCCGGTTCCGCTTCTGCGTGTCGCCACAAGATGAGATCCATGCTGTGCTCCTCTGTGTAGAAAGTCGATAGCCGCCTATTCGCCGACCTCCGCGCCCGGCGTGCCCAGTGCGTGCATCAAGTATTGCTGGGCACTGAACGGCGTTTGCTTGCCGCGCGGCTTGCGGCGCGCGTAGTGGCCCGTCGGCTCCAGTTCCCATGCATTCGTATTATCCTTCAAATACGGATTCAGGCCCTCGGCGATCACGCGCCGCTTCAGCGCCCGGTCCAGCACGGGGAAGGCCACTTCCACGCGGCGGAACAGGTTGCGGCTCATCCAGTCGGCGCTGGCCAGGTAGACATCGTGCGCCAAGTCGTTGCGGAAATAGTAAATGCGGCTGTGTTCGAGGAAACGGCCGATCACGGAGCGCACCTTGATGTTTTCCGACAGGCCAGGCACGCCCGGCTTCAGGGTGCAGGCACCGCGTACGATCAGGTCGATCTTCACGCCATCGGTCGAGGCCGCATACAGGGCGCGGATCACGGATTCGTCCACCAGCGCGTTGACTTTCACGATGATGCGCCCGCGCCGGCCGGAACGGGCGATCTTTGCCTCGTTGCGGATGGCCTTGATGATCTCGCTTTGCAGGCCGAACGGCGCCAGCCACAGGTGATTCAGGTTGTGCGGCTTGGTCAGGCTGGTCAGGTGGATGAAGACTTCGTTTACTTCCACGGCCAGGTCCTGGTTGGCCGTCAGCAAGCCGAAGTCCGTGTACAGCTTGGTGGTCGTGGGGTGATAGTTGCCGGTACCCAAGTGAGCGTAGAAGCGCAGCGCGCCGTCTTCGCGGCGGATGACGAGCGCCACCTTGGCGTGGGTTTTCAGGCCCACCACGCCATACACGACTTGTGCGCCTGCCTGCTCCAGCTTGTCGGCCCAGTTGATATTGGCTTCTTCGTCGAAACGCGCCATCAATTCCACGATGACGGTCACTTCCTTGCCCATCTTTGCCGCCGTAATCAGCGACTCCATCAGGTCCGAGTTCATGCCCGTGCGGTAGATCGTCTGCTTGATGGCCACGACGGACGGATCGTAGGCGGCGCTGCGGATGAAGTCGATGACCGTCTGGAACGACTGGTAGGGGTGGTGCAGCAGGATGTCGTGCTTGTTCAGTGCAGCAAAGATGTCGTTGCCGATGGCTTTGTGCGCAAGGCCGGGGAAGAACGGCGTAAAGCGCAGTTCGGGCTGCTTGACGTGGTCGATCATTTCCGACAGGCGCACCAGGTTCACGGGACCGTTGACGCGGTACAAACGGCTTTGATCGAGGTTGAACTGGTCGAGCAGGAACTGCGACAGTTCTGGCGGGCAATTGCGTGCCACTTCCAGGCGCACGGAGGTGCCGAACTGGCGTCCCACCAGCTCGCCCTTCAGGGCCTGGCGCAGGTTCTTGACTTCGTCTTCATCGACCCACAGGTCGCTGTCGCGCGTGACGCGGAATTGCGAATAGGCAATTACTTCACGCCCGGCAAACAGGTCCGAGATGTGCGCATGGATGACGGAAGACAATAAACAGAAGGACACGCCGTCGCCCGATATCTCGTCCGGCAGCTTGATGACGCGTGGCAAGACACGGGGCGCCTTGACGATGGCGATGGCCGTGCCGCGGCCGAACGCATCCTTGCCGCTCAGCGAGACGATGAAATTGAGACTCTTGTTGACCACTTGCGGGAACGGGTGGGCTGGGTCCAGGCCGATAGGGGTGAGCAGGGGGCGCACTTCGCGGTCGAAATACTCCTTGACCCACGCGCGCTGCGCCTCGTTGCGGTCGCTGTCGCGCAGCAAATGCACGCCCGCTTCGCGCAGTGCCGGCAAGACTTCGCTATTTAGTATCTCGTACTGGCGTTCCACCAGCGCATGGCATTCCTTGCCGATGCGCTCCAGATTGGCCGCCAGGGCAGGGTGGCCTGCCAGGGAACCGCCGATGCTGCCGGCCGCCAGCAGGCTGGCCACGCGCACCTCGAAGAACTCATCCATGTTACTGCTGACGATGCACAGGTAGCGCAGGCGCTCGAGCAGCGGAATGTTCGGATCTTCCGCCTGGGCCATCACGCGCCGGTTGAAAGTCAGTTGCGACAGTTCGCGGTCAAGCAGGATGCCCGATTTGGTCACTTCCATGTGCAGTTCAGGTTTCATATTCTTTTGTCTTTGCAGATAGTTAATTCTAGCCGTATTTCATCATGTATGACGCGCTGTGAGTGTAATCATGAAATATGACGTAAGCGTGACATAAGCTGTCATAAAGCGTCGCCCGACCTGTCATTTTTCGTGCCGGAAATGGCATTTCTCGGGGCGTAGGCAAATATTTCATGAAATTTGGCGCATGTCATAAAGCTGTCATATTCGCTTGCTAGACTGCGCAGCATTCAACCGGGACTTTGAGCCCTAACAACCCTGAGGACTTGATATGCAAATGAAGCAAATGTTCAAATTTATCGTCGTGGGTGCTTCGGCAGCGATGGCATTTTCTTCCGCTTCCGTCATGGCGGCAGATATGACAGGTGCTGGTGCAACCTTCCCGTACCCGATCTACGCCAAATGGGCTGAGACTTACAAAGCCAACACGGGTAACGGCCTGAACTACCAGTCCGTCGGTTCCGGCGCCGGCATCAAGCAAATCAAGGCCAAGACTGTTGAATTCGGCGCTTCGGACATGCCTTTGAAGGCAGAAGAGCTGGAAGAAGCAGGCCTGATGCAGTTTCCTGCCATCATGGGCGGCGTTGTCACCATCGTCAACCTGGACGGCGTCAAGCCAGGCCAACTGAAGATGACGGGCAAGGTCGTTGCCGACATCTACCTGGGCAAGATCACCAAATGGAGCGCGCCGGAAATCGCCGCCCTGAACACGGGCGTCAAGCTGCCGGACACGGAAATCACCGTGGTGCACCGCGCCGACGGTTCGGGCACCTCGTTCCTGTTCACCGACTTCCTGTCGAAAACCAACCCGGAATTCAAATCGAAAATCGGTGCTGGCTCGGCTGTGAAATGGGCCGTGGGCGTGGGCGGCAAGGGTAACGAAGGCGTCGCCGCCAACGTGCAGCGTATCAAGGGTTCGATCGGCTACGTCGAGTGGGCTTACGCCAAGAAAAACAATATGTCGCACACCCAGCTGCAAAACAAGGACGGCAACTTCCTGCAGCCTGACGACGAAAACTTCAAGGCAGCAGCTGCTTCGGCACCTTGGACGCAAACCCCAGGCTTCGGCGTGGTCCTGACCGACCAAGCTGGCAAGAACAGCTGGCCTATCACTGGCGTGTCGTTCATCCTGATGCACAAAGTCCAGGCTGATGCAGGCAAGGCTAAAGAAGTCCTGAAATTCTTCGACTGGGCCTACAAAAACGGCGGCCCTGCTGCCGTCGAACTGGACTACGTGCCAATGCCGGCATCGGTCGTGAAACTGGTGCAGGAATCGTGGAAAGCCAACCTGAAAGACGCATCGGGCAAAGCTATCTACTAATTCGATAGTTTGACCAGATAAGTACCGATCCTTGTCCCCGCCAGCAGCACGGCGGGGCAGGGAGTTAGCCAGGACCGCCCGCAAGCCCTTGCAGACGGTCCTGGCTAAAAGAATAAAAGTAACTAAAAGAATAAAAGCAACGACGCCTGACAAAACCGTAGCGAGCGGAAGGGAGTTGCGGTCGAGAAGCGCAACTGTACGAAGGTACAGTGAGCATCGCAGGCCGTAAATCCCGACGCGCAGTAGGTTTTGACAGGCGTACTAAAACAGCAATACCGGCAGTACCACCCACATCTGGCACAATATGAGCGCACAATCTACCTCCTCCACGATCCCCATGCCAGGCGGCACCATGACCGATTCCATCAGTCACGCGCAAATGCTATCGACCATGCGCAAGCAGCGCATCCAGGATTTCCTGTTCCACAAGGTGACGATGCTGTTCGCCCTGTCGGTGCTGGTCGTCCTGGTCGGCATCATCATTTCGCTGATCATGGAATCGATACCGGCCTTCCAGACCTTCGGCCTGCACTTCATCGTTTCGGCCGAGTGGGATCCCGTCAATGACCAGTACGGCGCCCTGATCCCCATCATCGGCACCCTGGTGACGTCGATCATCGCCTTGTTGATCGCCTTTCCCGTCAGCTTCGGCATCGCCCTGTTCCTCACGGAAATCTGCCCGGCCTGGCTGCGTCGCCCGCTGGGCACGGCTGTCGAGCTGCTGGCCGGCGTGCCATCGATCATCTACGGCATCTGGGGCCTGTTTGTCTTCGCGCCCCTGTTTGCCGACCACGTCCAGCCGCTGCTGAAAGCCACCCTGGGCAACGTCCCCGTCATCGGCCAGCTGTTCAGCGGCCCCATGATGGGCATCGGCCTGCTGACGGCCGGCCTGGTGCTGGCCATCATGATCATCCCCTTCATCGCTTCCGTGATGCGCGACGTGTTCGAGATCGTCCCTGCCGTGCTGAAGGAATCCGCATACGGCCTGGGCTGCACGCGCTGGGAAGTGGTGCGCAAGATTGTCTTGCCTTACACCAAGACCGGCGTCGTCGGCGGCGTCATGCTGGGCCTGGGCCGCGCGCTGGGCGAGACCATGGCAGTCACCTTTGTGATCGGTAACGCGAACAAGCTGTCGTGGTCGCTGTTTGCTGCCGGTAACAGCATCACCTCCTTGCTGGCAAACGAATTCGGCGAAGCGCAATCGGCGCTGCACGTATCCTCGCTGTTCTCGCTGGCACTGATCCTGTTTGTCATCACCTTTATCGTCTTATCCGCCGCCAAGCTGATGCTGGCTGGCATGTCCCGCAAGGAAGGCACGAAATGAGCCAAGTAAGCACTCTCGACGTTCCGGCCAAGCCGGCCATGAACCCCGTCTACCGCAAGCGCCTGCTGATGCACCGCGTCGGCATCGCCCTGTCGGTGGCCGCCATGGCTCTGGGCCTGGCCGTGCTCGTGTGGATCCTGTTCACCCTGGTGATCAAGGGCTTTGGCGCCCTGTCCGTCGACCTGTTCACGCAAACGACGCCGGCTCCCGGCAGCGAAGGCGGCGGCCTGATCAATGCCATCGTCGGCAGCGCCCTGATGGTGGGCCTGGCAACGGTCGTCAGCACCCCGATCGGCATCCTGGCCGGCATCTACCTGGCCGAATACGGCGAAGAAAACAAGCTGGCGCAAGTGACGCGTTTCGTCACGGACATCATGCTGTCCGCCCCATCGATCGTCATCGGCCTGTTCGTGTATGCGCTGTACGTGGCCCACGTCAAGCATTTCTCCGGTTATGCGGGCGCCATCGCCCTGTCGCTGATCGCCGTGCCGGTGGTGGTGCGCACGACGGACAATATGCTGCGCCTGGTGCCGAACAGCCTGCTGGAAGCCGCGTTTGCCCTGGGCGCGCCGCGCTGGAAGGTCGCTACCCTGGTACGCTTGCGCGCCGTCAAGGCTGGCGTCATCACCGGCGTACTGCTGGCATTGGCCCGCATCGCCGGCGAAACGGCACCGCTGCTGTTCACGGCCCTGAATAACCAGTTCCAAAGCTTCAACATGAATGCGCCGATGGCCAACTTGCCGTCCGTCATCGCATCGTTTGCGATGAGCCCGTACGACAACTGGCGCTCGCTGGCCTGGGGCGGCGCACTGCTGATCACCTTCAGCGTGCTGGCCTTAAATATCCTGTCGCGCACCGTGTTCAGCCAAAAAGTCCCTAATTAAACAGATATCGAGCGAAGCGAACCCAAATGAATACGCAAATGAATCCAGCACAAGACCTGGCACCAAAGAAAAAAACCATCGAGATTTCGGGCCTGAACTTTTTTTACGGCAAAACGCAAAGCTTGCATAACGTCAACCTGGACATCCACGAGAAAAAGGTCACGGCCTTCATCGGCCCGTCCGGTTGCGGCAAGTCGACCCTGCTGCGCACCTTGAATCGCATGTACGACCTGTATCCTGGCCAGCGCGCGGAAGGCTCCATCCTGTACCGCGGCCGCAACGTGCTCGACGCGGACCAGGACGTCAACATGCTGCGCGCCAAGGTCGGCATGGTGTTCCAGAAGCCGACGCCGTTTCCCATGTCCGTGTACGACAACATCGCTTTCGGCGTGCGCCTGTATGAAGACCTGTCGAAGGGCGAGATGGACGAGCGCGTCGAGTGGGCCCTGAAAAAGGCTGCGCTGTGGGGCGAAGTCAAGGATAAGCTGAGCAAGAGCGGCCTGTCGCTGTCGGGCGGCCAGCAACAGCGCCTGTGCATCGCGCGCGGCGTGGCCGTGAAGCCCGATGTCTTGCTGCTCGATGAGCCGACCTCGGCGCTGGACCCGATTTCCACCTCGAAGGTGGAAGAGCTGATCAGCGAACTGAAACAGGATTACACGATCGCCATCGTGACGCACAATATGCAGCAGGCGGCGCGCTGCTCCGATTACACGGCCTATATGTATCTGGGCGAGCTGGTGGAATTCGGCGAAACGGACCAGATCTTCATGAATCCGGCCCGCAAGGAAACGCAGGATTACATCACGGGCCGCTTCGGCTGATCCACCGCGCACCGCTATATACAAGACAACTGAATACGGAGAGACAGCATGATAGGCGAACATTCATCCAAGCAGTACGACAACGAACTCGAAGCGATCCGCTCGAAAGTGCTCCTGATGGGCGGCATCGTTGAAACCCAGTTCCTCGACGCGATGACGTGCTTCCGCATCGGCAATCCGGAACGCGCCGACCGCGTGATGCGCGAAGACGACGTCGTCAACCAGCTGGAAGTGTCGCTGGACGATGCCTGCAGCCATCTGATCGTGCGCCGCCAGCCGGCCGCCAACGACTTGCGCACCATCATGGCCACCATCAAGGTGATCACCGACCTCGAGCGCGTAGGCGACGAAGCGACAAAAATCGCCCGCGTGGCGAAGAATCTGCACAAGCGGGGCAACGGCGTCGTCAACCATTACGAAATGGTGCGCGGCATTGCCAATACGGCTACCGACATGCTGCACGACGCGCTCGACGCGTTCGCGCGCAACGATGGCAAGCAAGCCTTACAATTAATTGCACAAGATGCCATCATCGACCATGAGTTTCGGTCTATCATGCGCAACTTGATAACCTTTATGATGGAAGACCCGCGCACGATTTCGGCGGCGCTCGATACCCTGTGGGTGGCCAAGGCCATCGAACGGATCGGCGACCATGCGAAAAACATCGCCGAATACGTGATCTACGTGGTTGAAGGCAAGGACATCCGCCACACCAAGGTGGCTGCTCCCGCCATTTCCGAGGAGCTCCCTGAGTAAGCTTTATGGCATCTGATAAAACCACGGTATTGATTGTTGAAGATGAGCCGGCCATCGTTGAACTGGTGACCTATTCGCTGCGCGAATCCGGCTGGAATTGCTGTTCTGTACAAAACGTTGCCGATGCCTGGGAATTCATCCAGCACCGCACGCCGCATCTGATCCTGCTGGACTGGATGCTGCCGGACCAGACGGGCTTGCGCCTGCTGTCGCGCATCCGCGCCGACCGTAATTTCGCGGCCATCCCCGTCATCATGCTCACCGCCAAGAGCATGGAAGAAGACAAGCTGGCTGGCCTGAACAGCGGGGCCGACGACTACGTCACCAAGCCGTTCTCGCCGCGCGAGCTGCTGGCGCGCGCCAAGGCCTTGCTGCGACGCAAGAGCCCGGAACACGCGCAGGCGCCCATGCGCGCCGGCAATGTGGCCCTGGACCCCGTCAGCTGCACCGTGATGATGGATGAACAGAAGATCGATATCGGCCATGCCGAATACAAGCTGCTGAAATTCCTGCTGGCCCATCCCGAGCGCGTGTTTTCGCGCAGCCAGCTGCTCGACAAGGTGTGGGGCGACCATGTGGTGATCGAGGAACGCACGGTCGACGTCCACGTATTGCGCTTGCGCAAAGCCTTGAAAGAGGCGGAAAGCCTGATCAAGACCGTGCGCAGCGTCGGCTACATGTTGTCTGAAAAATAAAGCTAGCCTCTATGAATCCGAAATTGCTGTTCTGGGTACCGGCCGCCTTGCGCATGGTGCTGGCGCTGCTGGGCGTGGCCGTCGTCTGGTATCTGTTTGGCGCCACGTATGCGCTGGGCATCGCCTTCGTGCTGATGGCCATGATGGTGTTCGTGCAGCTGTCCTACCTGTTCCAGCTGAGTAATTGGCTGGACAATCCGCAAAGCGCCAAGCTGCCCGATGGCTGGGGCGCCTGGACCAGCATCTTCGCGCGCCTGTACCGCATGCGCCGCGACGACGAGAAAAACCAGGCCGAGCTGACGGAATGGCTGGCGCGTTTCCGCCAGGCCATGCATCTGCTGCCCGACGGCGTCGTCATCATGGACGACGTGCTGTTCCTCGAATGGTGCAATCCCGCCGCCGAGAAACACCTGGGCCTCACGCACGAGCGCGACAAGGGCATGCGCGTCACCAACCTGATCCGCAGCCCCGAGTTCATGGATTACATCATCCTGGGCCGCTACGACCAGCCGCTGACGATCACTTTCCGCAACCGCAAGCTGATCGTGCAGATCATCCCGTTTGAAAACCGCCGCCAGATTCTCGTCACGCATGATGTGACGGAAACGGAACGCATTGAAATGATGCGCCGCGACTTCATCGCCAACGCCTCGCACGAGCTGCGCACGCCGCTGACCGTCATCGTGGGCTTCCTGGAAATCGCTTCCGCCGAGCTGGACCTGGACGCCGCCACGCGCGCCGCCCACCTCAAGCTGATGACGGAGCAGGGCCACCGCATGCAGCATCTGATCGAGGACATGCTGACCCTGTCGCGCCTGGAATCGGTCGACTATCCGCTGCGCCCCGAGCCCGTGGATGTCAGGAAGTTGATGCAGCAGGTCTTGCGCGACGCCAAGGGCTTGTCTGCCGGCAAGCATGACGTCAAGATGGAATGCAATGGTCCCGACGTGCTGGGCAGCTACGACGAGCTGTACAGCGCGTTCGGCAACCTCGCTTCGAACGCCGTGCGCTACACGCCGGCCGGCGGCACCATCACCCTGCGCTGGCAGGATGGCGCGACGGGACCGCAATTCATCGCCCAGGATACGGGCATCGGCATCAGCCCCGAGCATATCTCGCGCCTGACGGAACGTTTCTACCGCGTCGACAAGAGCCGCTCGCGCGAAACCCAGGGCACGGGCCTGGGCCTGGCCATCGTCAAGCACGTGCTGCTGCGCCACGGGGGAACGCTGGCCATCCAGTCCGTGGCCGACAAAGGCAGCAGTTTTATCGTCAGCATGCCCAAGTCCGTCGTCACCCCGCTGCAGGGCGAGTTGCTGGTCAAGTAGGCCGAAGGGAGGATGCTCCTCCCGGTATCGTGGTGCGACTAGTGCAAGGTTGGCATAAGTCGTTACAATCTGGCCATGACTTTAATCAACGCCTCTTTTCGCCACGCCGGCGCGCAGCAACTGGCCCAGTCGCTGCAGGCCGCGCGCCAGGATACCCTGTCCCTGTTCGACTGTTATGTCACTGCCGGCCTGGACGTGGTGGCGGGCCTGCCCCGCCATCCGCGCCTCAATCCGCCCTTATGGCAACTTGCGCATATCGCCTGGTTTGCCGAGTGGTACATCCTGCGCGAAGCCGCATCGAGCCATCCGGCCGACGCCATCTACAATTCCCTGCTGACGCGCGGCGACGATTTGTTCGACGCCAACATGGTGGAACACCGCGCGCGCTGGAAGCTGGACCTGCCCAGCCCGGGCGCCGTGAAAACGTATTGCCACGAAGTGCTCGACAGGGTACTGGATAAACTGTCGCGCGAAGCCAATGTCGACAGCGCCCTGGCCCCGTACCGGCTGGCCTTGGCGCAGGAAGACTTGTGTGGCGAGGAAATGCTGGCCGGCTTGCAATGGCTGGGCCTGGAAGCACCCGCATCGCTGGCCGTCAGCCCCGCCTTGCCGCCAGGGGCGGGGGATATTGCTTTTCCCGGCGGGACCATCGAGCTGGGTTCGCCCCGCGGCGCCGGGTTTGCCTTCGACAATGAATCGCCGCCCCACGCGTGCTACGTGCCGCCGTTTTCCATCGATGCCTGCGCCGTATCCAACGCCCAGTTTGCCGACTTTGTCGCCGACGGCGGCTACCAGAACCGCCAGTTCTGGAGCGCGGCGGGCAGCGCCTGGTTGATGCAGCAGGAGCGCTCGTCGCCGCTGTACTGGCTGCGCGAGGCAACGCAATGGCGCACCATGCGTTTCGGCCAGCGCACGACCTTGCCTCCGAATGAAGCCGTGCGCCACATCAACCTGTATGAAGCGCAGGCGTACTGCGCCTGGGCGGGGCGCCGCCTGGCGACGGAGGCGGAATGGGAGTATGCTGCGCTGTCCGGCCATCCGCGCTTTCACTGGGGCCAGGTGTGGGAATGGACGGCGACGCCGTTCGAACCGTATCCGGGTTTTGCGCCTGATGCCTGGCGCGAGTATTCGGCGCCGTATTTCATGCAGCACCAGGTGCTGCGCGGCGCCGCCTTCGCCACGCCGCCGCGCCTGCATTCGGCCCGCATGCGCGCCTTCCACGCGCCCGAGCGGGGCGACATCTTTGCCGGCCTGCGCACCTGCGCCTGGTAAGCACGCAAAGCGTAGTAACCATTTCAGGAATTCTTTTGAGTACAGATAACACCCCGCAGTTCATTCCCAAACGCATCACGCCCACGCCGGAGCAAGTGGCCATCCAGACGGCGCAAAAGAAAGTCGTGCTGATCGACGCCAATGCGGGCGCGGCCAAGACGACGACTCTGGCCCTGCGCCTGGCCGAAGCGCTGCACCGGGGCCGCGCGCCCGAACGCATGCTGGCGCTGGTCTTCACGGAAGCGGCGCGCGTGGCCCTGCGCCAGCGCCTGCTGGAAGTGGGCGTGCCGCTGGGCGTCGTCAAGCGCCTGACCATCGACACCTTCGACGCTTTTGCCGCCAAGGTGCTGTCGCAGCTGGAAAACATGCAGGTGGCGTTCATGCGCAGCGATGAAGAGCTGCGCCCGGTTGCCTGGGAAGCGCTGGAAGTGGTATCCGAGAAATACGCCCACCATTATCCGCTGGAAATCAATACGACGAACGGCGCGATTGCCGAATTCCTGAAATTGCAGTTGCGCACCAAGGCGCGCCTGGATTTCCAGAATCCCGACTTCGAGAGCAATTCCCTGGAAGACAATCTGGAGCTGCTGGGCATGTCGCGCACGCATTATCTTTGGCTGCGCGAATATGAAGGCTTGCGCGGCGCCGACACGGGCGATATCCAGTTCCGCGCCCCGTTCGACGCTACTTACGATCTGGTGCGCATGCTCGACGGCGACGAGCCGCTGCGCCAGCAATTGCCGGCCTTTCAGATCATCGTGGCCGATGAATTGCACGATTTGAACGAAGCGTCGTTCCGGCTGCTGACTATGCTGATACGCCGCGGCAATGCGTTTTTCTGCGGTGCGGGCGACAAGGACCAGGTCATCTACACGTGGTCGGGCGCCGACCACCGCTTCCTGCGCCAGCGCTTCGAACAGGAATTTCCCGCCTTGCAGCGTCTGCCGCTGACGGCATCGTACCGCTACGGCCCGCAGCTGGCACACGCCGTGGGCGTGCTGAAGAACAAGGCCAGCGTGTCGGCCCTGTCGCGCGCCACGCATATCGAAGTGCTGCAGTACGACCATGCGCAGCCGCAGGCGTGCAGCGCCCAGCTGATCGCCGCGCTCGAACACGCGCATGCGGGCACGACGGCCATCTTGCTGCGCGACCGCGACCAGGCGATCCGCGTGGAAACGGCACTGTTCCAGAGCGGTATCGCGTATGGCCTGGTGGACATGAACAGTTATCTGCTGAGCCTGGAAGTGCTGATGCTGCGCGGCATGGTCGCCATCGCCCGCAAGGACTTGCACGCGATTAAGAGCGGCCCGCGCCGGGGCGAGATCCTCGAAGCCCTGGTGGCGTTCGCGGAAATCCCGTTTACGCGCGCGGAGCTGCAGCAAGCCAAGGCCGACGTGGCCAATTATCCGGATTTGCTGGAAGGCTTCCTGACCAACCAGCTGGCCAAGTCGCACAACCAGGACAAGGCGGCGCTGACCCTGGCCGCCGTCGACTACCTGCACGCGCTGCCTCCCGATGCGCTGGCCGGCGACGCGCTGCAGCACATCTTTGGCCTGATGCAGCTGGAACAGACGGCGCGCCGCATCTATGTGGACCCGGCCCAGGCGAGGGTGGTGGCCCGTTCCCTGCACGGCTTCATTGCCGTGTGCCGCGAAGCGGGCGTGGCGCTGGGCGGCTTTGCCGGCTGGCTGGGCGAGATGGAAGACGCCGTGACGGTCTCGACCGGCAAGGCCAAACTGGTGATCGCCTGCATCGACCAGATCAAGGGCCTCGAATACAACCACGTGATTCTGCCCTACCTGGCGGTCGACGAATTCCCACGCAGCAAGACCGACCCGCTGGAAGAGGAAAACCGGTTCTATGTGGCCGCCACGCGCGCGCGCGACAGGCTGACCTTGCTGACGCCGGAAGACCCTGCCTGGCAGAGCCGCTACATCGCCGCCCTGCAGCTCAAGCAGAAGATTGTTGCGTCCAAGTCATAGATCATTTGCTGCAAGCCTGCTTTTTGCGAAAGACGAAAGCGGGCATACTGGCCTGGTGTGATTGACAGCAATCTAACCAGACAGGGAGCAAGATATGAACGTGTTTTTGACGGGTGCGGCGGGTTTCATCGGCAGTTCCATCGCGGCGGGCCTCGTGCGCGCCGGCCATCAGGTGACGGGCCTCGTGCGCAAACCGGAGCAGGTGGCCGAGCTGGCCAGGATCGGCGTGCTGGGCGTGCAGGGCGAGCTGAACGACCGCGAGCTGCTCATCGAGCAGGCGAAGGCGGCCGATGCCGTCATCAATGCGGCCAGCAGCGACCACCGGGGCGCCGTGGAAGCCATCATCGATGCGCTGGCGGGCACGAATAAACCGTTCCTGCACACGAGCGGCTCGTCCATCGTGGGCGACGCGTCAGGCGGCGAGGGTACGCAGCAGATTTACTACGAAGACAAGCTGCCGGCGCCCACGGCCGACAAGGCGGCCCGGGTCGCCATCGACGACCTGGTGCTGGCCAGCGCCGCCAGGGGTGTGCGCGCCAGCGTGCTGTGCAACACCCTGATCTACGGCCACGGCGCCTTGCCGCGCGACAGCGTGCAGCTGCCGCGCCTGCTGAAACAGGCGCGCAAGAGCGGCATCGTGCGCCACGTGGGGCCGGGCCGCAACATCTGGTCCAACGTGCATATCGACGATGTCGTCAGCCTGTATTTGCTGGCGCTGGAAAAGTCGCCTGCCGGCACGTTTTACTTTGTCGAGTCGGGCGAAGCGGCGTTCCGCGACATGACGGCCGCCATCGCCCAGGCACTGGACCTGGGGCCCGCGCAGGACTGGCCGTTGCCGGAAGCCATTGCCGAATGGGGCTACGAGATGGCTTCCTACGGTCTCGGCTCCAACAGCCGCGTGCGCGGCGCGCGGGCATGTACGCTGCTGGGCTGGCAGCCGCAGGGACCGTCCGTGCTGGCATGGATCGCCAATGACATGCTGCAGCCGCCGCACGCCACCGCCGTTTGATGCAGCTCAGCACAATCGCATCTGTGTGCGCTAGCGAACGGTGCTTTCTGGCGATCGGGAGTATGATGGCTTTGCTTGGTTGAGACGCACTGCCGTGAAGTTGGCGGCATGTTCGATCTTCCAGCAGGTCAGCCGGTCGCCTCAAGGATCGGCACCAGATTTCCGCTGCGGGCGCAGGTGCGCCGCGCGGCTGTACACTGCAACTCCAGGTCGTGATGTTGTGCTACGAACCCCTTCAAGGCCGGCGCTAGCCGGTCTTTTTTTTGCCTGCCATTTCTTCCGCTGCGCCATTCACCGCTGCCTGTCCGCCATTCGCCGAAGCGGTGTTTGCTCCCGTCCGAAATCCGCGTATCTTTACGATCAACCAACTTCAAGGGGTGATCGTGAAACCTGAACCAGCCTATTACCGCCGTACCCAGCTGCTGTGGGGCGTGCTGCTGATCGCCATCGGCGCCATCATCCTGCTGGACCGGCTCGATGTGATCTATCTGCACGATTACTATGCACTATGGCATTATTGGCCGCTGATACTGGCCGTCTTTGGCCTCAACAAGCTGCTCACGCCCGTGTCCGCCAAGCAGGTGCTGAGCGGCCTGTGGCTGATCTTTTTCGCTGCCTGGTGGTATGTGTCGTATGAAGAACTGTGGAACTTGAGTTTCTACAATAGCTGGCCCGCCTTGCTGATCGCCTGGGGCGTGGGCCTCGTGCTGGAACCGCTGTTGAACAAACATTTTATTGCCTACCGGGAGTCCGAGCATGAAAAATAAACCGCCGCTGCACTCGCCATCGCAGATCGTGCTGGGTGTCATCGTCATCGGCCTGGGGCTGCTGTTCCTGCTCGATAACCTCGGTTTCATCAATGTGCGCTACACCTTCCGCTTCTGGCCCACCATCCTCATCATTTTCGGCTTGCTGAAAATATCGCAAAGCCATACGCGCTCCGGCTACATCCTTGGCGGCGTGATGGTCTTGCTGGGCTTGACCTGGACCCTGAAAGCCATGGGATTGTTCTATATCAACTGGGGCATGCTGTGGCCGCTGCTCATCATTGCCGCCGGCGTGGCCGTGGTGTCGAAGTCCCTGCCCGGCGGGCAGCAGCGGCAGCGGCGCCGGCACTTTGCCGCGCAGCAGGACGGCACGCCAGCGCCAGACTCGTTCGGCCAGCCCAGGAATGGCGCCGTGTCGCTGGACAAGGACGCCGCGACGGCAGCGCCCGGCGTCGGCGGGCAGGCGGACGACGACAGCATCATCGAAGTGACGGCCATCCTGGGCGGCTTTGTGCGGCGCGTGTCGTCGCAGCGCTTCAAGGGCGGCGATATCAACGTCATCATGGCCGGCTGCGAAATCGACTTGCGCCAGGCATCGATCCAGGGCGAGGCCGTGCTCAACGTATTCGCCCTGTGCGGCGGCGTCACCATCAAGATTCCGCCCGACTGGAGCGTGGTGCTGCAGGGCACGCCCATCCTCGGCGGCTTCGAGGAAAAGACCATCGTGCCGCCGAACCAGGACAAGCGTCTGTACGTGACGGGCTACGCCATCATGGGCGGCCTGGAAATCCGCAACTAGGCGCGCATGTCCGGACCCTTGTCGAAGCGGCGCGGCGCCGTGGCCGTGGTGGTGGTGTGCCTGGCGCTGGGCCTGGCGCTGGCGTTCGTGCTGGCCAGGGTGGCCCATGCGCCCAGGCTCAACGCCGTCCTGCTGGTGGTGCCCGCCACGCTCGTGTATGCCATCGGTTCGGGCTTTTCCGCGTTTTACCTGTGCCGCGCCTATCCCTTGCACGCGCGCCATCCGCTGGCCATTGCCGGCGTGATGGGTGTGGCGGCCCTGTTCGCGGGTTTGCTGTGGGCGACCCTGCTGCAATTTCTGAACAGCGTCAGCCTGCTGCTGGAAGTGCCCTGGCTGGGCGTGAACCTGACGCAATCGCTGCTGGCCCTGTTTTTCGGCCTGGGCGTGCTGCTGTATTGCCTGGCTGCCGCCGTGCACTATCTGTTGCTGGAATTCGTGCGCGCCAGGATGGCCGAGCAGCGGGGCCTGGAAGCGCAGCTGATGGCGCAGGAAGCGCAGCTGCGCATGCTGCGCACGCAGATCGATCCGCATTTCCTGTTCAACAGCCTGAACTCCATCAGCGCCCTGACGTCTATCGATGCGGCAGGCGCGCGCCAGATGACGGTGCAGCTGGCCAGTTTCTTTCGCCAGAGCCTGAGCCTGGAAGCGCACAAGCACATCACCGTGGAACAGGAACTGGTGCTGATCCGCCATTTCCTGGCCATCGAGCAAGTGCGTTTCGGCGCGCGCCTGCAAGTGGCGGAAGCCATCGATGACGCCGCGCTGGCCTGCCTGCTGCCGCCCATGCTGATACAGCCGCTGGTGGAAAATGCCGTCAAGCATGGCATCTGCGGCTTGACGGAGGGCGGCCTGATCGCCATCGAGGTGCGGCGCACGGGCAGCCTGCTGCAGATTGCCGTGCGCAATCCCGTTGATGCGGATCAAGGGCCAGAGCGCGGCAATGGCGTGGGGCTGCAGAACGTGCGCCAGCGCCTGGCCAGCGCCTACGGCCACGAAGCGGGCGTGCACTGGGCGCGCCGCGGCGCGGCGTTTGAAGTGACCTTATCGATGCCGGCGCAGACCGGCGACACGGAGAAAGCATGATGCAGGCAAGAATGCGGGTGGCCATCGTCGATGATGAATTGCTGGCGCGCAGCGTGCTGCGCGAATACCTGGCGCGCCACGGCGATATCGACATCGTGGCCGAGTGCGCCAACGGTTTCGACGCCGTCAAGGCCATCGCGGAACTGGAGCCGGAACTGGTGTTTCTCGACATCCAGATGCCGCGCCTGGACGGCTTTGAAGTGGCCGAGCTGATCGGCGCGAAGACGCGCCTGATCTTTGTCACGGCCTACGACCAGTACGCCCTGAAGGCGTTCGAATGCCATGCGCTCGATTACCTGCTCAAACCGTTCAGCGAACAGCGCTTCGACCAGGCGCTGTCCCATGCGCGTGCGCAGCGCAGCACGCCCACCGCCCAGGCTGCCGTGCAAACGGTGGCGCGCGAAGCGGCCACGCGCGCCGCGCCCCTGGACCGCGTGCTGATACGCGATGGCGCCAGGGTCCACGTGATCGCCAGTGCGCGCATCGATTACATCGAAGCGCAGGACGATTACATCAGCATCCGCTCCGAGGGCAAGTCCTACCTGAAAAGCCAGACCCTGGCGGAACTGGAAGCTCAGCTCGATCCCGCCAAGTTCCTGCGCGTGCACAGGTCGTATCTGCTCAATATCGACGGCATCCGCCGCATCGAGGCAGCCACGAAGGACAGCCACGTGGCCATCTTGCGCGATGACACGCGCATACCCGTGAGCAAGGCGGGCTACCAGAAGCTGAAGTTACTGGTTGGCTAGCTGCACATCCCACCACGTGGGCAGTAGCTGGCGGATTTCTGGCCGGGAAAAACGGTCGTCGATCAGGTAGACGACGCCCTTGTCCGACTGCGTGCGGATAACCCGGCCGGCCGCCTGCACCACCTTTTGCATGCCCGGATACAGATACGTGTAGTCGTAGCCGGCGCCGAAGAGCTCGCCCATGCGCTGGCGGATCTGTTCGTTGACGGGATTGATCTGCGGCAAGCCCAGGGTGGCGATGAAGGCGCCGATCAGGCGCGCGCCCGGCAAGTCGATGCCTTCGCCAAATGCGCCGCCGAGCACGGCAAAGCCGATGCCGCGCGTCTCCAGGCCGAAGCGCCCCAAAAAGTGCGCGCGGGCAGCATCGTCCATGCGGCGCGGCTGCTGCCAGATGGGCACGTCCGGGTAATGCTGGGCAAACAAGTGGGCCGTTTTTTCCATGTAGTCGAAGCTGCTGAAGAAGGCCAGGTAGTTGCCCGGCGTTTCCGCGTATTGCTTTGCCATCAGCTGGGCGATGGGCAGCAGCGAGGCGGCGCGGTGCTGGTAGCGCGTGGAAATGCTGTCGGCCACGCGCACGGACAGTTGCTGCGCCTGGAAGGGCGATTCCACGTCAACCCAGGCCGTGTCGGCCGGCATGCCCAAGGTGTCGCTGTAATAATTCCATGGACTCAGGGTGGCGGAAAACAGGGCCGTGCTGTGGCTGGCCGCGAAGCGCTCCTTGAGAAACGGTGCCGGCACGATGTTGCGGATGCAGACGGTGGAGCCCGCATTGACTCCCGTATTCGTTTTGCTGACGTCGAACAGCGAGTGTGGTCCAAAGCTTTCCGCCAGGCGGTTGATCAGCAGCACGTCGAAATAAAAGCGCTGCAAGTCCTCGTCGAGCGCGGCAGCGTGTTCGGCCATGTAGTCGCCGATGGCCGTGGCCACGCCTTGCAGCGCGCCAAAGAATTTTTCGGGCAGGGCCGCATGCACGTGGTAGTCGCCATCCTGCTCTTTTAACAGCGCCGTCCACTGGCGCGCCAGGCGGTCCAGCGGCTTTTTCAATCCTTCGGGCGCGAACTTGCGCAGCATTTTCAGGTCGATCTGCGCCAGTTCGGCGCTATACATGCTGCGCGCGCGCGACACCATATTGTGCGCTTCGTCCACCAGCACGTTGACTTTCCAGTCGTGGGCCAGGGTCATGCCGTACAGCATGGCGCTGAGGTCGAAATAATAATTGTAGTCGCCGATGACGACATCGCTCCAGCGCGCCAATTCCATGCCCAGGTAATACGGGCAAATACCCTGCTGCAAGGCGATGGCGCGCACGGCTTCCTTGTCCAGGATCAAGCCGCTGGCCAGCGCCACTTCGCGCGCCAGCGGCAGGCGGTCGTAAAAGCCCTTGGCCAGCGGACACGATTCGCCGTGACAGGCTTTGTCCGGATGTTCGCAGGCGCTGGTCTTGGCGCTCAGTTCCAGCACGCGCAGGGGCAGCAGGGGCGCGCTCTCCTTGAGGATGGCGCAGGCGTCGAGCGCCATCTGCCGTCCCGGCACCTTGGCGGCGAGGAAAAACAGTTTATCGAGGCCATGCGCGGCCGTCGCCTTGAGCATGGGAAACAGGCTGCCCACCGTCTTGCCGATGCCGGTCGGCGCCTGCGCCAGCAAGCCGCAGCCGCGGCTGCTGGCCTTGTACATGGCTTCGGCTAGCTGGCGCTGGCCCGGGCGAAAGTCCGCATGGGGAAACGCCATGCTGGTGAGCTGCGCGTCGCGGCCGGCCCGGTGCGCCAGCTCCTGTTCGGCCCAGTCGAGGAACAGCGCGCAATGCTGCTCGAAGAACAGGCGCAGTGCCTCGGCCGTGCATTCCTCATGCATGACCGTTTCCTTCTGGCTGGCAATGTCGAAATACACGAGCGCCACGCGCAGCATGGGCAGGTTCAGCTGCTGGCACAGCAAGTGGCCATAGATGCGCGCCTGCGCCCAGTGCAGCTGGCGATGGTTGGCGGGCATGGCGTCGAGTTCGCCCCGGTAGGTTTTGATTTCTTCCAGCTGGCGCCGCGCCGGGTCGTAGCCATCGGCGCGGCCCCGCACGTGCAAAGGCCCGAAGTCGCCGGACAGGCTGATTTCGCGCTGGTAATCGTCGTCGCGCCGGCTGGTGACGGTGGCGTGGCCCGCCATGCCTTCCTGCGCCGTGGGGGAAGGTGTGAAACGCAAGTCCAGGTCGCCCACCTTGGCCGTGAATTCGCACAGGGCGCGCACGGCGATCGTGTACGTGCTGCCGCTCATGCTGCCGCCTGCCATTGCAGGTAGCACACGCTGACGGGCATGGCGTGCTCGGCGCAATAGGCGATCCAGCGCAGCTGGTTGTCCTGCAATCGGTCGCCTGGGCCCTTGACTTCGATCATGCGGTAGCGCCGTTCTTCCGGCCAGAACTGGATTAAATCGGGCAAGCCGCTGCGGTTACTTTTAATATCGAGCAAGATGCGTTCGAACGCCTTCTTCAGATGAAAGGCGGGGATGCAGGCCAGCGCCAGGTCCAGCAAGCCGCCGTCCAGCACGTCCCAGCTGACGAACGGCGAGACGATGCCGTGCTTGGCGGCAAGCGTGGCGCGGATGGCGGCGTGGTAGCTGCCGTCGTCCAGCTGCGCCAGGCAAGCGGCAAAGTCCGTGCTGCGGCGCTGGCAGAAATCGGCACTGTGCAAGTCGGCCGGGCCACGGTGAAACGGGTGGAAGAAGGCGCCCGGCATGGCCTTGAAGATGGCGGGCCAGCACAGCAGACCGAACAGCGAATTGATCAGGGTGTTTTCCACGTAATACACGGGCGCGTCGTCCTGCATCAGGTGTTGCTGTACCACTCCTTCCACGTAGCACGCGGCGTCTGGGTACGGCAGATGCAGGTCGATGCGGTCGATGGCGGCAGGCACGGCGGCCGCCAGTTTTGCGTGGCCCAGCTTGCGCCGCAGCCGGGGCGCCATGCGCAGCAGCAATTGCTGTTCCGCCTCGCTTTCCGGCGCGGCCAGCGCGATCGTCAGGCGTTCGTAGGCCGCTTGCGGCTGCTCGTCTTTTTCCAGCACGCGGATGGCGCGGCCCCGCGCGCCCGGATAGCGGCAATCGGCATAGGCGCGGTAGGCGGCGGGCCAGTCCTGGGTCTTTTCCAGGTGCTGGCCGATCTGGAAACGCAGCTTGTCGCGCCGGCTGGCCAGCCAGGTATTGTCCTGCGACAAGGGCAGCGCCGCCAGTGCCTGCAGCACTGCGTCCGCGGGCGCGCTGTCGTTGTAGCGTTCGCGGCACTGGTGCAGCACTTCATAGTGTTCGATATCCTGGCGCGTGCGAAAGCCCCGCGACTGCGGCGAGAATTCCACTTTTTCGTATTGATACACGCCCAGGTCGGACAGCACGAATTCCGACCAGTCCTGGTGATAGTTGCCAAAATAAATCAGGCGCAATCGGTCGCACAGCGGTTGCAAGCCGATGCGGTACAGCACGTCGCCACAAGCCGGATGCCAGGCGGAAAACGGCTTGCTGTCCCCATGCTGCTCGCGCAAGGCGTCCAGCTGCTCGGCCTTGCGCGCCGCCTTCAGGGGAGCGGCGAGCTGAAAGGCCTGGGCGATTTCCGCTTTCAGCAGTTGTTCGAACAGTTCATCGAGCGAGATGGCGGGATCGGCTTCCACCCACTCCAGGGCCAGCAAGGGCAGGGCGGCCGCGCGCGTGTCGCCGATTTCCTCGTAATTGAGCTTGCTGGCGCGAAACAGGCAGCCCTTGCGCATGACGAGGCGCACGAACAGGGCGCGCGAGGGCAGCGGCAGTGCGCCGAAGTCGGCGATGAACTGCGTTTCTTCAACGCTCAGCAGGTCGGCGTAACGGGCGGCTATCCAGCTCAGCACATCCTGGAAATTGTCCAGATAGTACAGGGGATTTTCCAGGACTCTCAGCATGGGGGGAATGTGGCAAGATGCAAGGTGATCGGTTTTACTGTGTTTATATACAGTTTAAACCTTCATCCGCCGCTTGCCCAGCGATTTTATGCTCAGCTGGCCGTGCTGTAGGCAAAACAGCTGTCGAACTTTTCGTAGGGAATGAGTTTGTCGCGCAGGCTGGCCAGTTCCATATCGGTCAGCAAGCCCCGGTGCGCTTCCTTGCGTCCCTTCGGCAGCGCCACTTCGTAGTCGATGATGTCGCGCGACAGCAGCGTTTGCAGGACCTGCGCCTGCTCCGGCGTCAGGTAGCGCGCATGCGTGAGCATGGTCTTTTCCAGCTGCTCGCGGAATTCCCCGTCGCCCACGTCGTTGTAGGTATCCTGGTCCGCCATGCTGTTCAACAGCATGTGAAAGATGAAGTCCTGCAGATTTTTCGCCAGGTACTGGGCTTCATCCTGGTCGTGCCACAGCAGCACGATGGGCATGTCGCCCTCGTGCTGGCCGGACGCGAAAAAGCAGTAGTGGTCGCCCGCGCCCGTTTGCGCGAACGGGATGAACTGGAAACGGGGAGAGATGCGCCGGTAATCGTCCTCGTCGAGCAAGCTCGCCGCTTCTTCCGCCACGGATTTGATATTGAGCAATTCGAAATCGTCTGCGTGCAGCAGCAGGGTGGGACGCTCCTGTAGTGTGGGAAACACCAGCTTGTACCAGTCGGGTCCGTATTCGCCCACGTCGAGCATGCCGTCGCGGTCCAGCTGCCGGTACAGCGGCGGATAGGTGAAGCCGTGTTCGTGTTCAATTTCTGACAGTGTCATGTTTGCCCTGTTCGTCGTGATTCGTGGCGCCATGATAGCCGAGGCGATGGCGCGCACGCTTCACAGTGGCAACCTTTGCCACAATTAATAAACGTTTTAGTTTACTTATGTGGCCTGGCCACGTATTCTTGCCAGACCATCTCCATCGAGCCCGCATGAAAAATATCATCCTGATTTCCGCCGCCTGCCTGCTGGCGCTGCTGTCGACCATCGGCGCCTCCCTGCCATACCCGATCCTGCCGCCCCTGTTTGCGGCCGAGGCGCCGAATGCCTTCAACAATTTCCTGGGCTTGCCGTCGAAACTGCTGTTCGGCCTGGCACTGACCATCAACCCGCTGGGCTTGCTGATCGGCTCGGCCGTGCTGGGCCCCTTGTCGGACCGCTACGGCCGCCGCCCCTTGCTGATGCGCACGGCCGTGGGCGCCGCCATCGGCCATGCGATCACGGCCTGGGCGCTGGTGATCCAGTCCTATCCGCTGTTCATCGTCGCCCGTTTCATCACGGGTTTACTGGAGGGAAACGGCGCCGTGGCGCGCGCCATGCTGGCCGACCAGCTGACGGGACCGCTGCGCCTGCGCGCCATGTCCTGGCTGAATGGCGCGTTTTACCTGGGCTGGCTGGTGGGGCCCATCCTGGCGGGCGCGACCCTGGGCTGGGGCGTGACGGTGCCGTTCTGGATTGCCGCCGCCGCCCTGATGCTGGTGGCCGTGCTGGTGGCCGTGGGCTTGCCGCGCGAAACGCCGTCCCTGCTGACGACGTCGTGGTGGCAGGTGGCGCGCGACCGCCATTCGCTGAACCTGCTGCGCCATGACGAGCTGCGCACCCTGTTCATCGTGCAACTGGCACTCACGTGCGGCGTGGCCAGCTTCTACGAATTCTATCCGCTGTGGCTGGTCGAGACGGCCAATTACCATGCACAGGAGATTGCCTGGGTGAATGTGGGCCTGTGCGGCACGATGACGGTCACTTCGCTGCTGGCGGGCGGTCCCAGCCGCCATGCGCCGCTGCTGCGGGCCAGCTGGTATGCGTGCGGCGTGGCGCTGGCCGTGGGGATCCTGGCGCTGGGCAATATCTGGGTGGGCATCGCCGCCATCGTGCTGTTCGGCATTCCGAATGCCCTGTACAACACGGTGATCCAGGGCTGGTGCGCCGAGCGCTTCAGCGCGCACGGGCAGGGCGCCGTGATGGGCTTGCTGGCCACCACGTTTTGCATCGCCAACATCGTCGTCGCCTTGAGCGGCTCCGTGCTGACCCTGATCGACACGCGGCTGATCCTCGTCGCGGGCGCCTTGTCCGCCGCCTGGGCTGCCTGGCGCATGGTGGCCTGGCGCCGCCAGCTCGATGGCGCCGTCGACGCAAAGGCCGTGGCATGAGCAGCAGCATGAACACGTCGGAACAGACCCTGTTCCTGCTGAAGATGCGGGGGCCGCAGACGGCGCAGCAACTGGCGGCCCTGCTCGATATCACTTCCATGGGCGCGCGGCGCCAGCTGGAAGCGGCGCAGGACAGGGGCCTGGTGGCTTTCGAGGATGTGGCCGACAAGGTGGGGCGCCCGTCGCGGCGCTGGGCGTTGACGCGGGAGGGCCACGCGCGCTATCCCGACCGCCATGCGGACCTGACCCTGGAATTGATCGCGCAAGTGAAAACCCTGTTCGGCGATGCGGGCCTGGAGAAACTGATCGGCGCGCGCGAGCGCAGCAGCGAGCTGGCCTATGGCCAGCTGGTCGACCCGCAGCTTGAGCTGGCGCAAAGAGTGGACAGCCTGGCGCGGGCGCGCGACGGCGAAGGTTACATGGCCCACGCGGAGCCGCAGGACGATGGCAGTGTCTTACTGGTGGAGAACCATTGCCCCATCTGTGCAGCGGCCACGGCATGCCAGAATTTCTGCCGCTCGGAGCTGGCCATCTTTCAGCGGGTACTGGGGGACGATTGCACGGTGGAGCGCAGCGAATATCTGCTGGACGGGGGCAGGCGCTGCGTGTACAGGATCGTGCCGGTGGGGTGAGGGGCAAACTTGTCGACCCCAAGTAAAGGCTGGGGTCGTACCCTGAGGGTACGACCCCGGTACTTGCTCTTGGGGCTCGTTACTTTTTAGCCGCCTTGGGCTTGGCGGCAGGCGCTGCCTTTTCAGCCGCGGCGGTGGCGCCGCTCGTCGCCTTTTCCGTTGCCTGCGCCACTTGCGCGCTGGCCTTGGCGATCTGCTCTTCCACGGTTTTCACTGCCTGTTTCGTGGCCTTGGTCACTTGCTCGTAGCCGAGGAAGGCATTGTCGATGGCGGCCTTGACGATGGCCACGGCGTTTTCCGAGCCTGGCGGCACGTTTTTCGTGACGTCGTAGATCAGGGCGCTCAGATTGCTTTTCGCTTCCGCCACATGGGCTTCCGCGGCCGTGGTGAATTCCGTGTGGATTTCCTTGATGATGTCGTCGAGTTGCTGTTTATACGCTTTCGCGCCGGCCACGCCCGGCTGCAGCTGGGCAGCGGCGGCGGCCATGGCGGCCTTCGGATCCTTGGCCTGGCTGATTTCCTTGCCGGCGGCAAGGCTGTCCTCGATGCCGGACTTGGCGGTGGCCATGTTCAGCGCCAGCACCTGCTCCACGCCTTGCACGGCCTTGGAGGTGAGGGTGTTGAAGGTCATCAGCTGGAATTCAAACAAGGCCTTGGTGGCCGATGCAAATTGTTCGGGATTCGTAAACATGTGGTCTCCTCGGTTTGAATAGATACGTTCTTATCGTTCCATACTCTTTCGACGCCGCAATGCCATCGCTTGATCTCAAGCCGGTGCCCCGTGTGGTCATGGCCCCATTATTTAACAAGCGCAGGTTTTTCGCAACGGCTATCTTTATACGGGCCCGAGGCCAGTTCCCAGCCAAATCCCAGCGTGGATTGGGCGCACGACAGGGTGCCGTCGACCTTGCTGCGCCATTTGTACCAGGGGGCTGGTCCGGCCGAGGCGCAAGCGCAAACGGCCAGCAGGGCCGTGGCGATCAGGTATTTCATAGGTGCTCCGAAAGAAAAGCCTGCCGGCATTGTAGCGCGCCTGCCGCTCAGGGGGCGGCCGATTGCGGCGCCGCGGCGGGCAGTTGCAGGGTGAAGGTGGTGCCGCTGTCGGCGCCGGTGCTGCTGGTGGCATCGATATGGCCGCCCAGCACGCCCGTGACGATGTTGTGCGCCACGTGCAGGCCCAGGCCCGAGCCGCCGGAGCCGAGCTTGGTCGTGAAGAAGGGATCGTAGACATGTGCCAGGGCATCGGCGGCGATGCCCACGCCCGTGTCGGCGATGGACAGGGTGATCGTCTGCCCGTCGTCGCTGCCGCGGGCGGTAATGGCGATCTTGCCGCCGCTGCGGCCTTCGAAGGCATGGCGCAGGCAATTTTCCAGCAGGTTGCTCAGCACCTGGCCCAGCGGACCGGGATAGCTGTCCATGGCCAGGCCGTCCGGCACGTCCTGCGTCAGGTGCAGGCCGGCAGCCTTCAGGGGCGTGGACATGGGCAGCATCAGTTCGGCGATGAACTGGCGCAGCAGGAAGTGCCGGCGCTGCGAGCTGGCGCGGTCGACGGCGATCTGCTTGAAGCTCGACACCAGGTCGGCGGCGCGCTGCAGGTTGCGCAGCATGATGGCGTCCGCCTCGCTGGCCTGGGTCAGGTAGGCGCCCAGTTCCGAGCGGCGCAGGCCGTCGAGGAAGCTGGCCTGGATTTCGCGCGTGCGCTCGGCCATGGTGGTGGCGACCACCAGGCCGTTGCCGATCGGCGTATTGAGTTCATGCGCGATGCCGGCCACCAGCGCGCCCAGCGCGGCCAGCTTGTCGCGGCGCACCAGTTCTTCCTGCGTGATGGACAGGTTTTCCAGCGCGGCGGCCAGTTCGCAGTTGGTCTGCTCCGAGTGTTCCTTGGCCTGCGTCAGGGCTGCCGTGCGTTCGGCCACCAGCTCTTCCAGATGGGCGCGGTGGCGCTGCAGTTCGCGTTCGTGGCGCATGCGGCCGATGGCGATGCCGGCCAGGTCGGTGGCCGTATCGATCAGCTCCAGGTCGCGCGCATCGGGCTGGCGCACTTCGCGGTAATACATGGCGAATGAACCGAGCACGGCGCCATCCTGGCCGAAGATGGGGCGCGACCAGCAGGCGCGCAAGCCGAACGGCGCGGCCAGCTCGCGGTAGGGCGCCCACAGGGGATCGCGCATGATGTCGCTGACCACCACCGGTTCGCGCAGGAACATGGCCGTGCCGCAGGAACCCACGCCGGGGCCGATGGCCACGCCTTCGAGCAGGGCCATGTATTCGGGCGGCAGGCTGGGGCCGGCCGCGCTGTGCATGTGGATGCCGTCATCGTCGAGCAGCATGATGGAGCAAAGCACGCCGCGCGACTGGCCTTCGATCAGGAGCAGCAGCTGGTTCAGGGTGGGCGTCAGGGGCGCGCCCTTGGCGACCATTTCCAGCAGGGTGCTCTGTCCCGAACGCATCGCTTCGGCGAGGTTGCGTTCGGTCAAGTCGATGATGCGCGCATGCACGAGCTGGCGGCCCGGCACGGACAAGCGCATCAAGCGGATTTCGCAGGCGATCGGATGGCTGTCGCGGTGGCAGCAGCTGGCGCGGAAGACGACGATCTTGCCTTGCAGGGTATCGCGGATCTTTTCTTCCAGCAGTTGCGGCGAGGCGCGGCCATCGTCCTGGAGTTTCGGAAACAGCGGTTCCATGCCACCTTGCAGCAGTTCCGCCAGCGGCATGCCGAACAGGTCTTCGGCCAGGTGGTTGGCGTCGATCAGCAGGCGGTTGTCGATGTCGAACAGCAGCACGGCGTCGGGCGAACCGGCCAGGATCGAGTGGTAATTGACTTCCAGCGTTTGCGGATGCAGGGGGCGCGGCGGCGCGGCAGCAAGCGGCGCGGACGCCACGGCCTTGTGCAAGGCCAGTTCCATGAGGATTTTTTCCGCCACGTCGCGCGCATTGAAGGGCATCTTGATGTAGTCGGATGCGCCGGCACCCACGCTGCGGCCCTGTTCCTCGGCGCTGGGGGTGGCCGACATCAGCAGCAGGGGCACGCTGTGGCGTCCGCCCGCATTGCGCAGGCGCATGCAGGTGGCGCCGATATTCGAGCCGGCCAGGGCCGCGTCGAGCAGGATCAGGTCCGTGCCGCCGGCCGCCAGTTCTACGCCTTCGTCGACATCGCCCGCCAGTCCCGTGCCCAGGTTATGCCGGTCCAGCACATACAGCAGTTCGCGCACATCGTTCGGCGAATTGCTGACCAGTAGCACTTTGGCCCGGTCGGCGATGGAAGAAATCAACTGATTCATGGTATCGCGCCCTTACGCGGTTCATGGGCCTAGTATTACATCAAGGCAAGTAGGAGTAAACGATAATTCTTGATGACCAAAAGCAAGGGTTATCGCGCCCGTTCAGGCCGCGTTTTGCGCTGCGGGCGCCGTTGCCAGCTCGGCGCGCGCCTGCTCGATGCGCGGGTAATTATCCTCGATCCAGTCGACCAGCACGGCCAGTCGTTCGGCCGCTTCGCGTCCCAGCGGCGTGAGGCTGTATTCCACCTTGGGCGGTATCACCAGATATGCCTGGCGCAGCACGAAGCCGTCGCCCGCCAGCGCTTCCAGGGTTTGCGCCAGCATCTTTTCGCTGACCCCGCCCACTTCACGGCGCAGTTCGCTGAAGCGCCGCGTGCCGCTCAGCAGCAACACCAGCACCAGCACGGCCCAGCGGCTGGTCAGGTGGCTGAGTACGGCGCGCGACGGGCAGGCGGCCGCCAGCAGGTGCGCGCCCTGGTTCTGGCGGGCGAGGGCGGCGCGCAGGCTGGCGCCGGGAGTGTCTGTGGACATGATAGTTGGCCTTCAATTTGAGATGAATTCATACTTACCAAAAGGTACGTACTTACAATAAGTAAGTAATAGTCCTATTATAGGGTCTTACCACCCACCCTCCAAGGAGAAATCATGATCGTCATCACCGGCGCCACAGGCAACCTGGGCCAGCACGTCATCGCCAGCCTGCTCAAATCCGTCCCCGCAGCGAACATCATTGCCGCCGTGCGCAATCCGGCCAAGGCTGCCAGCCTGGCCGCACTGGGCGTGCAAGTGCGCCAGGCCGATTACAACGATGGCGCCAGCCTCGACGCGGCATTCAAGGGCGCAACGAAGATCTTGCTGATCTCGTCCAGCGAAGTGGGGCAGCGCGCGCAGCAGCACCAGAACGTCATCGATGCGGCCAAGCGTGCCGGCGTTGCCCTGCTGGCCTACACCAGCGTCTTGCGCGCCGACACGTCGCCGCTGGGCCTGGCTGCCGAGCACGTCGTCACGGAAGCGGCCATCCGCGCATCGGGCCTGCCGTACAGTTTCCTGCGCAACGGCTGGTACCTGGAAAACCATACGGAACACCTGGCGCCCGTGCTCGAGCATGGCGTCGTGCTGGGTGCGGCGCAGAATGGCCGCTTCTCGTCGGCCGCGCGTGCCGATTACGCGGCGGCCGCCGCCGCCGTGCTGACGGCTGCCCAGCCGCAAGTCATCTATGAACTCGCAGGCGACCACGGCTTTACCCTGGCCGAGTACGCAGCTGAAGTGGCGCGCCAGTCGGGCAAGGCGATCGTGTACAAGGATTTGCCGCAGGCCGATTTCAAGGCCGCCTTGATTGGCGTGGGCGTGCCGGAGGGCTTTGCCGACTTGCTGGCCGATTCCGATGCGGGCGCGGCCAAGGGCGGCCTGGAAGACAATGGCAAGCAATTGAGCGCGCTGATTGGCCGTCCGACGACGAGCTTGGCCAATGCCGTGAAGGCGGCGCTGGTCAAATAAGGGGAGGGTGCCGCAGGTCGGGAAGACTGCGCGGCATTCTGGAATGAAAAAAGCCGCAAACTCGTGAAAGTTTGCGGCTTTTTTGCGAATTAGGTAATGGTGCCCACGAAGGGACTCGAACCCCTACACCCGAAGGCACATGGACCTGAACCATGCGCGTCTACCAATTCCGCCACGTGGGCACTGATGCTGCTTGTTGCTGCTTACTGCGATGTCTCACTACTGTACTGCGGACTACAACGAAAACAGCTCGTTGCTGGTGGTGCCCACGAAGGGACTCGAACCCCTACACCCGAAGGCACATGGACCTGAACCATGCGCGTCTACCAATTCCGCCACGTGGGCATTGTGCTGCTCATTTCAACTGCGTACTGCTTTACTGCGGATCACAATGAAAACATCTCATTGCTGGTGGTGCCCACGAAGGGACTCGAACCCCTACACCCGAAGGCACATGGACCTGAACCATGCGCGTCTACCAATTCCGCCACGTGGGCATTGTTACTGCTTGCTGCTTGTCGCTGCATGTTCTGCAGCGAGGACAAAATCATAAGGGCTGGCGCGCATTCGGTCAATCAACATTTTGCACTTTTCTTCAAGAAACATGTTTTTTTGCCTGAAAACGGCTGTTCCCTATGAAAAAAGGCAAAATCTGCCTGTTTTTTCAGCGCTTTTCCGCATCTTTCCATCCATGGGCGTGCCGTGCTTGCCGGTTGCCGCAATGCGGCTCGCTGATGGCGGGAAGGGGTTTTCGACTCGGAAATGAAAAAAGCCGCAAACTCGTGAAAGTTTGCGGCTTTTTAGCGAATTAGGTATGGTGCCCACGAAGGGACTCGAACCCCTACACCCGAAGGCACATGGACCTGAACCATGCGCGTCTACCAATTCCGCCACGTGGGCACTGATGCTGCTTACTACATTTTACTGCTCGAGTATTTGTTGCAAAATAACTTACTACAACAATTCTGCTATTATAGCGACTTGAAGAGTTTTGCGCCAGATGAGCTTTCGCTCCATACTGCACATCAACCCTGTACCGCTTTCCTGCAACTGCATTCCCGTGAAGGTTTGTCGCTGCAAGAGACCGAGATTATAGAGCAATATTTGCCGAAGTCAAATGCATTGCGCAGCTTTTCTCCTTTTTTTCATTGGCGGGCGTCTTGTACTGTTTCCGACACGCTGTCCGTTAGGCAAACCAAGGCGTCCTCCGGTACACTACCGCACATCACCGTGTCAATATTGACGGTGATGTCATCGGTCTTTGTATTCCGTTTGATCACTGTCAATAACAACTATAGAAATACTTTTGAGCCAAAATACCCACACCATCCCCAGCCGGGAGGACATTCTCGGCATATTCCGCAGCGTCAACGCGCCTCTCGATCCGCAGTCTCTCGGGAAAACGCTGCAAGTGCATGCCGATTCCATGGATGTCCTGGTCCGTCGCCTGAAGGCGATGGAGCGCGACGGCCAGCTGAAGTCTGATGCCAGCGGTGTATTCAGCCTGGCCGACCAGAGCGCGCTCGTCGCCGGTCGCGTCACCAGCCACCGCGACGGCTTCGGCTTCGTCATTCCCGACGACGCCAGCGCCGACCTGTTCCTGCCTGAGAAAGAAATGCAGAAAGTACTGCATGGCGACAAGGTCATGGCCCGCATCGTCGGCACGGACCGCCGCGGCCGCCCGGAAGGCACGATCGTGGAAGTCACGCAGCGCGCCAATACCCACGTCATCGGCCGTTTGATCCAGGAAAACGGCACCTGGGTGGTGGCGCCCGAAGACCAGCGCATCGGCCAGGACATCCTGGTCACCGGTTCGGTGGGCAAGGCGAAGGCTGGCCAGATCGTCAGCGTCGAGCTGACCGAGCAACCGATGCGCTTCAAGCAACCGGTCGGCAAGATCGTTGAAGTGCTGGGCGCCCTCGATGATCCCGGCATGGAAATCGAAATTGCCGTGCGCAAATTCAACGTGCCGCACATCTTTTCCGCCGCCGCCCTCAAGCAAGCTGAAAAACTGCCGTTCGAAGTGCGTGCCGCCGACCTGAAAGACCGTGTCGACTTGCGCGACGTGCCGCTGGTCACCATCGACGGCGAAGACGCGCGCGATTTCGACGATGCCGTGTATTGCGAGCCCGTCAAGATCGGCCGCGCCAACTGCTTCCGCCTGATCGTGGCGATTGCCGACGTCAGCCATTACGTGAAACCGAACGACGCGCTCGATATCGATGCGCTCGAACGCAGCACGTCCGTCTACTTCCCGCGCCGCGTGATTCCGATGCTGCCGGAAAAGCTGTCCAATGGCCTGTGCTCGCTGAACCCGGCCGTCGACCGCCTGACCCTCGTGTGCGACGCCGTCGTCAGCGACAAGGGCGAATTGAAGGCCTACCAGTTCTACCCGGCCGTCATCCATTCGGCCGCGCGCCTGACCTACGACGAAGTCGCAGCCGTGCTGGGCAACACCAAGGGACCGGAAGCGGCACGCCGCGCGGACATCCTGCCGCACCTGCAAAACCTGGAAGCCGTCTACCGCGCCTTGCTGAAAGCACGCACGGAGCGGGGCGCCATCGATTTCGAGACGACGGAAACGTATATCGTCTGCAATAGCGCGGGCAAGATCGAAAAGATCGTCCCCCGCACGCGCAACGAAGCGCACAAGATCATCGAAGAGTGCATGCTGGCGGCCAACGTCTGCGCGGCGGACTTGCTGCTGCGTAACAAGCACCCGGGCACCTACCGCATCCACGCCAGCCCGACCAAGGAAAAGCTCACGCAAGTGCGCACCTTCCTCAAGCAGGTGGGCCTGAACCTGACGGGCGGCGACACGCCGTCGGCATCCGATTACCAGACCCTGATGCAGCAGATCAAGGCGCGTCCCGACGCGGCCCTGCTGCAGACGATGCTGCTGCGCTCGATGCAGCAAGCCGTCTACAGCCCGGACAATATCGGCCACTTCGGCCTGGCCTACGAGGCGTATGCCCACTTCACCAGCCCGATCCGCCGCTATCCCGACCTGCTGACGCACCGCGCCATCAAGGCCATCTTGCAAGGCAAGAAATACGAGCCCAAGCTGTCCGAGAAGACCGTGCTGAACACGAACGTGTCGAACGCCACGCGCAAGCAGCAGGCGAAGGACAAGGCCGAAGGCAAGCCGAAGAAGACGGACCTGACCATCTGGGACGCGCTGGGCGTGCATTGCTCGGCCAACGAGCGCCGCGCCGACGAAGCGTCGCGCGACGTGGAAGCTTGGCTGAAGTGCTACTTCATGCAGGACAAGCTGGGCGAGGAATTCACGGGCACCATCACGGGCGTGACCACGTTCGGCGTGTTCGTGCAGTTGGACACCCTGTTTGTCGAAGGCCTGGTGCACGTCACCGAGCTGGGCACCGACTACTTCCAGTACGACGATGCGCGCCATGAATTGCGCGGCGAACGCACGGGCAAGCGCTACCAGTTGACGGACCGGTTGACGGTGCAGGTGGCACGTGTCGACCTGGAAACGCGCAAGATCGACCTGCGCCTGGTGACCGATGCGGAACTGGCGGGCGAAGAAGCGCCGGCCAAGCCGAACGGCAGCGGCAAGCGCAAGGGCGAGAAGAAATCGATGGTCAAGCCCGGTCCCGCGACCGAGCAGCGCCATGAAATCAAGGCCAGCGTCAAGGCTGGCAATGGTTCCGGCGGCCGTTCCAACGGCGCCAAGCCGGCAGCCAAGGCCGCGCCCAAGGCAGCCCCGAAGGCGGCAGCGCCCAAGGCCGCCGCGCCGAAGCGCAGCAAGAAAACTGCCGCGGCACCTGCTGCGGCACCACGAGCAGCAAAAACTGTATCAAAAACAAGCAAAAGCAAGCGATAAAAGAAGCGATAACAAATGAAGAATAAAATGATTTTCGGCTTCCACGCCGTCACCTCGCGTCTGCGTCACGAAGCGTCGTCCGTGGAAGAAATTTTCGTCGACGCCAGCCGCGTCGACGGCCGCATGAAGGACATGATCGCCGCCGCCAAGGCCGCCAACGTGCGCGTCATGCCCGTCGATTCGTCGCGCCTGGACAAGATCGTCGGCACGCGCCGCCACCAGGGCGTGATCGCGTTTGCCTCGCAGCTGTCGCTGGCGCGCAATCTCGATGAATTGCTGGACGCCATCGACGGCCCGCCGCTGCTGTTGATTCTCGACGGCATTACCGACCCGCACAACCTGGGTGCCTGCCTGCGCGTGGCCGACGGCGTCGGCGCCCATGCCGTGATCGTGCCCAAGGACCGCGCCGTGGGCCTCAACGCCACGGCCGCCAAGGTTGCCAGCGGCGCCGCCGAAACCGTCCCGTACATCACCGTGACGAACCTGGCGCGCACCATGCGTGAACTGAAAGAGCGCGGCATCTGGCTGATCGGCACATCGGACGATGGCGAAAAAGGCCTGTACGAAGCCGATTTCACGGGCCCGACGGCCCTCGTCATGGGTTCCGAAGGCGAAGGCATGCGCCGCCTGACGCGCGATACCTGCGACATCCTCGTCAGCATCCCGATGTTCGGCTCCGTCGAGAGCCTGAACGTGTCCGTGGCCTCCGGCGTGTGCCTGTACGAAGCCCGCCGCCAGCGCATCGCGAAAGAAGGCTAAAAAACGTCCAGGGCGGCGTTGCATTGCCTCGCCGTACTTGCGTACTGTCTTCGGCAATGCGCCTTGCCCTGAACGTTTTGTAGCGCTTCTTTGAACAGCCGCCGCCCTCGAGGCGGCGCTTGTTTATCTGCCTCTCCGGCAGCACGCCGCCGAATACGCTACCATTTGCGTCTTGTCTCTTACCCATTCAGAAATCCGTCTTATGTTCCACCACTTGCGCGAAGACATCAACAGCATCATCGAACGTGACCCCGCCGCCCGCAACGGCTGGGAGGTGCTGACCTGTTATCCGGGCTTGCACGCCATCGTCATGCATGGCTGGGCGCACTGGTGCTGGACGCGGCACATGAAGTGGGTGGGGCGCTTCATTTCGTATATCGCGCGCATCATCACGGGCATTGAAATCCATCCGGGCGCCGTCATCGGCCGGCGCGTCTTCATCGACCATGGCTTCGGCGTGGTGATCGGCGAGACGGCCATCGTCGGCGACGACTGCACCATCTACCAGGGCGTGACCCTGGGCGGCACCTCGCTGCACAGCGGCGCCAAGCGCCATCCCACGCTGGAGCGCGGCGTCATCGTCGGCGCCGGCGCGCAGGTGCTGGGCAGCTTCACGGTGGGCGAGTACGCCAAGGTGGGCTCGAACGCCGTGCTGCTGAAACCCGTGCCATCGGGCGCCACGGCCGTGGGCAACCCGGCGCACATCGTGCAAAAGGATGTCAGCGCGCTGCGCGAAGGCAGCACGGCCCATCTGTTCGCCGCGTATGGCGTGACGCCGAATGGCGACGATCCCCTGTCGAAAGCCCTGCAGGGCCTGATCACGCATGCCGTGGCGCAGGAACAGCGCATCGAAACCATCCTCGCCACCCTGAAGGCGGCAGGCATCTGCTGCCAGGGCGTGCCCGAGTGTGATAAATTTGATTCCGAGCAAATGAACAAGCTGGTTGATTAAGGATACAGGCATGACTACAGACGTAAACATAGCTGAAAACGCAGCAGACAAGGGCAGCGACAATCCGAATCTGCTCGACCCCTTCGAGATCCGCGTGCTGGCCGTGCTGGCCGAAAAGGAAGCGCTGACGCCGGACAGCTACCCGCTGTCGTTGAATGCCCTGACGAACGGCTGCAACCAGCTGTCGAGCCGCGATCCCGTCATGGCCCTGTCCGAAGAAACCGTGTACGACGTGCTGCAGCGCCTGATGCAGCGCAAATTCGTCAACGGCATCACGCAGGCGGGCGCGCGGGTCGCCAAGTACGAACACCGCATGCGCATCAAGTGGTCGCTGGAACAGGACAAGCTGGCCATCCTGACGATCTTGATGCTGCGCGGCTTGCAGACGGCGGGCGAGATCCGCAGCCGCAGCGGCCGCGTGCATGAATTCAAGTCCGTGGCGGAGGTGGAATCCGGCCTGCAATTTTTGATCGACAAGTACCCGCCGCTGGTGGCCAAGCTGGCCGTCGCCCCCGGCGCCAAGGAGCCGCGCTACGGCCATTTATTGGGCGGCGAGGAAGCGCTGGCGCAGATCGAGACGGCGGCCGGTTTTGCGGGCGCCGTCAGCGCGCCGCAGCAGGGCAGCCGCGTGGCCCAGCTGGAACAGGAAGTGCTGCAATTGCGCAGCGATTTCGACGGCCTGGCGGCGCAGTTCGAGGCGTTCCGCAAGCAGTTCGAATAGTTTCCGGGCGCGCGCCTATTGGGCCTGCGGGTCGAAATAGGCGGTCCAGGTCCGGCTGGAAGGGGCAAGGCCCTGCGCCTTGCCAAATTGCGCCATGGCCTTGCGGGGTTTTGCCAGTCCCGCCAGGGCCACCCCCAGGTTGTAATGGGTATGGCTGTCCGCCGAGTCCAGCTTGAGCGCCGTTTCCAGTACGTTGACGGCTTCTCGGTACTTGCCCCGGTCACACAGCACGGCACCGAGGCAGGTGATCAGGGCCGTGTCTTGCGGGGCCGCTTGCAAGGCGCTGCGCAGCACGGCTTCAGCTGCCGCCATGTGCGCTTCCCAGTGCCCGGCATCGCCTTCGGCCAGCTGGATATGCGCCTTGCTGGCGGCGATGGCGTCCATTGCGCCTTAGCCAGGCCAGGCAGCGGAATTGCTTCCGGTTTCATAATCGACGCTGGCCGTAAAATCCCAGTCATCGGTGTCGCGCCCTGTCTTTTCGGACCAGGCTTCGGGAGCGACGCTCAACAGTTCTTCCAGCCACTCGTCCGTTTGAGCGGGCATCAGTGCGGGGTCGGCCAGCACGCTGTCATAAGCGGCCTTGCCCGAGCCGACGACGAAACAGCGCGCATACAGGAAACCGTCGGCCGACTTGCCTGATGCGCCGGCATGGTCCGCAAACACCTTGCCATCGAGCTGGTACAGTGCCTGCGCCAGGCACTCCTCGAAGCCCTTGATGTCCTTGACGGGCAACCGGGCGAGCGCTTCGGTCAATGGTTCCACTGCGGCATCGGCGTCGCCGTCTTCCAGGGCCTCACGGTCGACTTTCTCCATCAGCTGCCAGAATTTTTCTTCGTTCATCGTGCATTCCCGGTAAATGGTCCATCGATACTGAATTTGTCCCGTCCGCGCATCCTGGGATTGTTTAGAATATCATCTTGCTCGAATACCAAGCACACAGTTTCCCCAAGTAACTTTTTGCATTCGACACCACAGACATTTCGCATAGGCGGCCTTCACGCATGACTTTTTCCTTCCTGTGCCGCACCTGCGGCGAGACCCACACGGGCATGCCCAGCTTCGGTGCCGACGCGCCGTGGCTGTACGAGCAGATGGCGCCCGCCGAGCGCGCAGCGCGCTGCCAGATCGACAGCGATGCCTGCATCGTCGACGAAGCATACTGCTTCGTGCGCGCCACCCTCGACATTCCCGTGCACGGATCGGATGAGCCGTTCAGCTGGGGCGTGTGGGTGTCCTTGAGCGGCGAGAGCTTCGATGCGTGGGATGCCTGCTTCAACGACGCGCAGCGCGCGCACGTCGGCCCCTTCTTCGGCTGGCTCAGCACGCAGCTGCCCGTGTATCCGGCTACCCTGAACCTGAAGACCCGCGTGCATTTGCGCGACGATGGCCTGCGCCCGACCATCGAGCTGGAGCCGACGGACCATCCGCTGGCCGTGGAGCAGCGCGACGGCATCACGTCCGAGCGGGTGGCCGAGCTGTATGCGCGGCTGATGCATGGCGCGTGACAGGCCCGGATTTGCCGCCGCTCCCTGTCCGTTTTGCCGCAGTTCCGGTATCATTCGGCATGAATACTATTTCCTTCCAACCGTTTGTCATCGGTGTCGCTGGCGGAAGCGGCAGCGGCAAGTCCACCGTATCCCAGCAAGTGCTCGCCTCGTTCGGCGCCGACATGGTCTCCGTCGTGATGCAGGACGACTACTACTGCGACCAGACCCACCTTTCCCCCGAAGTCCGGCGCCAGCAGAACTACGACCATCCGCAGGCGTTCGAGTGGCCATTGCTGGTGCAGCACATCCAGGCCTTGCGCAATGGCGAAGCCATCGAGATGCCGGAATACGATTTCACGCTGCATAACCGCTCCGACAGGACCATTTTGGTCAAGCCGGCGCCGGTGATCGTCATCGAAGGCCTGTTTGCCTTGTATGACGAAGACTTGCGCGACATGATGTCGCTGAAGATCTTTGTCGACACGGCCTCCGACGTGCGCTTCATCCGCCGCATGCAGCGCGATATCACCGAGCGCGGCCGCTCGGTGGAAAGCGTCATCGAGCAGTACCTGGAAACCGTGCGTCCCATGCACAAGCAATTCATCGAACCGACCAAGCGCAATGCCGATGTCATTTTGCCGCACGGCGCCAACGGCCCCGCCGTCGACATGATCACCGCCAAGGTGGCCAGCGTCATCGGTCAATTGAAACCGGCCGGCTGAAACGGGCCGGTTGATGTAGTCCGTCGCGTCACCGCTCTCCCATGGACTCCGAGAACGTCTTCGTGATCGGCTTCGTCAGGTAGCGCAAGACGGTTTTGCGGCCCGTGTTGATTTCCACGGTGGCCGTCATGCCGGGCTGGATCAGGATCGGCTCGCCGTTCTTGCCGACCAGGTTGCGCCCGCTGGTCTTGATCTGCACGCGGTAGTACGGCTGTTCGTTGCCCTTGTTGTCTTCACTCAAAGTGTCCGCGCTGATGTAGCTGACGGTGCCGCGCAGGCGGCCGTAGATGCCGTAGTCGTAGGCGTCCAGTTTCACGGCCGTGGGCAGGCCCGGCTTGATGAAGGCGATGTCGGCCGGTTTCACTTTCGCCTCGATGATCAGGTCGTCGTCCGTGGGCACGATCTGCAGGATTTCCTCGCCCGGCTTGGCCACGCCGCCCAGGGTGGTGAGGCGCACGTTGCGCACGATGCCGTCCGTGGGCGCGTAGATGTCCGTCGATCCCAGCTGCTCCTTGCGCTGGGTCACCGTCTGCAGCACGCCGGCCAGGTCTTCCTGGGCTTTCACCAGGTCCGTCTGGCTATCCTGCAGGTATTTGTTGCGCCGGTTGGTGATCTGCGCCTGGATGTCGACCACCTGCCGGCGCAGTTTCAGCACCTCGGCGCGGCTCACGTCGCCCGTTTCCAGCAGCGGCAAGTTCATTTCCAGCTCTTCCTTGATCAGCTTCATGGCGCTTTCCAGCGAACTCACTTCGGCTTGCACGGCGCCCTGGCGCTTGTTGAACAGGGCCAGCTGGTTGGCGCGGAACTCGGGGAACGCCTGCAGTTCAGGGGGGAATTTGGGCGCGCCGCCAAACACTTCCGCCTGCAGGCGCGCCACGGCCGCCTTCAGCCCGGCCGCCTTGGCCGTGCTTTCCAGGTAGCTCGTCTCGGCCCGCGTGCGGTCGAAGCGTGCCAGCAATTCGCCTTTCTTCACGATGCTGCCTTCATGCACGCGCAGCTCGGCCAGCACGCCGCCGTCGGCCACCTGGATGATCTGGTTGCGCGAACTGGCGATCACCTGGCCGTTGGCGCGCGTGACCTGGTCCAGTTCAGCCCACGAGGCCCAGGCGATGACGCCCGTCAGCGCGGCCGTGCAGCTCCAGATCAGCACCCGGCCCCGTTTTGCTTCTTCCCGCGTTTCGACTTTGGCCAGTTTCATGCGACGGCTCCTTGCGCTGCCGCCGCCTGGACCACCGGCGCGGGCGCAGGCGCAGGCGCGGAAGCGGGAACCGCTTGCGGCTTGCCCGACAGCTTGGCCAGGACAAGGTCGCGCGGGCCGTCGAGCAGCACCCGGCCCGCCTGCAGCACCACCAGGCGGTCGAGCAGGGGCAGCAGGGCGTTCTTGTGCGTGGTGGCGACCATGGTCACGCCTTCGGCCGCCAGTTCGCCCAGTAGCCCCACGATGCGCGCTTCCGTCTTCGCATCCATGGCGCCCGTCGGTTCATCGAGCAGCCAGATGCGCGGCTTGGCCAGCAGCAGGCGCGTGACGGCGATCAATTGCCGCTGGCCGCCCGACACGCCGCGTCCGCCCTCGGTAATGGCCAGCGCCAGTCCCCGCGGCTGGCCCAGTATCAGCTCGATCAGGCCCGTGCGTTTGGCGGCCGCCAGGATCGCTTCCTCGCCCGGATCGGCCAGACCCAGCAGCAGGTTGTCGCGCAGGCTGCCGCTGAACAGCCGCGTTTCCTGCGGCAGGTAGCCGACCATTTCGCGCACCACGGCCGGCGCCAGCAGGGCCATGTCGACGTCGCCCAGGTATGCCTTGCCCTCGGCTGGCTGGTACAGGCCCGAGGCCAGTTTCAGCAGCGTGCTCTTGCCCGAGCCGATGGCGCCCACCAGGCCGACGCGTTCGCCGGGGCGGATGGCGAGCGTCTCCACTTCCAGCGCCACCTTTTGCGCGCCGCCATACGTGAAGCGGATGCGTTCGAAGCGCAGGCCCGTATCGAGGCTGCGCGGCGTCAGCGCGAACTGCGCATTGTCCGCCTCGTTGGGCAGGCTGATGACCTGTTCCAGGCCATCGATCGAGGCGCGCGCATGCGCCCACTGCACCATCACGGCCGGCAGCTGCACGATGGGCATCAGGGCGCGGTTGCTGATGATGGTGCAGGCCATCAGGGCGCCCATGGTCATCTGGTTCTCGGCCACGAACCAGGCGCCCATGGAAATGAGCGCCACGTTGGTCAGCTGCTGGAAGGCGGCCGTGATGTTTTGCGACAGGGCCGCATAGTCGCGGATATTCTGCTCCGCGTGGCTGGTCTCGGCCACCAGCTCCGCCCAGCGCGCCTGCATCATCCATTCGGCGCTGCTGCCCTTGAGCGTTTCGACGCCGTCGACGGCTTCGACCAGCAGGCCCGCCTTGCGGTTGCTGGCGTTGAGGTTCTTGCGCGTATGGCCCTGGATGGCGCGCTGGAACATCAGGCCGCACACGAGGGCCAGCGGCAGGGCCACCAGCGGCACCACCACCAGCCAGCCGCCGATGATGGTGATCATGGCCAGGAAGATCAGCGCGAAGGGCACGTCCGTCAGCACGAACAGCGAGGTCGATGTCAGCACGCCGCGCACCATCTCGAAGCCCTTCACCTGCGCCGCCAGGGTGCCGACGGAAGGGGGCCGCGCCTCCATGCGGATGCCCAGCATGCGCTGGAAAAACCATTCGGACAGCTCATGGTCGACGTCGTTGCACGAATGGTCGACGATGCGGCTGCGCACCTGCTTGAGAATGAATTCCAGGCCGATCGACAGGGCCACGCCCACCACCAGCACCCACAGCGTGCTGAAGCTCTGGTTCGGGATCACGCGGTCGTACACCTGCATGGAAAACAGCGAGGTGGCCATGGTCAGCAGGGTCACCAGCGCGGTGGCCAGCACGGCGTCGACGAACACGCTTTTCTTCAGCCACAGGGCGTTGCGCACCAAGCCCAGGGCGCCGGGGCGGGCGCTGCTTTTTTCGGGGCGGCGCGGCAGGCCCACGCAGGCCAGGCCGGCCAGCGACGCCAGGTGCAGGGTGCGGCCGTCGACGCCTTCGCCGCGCCAGGCGCCGTCGGCGCCGCGCGACTGCAGCAAGCCCCAGCCCGTGCTGGCGCTGTAGACGGCAAACGGCAGCTCGCCCGGCATCGGTTCGTGCAGCAGGCGCGCCGCGCCTTCCAGCCCGGCCGCCTGCCAGATGGTGGTCAGGACCAGGGCGGGGCCGCCGTTGTCGTCGACGTCGTCGAGCTGGCGCTGCAGGTCGGCCAGGCGCGCGGCGGGCACGTGCTGGCCCGTCAGGCGGGAAGCCCGTTCGATCAGTGTCAGCAAGCCATGTTTGATGGAGGTATCCACGCTGTCTCCTGTTTGTATCATGTCAGTGTCAATCCGGGCGCGCCAGGCCTGCCGGCGCCGTGCGCCCGGCCAGGGTGCCCGTCTGCGCGGCCAGGCGCAGGCTTGCGGCAATCGCCTGCGCGCGCGTGTCTTCCAGCGCGAACTGCGCCTGGGTCGCTTCGCGCACGGCGTTGAGCACATCGTTCCAGCTCTTGCGGCCGATCACATACTGGCGCGCATACGATTCGAAGACCTGCGTCGAGGTGGTGCTGGCCTCGCCCGCGTTGCCCAGGCGCTGGCGGCTCGCTTCCGCCTCGTTCCAGTCCAGCGTGAAGCGCTCGCGCACGTCGCGTTCGGCCGCATCGCGCGCGGCGCGCGCGCCTTCGCGCTTGGCCACGGCCGCATCCACGCCGGCCTTGGCCGACAGGCCGGCGCCCGGCTGCGCCTGCAGCACCAGCATGGCGCGCGTGCGGTTGTCGGCATTGATGCCGCCCGTGGGTTTTTCCATGCGCAGCACCACCTTCGGCATGTAGGCCGAGCGCTGCAGGGTGATGTCGGAATCGGCTGCCTGCGCCTCGAATTCGAGGCGGTGCAGGGTGGGCGAGTAGTCGACGGCCTGGCGCATGACTCTTTCCAGGCTGGCGTCAGGCAGCGGTTCGCCCACGCCGATGCCCGTGCCGCTCACCAGGCGCACGGGCTTGCCGGCCAGCTGCGACAGCTGCGCCAGCGCGTTCTCCAGCGCCTGGCGCGCATTCGACACGTCGTTGGCCGCCTGGTAGGTGCGCGACTCGGCCAGGCGCTGGTCCGTTTGCGAGCTGACCGACTGCACCACGCGGCGCTTGATCATGTCCAGCAGGCGCTGGTGTTCTGCCAGGCCTTCTTCGGCCGAGCGCACGCGCGCCGCCTGGCGCAGCGCTTCCGTGTAGGCGGAGATCACGCGCAAGGACAGGGTCAGGCGTTCTTCCTCGATGGCCGCGCCGGCCGCGTCGACCCGGCTGCCGGCGGCATCGATGCCGGCGTCGATGCGCCCGCCGCTCCACAGCGGCTGCTCGATGCGCACCACGCCGCCCGTTTCCTGCGAACCGGTGGGTATTTCGGCCGACAGGCTGGGAAAGCGCTGCCACTGCGCGCCATCGAGGTCGGCCCGCGCGGCCGCCTGTGCCGAGCGCTTGCCGGCGATGGTCGGGTGGCTTTGCAGCGCCTGCTGCAAGACCTGGTCGAAGCTCCAGGCCGTGGCGCCCTGGGCGCCGGCGAAAGGGGTGACGCTGGCCATGGCGACGGCTGCCAGTACAGCCGCGATGCAGGGCAGGATGCCGGGCCAGGGGCGCCGGCGGCAGGGTAGTGCTGGCAAACTGCGTAATCTCATCCCGTGTTTTTCCGGCCTTGCGGCCTGCAGGGTTGCAACGAGGATCACCAGGACCGCAGGAGCGCGGCGCGACTGCGTGCGCGCCCCTGCGGCCGTTGTGGCTACGTTTCCATGGGCATGGCCTCAGACATGGAAGTTCGCCGCCGTCAGCTGCGTGATGTTCACGCCGCTCAGCAGCACCAGCGCCGTGTCGATGGCATGAGCATTGCTCAGGTCACTCGAGTGGTACACCGTCACGGCGCCGTTGTTCTGCGCATCGGCGATGACGATGTAGCCCTGTCCCGACAGGACGCTGTTGTCGGCCGCGATGGCGCTGGCTGCCGCGCCGATCGACACGGACGTGCCATCGAAAATGAACAGGTTGTCGTTGCCAAAGTCCGTGCTCAGGTTGACGCCCACCGCCACCGATGCCGTCAGGTGGGCGATGGCGGACATGTCGATCACGTCGCCGCCGGCGGCAGGCAGGCCCGTGCTGAAGTCGGCCACCGTCAGCGGGCTGTGCAGCGCATTCTGGCTGAGCACGAACAACTGGCTCGCATCCGTCAGGTCGGCGTGGGCCTGAGCTGCCGCTGCCGCTGCGGCGGCGGCATTGGCCGCCACCGTCAGCGAGCCTGCATCCGTCAGGTCCGCCTGCGCCTGCGCCTGCAGGGCCGCGGCCGCTGCCGCATCGGCTGCCAGGTGCAGGGCATTGGCGTCCGTCAGGTCGGCCGTGTGTGCGGCTGCTGCCGCCGCTGCCGCTGCCGCATCGGCGGCCTGGGTGAGCGCCACGGCATCCGTCTGGTCGGCGATCGCCTGCACGGCGGCGGCGTGGGCGGCATCCGCAGCCGATATCACGCCCAGGGCGTTGGCATCGGTCTGCGCCGCGATGGCATTGGCCTGGACCAGGGCCGCATCGGCTGCCTGCGCGTTGGCGTTGGCCTGCGCCGCTGCCGCATCGTCCGCGTAGGCTGCGTTGGCATTGGCATGCGCCTGGGCTGCTGCTGCCGCCGCGTTGGCGGCGGCGGCATCGTCGGCTTGCGCGGCCTGGAAGGCCAGCAGGGAAGCGGCAGCCTGCGCCTGTGCCAGCGGCGCTGCCGCATCGGCGGCATGGGCTGCCAGCGCGGCGGCCGCCGCATTGTTCGCGTTGACGGTAGCCGCTGCCGCTGCCGCATCGTCGGCCTGTGCCTGCTGCGTGATGGCCAGAGAAGCGGCGGCCTGGGCTGCTGCGGCGGCTGCGGCGTTATCGTCGTTCTGCGCTGCGGTGGCGGCGGCCAGGGCGCTGGCTGCCGTTGCCGCCGTGCTGACGGCCAGTGCGTCGGCGGCGATGGCTGCCGTGTGGGCGGCGGCGGCGGCTGCGGCGTTTGCCGCGGCCTGGTTGGCGGCCGTGTCGTCGGCTTGTGCTGCCTGTGCGGCGAGCAGTGATGCTGCCGCTGCTGCGGCGCTGGCGGAGGCCGTGGCATCTGCCGCTGCCGCTGCCGTGGCAGCCGCTTGCGCCAGTGCCGCCGTTGCTGCTGCATCCGCTGCGGCCTGATCGTCGGCGACGGCGGCGTTGTGCGCTGCCTGGGCGTTGGCGGCGTTGGCTGCGGCCAGCGCTGCCGCAGCGTCATCGGCCTGGGCTGCCTGCGTGGCTGCCAGGGTAATGGCAGCCGCGACGGCCGCTGCCGCAGCGGCGGCATCGGCGTCGTGCGCGTTTTGCGCCGCCAGCTGGGCTGCGGCTGCCGCGGCGGCGGTGGTGGCGACGTCGGCGTCGGCGGCGAGGGCCGCGTTCAGCGCCAGCTGTGCATTTGCCGCTGCCGTGGCGGCTGCCGCCGCCGTGGCATCGTCCGCCTGGGCATTGAGCGTGGCGGCCAGCGAAATGGCTGCCTGCGCCGCTGCCGCTGCCGCGACGGCATCGGCATTTTGCGCCGCGACGGCCGCCGCATGCGCCGACGCCGCATTCGCGGCAGCGGTGGCGGCTGCCGCATCGTCGGCCTGGGCCGACGCCAGCGCCGCGTGGGCCGCTGCCGCATTGGCATTGGCCTGCGCTGCCGCATCGGACGCATTCTGCGCGGAGATGAGGAGGTTCAGCTTGAGCGTCTTGTCATTGTTGGCGTCCAGGGCGTTGGTATCGGCCGTTACCGCCGCGTTCAGGTTGGCGATGGCCGCGTTGAGCGCGGCATGGGCGTTGAGGGCTGCCGTGTCGGCCAGTTGCGCCGCCAGCGTGGCAGCGGCCGAAAGCGCTGCCGTGTGGGCTGCGTTGGCGGCGGCATCGTCGGCGGCCAGCGCGGCGGCTGCGGCAGCCAGCGCATTGTTGGCCGTCGTCGCCAGGGCCGCCAGGGCGGCATCGGCTGCCAGCGCGGCATCCGCAAGGACCTGGGCAGCGGCGGCGGCGGCTGCCGTGCTCGCGGCCGTGGCGTCGGCGCCCAGGGCGGCATTGGTGGCGGCGAGCGAGTTGCTGGCCGCCAGGATTGCCGCATTGAGTGTCGTCGTGGCGCTATTCAGGGCCGCTTGCGCGTTGGTGGCCGCCGTGCTGGCTGCCGCGGCGGCATTGTCATCGGCCAGGGCCTGGTTCAGGGCCGCCAGAGCGGCCGCTGCCGTGGCCGCGGTGGTGCCGACGGCGAGATCGGCGGCCTGGGCGGCCTGGGTGGCGGCCAGCGAGATCGACGCCGTGAGAGCGGCAGCAGCGGCGGCCGCATCATCGGCTTGCGCATGCTGCGTGGCAGCGGCCGAGATGGCGGCGACGGCTGCTGCGGCGGCCGCAGCCGTGTCGGCGGCGGTGGCCGCCGCTGCCGCTGCGGCCGTGTTGGTGGCGTTGAGGGTGGCGGCGGCAGCGGCCGCATCGTCGGCCAGGGCCGCATTCAGGGCGGCCAGCGCATTGGCGGCGATGGTGGCGGTGCTGGCGGCCGCATTGTCGGCCAGCTGCGCCGCTTGCGCGGCCGCTTGCGAGGCATTGGCGACGGTGGCGGCCGTGGCGGCGGCCACATCGTCGGCGATGGCGGCGGCCGTGGCTGCATTGGCCGTGACGGCAGCCGCTGCGGTCGCTGCCGCATTCGCGTCGGCGGCCAGGGCTGCATTCAAGGCGGCCAGGGCATTGGCTGCTGTCGCTGCCGTCGCGGCGGCGGCGGCATCGGCTGCCTGCGCGGCCTGGGCCGCTGCCAGCGAGGTGGCGGCCACGCCTGCGGCTGCCGCAGCGGCGGCATCGTCAGCCTGTGCCGCCGTTGCCGCTGCCTGCGAGGTGAGGGCCAGCGTGGCGGCCGCGGTGGCGGCATTGTCGGCGGCGATCGCATTGTTCAGCGCCGTCAGGGAGGCTGCCGCCGTGGCGGCCGTCGATGCGGCGGCCGCATCGTCCGCCTGCGCCGACACTGCCGCGGCGTGCGACAGGCTCGCCGTCGTGGCCGCCGTGGTGGCGGCCAGCGCGGCCACCAGGTCGAGCGGATGCGCGGCCGAATAGGCGGCCAGGGCGGCGGCATTCGCGGCGTCGTTGTTGGCGACGGTGGTGAGCGCGGCCGCGTCCGTCAACGCTGCCTTGGTGGCGGCCACGGTGGCGGCGGTCACGTCGAGCGTGTGCTGCGTGCCCAGCACGACGGCGTCGGTCAGGCCGGCGACGGTGGCGGCGGCCGTGGCGGCCGTGGCATTCACGGTGGCGACCAGCCCGAGCGCAACGGCGTCCGTCAGGTTGGCCGTGGCTTGTGCGGCGGTGGCGGCCGCCGCATCGACGGTGGCCGTCAGACCCAGGGCGACGGCGTCGGTCAGCGCGGCGGTGGCGGCGGCCGTGTTGGCGGCGGCCGTGGCGGCCGTCGAGACGGTGCCCAGGGCAACGGCGTCCGTCAGGTTGGCAGTGGCGGCGGCCAGGCTGGCGGCCGTGTTGGCGGCCGTCGAGACGAGGCCCAGCGCCACGGCATCGGTGAGGTTGGCCGTCGTCTGCGCCGTGGCGGCGAGCGCCGCATCGGCCGTGGCGACGAGGCCCAGGGCCGTGGCGTCCGTCAGCGCGGCGGTGCTGGCAGCCGCATTGGCGGCGGCGGTGGCCGCTGCCGAGACGGTGCCCAGGGCAACGGCGTCCGTCAGGTTGGCAACATTCGTCGCCGTGTTGGCAGCGGCAGCGGCGGCAGTGGCGATCAGGCCCAGGGCGGCCGCATCCGTCAGGTTGGCCGTTGCCTGCAAGGCGGCAGCCGTGGCCGCGTCGGCCGTGGATGTGATGCTCAGCGCGGCGGCATCCGTCAGCGCCGCCAGGCTGGCGGCCGAGGCGGCAGCCAGGCCATCGGCGGTGGAAATGAGGCTCAGCGCGATGGCATCCGTCTGGCCAGCCGTCGTGACGGCGGCGGCAGCGGCCGCATCGGCGGCCGACGACGCCACGGCCAGGGCCGCAGCATCGGTCTGGCCGGCCAGCAATTGCGCCGCGGTCAGGGCGTTTTGCGCCACCGTATTGGCGGCGGTCAAGGTGGTCACTGCCGTCTGGGCCGCCAGTTGCGCGGCGGCGTCAGCGGTGGAGATCACGCCCAGCGCGCCCGCATCGGTCAGCGCGGCAGTGGCGGCCGCTGCCGTGGCGGCAGCTTGGGCCGCCGCCGCGGCGCTGACGGCCGAGATGTCGATCCCGCCCAGCAGGGCAGCCGTTTCCGCCGCCGAAACGGCCGCGGCGGCGGTGTTGGCGAGCGCCGTGGCGTCGGTCAGGTTGGCCGCGGTCTGCAAGCCGGCGGCCGTCAGCGCATCGGCAGCGGCGGTGGCGGCAAGGGTGACGGCATCTGTCAGGTTGGCAGTGATGTCGGCATTGTCGGAATCGAGCTGCAAGGCATTGACGGTCGCCGTCAGGTCGACCACGCTGGTCTGCCCGGCCGTGACGTTGGCGGCCAGGGCGGCCAGGTTGGCCAGGTTGAAGGCATTCAGGGCGACGTTGACGTCCAGCAGGTTGGCTTGCGCATTGGCGGCTTGCGCATCCGCATCGGCCTGGTCGGCCGCTTGCTGCAGCGCCACGACATCGGTCTGATCGGCCACTGCCTGGGCATTCGCGGCATCGCTGGCGGCGGCCGCGTCGGCAGCGGCCAGGGCGGCAGCGTCCGTCTGGTTGGCAATGGTTTGCGCTGCCAGTGCCGCGGCGGCGTCATTATCGGAGACGATTTGCAGCGCGGCCGCATCGGTCAGTGCCGCTTGCGTGGCGGCGGCGGCGGCCGTGCTGGCAGCGGCATCGGCCGTGATCTGCAGGGCGGCCGCGTCGCTCAGGTTGGCTGTCACCACGGCATTGGCGGCCGCATTGGCGGCAGCGGCGGCTGCGGCGTCGAGCGCGGCTGCATCCGTGTTGCCGGCCAGGGTGGCGGCCGCCGCTGCCGCGGCAGCGTCGGCGTTGGAAATGACGGCCAGCGCGGCGGCGTCGGTCAGGTCCGCTTGCGCCTGCGCCGCATCCGATGCCAGGGTCGCCGCATCGGCGATCAGGCCCAGGGTGGGCGCGTCCGTCATGTTGGCTTGTGTCTGGGCATTGGCGGCGTTCGTGGCGGCGGCATCAGCGGCAGCCTGCAGGGCCACGGCATCGGTGGCGTTGGCGATCGAGGCGTCCCAGGCGGCCACGCCGGCGGCGGCGTCCGCTGCCATGGTCAGCGTCACGGCGTCGGTGAGTCCTGCTTGCGTGCTGGCAGCGGCGGCGGCATTCGCTGCGGCCGTGGCGGCGATGCCCAGTGCTGCGGCGTCGCTGGCATTGGCGTTGGCGGCCGCATTCGCTGCCGCGGCGGCGGCCGCATTCGAGGCGGCCGTCAGGGCGGCGGCATCGGTGGCGGCGGCCACGCTGGCGGCCGCGGCGGCGGCTGCCGCATCGGCATCGGAGATGAGCGCCAGGGCGGCGGCATCCGTCAGGCTGGCCTGTATGCCGGCCGTGACGGCCGCGTTGGCGGCGGCGGTGGCCGCCAGGTCCAGCGCGGCGGCGTCCGTGGCATTGGCCAGCGCCGTGGCAGCGGCGGCAGCGGCGGCATCATTGGCCGAGATGACGCCCAGTGCCGCAGCATCGGTCAGCGCGGCCTGGGTGTTGGCGGCGGCGGAAACCACGTCGGCCGCATCGGCGATGACTTGGAGTGCGGGGGCGTTGGTCTGGTCCGCCTGCGTTTGCGCCGCATCGGCAGCGGCGTGCGCGGCGGCGGCGTTGGCGGCGGCCGTGACGGCAGCCGCATCGGCATTTTGCGCCGACGTGGTGGCGGCCAGCGAAATGGCGGCGGCAGCGGCAGCGGCTGCTGCTGCGTTGTCGTCGTTCGTGGCGGCGCCCGCGGCGGCCTGTGCACCGGGCACGACGGCGGCCGTACTGGCTGCCAGCGCATCGTCGGTGGTGGCGCTATTGGCGGCGAGCAAGGCTGCTGCGGCCGCGGCGGCGGCCTGCGCCGCCAGCTGGTCGGCGAGGGTGGCCGCATTTGCCGCTGCCAGTGCTGCAGCTGCCGTGGCCGCAGCCGCTGCTGCGGCGGCGTCATCGGCCAGCGCTTCGTTGGCGGCGGCGACAGCCGCGGCGGCGGCCAGCACGGCCGCGTCCGTGATCGTGGTGGTGGTCGATTGATCGCCCGTGCCACCCTGGCCGCCGGTCGAGCCACCGGTGCCACCCGTACCGCCGGTACCGCCCGTGCCGCCGGTGCCCGTTCCCCCAGTGCCACCCGTGCCGCCCGTTCCCGTCCCGCCCGTACCACCGGTTCCCGTGCCGCCCGTGCCGGAACCGCCGGCCGCGGCACCGCCTCCTCCGCCGCCGGCTGCGGCGGCAAACACGCCGAGGCCGCCCAGCGCGCCCAGCACGCCAAGTCCGCCCAGACCGCCTACGGCACCTGCGCCCGCTCCGGCGCCAGCACCTGCGCCAGCCGAGGCGCCGGCGATATCCACGACACTGCCGCTGGGGATTCCGGCGGCGCCAGCCCCCGCGCCTGCCGCGCCTGCCGCGCCGCCATTGTTGTCGCTTTGCGGCGTGCCGAGATCGGCGCTGCCGTTGCCGGCCTGGCCTGCTGCCGCGCCGCTGCCACCACCGGCGGCCGCGGCGGCTGCCGCTACAGCGGCCGCCGCGCCCAGGGCGCCGGCATTGCCCGTATCGGCGCTTCCCGTGACTTCGACGACATTTTCAGGCGGCATGCTTTGGCTGGCATCGGTCCCTTGTACCAGTTCATCTTCGTCATATTGCTTGCGGTCGCCGTTTTTCGGCTTGGCGACTTTTTTTGCGGGCGTCGCGATCTGGGCGCCAACGCCTTCGGCATTGACGGGAACTTGTGCTGGATTTGGGGTGGTGGCCATTTTAAAGTCTCCGGAAGAGGTTGGATATTCGTTCAATTTTTTAAGATATTAAAAAATCAATAATGTATTTCGTTTCCTTGGTTACTCCGGCGTGGCTTGGGCCGTGGTCGAACTCTGGTGTTGCCGATGTTGATAGTGGCAAGTAAAACATAATTGGAAAAAAATCGCTGGCGCAAAAGAGTGCTTCATTCCCGATATTAAAAATGCTAATTTTGCATTTGTTTTGCATGGCGCTTATTTCTCGTCTTTTGTTTCGCCCGTAACTGGCTTGTTTTGCGATACATACTGGCAGGATGGCATATTTACTGGATGTCCTCGCCTGTCCTCACTCTGATGGTAGTTTCAATTTTGAAACTTTCAATTTCATTTTGATCACTTTCCACGACTCTATTCTGTCAAGCTTTGCGCAAGTGAATAATCACGGATTGTCACGAAACAGGGCTTTCCGGATGAATCTGCTGCCATGCGCCAGCATTTCTGCGCCTTTCATCTCAAAAATCGTCTCGCTATCGATTTGCTAGTTGTTGCTTTTTTGTCTGGTGATTATCAAATTTGATTGGTAATAAAATACGATAGGAATAATTATTTGCAATTTTTATATCTAATTAATACTATCAAATGAATAGTCTTTATTTGGCGTTGGGATCTGTTAATAATCACTATCAGCACGGTAGTTATTATTTCCGGCGCCGCAGCGGGGCCAAAATGCAAAACGCCCCGGCGGGCGGGGCGTTTTTTTCGGGGCGGCGATATGGTGCGGTCAGCCTTCCTCGCGCCAGCGGCGCAGGCGGATGGCGGCGTAGAGCATCGCCCCGCCGGCCGCCGCACCCAGCCAGGCCGCTGGCAAGGCCAGGCTGGACCAAGAGTTGCCGAACACATCGATGCGCGTCATGTGCGACCCCCCTTCTGCCAGGGCGTGCGTTTGCGGCAGCAATCCCGGTTCGAACAGATACCAGCTGCCGGGAAGGGTGCCCAGCAGGGCGCGTCCGATGACATTCATCTGTATCCAGCTGACGTCGTTTTCCGTCTGCGTCAGCTTGCCGGCCCAGACCGTCAGGATGAGCAGCAGCAGGGGCAGGCCGACGGCCCACAGGAAGACTTTCGACCTGGCCCAGCTCGAGACCATCAGCAGCCAGCCCACCGTCGGCAAGGCCCACAGGCAATACACGGGCAGCAAGCCGAACACGCGCAGCGGTCCCAGGTACAGGCCAGGGGAAGCGAGCAGCTCGGCAAACACGTGGATGCCGTTGACCGCCAGCACGCCGCTCAGGATGAGGACCAGGGCCAGCGAAGTGAGGCTGGCGGCGGCCGCCACGATCAGCGGCGCGACCAGCAGGGCGATGGCCGCTTTCGACAGCACCGTCTGCGCGTCCGAGATGGGCAGCGATTTCCAGAACAGCACGCTGCGGTCGCGGCGGTCGTCATGCAGGGCGCTCAGGCAATAGAAAAACACGAGAAAGCCCAGCGCCAGGAACAGCGGTGCGGCCGCGTACGTGTAGTTGTTGGCGACGGCGTCGATGATGTCCGTGCGGCGCGGGCCGAAGGTGCGGGTATTGAAGATGGCGCTCCACGACACCTCCTCGCCATTGACGATCAGCGCCGTGTGCATCTTGGTCCTGGCGACGGTCGTCGCCGCCATCAGGGAACCCAGCACCGTCATGACGATGCCGATCAGGGCCGGGGTCCACACCAGCATGCCCTTGTGTTCCCACAGTTCGCGCCGGAGCAGCCATTGCAGCTTGTTTGCGGGGGAAATACTCATTGGTACGATTCTTTCATGGTCGCGACAAACAGGTCAGCCAGGCTGGGCGTGCGTACTTCGCCCAGGGCGGCCAGCTGGGTGCGGGCGACGCCGTCGAACAGCATCACGGACTTGCCGAATACGCTGCGTTCGCTGATGGGCTGCAGGGCGCGCGCCGGATTGACGTGCTGCGGGCCGACCATCACCTCGATATAGCGCTCGCCCACCTCTTCCATGGTCGAGGCCAGCACGATCTTGCCGTCGCGAATGAACATCAGGTCGCTGAGGATGTGCTCCACTTCCTCGATCTGGTGCGTGGTGATGACGATGGTCTTGTTTTCATCGAAATAGTCTTCCAGCAGGTTCTGGTAGAACTGCTTGCGGTACAGGATATCGAGGCCCAGGGTCGGCTCGTCGAGCACCAGCAGCCTGGCGTCGATGGCCATCACCAGCGCCAGGTGCAGCTGCACCACCATGCCTTTCGACATGGCCTTGACCTTCATCGCCGGCGCCAGCCTGGTGTGGGCCAGATAGCGTTCGGCCTTGCTGCGGTCAAAACGCGGATGCACGCCGGCAACGAAATCGATGGCGTCGCGCACGCGCAGCCAGCCCGGCAGGATGGCCACGTCGGCAATGAAGCACACGTCGTCCATCAGCGCATCGCGCTGCACGCGCGGATCGCGGCCCAGCACCGACAGGTCGCCTTCGAAGCCCGTCAGGCCCAGGATGGCTTTCAGGGTGGTGGTCTTGCCGGAACCGTTAGGCCCGATCAAGCCCACGATGCGCCCCGGCGCGATATCGAAGCTGATGCCGTCGATGGCCACCTGCTTGCCATACTGCTTGCGCAAGCCGCGCGCGCTGATGACGCTGTCCTTGTTCAATGCATTCATGCGCTCTCTCCGTGTGCGCCGTTGTCGCGGCTCGCTTGCAGCAGTTGATCGAGGTTCAGGCCCAGTTGCGTGATGCGTTCCAGCATCGCTGGCCATTCTTCGCGCATGAAGCGCTCGCGTTCACTGGCCAGCAATTTGTCGCGGGCGCCATCCAAGACATACATACCGAGTCCTCTGCGTTTTTCCACCAGGGCGTCGTCGACCAGTTCCTGATAGGCGCGCGAGACCGTGATGGGATTCAATTGGTAGTCGGCCGCCACCTGGCGCACCGAAGGCAAGGCGTCGCCGGACTGCAACACGCCATCGAGCATCATGCCCACCACCCTGGCCTTGAGCTGGCGGTAGATGGGGCTATTGTCGTTCCATTCCGCGCTCATGGGATGCGCTCCGACAAGGGCGGGGCGGGGCGGCGCATAAAAAGTGCTGTAGGCATCGAAGCTCCGTGGTGTATTGAGTTGGTGTTGTAGTTAACTATAACAGTGAAAATGTAAATGTCAACAGTTCGATGCTTTGCTAGTCATGTGGAAACTATAATGTTGCGTGTTTGAAAAAATTACTTGATAGCTTCTGGCGAATCTTATCGCCGGTCACCATGAAAGCAGCAATGATCAATCGATATGACGAGTTGTCCAATCTGTTCAGACGCGCCGGCTGTGGCGCCGCCTTGCTGGCGATATTGAGCGCCTGTGGCGGCGGCACGGCCACGCCGCCTGTGCCGCCTGTCGACACGCCGCGCTACCTGCTGGGTGGCACGGTCACCGGTCTGCTGCCTGGCGCCAGTGTCGTCCTGATGAACGGCACGGATAAAGTGACCGTCACGGCCAACGGTGCATTCAGTTTCGCCGGCAAGCTGGCGGCGGGCGCCAGTTATGACGGCAAGGTCGACAGCACCTCCGCAGGCTTGGGCTGCAGCATCGCGCATGGCACGGCGACGATGGGCAATGCGGATGTCAGCGCCTTGACCGTGCGCTGCCTGCCTGTCGTGCTCGCCGGGATGCAGGAGAAAATCCAGCGGCTGGCAGGTATGGTCAGTGATGCCGCTGGCAACTACTATATCGCCGATGCGGGCAATCAAGTGATCCATAAACTGGGTGCCGACGGCACCTTGAGCGTGTATGCGGGCGTGATGGGCAAGCGTGGCGTAGATGACGGCCCGGTGTCAAGCGCCACGTTTTCCTTTATCGAGGGTTCCCGTCTGGCAATTGATCGCCAGGCGAATCTTTTTGTGAGTGATTACTGTCACGCCGTGTTGCGCAAGATCACGCCAGCAGGCATGGTGAGTACGGTTGCTGGCCAGCGGCGCAGCAGTTGTGAGGTTGATGATCTTGAGCCGGCGTCTGCGTATGCCGATGGACAGAAAGAGCAAGCCCGCTTAGGTTTGCCGGGCAGCTTGGCCATCGATGTGAACGGTGATGTACTGCTGGTCGATGCACACAAAAATACCATACGCCGCGTCACGGCAAATGGTATGGTCAGCACCCTGGCATGGACATTTGCTCCCATGCCTGAAGTCAGCAGCGACTTTCAACGCGTGGGCCGACTTGCGCTTGATTCCGCTGGCAGCGTTTATTTTGCCGATGCCACGGGTTCTTATCTATTCCGTATCCAAAATGGCCTGGCGGTCAAGGTGGCGGGGAACCGCTCGCAGAATTCTTCTGTCGACGGTATCGGTGGCGCTGCCAGCTTTTTCCGCATTCGCGGCATGCAGTTCAACCGCGATGGCGAGTTACTGCTGGCCGATGGCGGCAGCATTCGGAAAGTGCAGGCAGACGGCAGGGTGAGCACCGTGCTCGGTGCTGGCATGCCTGATGCGAACGGTCAGGCGCCAGGTTTCACGCAGCTCAATGATATGCTGCTCGATCCGTCCGGCGCCTTGGTCGTGTATGACCTGGGCCGGCATATGCTGCGCAAGCTGGAGCGCAATGGCGTACTGTCAACGGTGCCTGCCTTGCCGGGACATATCGGCGTCGTCGATGGCGTTGGCGCTGCCGCGCGCTTGACGTTGGGCTACGCGCGAGCCGTCGTGGCGGATGCGGTGGGAAATGTCTACCTGGCCGACGACGTCAACAAGGTCATCCGTCGCGTGACGCCCGATGGCGCGGTCAGCCTCTTTGCGGGGATGGCGGGCAAAGACGGCCGTGTCGATGGAGCGCGCGGCACCGCGACCCTGCAGGGGCCGGTGGCGATGGCATTTGACAGGGAAGGCAACTTGTATTTTGCTGACCAATATCATGGCATGCCGTGGCTTGTCTTACGCAAGATCAACAAACAGGGTGAGGTATCCAGTATTGCGGAATTGCCGGTTTCGTATGGCACGCGCTTCGCGCTGGCGGTCGATCAGCAAGATAATGTTTATTGGGTGAATAATGCAGGCAACGGCATCTACCGGCGTCCGCCGGGCGGCGAGTTCGCCTTGTTGATGCCCTTCGAGAATGCCATGAAGGTATTGAATGGAAAGATTGGCACGCGTGACTATATTTCAGCGGCCAGCCTGGCCGTCGACCGCCGCGGAGCCCTCTACTTTGAAGACATCCAGCATCATGTGATCTTCAAAGTGGCGCAGAATGGAGATGTCAGCCATTTTGCCGGCACCTCCTTGCGGAGCGATGGAAAGGATGGTCCGCCGGGAACCGGAAGTCTGATGACGGGTGACTATTTTCCATTGGCAATAGATGCCAACGACAATCTGTACACGGGTGGTCAAGACGGCATACGCAGAATCGACAGTGCCGGTGTCATTTCTACGCTGCAACTGGGCTGGGGTTCTCCTGTACTAAGTACTTTTGCCATCGGCAACGGGGTGCTCTATGGTTTTACCGCCCAGGCCCTGATCCAGGCGCCCTTGCCCTAGGTGCACAGTTGCGCGGCTGGCCAGTCCATCAGCCGCGCCTGCAAGTCCAGCGCATTGCACAGGGCGGCGCCCGCCGCCGTGTTATCGAAGATGCACCAGCTGTTCACTGGCGCCCGTGCGGCCAATTCATCGGCCAGGGTCGCCAGGTAGTCGGCAGGATAGTCCGAGTAGTAAATCCGCGGGCTGCCGTGCAGGCGCACGTAGGCGGCCTCCGTGGTCGGCACGTGCGGCCCCGGCTGGCCGGCGGGCGGATCGGCGCGCACGCGCGTGATGGTCTGTTGCGTGAGCAGCTCGGTCGCGTCCGTTTCGAACCAGCTGGGATGGCGCGCCTCGCAAGCGAGCATGCCGTCGAAGCGCTGGCGCAGGGCCTGAAAAAACTGCGCGGCCACATCCGCCTCGAAACGCAGGCTGGGCGGCAGCTGCACCAGCACGCAGTCCAGTTTACTTCCCAGTTGTATGACTTCCCCCGCAAAGCGATCCAGTTCCGCCCCGCCGTCGCGCAAGCGTCGTTCGTGCGTGATGCTGCGTGGCAATTTCACGCTGAAGCGGAAGTGCTCGGGAGTACTGGCTGCCCAGCGCGCGTAAGTGGCGCTCTGGTGCGAGCGGTAGAACGCGCTGTTGATTTCCACGCAGGGCAAGACGCGCGCATAGCGCTGCAGATGGCTGCCATCGAGGGGGAAGCGGCTGGCGGCGGCGCTGGAAATGCTCCAGCCGGCCGTACCGATGTAATGGGTATGCATACTGCCATTACAGCAAAACCAGGCGGGCGCGGCTATCGGACAAACGCCCGTGGCGCGGTCGGTGCGCGCCTAGTCGATGATGTCGCCGTTCAAGTCATGGCGCGTGATGTTGCCGCGCGCATCGATGGCGATCCAGCCGCCGCGCGGCTGTGCGGGCGCCGTCACGTCGCATTCCCAGTCGGGCAGGACATAGCGCAAGGTATTGTCGACCTTATGTAGGGCAGGGCGGTGCGTATGGCCATGGATCATCACGGTGCTCGCATGTTCGGCAAACACTTGCGCGACGGCATCGGGCGTGACATCCATGATGTCCATGGCTTTCTCGCCATTGTGCTCGCGGCTGCTCTGACGCAAACCGTCGATGATGGCCTTGCGCTGCGCCAGCGGCATGGACAGGAACTGCTTTTGCCAGGCGGGTTGCCGTACCATGGCGCGAAACTCCATGTATTTGACGTCTTTCGTGCATTCGGCGTCGCCATGCAGCAACACGATGCGCCGGCCGGCAATTGTGGCCACATGGGGTTCGCTGAGCAGGGTGGCGCCGGCGGCGGCTGCAAAGCCGGAGCCGACGAGAAAGTCGCGGTTGCCGGCGATCCAGTAGACGTGCACGCCCGCATCGCTGACGGCGCGGATGGCGGCCGTCATGCGCGCATTGAACGGGTCTTCCAGGTCATCGTCGCCGGCCCAGTATTCGAACAGGTCGCCTAATAGATACAGCGCTTGCGCATATTGCGCATGGTGTTCCAGGAAAGAAAGAAACGCCGCGCTGGTGCGCGGGTGCGAGCTCTGCAGATGCAGGTCGGAAATAAAGAGTGCGGCAGGCATTGTCATCGTTCAACGCTCCCAAAAAGTGATGTACATGGAGAGGCGCAAACGCTGCAATGCCTGTTATTCATGATGCCAGAGCCGAATTAAGCGGCTTCTACCTTCTCGATGATGACGTCGGTCACTGGCACATCGGCGAACATGCCGGCGCGCGAGGTTTTCACGGCGCGGATGGCGTCGACGACTTCTTTGCCGTCCGTCACTTTACCGAACACGGCGTAGCCCCAGCCGTCCTGGCCTGGATAGTCGAGGAAGCTGTTGTTCTGGATGTTGATGAAGAACTGGGCCGATGCCGAGTGCGGGTCCGACGTGCGGGCCATGGCCAGGGTGTAGGTATCGTTTTTCAGGCCGTTCTTGGCTTCGTTTTCCACGGTGGTGTCGGCCGGCTTTTGTTTCATGCCTGGCTCGAAACCGCCGCCCTGGATCATGAAGCCGTCGATGACGCGGTGGAAGATCGTGTTGTCGTAGTGGCCGGCTTTCATGTAGGCCAGGAAGTTGGCGACCGTTTTCGGCGCTTTGTCGGCGTCCAGTTCAGCGGTGATCTTGCCCAGATTGGTGGTGATGATGACGGAGGTCATGATGATCCTTAATAAATTGGATGAAAAGTTGATTTGGGCCGTGGCATGCCACGGCGGCATGCGGAGACCGCAAAAACGCTATTTTACAGTTTTGCGGGCGCCGCCTTGAGTAAAGTCGCCGATTCGATCACCACGGGGGTGACGGGCACGTTCTGGTGCGGTCCCTTGTCCGCGACGGGCACGGCCTTGATCTTGTCGACCACGTCCATGCCGCTGACGACCTTGCCGAACACCGTGTAGCCGAAGCCGTCGCGGCCAGGGTAGTCGAGCGCACCGTTGTTGTTGACGTTGATGAAGAATTGCGACGTGGCAGAATGCGGGTCGCCCGTGCGCGCCATGGCGATGCTGTAGGTGACGTTTTGCAAACCGTTCTGTGCTTCATTCTTGATCGGCGCCTTGGTGGCTTTCTGTTTCATGTTCTTGTCGAAGCCGCCGCCCTGTATCATGAAGCCGTCGATGACGCGATGAAACACGGTGCCCTTGTAATAGCCGCTTTTGACGTATTGCAAGAAATTGGCCACGCTGTGGGGGGCTTTTTCCTGGTCCAGCTCCAGCACGATCTCGCCCATATTCGTTTTCAGGGCCACGTGCGGCGTGGGATCGGGGGCGGCCGATGGAGCGGCAGGCGTTGCCGCCACGACGGCGCCGCCCAGGGTCAGGCCGGCAAACAGGGTGCAGAAGCGGGCCAGGAAAGACAGGCGTTTCGATTTGATTTCTTGCATGAAGGCGTCCTTAATCGTTATTTTTCTCTAAGCTTGCTTTAATTGTAAATAAGTGAAAATTCGGTTGAAGATCGTAAAAACCTGATTCATATCGGGCCAGTATGGTTTTTATCAATGTTATACTTGACCGCTAACGCCCCAATTCTAACAAACAAGAACAACAATATAGCGGGTCGACCAGTCTCGGCGCACACGGCAGTTCAGTGGCGCGGCACCCCCGGTGTCCGCGCCTGTCTGTCGTTTTGCCAGGCTGGCGGCCGCTCCACTTGCAAAGTACGATGAGCAATCTAAAGATTTACAACACCCTGGCTCGCGAGAAGCAGGTATTCGTCCCGATGGAAGCGGGCAAGGTACGCATGTACGTCTGCGGCATGACCATCTACGATTATTGCCATATCGGCCATGCGCGCATGATGATGGCGTTCGATGTCATCTACCGCTGGCTGAAGGCGTCCGGTTTCGACGTCACCTATGTGCGCAACATTACGGACATCGACGACAAGATCATCCGCCGCGCCGTGGAAAACGGCGAGACGATTTCCCAGCTGACGACGCGTTTCACCCGCTACATGGATGAAGACACGGCCGCGCTGGGCATCTTGACGCCCGACCACACGCCGCGCGCCACCGAATACGTGCCGCAGATGCTGAGCCTCATCGAGCAGCTGGAAGCGAAGGACCTCGCTTACCAGGGCGCGGATGGCGACGTGAACTATGCCGTGCGCAATTTCCCCAATTACGGCAAGCTGTCCGGCAAGTCGCTCGACGACCTGCGCGCGGGCGAGCGTGTCGACGTCAACACGGGCAAGCGCGATCCGCTCGACTTCGTGCTGTGGAAGTCGTCGAAGGAGTCGGAGCCGGAAGAAGTCAAATGGGATTCGAAGTGGGGCAAGGGCCGCCCGGGCTGGCATATCGAGTGCTCGGCCATGTCCTGCGCCCTGCTCGGCGAACAGTTCGACATCCATGGCGGCGGCGCGGACTTGCAATTCCCGCACCACGAAAACGAGATCGCCCAATCCGAAGGCGCATTCGGCCACACCAGCGTCAATTACTGGATCCATAACGGCTTCGTGCGCCTGGACAATGAAAAAATGTCCAAGTCGCTCGGCAACTTCTTCACGATCCGCGAAGTGCTGCAAAAGTTCGATGCCGAAGTGATCCGCTTCTTCATCCTGCGCGCGCACTACCGCAGCCCCCTGAATTACTCGGACGTGCACCTCGACGACGCGCGCCTGTCCCTGACCCGCCTGTACACGGCGCTGGCCGACGTGACAGTGGAAGAGGGCGCCATCGACTGGAACGAAGCCCATGCCGTGCGCGTGCGCGAAGCCATGGACGACGATTTCAACACGCCGCTGGCCGTGGCCGCGCTGTTCGACCTGGCGACGGAAGTGAACAAGAGTAAGTCGCCGGCGCTGGCGCGTCAATTGAAGGGCCTGGCAAGCGTATTCGGCTTGCTCGAGCGTACGCCGCAGCAATTCCTGCAAGCGACCGTCGGCGCCGCTGGCGGCCAGGATGAGGCAGCGGGCATCGAAGCGGCCATCGCGGCGCGCAGCGCGGCGAAAAAGGCGCGCGACTTTGCCCAGTCCGACAAGATCCGCGCTGAACTGCTGGAGGCAGGCATTATTCTCGAAGACAAGCCTGACGGCTCGACCAACTGGCGCCGCGCATGATGCCAACGTCCAGGGAAAACGGGGAAGCGCCGGTAGCGGCGCAGGTGATCCAGGTGCCGCACTACTGGGAAGAGGCGAAGATCGAGCTGATGAAGCGCGACCGCATCATGAAAAAGCTCATCCCGCAATTTGGCGACCTGCACCTGGTCGGCCACAGCGACCCGTTTACCACCCTGGCCCGTTCGCTGGTGGGCCAGCAGATCACGCCCAAGGCAGCCGATGCGGCCTGGAAAAAGCTGCTGCTGGCGTGCCCGAAATGCACGCCGTCGCAAGTGTTGAAGGCGGGCGCCGAGCAACTGGCCGCCTGCGGCTTGTCCAAACGCAAGACCGAATACATCCTCGACCTGGCCGACCATTTCAAGGCCAAGCGCGTGCATGCGAGCCAGTGGGACCAGATGGATGACGAAGCCGTCATCGCCGAACTGGTGCAGATCCGCGGCATCGGGCGCTGGACAGCCGAGATGTTTCTGATATTTAATTTGCTGCGACCGAATGTCTTGCCGCTCGACGACCCCGGTTTGATCCAGGGCATCAGCGTCAATTACTTCTCCGGCGAACCTGTTTCCCGCAGCGATGCGCGCGAAGTTTCCGCCAACTGGGAACCGTGGCGCACCGTGGCGACGTGGTATTTGTGGCGCAGTCTCGACCCTGCAGCCGCCCCTGCCGCACCCGATGCAGCCCCCGGCGCACCAGCCGGTACGGTAAAATAAACATAGATGACGCCGCGCGCCCTGGCGCCGTGGCCGGTAAAACCTGGAGGTACAATGACTAAAACGACTTTCCTCAATTTTGAACAGCCGATCGCGGAACTTGATTCCAAGATCGAAGAGTTGCGCTTCGTGCAAGACGATTCGGCCGTCGACATCTCGGAAGAGATCGACCGCCTGGCCAAGAAGAGCCAGCAGCTGACCAAGGATATCTACGCCAAGCTGACGCCTTGGCAAGTGGCGCAGATCGCGCGCCACCCGCAGCGCCCGTACACCATGGATTACGTGAATGAAATCTTTACCGATTTCCACGAATTGCATGGCGACCGCAGCTACGCGGACGACCTGTCCGTCGTGGGCGGCCTGGCCCGCTTCAACGGCCAGCCGTGCATGGTCATCGGTCACCAGAAGGGCCGCGACACGAAAGAGCGCGCCATGCGCAATTTCGGCATGCCGAAACCGGAAGGCTACCGCAAGGCCATGCGCCTGATGAAAGTGGCTGAAAAGTTCAACTTGCCCATCTTCACCTTCGTCGATACGCCAGGCGCCTTCCCCGGCATCGATGCGGAAGAGCGCGGCCAGTCCGAAGCGATCGGCCACAACCTGTACGTGATGGCGGAACTGAAAGTGCCGCTGATCGCCACCATCATCGGTGAAGGCGGTTCCGGCGGCGCGCTGGCCATTGCCGTGGGCGATGCCGTGCTGATGCTGCAATACTCGACCTATGCCGTGATTTCGCCGGAAGGCTGCGCCTCCATCCTGTGGAAGAGCGCCGAGCGCGCCTCCGACGCGGCCGAAGCGCTGGGCCTGACGGCGCATCGCCTGAAAGCCATGGGCCTGATCGACAAGATCATCAACGAACCGCTGGGCGGCGCCCACCGCGATCCGAAACAGATGGCGACCTTGCTGAAACGCGCGCTGGCCGACACCCTGCGCCAGTTCCACGGCATGAAAACCAAGGACTTGCTGGCCGCGCGCCACGAGAAGTTGCTGAGCTACGGCAAGTTCAAGGAAACCACGCCGAGCGAGTAAGCCGTCGCAGATTGGCGTAGGTTGGCGTAGGTCGGCTTAGCGCAGCGTAAGCCGACAAGACGTAGCCGACAAGACAGTAAAACACCAGGGACAGTCCGCTAAACGACACCATCCGTTTAGCAGCCTGTCCCTCTTTGCATTCCCGGAGTCCGAATTGAAAAAGCAACAAACCGCCACCGTGCCCGATATCTTTGCCCGCGCGCTGGACGCCTGTGCGCTGCCAGCCGGCAGTCCCGTTGGCATTGCCCTGAGCGGCGGCCTCGATTCCGCGGCCCTGCTGCACCTGGCGCATGCCTGGGCGCAAGAGCAGGGCATAACCCTGCACGCCTTCCACGTGCACCACGGCCTGAGCCCGAATGCCGATGCCTGGCTGGCCCACTGCGAACACGCGTGCGCGGGCCTGGGTATCGCCTTCGAGGCACGCAGGGTCACGCTGGAAAAGAATGCGAAGACGGGCACGGAAGAGGCGGCCCGCAAGCGCCGCTACGCAGCCCTGGGCGAGCTGTGCGCCACGCATGGCGTGCGCCTGCTGCTGACGGCCCACCACCAGGATGACCAGGCTGAAACGGTGCTGCTGCAATTGCTGCGCGGCTCGGGCACGGCGGGCCTGTCCGGCATGGATGGCGCCAACAGCGCGCCCGAACTGCTGGGCAATCCGGACCTGATGATGGCGCGTCCTTTGCTGTCCGTGTCGCGCCGGCAGCTCGAAACGTATGTGGCGAAGCATGCGATCGCGCACATCCACGACGAATCGAACGACGATCCCCGCTTTGCCCGCAATGCCCTGCGGCACCAGCTGATGCCCGTGCTGGCGCAGGCGTTTCCCGGTTTCCAGGAACGCTTCGCCCGCAGCGCCCAGCATGCGCAATCGGCGCAGCGCCTGCTGACGGAACTGGCGACGCAGGACCTGGCCGCATGTCTCGACGGTGATTGCATCGAGCTGGCGAAGTTGCGCGCACTGAGCGCGGACCGCTGCTACAACCTGCTGCGCCACTGGTTCGGCACGCGCGGCTTGCGCATGCCGTCGACGGCATGGCTGGCGGAAATGCTGGCGCAATTGCTGGAAGCGCGGCCCGATGCGCAGCTGCTGGTCACGCATCCCGAATGCCACGTGCGGCGCCACCGCGACCGGCTGTACTTGACGCCCAAGCTCGATGACCTGGCCGGCATGCGCGATAAAAGCGATGCGGGCATTCCAGGCCTGGAAAAAGCCAGCCAGCAGTTTGCATGGAAAGGCGAGGCCAGCCTGGCGTTTCCCGCGTATGGCGGCGTGCTGCATTTCGATGCGGTGGAAGCGGATGGGCAAGGCATCGATATTGCCTGGTTGCAATCTCAAACCTTGAGCATCGATTTCCGCCAGGGCGGCGAGCGCCTGAAGCTGGCCCTGAACCGCCCCACCAAGAGCTTGAAATACCATTACCAGGCGTTTGACGTGCCCGCTTGGGAACGCGAACGCCTGCCCCTTGTCTGTGCGGCGCAACAATTGCTGTATGCCGCTGGTATTGGCCTTGACTGTCACTGCCTGAGCTTGCTGGACCGTCCCCGCATCACCCTGCGCTGGCAGTCCTGCTGAGCGCAGGAGCCGCCGCCACGGCCACTCCCAAGGTGGCCGGCGGACGGCTGTACAAGCCAGCTGGACTGCATGGATTGGTTATTTCCATATGTGTAATTGGTATGAGCTAATGCGCTTTTTAGCTTGTTATTTTGCATTGCGGCATGTAGAGTAAAGCCCTCCTTTTTTATTCTTCTTGAGCGGAAACTTCACTCTTATGGCTTTAATCGTCCACAAATATGGCGGTACGTCGATGGGCTCGACTGACCGTATCAAGAATGTCGCCAAGCGCGTTGCCAAGTGGCACGACGCTGGGCATCAAATCGTGGTGGTGCCATCCGCCATGTCGGGCGAAACGAACCGCCTGATTGGACTGGCCAAGGAAATCATGGATCAACCCGATCCCCGTGAACTTGACATGATCGCCTCGACAGGCGAACAAGTGTCCGTCGGCCTATTGTCGATGGCACTGCTGGCGATCGGCAAACAAGCCGTATCCTATGCTGGCTGGCAAGTCGCGATCAAGACCGATTCCGCCTTTACCAAGGCACGCATCCAGTCGATCGATGACGAAAAAGTCAAACGCGACCTCGATGCGGGCAAGATTGTCATCATTACCGGTTTCCAGGGCGTCGACGAACACGACAACATCGCGACCCTGGGCCGCGGCGGTTCCGACACGTCGGCCGTGGCGATTGCCGCCGCCATGAAGGCGTCCGAATGCCTGATCTTCACGGACGTCGACGGCGTCTACACGACGGACCCGCGCGTGGTGTCCGAGGCGCGCCGCCTGAAGACCATCACCTTTGAAGAAATGCTGGAACTGGCTTCGCTGGGTTCCAAAGTGCTGCAAACGCGTTCGGTGGAATTTGCCGGCAACTACCGCGTCCCCACGCGCGTGCTGTCGTCGCTGACCGACCCGATGTTGCCGCTGGAAATAGAAGCCAATTCAGGCACCCTGATTTCGTTTGAGGAAGATACAAACATGGAACAAGCAGTCATCTCCGGCATCGCGTTCAACCGCGATGAAGCCAAAATCACCGTGCTCGGCGTGCCCGACCGTCCAGGCGTGGCGTACCACATCCTGGGGCCGGTGGCGGACGCGAATATCGAAGTCGACATGATCATACAGAATCAGTCGGTGGACGGTAAAACGGACTTCACCTTCACCGTCTCGCGCGGCGAATACACGCGCGCGCTGGCCGTGCTGGAAGCGAACCGCGAATCGCTGGGCGCGGCCAGCATCACGGGCGACGCGAAAGTGTCGAAACTGTCCGTCGTCGGCGTGGGCATGCGCAGTCACGTGGGCGTCGCATCGCAAATGTTCCGCACCTTGTCGGAAGAGGGCATCAACATCATGATGATCTCCACTTCCGAGATCAAGATCTCCGTGCTGATCGATGAAAAGTACATGGAACTGGCCGTGCGCGCGCTGCATAAAGCGTTCGAGCTGGAAAAAGCTTAAATATCCAAAAATATTGCCCTACGCCCTTGACCAAAGGGGGGGCAATCGATATTATGACGTTCGTCGCTGCAGCGCAGTTAGCTACAGAGACATAGTTGAGTAATCAGCTAGGAGACGTGGCCGAGTGGCCGAAGGCACATCCCTGCTAAGGATGCATACGGCTTATACCTGTATCGTGGGTTCGAATCCCACCGTCTCCGCCAGTATTTTTAAAAACCCGCTTCGGCGGGTTTTTTCATTTCCGCACTCCGGAGACGAGCAAAGCGCCTGCGCGCTTTGCGCGTGGGATTCGAAACCCTCGCGCCTGCAGGCGCGTGGCGCTCCGAATCCCCATCCCACCGCGCTGCGCGCGGCCGTTGGCCGCACAGCGGCCAACGCCGTCCCCTCACCTCAGGCACTGGCGGCCAGCTCCCCTGCCGGCCTCTCCGCAAGCCGCGCAAATCAGAAACCAGAAACCCCAAAATACAACAAGTGATTTAGTGTGAGAATTGACTCTTTGTCATCATGGATAATGGCAATGTTAATAATTTAAAAAAATTACATGCATGGCCCAGCCATGCGTCCATTGCCGAGTCCAATCAAGGAGTTGTCATGTCCTATCGCCTTCCCCGCAGGCACGCGTTGCTGTGCCTGGCCGCCGTGCCGTTCGCTTGCGCTGCCGCCTTCGCTGCGGAAACCAGCGTCAATCTCAATCTCGACCTCAACCTGAAATCCCTGCCCAACGTCGAGCTGCGCCTGATGCAGGAGCCGCCGAAACTGAAGGCGCGCGCCCGGCCCGCCACGCGCGCGGCGAGCAAGCGCGACGAGTACGAAAAAGCGTACGACCTGTACATCCGCTACGCCAACGGCACCATCTATAACCCGACCACGGCCAAGTACGACAAGGTGCGCCTGCGCTCGTACCAGCAGACGAGCGGCCTGGCGCTCGATGGCCGCGATGAGAATGCGGCCACCTTCATGGCGCCCACCGTGGTGATGGCGCCGGGGCAAACCGTGCGCTTCAGGCTGTACAACCAGCTGCCCGCGCTGCCGGCCGAGCAGTGCGCGACGGACGATATCAATGCGCCGCGTCCGCCTGGCTGCTTCAACGACACCAATCTGCACTCGCATGGCTTGTGGGTCTCGCCTTCGGGCAATAGCGACAATGTGCTGATCTCGATCAAGCCTGGCGTGGATTTCGAGTACGAATACAATATTCCCATCGACCATCCGGCCGGCACGTTCTGGTATCACCCGCACCAGCATGGCGCGACGGCGATGCAGGTCGCCAGCGGCATGGCCGGCGCGCTGGTGGTCGAAGGCGACCGCTATCCGACCGACAAGGCAAATGGCGACCTCGACGTCGTGCTGAAGCAATTCCAGCCCGACGACGGCAGCGGCAGTGCCGGCGAAGTGATGCTGCTGCAGCAAATTCCCTACGACTGCCCCAGCAACAGCCTGACGCCACTGAAGGCGTGCGACAGGGAAGCGGTGGGCATGCTGGAGGATTTCAAGCAGGTCAAGGATCCTGATGCCTGGCTGATGTCGGGCCGCTATACCTCCGTCAACGGCAAGGTGCAGCCGGTGATGAAAATGGATACGCAGCGCCTGTACCGCTGGCGCCTGATCGACACGGGTTTCCAGGCGTCCGTGGTGCTGCGCATCCGCCGCGCGAACGATCCGCAAAAGCTGCTGAAGGCGCTCAGCGTGGCCAACCAGGACAAGGACGTGATGGAGCTGTGCGATGGCGAGGACGTCACGCAGTTCGAAGTGGCCAGCGACGGCCTGACGCACGACAGGATCATCCCCAAGACCCTCAATTACCTGCAGCCGGGCTACCGCAGCGATATCCTGTTTTCGCTGCCGAAGGCCGGCGCGTATTGCGTGTATGCGGAAACGAACCTCAATAACATGACGACGATGCATGACGTGAACAACACGCGCCTGATCGGCGTGATCACGGCCAAGACAAGCGCCAAGGCTGCCGCCCGCGCCAAGGCGGGCGAGTCGCCGCGCGATTTCCTGCTGGCCGAGTTGCGCAATGCCGTCAAGCGCCTGCCCGTTGCGCAGTTGCCCGACAGCGTCAAGGGCACGATCCTCGGCGACCTGGAGAATGGCCTCAAGCTCGCCAAGTTTGTCCCGCATGCGGGCTTCAGCGCGGAAGCCAAGGAAACGATGCGCGGCAAGAAGAAGGAGTATGCGACCTTCAATATTGCCAAGCTGGATGGCAAGGTCCGTTTCATGGTGGAAGGCAAGCCGGAAGACTCGCCGGACCCCGACGCGAAATACGCCTACGATCCGCACCGCGTCGACCACACGCTGGTGCTGGGTACCGAGCAGATCTGGGAGCTGGCGTCGAAGAATGGCAGCCATCCCTTCCATATCCACGTCAACCCCTTCCAGATCATCGGCATCACCCGCACCGACGGCGGCACCGTCGATGCGCAATACAAGGATCTGGTCGGCACCTGGAAAGACACCTTGCTGGTGATCGAAAAGCACAAGATCGAAATCGCCACGCGTTACCAGCGCTACATCGGCGAGTACGTGCTGCATTGCCACATCCTCGAGCATGAAGACCAGGGCATGATGCAAAACGTCAAGGTGGTGCTGCCGGATGGCAAGGGAGGCGGCGACGTGGGCGGACACGGCCATTGATTGTTCCTGCCGGGAGTGCGCTGGCCGCGCTCCCGTCTTCCTCAACCTGTCTCTGGAGCATCTGTCCATGTTACGCATGAAAACCCTGACCTTTTCCCTGCTGGCCGGCCTGGCGCTCGCCGGCGCCCATGCCGGCGCCGACACGGGTACCCTGGCTGTCGCCCGTTGCAGCCCCGAGGCGCTGCCCCCGGTGGAGCAGGGCGGCGCGCGCGTCGTGCGCTACCGCAAGAACATCGATGACCTGACGCCCGCCGAACTGGCTGCATTCAAGCATGCGGTGAGCGAGATGAAGCGCAAGAGCCAGGAAAACGTGTATGACCGGCGCGGTTTTTTGTGGCAAGCCTGGGTGCACAACTGTCCTTCCGTCGACGTGTTCAATGACCGCAAGGCGGCCTTGCCCGGCGACGGCTTGAAGTGGCTGCTCAGCGACCCGACGCGCAACAGCTGCGATGTTGCGTATTTCCTCGACAAGCCGCCGACGGAGGCAAATTCCCATCCGGAATTCCCGGGCGAGTGCGAACACCAGAAAAACACCTTCCTGCAATGGCACCGGGCGCAGCTGTATTTCTATGAGCAAGCGTTGCAGGCGGCCGACCCGAACGGCGAACGGGGCCCCAGCACGCGCAACGTCGCACTGCCGTACTGGAACTTTACCCGCAAGCCCAGCGGCATGCGCTACCCGAAAGCCTTCGAGGATGCCGATTCGCCACTGTACGATTCGACCCGCATCAAGGGTAGCCTCGACAGTTCCATGGCCACCGCCTCACCGAACTTGCTGGGCTATCAGATCTATTACATGGACTGGAACGATTTTGGCGGCGACGAGTATGGCAGCGGCGGGGGCGGCAACCTGGAAACGCGCATCCATAATCACATGCACGCCTTTTACATGGGCGGCAACATGGGCGACAACATCACGGCAGGCCTGGACCCGCTGTTTTACGCCTTCCACAATTTCCTCGACTACAGCTTTGAAAAATGGCTGGACGAGCATGGCGACAGCGGCATCCGGGGCAGCGGCCGCAGCACCTTCCTGCGCAGCGAGCAGGATGCCGACCTGGCCAGGCCCGTCGGCTGGAGCGCGGGCGATGGCGATCCCCAGCGCCCCGATTCGGGCAGCTACACGGCGAACATGGGGCAGGCCGAGATTTATTTCGACACCATCAGGCAGGGCTATGGCTTCCAGCCCACCTATGGCGGCGAGTTCGTGCGGAAAAAGGACTTGCAAGCGCTGATCGACGAGCGCCAGCGGGCCGGCTTTGCCTTTGGCGACAACCAGAAAAGCCTGTTTGCCGCCCTGTTGAGCGACCAGGCCAGCGATGGCACGCTCGCCAGGCCCGACATCGTCCTAGGCGGCGCCTACACGATCGCCTCGGCGCCCGTGGCCAAGGACAAGCGCGCGACGCTGCACCTGGACCGCGCACATGCCATGGAAGACTACAGTTTCCAGGCCGATGTCTATCTGCATCCTGCGAACGTGGCCGCGCAGCTGGACGACAAGCGCTTCCGCGACCGCTACCTGATCACCAGCACCAGCCACTGGGCCTTGTCCGGCACGCATGCGCACAAGGCCTACGCCATCGACGTCGATATCACCGGCATCGTCGACAGCCTGGTACCCCGGAAGCGGGGCAAGACCTGGCAGATCACGGCAGCCATCACCACCAACGACAAGGGCCGCGGCCTGATCCGGCAAAGCGATTTTTCCCGCCCGGCCGTCGTCATCGTCGACCGCCGGCCGCCTCCCCAGCCCAGCTATGAAGGAGTGAAATGATGAGCGCACCGACAAGTTTCAAGCGCGACGTGCAAGGCCTGTTTTCCCGGTATGTCGCGGACATGAACAAGGTCAAGCTGAACAACCCGTCGTCGTCGGGCGTGCGCGTGCTGCGCCTGAACGAGTATGAGAGCGTGAAGGATTTCCATTACCAGATCCAGGTGGCCCTGCATGGCTACGACTACGACAGCCGCAGCGATACGTGGCTGGTGAGCGCCGAGCACCGCCTGCTGGTGCAGGGCGGCAGGGCGGGCGAGTATGTGCGCTCCGCGCCCCATCCCATGCCGCCGGACGGGCCCATGCCGCAGGAGGGCATCGACATCTTCGACCAGTGGGTCAGGGACGGCATGCAGCCGTAAGTCCAGCAGCCTCGTGCCTGGCGGCACGGACATCTTCGATTACCAGGAGTTCAGCATGGCATATACCGCGTTAAGAATCCATCCGGCCATCGGCATCGCCCGTGTCGGCAACAGCGAAGAATATTATCTGGGCCCGGAAAGCATGGCGGGCATGGCGTTGCCGGGCAAGACATGCACGGGCGGCTTGCCGATCCGGCCGGGCACGGAAGACACCACCATCGTCAGTACGGAGCTGCGCGACGCCAGCGGAAAGCTCAAGCGGCAGGCGGCCCGTTTCCGGATCTTCCAGTATGCGTTCGACGAGGCGGCGGGACTGGAGACGTATCCGCTCGGCAAGCGGGGCACGCCGCTTGAAGTGGCCATCGGCAGCACGGTCGATGGCAAGCTGGTCAAGGACATCGTGTGGACCGTGCACCTGGCCAACAAGAAGGCCAATAGCTGGGTGGGCGGCGACGGCGTGGCGCCGTTCGAGCATGGCCGCGCGCCGCTCGTGCGCAACCGGGACTTCATCGGCCAGAACACGCCGGACGACCCGCAGCGCCTGAAATTGCTGGTCATCGATGCGGGGCCGCGCGCCGTCCTGGCATCGCGCCAGGCCGTGGTGCAGTTCGACGCGGCCACCGAGCCTTCCTGCGCGGATGCCGACAGCGGCGCCGTGTGCGCCTTGCCTGCCTATCCCGTGTCGTTTCCCCGCGGCGGGACACCGGGCGCGGATGGCCATGGACCGGGCGCCATCATCGCCTCGCTGGGCGCCATCACGACGGAAAAAAATGGCCGCCTGCTGGTGCTGGGCGGCTACGGCAAGGCCTGCGGCTTTGACGCGCAGGGCAATTACTCGGCCAGCGCCGCGCTGGGCGACAACGTCAACAACGATCGCTGGTTCGACGACGTGGCGGACGGCCCCGTCACGGCCAGCCTGGTGTTCGCCGACGGCAGCAGCCGGACCGTCGAGGGCAGCGCCTGGGTGATCTCGAGCGATCCGTCGTATGCGCCGCAAACGGCTAGCGTGGTGACGCTGTGGGACGACCTGTATTGCACCTGGCTGGAAAAGATGGCGCTGCGTCCCGCCATCTATGCGCAGGGCAGTTATCAGGCCGGCTACCGCTGCCATTTCGGCAGCGAAGTGCAGCCCGTCCTACGCGCCGCCTCGCTGCAGAAGTGGACCACGAGCCTGCCGCCGCGCGCGATCAAGGAGCATGACCGGCTGGGCAAGATGGCCGTCGACGGCTTGCGCGGCTACCGCATCATGAACTTCATCCGCGATCCGGACCAGCCGGAGCTGGCGACGGCGATACCGCAGATGCCCTTGTCGCTGGGCGACGCGGGCAGCGGCTTGCTGTCGCTGACGCGCGCGCAGTATTTCTTCATGAAGCAGTGGTCGCAGGACCGCTATGCGCCAGCCGGCAGCGATGTTCCGCTGGGCGCCGGCGAGGCGCTGGACCGCACGGTGCTGTTCAACTGCCTGGGCGGCCGCTACAGCCCGGGCATCGAAATGGGGTTTATCGTGCGCGACCCGGGCCTCTACCAGCAGGCGTGGCAGCGCCATGACAGCGGCGGGCCGTTCCGCATCAACCGCGAGCGGCTCGATTACCGCAAGGCCGTCAAGGACCGCCCCTTCCTGGCGGGCGGTTACACGCCGCTGCGCGCCGGGGCGGTGCAGCCCGGCGACCTGTCCAAGTTCATGGCCCTGCCGTGGCATACGGATTACAACTCGTGCGCCACGCATTTGCCGGAAACGCCGCCCGAGCGCCAGCTGCTGAATAATCAGGCGGCCATCGATGCGGCCACGGCGACGCCTGGCAACGGCATCAACACGCTGCTGTACTCGTCCTGGCCGGCGCAGCGGCCCGTGGCCGTGTACACCTACGACGACGTGGTGGCCAGCGGCACGGCGCTGCCGACGCCGCGTTTTTCCGTGCGGGGCAAGGGCACGCGGGCCGATGGCCTGCCATCGACCACGCCCCCCGACGCGGGAATCGACCGGCCTGCCATGCAGGTGGGACGCTATCAGGACCGCGCGCAGTTCCTGCTGAACTGGCCGCGTATCGGGGTGGTGGTGCAAAGCACGGCCATCCCGCAGGCGCAGGGCAACAAGAACATCTGCCACGACTACTACCTGGAAGTCGAGAGCCTGTTCGACAGCGATGAAAGCAATCTGGTCGAGTATTGGCGCAACACGGCCATCGACAAGGTGTACCGGCCGAAACCGAAGCCCTGATGCAGGCGGCCGCAGAACATCCCGGCGCGCCAGCACCGGCACCAGTACCATCGCGGCAGCGCTACCGGGTCGCCATCGTGGGCGGCGGCCCGGCCGGCTGCGCCTGCGCGCTGGCGCTGGCGCAGCATGGCGTGCACGACGTGCTCGTGATCGAGGCGGGCGACTACACGCCGTTCCGCATCGGCGAGAGCATTCCGCCCGAAGCCAACCGCCTGTTCCAGGCGCTGGGCATTGCGCAGGATTTTTTCGCCGAAGCGCACGCGCCTTGCCATGGCAGCTGTTCCTGGTGGGGCAGCGACAAGCGCGGCTACAACGACGCGCTGATGCATCCGCTGGGCCATGGCTGGCACCTGGAGCGTTCCCGCTTCAACGGCTTCCTGGCGCGGCAGGCGCGCTTGCGCGGGACGGAAGTGCTGCTGCACGCCAGCCTGGCCGCCTCGGCCCCGGCGGACGGCGGCGGCTTTGCGCTGCAATTGGCGCTGGGCTGCGCGGCGCAGCCGCGGCAGGCCACCATCCATGCCGACCTGGTGGTCGACGCCAGCGGCACGCGCGCCGTCTTCGCGCGCCAGCGCGGCAGCCGCAAGGTCGAAACGCTGCCGCTCGTATGCCTGGCCATGCGCTTCGCTGTGCCAGAGGGCAGCCGTTCCGGCCTCACGCACCTGGAAGCGGTCGAACATGGCTGGTGGTATGGCGCCCATCTGCCCGACGCCACCTTGCTGCTGGCGTTCTACAGCGATGCGGCCACCGTCAGGGCGCAGCGCCTGCAGCATGCGGGCCGCTGGCTGGCATGGCTGGCGCAGGCGCCCAACACGGCCGCGCTGGCCCGCGGCGCGGCGCCGCTGGCGGGCGGCGTGCAGAGCTTTCCCGCGCCGTCCTATTGCCTGGACCGGCTGCATGGCGACGGCTGGCTGGCCATCGGCGACGCCGCCTCGGCCTTCGATCCCGTCACGTCGCAAGGCATCGTCAAGGCGCTCGCCAATGGCATGGCGGCCGCTGGCGCCATCGCCGGCCACGCCAGCCTGGGCGCCGTGGCGCAAACGGTGGCGCACCGGTATGCGCAATACCTGGCGCTGCGCCAGCAATACTATGGATGGGAGCAGCGCTGGCCCGCCGCGCCGTTCTGGCGCCAGCTGCATGCCGGCGCAGAGGCGCCGGCCGTCTAGTTCCGCGTCAGCGCTCCTGTCGCCGCTGCGCCTCGCGCTCCAGCGTATCCTTGCCGATGATTTTCAGGCTGGCGCCGCCCTTGAAGGGCAGCGTTTCCTCGCTGCCCGCCAGCTCGATGGCGGCCGAGACGCCGATTTCGGCCGTCACGTCGACGAAGTCCTTGCGGAACATGCGCAGCTCGGTATGCTTGATGATGCTTTGCAGCGCAATCGACTGGCCCGGCGCGATCGTGGTGAAGGCGCGCTTGAGTGCGTGATTGGCCAGGCCCGTCTTCAATACCTGGCTTTGCTCGCTTACGTTGTCGATCAGGCGCATATTGGGGCCCCGCGCCTGCATGTAGGTGAGCGGATAGCCGACTTCCCCGTTGCCGATATTCTTGATGAGCACCTCGATGCGCATGTCGCTGCCCGTGAAAATGCAGGCGGGATTGTCGATGCAGTGGGCGCTGATGGAGAGGATTTCGTTCGGCATGGCGTTTCCTGGGAGTTGTAGGGACACTGCGAGCAGTGCGATTAGGAGCCGTTCAGGATGATATCGCATTTGATCTGCCGTCCTATTTTCGTCCGCAGCAAGTCCTGTACTTCGATGGCGATCTGCCAGGCATGCCGGTCGCGGATGACGATGGAGCCGGCAGAATTCATGATGTTGGCCGCGGCCGGTTCCGGTTCCTCATCGTCCGACAGCGAAGGCACGGGCGCATCCCAGGTACCGTCCGGCTTCTTGTATTTGACGGTCTCGTCGTCTCCTTCCACATACGAGTATTCATCCGGCAAGCCATAGCAGTGACCGAATTCATGGGCGTGCGTCTGGCCATCGGTCGAGGCGGACACGTCGATGATGGTCCCCGTCACGCTTTCGCGGTCGTAGCGTTTGTGGATCTGCATGACGTAGTGCTCGTTGCTCTCCACATACACGACGCGGTAGATGATGGGCAGGGTGCGCGTGCCGCATTCCGGATCGCTGATTTTCATCTGGAATTTATTGTTCCAGTGGCTTTCCAGTCCCGTGGTGGCGATGCCCTTCACGTACTTGATGACGGCGGCGCGCTGCTTGGCCCGCGTGGCGGCCTGCGGGGTGCCCCTTTCGCGGTCTTCCAGCGCCTGGTCGGCCGGCTCGAGCACCGTGATCACCTTGACGCGCAATTCGGCAATGATGCCGGTATTCGATTTCACGGGCACGTAGATCTTGTAGCGCACGTTGTCGAAATAGTTATGCGGCGCGCCGCTGGCGCCAAACGTGTTGTTGTAGCGGGGTACGCTGGAGACGGAGATCTCCTTTTCATAGTCGGCGATCCAGCAGGCGGGCCGCTTGATCAGCACTTCCTTGCGCTGCTTGTTGTCGACGGGGCTGGTGCTCGACGTGGCGCGGTCCTTGAACCTCGGTTCCGGCCTGGCGGGCGGCACATGCTGCGGCGCCTTGGCCGTCGTGCCTGGCGCGGGCGCGCGGCCGGCCGGCACCTGCGCGGGCGCTGGCGGCTCCGGCGCGGGGGCAGGGGCGGGGCTCTGCGCCTCGTCGGGCGCATGGCCCGGCGATTTCAGCAATTCGATCACCAGCGCCTCGACGGCGGCCGCGGCGACCACGTGCGTCAAGCCCTTGTCGTCCGTCATGCCCGTTTCGTACGTACCGTCGGCGCGTTTCACGCGGTACGGCTGGCGCGGCATCAGTTCGCCCGTGTCGCGGTCTTTCAGCACGAAGCCTTCGTCGAACAGTTTCAGGCGGCTGTCCGGCAGCGGCGGCAGGCCGGCGGCCGCGCTGGCACCGCCGTTGAAGACATGCTGGCCGCCCTTGACGGTAAAGTTGCCCGGGCACTGGAAGGTGATGTCGCCGCCCTCGAGCGTGATTGACGACTGGCCCGCCTGCACGGTGATCTTCTGGTTGGCCTTGATCTCGATGACGTCGCTCACCGAGATCACCGTGATGGACTTGTCGGCCAAGATCTCCAGCTGGTCGGTATGGGCTTGCAGCGAGACGGGGCCGTTGCCCGCGATGGCGGAGATGCCGCCATCCTGGCTGAACAGGGTAGCCGCATGGGCCGCCACCGAAGCGACGGTATGGCCGGCCGCCAGGTGCAGGTCCGTCTGCGCCGTTGCATGCAGGTGCTGGCCCGCGAACAGCACCGTCGAGGCGGGCGTGGCCCAGTTGATGCTGTTCGGTCCTTCCATCAGCACCAGCGGCTTGGCGTAGCGTTCCACGGGCTGCGCGGCATCGGGCGCGCGGGCGCCGTTGCCGGCCTTGAAGGCTTCGTGGCCGCCCACGCTGTCCTGGTATTTGCCATCCTGCTGCGGGTCGATCTGGCCCGCCAGGTCCAGCTGCGCCTGGTTGGCATCCTTGCTGACCAGCGCACGCTGCTGGCCTGCCGCCACGGCCGTCGCCTTGCTCAGTTCACTGGCGCCGCGCAGCAGGTTCAGCGCTTCCTTGGTGTCGAGCTGGGTCGACGCGACGCTGCTGCCTTGCCGTGCGCGCGCCGTGGCCGACAGCAGCAAGCCTTCTCCGGCGCGCAGCATGGCCCAGGCGTCGGTGCGCAATTCGAAGCCGCTGCCCCGGTAGACGCCCCGTTGCGCGGACGCGGCGCCTTGCTGGACCAGGTAGCCCAGATTGAGTTCCGTGGCGGCGCTGCTCGAGGCCAGCCGGGTACGCAGCTGGCCCGGCGTATCGTCGAGCACCCACTGGTTGTAGCCCGCGCCGTCGAAGTTGCTGCTGTGAATGCCAGACAGTACGCCCGCGTGGTTGACATTGGCGTCGACGCCGGCCGCGTACGGTGGCGCGTCGCTGCCCGTGTACAGCTGGGCCACCACGAGCGGGCGGTCCATGTCGCCCTCGATGAAGTCGACCAGCACTTCCGTGCCGATGCGGGGCGTGAACTGGGAGCCCCAGTTCGGGCCGGCCAGCGCCTCGGCCACGCGCACCCAGGTGCCGGACGCTTCATTGCCCGGCGCGTTGCCTTGCTGGTCCGTGTTGTGCGCCAGGCCGCCCGGATTGGCGGCGGCGCCGCGCTGCCAGGCAAACTGGATGCGCACCTGGTGGTCGCGCCCGGTGGTGGCCACGCTGTCGGCCAGGCCGACTACCAGCGCCGTCTGCGGCCCCAGCGCCACGGCCGGCGCCCGTTCGGCCGTGGCGCGCGGCACGATGGCCACGCTGCTGCGCACGCAGCCGAAGGTGTTGCGGTAGGTGCCGGCCTCGATCTGGCCGGTGATCCAGTCGGCCACGCCGTCCAGTCTGGCCACCTTGGCCAGGCGCGACAGCGCGCCCGTCAATCCGCCCCCGGCCGGACCCGCCGTGTTGCGCGCCTGGTGCTCCACCCACAGCACGCTGAACTGGTTGGCGCCGTCGGCATACTGTTCGTGCTGCAGCAGGCGGAAGGCGTGGCCGGCAGCCAGCCGGCGCACGGCGCCGGCGCCGTCAAATTGCTTGTTTTCCAGTTCCAGCGCCTGCAGCATGCGTGCGCCGTGGGGATCAGCCGCGGCCCGGTCGGCGTGGCGCCGCTCGCCCGCGCCGTCATACACAGCCAGCTGCGGCAGCGTGCCCGCATCGAGGCTGGAGGCGTGCTCGGCGGCTGGCGCCGTCACTTGCTGCGGGTCCCAGCTGCTGATGCCGACGGCGTTCGACTGCACTTGGCGGCGCGCGCCGAAGCTGTCGATGGCGTCATCGCTGTCGCTGGCACGCACGCCGTGAAAGCGCAGCTCGGCCCCGCCTGGCGTGTCTGGCGCGCTGGCCTTGCTGTCGAAAATCACCAGCGTGTGCCTGGATTGTCCCTGGCCTTCGCCGCCATCCTGCGCGCCGCCCGGCTGCTCATGCTCGAAGCGCCAGTTCAAGCCTTCGAAGGCCAGCACCCGCGCCAGGAAATCGAAGTCGCTTTCGCGGTACTGCGTCCAGACGGCGCGCGTGGCCAGCGGCTGGCTGATGTCGATGCGGTGGCGCACTTGCGGATAGTCGGCCAGCAGTTCGCCGACGATGTCGCGCGCATTCTTGTCCTGGAAAATATAGCTGTCGCGGCGCAGGCGCAGCAGGGCCAGCGCCGGTTCCAGGCGCAGCCGGTAGCGCGCCACGCCGCCATCGGCGCCGAGCCAGGCGCAGTCCGTGCACAGGCCGTGCCAGGCGCGCTGGCTGCCGTCGGGCTGCAGCAGGGTGAGCGTCATTTCCTCGCCGATGAACGACGCCAGGTCGAGCGACGCGGCCGTGCTGAGGGCGTCGACATCGAAGCGGAACAGTTCGTTGACGGCTTCGCGGCCGTCGAACTGTTCCGCCATCAGCGATTGCGCCTGGTCCGAAGGCTGGGCCGTCGCCAGCCCGATCAGCCGGGCATGCTGGCTCAATCCCGTGCCGAACTGTCCCTGCGGCTCGCTGCCTGCTTGCGCGTCGCTCATCACGGCAAGGTGATGCTCAGGTTGGCCACGCGGGGCGCCAGTTTGACGATATCCTGGTAGGCGTGCATCTGCTCTTCCGTATTTTTCGCCAGCGTGGTGCGCAAGCCCAGGTAGCCGAGCGCGCAGATCAGCGCGAACACGGAGCACAGCACCCACAGGGGCACATTGTTGCGCAGCTTGTGGATGATCTGGTCGGGCCGCTCCGCATGCGGCGCGAAGCCCGTCTTCTTGCCTTTCATCTGGGCGATTTCATCGCCCAGGCGGGCCGTCAGGTAATTGAGCTTTTCCGGGCCTTCGAGGATGTAGCGGCCCTGGAAACCCAGCAGCAAACACATGTGGAACACTTCAAGCGCCTGCAGGTGGGCGCTGCCGCGCGCGCGCAGCGCTTCGAGGCGGATGAAGAAGTTTTCGCCGGCCAACTGGTCGCCGAACAGGACCAGCTGCAAAGGACGCCGCGCCCATTCGTCGCGGATGCTGTAGGGCGAGCGCAGGATGATTTCGTCGACGGCCGCGCAGAACGCATACTTGGCCGCGTCGATGTCGTCGGCCGAGGCGCCCTGTTTCTTTGCGCCGCGGCCGAATTCTTCCAGGAAGTGCGTCATCTTGGCGATGAAATCGGCATTGTCCTGCGGGCCGCTGCCGTTCTTCAGCATGAACAGCGCGTAAAAGCCGTCGTACATCAGGTCCATCAGGGTGTGTTCGGTACCGGGGCCGGCCAGCACGCTGGCCGAGTAGGTAGCCTGGCTGCCGGACATCAGGGAAGGGGGGGCGGAGAGGTTCATCGTTTCATTTCAATGTCAGGAAGTGACGGCGACCAGTTCGAGCTTCAGGTCGCGCATGCCGGAAGGGACATAGATCAGGACCGATTGCGCCTGCAGCATGCGCTCGTACATCTGGCCCTTGGCTTCGATGGTGAAGTAATACGTGTCCGGACGCACGGGCACGGCGGCCGGCACCTGCGGCGTATGCTGCAGGCGCACGCCGGGCAATGCGGACAGCACGAATTTTTCCACGTCGTCGGGCGCGCCCACCTTGAAGCGCAGCGGCACCACGTCGACCAGTTCCATGCCCGGTATGTCGGCCGAGACGCCAAGGTAAAACGCCGTCTTGGCGTCGATTTTTTCCGAATCGAGCTTGCCGTGATGGTAGGACGGCTTGGTCTCGCTGAGCGCGATCGCAAAATATTTCGACGAGATCACCGTGTCGAGCAATTCGCGGATGATCGCGTGCAGCTGCGCAAACGGCGGACCCGGATCGGCGTGCCGGTACGCGGGCAGGTCGGCCAGCGCATGGGTTTTTGAAAAGGTCATCAGCGCGCCTGCCAGGCCCAGCAGCTGCTCGTACAGGCGCTCGGGATGCAGGGCCGGATGGTGAAAATAATGACTGAGCGAGGCAAACGCCGAGCTGGCCGTATGCAGCAGCCAGAACGAGGACATGTCGCCGGAGCGGAATTCGATCACGCTCTTGCTGGGCTCGCGATGGTGGCCATACAGGGCATTGACCTTGGCCTGCAGCGCGTCGATCAGGCGGCGCAGCTGCAGGAACAGCAGGGGCGCGCTGCGGATCGACAGGCTGGGCGGCACGAAGGTGGGGTCTTGCTCGAAGCCGCCCGTCGACAGGCGCCGCAGGCGCAGCAGGGGAAAGCTCACGTAGGAGTCGCGCGGGTCCGATTCGGCCACCAGGCGCAGCGATTTTTTCAGGTAGGTCAGTTCGGCCTGCGCGGCCTGGGTGTACAGGTCCGGCGTGCTCAGATTGGCCTGGCCGTAGCGCGCGGCGCTGTTGGGCTGGCCGGCCGAGGCAAAGTTGCCGCCGAATTGCTTGAACGCGGGCAGGGCGGCGTAATAGGTCACCGATTGCTGCGATGGCGGCAGGTTGCCCAGGTCGATCGCCTCGGGCAGCTCGTCGGTGCCGGCCGCATTGTAGATTTCGCCATCCTGGAAGATCAGCGACAGCTCCAGCAGCCGCAAGGTGTTGTTGCCGAGCGCATCGCGGTCTATCTGCAGCTGGCTCACACCCCATGCATACGGGTGCAGCGCCTTGACGCTTTCATGCAGCCGGTGTTCGTGGTACTGGTCCTGCTGCTGGAAATGCTGGGGCCGCAAAAACAAGCCTTCGCCCCATAACAATTTGTTTGCAACGCTCATGGATTGCCCTTTTTACCTGACCAAGTGAGGCGCGGGGATCGCTGGACCCGTCCGCGCCGGCATGCCGCTATCGTATTTTTTCTTGAAATCGTCCGCCGTTTGCCGCGCACAGCGTGGTGCTTTTTTCGCAACTGACGGCACCATAACACTATCTTGAGGAAGGGCGCGTACGGTACGTTTACAGAGTGAGCGCTGCCCGGAAAGCCGCATGAATAGTGAGTTTCCGCGTATTTTCTATTGAACGCGATAAATATTCAAATCATGTTAGGCTCAGAAAAATAAGCAATTAACAACTATAAATTGCAACTTTATTTTGACCGTCAACGCATCTTCTTTTTTGAGGGAAAGCACCATATGACACGATCGGTTTCGCTGCTCGCAGCAATTGCATGTGCCCTGACGTTGAGTGCCTGCGGCACGACGCCTCCGGCCAAGCCGCCAGTGGTGGCGGCGCCGCCCACGATGGAAGAAATGATGTCCAAGGCGGCGCAGGCGGCCAGCAGCGGCAGCAACGAGGCGGCACTGGGACTGTGGCAGCAGGCCGCCACCGCTTTCCCGGCCGACAAGCAGCCGTGGGTACGCATGGCGCAGACGCGCTACGAGGCGGGCCAGTATGGCGAAGCCATCCTCAATGCGCAGGAAGTGCTGGTGCGCGATCCGGCCGACAAGCTGGCCAACAGCGTGATCGCCATCAGCGGGCTGCGCCTGTCGACGCGGGCGCTGGCCGATTTGAGCCGCCAGAACAACCTGTCCGGCCCCCTGCGCGCGGAATCGCAGGACCTGGCCAAGCTGCTGCGCGAAAGCCTGGGCGAAAGCGTCCTCGTGCCGCCGCCGGAAAAGGCGCCGGCGCGTCCGCCCCGCAAGCAGCCAAGCAAGCGCACTGCCGACGAGGGCAGCGCCAATCCATTCAATGCGCTCAAGTGAGCCAGTGATACGCCAAACGCCGCAGTTCAACAGGCGCATCGCCGATGTTGCCGATTCTTTTCGAAGGGGATGTGATGTCTAAAAAAGATAGTGTCCAGAAGCGCCTGCAAAAGGTCCGCCCGCCGCGCGTGCAGATGACGTACGACGTCGAGATCGGCGACGCGATTGAAAACAAGGAGCTGCCCTTTGTGGTGGGCGTGGTGGGCGACTTCGGCGGCAATTCCGAGCTGGAACAGAAACGCCTGAAGGACCGCAAGTTCGTCGACATCGACCGCGATAATTTCGATGCCGTGCTCAAGGGTATCGAGCCGCGCGCGACCTTCCGCGTTCCCAACGAATTGAGCGACGCCGGTGGCCAGTTCGGCATCGAACTCAAGTTCCATTCCATGGGCGACTTCCGTCCCGAGGCGGTGGTGGAACAGGTGGAGCCGCTGCGCAAGCTGCTCGAAGCGCGCACCAAGCTGGCCGACCTGCGCAACAAGCTGGCCGGCAACGACAAGCTGGAAGACATCCTCAACGATGTGCTCAACAGCACCGAGAAACTGGCCCAGCTGGAACAACACTCCAACGTCAGGAAAGACTGATATGTCCGCACAGATGACTCCCTCATTGAGCACCTCCGGCGCCACCGAGATCGACTTGCTCGACCAGATCGTGGAGCAGAGCAAGGTGGCCAAGTCCAGCGTCGAGCATGCGCGCGCGCGCGACCTGATCTCCGAACTGGTCAGCCAGGTCATGGAAGGCACGGTCGTGGTGTCGAACAACCTGGCCGCAACCATCGACGCCCGCGTGGCCGAGCTGGACCGGCTGATTTCCCAGCAGCTGAGCGCCATCATGCATGCGCCCGAATTCCAGAAGCTGGAAAGCAGCTGGACGGGCCTGCATTACCTGGTCAAGAACACGTCGACGGGCACGAACCTGAAGATCAAGATGATGAACGCGACCAAGCGCGAACTGGTCAAGGATTTCCAGAGCGCGCTGGAATTCGACCAGTCGACCATGTTCAAGAAGGTCTACGAAGAGGAATTCGGCACGTTTGGCGGCGCCCCCTTCGGCACCCTGCTGGGCGACTTCGAATTCAGCCGGCAGCCGGAAGACATGTATTTCATCGAGCAGATGTCGCATGTGGCCGCGGCCGCCCACGCGCCGTTCATCTCGGCCGCCTCGCCGGAACTGTTTGGCCTGGAAAGCTACAGCGACCTGGGCAAGCCGCGCGACCTGGCCAAGGTCTTCGATACGGTCGAATACGCGAAGTGGAAATCGCTGCGCGAATCGGAAGATGCCCGCTATGTGGGCCTGACCTTGCCCCGTTTCCTGGGCCGCCTGCCATTCAATCCGGCCGACGGCGCCACCGTCGAAGGCTTCAATTTCGTCGAGGACGTGGACGGCACGGACCACCAGAAATACCTGTGGTGCAACGCCGCCTATGCGTTCGGCACCAAGCTGACGGCCGCCTTCGAGGATTACGGCTGGTGCGCGGCCATCCGCGGCGTGGAGGGCGGCGGGCTGGTGGAAGACTTGCCCACGCATACCTTCAAGACGGACGAAGGCGAAGTGGCCTTGAAATGCCCGGCCGAGATCGCCATCACGGACCGCCGCGAAAAGGAGCTGTCGGACCTGGGCTTCATTTCGCTCGTGCATTGCAAGAACACGGATTACGCCGCGTTCTTCGGCGCCCAATCGGCGCAGAAGGCGAAAAAATACAATACCGATTCGGCCAATGCGAACGCGGTGCTGTCGGCCCAGCTGCAATACATCTTTGCCGTCTCGCGCATCGCCCACTACATGAAGGCCATGATGCGCGACAAAATCGGCAGCTTTGCCGCCGCCGCCAACGTCGAGGATTTCCTGAACCGCTGGCTGACGCAGTATGTGCTGCTCGACGATAACGCCAGCCAGGAACAGAAGGCCCAGTTCCCGCTGCGCGAGGCTTCCGTGCAGGTGGCCGAAGTGCCGGGCCGGCCCGGCGTGTACCGCGCCGTGTCCTTCCTGCGTCCCCATTTCCAGCTTGACGAATTATCCGTTTCACTCCGTTTGGTCGCGGAGCTTCCGCAGTCGACCAAATCGTAATGCATTTTTCTTTATACAATTGAAAGGAATAACATGGCAATCGACGTTTACTTGCAAATTGATGGCATCAAAGGCGAATCCACGGATAACAGCCACAAGGATTGGATCGAATGCAAGTCGGTCCAGTGGCAAGTGTTGCAACCCAAGTCGGCGACGGCATCGACGGGCGGCGGCCATACGGCCGAACGCACGGAGCACAAGGATATCGTCATCGCCAAGATGGCCGACCTGGCCAGCCCCCTGCTGCTGCAAACCTGCTCGTCAGGCAAAACCATTCCCAAGGCTAAGCTCGAGTTTCTGCGCGCCGATGGCCAGGGCGAGCGCATCAAGTACTTTGAAATCGAACTGGAGAATGTGATGATCAGCAGCGTGGCGCCGTCGGTGGCCGCAGGCGACATTCTCGGCGAAGACTTGTCGCTCAAGTATTCCAAGGTCAAGTGGAAATACACGCAGCAAAAAGTCGGCGGCGGTTCGGGCGGCAATACGTCCGGCGGCTGGGACTTGTCGGCCAACAAGACAGCCTGATCGTGCTGCGCGCGCCAGCGCGCATATCTGCCGTGCCCGCCGCTGGCTGTCCAGGCCGCGGGTTACGGGCCTTTCCTACCTTTGATGCGGGATGCCTATGAAAGGTTTTACGCCGGGCCTGTTCGACCGCCTGATGGATACGCCCGTCCATGGCGCATCGAGCGGCACCATCTCGCGCCTCTCGCTCGAGGATCTGAAGGATACCGTGGCGCGCGACTTGGAGGCGCTGCTGAACACGCGCACGGTGCTGCCCGAGGCGCTGCTGAAAAAATTTCCCGAATGCGGCAAGTCCATCATCACCTATGGCTTGAACGATTTTGCTGGCTTGAGCCTGTCCAGCACCGATGACCGCGCGCATATCTGCCAGTGCCTGGAGAAGGCCATCGCCCGCCACGAGCCGCGCCTGCGCAATGTGCGCGCCTCGCTGGAAATCCAGGAAGGCTCGATCAACCGCCTCAATTTCGCCATCAGCGCGCTGCTGGTGGTGCATGCCGCACATGAACCCGTCAATTTCGACGCCATCCTGCAGCCTTCCAGCCTGCATTACACCATCAGCAAGGGGCGCCGCGCGGCGCAGACGGGAGCCTGACCTTGGAAGAACTGTTACCGTATTACGAGCGGGAGCTGGGATTCCTGCGCCGCTATTCGCGCGAATTCTCCGAACGCTACCCGAAGATCGCCGGCCGCCTGCTGATGGGCGGCGAAGTATGCGAAGACCCGCATATCGAACGCATGATACAGTCCTTCGCGCTGCTCAATTCGCGCATTTCCAAGCGCCTCGACGATGACTATCCCGAATTCACGGAAGCGCTGTTCGAGGTGCTGTATCCGCATTATCTGCGGCCTTTTCCCAGCTGTTCGATCGCGCGCATGGATTACGCGGCCGCCGCGGCGCAGCTGACGGCCGCCACCGAGATCGCCCGCGGCACGGAACTGACGACGCGTCCCGTGAAAGGCGTGGCCTGCACCTTCCGCACGGCGTATGCCGTCACCGTGGCGCCGCTGGCGCTGACGCACGCGGCGTTTTCCCCCATCATCGCCGCGCCGGAGCAGGCGCAGCTGCCATCGAACGCCACCTCGGGCGTGAGCATGCGCCTCGAGTCGAGCGCGGAGCAGCTCTCGCTGGCCCAGTTGGGCCTGCAGTCGCTGCGCGTGTTCATCGACGGCCAGCCCTCGTTTTGCGCGGCGCTGCGCGATGCGCTGTTCATGCGCACCGTGCGGGCCTACGCGGAAGCGGACGAGAACGGCCGCTGGATCGCGCTGGACGCCACTCCCGTCAGCAGCGCCGGCTTTGCCGAAGACGATGCGCTGATTCCGTTTGCGGCCCGCTCGCATCCGGCGTACCGGCTGCTGACCGAGTATTTCTGCTTTCCCGAAAAATTCAATTTCTTCGACATCGACCTGGGCGCGCTGTGCGCGGCGCTGCCGGCCGGATGCCGCCGCATCACCCTGCACCTGGCGCTGAGCGGTCTGCGCACGGATTCGAATACGGCGCGCCTGCTGGGGAGCATGTCGACGCATAACCTGCTGCTGGGCTGCACGCCGGTGGTCAATCTGTTCCGCCAGCGGGGCGAGCCGATACGCATCACGCATACGGCGGCCAGCTATCCGGTGCTGGCCGATGCACGCCGCGCCTATGCGTTCGAAGTGCATGCCATCGATTCCGTCAAGCTGGTACGGCAGACGCCGCAAGGCGAGTCGGTGATCGAATTCCGTCCGTTCTATTCGCTGCGCCACGGCCAGACGCCCGCCAGGGAAGGGCATTACTGGGTGATGCGGCGCGACGAGGTCATCGCCCACAAGAGTCCCGGCTATGAAACGGAGATATCGATCGTCGATATCGACTTCGATCCGGCCGCCGTGGAAACGGATACGCTGAGCCTGGAGCTGAGCTGCACCAACCGCGACTTGCCGGCGCAGCTGACCTATGGTTTGCGCGGCGGCGACCTGTTCCTCGAGGGCGGCTCCAGCGTACGCAGCATCAGCCTGCTGCGCAAACCCACCGAATCGTACCGTTTCGAGCGGGGGCGGGGCGCCCACTGGCGCCTGATCTCGCACCTGTCGCTCAATCACCTGTCGCTGGCTGGCAGCGGCCTGGACGCCTTCCAGGAAATGCTGGCCCTGTATGACTTGCCCCGTTCGCCGACGTCGCAGCGGCAGATCCGCGGCCTCACGGCGATTGCCCACAAGGCCGTCAATGCCTGGCTTCCCGGCAACCCGTTCGCCTGCCTGGTGCGCGGCATCGAAGTGCGGCTGACGATAGACGAGGAAGCGTTCGTCGGCAGCGGCATCCATGCGTTTGCCCACGTCGTCGACTGTTTCCTGGGACTGTACGTGCATGCGAACAGCTTCACGCAACTGGTGCTGGTGGCCAAGAAATCGGGAGAGGAGCTGTTGCGATGCAAACCACGAAGCGGCGATTCGAGCCTAGTGTAATCGAGCGCCTGTTTGCGCAGCCGTACCGCTTCCAGTACTTCCAGGCCGTGCGGCTGCTGGAGCTCTGGCTGCGGCGCAATGGCATGGCGCATGAAGGCGCCGTTGCCAATTTCCTGCGCTTCCAGAATTCCGTCTCGCTCGATTTTGCCCCCAGCCAGATCGAATCGCTGCGGCCGGAACCGCGCGGGCTGGCCACCGACGCGGGCACGCTGGGTGCGGCGCTGCGCAGCGCGCAGCTCAAGTATGTGCGCATCACGCCCGCCTTCATGGGGTTTCTCGGCGTCGCCGGCGCGCTGCCGGCGCACTACACGGAACGCATTGCCGGGCACCAGTTCGACGCCAAGGACGAGGGGCCGCGCGCCTTCCTCGACACGTTTTCCAACCGCGCCCTGGCCCTGTTTTACGAAGCCTGGCGCAAATACCGGCTGGAGCTCAAGTACCAGCTCGATGGCAAGGACCAGTTCCTGCCGCTGCTGCTGTCGCTGGCGGGACTGGGCCACGCTTCGCTGCGCGACCGCCTGGCCGGCGACGGCGTGCTGGACGAATCGGTGGGCTTCTTTGCCGCCGCCATGCGCCACCGGCCCCCGTCCGCCGTGATGATCGGCCAGGTGCTGTCCGAGTATTTCGGCCAAAGCGTGACGGTCAGCCAGTTCATCGGCTGCTGGTACGACGTGCCGCGCGAGCAGCAAAGCACCCTGGGCGCGAACAACGCCGTGCTGGGCGCCACCGCGCTGGTGGGCGGGCGCGTGTGGCAACGCGACCTGCGCATGCGCCTGACCATCGGCCCGCTGGCGCGCGTCCATTTCGACGCCTTCCTGCCCGGCGGCCCGGCCGCGCGGGCGCTGGAGAAAATGCTCGCCATGTTCACCAGCCTGTGTCTCGAGTACGAAGTGCAGCTGGTGCTGCGCGCCAGCGACGTGCAGGGCGTGCGCCTGGACGAGCCGCGTGGCGGCGGCCGGCTGGGCTGGGACAGTTTTCTGATCACGGGCGGCGAAGCGCAGGACCGCGCCGACGTCCGCTACGAATTACACACGCTTGCCTGAGCCAGCGTACCGGTTTCGCCTCCCTTTCAACCCCATACAAGGACCGCCGCCCCATGAGCATCAACCTGAAGACGCTGATCAGCAAGCTGAATGACACCTGCCGCACTGCCGCCACGCGCGCCGCCAGCATCTGCGTGGGCCTGGGACAGTACGAGGTCGATCTCGAGCACGTGTTCCTGGCCTTGCTGGAGCAGCCGCAGAGCGACTTCGTGCTGATCGCGCGCCGCAACGGCATCGACATCGGCGCGCTGGAAGGGGATTTGCGGGCCGAGGTGGCCCGGCTGCAGACGGGCAATGCGCGCACGCCCGTGTTTTCGCCGCGGCTGCCGAAACTGTTTGAACACGCCTGGCTGATCGCCTCGCTCGACTTGCGGGCCGGCCACCAGGTGAGCATCCGCAGCGCGCACCTGCTGCAGGCGCTGCTGACGGAGCCGGAACTGGCGCAGCTCGCGTACCGGGGCTCGGCCCTGTTCCACCAGTTCAAGCTTGACGAGATCAAGCACAAGCTGGAGACGCTGACCGATGGCTCGCAGGAACGCGCCGGGCCGGCCGCGGGCGACGCGGCGCAGGACGGCGAGGGCGGCGATCCCGTGGGAGAACTGGAAGGCCGGGCGGTGGCATCGAAGACGCCGGCGCTGGACCAGTTCACGGTCAACCTGACGGCGCGCGCGCGCGACGGCAAGGTCGACCCGGTGATCGGGCGCGACCTGGAAATCCGCCAGGCGATCGATATCCTGATGCGGCGGCGCCAGAACAATCCCATCCTGACGGGCGAGGCGGGCGTGGGCAAGACGGCGGTGGTCGAAGGGCTGGCGCTGCGCATCGTGCAGGGCGACGTGCCGGACATCCTGCGGGGCGTGGAAATCCACACGCTGGACATGGGACTGCTGCAGGCGGGCGCCAGCGTCAAGGGCGAGTTCGAGAACCGGCTGAAGAACGTCATCGGCGAAGTGAGCAAAAGCCCGCATGCGATCATCCTGTTCATCGACGAAGCGCACACGATGATAGGCGCGGGCGGCAGCGCCGGGCAGAACGACGCCGCCAACCTGCTGAAACCGGCGCTGGCGCGGGGCGAGCTGCGCACCATCGCCGCCACCACCTGGGGCGAATACAAGAAATATTTTGAAAAGGATGCGGCGCTGGCGCGCCGTTTCCAGGTGGTCAAGATCGAGGAACCCAGCGAGGAACTGGCGTGCGCCATGTTGCGCGGCATGGTGCCGCTGATGGAAAAGCATTTCAACGTGCGCATCTTCGATGAAGCGATCAGCGAGGCCGTGCGCCTGTCGCACCGCTACATCATGGGGCGCCAGCTGCCGGACAAGGCGATCAGCGTGCTCGATACGGCTTGCGCCAGGGTGGCGCTGGGGCAGAGCGCCACGCCGGCGCTGCTCGACAAGCTGGCGCGCCAGCTGGAACGCATCGATGCGGAAGCGTCCGCCCTGGCGCGCGAGGAAAGCGGCGGCGCCAGCCATGCGGCGCGCCTGAAGGCGCTGCGCGCGGCGCGCACTGCCGCCGCCGGCGAACACGGGACGCTGGCCGCGCGCTGGGAAACGGAAAAGGCGCTGGGCGAAAAGGTCCGGGCGGCCCGCCAGGAGCTGGAAGACGCGGGTGCGGCCAGCCCCGCGCTGCCGTCGGACGCCAGCCAGGCCGGCGACCTGCAGGCGCTGTTGCAGGAATTGCGCGCATTGCAGGGCGAAACGCCGATGGTGCCGGTACAGGTCGATGGCCACGTGGTGGCGGAAATCGTCGCCGGCTGGACCGGCATCCCGCTCGGGAAGATGGTCAAGGATGAAATCCGCACCGTGCTGAAGCTGAAGGACTTGCTGGAAGAGCGCGTGCTGGGCCAGTCCCATGCGATCGAGGCGGTGGCGCAGCGCGTGCGCACCTCGCGCGCCAACCTCGACGACCCCGACAAGCCCAAGGGCGTGTTCCTGTTCGTCGGCCCGTCCGGCATCGGCAAGACGGAAACGGCGCTGGCGCTGGCCGACGCGCTGTATGGCGGCGAACGCAAGCTCATCACCATCAACATGAGCGAATACCAGGAAGCGCACAGCGTCTCCGGCCTGAAAGGCTCGCCGCCCGGCTATGTCGGCTATGGCGAGGGCGGGGTGCTCACCGAGGCGGTGCGCCGCAATCCATACAGCGTGCTGCTGCTCGATGAGGTGGAAAAGGCGCATCCCGATGTCATGGAGCTGTTCTTCCAGGTGTTCGACAAGGGCGTGATGGACGATGCCGAGGGGCGCGAGATCGATTTCAAGAACACCATCATCATCCTCACCTCGAACGTGGCGTCGGCCACCATGATGCAGGCCTGCCTGAACCTGGCGCCGGAAGACGTGCCCACGCCGGAGCAGCTGGAACTGGCCATCCGCCCGCAGTTGCTGAAGGCCTTCAAGCCGGCCTTTCTGGGGCGCCTGAAGGTGATTCCCTATTATCCGATCAGCGACGACGTGCTGGCCAGGATCATCGACCTCAAGCTGCGCAAGATCGCCGCGCGCGTGGGCGCCAACCACCAGGCCGAATTCACCTATGACGAGGCACTGGTGGAGGCCGTGCTGGCGCGCTGTACCGAAGTCGATTCGGGGGCGCGCAATGTCGACCATATCCTCAACGGCAGCCTGCTGCCGGAAATTGCCGAATCCGTGCTGGCGAAAATGGCGGAGGGACTGGCGATCAGCAAGATCAAGGTCAGCGCCAGCAAGCAGGGGCAGTTCAAGTATACGATCAAATAGCGGTCCGCCATGCGCGCCGGGCCGCCGCGCGGTGGCCCGGCCTGCCGTTCAATGGCTGGCGGGCGGCTGCACGCCCAGCAGTTCCTCGATATGCGCCAGCGAGACGCTGTCCTTGACCACGCTGCGCAGCCATTCGTGCAGCGTCTGCTCGCCCGCGTCGGCCGCCTTGTCGGCGAAATACGAAACGGGGCTGTGGGGTTCCGTCTGGCGGAAGTACAGCGCCACCTGGCGCAGCTGCGCCAGGGCCTGGGCGCGGCTGTGGATCTCGCCCGGCACCGCGGGCGGCAGCGGCGGCGTGGCGGCGCCAGGCGCGTGGCCGCTGCCCGGGAGCACGGCGGCGGGTAGCGTAGCGTGAGCGGGGACGGCGACCTGGGGCACTGCGCGCTGTATCGATTGCAGCGCTTCGCGCGCCTGCGAAAAGCCGGGACTGTCCTTGCCCAGCCGCGCATCGGCGGCGTGCTCCAGTTCCGCCAGCGCGTCCAGGCAGAACTGGGCGTCGGCGGCGAAGGTGGCGCGGAACTGCGCCGAGTTGTTGCGCCGCGCCGCTTCCATGTCCGCCAGCTTCACGCCGTTGACGCCATCCTGGTTGCTGGCGGCCCGCTTGCGCGCCGTGTCGAAATCGATGCTGGACCAGCCGCCGGACTGCTTGTCCGTCAAGGGCATGGCGCGCACCAGGGCGGGCGTGCGGGCCAAAATCCAGCTCAGGTTGCCGATACGCTGCTCGTGGTCGCCCCCATCGGCTGGCGGATACAGCCCCAGGTCCCAGTATTGCCGGCACAAGCCTGCCAGCAGGCGGTAGCCCTGGCCCAGTCCCTGCAAATGGTCTTGCTTGGCGCTGGCCTCGGCCAGCCAGGCGGCCAGCCGCAAGTCCTTGCTTTTTTCGGCCAGCAGCGCGGCGCAGCGGCGCTGTACGAAAGACCAGTCGGCCTCCTTCAGGTCGGTGACCCATTCGCCCTGGTCGAGCGAGGGATCGTCGAACTTGCGCGCCTGGCTGATCGCATCGAGCTCGGTGGAAAAGGAAAGGTCGATGCCGCACGGCTGGCCGGCGCTGATGGGAAGGAGGAGCTGGTCGGCTGAAATCATGGTATTCCCGAAAAAGGTGGCGGATGGCTTGCCGGGTGGCAGGCAGGTCTTACTGGACCATGCGGAATTCGATGCGGCGGTTGCGTGCGCGGCCATCGGTGCTGTCGTTGCTGGCGATGGGCCGGTCCGGCCCCTGGCCCGAGGCGCTCAGCAAGTCGCCATCGATGCCCTTGGACGACAGATAGGCCTTGACCGCCTCGGCGCGCGCCTGGCTCAGGTGCTGATTGCTGGCGCGCAGCCCCTGGTTGTCCGTGTGGCCGATGATGTCGACCTTGCGTCCCGCCAGCTTTTGCAGCGCCGCGCCCATTTCGTCGAGGATGGCGCGGCCGGACGGCGTCAGCGTGGTCTTGCCGCTTTCGAATTCGATGGTGCGGTTGGCCAGCGTTTTGTCGAGGATATTCTGGTCCGCGGCGGAGACGCGCAAGCCATTGTTGACCGTGTAGGTGGGATTGAGGCTGGTGGCGAAATCGCTGGCGATCTTTTGCCGCTGCGCCTCGTTGGCCACTTCGCCGCGCACGCTGACCACGCTGCCGTCTATCGTCAGCTGGCCGCGGCGGATCTGCTTCAGGTCCGGCGTCAGCAGCTTTTGCACGTAGGCGTTCCAGTTGGCCGGCAGCGCGACCTGGCCGACGGCGATCTGGTCGACCACCTTGTCGGCGCCATACAGGTCGCGCAGGCGGGCCAGCACGGCGGCCTTCGACGCCTCGTCGGGCACCGTGCCGCTGGCCAGCACCTGGCCAGGCTGCGGCGTGGCGGCGGCCGGTATGGCGGGCATGGCGGCCGGCATAACCGGCGTCACCGGCGTGGCCTGAGTGGACGGGGAGGCGGGCGCCTGGGCGCGGGCGCCGGGCGCGGCAAGGGCCAGGCAGGCGAGGGAGGTAATCCGTAGGTGGCGCATGGTCAGGTCCCGATGAAGGCGGCACGGAACGAGTCGTGCGCCGATTTGAGTGACAGGTTCGCCTGCGCGAGGTAGGTTGACACCTTCTTGATCGCGTAGTCGCCGCCCACGTGTTCCTCGACCCAGGCCAGGTCGTCGAAGGCGATGTGGTGTTCCAGCGCAGCCTGAGGTTCCATGATGGCGTGCAGCGTCTGCGCCGAAGCGCCGCAAAAACCCAGCACCAGCGCGTGGCGTCCGCGGATGCGGGTGATGAACAGGGCCAGCTCGAAGTCGGCGCGCGCCAGGAAGGGCACGATCAGGTGCATCCAGAACGCCGCCACCAGGTTGCGGTACAGGGGGTCGTCCGGCAGCGGCAGTTCCAGGCTTTTTTCCAGCCGGCTGGAACTGCTGGCCATGACGGGCTGCAGCAGCATGCCCAGTGCCAGCAGCACTTGGCGCACGGAGCCGCCAAAGCCCGTGGGCGCCAGCAGCGCATCGAGCGCGCCGACCGTCTGCAGGTCGAGGAAGTCGTCGAAGGCGGCGTCATACGCGCTGCTGCGCAAGTCCAGCTCGACGCTGGCGCTGCTGGCGGCCTGCAGCGCGGCAGCGGCTTCGGCGCCGCGCATGCCGCCGCTGAGCGCATCGAGCCGGTTCCACAGGCGCGACAGCACCAGCGGACTGGTGGGCACGAAGCCGGACGGGTTGCCCACTTCCATTGCGCTCATCATCAGGAACGGGAAGCGGCGCGACGAGGCGTCGCTGCTGGCAGCGATGTGGCCGGCGATGGCGCGTCCGCGGCGCGGGCCGATGAAGGCGAAATGCAGCGGCGCCAGCGCGTCGTACGTGAGCTTCCAGCGGGCGTCGGCGCTCATCAGGTCCATGGCGTTGGCGAGCCAGTCGTCGAGCATCTTGAGCAGCGCGGGATTGTCGCCGCTCTTGACGAAGTCGCCGCGGCTGGGGATCTTGCCGAAATAGCCGATCGCGGTGGACGTCGGGCGGCTCATGGCGTGTTCCCTGCCAGTGCGGCGCCCGCTTCGGGGACACTGTTGACCACCGTTTCCGGCAGCTTCAGTCCACGGAAGCCCTGGCCGCCGGCGGGGGCCGCCGCCGGCGCCGGCGTGTTGACGATCTTCAGGTTGGCCGTCACGGTGACGCCGCTGTTTTCCCAGCTCAGTTCGAATACGCCGCCTTCCTTGCGCGTGCGCTTGGCCGAATCGATCATTTTCTTCAGGCCGAAATGGCCCGGTTCATTGAGCAGCACGACGTTGCGCCCTTCCGGCGTGATGGCGCTGATGCGCGAACCGGGCACGCCCTGCGGATTGGGCCAGACCATGTGTATCCACGGCTGCGGCTGGCCGCGCCAGCGCAGCGCCTGGCCATCGATCTCGATCGTGTATTCGGCGGCGCCCGGCGCGCTCAGCGCCTGCAGGTCGAAGCGGGTCTGCGCTTCGGCGGCGCCGGCCGCCGTCGCCACGCCATTCGCGCTGAGCGGCGCGATCCAGCCGGGCAGGCTGGCCACCACGGGCGGCGCCAGGCTGATGCCCATCGACGCCCACGTCCTGGCGCTGATGCTGTCGCCGCGGCGCACCACCAGGGGGCCGATGGCGGTATTGAAGAACTTGGCGATGGCGCCTTCCGGGCCGAACACCTGGCTGATATCGGCGTTGCTCGCCTCGGTGCGCGAATCGGGCGCGAACGGATACTTTGCCGCCAGGGTCTTCTGGAACGGTTCGAGCACCTGGGCCAGCCAGACCTTGTTGATTTCCGTCTCGGTGGGCTTGACGATGACGGCGAAGGTCTGCATCAGCGGGCGCACCAGCAGGGGCCGGATGGCCTGCTTTTGCGGGTCGCTCATGCCCGTCAGCATCTGTTCGTCCACGTATTTCAGGGCGTCGGCCAGTTCCGAGCCGCTGCCGTCCAGCGTCTGCTGCATCAGCTGCTTGGCGCCCGGTCCTGTGTCGCCCTGGTTCTTGATCTGGTTGAGGCGCACGCGCAGCTTGGACAGCGCGGCCAGGTAGCCGCGCATCGGCGAGGCATCCTTGTCCCGGGCGACGACGAGGCGGGCCACGCCTGAAAATTCGCGGCCGACGGGGCCCATCGGCAGGGTGCCACCCGCCTGGCTGCCGGCCACGGCCGGTTTCTGGCGCAGTACCGTTTCCTTGAACCAATCCATCATGCCGCGCTGTGCCCGCTGCAAGCCCTGGCCCAGCAGCGAGGGATTGTCCCACGAGGTTTCCTGGTACACCGTCTCGATCAGCTTGTTGATGGGCGATGCTTGCGGGTCGCCCAGGCGGTTCATGGCTTGCGCCGCGTTGTCGAAGCCGTTCAATTCGCGGATGCTGACACCCTGGAGGAATTTCTGCCACTCCTTCGCATAGTCGTTCTTGTATAGCTCGACGAGGGCTTTCTGGATCTGTTCCGGGCTGCCTTCCAGGGTGAGGTCGTCCTTCGACGCCGTCTTCAATACCCAGTCCGCGCTTTGCAATTCGCGGTTGGCTGCTTCCTGGAACGCTTGCTGGATATATTTTTCCCAGGCGTCGCGGGTAAATGTGCCGGGGATGGCGTAGCTGCCCAGCACCAGTTCCTTGTCCTGCTCGCCAACGATGCGGGCCACCGTCATCGAGGGGAAGCGCGTGGCGGCGCGCGCCTTGACGTCGGCATACACGCGGTCGCGCGCCGGCATGCCGCGCACCACGCGGCGCAGGCTGTCGCGCGACTGGTCGACGAGGGCCAGCTTGCGGTCGATCTGCGGCCACGAGGGGTCATTGATCTGCGTCAGGTAGAACGAGATCATGCGCTCGGCGCTGCGGATCATCTGTTCGCGCGGCATGCTGCCCCGGTTGGCGTCGAGCCAGCCGCGCCAGTAGCGCGTCAGCTGGTCGTTCAGGTGGCTGGCCTCGGCACGCGACTTGTCGCTGAGCATCAGATACGTCTTCAAGCCGTTGTAGGCGTCTTCCACGCTTTCCGGCGCCGCATCCTTGAATTGCTGGACGCCAGGCGCGGTGGGCGCTGGCGCCGCAGCAACTGCCGGTGTGGCCGCCGTGGCGGCGGCCGGGACTGCAGCGGCCGCAGGAGCCGCCACGGCTGGCACGGCCGCCACGGCAGGCGCCGGCAGCGCGGCCGTCATCGGCTGCAGGCGCCCCGCGCCCGCGTTGACTTCCGATAAAAACGCTTCCAGCGATTGCGTCACCGGCTTGAGCATGACTTCGCGCACGCCGGAAAAGTATTCTTCGCGCAGCTTGCGTTCGAGGAAGTCGCCCTGGTACAAGCCCAGGCTGAGGGCCAGCGGGCGCTTGCTGCGATAGGCTTCCAGCTGTTCGATGCGGTCCTGCAGGATTTCCAGCGCCTCGAAGCGCGAATGCAGGTCGAGGCGCTTGTCCTGAACCTTGATGGCCTGGTCCAGGTCGGCCTGCACATTGGCCGCCAGCTGGCGGTTGGCCAGGTAGGACCAGCTCCAGCCGCCCAGGGTCAGGCCGGCCAGCGCGATGGCCGCAAAGAAGGTGGCATAGCGCAGCCGCGTCTTGCGGGGGCTGGCGTACTGGGCCACCAGGTCCTTGTCGGCGAAGATGACCTTGCGGAACAGGTTGAGCAGGAAGTAGCCGTGCTGGTCCTGGACCGCAGCCTGTTCCTGCGGCTGCAGCTTGAGGTCGAAGCGCTGCGCCACCCGTTCCGACGAGGCCGAGACGGAAACGCCTTCCTGCAATGCACTGGTGAAATAGAAACCGCGGAACACGGGCTTGAACTGGAACGGGTTTTCCTCGAACAGGGTGGCGATGAAGGTGCGCAGCGGCCCCTTGATGGAGCTGAATTCCAGGGGGAACGTGAACACGCCGGGCGGCATGCGCTCGCGGCCCAGCAGGGCCATGCTGGCCAGGCTGAGGTCTTTCAGTCCGTCGTACAGCTCGTCGAAGCGCTGGTCGAACTGTTCCAGCACGTCCTGTTTCGAACTGCTCACGCTGTAGGGCAGGGTGGCGCCCCAGACCTTGTCGCGCTCGCCGCGTTCCGCATCCTGGAAGAATTCGGTGAAGCCCGTGATCAGGTCGGCCTTGGTGAATACCACGTAGACGGGAGCGTGCACTTCCAGCTTTTCCGTCAGTTCCTGCACGCGCTGGCGCAGGTTCTTCGCCAGTTCGATGGCGAACTCGGGCCGGCTGCCCGTCAGTTCGGCGATGCTGACGGCGATGATGATGCCGTTGACCGGCGCCCGCTTGCGGTGCTTTTTCAGCAGGCCGAGAAAGCCGAACCATTCGGCCCGGTCTTCATCGTTGACGGAGTAGCGGCCTGCCGTGTCGAGCAGGATGCCATCGGTGGTGAAGAACCAGTCGCAATTGCGGGTGCCGCCCAGGCCTTGCACGATCTTGCTGTCGACAAAGGGGAATTGCAGGCCGGAATTGGCGATCGCCGTGCTTTTGCCGGCGGCAGGGTTGCCGATGATCATATACCAGGGCAATTCGTACAGGGCCGCATCGCCCGACAGCTGGCCCAGCCTGGAAGTCTTGATGGTGCTGATGGCTTCCAGCATGCGTTTGCGGATGGCCTCGGTTTCCTCGCGCTGCACGGCGCCCGCTTTCGGCGCGGCGCCGCTGGCCTGCTGTTCCAGCATGTTGCTGAAGCTGGCGCCATCGCGCAGGCGCCGCCGGCGGCGCAGCCACCACGTCATGGCGGCCAGCAGCGCCGCCACGGCCAGGAACGCCAGCACGGGCGGGTAGGGCCATTCGAAGATGACGGTGCAGACCAGGAGCAGCAGCACGAATGCCACGCTGCCCAGGATGAGCAGGCTGAAGCGGGAAGTGAGGAGGTGCCAAAATCGTTGCATCATAGTGTAGTGAGCAAGCCGTTAATGTGCGTGGGTGGAGGGTGGCAGCGTCAGCCGGCGTCGTTGCCGTCGCCGGCGGGCGGGCCGACGACGATGGCGCCGCAGTGCAGTGGATCGAGATTGCTGAGACATAGGACCTGGCCGGGCGCGCTGGCCGCCGCGTGCTGCGCGAGGGCCAGCGCCGCCAGGGCGGCGACGGGACCGGCATGGCCGCACGCCGCGCCCACGCTCTGTACCTGGGTGCCGAGGTCGAGTTCAGGCAGCAGGGCCGTGGCGCAATTCATCAGTTCGAGCATGGGGCCCGGGCGCTGGTCCGTATCGGCGCTTGCCAGCGTGATGTCGGCGGGGAGTACGGCGGCGGCAGCCAGCGCCTGCGCGGCGAGGCTGGCCAGCAACGCCGGGTCGCCATGCTTGCGCGCTCGGGCGGTGTCGCGTGCCTGCGTGGCCCCCTGGTGCAGCAGCACGGGCGCCGGCGCTTCCAGCAGCGCCGCTTCGGCCGCGTTCGCCAACAGCAGGCCCGCCGCGCCTTCGCCGGGAATCTGTCCATCGGCCTGTGCCGCGCTGAACAGCAGGCCCTTGCTGGCCCAGTCGTGCACGCTCATCTCGCCGATGTAGGAATTGCAGGCCAGCACGATGGCCAGGCACGGCTGTCCGTCCAGCGCCGCGCGCGCGGCGATGTGGTTGAGCAGCGCGAACGGCGTTGGCGTGGGCAGGGAGGGCAGGGCCGGCACGGCCAGCTTTTCGGGCGGCCAGCCTTGTTGCAGCAGCAGCTGGCGCAGCCAGGCGCTGCCCGCCTGCGACTGGGCAGCGCTCCACGCCGGGGGCAGCAGCAGGTGCAATTGCAGCGTGGGCAGCGCCATGGCGGCGCGGGCGGAGGCGGGCGCCGTCAGGCATGCGGGCAGCAGCGGATGGCGCATGGCTTCGTAGGCCAGATCGGCGAGCACTTCGCCGCCCAGGGCCAGCGCGCGCACATCCTCGGGATTGAAGGGGAAGCGCTGGGCATCGAGTCCTTCCTGCGGATGCTGGCGCAGCCAGGCGGCCAGCGTGTCTTGCTGCAAGTCTTCCTGTACTTCCGCGACCTTGCCGCATAGCAAAGGGTAGCCGTCTTCATCGAGCAGGTCCGTATCGAGCGCGGGGCGGGCCTGCCTCGCTTGCATGGCCGTCGCCAGCTCCTCGGGCGTGGCGCCGCCCGGCATGCGCAGGGCGGCCGCGACGATGTGCAGGGGCGCCGGCGGCGCTGCCGTCGGTGCCGCCTGGGCCTGCGGCGCGGCCGTGGCGGTGGCCATGGCTGGCCCGGCTGACAGCCTGGCCAGCAGTTTTTTGCCCAGCCAGAATGCCAGCAGCAGCGATAGCGGCAGCACCAGCATGGCGCCGGCCAGGTCTCCCGCTGTCGGCACGCGCGTGCTGGCGCGCCAGTACCAGATGGCGCCGCCCCAGCACAGCGCAAACACGGCCAGCACCAGCAGGCAGCGCCGCAGCCACGCGCGCATCAGCGCTCTTCCTTGTACAGGCGCGCGCTCATGCCTGGTCCGTGGTGGTCTGCTGGCTGGCGATCAGCACCGCGCCGCAGCTGGTCTTGTCGCCGTGGCGGGCCACGGGGCGGCCATCGACGACCAGGCTCGGGTCGCCGCTGACGATGGGACAGACGCCGTGGCCGGGCAGGGGGCAGGCCACTTTGTCGCCCACCCGCGCGATGCCGATGCCGCCGCTGTCGCTCACGGCCGATGCTTCGAGCACGGTACCGCCGTGCGAGGTTTTATCGCCCAATCTGATTACCGGACCCGCCATATGCGCTCCTCTCAGTTTTTTTTCATCACACCGGGCAAACGCAGCTCGGTATGCCCGAAATCCATCATTTTCCAGCGTCCGCCCCACGTCATGCCCACCGATTCGGCCACTTCGCCATACAATTGATAGCCGCGCATGGCCCACGGGTCCTTTTCCGAAATGACCAGCTTGCCGTCGCGCAAAAACGCGCAGTCGGCGGCCAGGCCGTACTGATGCCAGCTTTGAAACGCGGCTGCGTTGCTCACGCTCGGTCCCATGGCCGCCAGCGTGTTTTGCCGCTCCGGACTGCGATAGCCTTCCAGCAGCGCCATGTCGTAGCCATGCTTTTCTTTCATTATTTTAAAGATAAGCAATAAACGTTGCGCGTATTCCGTATTCAACAGTGTCCAGTTGCGGCTGGCCGAGACCAGCAGGGGCCGTGCCAGCCGGACTTCTTCCGTGGCAAACACGAGCGGCGGGAGGTCGACGGGCGGCACCAGCTGCTCGCCCTGCAGCAGGTTGGCCACCTGGACATTCATTTCGCGCGTCGACACATCGTAGGCGCCCAGCATGCGCTTGCTGTCGGCCATGAGGGCAAGGACCGTCGGCAGGCTGATCACGGCCATGCCCGCCAGGCACAGCAGGTAATGGCGTCGCAGGAAGGCGGCCGTGTGGCCGAGTGCGGCAGTCCCGCCCTGGCACACGCTGGCCAGGCCCGCCTGCCGGCTTCTGGCAAGGCGGCGGTAATACGCGGCGAGGCGCTGTTCCGCGCCATTCATGACTTGCACGACAAAATCGCGGCCGGCCGGAAACAGCGCCAGCCAACTGATCAGGCATGCCAGTATGAAATACAGTGCCACCGCGAGTAGGAACACGCGCACCTCAATCAAAAGAATGTTTGGCTGCAGAATTTGTGATATCCCCGGCTAATGCCGTTGCGGGGTCACGGATATTGCTCAGGAGTATATCTTACAAAACTGCTAATTAACGGACTGTGCATTTCAATTGTGCGGGGGTGCACACTGTTGATTTTATGGCACGCGTCATGATTTTGTTGAATAGCGTAATCTCTTGCAAATATTACAGGAGCTCACATTTTGCGACCTCACGACGACAGCCCCAGGGCCTCGGTCCGGCCCAGCTTATTGACGCCAGCGCAGCAGGCCGAGGCCGACCGTAACCGTATCCTGACCACGCTGCAAGGCGGCAAGGCGGGGGCTGTCGCCGGCGGCGCACCGGGCGGCCGGCGCGCCGTACGCTATGGGACAGGGGCGGCTGCCGCCCTGTTGCTGCTGGCCGCCGGCGTCTGGCTGGGACAGCGGGGAGCGGATGGCCAGGCGCTGGCGCCGGCCGCCTTGCCGGCCGCCTTGCCGGCTGCCGCCGCCACTGTCCCGCCAGCGCCGCCCGCAGCGGCCCGCATTCACGATGAGGCGCCAGCCGCCATCGACCCGGCGCCGCGGCAGAGCCTGAATGACATGCTGACTGCCGCGCCAGCCCGTCCCCCTGCCGCCACGCCTCCCGCCGATATGCTGAGCAAGGCCCTGGAAACGCCGTCGGCGCCTGCCGCGCGGCCTGCCAGGACGCCCGCCAAAACACCCGCCAAAAGCGTGCCCAAGCCAGCCCACCCGCCGGCCAAAAAACCGGCCGCCAAGGCCGAGGCGGCAGCGTCCACCAGCCGCGAGGAAGAAAGCGATATCGCCTTGCTGGCGGCACTCGTGGCGCACACGCAAGCCGTTCCCGCCCCGCCCGCCAGCCTGCGGTCCCAGCTGCAGCAATGCGCGAGCTTGAAGCGCGCGGCGGCCGACGCGTGTCGCGAACGCGTGTGCAAAGGGCGCGGCGCCGGCAATCCCCAATGCAAGGCGGCCAAGTCCGCCGCAAAGGCCGGCGCATGAGTGCTGCGCGCACGGACCAGGCCACGCAGGTCGGCGCGTCGCTGGCCGGTTTCAGCAGCGTGACGCGGCTGTATGAACTGGTCCTGGGCAGCGATGGCGGCGATGGCGGTGATACGGCGGCCGGATTGCTGGTGGAAGCGTTTGCCTCCGACGAGCAGGTGCAAGGCGTGGGCGCGCGCGACATCATCGTGCTCTCTACCGATGCCAACCTGGCGCTGGCGCCGCTGCTGGGCCAGCTGGCCACCTTGCAGGCCAGCCTGGCCGACGGCAGCCGCGCCGCGTTCAGCGGCTATGTCAGCGCGGCGGCCATGCTGGGCAGCGAAGGGGGCCTGGCCCGTTTCCGGCTGCGCCTGACGCCGTGGCTGTGGCTGTTGAGCCAGGCGCGCAACAGCCGCGTGTGGCAAGACAAGAGCGTGACCGAGATTGTGGAAAGCGTCTTTGCCGCCTACGCGCCGCAGGCCGTCTGGCGCTGGAGCGACGACACGGGCCCGTTCATGCAGCAGGCGTCGCCGCGCAGCTATTGCTGCCAGTACCGCGAATCGGACCTGGCCTTCGTCAGCCGCCTGCTGGCCGAAGAGGGGCTGGCATGGCGTTTCGAAGAACAGGAGGGCGGCCACTGCCTGGTGCTGTTTGCCGACAGCAGCACGCTGAGCGCCGTGCCGGAAGACGCCAGCAGTGTTGCCGGCGGCGGCTTGCGCTTCCACGGCGCGCGGGCCATGGAGCAGGCCGATGCGATCCAGGCGCTGCGCCGTGGGCGGGCGCTGAGCACCTCGATAGCGACCGTCCTCAGCTACGATTACAAGGCCAAGAAAGCCGTCAGCGCCAGCGTGCCCACGCGCCTGGCGCCCGGCGGCAAGAATGCCATGGTGCTGGAAAGCTACGATGCGCCGGGCCAGTATTTTTATGCCGATGCGGCCCAGGCGGCCCGCTATGCCTTGCTGCAGATGCAGGCGATCGAAGCGCGCAGCGCACGCTGGGAGGCGCGCTCCACCGTGCGCACCTTGCGCGCCGGCACCCGTTTTACCTTGACGCAAGGGCCCTTGCAACAGGAGGGCGACGAGGCGCCCACCCTGGTCGTATTGCGCGTGTGCAGCGTGGGCGTCAACAACCTGCCGGCGCCGGCCCGGCAGGGGCTGGCCGAACTGTTCGGCCCCATTCCCGAATTGCTGCAGGAAGGCTTGATGGACCAGGCGCTGGCGCCGGGCGATATCGCGCATTTCCAGCAAGTGATCGCGCAGGCGGCCGAGAGCGGCTATGCCAACCATATTGAAGCGATCACGGCCGATACGCCGTGGCGCCCGGCGCAAGACGGCGGCGACCTGCGCCATCACCCGAAACCCACGGCCTTCGGCAGCCAGAGCGCCATCGTGGTGGGGCCCGATGGCGGTGCGCGCGCCAGCGGCGGCAGCGAGATCCATTGCGACAGGCTGGGCCGGGTGCGCATCCGTTTTCACTGGCAGCAGGACGGCAATGCCACCTGCTGGGTGCGCGTGGCGCAGCGTTCGGCCGGCGGCGGCATGGGCAGCCAGTTCCTGCCGCGCATCGGCCAGGAAGTGCTGGTGCAATTCCTGGAAAACGATATCGACCGCCCCATCATCGTCGGCGCCCTGTACAACGGACAGGGCGAGGGCGGTGTCGCACCGACTCCGGGCGGCGTGGCCGATCAGCCGTCCGATGCGGGCGTATTCGACCCCGCGCGCGACCATGTCCCGTCGGCGCAGGGCAATGTGGCGGGCGGCAACAGTCCCTTGTGGCATGGCGCGGCGGGCGGCGCCGCCAGCCACCGCAACGGCGCGGCGCAATGGGGTATCCGCAGCAAGGAATTCGGCGGCGCCGGTGCCGGTGCCGGCTACAACCAGCTGCTGTTCGACGACACGGACCAGCAGGGCCGCATCCAGCTCAAGAGCAGCCATGGCGCAAGCGAGCTCAATCTGGGCCACCTGGTGCATGCGGCCGACAATTACCGGGGCAGCCTGCGCGGCACGGGCGCCGAGCTGCGCACCGACGATTACGGCGCCGTGCGGGCCGGGGCCGGACTCCTGATCTCCAGTTATCTCGTCAACCACGACGCGCAGGCGCGCGACCCGGCCGGCGACAATGCGCCGGGCATGGTCTTGCTCAAGCAGGCGGCCAAGCTGGGCGCAACCTTCAGCGCCGCTGCCGTCACGCACGAGACCGTGGCGTATGCGGGCCACCTCGGCGCGGCCAGGGCCGATGCCAGCGTGCTCGACGAGAAGGCGGCGCCCTTGGCCGCGTTCCTGACGACAGCCTCGGGCATGCTGAGCCAGGACGATACGGCCGCCGCCAGGCGCGATGCGGCTGCCAAGCCCACCAGTCCCGGCGACGACAAGCTGCCGCACAGCAGCGACGCCATCATCGCCATCGCCGCCCGCGCGGGGCTGGGTGTGCTGGCCGGCAAGGACATCCAGATGGCGAACGGCGAAACGGTGTCGCTGATGAGCGGACTCGATACGCAATTTGTCGGTGCCGGCCAGCTGCGCGTGCACGCGGGCCAGGCCATCGGCACCCTGGGCGGCGTGGTCAAGGCGGGCGAGGACAATATCGGCCTGCAGCTGATCGCCGCCAAACAATCGATCGACCTGCAGGCGCAGGCGGATGTGCTCAAGGTGCAGGCGCGCGACGACGTCCATGTGGTCAGCGCCACGGCGCACATCGACTGGGCGGCGGCAAAAAGCATCCGCCTGTCGACGGCGGGCGGGGCGAATATCACGATCGAGGGCGGCAACATCACGATTCAGTGCCCGGGCAAGATCACGGTGCATGCCGGCAAGAAGAGTTTTAGCGGGCCACAGCGCGAAAGCTATCCACTGCCGGTCATGCCGCGCAGTATTTGCATGGAATGTCTGTTAAATGCGGCCAGGAGCGGCTCGCCCTTTGCCGCGAAGGGGGAGTAGCCATGAACGACAACGCGTGCGGCTTGCAGCTGCTGGCGCTGCTCCATAACCCCCCTTTTGACAAGGACATGGCCCTCTGCAGCCTGATTGACGGCGCCAGGTTTGATGGCTTGGCCCGTATCAGCTTGCCCAGCGATCACAGCGTCGAGCTGTATTCCCTGCTGGGCGAATCGGCCAGGCCGGACGCCATGTACGCTGGTCCGATATTGCTGCGGCATATACGGGGCGGGCAATGTCCCTTGCTCGCCAAATTGCTGTGCACGGCTGGCAGCGCCCATTTCATGTCGCTGATTGTTACGGACCAGTCCCTGCCGCCATTGCTGGAGCGGCTGACCTGGCTAACCGACGTGGTGCACGATGACGGTACCGAGTGGATCATGCGCTACTACGATCCCCTGGTCCTGCCGCACTGGCTGGACGTGCTGGAACCGGCGCAGCGCAAGGCGGCACTCGCAGACATTACAGGATGGCTGTATCTGGACGTACGTGGGCAGCCGCAAACCGTACCCGGTGATCGGCATGCGGCGCCAGCACCCGTGGGAAGCGAACCCATGTCCTTGACAGAACATCAATATGTCGAACTGATGAATAGAACCTTGCCGTACATGGTGATGAAGCAAATCGAGAACGATGATGCGCAGGCGCTCGATGTCTTGCCGCTTGACCAGCGCTATGACTTTTTTTTCCAGCAGCTGGGCCGGGCGCAAGCCCATGGATTGAGTTCGGCCACGGACTTGAAAAGCTATTGCATGCTGGCGCTCATGTTCGGCGCCGATTTTCATCTGGCCCCGCCCGCCGCCATCGCCCTGCAGGCCGCAGGAACGGCGCAGTCATTCAGCGACCATGTCCTGGCCTGGAGTCCCGGGCAATGGGCTGCACTCGAAGATATTTCCGCTACCCGCGCATGAAGGCGATCCAGACATGAAAAAATTGACCTCTATCGTCTTGTGCATATTTATTCTGGCTGGCTGCAATTCCCGGGAAAAGGAAGAGCGGCTGCAGCAGGCATTAAGCGAGAAAACCTTCACCACCACCTCATATAACTACACGCCGTACGATATTTATTCCATCGCCTTCAAGGGGATTTCACTTCCCTTCAATATCGATGAAGCGCCCAGCGGCGGTTCCATTTTTTTCCGCGACGCGAGCGAAGCGGACATGGACAATGGCGAAAAAGTCAGTTTCAGTAGCGGAAATTGCTGTTTTATATGGGACGGTCCCGTGGACAAGCCGCTCAGAGTGCGGGTGGTCTGGAGCGTGGTGTTCGATACCAGCTACCACGATGGCAAATCGAGCGCCGACTATGACGAACGCACTTCCAGGCAGAGTTCTCCCGGAAGCCGCTGGTGCCAGGCGACCGTCGACATCCTGCCCGCCAAAGAGCCCGAGCGCCCGAGCATCGTGCTGTTTCACTTTCTGGCCGATGGCACAGTCCAGGCACATCTGGGCACATTCAAGACGCAATCGCCGCTGACTGCCGAGCAGGTGAAACGGCATGCCACGCGCCTTCCCCAGGGCCAGTTCTGCAAGCAGGAAATTGAAAATCCGTTTTTTGGCATACCCCGCACACCTCACAGGGAATAGACCATGAGCAAACCAACGATACGCCGGCTTAGCGACGTCACGAAAAGCGAACGGATTGCCCGAGGAATCTATCGCAAGGGACTGGAAAACAGTGCGAAGGCGTCCGATTGCCGAAAGCCCGTCTGGATCAGCTGTTTTTTTGACGGAACTGGCAATAATTTCAAAAAAGATGGCAATGGTTCCCTGGCTGCATCGAGTGAAAAGTACAGCAATATCGCGAAACTGGGAAAATTTGCCCATAAGGCCGAAGACGATAAAAGCCAGACCTACGCGATCTATGCGCCAGGGGTCGGCACGCCGTTTCCGGAGATTCAAGACAGCGGCGATGGCATCGACAAGGCGCTCGGCATGGCATCCGCCGCAAAGGGGCAGGCCCGGATCAGCTGGATGCTGAAGGAGCTGAAGATGCGGGTGGATAAACACATGCCGCATGTGAATCAGATCAATGTTGCGGTTTTTGGCTTCAGCCGGGGTGCGGCTCAGGCGCGGGGCTTTGTACGCCAGCTGGCTGCGCAGTGCTACCAGCAAGGCGATGGGCTGATCTGGACCAGAAGTGGCGGCTTTATCCAGCCCCGCCTGGTGATTTACTTCCTCGGCATTTTCGATACGGTGGCATCGGTGGGCTTTGGCGGCAGCCGCCTCGAATCGAATCTCAAATATTATCTGGGACCTGTCTGGGGAGGCGTGATGTATATGGCCGACGAGGGCGGCCATGCGGAATGGGCCTCCGATCTGCGCATTCCGCCGTACGTGCGCTTTTGCGAGCATTATGTGGCCGCGCATGAAGTGCGAGAGAAGTTTCCATCGGATTCGGTCCGCATTGATCAAACCACCGATTCGAACTGCAGGGAAACCCTCTATCCGGGGGCGCACTCCGATGTGGGCGGCGGTTATGACGACATGAATCAGGAAGGGCGCTCAAACGAGCTGTCGCGCATTCCGCTATGCAATATGTATCTGTCGGCATTTGCTGCCGGGGTGCCGTTCAAGTCGCCGGAAGAAGTGCTGCGCGATTACGGCTCGCTGTTTAACATCAGCAGCGAATTGCAGGCCTGCTTCGACACCTACATGAAGCATGTCGGCACAGATAAGCAGCTCGAGAAGCAGGTCATCAGCCACATGAACAATTACTATCACTGGCGCTGGGGACGCACGGAACGCCAGCGCGCGGCACGCAAGGAACGCGAAGCCATCATCGCCAAGGGACAATCCGTTATGTATGCCACGCCGGACAAGTACATGACCACGACGGACAGCGAATGGGAGCGCGACGTGCAGAATATCGCAGAAAAGAAGACAGGCTTTTTCCGTAGTGCGACGGAGCCGCTGGAAGATGCGATCTACGATGCCTGGAAAGGCAAGCTCCGAAAGTCGATGCCGGCGGCGGAGCGGACTTTATTCGACAAATTCTTCGATCGTTATGTGCATGATTCCGTTGCGGGTTTCAAGAACCAGATGAGTGACTCCAGTATCGGTTTTGTCGAAGCCAGCCGCTGGTCTCGAAACCGCCAGTATTTCATGGGGAAACGAGGCAAGAAGTATCTTTACTGGCGATATGAGGGGTCAAAACCGGAATTGGGCGGCGTAAAAGAGGCGATGCGGGTACCGCCGAAAGAGGCGTCGACGGGTGGCGACACGGCGCTAGCTTAGCCGCAGGCGGAACAGGCTGGCATGCTTTCGGGGGCCTGGACAAGGGGCGCCTGCCTGAAGAAGGCCGTCAGGTCTGCCGGATAGAATTGGGCATCGCGATACCTGCTGTCGTGGATATCTGGCAGGCAGCCAATAGCCGCCGCCTCCCATGACCAGTAGCTTGAAAAAGAGGTGTCGCGCTCGTGACTGTCACGGCAGGGTTCGCGGCGGCTGGTACGCAATTTCAAAGCCTCGTGGGTCGACGCAGCTCGGCGCTGGGCCAATCGCTGGCTGTGCGAGATGCAATTTGGCTATTGTTCTTCACTCCAGTGCCAGATGGTTTCACCGTATGCCGCATCGTCAAAAACAGGCATGACTTGGCCTTGCGCGAATTGGCTACGGCTGTGTAGCTTTGCTGGGGTTTCCCAGAAGCCGGTTTGCGGGCAGGGCTGGCCGCCTTCGACACGGTGCACACCGGTCACATCTTCCACATCGATACTCGTATATCGATTTTCTTTACGTAACTTGCGCGCATAGTCAACGAGGTCTCTTGGATAGACCAAATGGTCTATGTCGCTGTCATCGAAGTCAAAAACAAAAACCATTGCAGCTGCTTCAAATGCCCAATAACCATAATATGGCGCGTAGCCCTCATCGCTGATTCTGAGGTGGCCGTTGTACCAGCGAGGATGGTCCTTCATTGCCGGGTACCATTGTTTCAAATACTTTTTGAGTAAATTCCGTGCCGAATTTTCATCATCTTCATAAACTGTCTGCAGCAAGATATCGTACGGCTTGCCAAGTACGCAAGTATCGATCATGATCGTATCCTCCACATAGGCGCTAATCAGCTCCTCGAACAAACCATCCTGTCCACGGTGGCTGCTTAGTATGCGTATGATACGACTGACCGAACGCTGGTCGCGCAATAATATGGCGATACTTAGTAATTGCAGAGTATCTTCATAATCGGCAAGGTCGCCGAAATTTGGTGCTGCCCGATATTTATACGGGCCATATTCAGGATATTCCGATAATATTTCCTTCTGATGGATTTGATCGACTTCATTCCACTCCGCAAACTTGTCCACGATGCCAGCCAGGCGTGGTGCGAGGTCCTCTATGGGCATGCCCGCAGTGTAATCCAGTAGCCAAATCCAGAAATTCTCAAGATACAGAAAATTGTAAGCCAGGCTGAGATCTGCCGCGGATTCAGCCGATTCCTTATTTTTCTGTTGGACTTGTATCAGGGCAAGCGAATTTTCCAGTGTTTTTTCATACAATTCCTGGTAAATGAATTGCTGACGGCGGCGATCATGGAATGGAATGTTATGCATTTATTTCCCAGGCTTTCGTTTGGGGGACTTCGGTTTTTCCTGCTTGTCTTTAGGTTTTTCCTGTCCCGCAGGTTTCTCGGAAGATAACTTTGTCGCTACTTCACGCAAATCTGCTACTCGATCAATTTCCAGATGGTCAAATTCATCAGTTATTCCATGCGTTTTTTTGTGTTTGTCATGTATTTTTATATTGTAATGATCGTTTGATTTCATCAATTCCCATATGGCTTCCATGTGTTCGAAAATTCCCGGCGCAGCCGTTAATTTAAGTTTTCCTGTGGGATGTGCTGCCGTAACAAATGGATTGGTCAAGGCTGCAGTTCCAAGCATCAGATATACCCAGCGGTTTTTGAAATTGCTGGACGTGACCATTGCAGGATTATTCGTGCTTTTGGTAATCCATTTTTTCCCCATCTGTGTTCCCTTTTTAGGCTCCCCAAGCAACGCCCATAAAGTTAACTGCCGGTCATTTAACGATGCCGGCGCACGCGGGATTTTCCCATTTGCCATATTCTTTTTCATCCGTCCGTGCAGGCTGTACACGCTCTCGGTGAATTTGGCTTCGATGAAGTGATAGGTAGTCGTGTCGGTCTGCCAGATCGTATCGACGCCTGACAGCGTCACCTTGGCCAGGTCTTCCGGCACCAGTTCGGTGGGGCGCTTGTGTTTGCTGTCTGGTCCGACGATGCGTGGATACTTGCTGCGCCATTTACCTTGGATGTTGCCATGCGGCCAGTCACCTGTTTTCTTGAGCACATGATCCATATGGTAGTAGTCGGCCATGTGCTCACCGACCAGTCCCCGTGGCCCAAATTTGATCTCAGACAGCAATTCGCGAATCGGCCGCGACGTATTCTTCACCGGCGCGGTGCCGCCGTCGCTGCTCTGGCGGTGCGAGTCGTCCACGGGTTTGTGTTCCTTGCCCTTGCCCGGCGAGTCCCGTTCTTTGGTTTTTGCTTTGGCATCCACGCCCTTGGTTTTTTTATCGGTGCTGATCGTGGGCGATTTGAACTGGGCATTGGCGCTGTGCGGATGTGTATTGCCGGGCTTGTGATTGTGCCTGGCTGCCGTATTGGCGCCGGTGCCGGCGGCGACGGCGATTTTTTTTGCCGCCCATAACGCGTCTTCGCCCAGCATGTCCTCGATCAAGTCCTGCAGCGCCTTGGCGCCTTGCGCAATGCCGGCCTTGAGGGGGCCGCGCACCGCTTCGACTTGCGGCTTCATGTCGCGTGCCAAATGCTGCAAGTCCGACGGCAGCCACCAATGGCTGGTCGACAGGTAGCCGAGCAACTCCACGCAGTTATCGAGCGCGCTCATGGCCGTGCTGATCGCCAGCTGGGTGTTTTGCGCCCACTGGAAGGTTTTCAGGAATTTGATCGCGGCGCCCTTGCTCTTGCCCAGCATGGCTTCGATCATGACATTGCCGCCCGCGACCGCAGCGCCGGCTTCCTTGCGGTACTTGCGCAAGGGCTTGATGATGGTCTTGAACAGGCTGCCAACTTCCGGAATGCAGCCGAACGCTGCCAGCGCCATATCGACCCAGTCGTCGCGGGTCGCGCGCGACACGCCTTTCCTGCCGACCCGGTAGATCATGCCCGAGACATCGCGCACGTCCATCACCTGGTCCACCACGGGGATCAGGGAAATGGCGCCGCCGACGATCATGGCGGCCTTGCCCTGGTCATCCTCGAAGTCGCCCAGGATCAGGTCCTTGAAAAACTCTACAATCTCATCGACAAAGTTCTGGCTCATGGTTGGGGATCCGGTTTACTGGTTTTCCTGGCCGCTTCCAGCAATGCGGATGCCTGTTTCAGCTGCTGCCTCGCTTGCTGCAGACGGGGCTCCGCTACCAATGGGGGCGCCACCCAGTCGCGCTGGTCCTCGCCATATTCAATGTGATACGCGCCGGGAGGAATGTTTTCGAGGCGGGCATGGCCCTTGTCGTTGAGCAATCCACTGAGTGACGTGCCATTGGCGAACGTGATTTTGTAGGGGGAGTTAATGACGGGCTCGAGATCGCCATAGTGCAGGTTCAGTTCGACTGCCCGGCCCAGGTCGGCCGCATTCGGCATCGCCGGCAAGGTGGGCTGGCTGCTCGCCGGTCCCGTCAATTCCTTCATGCTGGCCTTGAAATCGACCTTGCCGGGGCAGTGCAGCATGATGTTGCCGCCTTCGAGGCGGATGTAGGCACCCTGGACCGTCATCAGCACGTGCTGTTTGGCCGCCACGGCCACGCTCTTGGCCGTGCTGGTGACGGTGACGGCCTTGTCCGCCGTGAGCCGCGTTTCATCGGACTGGCTCTGGCTGCTGACCTTGCCGCTGGCCGCATGCAGGCGGATGCCCGTTTCCTGGTTCGGCTTGTCCTTGTTGCTGGCCTTGCCGTAGGTAAACAGGCTGATGCCTTTCCCCAGCGCATACATGCTGTTGCCCTGCGCAGCAAAGTTGATGTCGGCGCCGGCCGTCACGCTGGCGCTGCCGCCCGCCGTGAGCACGGCATTGGCGGGCGTCGTGGCGGCAATGCCGGACGGGCTGGACAATTGCAGATGCGGTTCCGCGTAGGCACTGACCTGGCCCTGGCCGCCCGATGGCTGCTGGCCCTGTCCCGCATCCGCGGCCTGGCCGTCGGCCGTGGCGCCCAGGATGGTGGCGCTGTGCTCCATCTGCGCGATGGCGGGCAAGGTGGCCGCCTCGGGCGCGGCATCCGGCTGCGTTGCCGCTGCCGGCTGTCCCACCCCCTCGGGAATGGCCAGCTTGAGCGCCTGATGCTTGTGCGCCGTTTCGGCCAGCGACGTTTGCAATTGCAGGCTTTGCCGGATTTGCTCCAGCGCTTCCTTTGCATCCATCTGGCTGCCCGCGCCGCCATCGCGGCCATGCGCCGACAGCAGCAGGCCCGCGCCCGCGCGCAGGGCAGCGCTGTGTTCCGTTTTCAGCTCGGCGCCGAAACCGGCCGGCGCCAGCCGCTGATTGTCGCTCTGGTGGCGCAGATGGCCCAGGTTCAGCTCGGCCGTGCCCTGGTGCGCGCCCGCATGGCGCTGCAGGGCGACGCGGGCCTGGCCCGGACTGTCGTCGAACACTAGCTGGCTGTAGGCGCCGGCGCCGCTCTGGCTTGCCTGCATGGCCTGGGTCTTGATGCCCGACAGCGCGGCAGGATGGGCGTGGGCGCCCGCCTGGCCGGGAAACCAGGCGGGCGCATTGCCCGTTGCCGCGCCCGCGCCCCGGTTGACCTGGTTGCTTTGCGCATCGGCCTGGCCGCGGCCGTTATACAGGGTGCCGATCACGACGGGGCGGTCGATATTGCCCTCAAGGAAGTCGACCAGCACTTCCTGGCCCACGCGGGGCAGGGCATTGCTGCCCCAGTTGGCCCCGGCGACAGGCGCCAGCGGCGTTGCCACGCGCACCCAGGTGCCGGCGCTGTCGTCGCCGGGCGCGCCCGTGTGGCCGTCGGCGGCCGGATGGGCCAGCCGGCTGTGGCTTTGCGCGCCCCGCTGCCAGTGGAATTGCACCTTGATGCGGTGGTCGCGGTCCGTGTGCAGTTGCGCGCCGGCCGGGCCCACGACGATGGCCGTCTGCTGGCCGAAGACGGTGGGACGCGGATGCAGCAAGTGGCCGTGGCTGTCGGCGCGGCTGCTGCGGTACGGTATCTTGCTGCGGATGGCGTCGATGCGGTTGCGGTAGGGCGCGCGCTCGGCGATCGACTTGCCGGCCGCATGCAGGCTGTCCGTCTGCTCTTCGCCGGTCAGCATGTCCAGCAAGCCCTGGCCAAAGCGCTGCAGCAGCCCGCTTCCCAGTTCCGCGTCCAGGTTGTTGTGCATCAGGTGCACGGTGCGCACCACGAGGAAGCTGCGCTCGTCGTCATTGGCGGCCGCATCGGTTTGCGCCTGGCCCGTGAGCGTGAACGTGGTACCCGGCGCCAGGGTGCGCACGGTGCCCGCGCCGACGAAGACTTCCTTGCTGGCCGTGAACGCCTGCAGCTGCTGCTCGGCGATGCGCTGGCCCTGTTCGCGCGAGGCATAGGCGTAGGCGCCGGGCGCGTCGCGGCTGACCAGCGGCATGCCGTCGCCGGCGGCGCTGCCCACGCTGACGGCGCGCTCGCCGCGCGTGCGGTAATCCCAGCTGGACAGCTCGATGCCGTTGGTTTGCTGGCGCAGGTGCATGCGCCAGCGGTCGATGCTGTCTTGCGGCATGACGGCGCCGGGCTGGGTAAAGGCGATGCTGGCCTGGGCATTCGGCTTGAAGCTGCCGTTGTGGTCGGCAATCACGAGAGTATGGCTGCCCAGGCTGGCGCTGCCCGCGTCGCCGGCGTGCTCGACATGGTAAAACATGCCTTCCTCGCTCATCAGCCGCTCCGCAAACGCCCAGTCGCTTTCCTGGTACTGGGTGCAGATGCTGCGCTTCGGATAGCGGGCGCGGTCGAGCAGCTCGAAGCGCCAGGCCGGCACCAGCATGCCTTGGCCCTGGTAGCGCTGGAACAGCACTTCGAGGATGTCGGGCACCGCCATGTCCTGGAAGATGCGGCTGTCGCGGCCGTGCGCGAGAAAGGCGCTCCACGGCTGCAGGGTCAGCTTGTAGCGGGCAAAGCCGCCGTTCGCACCGGCCCGTTCGACGGCGGTGATGTGGCCGTGGAACGGGCGCCAGCCGCCATCGGCCATGAGCAATTCCAGCAGGACGGGCTGGCCGATCAGCGACTTGAGCGGAATGGCCGCGTCGAGCGAAAGGGCGGCGATGTGGAACACGCATCCCTGGCTCAAGCCTTCTTCGCCGCGCACGGATTCGGCCAGCAGCTTGTCCGGGCCCAGCGGCGTGCTCAGCTTCAGCAGGCGCGTGGCCTGGCTGTAGCCGTTGGCGGCGGGTGCCGCGCCGGGGGAGGCGCGGGATGGCGACGACGCGCTTGCATGAACCAGGTCGGACATTGAGGGGTACTCCGTGTGGCGAAATGAACGTACTTGCAATTAATTCAATGATTTGCTTATAAGATTACACCTTAGAAATAGTGATTTAACAAGCGCGATTCAATTGAATCGTGCGCCAGCGGCCGTTCTGCGCCGGCTGTGCGGGGCATTTTTCCCCTATCGGGTACAGTGCCTGTCTTGCCAAATTCACCATCAGAAAAAATAGTGCAAGATTTTATATAAAAGCAACATGATGGCGTGCCGGGCCTGTTTTTCGGTCGCCATCGCCACCCCACGCGAACCGGAGCAAGAATGAATACGATGAAATGCGCGGCCGCGGCCGCCCTGTGTGCCAGCCTGGCGTCCGCCATGGCGGCGCCGCCTCCCGCCGAACCACCGTTCCTCGATGTGCTGGCCTATCAGTACGCCCAGTGCGTCCAGCCTGGCTACCACCAGGCGGACCTGCTGATGCAGGACGGGGCGGGGCGCTACCGGATCGACGTCAAGGGCGAGGCATACACGGTCGAACTGCAGGAGCGCGTGGGCTTTTCGCTGCAGGCGGGGAGAGGCGGGCCCGTGGCGGCTGTCGTCAAGCTGGACCGGCCGCCAACGGGGCAGTTCGGCGAGCAGGCGCGCTGGCGCGAACGCTGGCTGCGCGATGTCGCCGAGCGCAGCGGCGTGGCGCTGGAAGAGCGGGCGCTGGCCGGCGGCGCGCGCCTGCTGACCGTGAACAAGGGCGAGATCAAAGGGAACTATGTCGGCCAGTCCCTGCTGATCGATCCGGCGCGGCTGCTGTTCATCGATATGGCGTGGCCGAACACCCTGGACATCTACCGGGGGCCGGACGGCTTGCGGCAGGTGCGGCAAGTGCAGGACGACGTCTGGCGGCGCATGCTGTCCTGCCCGCCCGCCGCTTGATGCGGCCAACCTTGGCATACCCCTACTGCGCACGCGCGCTTACACAAATAATAATGATTCTCATTTATAATCCGGGTCTATGGGGTAGCGATGGGCTGGCGCCATGGCGCCAAGGGTAGTGAAGGAGGGCATGATGGGCAGTATGTATGGCAATGAAGACCCGATCGCGCGCGAGCATCGCGTGCTGATGGGCGAGTATGGACGGGCGCAGGCCCGCTGCAGTGCGCAGCTGGCCGCGCAGGCGGCCCGCATCGCGCAGCTGGAGTCGGAATTGATGCGCGCGCGGGCGCAGGTCGTGATCCGCGATACGAAGCTGGCGCTGGCGCGCGAGGAATTGGCCGAATTGACTGCGGCCGCGCCGGGCTTGCCGACGCGGGCGCGGCTGGCGCGCAAGGTCGAATGGCTCAGCGAGCGGGTACAGGATTTGATGCGCGAATTGCTGCGTCTGCAATGGGTGCCCGCGCCATCGGCCGTGCCCCGCTCCGCGCTGCAAGCGGACTTGCTCGCTGGCGTGCGCGAAAAAGCCGTGCTGTATGTGGGCAACTATTTAAACGAGGAAGCGGGCCAGGATGCGCACGGCGCCAACGTGGCGCAGCAAGCCATCGAGCAGGCGGGCGGGCGCTTCCTGCACCACGCGGGCGGCGATGCCGGCGCCGACGATGTGGCCGCGCTGGAAGCGGGCCTGGTGGCGGCCGACCTGGTGATTTGCCAGACGGGCTGCGTCAGCCACGATGCCTACTGGCGCGTGCACGACCACTGCAAGCGCACGGGCAAGCAGTGCGTGCTGGTGGACCAGCCGCAGGCCATGCATTTCGTGCGCAAGGAAGCGCTGGCTACCTGAGACGGGCGCCGCTTAACGCCGGCTTAATCCGCCTGGGGCACAGTGTCCGTCCCTTCGACGTGATAGAGAGTGCCCATGCTGTCCCTGCAAATCGGCCCCCTGGCCCTGCCTACGGGCCTGGTCCTGCTGTTCGTTTCCCTGTGCGTGGCCTACGGCGTCGCGTACTGGCTGCGGCGCTACCGCCAGCTGCACGATGCCGGCCCCCTCGTTTCCGACCTGCTGATCGCCGGCCTGCTGGCGGCGCGCCTGGCGTTCGTGCTGCGCTGGCACGAGCAGTACCTGGCCGCGCCCTGGTCCATCCTGAATATCCGCGACGGCGGCTTTATGGCGCCGGCCGGCATCGCCGCCGCGCTGGCCATCGCCGCGTGGCGCTGCCGGCGTCCGGCCATGGCGGCCATGCGCCGTCCGCTGGCCATCAGCGTGGCGTCCGGCGCACTGGCCTGGGGCGTGCTGAGCGCGGGCCTGTATCTGGCGTACGGCAAGCCGGCAGCCTTGCCCACCGTGGCGCTGCAAACGGTCGACGGCGCGCCGGCGACCCTGGCGGCGCTGGCCGGCGGCAAGCCGCTGGTGGTCAATTTATGGGCCAGCTGGTGCCCGCCATGCCGGCGCGAGATGCCCGTGCTGGCCGCCGCGCAGCAGGCGCGCGCCGATATCGTCTTCGTCTACGCGAACCAGCGCGAGGATGCGGCGGCCGCCAGCGCTTTCCTGGCGCGGAGCGGCGCGACCCTGCGCAATGTGGTGCTTGACAGCGAGGCGGCGCTGGGCAAGGCGGCCGGCTCCTCGGCCCTGCCGACGACGCTGTTTTATGACGCGCAGGGACGCCTGGTCGACACCCACCTGGGCGAACTGTCCGATGCCTCGCTGGCCAGCAAGCTGCAGAAGATCGCGCCGGCGCCCTAGCGCATAGTCTTCATTTGGCGAGCCGCCCATCCGCGAGGATGCGCGGCTTTTTTTACGACTGGCCGCCGCAGGAGGATTTTCCTGATAGTATACCCCCCTATAGTATTTATCAGGATGAAACCATGGGACACACGGCACACAACAAGACCAAGCTGCTCAATCGCGTGAAGCGCATCCGCGGGCAGGTGGAAGGCCTGGAGCGGGGCCTGGAAGAGGGTCGCGACTGCGGCGAAGTGCTGCAGCTGATCGCCGCCGTGCGCGGCGCCGTGAATGGCCTGATGGCCGAAGTGATCGAGGAGCACTTGCGCGAGCACGTGGCCAGTCCCGATCTGGCCGGCGACGAGCGGAGCAAGGGCGCCGACGACATCGCCGCCATCCTGCGCACCTACCTCAAATAATCGGCCGGAGAGACCAGCATGAGACCACAACACATCGGGGAAGACCTGTCCGCCTGGCAGCACGATCACGTCTTTGGCGCCGCCAGCGACAAGGCGGAACGCCGCGCGCGCATCGTCATGTGGATCACCCTGGCCACCATGGCGCTGGAAATCGTCGCCGGCTGGTGGTACAACTCCATGGCCCTGCTGGCCGATGGCTGGCATATGAGTTCGCACGCGCTGGCCATCGGCCTGGCCGCCTTTGCGTATGCGGCGGCACGCCGCTATGCGCGCGATCCCCGCTTTGCCTTCGGCACGTGGAAGATCGAAGTGCTGGCCGGCTACACGAGCGCCATCCTGCTGCTGGGCGTGGCCGTGCTGATGGTGGCCGCTTCCGTCGAGCGCCTGTTTTCGCCACAGCCCATCCATTATCCGCAGGCCATGGCGGTGGCGGCCTTCGGCCTGCTGGTGAACCTGGTGTGCGCGCTGATCCTGGGCGGGCACCACGACCACGGGCATGACCATGGTCACGACCATCACGACCATGATGACCACCACGGCCATCCAGAGCACCACGGCCATGGCGAAGACCTGAACATGAAGGCCGCATACGTCCACGTGCTGGCCGATGCCGCCACGTCCGTGCTGGCCATCGTCGCGCTGGCCGGCGCGTGGGCTTACGGCTGGAGCTGGCTCGACCCCGTGATGGGCATCGCGGGCGCCGTGCTGGTGGCGCTGTGGGCGAAAAAGCTGATGCAGGAGACGGGCAAGGTCTTGCTGGACCGCGAGATGGACCACCCCGTGGTGGCTGAAATCCGCGAGGCCGTGGAAGTGGAAGCGGGCGGCGACACGCCGCGCATCGTCGACCTGCACGTCTGGCGGGTGGGCAAGCAGTTGTACTCGTGCGCCTTGTCCGTGGTCAGCCGCGACCCCGCGCTGACAGCGGCCCAGCTGCGCGCGCGCATCGGCATCCACGAGGAAATCGTCCACAGCACCATCGAGATTGTGCGGCGGTCTTGATAATGATGGCGAAAAAAGCAAGCTGATACGGGGCGTAGGCAGTATAATGTCGGCTTTTACAGCCAGGCGCTGTTCACCAGACAGAGAGAAGTATGAGCACATTACCACCATGCCCGCAATGCAAATCCGAATTCACGTACGAAGACGGCAGCCAGTTGATCTGCCCTGAATGCGCGCATGAATGGTCGGCCACGGCTGGCGATGCGGTGGAAGAGGGCGCCCGTGTGTACCGCGATGCGGCCGGCAACATCCTGCAGGACGGCGACACGGTCAGCGTCATCAAGGACTTGAAATTGAAGGGCGGCGGCGGTGTCGTCAAGATGGGCACCAAGGTCAAGAATATCCGCCTGGTCGACAGCGACCATGATATCGATTGCAAGATCGACGGCTTCGGCTCCATGAGCCTGAAAACCGAGTTCGTGAAAAAAGTCTAAGCTGTATATTGCCATCCGCGGCGCGCCTCGCATTTTTGCCGGCGCGCCGTTCTTTATCCGGACGCCATGCAAATTGACCATCTCCGCCAGCGCCTGCGCGCGCTGGGCGCCAAGCCCCTGCACGAACAGCGCGTGCTGCGCGACTGGATACAGGCGCAGCCGCACGACCAGGGCCGGCGCCGCGCCGAGGATTTCCTGCCGCTGCCCGTGCGCGAGGCCTTGCCCGCGCTGGACGCCGAATTGCAGGGCATGCTGAAACTGCTCAGCAGCCATCCGGGCGCCGACGGTTCCGCGCGCCTGCTGGTGGGGCTGCACGACGGCCAGACGGTGGAAAGCGTGCTGCTGCCGCGCGACGGCCTGTGCGTGTCCAGCCAGGTGGGCTGCGCCGTGGGCTGCCAGTTCTGCATGACGGGCCGCGACGGCTTGATACGGCAAGTGACCAGCGGCGAGATCGTGGCCCAGGTGGTGCTGGCGCGTACCCTGCGTCGCGTGAAAAAAGTCGTCTTCATGGGCATGGGCGAACCGGCGCATAACCTGAACAATGTGATGGAGGCGATCGACCTGCTGGGTACCGAGGGCAATATCGGCCACAAGAACCTCGTGTTTTCCACCGTGGGCGACCCGCGCGCGTTCGAGCGCCTGCCGCAGGGAAGGGTCAAGCCGGCGCTGGCCCTGTCCCTGCACACGACAAAGCGGGAGCTGCGCGAGCAGCTGCTGCCGCGCGCGCCCAGGCTCACGCCGCGCGAGCTGGTGGACTTCGGCGAGTCGTATGCGCGCTTGACCGGCTACCCGGTGCAGTATCAATGGACCCTGATGGAAGGCGTCAACGATGGCGCGGACGAGATGGATGGCATCGTCGACCTGCTGAAGGGGAAATATGCGGTGCTCAACATGATCCCGTATAACACCATCGACGATCTGCCGTTCCGGCGCCCCAGCTGGGAAAAGGCGCGGGCCATCGCCGCGGCCCTGCACGAACGGGGCGTGCTGACCAAGCTGCGCGATTCGGCCGGGCAGGACGTGGAAGGGGGCTGCGGGCAGCTGCGCGCACGCGCAGCGAAGGGCAAGGTCATTGCCATCCGCGCGGCGTAACGGCACCCAGCGTAGAGCCGGGGGCAGACCCCCGGATACGTTGGCACTGAGCTTGACGCTAACGGCGTTGAGGGTCTGACCCCAGCCCTCGCTTATGCTCCGCCCAGCAAATCGTTTTCATTCAATATCGCAAACGCGATCTCGGGATGCGCGGCCAGGCAGCGCCGCACGGCGGCCGGGATGGCGGCGCGCGTCTTGCGGCACAGGCCCGGCTGTTCCTGCAGGCGGATCTGGAAGCCGCGCACGGTACGCACTTCGCCGCTGCCCGGCGCGATCTGCAATGCCACGCCCAGGTTGCTCTTCAAGCGCTCTTGCAGTTTCTTTAACTGCGCATAGCTGTCGATCTGCTCGATATGCGCGAGCAGGCGCTTTTCTTCCGTCAGGTTCAGGCGCAGGATGGAAACGTCCGCCTGCGGATCGTGCAGCAGCCGCTCGCGCTCGCAGTCGCACAGCTGCGGCGGGCATTCCTTGCGGACTTCAAAATCGACGATGCGCATGCTGGCGTTCCAGTGGCGGCTGCGGAAAAATCAAGTATCGGCCGGCGCCCGGCGCCTGTCAATCTGCGCCGCAGCATCGCCCCGCGTCATGCGGCATCAGCGCGGGCTGACGATCAGGCGCCAGCGGATCGGACCTTGCTCGCTGCTGTGCTGATGGTGGTTTTGCGGCGGCATGACGTGGCCTTCCGTCGACACGATCTCGTGCGCGCAGCCGTCGCAGCGGTAGATGCCCGAATACGGCACGGCTTCGCCCGGCGACGTCAGTTCATCGAAGCGCGGGTGCATGGAACGGGCCACGTAGCTGGGGTTCTTGTAGTCGGCCATGGATTCCTCGGGAAGTGGGCAATGGCCCATTCTGGCACACAATCGCGCACGGGCTTGACCGCGTGTCTTGGCGTGCGCGCCGCCCTGTGTTGTAATGTTGATCATCCCGACTGAACATGCAAGGCCATGAGAACCCGCATCAAGATCTGCTGCATCGCTTCCATCGACGAAGCGCAACTGGCGATTGCCGCCGGCGCCGACGCGCTGGGCCTGGTGGCGGCCATGCCGTCCGGTCCCGGCCCGATCCCCGACGCGCGCATTGCGCAGATCGCCGCCTGGACGCCGCCGCCCGTGGCCACGTTCCTGCTGACGTCCGAGACGACGGCGCAGGCCATCGCCGGACACGTGCGCGCCACGCAGCCATCGACCGTGCAGATCGTCGGCCATATCGACTCGGGCGAGGTGGCTGAACTGGCGCGCCTGCTGCCGCACGTGCGGCGCGTGCAGGTGATCCACGTGGAAGGACCGCAGGCGCTGGACCTGATTCCCGCCTACGCGCCCCACGTCCATGCGTTTTTGCTCGATTCGGGCCGCCCCGGCGCGGCCGTGCCTGAACTGGGCGGCACGGGCCGCACGCACGACTGGTCCGTCAGCGCGCGCTTCGTGCGCGCCAGCCCCCGTCCCGTCTTCCTGGCCGGCGGGCTGGACGCGGCCAACGTGATGGAGGCGCTGCGCCAGGTGCGCCCCTACGGCATCGACCTGTGCTCGCGCGTGCGCACGGACGGCAAGCTCGATGTCATGAAGCTGGCCCTGCTGATGGCGGCCGTGCGCGACGCTGATGCGGCGCTGTACGCGGAAGGTTAATCGTCCGTCGGCAGGGTGTTCATCTCGCGCACGAACGCTTCCGTGAACGCGGCCACCATGCCGCTGGCCGCGCGCGGCGAGATCAGGCCCACGATGGAATGCGATTCCTCGTCCGGCAGCGTGATGAAGCGCACGCCGGGCGGCGCCACCAGGCGCATGCTGTCGGGGACGATGGCGATGCCCATGTTCGCCTCGATCAGGTTCAGCTGCGACGTCTTGCGCGACAGGGCGCGCGCCGCCTTCGGAAAGAAACCCTGCGCCAGGCACAGGCCCGCCACCAGGTAGCTGAGGCCTCCCCGGTCCTTGTGCGGAATCGAGACGAAGGCTTCGTTGCGCAGGGCGGCAATCGTCGTGCTGTCCAGTGTCGCCAGCGGCGAGGCCGATGACACGGCCACCACCAGCTTTTCCGCAAACAGCTCGCGCACGACGATGTTGGCGTGCTTGCGCAAGGTAGGCAGGCGCACCAGGCCCAGGTCGGCGCGGCCTTCCTCGATGTCGGCCGCCTGGTTTTCCGATGAGCCTTTTGATATGTCGAGTGAGACGCCAGGGAACTGCGCCAGCAGGCGGTTCAGCACGGCGCCGATGGCGGGCGTGAGGGTCACGGAACTCGAATGCAGCAGGCGGATGATGCCTTGCTCGCCCTGTCCCACGTGGCGCGTCTGGCGCACGGTTTCCTCGATGTCGTCGAGGATGCGCCTGGCCCGCTCATAGAAGACCTGTCCCGCGGGCGTGAGTTCGATATGGCGCGCGTCGCGCGTCAGCAGCAGCGCCTGCACTTCGCCTTCCAGCTCCTTGATCTGCCGGCTCAGGGCCGACTGCGCGATGTACAGTTTTTCCGCCGCGCGCGAGTAGCTGCCCGCATCGACAATCTCGACAAAGTACTTGAACTGTTTGAGAGAAATCAATCGTATGCCTTTTCGAGATCGGTGACTGCCGGATTTGATATTAGCCTGGATGCCGCAAGCGCGCTACAGTGGGTTGGTCTGCTGTCACTGCAAAGGAATGGCCATGCTGGAATTGATCGGGGTGCTGGGGCTGCTCGTCAGTATTATCGCAAAACTGATTTTCGTCCAGATCGGCGGTGCGTCCGATGGCAAGGAGGATTAGTATGCGAGCGTTGCCGCATAGGGCGCTGGCAGGGACAGCAGCTGCAGGCGGCAAGCTGGCGCCGCGCCATCCCACTCCGCCAGCGGCAAGCCCGCGCACTTGAGCGCCGCCTCGCGCGCCGTCCACGCCTGGGCCAGGGCCAAAGGACGTTGAGCATCGGGTAACGAAGCCAGCTCCAGCGTCACCTGCGGCCCCAGGTAATCGCGCGCCACTTGCCGCCAGTCGGGAATGTCCTGCACGCGCATCACGTCGATGCCGACGGCCCCATGCAGGTGGATGGCGGCCAGCGACCAGCCGTCGTCATGGCTGAACGACAGGCCCGCCGGGCGGCCTGCCAGCAGCAGGCGGGGAGGGGCGCCCGGCGTAGACTCCAGCGAAATCGCATCGATGTCCATCTTCAGCCAGCGCGCCACCGCCTCGCGCACGGCGGCGCGGATGCGCAACCGGGCTTCGGCGCGCGGCAGGACGGCGGCGATGCCGATCGCCAGCACGTCGTCCGCCGACCACAGCACCGTTATATCCATCAGCTGCGCAGCGGCGCCGCCGGGCAGCCGGCCCAGTTGCTGCCAGCAGGGATGTGTTCGCCCTTCATCACCAGGGTCAAGGGGCCCAGGCGTGCATTGTCGCCCACCTTGGCGCTGTACAGCACGGAGCTGCGCGGGCCCATGTAGACGCGCTGGCCGATCTCCACGTGGTCGATCTTCATCACGCGGTCTTCGAACAGATGCGTTTGCGGGCAGGTGAGGGCATTCAATTCGCTGTAGTCGCCGATGTGCACGCAGTCGAATTCCGTGATGTCCGTCGTGTCCATGTAGACGCCGCGGCCGATCTTGCAGCCGAATAGGCGGAAGGCCAGCGGCAGCCACGGCGTGCCGCGCAGGTAGCGCATGAAATTGGGCACGGCGATGCCTTCGTACAGATTCGTCACGCCTTCCGAAATCCACACGAACGGCGTCCACATGGGCGCCGCGTGCTTGCGGTAGCGTCCCAGCAGCAGCCACTTGAACAGCACGACGACGAGGAAATTGCCGATGCCGTAGGCGATGCCGGCAATCGCCAGGTCGCCCACGACTTCGCCCCAGCGTCCCGCGCCCGCGATGGGCATCACGTCCAGCACCAGGGTGTAGCCGACGGCGATCACCACCGCGTGCGGTGCGACGATGCGGAACGCTTCGATCAGGCTGCGGCCCAGGCGGCGCAGCACGGACGGCTTGAACGTCAGGTGCTCCGCATAGCCGCTGACCTGTTCGCGCGCGGGCAAGTGCATGGGCGGGGAGCCCAGCCACGTGTCGCCGCTGTGCATCTGTTCATTACGTGGCGCATGCGTGTGCACGCCGATCAGCACGTGCTCGGGCAGCACGGTGCCGTCCGGGATATAGCTGCCGTTGCCGACAAAGCTGCGGTGCGAGATGACGGTGGGGCGCATGGTCATCCAGCCGCCGTCGATCTGCTCGTCGCCCAGCATGACGGCGTCGGCGATGAAGGTGTCGTCGCCCAGGGTCAGCATGTCGGGCACCACGCCCAGCGCCGTGGAAATCTCGGCACCCTTGCCCACCTTGGCGCCCAGCAGGCGGTACCAGTAGGGCGCGTAGACGGTGGCATAGATGCCGTGCAGGACGTTCAGGCTCGATTCCTGGATATGGCTGACCAGCCACTTGGCGCAATAGATATTGCTGTGCACGGGCGAACTGCCCGGCTTCAGGCGGGGCAGCGCGCCCCAGCGGATGGCGGCCGACAGCAGGGCGGTGAGCACGATCAGCACGGCGCTGGCGGGGAAGGCCAGCAGGAAGTAGCGGGCCAGCTGGGTCGTCACGTCGCGGCCCTGCAGCCACGGCATCATTTCGCGCTCGTCGAACCAGTCGATCAGTACGAAGCTGGGGAAGACGGGCATGAAGAACAGCACGGCGATCAGGATCATGCCAAAGCAGAAGAACAGGGTTTCGCCCGTCAGGCGCAGGCGCGAGACGGCGGGGCGCGGCGGCTGGCTGGCCGGGTCGTAGGGGCCGATGTCGCGTGCGGGCGAACCCGTGTACACGCGCCCGGCCGGCACGGCGGCGCCATCGGCCAGCGCCGATTGCCCCTCCAGATGGCCGAAGGCGCCCACTTGCGTGTTGCCCTCCAAAATCGCGTAAGAGCTGATGCAGGCGTCGTCGCTGATGCGGATCTGGCCCAGCAGCAAACGGCCCCGTTCCACCCGCGCGTTTTCAAAGTTGACGGCATTGCCCACGCTGACGTTGTCGCCGATGGCCAGCAAGTCGGGGGCGCGCAGGGTCATCGAGCCGATGACCACTTCCTTGCCCACCTTCGCGCCCAGCGCGCGCAGCCACCAGCTGTTCAGCGACGAGCCGCTGAGCAGGTAGGCGGGCGCCGATTCGACCAGGCGGTCGGCCAGCCACCAGCGGTAATACGTGACGCCCCAGAGCGGATAGCTGCCCGGCTTCAGACGCCCGGCGATCAGCCACTTGCCGCCGATGGCGATGGCAAATTCGGCCAGGGTCGCCAGCAGGAACACGCCGATCGAGGCGGCGATGGCGCGCGGCACCGTGTCGCCCGTATCGCCCGTGAAGAAGTGATAGGTGAAGAACGGCGCCATCCACTGCGCCATGCGCAGGGTGACGAGGCCCGGCACGGCCGCCGCCTGGGCCGCGCCGCAGGTCCAGCGCTTCCAGGCCGATGGCGGCGTCCATTCCGCTTCCGGCGTGGCCAGCGCGGGCGCTTCATTGAGCACGGCGGCGATCTTGCCGATCTGCCGGTTCTGGTAAATGTCGCGCACCGTCATGTGGGCGTAGGCCGGATTGGCGCGCAGGCTCGATGCCAGGCGCGCGGCCAGGAAGGAGTGGCCACCGAGGTCGCTGAAAAAATCCAGCTGGCGCAAGATCGCCTGGCCGGGGAACAGTGCCGCCAGCGCCGCGAACAGGGCTGCTTCGGCCGGCGTTTCCGGCACGTCCGATTCGCCCGCCTCGCCGGCCGGCGGCGCCGACAGGGGCATGGCTTTCAAGGCCTTGCGGTCGATCTTGCCGGAAGTGAGGCGCGGCATCAGCGGCAGCAGTTCGAAGCGGCCCGGCACCATATACGGCGGCAAATGCAGGTTCAGGGCCGCGCGCAGGGTTTTTGCCGCCAGCGCATCGTCGGGCGCATCGTCGCTGCCCACGATGTAGGCCACCAGCTGGTCGATGCCGTCATCCTTGCGCAGCAGGACGGCCACCGTGCCCACACCGGGCTGTTGCGCCAGCACGGCTTCGATCTCGCCCAGCTCCACGCGGAAGCCGCGGATTTTCACCTGGTCGTCGGCGCGGCCCAGGCACAGCACCTGGCCGTCCGCATCGATGCGCGCCAGGTCGCCCGTGCGGTACAGGCGCGCATCGTCGTCGCTGGTCGCCCAGGGATTGGGCAGGAATTTTTCCACCGTCAGGTCGGGCCGGCCCAGGTAGCCCTCGGCCAGGCCGGGGCCGATGATGCACAATTCGCCCGTCTCGCCCCGTGGCAGCAGGGTCAATGGACGGTTTTCTCCCGCTTCGGCCACTTGCAGCACCAGCAAGCCATAGTTGGGCAGCGGCGTGCCGATGGTGACGGGTTCGCCGGGCCGCAGGCGCGCCAGGCTGCACGAGACGGTCGCCTCCGTGGGCCCATAGGTGTTGAACATGGCGCGGCCCGGGCGCGACCAGCGCTCGACCAGCGATTCCGGGCACATCTCGCCGCCCAGGTTGATCAGGCGCAGGCTGGGCACTTCCTCGGCGAACAGGGCCAGCAAGGTCGGCACCGCGTGCAGAACGGTGACCTTGTTTGCGGCCAGGGCGCGGGGCAAGGCTTCCGGATCGCCCGAAATGTCCTTGGGGCCCAGCCACAGGGTGGCGCCCACCAGGTAGGCGATCCAGATTTCCTCGAACGACATGTCGAAGGCGACGGAAAATCCCTGGTAGACGGTGTCGTCTTGCGTCACTTCCAGCACGGCGTTTTCGCTGCGCAGGAAGTGGCAGATGCTGCGCTGGGAAATCAATATGCCCTTCGGTTTGCCCGTGGAGCCGGACGTGTAGATCACGTATGCCGGGTGTTCTGGCAGCACGGCGCCGCGCGCGGGCAGCGCTTCGCCCGGCGCGGCGGGGGCCAGCAGGCTTTCCGCCGTCCACACGGGGCGGCCCATGCCGGCCTGCGCCAGGCGCGGCGCGAACTGCGCGCAGCTGACGACGCCCGCGCCGCTGGCGTCATCGAGACACACCTGCAGGCGTTCCACGGGCGTGTCTTCATCGACGGGCAGCCAGGCAGCGCCCGCCTTGGCAATGGCCGCCTGCATCAGCAGCAGGTGGGCGCCGCGCGGCAGCCACAGGCCCACGATGTCGCCGGGCTGGACGCCGGCGGCCACCAGGCGCGACGCGGCCAGGCTTGCCTGCGCATCGAGTTCCGCATACGTGATGCGGCGCGCGCCGTCGATCAGGGCGATCTGCTGCGGGCAGCGGCGGGCGGTCGCCTCGAGCAGGTCGGCCAGCACTTCCTCGCGCAGCAGATCCGGTCGCGGCGGGCCGTACAGGATGTCGGCGTGGGTGGAAGGAATGCCTGGGCTGACTGCGGTGAAATCGTTCATGAATGACGCTTATCTGTAATGCTGTGTGAGGAATCTGACGGGCTGCGCGCGTTGCGCAGCACAGTTGATACATTACAGCACGCAAGACATTTCAGCGTTGCAGAACGGGGAATTTTGCGGGGCTTTCCGAAATTATGTTGCCGCCGGCTTCATTGTCATGGTTACGGAATGTAAAACGGGGAAACATGGCACCGATTTGCGCCAAGGTCTGCGGCGCCGGATAGCCGTGCAGGGGGCGGCCGGCCAGCGCCGCATCCTGGCAGCCTTCGGCCCGGAACTGCTGCAGCACGTAGTTGCTGACGCCTTTCGCGGCCAGGGTGGCGGCCAGGGCCAGCAGCTGCGCATCGGGCAGCAGGTCCGGGTGGGTAGTGGTGCGGCATTCATGGGCCACGCCGCTGGCGAGGATGGCGTCCAGGCAGGCGCGCGCCGGCTCGCCGCTGCCCGCCACGCGGGTCACAAGACGATAGTCGCTGAACGGCGCCTTGATGTCGAACCCCACCCAATCGACGAGGGGCAGCACTTCCTGCAGGCGCTGCGGATAGATGCAGGCCGTGTGCAGGCCGATGCCGAAGCCCAGCGCCTTGACGTCCTGCATGGCGCGCGCCAGGCCCGGGTCCATGCACGCCTCGCCGCCGCTGAAGACGACGGCGTCGACCAGGCCCACGCGGCGGCGCAGCCAGGTCAAGACGTCGCGCCAGGGCATGGCGCCGTCCGGCGTGCGCGGCTGCAGATGGGGGTTGTGGCAATAGCCGCAACGCCAGGGGCAGCCCTGCACGAAGACGACGGCCGCCAGCTTGCCCGGATAGTCGGTGGCGGAAAAGGGCGTCAGGCCGCCCACTTTCAGTTCAGCCGCCATGGCAGGCGGGCTGGCCGACCCGGGCGCTCGCTTCCGTGAAATACTGGCGCTCGTGGAACTCGCCCTGCTTGCCGATGTTGAACGAGGCGACGGGGCGGTGGTAGCCCATCACGCGGGTCCAGATTTCGCAGCGCTGGCGTTCCGTATCGAGCAGGGTGATGGCGGGAGTGAAGTCGGGACGTGCATTCATGGCGTTTCCTCAAGTGATGGAGCAGGTTGGGCTTGCTTACGGGCAATGAGCTCCGCGTCGCAGGTGGGACAGAATTCATGCTTGCCGGCCAGGTAGCCGTGGCGCGGGCAGATGGAAAACGTGGGCGTGACCGTGATGTAGGGCAGCGAAAAGCGGCTCAGCGCGCGTTTCACCAGTTCGCGGCAGGCGTTGGCGTCCGACAGCGCTTCCGTCATGTACAGGTGCAGTACCGTGCCGCCCGTGTACTTGCGCTGCAGCGCGTCCTGCAATTCCAGCGCCTCGAACGGGTCGTCCGTGTGGCCCACGGGCAGCTGCGACGAGTTCGTGTAATACGGATTGTCGACAGTGCCTGCCTGCAGGATGGCGGGATAGCGCTTGCGGTCTTCACGGGCAAAGCGGTAGGTCGTGCCTTCGGCCGGCGTCGCTTCCAGGTTGTACATATGGCCCGTCTCTTCCTGGAATTGCACCATGCGGGCGCGCACGTGGTCGAGCAGGCGCACTGCCAGCGCATGGCCTTCGGGCGCCGTGATGTCATAGGCGTCGCCGCTGAAATTGCGGATCATTTCGTTGATGCCGTTCACGCCCAGGGTGGAAAAGTGGTTGCGCAAGGTGCCCAGGTAGCGCTTCGTGTAGGGGAACAGGCCTTGCTGCATCAGCTCCTCGATGGTGCGGCGCTTGATTTCCAGGCTGGCCTTGCCCAGCTCCAGCAGGCGGTCCAGGTCGGCCATCAAGGCTGGCTCGTCGCCGCGCCACAGGTGGCCCAGGCGCGCGCAATTGATCGTCACCACACCCAGGGAGCCCGTCTGCTCGGCGGAACCGAACAGGCCATTGCCCCGTTTCAGCAGTTCGCGCAAGTCCAGCTGCAACCGGCAGCACATGGAGCGGATCATGTTCGGCTTGAGTTCCGAATTGATGAAGTTCTGGAAGTAGGGCAGGCCGTAGCGGGCCGTCATCTCGAACAGGCGTTCGGCATTCTCGCTGTGCCAGTCGAAATCCTCGGTGATGTTATAGGTGGGGATGGGGAAGGTGAACACGCGCCCCTTGGCGTCGCCCGCCATCATGATCTCGATGTAGGCGCGGTTGATCATGTCCATTTCCGCCTGCAGCTCGCCATAGCTGAAGTCCATCTCGCGGCCCGCGATGACGGGAATCTGCTCGCGCAGGTCGTCCGGGCAGACCCAGTCGAAAGTAAGGTTGGTGAACGGCGTCTGCGTGCCCCAGCGCGATGGCACGTTGAGGTTGAAGATCAGCTCCTGCATGTATTGGCGCACGTCTTCGTAGCGCAGGCTGTCCTTGCGGATGTAGGGTGCCATATAGGTGTCGAAGGAGCTGAACGCCTGCGCGCCGGCCCATTCGTTTTGCAGGGTGCCGAGGAAGTTGACGATCTGGCCGATGGCGCTCGACATGTGCTTGGGCGGGCCCGATTCGATCTTGCCCGGCACGCCATTCAAGCCTTCATGCAGCAGGGTGCGCAGCGACCAGCCCGCGCAATAGCCGGCCAGCATGTCGAGGTCGTGGATGTGCAGGGCCGCTTCGCGGTGCGCTGCGCCCACTTCCGGCGGGTACACCTGGTCCAGCCAGTAGTTGGCGATGACCTTGCCCGATACATTGAGGATCAGGCCGCCCAGGGAGTAACCCTGGTTGGCGTTGGCGTTGACACGCCAGTCGCGCCGCTCCAGGTATTCGTTGATGGACGCGGCGACATCGACCTGGCCGCGCGGGGTGGAAACTGCATTCGTCGTCATGAAACCTCCAATAAACACAACATGCGGTGTTTTTATTGAGATTAATGACTAAATGTAGTGGCGTCAAAGGGCGCGTGCAGTGGCGTGACAAATCCTTGATGCAAGTGAAAAAAGCGCGGCGGTTTATTTTTTCGCGCGCCACTGGCGCAGGATGACGCAGCCCAGGCCGAACCAGGCGGCGCCGCAGACGGCGATGCTGATGACGGAGGCGGGCAGCACGTGCATCCAGATTTCCAGCGGCGAAAACGTGCTCCAGCTGGCCACGCGCGCGTCGAAGGTGACGTAGTTCGCCAGCAGCCAGTAGGCGGCCAGCAAGCCCGTACAGATGGCGGCCTGGCGCGGCACGGACATGGCGCGGCGCGCGAAGACGGCCAGCAGGAACAGCAGCAATACGCCCGGATACGCGCCCAGCACCTCGGGCGACAGGATCGAGAGCGTCTCGGCGTCATAGCCGTCGGCGGGGGCGGCCCACTGCACCTGCAGCACGGTGAGGAACAGGGTCAGCAGGAAGATCAGCAGCGGTTTGCGGGGCATGGTGGTCAGCGGAATCGGGTAAGGGGACGGGCATTTTACAGCCAGGTCAAGCAAGTCGAACGCGCGCCAGCCATGCATGCATTCCTTCACCTGCGTCAAGGACTGGGCGGCATGGGCGGGGCTATAGTCTGCACCCTGAGCCGATACAGGACTGTGAACATCATGATGCTTGAATCAACCCCCGCCACCCGCGTGGCCGGACCGCTGGAACTGGTCTGTCCCGCCGGCAGCCTGCCTGCCCTGAAAGCGGCCATCGACAATGGCGCCGACACCGTCTACCTGGGCTTTCGCGACGCCACCAATGCGCGCAATTTCGCCGGCCTCAATTTCGATGAAAAGGCCATCGCCGAGGGCGTGCGCTACGCCCATCAGTACGGACGCAAGGTGCTGCTGGCGCTGAACACCTATCCGCAGCCGCACAACTGGGCCGTGTGGCGCAGCGCCATCGACCGCGCCGCCGATGCCGGCATCGACGCCATGATCGTCGCCGATCCGGGCCTGATGGCCTACGCGGCCCAGCACCAGCCGCAGCTGCGCCTGCACCTGTCCGTGCAGGGATCGGCCACCAACTACGAGGCCATCAATTTTTACCATGAACACTTCGGCATCGCCCGCGCCGTGCTGCCGCGCGTGCTGTCGATGGCGCAGGTGGAGCAGCTGATAGCCAAGACGGAAGTCGAGATCGAGGTGTTCGGCTTCGGCAGCCTGTGCGTGATGGTCGAAGGGCGCTGCGCATTGTCGTCGTATGCGACGGGCGAGGCGCCGAACACCCACGGCGTCTGCTCGCCGGCGAAATCCGTGCGCTGGCTGGAAACGCCGAATGGCCTGGAATCGCGCCTGAACGGCGTGCTGATCGACCGCTACGCGCCCGGCGAAAACGCCAGCTATCCCACCCTGTGCAAGGGGCGTTTCGAAGTCAACGACGAAGAGTATTACGCGATCGAGGAACCGGCCAGCCTGAATACCCTGGCGCTGCTGCCGCAACTGATCGCCATGGGCGTGCGCGCCGTGAAAATCGAGGGGCGCCAGCGCAGTCCCGCCTACGTGGCGCAGGTCACGCGCGTGTGGCGCGAAGCGATCGACGCCTGCCGCGAAGGCAATCCCCGCTATGCCGTCAAGCCGGGCTGGATGGCGGCCATGGACAAGCTGGCCGAGGGCCAGCAGCACACGCTCGGTGCCTATCATCGCTCCTGGAAATAAAGGAAGAATATGTTAAAACTCTCTTTGGGTCCTTTGCTGTACTACTGGCCGCGCGCCACGGTCTTCGAGTTTTACCAGCAGATCGCCGGCACCGCCGTCGATATCGTCTACCTGGGCGAAACCGTCTGCTCGCGCCGGCATGAAGTGCGCCTGGCCGACTGGCTCGATATCGCCGACATGCTGGCCGCTGCCGGCAAGGAAGTGGTGCTGTCGACGCAGGCGCTGATCGAGGCGGGTGCGGAACTGGCGACCCTGCGCCGCATCACGGGCAATGGCCGCTACGGCGTCGAAGCCAACGACATGGGCGCCGTGCACTGCATGGAAAAGGGCGTCGCCTTCGTCGCCGGTCCCCACCTGAACCTGTTCAATGGCCCCAGCCTGCAATTGCTGGCGCGCTTGGGTGCGCGGCGCTGGGTGATGCCGCTGGAAATGGGGCAGGCGGCGCTGGCTGAAATGCAGCGCCAGAAACCGGACGGCCTGGAGACGGAGGTATTCGCCTACGGCCGCATGCCGCTGGCGTTTTCCGCGCGCTGCTTCACGGCGCGCAACCGCAACCTGCCGAAGGACGATTGCGGCTACAGCTGCCTGGAAGAGCCGGACGGCCTGCTGCTGCGCACGCGCGACGAAGTGCCGTTCCTCGTGCTCAACGGCACGCAGACGCAGTCGGCGCTCGTCTACAACCTGGTGCGCGAACTCGACGCCATGCGCGACATGGGCGTGGCGGTGGCGCGCATCAGCCCGCAGGCCATGCATACGGAACAAGTCATCGCCATCTTCGACCGCGCCCGCCGCGGCCAGGTCAGCGGCATCGGCGCCCAGGCGCAGCTGGCGGCCTGCCAGCCGGCCGGCGCCTGCGACGGTTACTGGCACGGCCAGCCTGGCATGGAACAGCACGCCGCTCATTGAACGCATCGAAAGGACACACCATGCAAGATCAACTGGAAAGACTGCCTGTCCCGGCCCGGCCCGGCATCAGCAAGCCCGCAGCGTCGTACCGGCTGCCCGAACCGCTGGCCGAACTGCTGTCGAAGCTGCCGCCGTATCCCGCTTCGTGGCTGTTCGTGCAAGGCTTGAACCGCTTGCTGGCGCCGCAGTTGCCCGACGACGTGCGGCGCAGCCTGGAAGGGCGCAGCTTGCGCCTGCGCCTGCTCGATGCGGGCATCGCCTTCGATTTCGAGTGGCAGGGCACGGTGTTCGTGGCCGAGCGCTATGCCGATGTGCCGGACCTGTGCATCGCCGCCAGCGTGCATGATTTGATGCTGCTGGCGCGGCGCCAGGAGGATCCGGACACCCTGTTCTTCAGCCGCCGTCTGAGCCTGGAAGGCGATACGGAACTGGGCCTGCTGTTCAAGAATACGCTCGATGCCATCGAGCTGCCGCCGTTCGACCTGCAGGCGCTGGGACCGCGCCGCGTGCTCGCGCATCTGCGCGACCGGGGCGCGCGGGAAGGGTAGGCGGAGCGGGAGGAGCGGAGCAGGGCGGTGGCAGGCGTTCAGTGGCGGCAGTGGCCGCAGGCGCCGCTGCAGGAGGGCAGTTGTTCCTCGTCGGAGGCTTCGCCCATGAAGCCGGCGTCGTTGACGGCCGCCAGCAGGCGCTCCTGCGTGGCCAGCCGCTCGTCGAATTGCACCGTGGCCCCGTGGCGCGCCAGCGAGACGCACACGGTGGCCACGCCTGTGACGGCTTCGAGCGCTCCCGTCAGCCTGTCGGCGCAGCCTTCGTGATCCATACCGATGATATTCAAGCGTGCTGTTTGCATGTATCCCTCTTGTTTTTCAAATAAAAAAACAGCGTAGGCGAGGGCTGCGCATGCCGTCCAGAGCAGCACGCAAGATTTATTTGCTATTTGCGCTTTTGTTGATCTGTATTAACTCCAGGCCCCTGGGACCCGCCTGAAACTGCTGTTGTTTTATACACAGTTGCCCTATTCCAGTCGACAAGCGCAGCGTGCTGCGCGATACTGTCATTCTGATAAGAACGCTGATGAAAGCGCTGGAAAGGAGGGGCCATGCAGCGCCGCCCCCTGCTCATGCTTGCCGGCCTGTGGCCGTTGCGCGCGGCGGCCGCGGGCCCGTCGCCGCCGCAGCTGCTCGTGTATCCGCGCCACCAGGCGCTCAGCGATCCGCAGCAGGCTTATGTGACGGCCCTGCTGCAGCGGGCGCTGGCCCGTTCGGGCCACGCATATGCCTTGCGCCGTTCGGAATTGCGCATGGTGCAGACGCGCGCCATGCAGGAAATCGCCACGGCGTCGGGCAGCGTCGACGTCGTGTGGGCCATGACGAGCCGCGCGCGCGAGACGCATTTGCTGCCGGTGCGCATCCCCATCGACCGCGGCCTGATCGGCTGGCGCGTGGCCCTGATCCAGGCGCGCCAGCCGCAGCTGCTGCGCGACGTGCGCAGCATCGCCGCCCTGGCGCGGCTGTCGGCGGGCCAGATGCGCGACTGGCCCGATTGCGCCATCCTGCAGGCAAACGGCTTGCGCCTCGATACCTCGAGCACCTACGAGGGCCTGTTCCAGCAACTGGCGGCAGGGCGCATCGATTACTTTCCCCGTTCCGTGATCGAGGCGCAAAGCGAGCTGGCCAGCCATGCGCAACTGCCGCTGGCGCTGGACGCCCACCTGGTCATCCGCTACCCGGCCGCGCTGTACTTTTTTGTCGGCAAGCACAGGCCGGAACTGGCACGCCATATTGAAATCGGACTGGAAACCATGTTGGCCGATGGCAGCTTCGCGCAGCTGTTCCAGCAGCATTTCGGCCGCCTGGCGGATAGCTTGCAGCTGCCCCGGCGCCACGTGCTGGAGCTGGTCAATCCGGACTTGCCGGAGGCCACGCCGCTGGCGCGCAAGGCACTGTGGTATCGCCCAAAACATCACTAATGGTTTTGTTGATTTGTGTCAAACAACCGTTTCAATCGTGCGCTCGATGTTTGATAAAACGCAAGGCGTGTTCAACAGAACACCTGTTGACACTTATAAATTTTTCACCGAATATGATTCCTCGTAACAACATTTCCCCAGCGCAGGCCTCCATGTCCCGTGCTGCGCGGGACCCCGTACGCCCGTTCAACCGCCAGCGTCTGCCAGCCCGAGAACGGGTCACCATCCGTCTCTTTTCGAAGGTTTGTCCATGCTCGATTCGATCGCGTCGGTATTGCACCAGGTTCCGGAATTGGCCTTGTTCCTGGCGCTGGCCCTCGGTTACGCGGTCGGGCAGATACGCTTCGGTCCCATCCAGCTGGGCGGGGTGTGCGGCACCCTGATCGCCGCGCTGCTGATCGGCCAGCTGGGCATCACCCTGGACGCCAGCGTCAAGAATGTCTTCTTCATGCTGTTCATCTTTGCCCTCGGCTATGCGGGCGGTCCCCAGTTCTTTGCCAACCTGAATGCCAAGGGCTTGCGCCTGGGGCTGCTGTGCCTGATCGAAGTGGTGGTGGTGCTGGCGCTGGTGCTGCTGGCCACGCGCTTCCTGGGCCTGGACCAGGGCACGGCGGCCGGCATGATGGCTGGCGCAGCGACGGAATCGGCCGTCGTCGGCACGGCCACGGACGCCATTTCCAAGCTGGCGCTGCCGGCGGCGCGCATCGCCGAGCTGCAGGCCAACGTGGTCACCGCCTATTCCATCACGTACATCTTCGGCCTGATTGCCATCGTCATCGTCACCAGCCAGATCTTTCCGCTGCTGCTGCGCGTCAACCTGCGCGAGGAAGCGGACAAGCTGTGGGAAAAGATGGGCGGCGCGCAGACCGATGGCGACGGGGTGCAGGCAACGCCGGAAATGGTGGGCCGCGCCTATCGCATCAGCCGGGGCGCGGGACGCCGCCTCGATGCCCTGCAGCATATCTTCGCGGGCCGCGCCAGCATCACGCGCGTGCGCCGCCATGGCAAGGTGCTGGTCCTGGAACCGGCACTGCGCCTGCGCAACAATGACGAGGTGCTGGTGATCGGCCACCGTCCCGCGCTGGTGGCGGCCGAAGCCATCCTGGGCGAAGAATTTGCCGACACGACGGGCCTGAACATGGCCGTTTCCGCCGTGGAAGTGGTGCTGCAGCAGGCGGCCCTCGTGGGCCAGCCCTTGCGCCAGCTGGCCTTGCCGGCCGGCGTGCATGTGGCGGCCGTCATCCGCGGCGAGCACAGCATGCCGCCGCTGCCTGATCTTTCCCTGCAGCGCGACGACGTGCTGCGCCTGTACGGCACGACGGAAGGGCGCGAGCTGAACACGGCGCTGGCCGCCATCGGCAAGCGCGTGCCCACGGGCGAGCGCAGCAATATCGTGTATGCGAGCATCGGCATCGTGCTGGGCGTGTATATCGGCGGCTTTACCGCCAAGCTGGGGGGCATTCCCTTTTCGCTGGGCACGGGCGGCGGCGCCTTGCTGACGGGCCTCGTGTTCGGCTGGTACCAGGCGCGAAAACCGGGCATGCCGGGCATTCCCCCCAGCGCGCTGGACATGATGAAAGATATCGGCCTGGCCACCTTCATCGCCTGCGTGGGCCTGGCATCGGGGCCGCAGGCAATCGACCTGATCCGCCAGTACGGCCTGTCGCTCCCCTTGATGGGCATCTTGATCGCCGTCATCCCCGCCTCGCTGTCCTTGCTGGTCGGCCACTTTTTCCTCAAGCTGGAAGCGCCCGTGCTGCTGGGCGCCATTGCTGGTCAGCAATGCAGCACGCCTGCCCTGTCGGCCGTGCAGAATGCGGCCGGCAATTCCACGCCCTTGCTGGGCTACACGATTACGTATGCCATCTCGAACGTGGTGCTGCCTTTGCTGGGGCCCCTCATCGTGGCCCTGGCCGGGTCGGTGCACGCGTAAGCCGTCCGCCACGGCGGATGTAACAAGAATTCCTTCAACATGAAAGGCGGTCAGCATGGAATGGTTGCACGAGTTATTCAAGAAGTCGCCTGAAATTGCCTTGTTTCTCTCCCTGGCAGCGGGTTACTACATCGGCAAGATCAAGTTCGGCTCGTTTCAGCTGGGCGGGGTCGCCGGCTCACTCCTGGTGGCGGTGCTCGTCAGCCAGGTGGGCGTCGCCATCGATCCCGGCGTCAAATCGGTGCTGTTTGCGCTGTTCATCTATGCGGTCGGCTATGAAAGCGGACCGCAGTTCTTCAATTCCCTGGGCCGCCAGTCCGTGCGCGAAATCATCCTGGCCGTCGTGCTGGCCGTGACGGCGCTGCTGACGGTGGTCATCATGGCCAAGATCTTCGGCCTGGACAAGGGCCTGGCGGCAGGCGTGGCGGCGGGCGGCCTGACGCAGTCGGCCATCATCGGCACGGCCGGCGACGCCATCACCAAGCTGGGCCTGGCTGCCGACGAGGTGGCGCGCCTGCAGGGCAACGTGGCCGTCGGCTATGCCGTGACGTATGTGTTCGGTTCGTTTGGCGCCATCATCGTCTGCGTCAACATCTTGCCCAAGCTCATGGGGCGCACCATCCGCGAAGATGCGATCAAGGCGGAAACGGCGCTGCAGGCGGGCGTGCAGGTGCTGGGGCCGGGCCAGACGCCGGCCGCGCCCGACCTGATCGGCCGCATCTACGACGTGGGCCCGGGCGCCGGCCGCTCCGTGGCGGACATCGAGAGTGCCCATCCGAACACGGCCATCACCATCGAGCGCGTGAAACGCAATGGCCAGATCATCGACGTCAGCCCCGACCTGGTGCTGGCAGCCGACGACATCGTGCTGCTGGTGGGCCGGCGCGAAGCGATGCTCAGCGTGTCTTCCCAGCTGGGCAAGGAATTGCATGCCGTCGAAGGCATGGAACTGGTCATGCAGCGCCGCGACATGGTGCTGACCAACAAGATTTACCACAACAAGACGGTGGGTGAAATCCGCAGCGCCACGGCGCCGGGCGTGCGTCACGGCATCTTTGTCGTGCAGCTGAGCCGCATGGGCAAGATCCTGCCCATGCAATCGGAAACCGTGGTGCAGACGGGCGACGTGGTGACCATCTATGGCGCCGAGCAGGACGTCAAGCGCGTGGCGGCCGAAGTGGGCTACATGATCGTGCCGAGCGCCAAGACGGACTTCGTCTACATGGGCGCCGGCCTCGTCGTCGGCCTGCTCGTGGGCTTGCTGGTGGCGCGCATCGGCTCGATTCCGCTGACCCTGGGCAGCGGCGGCGGCGTGCTGCTGTCGGGCCTGGTCTTCGGCTGGTTCCGCGCCAAGCGCCAGACGTTCGGCTACATGCCCAGCGGCGCCGTGCAAATCCTCAAGGACCTGGGCCTGGCCGGCTTTGTCGCCGTCGTCGGCCTGACGTCGGGCCTGCAAGCGGTGGAAACCGTGCGCGAACACGGCCTGACCCTGTTTGGCGTGGGCGTCGTCGTGACCATCCTGCCCATGATCCTGACCATGCTGATCGGCCGCTACATCTTGCGCTATGACAACGTTGCCGTGTTTGCCGGCGCCTTGTCCGGTTCGCGCAGCGCCAATCCCGCGTTTGGCGAAGTGCTGAATGCGGCGCAAAACTCGATTCCCACCGTGCCATTTGCCATCACGTATGCGCTGGCCAACGTTTTCCTGACCTTGCTGGGCCCCCTGGTGGTGGCCTTCGTCTGAGTCGGGCGTATCTGCAGGACCCGAGCCGCCTGTGCGGGGCTTTCCCCAAATTGTTAGTTGATAAGGAGTAGCAGAAATGGATTTCAGTAACCCAGCAAAACTCGCGCTGTTGAGCCCATTCGAATTGAAGGATGCGCTGATCCAGACGGCCAAGCAAAGCAACCGCCTGATGCTGAACGCAGGCCGCGGCAACCCGAATTTCCTGGCAACCACGCCACGCCACGGTTTCTTCCAGTTCGGCCAGTTTGCCATGACGGAAGCGGAACGCTCCTATGTCTACATGGAAGACGTGGGCGGCTTCCCCACGCGCGAGGGCATCGAGGCCCGCTTTGAAATCTTCGTGCGCAAGCATGCCGATACACCCGGCGTGCACTTCATCGAGGCGGCCGTGTCGTATGTGCGCGACCAGCTGGGCCTGAGCGCCGGCGACTTCATCTATGAAATGTGCGAAGCCATCCTCGGCTGCAACTATCCCGTGCCGGACCGCATGCTGCGCCTGTCCGAGAAGATCGTGGGCCAGTATATTCACCGTGAAATGGTGGGCGACCATCCTTTCGTCGGCAACTTCGACATGTACGCCGTCGAAGGCGGCACGGCGGCCATGACGTATCTGTTTTCCAGCCTGAAATCGAACCACATCATCCAGGAAGGCGACACCATCGCCCTGGGCATGCCGATCTTCACGCCGTACATCGAGATTCCCCAGCTGAACGACTACAAGCTGAACACCGTGCACATCGATGCGCCGCAATCGAACAATTGGCAATTCACCAAGAAAGAGCTGGACAAGCTGCTCGATCCGAAAGTGAAGGCCTTCTTCCTCGTCAACCCCAGCAATCCGCCATCCGTCAAGATCGATGACGAGACCCTGGAATACATCGCCAGGATCATCAAGAAGCGTCCGGACCTGATCATCCTCACCGATGACGTGTATGGCACGTTTGCCGACAATTTCGTCTCGCTGTTCGCCATGTGCCCGTACAACACCATCCTCGTGTATTCGTTCTCGAAATACTTCGGTGCAACGGGCTGGCGCATGGGCGTGGTGGCCACGCACGAGAAAAACGTACTGGACGACAAGATTGCCAAGTTGCCGGAAACCATCAAGAAGCAGCTGGACGCGCGCTACCATTCCATCACGACGGAGCCCCGCCAGCTCAAATTCATCGACCGCCTGGTGGCCGACAGCCGTACCGTGGCGCTGAACCACACGGCCGGCCTGTCCACCCCCGTGCAGGCGCAGATGACCTTGTTCTCGCTGTTCTCGCTGATGGATGAAGAGCAGAAGTACAAGCAGTCGATGAAGCGCATCGTGCTGCGCCGCAAGGAAGCGCTGTACCGCGAACTGGGCTTGCCGATGGTGCACGACGCCAATTCCGTGCGTTACTACCACCTGCTGGACATGGAATCGCTGGCCGCGCAGATGCATGGCGAGGAATTCTCGCAGTGGCTGCTGAAAAAGCTGAAACCGAACGAGGCGCTGTTCCGCCTGGCCGAGGAAACGGGTGTCATCCTGTTGCCGGGCCGCGGCTTCGGCACCACGCATCCGTCGGGCCGCGTGTCGCTGGCCAACCTGAACGAATACGACTATGCGAATATCGGCCGCGCCATCCGTGGCATGGCATCCGAGTTCTTTGCCGTGTTTGAAAAGGAAAAGGCGGGCAAGGGCGCCAAGAAGCCGAAGAAATAAACGGCAAGCGGACGCACATTGACTGACGCCAACGGGCGCCCCGCAAGAGGCGCCCGTTTTGACGTGTCAGCGGCAGTAAGCAATAGTGCAGGCTGAAATAGACATCCTTGCATATAATTGCTATTGTGAAAGTATAAACATGGCAATCCCGTGCTTTCCCCTCATTCATTGACTGGACGCTACATGGGCAGATTGCAAGCACACATCTCATTATTACTGGCCACCGCCGTGGGCGCGGCCATGCCGGCCCTGGCGCAACAGCCGGCCGGCGCGCCGCTGAGCTTTAACGAAGCGCTGCAGCAAGCGGCTGCGGCCTCGGGCGCCGTGCAGGGCGCCGCGCTCGACGTGCGCGCGAAGACACTCAAGGCCGAGGCGCTGTCGAATATCGACGGCCCGTCCGTGGACTTGACGGCGTTCCGCGGCCGCTTGTCGACGGACTTGAACATCGATACGAGCGGCCTGTCCGGCGTCGTGGGCGGCATCGAATCCGTGCTGCCGCCCATTCCCGGCTTGCCTACGCCGCACATTCCCAATTCCCTGAACCGCGAAGTGGTGACGGACCTGACTTCGTTCGGCTTGCTGGGCATGTGGCCCATCTACACGGGCGGACGGCTGGACGCCGTCAAGGGACTCGCTTCCAGCCTGACCCTGGCCGCGCAGGCCGAGCGCACGGAAGCGGAAGAGCAGCTGGCCACCCTGGTGGCGCAGCGCTATTTTCAATTGCTGCTGGCCAAGCGGGTGGTGGCCGTGCGGGCCGAAGTGACGGCCGGCGTGACGGAACACCAGCGCGACGCGGCCAAGCTGGAAAAGGGCGGCCTGATTTCGCGCGCGGAACGCCTGCGTGCCGACGTGGCCCTGGACGGCGCCCGCAGCGACGAGGCGCAGGCGCGCAGCGATGAGGAAATCGCGCAGGTGGCGCTCGACCGTTTGCTCGCCGTCAATACGCAAGTGCGTCCCAGCACGCCCCTGTTCGTCAACAGCTTGCCGGTCGGTACCTTGCAATCGTTTATCAGCACGGGCATGCGCGAAAACGCGAACTGGAAGAAGATCGACAGCAAGCGCGTGCAGGCCGAACAGGCGTTGAAGCTGCACGGCAAGGAATATGCGCCCACCGTGTTTGCCATCGGTAATTACAATTTAAACCGCGGCAACGAAAAGCTCGTGCGCTCGAACTGGGCCATCGGCCTCGTCGTGTCCGTGCCGCTCGTGCACCGCATCAATACGGGCAAGATGATCGCTGCCGCCAAGCTGGACCAGGAACGGGTGGAAGTGGTGGCCCGCCAGGCCGAGCGCGACATTCCCACCCTGATCGAAAAGAACTGGCGCGCGCTGGAAAACGCCCGCATCCAGTACCTGTCCACGGCGTCCTCGGTGGAGCTGGCGCGCGAAAATATCCGCCTGCAAACCGTGGCTTTCCAGCAAGGGCAAGTGACGTCGCTGGAAGTGGTCGACGCGCGCCTGAACCTGGCCAAGGTGGAAACGCAGCGCGCGCAGACAGCCTATAACTATGTGATGGGGCTGGCGCAATTGCTGGAAGCGACGGGCGAGACGCAGCGCCTGGGCAGCCTGGCGGCAGCGGCCGACATCCAATTACCTGTGGACACCAAATAATGAGCACATCCAAAAAACCATTGGCCATAGTCGGCGCCGTCATTGTCCTGGCCTTCGTGGGCTGGGGCCTGTACCAGGCGTTTCAGCCGCAGCGCCTGCCGTTGCAGGGGCAGATGGATGCGCAGGAAGTCAATGTGTCGTCGAAAGTGCCGGGCAGGGTGGGCGAGCTGTATGTCAAGCTGGGCCAGACTGTGCCGAAGGGCCAGGTGCTGTTTCAGCTGACGAGTCCGGAAGTGGACGCGAAGATCGCGCAAGCGACGGCCGCCACGCAGGCGGCCGATGCCGTGGCGAAGAAGGCGGAAGCGGGGGCGCGGCCCGAGGAAATCACGGCCGCGAAAGCCAACTGGGAACGGGCGCAGACGGGCGCCACCATCGCCCGCACCACCTTTACCCGCGTCAATAATATGTTCGAGCAAGGCGTGATTGCGCGCCAGAAACGTGATGAAGCGGAAGCGCAATGGCGCGCTGCCGACCAGCTGGCGCAAGCTGCCCGTGCGCAATATGACATGGCGCAAAAGGGTGCCCGTCCGGAAGACAAGACGGCCGCGGCCGCCCAGGCGCGCCAGGTGGGCGCCGTGCTGACGGAAGCGCAGATCGCGCTGGCGGAAACGAAGATCGCTGCGCCAGTGGCAGGCCAGGTCAGCAAGATCCAGATACAGCCCGGTGAACTGGCGCCGCAAGGTTTCCCCGTCATTACCCTGGTGAACCTCGACGACGCCTGGGCCGTGCTGCAAGTGCGCGAAGATGAAATGGCCGCGTTTGCCATGGGCAGCACGCACACGGCGAACGTGCCGGCCCTGAAACAGCAGCTCAGTTTCAAGGTCAGTTCCGTGGCCGTGCTGCCCGATTTTGCCACGTGGCGCGCGGCCCGTCCGGGCGGCACGGACTTGCGCACGTTTGAAATCCGCTTGCGTCCCGCCATCAAGGTCGAGGGCTTGCGTCCGGGCATGTCGGTCGTGTTTCCGCCGCTCTGATCGCCGATGAACGAAGCGGATAAAGAGCCGGTTTCGGCGCTGGCACGCGAGTGGCGGCGGCTGCGCGGCGACTTCTGGGATTTCGGCATGCTCAGCTGGATTCCGGTCGTGCTGTGCGGCATATTGTGGCTGGTCTTTTCCGCCGGTATCGCGCGCGACTTGCCCATCGTCGTCATCGATAACGATAACTCGACCTTGTCGCGCCAGTTGACGCGCTGGCTCGACGCTTCGCCCGGCATCGAGGTCGCGGCCAAGGTGGCGTCCAGCGACGAAGCGCTCCATCAATTGCGTGAGCGCAAGGCTTTCGGCTATCTGCTGATCCCGAACGATTTCGAACAGAAACTGCTGGGCGGCCGCCAAGCCACCGTGCAATGGCTGTACAACGCGCAGTTTTCCTCGCATGCGGGCGCCTTGCTGCGCGACGTGCGCACGGTCAGCACGACCTTGTCGGCCGGTATCGAGATGACGGCGCGCATGAAAAAAGGCATGTCGGGCGTGCAGGCGGCGGCCCAGTTCGAGCCTATCCGCACCACCTTGAACAGCCTGTACAACGACAACATCAGCTATGAAGCGTTTTTGACCTTGGCCCTGATGCCGGCCATGCTGCAGATTTTCATCGTCGTCGCCGTCGTCACGTCCATCGGACGCGAGTTGCGCGACGGCACGGTACCGCAATGGCTGGCCTCGGCCCGTGGCAGCTGGCCGCGTGCCGTCGGCGCCAAGCTGCTGTTTCCGCTCGTCGCCTACTGCGCGCTGGCGCTGCTGTATCTGCTCTTCTTCAGCCTGGCGCGGGATTGGGCCGTGGCAGGCAGCTTGCCGGCGCTGCTGCTGAGCATGCTGCTGCTGGTGCTCGCGTATTGCGGCCTGGCCACCTTGCTGATCGCCGCCACCTTGTCCCTGCGCCTGGCCCTGTCGGGCGCCGCCTTCATCACGGCGCCGGCGTTCGCGTTTGCGGGCCAGGCCTTTCCTTTGATGGCCATGCCCGCGCCGGCCCGCGCCTGGGCGGAAGCCTTGCCGCTCACGCATTATCTGCAACTGCAAACGAAATACTGGCTGGCCGGCGCACCGTGGCGCTATGGCGTGCAGGAAATGCTGATATTGGCCGGCATCGCCATCGGCTGCGGCGCCGTGGGCGTGCTGCTGCTGGCGCGCCGCGCGAATGCGCCTGCGGCCTGGGGGCGCACATGATCTGGTCCGCCTTTGTCGCCACCTGGCGCGCCATGCTGACGGACAAGGGCGCGCTGACCTTGCTGTTTATCGGCGGCATCATTTATTCGTTTTTTTATCCGCTGCCGTACTCGACGGAAATCGTCCAGCGCGTGCCCGTGGCCGTCGTCGACCAGGACCGCAGCGCCATGTCGCGCCAGCTGACGCGCTTTGCCATGGCCCATCCCTCGCTGCACGTGGTGGCCGTCACGCCGGACTTGCCCGTCGCACAGGATTTATTGTGGCGCGACCAGGTCATGGGTGTATTGATCATTCCCGACGGCTTGCAGACGGACGTGCTGGCCGGCCGCGCCGCCCATGCGCAGGTGGCGGGCAATGGCTTGTACCTGATGCTGAACAAGGTGGCCTTGAACGGGCTGGCCGAAGTGGTGGGCACGGTGTCGGCCGGGATTGAACTCAAGCGTTTGGGCGCGGGCACGCCTTCGGCCGTGCAGGCCAGCCAGCAGCGCTCGCCCATCACCTTCGATGCCGTGCCCCTGTTTAACGTCAAGGAAGGCTATGGCGCCTATGTCGTGCCGGGCGTGGCCACCCTGATCGTGCAGCAGACCTTGTTGATCGGCATGACCATGCTGTTCGGCACCTGGTACCAGCGCAAGGCCTTTCCCGTGCCGGGCAAGCGCACGGCGGGCGGCTATGCGGGCATGCTGCTGGCGTTTGCCTGCGTGGCCTTCCTCAACTGCTGCTATTTCTTCGGCTTTGTCTTCTGGTTCCAGGATTACCCCCGTGGCGGCAACTTTGGCGGCATGCTCTTGCTGCTGGTGCTGTTCTCGCTGGCGGAAGCAGCGTTCGGCATGCTGCTGGGCATGCTGTTCCGCACGCGCGAGCGGGGCACGCAGCTGATGATCGCCACGTCGATGCCCGTGCTGTTCCTCGCGGGCCTGACCTGGCCCGTCTCGTCCATGCCCGTCGTGCTGCAATGGCTGCGCTGGCTGCTGCCATCGACGGCCGGCATCCAGGGCTTTGTCGCGCTCAATCAGATGGGCGCCTCGCTGTATGAAATCCGCCATGAAGTGGTGGGGCTGCTGGCCTTGCTGCTTGCCTGCGTGGCGCTGGGCTGGCGGCGCTGGCGCATGATGGAAGAAGTTGCTGTTGATTTGAACAAGGCGTAACTGGGCCGATATGCAATAATTTCACTTCCGCCACGTTGCCTGTCCATCATGTCAGCCTTTAATCTGTTCCAGCGCCTGTCCCAAGCTCCCACCAAGCCCAAGGCGGCGCCTGCCGCGCGGCAGTTCGACGTGGCGGACCTGTACCAGGGACCCATCGCGCTGGGAACAGAAGGCGAGGCGCAAGCCCGGCCTTTCGATGAAAAGCTGCGCCAGGCATATTTCTGGATCGTCAACCACGCCATCATCAGCCCCCATTACGACATCGAGTACAACGATGGCCCGTCGCAGACGTATGCCGTGGGCGACAGCCGCCGCACCCTGAACCTGCCGTCGGCGCAAAGCTATTCCAGTTTTATTTTGCTGCCCCTGCTGACGTTTGCCACGCGGCGCAAATGCCTGTTCGTGGGCGGGCCGGGGCGTGGCAAGACGGCCAGCGCCTTGCTGATGGGCGTGCTGGCCGGTTCCACCGTCAAGGAAGTCAAGCGCGCCATGCAGCATGGCCATCCGCAGATGACGGTGGCCGACTTGCTGGGCAATCCGCTGCCGGCCGACCTGGTCAACGCGCAAAGCATGGACGATATCCGCATCGCCTGGCGCGCCTGGCTGGGCATGCGCGTGAAAATCGTCGATGAATACAACCGGATCCCCACGCGCACGCAAAGCGCGCTGCTCACCGTGATGGGCGACAATTACGCGGAAGTGCTGAACCACATCTACGAATGCCCGGAAGCGGCCTGGTATCTGACGGCCAACGACGACCAGGGCGGCGGCACCTACCAGGTGATCGAAGCGCTGCGCGACCGGGTCGACGTGACGGTGCAGGCGCTGGCCTTCAATCCCCGCTTCCTGAACGAACTGCTGCTGCGCGTGGAGGAAAACGTGCGGCCCGAGGAGCTGGTGCCGCCCGATATCATCTTCACGGAAGCAGAAGTGGATCAGATTGGCAACGATATCCGCCAGGTTGCGGTGCCCGAGGCCGTGCGGCGCCGCCTGGAGTTTTTCGCCAGCCAGTTCGAACTGTTCGAGACGGCGGGAGGCCAGTTCGAATACATGACCAAGGATACGGCCCGCCTGTCGGGCGCCGACCGTGGCGCCGCGCAGGCGGCCGACAATGGGCGCGACCGCCTGAAGGACCTGGGTTGCCAGACCTTGAATGGCATTTCCGTGCGCACCCTGATGGCGCTGCTGATCTACGCCAAGGCCATGAGCTACTTCCGCGGCAATGGCGAAGTGGAGCTGGAAGACCTGCGCCAGGTACTGCCGTTCGTCCTGCATAACAAGCTGCAGCCGGACCCGGACGCGCCATTTTTCGCGCTGCCGGAAAACGCGGCCTACCGCAGCGACAGGCTGGGCTGGCTGCGCCGCCTGTTCGACTTGTCGAACGATGAATTCAACCGCCTGGACCTGGACCGCGACGATCCCGTCGGCGTGCTGTCGGCCGAATTCGACCTGGGTCTCGATGGCGTCAGCGAACGCGAGACCCTGGCGCGCCTGAACCGCATCGAAAAGCTGATCGGCGAGCGTACCAAAGGAAGAAAACTGTACGGTCCCCTGTACGACGATCTGCTGAAGCTCAAATATCTGCACCAGCGCTATACGAATTACCGCAGCTGGCTGCGTTCGCAATGAATTCCGCACTGAACATCGACCATTGCCGCGGTTTTCTCGACGCGCTGGCCATGTTGAACGGCGAGGCCAGCGACCTGTGCGCGACCTACGAGCTGCAACGGCTGCCCGATGCGCCCGACCTGCTCACGGCGCTGGGCTTGCGCGTGGAAGATTACGCCCTGCATGTGGGCTTCCCGGCGCGCGCGCTGCCGGCGCCCTTGTGGCAGATCACGGTGGCGCCGTGCGGGCGCGCGCACCTGGAGCAGATGTGCCAGCGCTGGTTTTTCTCGTCGGAGCACATGCGGACGGCGCCGCCGGACCGTTTCCGCGCCTGCCTCGTCAACGCCTTCCTCGACGCGCTGGACATGTCGCTGGCCGGATTCACTGTGCACGCCGTGACGATGACCGTGCCGCCTGGCGCCTGGTATGCGATCCACTGGGACGAGATTGCGTTCGAATCGGGGAGCGAACGCTATCTGCTGCATTTTTCGCATAGCGATTGAGGGATGGCGATGATTTCTTCTGCCTTTGCGGCCATCCTTGCCAGCGGCCGCGCCCAGTTCAACGGCCGCGCGGCGGAAGCGCGCCGGCGCTTTCCCTCGCTCGACATGGCTGCCTTCGGCGTTTTTTTGCACGACGGCGTCGATCCGCTGGTGGCGGCCGTAGCCGCTGCCGCGCCCGAGCGCGCGGGCAGCGTGACCCTGGCCGCCTACGACATGGCCCTGGAGCTGGTTGGCCACGGCCTGGCGGGGCCGGCCGCGAAGAATCCCTTCCTCAATACCGTCTGGCGCGAACTGGCGCCGGCGTTGGCGCCGCTGCTGGCGACGGCTCCCATCGAGGTGCTGGGCATGCTGAGCAACGCCGCCATTCACGTGGGCGGCGTGGCGGGCGCGCGCCCCTCGCAATGGCAGCGCGAGCTGGCCGCCCTGGCGCCGCAGGTCGCGACCTTGGCGCAATTGCGCGCCGTGGGCCAGGTGCTGGCCTGGCGCGCCGGCGTCGCGCATTTCCGCCAGGGCGCGCTGGCCGCCGCCGACACCTTGCCGCATGAGCTGGCGCTGGCCGCCTTTGGCGAACCGGGCGCGCACTGGCCGCAGGTCCACGCGCAGTTGCTGGACTATCCGTGGCGCGGCAATGCCGAGGGTAGGGAGTTCGGCAGCTTCAGCGGCCTCGGTGGCGACTTCGGCACACCGCCGCAGGTGCGCGCCACGCCGGATGGCTTTGTCGTGCGCAGCGCGGAGCGCCATTATCTGCTGGTGGCCGACGCCTACGGCGCCGTGCTGCATGGCGCCACGGCGGAAGAATACGCGCTGGCGCAAACCGGCGTGCCAGCATTCGTGCGCGTGGACGGCGCCAGCGTGCATATCGGCGCGCGCAGCATCGCGCTCGACCTGCCTGCCGGCGACATCGCCCTGGCCGCCAATGCGCATACGCTGGCCATCACCTCGCCCTGGACGCACGCGATCCGCCTGCTGCCGCTCGCATGAAGAACGATGCCGATACCGCGCTGATCGACGCCTGGCGCGCCGCCTGGCCCGCAGCCCTTGCCGTGTGGAGCAAGTTTACGCGGCTGCGCGATCCCAGCCTGTGCGCCAGCCGCGTCCAGGCCAGCGAGCAGGGCCTGTCCGGCAGCTTCGCCATGATCCGCTTGCTGGACCAGAGCGTGGTGGTGGACCTGGCGCTGGTGGCGGAACTGGGACTGGACGACTATGCGCTGGAAGTGCTCGCGCATGAAATTGGCCACCACATCCTCGCGCCGGGCAGCGCCGGCGACCAGTTCCGCCTGCTGGCGCGCATGCGCCGCGCCTTGCCCACCCTGGAGCAGCACGCGCCCATGGTGGCCAACCTGTACACGGACCTGTTCATCAACGACCGCCTGCAGCGCCAGGCGAACCTGCGCATGGCCGACATCTACCGCAAGCTGCAGCAGGGCAGGGAGGCGGCGGCGGATGGCAAAGCGAAGGCCAGCGGCGGCGTGTGGACCTTGTACATGCGCATCTATGAAAACCTGTGGCAGCTGGAAAAGGGCGAGCTGGCTGGCGACAATCTGGACGAGCGCCTGGACACGGATGCCTGGCTGGGCGCGCGCCTGATACGCGTGTATGCGAACGACTGGATGCTGGCGGCGGGGCGCTTCGCCACCCTGCTGCTGCCTTACCTGGTCGAGGATACGGACGCCCTCGGTGGCAGTCTTGACCCCAGCCGCTATCTGCAGGACACGCGCGACGCGGCGCGCGGCTGCCAGACGTACGGCGCGCAGCAGATCGAGGATGACGAGGAGGACGGCGCCATCCATCCCGTGCACGACAAGCGCATCTCGGGCCTCGATGGCGAAGCGCCACAGGGCGATGCGCCGGCCAGGGCGGCGGGCGGCCAGCTGCGCGAACCGTTCGAACTGGGAGACATCCTGAAAGCCTCGGGCGTGGACCTGAGCGACCATGAAATCGCCATCCGCTACTACCGCGAGCGGGCCTTGCCGCACCTGGTGGCGTTTCCCCGCCGCCCCGTGCCCGAGTCGCAGGAACCGCAGATGGAAGGGCTGGAGCCGTGGGAAACCGGCGATCCCCTGGAAGACATCGACTGGCTGCAATCGGTGATGCAGTCGCCGCGCCCCGTGCCGGGCGTGACCACCGTGCGCCGCGTGTATGGCCGCGAACCGGCGCGCGCCATCGACGCCATGCCCGTCGACCTGGACATGTACGTGGACAGTTCCGGTTCCATGCCGAACCCGCAGGCGCACACCTCGTTCCTGACCCTGGCGGGCGCCGTCATCGCGCTGTCCGCCCTGCGCGCGGGCGCGAAAGTGCAGGTGACCCTGTGGAGCGGCAAGAACGAGGTGATGCAGACGCCAGGGTTCGTGCGCGATGAAGACATGATCCTGGGCGTGCTGACGGGATTTTTTGGCGGCGGCACCTGTTTCCCCATTCACTGCCTGCGCAAGACCTATGCGGGCAAGCGCGAACGGCCTGCGCACATCCTGATGATTTCGGACGATGGCATCACCACCATGTTCGACGACGATGAACTGGGCAACAGCGGCTGGGATATTGCGGCGAAAGCGCTGGCCCAGGGCGGCGTGGGCGGCACCATGGCCCTGAACCTCGAGCGCGGCTGGGATGGCGCGGCCAGCCACAAGTGGCTGCAGCAGACCTACGACGACCTGAAACGCGCGCGCCGCGAACAGGGCTGGGATATCCATGCCGTCGAGCGCTACGAGGATTTGCTGGACTTTGCGCGGGCGTTCAGCCGCCGCCACTATGTGAAGAGCTAAACAGGATGAATATGCGCAGCAAAATTCCGGGGTCAGACCCGGCGGGTCTGACCCCAGTATTTGCCGTTGGGTTGAGGTAAAGACATCATGATGCAAATCGGACCCCACCTCGAAACCCTGACCCACCGGCTGGCCGACACGCCCGCCGAATTCCTCGCCGAGCCGCACATCTCCGGCGTCGCCAACGCGCAGGCGGTGGCGGTTGCCGCGCTGGTCAACGACATCCTGCTGCTGCATGGCGCCCGCGCGCCGGCCGCGTCCCTGCAGGGCTTTCTCGGCGCGCAGGTGAAGGCGGACCGCAACCGGCTGGCCCTGGCCATGATCGCGTGCTGGCTGCTGGCCGACGCGTGGTTCATCGGCCAGCAGCTGCCGCAGCAGGACCTGCTGCAGGTGCTGGGCGAGGCGGTGCGCGAACTGGCCGCGGCCACGCCCGCGCACCAGTTCACGCAAGACCCCGAGCGGCGCGAGGAGCTGGCGCGCATCGTGCTGGCGCGCCTGGGTTTCCGTCCCGCGGAGGAAAGCGTGGCGCAGGCCACGGACCGCCTGTCCGCCATCAGCGGCACGGAGCGCCGCCGCCTGCTCGAAGCGAGCCGGCTGGCCGAACAGCGCGCGCGGGAAATCCGCGAGGCGCTGGCGAAAAAGGCAGCCGAGGAATCGGCCGACAAGTGGTCGCGCGAATGAGCGTGGATGCCAATCTGCCGGGTGGCGCCTGGGAATCGGACCGCGATTACTGTCCCACCCTGACGCAGGCGGGCGCGCGCATGCTGGAAAAACTGCGCAGCCACCCGGCGGCGCCCCGCTACCGCAACCGCAGCGGCAACAAGCTGCAGGCGGCGGAAGTGGCGGCCTTGCGCGCCTACGAACAGGAAGTCATGGATGCGGCGATAGACTGGAGCGCGGCCGCGCCGCCGGCCTGGCTGCCCGGTTTTCTCAAGGCGGCCTACGCCACGGTGCCGTATTACCGCGCCTGCGGTTCGCCGCCCGCGCGCCTTGCCGACGTGGCGCCCATCAGCCGTGCCGAGCTGGCGCACGATATCGCCGCCTTCGTGCCCGACGATGCGGACCTGGCGCGCATGATCAATTTCCAGACGACGGGCACCACGGGCCACCCGCTGCTGATCGCCTCGCACCCGCTGGTGGCGGGGCGCTACCTGGCTTTCCACAAGCGCGCGCTGCGCCGCTTCGGCGTGACCCTGCGCCATGGCGCGGGCCAGGTGGGCGTGATGCTGCTGGGGCACCAGCGCCGCTGCTTCACCTATGTCTCCGTCACGCCCACGATGCACGAATCGGGCCTGGCGAAGATCAACCTGCACGTGGACGACTGGCGCGACCCGGACGACCGCGCGCGCTACCTCGACGCCATGGCGCCCGAGCTGATCGCGGGCGACCCCATCTCGTTTGCCGAACTGCTGACCTTGCCGATGACGCACAAGCCCGCCGCGCTGCTGTCCGTCTCGATGATGCTGTTGCCGGGCATGCGCGCGCGTCTCGAAGCGAGGTTCGGCTGTCCCGTGCTCGATATCTATTCGCTCAATGAAGTGGGCCCCGTGGCCGTCTACGACGAACAGGCGGGCGGCCACGTGCTGCTGCAGCACCGGCTGTACGTGGAAATCCTCGACGCCGGCGGTCAGCCCGTGCCGACTGGCACGCGCGGCGAAATCACCGTGACGGGCGGTTTCAATTTCTGCCTGCCCCTGCTGCGCTACCGCACGGGCGACTATGCGTCGCTGGCGCATGGCCCGCATGGTCCCGTGCTGGTGGGACTGGCGGGCCGCAGCCCCTTGCGCTACCGGACGGCCAGCGGCGAGTGGATCAATAATATCGACATCACGCATGCGCTAAAGCCGCTGGCCATCGCCGTGTTCGGCGTGCACCAGCATGGCGATGGCAGCGTCGTGCTGCGCCTGGCGCCGAACGCCATGCCGCAGGCGGACCGGGCGCGCGCCTTGCTCGCGCCGTTCTTCGGCGCCATCACGGTCGAGACCTTGCTGGCGGAAGACAAGATCATTCAATACACCTCGGATTTGCGGGAAGCGGCGGCATGAATCTCTATAAGCGCGGCCTCGTGGTCGGCAAATTCTGCCCGCTGCACAAGGGCCACGAACTGTTGATCAATCGCGCGCGGGAAGCCAGCGAAGAACTGCTGGTGGTCAGCTACACGAAACCTGAATTTCCCGGGCTGGACCCGGCGCGCAGGGAAGGGTGGCTGCGCGCGCAATTTCCGCAGGCGCATATCGTGGTGCTCGACGATGCGCGCCTGGCCGCCCTGTGCGCGGCGCGCGGCGTGCCTGCGCGCACGCTCCCGCACAACGATGACGATGGCGACGACCATCGCCACTTCATGGGCTGGTTGTGCTGGACGGTGCTGGACTTGCCCGTCGACGCCGTGTTCAGCAGCGAAGACTATGGCCCCGGCTTTGCGCGCGTGCTGGAGCGGCATTATGCACGCGCGCCGGTGGCGCATGTCAGCGTGGACCAGGCGAGAACGCTGGTGCCCGTGTCCGGCACCCTGGTGCGGCAAGATCCGCAGGCCCACGGCGCCTTCCTGTCGCCCCTGGTGCGCGCCAGTCTCGTCACGCGCGTATGCGTGCTCGGTGGCGAGTCGAGCGGCAAGACGACTCTGGCGGCCGCGCTGTCGACCCATTTCGGCTGCCCCTGGGTAGCCGAGTATGGCCGCGAGCTGTGGGAAAGCCAGGATGGCATCCTGGTCTACGACGATCTGCTGAAGATCGGCAGGGAACAGCTGCGCCGCGAAGCGCAAGCCGCCATGCAGGCGCAGCGCTGGCTGTTTTGCGATACCTCGCCCCTGACCACGTATTTTTACTGCGTCGAGATGTTCGGCAAGGCGGAGGCGGAACTGCTGGACCTGGCTGGCCATGCGTATGACCTGGTCGTGCTGTGCGCGCCCGATTTCCCCTTCATCCAGGATGGCACGCGCCGCGACGACAGCTTCAGGCTGCGCCAGCATGCGTGGTACCAGGCGGAGCTGGCGCGGCGGGGGATCGCCTTTGTCAGTGTGTCAGGTTCGGTGGCCGACAGGGTGGGGCAGGTGGCGCAGGTGCTGGCGGCGGCGTGATCGGCGTGGGTCGGATTAGCGGAGCGTAATCCGACATTACTATATACGCCAACAATGCTGTCGGATTACGCGGCTTGCGCCGCTAATCCGACCTACTGTGTAAATGCGGTGCTGACCGCCGCCAGTATCTCGTCCGAAAACGCGGCATCATCGACGGTGCGCGCCAGCGCCACGGCGCCCACCATGGCCGACAGCATGACGATGGCCTCCTGCCGCGGGTTGCGTTTTTTCTGCCACGGGAAATGCGTGGCCAGCTTGCCGATGATGGATTTCAGGTGGAAGGTGAAGGCGGGCAGCACTGCCGGCTGCTTGCGCGCGTCGCCGGCCAGCGCCGCCAGCAGGCAGCCGTTGCCCGGCGCATCGCGGTGGGCCGCGCTTACATAGTCACGCACATACTGGCGCATGGCTTCCGGACTGATGGTTGCCGCATCGAGCGCCGCGCGCGAGTGCTCCGAGCCGTGCAGGGTGCTTTCCGCCATCAGCGCTTCCTTCGAAGCGAAGTGGTTGTAGAAGGGGCCATGCGTGAGTCCCGTCGCCTTCATGATCTGCCCCACGCTGACGCCGTCAAAACCCTGTTCACGGAACAGCCGCGCCGCTTCCTGCAGGATGCGCTGGTGTTTTTCTGCCGTTTCGGCCGCTGGGTATCGCATGGTGTTCTCCCGGTCATTAAATAATTTCTGTTGACATCATACATTACGTACGTCATGCTTGCGACATTAAGCATGATGATCGTCATGTTTAATGTCGCATCAAAACATGATGATCATCATGTTTGGTCCGTCGTGCTGCAAACCATTCATTCGAATTTACCAACTACAAAGGGAATCATCATGAGTACAGTCAATACACCAGGCACGGCCCTCGTCACTGGCGCATCGTCGGGCCTGGGCGCCGTGTATGCGGACCGCCTGGCCAGCCGCGGCTTCGATCTGATCCTGGTGGCGCGCCGGGTCGAACGCCTGGGCGTGCTGGCCAAGTCGCTGGCGGAAAAGTATGGCGTGTCCGTGCGCGCCATGGCGGCGGACCTGTCCGCAGCGGCCGACCTGCAGCGCGTGGCCGAAGAACTGGCCAGCAATCCGGCCATCACCATGCTGGTGAATAATGCGGGCGCCTCGACTCTGGCGCCCGTCGCCGATACGCCGAAAGCGGGCGTCGCCGCCATGGACAAGGTCAACGTGACGGCCGTGGCCGAGCTCAGCTACGCCGTGCTGCCGCGGTTCAAGCAGCGCAACAGCGGCACCATCATCAATATCGGTTCCGTGCTGTCCTTCCACATCCTGCCCGTCAGCACGATCTACAGCGCCACCAAGGGCTATGTGATGAATTTGACGCGCGGCTTGCAGCAGGAGCTGGCCGGCACGGGCATCGTGGTGCAGCTGGTGCTGCCCGCATCGACGGCGACGGAAATCTGGGAATTGAGCGGCGTGCCCCTGGCGCAGCTGGACCAGGCCACCATCATGCGCGCCGAAGACTGTGTCGATGCGGCGCTGGCCGGCCTGGACCAGGGCGAACTGGTGACCTTGCCCTCCGTGGAAGACAAGGAACTCTGGGAGCGTTTTGACGCTGCCCGCCTGGCCCTGTTCGAAGGCGCGATGCGCGGCAAGCCGGCATCGCGCTATGGCATCGCGGGCTGAGACTCGCGAGAGAGAAAGCTACAGGGGGCGTACGAGGATGCAGATTTCGCCCATCCAGGCGGCGAATACGCGGTGAAAATGGAAGCGGGAAAAATGCGCGACGTCGGCCAGCTGGGCCAGGTCCAGCAGCGTGTCCAGGTGGCGGTCGATATGGTCAAGCACGGCATTCATGCGCCGCGCGTATTCGGCGCGGAACTGGCCGGGCGTAGCCTGTTCCGGCGGAGAGGAAGGGGAGTTCATGCCGCCGATGATGGCATGAAGTCCCCTCCGGATGGCGTAGAAAAGAGGCTTACGCCGCGTTCAAGGCCTGCTCCAGGTCTTCGCGCAGGTCGTCGATATGCTCGATGCCCACGGACAGGCGCAGCATGTCTTCGGACACGCCCGCCTTGGCCAGTTCTTCGGCATTGAGCTGGCGGTGCGTAGTGGAGGCCGGGTGCGTGGCCAGCGACTTGGCGTCGCCGATGTTGACCAGGCGCGTAAACAGCTGCAGGGCGTCGAGCACGCGGGCACCGGCCGCGCGGGGATCTTCGCCGCTGGCCAGCTTCAGGCCGAAGGACAGAATGCCCGAGGCGCGGCCGCGCATGTATTTTTTCACCAGCGCGTGGTCCGGATGGTCTTCCAGGCCCGCGTAATTGACCCACGCGACTTTCGGATGCTGCTTCAGGTGTTTGGCCAGGGCCAGGGTGTTGTCGCAGATGCGGTCCATGCGCAGGGCCAGGGTCTCGATGCCCTGGATCAGCTGGAAGGCGCTCAAGGGCGAGATGGCCGCGCCCATGTTGCGCAGCGGGACGACGCGCGCGCGGCCGATGAAGGCGGCGGGGCCGAACGCTTCCGTATAGACGACGCCGTGGTACGACACGTCCGGTTCGTTCAGGCGCTTGAAGCGCTCCTTGTGATCAAACCATGGAAATTTGCCGCTGTCGACGATGGCGCCGCCCACGGTGGTGCCGTGGCCGCCCAGGTATTTGGTCAGCGAATGGACGACGATGTCGGCGCCATGCTCGATGGGACGGAACAGGTAGGGGCTCGGTACCGTGTTATCGACGATCAGCGGGATGCCGTGCGCATGCGCGATTTCGGCCAGCTTCGCCACGTCCGTGACATTGCCCAGCGGGTTGCCGATCGATTCGCAGAAGATGGCCTTGGTGCGCGAGTCGATCAGCGCGGCGAAGGTCTCGGGCTGGCGCGCGTCGGCGAAGCGCACTTCGATGCCGATCTGCGGCAGGGTGTGGGCAAACAGGTTGTAGGTGCCGCCATACAGCTGGCTGGCGGAGATGAAATTGTCGCCCGCTTCCGCGATGGTCTGGATCGCGTAGGTGATCGCCGCCATGCCCGACGCGACGGCCAGCGCGGCCACGCCGCCTTCCAGCGCCGCGACCCTTTTTTCCAGCACGTCCTGCGTGGGATTCATGATGCGCGTGTAGATATTGCCGGCCACCTTGAGGTCGAACAGGTCGGCGCCATGCTGGGCATTGTCGAAGGCGTAGGCCACCGTCTGGTAGATGGGGACGGCGGCGGCCTTGGTGGTCGGGTCGGGGGTGTAGCCGGCGTGCACGGCCAGGGTTTCGATTCTCATGTGGTCTCCGGTGTCGATGGTATGCGGTGGTGAAATCCGCAGCCATTGTGCCATGCACCCGTTACCAAGTTATCACGCTTGATAGAATTTTAAGTCATAAGCTAGTGCTGTCTTGATATAAGTCATCGAGCTCCGCCCGGCCGATGAAGCGTTCGTGCGTGCCATGCTGGGCGCAGGCAAACGCGCCGCCGATGGCGCCGCGGCGCATGGCCGCGTCGATGCCCGCACCAGCCAGCCAGGCGTGCAGGAAGGCGGCGACGAACGAGTCGCCCGCACCATTCGTGTCCACCACGGGCAAGTTCAAGCCTGCGGCCGGAGTGTGGCGCACTGTCTCGCTGCCCCGTTCCAGCACGTACGCGCCATCCGCGCCCGCCATGGCGATCACGGCCTGCGCGCGCCCTTCAGCCACGATGGCCCGCATGACGGACTGCGTGCGCTCGCCCAGTGCGGCCGTGCTGAGGAAGACCAGGTCGGCGCGCAGGGCAAAGACCTTGTGGTGCGGATTGACGCCATCCCAGTCGTGCAGGTCGGTTGACACGCTGGTGCCGCACACGCGCGCGTCGTCAAACAGCTCGGCCACCCAGCCCATGATGGAAAAGTGCGCATGGCGGGCCGGTCCCAGGTAGGGAAGATAAAAAGCGGCGGGCATGCGCACGTCTTCCGGGTGGCGGCCGTCGTACAGCGACAGCCGGCGTCCTTGCGGGTCGACCAGGTTGACGCTGCGCCGCGTGCCCGACGGTTCGACGAGATGGGAAAAATCGAGTTTGGCATCCTTGTAGCGCTGCAGGATGGCCGCGCCTTGCGCATCGTCGCCGATGAAATCGATGAACTTGCAGCGCAGGCCCAGCGCATGGCAGCCGAGCGCCACGCCGTTGCCCGTGTGCGCCACGTAGTCGTGGATGGGCGGCACGTGCAGCGAATCGGCCACGGGCAATTGCAGGTCGGGGACGCGCACGATGGTGTCGATGCCGGCGCCGCCGACCACTAAAATGTCATAGCTGCTCATGGTGCTGCCTTTTCTAACAGGACGGTGCCGGCCGCGTTCACCGCGACGGCGCCGTCTTTGACGGTATAGGTTTGATCCGCATAGGCGTCGCGCAGCCGGGTGCCATCGGCGAACACGCCGTGCACCTTCAGTTCGAGCGCGCCTTGGGCTTCGGGCACGGCGATGACGGCGTCGCCATCGATCACGCGGGCGAACGCGTACGGCTTGTCGTTGATGAAGCGATGTTCGCCGCGCGCCAGGGCGGGGTGGCGCAAACGGAACTGGCCCAGCTTGCGCGCATGCGCGAGGGTGGCGCCATCGATCGAGTTCCAGTTCATGTCGGAGCGGGTGGCCTGCTGCTCGTCACCGACGGGCGCCGCGCCAGGCTGGCGCGCGCTTTCATCGCCATAGAACAGCTGCACGCCGCCCGGCGCCAGCAGCAGGGCGGACAAGCCGTGCCGCAATTGCCCGCGCGGGAACAGGCTCGTGTCGTGCGACGAGATGTACGACAGGATGTCGTAGCGGGGTTCATTGCCCATGCGCTTGCCCAGCAAAGTCGCGTACTGGCGGTACACGCCGTCGATGCTTTTCCAGTCCGCGCCGGCGCGGTTTTGAAAGTCGAAATTGATCATCGAGTCGAAGCCCGCGTCGTGCCAGCTGCTGCGCTCGGGGCCATGGCCCCACGCTTCGCCCGTCATCCAGAACGCAGAGTCGTCGATTTTCTGCTGCGGGTGGCGGGTTTTCCAATCCTTGAGGGCATCGGTGGCGGCCGCGCGCAGGGCCAGCCAGCTGGCCGGCTCCACGTGCTTGACGGTGTCGGCCCTGAAACCGTCGACGCCGAATTCGCGCACCCAGTCGGCCAGCCAGTGCACCAGGTAGCCGCGCACGCTGGTGCCGGGCAGGGCCACGGCCCGCGTGTCGCTTTTACGCTGCAGGATGGGCGGCAAGCCCACGGCCTTGCCGCTCTCCGTGCGGAAGTCGGGCAGATAGGCCAGCTGCATGGTGAAATCGTCCTTGCCGCCGTCCGGGTAGCCGGGCAAGCCCGCGCGCACCCAGTCCGGGCCCCACCATTGCTTGAATTCGAAGTTGTTGTAGTCGATGAAGCTGTGATAATCGCGCAAGGTGGCTTTTTCGTGGCCGGGCCACAGCACGGGCACCTTGTATTGCACCAGGGTGCGCAAGTCCGCGTAACCGGGGTGGTTCAGCACCACGTCGAACAGCACGCGGATGCCTTGCGCGTGGGCCGTGTCGATCATCTCGCGCAGCTCTTCGCGCGTGCCCATGTTGGCATCCATGGTGGTGTAGTCGAGCGCCCAGTAGCCGTGGTAGGCGTAGTGCTGGAATTGCTGCTTGCCGCCCACCACCCAGCCGTGGATCTGCTCGTACGGCGCCGTGATCCACAGGGCGTTGACGCCCAGGTCGCGGAAATAGCCGGCCTTGAGCTGCTGCGTGATGCCGGCGATGTCGCCGCCGTGGAAGCTGCCGGCATCGCCGCCTTGCGGGTCGGCCGCGCGGCCATAACTGTGGTCGTTGCCGGGATTGCCGTTGGCGAAACGGTCCGTCACGGCAAAATAGACGATGGGGTTGTCTGCGAAGCTCCCTGCCTGCGCCGAAGCGCTGAGTAACAGGGCGGCCAGCGTAGTCAGGGCGCTGCGCATGGTCAGCCTTTCACGCCGCCAGCCGTCAGGCCGGAGATCATCCACTTCTGCGCCAGCAGGAACACGGCCGTGATGGGCAGGCCGGACAGGATGGCTGCCGCGGCAAAGTCGCCCCACAGGTATTTTTGCTCGTACAGGAACAGTTTCGAGCCGACGGCCAGGGTCAGGTTGTTCTGCTCATGCAGCAGCACGGAAGCGATCGGGTATTCGATGATGGCGCCGATGAACGACAGCAGGAACACCACCATCAGGATGGGCACCGTCATCGGCAGCAGCACGTAGACAAACGCCTGCCACTGCGTGGCGCCGTCGACCTTGGCCGCTTCCTCGATTTCCACGGGGATGGTTTGATAGTAGCCCTTGATGGTCCAGATATGCAGGGCGATGCCGCCCGTATAGGCCAGCACCAGGCTGCCGTGGTGGTCGATGCCCAGCCACGGCACATAGCTGCCCAGCACATCGAAGATGGCGTAGATGGCCACCAGGGCCAGCACGGCGGGGAACATCTGCAGCAGCATCAGCGCGGACAGGGTCTGCGACTTGAAGCGGAACTGCATGCGCGCGAACGCATATGCGCAGGTGGTCGACAGCAGCACGGTGACGGTGGCGCTCATGCTGGCCACCTTGATGGAATTCCACAGCCACAGCAGCACTGGGAAGTCCGGTTCGACCAGGGTGCCGTTGGGCGCCTGGTAGGACATGCCCAGCGCCAGGCGCCAGTGCTCGAAGCTGATCTCGGGCGGGATCAGGCTGCCCGAGGCGAAGTTGCCGGGCCGCAGGGAGATCGACAAGATCATCAGGAAGGGAAACATCACCAGCGCGATCAGCGCGATCACGGCGACGTGGGCCGCCAGGATGCGCCAGCGGTTGGAACGGTCGACAACGATAGCCATGGTCGGTCCTTTATGCTTTGTTCATGCGCGTCAGGCGCATGTTGACCAGCGAAATCGCGGCCACGAGGAAGAAGATCAGGGTCGAGATGGCGGCAGCCAGGCCAAAGTTCTGGCCGGAATCCTCGAACGCGATGCGGTAGGTGTAGGACACGAGCAAGTCCGTCGTGCCGGCCGGTAAGGTCGTGTCGAGGAAATCGGGACGCCCGCCCGTCAGCAAGCTGATCAGCACGAAATTATTGAAATTGAAGCCCAGGCTGGCCACCATCAGCGGCGTGAGCGGCTTGATGATCAGGGGCAGGGTGATCTTGAAGAAATTCGTCAGCGGTCCCGCACCGGCCAGGGCCGACGCTTCGTACAGGTCGGACGGAATCGCCTTGATCAAGCCCATGCACACCACCATCATGTAGGGATAGCCCAGCCAGGTGTTGACGATCAAAATCATGGCCTTGGCCAGGGTGGTGTCCGAGAACCAGGCAGGCTTGATGCCGAACAGGGCGTCGAGCACCAGGTTGATTTCGCCAAAGTTATTGTTAAACAAGCCTTTGAAGACCAGGATGGAGATAAAACCCGGCACGGCATACGGCAGGAACAGCAGGGTGCGGTACAGGCCGCGGAAGCGCAGCGCATCCCAGTTCAGCAGCACGGCCAGCACCATGCCCAGGCCCGTCGTCGTGGCCACGCTGATCAGGGCGAAAACGATGGTCCAGACGAAAATGCGCAGGAACGGGCCGCGGAACGCTTCATCGGAGAAAATCTTCACGAAGTTGGCGAAACCTACATTGACCTTGAAGCCCGGCTCCAGTTTCGTGCCGTCCGGCATTTCATAAAAGCCCGTCTTGAAGTTCGGTGTCACGAGTTCGCCCGTGGCGATCTTCTTCAGTGTTTTGTCGGGCAACTGCTTGTAGACGTGCGCGACGGGCCCGAATTCGCGCAAGCCCACCATGCGCAGCTCGATCTTGTTCGGCGTGACCAGGGTGAGCAGCTTCAAATCCTTTTGCAGGCCGATGATGTCCTTGATGGGCAGCGGCGGGGCCAGCACGGGCGCCTGCACGGGATCGATGGGTGCCACCTCCACGGTCAAGGGCACGGCGCGCTTGAGGGCCAGCGGCTGCGTCAGCAGCACTTCGCCCGTGTCCGGGCTTTCCAGGCGCAAGCGGTATTCCTTGTTGTCGGCATGCACGGTCATGGCATAGCCGGCGCTTTCCACGCGCTGCGTTTCATCCAGCAGGTATTGCGTGGCCCGCTCGTAGGTGAGCAGGTTGCGCGAGCTGAAATTGGTAAAGCCGATCGACACCGTGTACACCATCGGCAGCAGCACGAAGACGATGACCGCCGTGATGCCGGGAAACAGATAACGGTAGGCATAGGCGCGCGGCGACGTGAAGACAAACGTCGTCAGGGTCAGCAAGCCGAGGAAGACGGCAGCCAGCATGGTCTGGCCGGAAATGTACAACATGAAGAGCAGATACAGACCCAGCGCCATGCTGATGGTCAATACCGTAGGGCCGATAAACTTGCGCACGATGGATACCTGTGAAGATGGATGCTGTTTGCGTTGAACTTGTACGCAATGGAGAGCTGGGGTCAGTTCCTTCGGAATTGGAACACATCCCATTGGGATGCGTTCCCCCGGCGGGTCTGACCCCGGATTTCTGCTGATGGTCGAAAATTAAATTTCGCCTAACCAGCGTTTATCAATTCGCCGTCGTAATCCGCTTCGCCGCCGCATCGAGGCCATCCTTGGTGGTCTGGCGGCCTTGCGTGATGTTTTCCAGCGCCGATTGCATCGACGACCAGAAGCGGCCCATTTCCGGATTGTTGGGCATCGGGCGGCCCGCTTGCGCGCTTTCCATCGTGGCCTGGATGTTCGGGTTGGCTTTCAATTCCGCGAACAGCACCTTGTTTGCCGGCGTGCCCAGCGGGACGTCGGCGTTGATGGTTTTCAGGCCGTTGATCTGCAGCATCTGGTTTTCCAGGAATTCCGTCGCCAGGTCCTTGTTCGGGCTGGCCTTGGAAATCATGGCGCCCAGCACGCCCACGAATGGCGTGGCCGTCTTGCCTGCCACGGTAGGAATCGTTGCCACGCCGAAATTGATCTTCGATTTGCGCGCATTGTCCCACGACCATGGGCCGTTGATCATCATGGCGATCTTGCCCTGGTTGAAGCCCGCTTCCATCTCGGCATAGCCCGCGCCCTTCGGCATGGCGCCGCTGTTGATCAGGGTCATCAGCGCATTCACGCCTGCTTGCGAACCGGCATTGTTCACGCCCGTTTTCGCTGCATCGTAGCGGCCGTCGGCCTTGACTTCAAACGGGAAACCGCCGCCCGCGCCCAGCAGCGGCCACGTGAAATAAGTATTCGTGTAATCCCACAGGATGGCTTTCTTGCCCTGGCCAGACAGTTTCTTGTCCAGCGCGGCGATTTCCTCGAAGGTCTTGGGCGGGGTCGGCACCAGGTCCTTGTTGTAGACGAGGGCGACGGCTTCGATCGAGATCGGATAGCCCCAGGTCTTGCCGCTCACGGTGAAGGCGTTCCATGCCAGCGGCAGGATGGCGGCGCGCGCTTCCTTACTTGGCGTTAATGGTTGCAGCAAGCCGGCATCGATCCAGGTGCCGATGCGGTCATGCGGCCAGATCCAGATGTCCGGGCCCTTGCCGGCGGCGGCCGCCTGCTGGAATTTGTTCGGCGCATCTTCCGGATGCTCGACGACGACCTTGACGCCCGTCTTCTTGGTGAATTCCTCGCCGACCTTGGCCAAGCCCTTGTAGCCCTTGTCGCCATTGATCCAGATCAAGAGGGTGCCTGCTTCGGCCGCGTTCGCCATGCTGACGGCGGCCAGGTTGCCGATGCCGGCCAGGGCGGCGGCGATCAGCGTGGTTTTGATGAAGTTGCGTTTCGGGTTAGTGAAGGACATGTCAATCTCCAGTGTCTTTTTTTATGCTAAGTTTATGTTGAATATCAAGGCTGAAACGATGCAACCAGGCCAGGCGGCGCCTGTAGCGCCTGGCCCCTAAAGGGGGTAGTTCAGGTACGGGTCTGGCCGTGCTCGTCGAACACGTGGACGCGGGCGGGCGCCACCTGCAGCGCCACGGATTGGCCAATGGCCCAGTCCGTATCGGCATCGGCGCGCACGACCAGCGGCTCGTCGCCGCCTGGCACCTGCACATACAGATAGCTGATGTCGCCCAGTTTTTCCACCGCTTGCACGGTAGCCGTGATGGCGGCCGCGGCGCCGGGCGCGCACGCTTGCACGTGCTCGGGGCGCGCGCCGATGGTGACGGGGGTGCCGTTGGCCAGCGGCTGCGTCAGCGCTGCCTGCAGCAGGCCGCCCGCATTGGTGGCGATGGTGGCCACGCCGTCCGCGTAGCCGTGGATCTTGCCTTTGAGGAAGTTCATGCGGGGCGAACCGAGGAAGCCGGCCACGAACAGGTTGGCGGGATGGTGGTACAGCTCCAGAGGCGCGCCCACCTGCTCGATGCGGCCCGCGTTGAGCACGACGATGCGGTCGGCCAGGGTCATCGCTTCGACCTGGTCATGCGTGACGTAAATCATGGTCGAGCGCAATTCGCGGTGCAGATTCGCCAGTTCGATGCGCATCTGCACGCGCAGCGAGGCGTCCAGGTTGGACAGCGGTTCGTCGAACAGGAAGACGTCGGGTTTGCGCACGATGGCGCGGCCGATGGCCACGCGCTGGCGCTGGCCGCCCGACAAATCCTTGGGTTTGCGTTCGAGCAAGGGTTCAATGCGCAGGATCTGCGCGGCGCGCTGCACGGCGTCGGCGATCTGCACCTTGCTCATGCCGGCCAGTTTCAGGCCGAAGGCCATGTTTTGCGCCACACTCATGTGCGGATACAGGGCGTAGCTCTGGAATACCATGGCGATGCCGCGCTTGGCGGGCGGCACGTCGTTCATGCGGGTCTTGCCGATGAATAAATCGCCGCCGCTGATCTCTTCCAGGCCGCAGATGCTGCGCAGCAAGGTCGATTTGCCGCAACCCGATGGCCCCACGAAGACCATGAATTCGCCGTCGGCAATCTCCAGGTCGATGCCGTGCAGGGTTTGCACGTCGCCATACGCCTTTTTCAGGCCTGTTAACTTCAGTCCAGCCATGTCTGTCGTCCTCATTCTCACTGAATGTGCCTGGCCAAATCTACTGCGCGTCGAACTTGCGGCTGGCGATGCTCACTGTGCTTTCGCACAGCCGCGCTTCTCAGCCACAACTTTCATCCGCTCGCTACGATTTTGCCGAGCACCGATACTCTGTTGTTCGGCCCCGCTGATGCGCGGGGCTCGTTATTGTAATTGGCGGCATGGCCGCCAAAGCCGACGATTTACGCCAGGGTGCCGAACCAGCCGCCATGCGGGGGCAGGCTGATCTGTTGGCCATTCTTGCTGCCCGGCAAACCGTGCCCGGCCAGGTCCGCCGCTGGTGCCGCCTCAGGCCAGGCGAACGTGACGGCTTGCGTGCCCAGGTTGAAGGCGGCCAGCACGGATGGCTGTCCGGGCAAGTCGCGGCGCAGGGCCAGCACGGGTTCTGGCGCGTCGAAGAAGACGATGTCGCCGCGCAGCAATTGCGGCAGGGTGCGGCGCCAGGCGAGGATGTTCTGCGCAAACTGCAGCGGCGAAGCGCTCTCGCGCTCTTCCACGTCGACGGCGCGCGCCAGGTGCTCGGGCGGCACGGGCAACCAGGGTTTGGCTGTGCTGAAGCCGCCGTGCGGCGCATCGGCCACCCATGGCATCGGCGTGCGGCAGCCGTCGCGGCCCTTGAACTGGGGCCAGAACGGGATGCCGTACGGGTCTTGCAATGCCTCGAAAGGAATGTCCGCTTCCGTCAGGGCCAGCTCGTCGCCCTGGTACAGGCACGGCGTGCCTTTCAGCGCCGCTTGCACGGCCAGCACCACCTTGGCCAGCGACGGCGACGGATTGTCGCCGCCCCAGCGCGTCATGACGCGCACGCTGTCGTGGTTGCCCACGGACCAGGAAGCCCAGCCATCCGTCACTTTGGCTTCGAATTCTTCCACCTGCGTGCGGATGTGGGCGGCCGAAAACTCCGCCGTCAGCAAGTTGAAGCTGTAAGCCATGTGCAGCTTGTCGCCGCCCGTCGTGTAGGCGGCCATGGTGGCCAGCGCATTGTCGTCGCCCACTTCACCGATGGAAATGGCTTGATATTCGTCAAGTACGGCGCGCACGCGCTGCAGGTAGGCGATGTTTTCCGGCTGCGTCTTGTCGTACACGTGCGCTTGCATGCCGTAGGGATTGATGGCCGATACGCTGCTGGCGTCGCGCTGCGCGGCTGGCGGATTGTCGCGCAGCAACTGGTCGTGGTAGGGGAAGTTGCAGGAATCGAAGCGGAAGCCATCGACGCCCCGTTCCAGCCAGAAACGCAGGTTGTCCAGCTGCGCCTGCTGCACGGCCGGGTTATGGAAATTCAGGTCGGGCTGGCTGGCGAGGAAATCGTGCAGATAGTACTGGCTGCGGCGCGGTTCCCATTGCCAGGCGGAACCGCCAAACACGGACAGCCAGTTGTTGGGCGCCGTGCCATCGGGTTTCTGGTCGGCCCACACATACCAGTCGGCCTTGGCATTGTCGCGGCTGGAGCGGCTTTCCACGAACCATGGGTGGTTGTCGGACGAGTGCGACAGCACCTGGTCGATCATCACTTTCAAGCCCAGTTCATGGGCGCGCGCCACCAGGCGGTCAAAATCGGCCAAAGTACCAAACATGGGGTCGACGTCGCAGAAGTCGGCCACGTCGTAGCCGAAGTCTTTCATCGGCGACGTAAAGAAGGGCGAGATCCAGACGATGTCGGCGCCCAGGGCGGCGATGTAATCGAGCTTGGAGGTAATGCCAGGCAAGTCGCCGATGCCGTCGCCATTGCTGTCGAGGAAGCTGCGTGGATAGACCTGGTAGATGACGGCGCTGCGCCACCAGTCGGCGGGCAGGTGGGCGAGATTGTTCTGGATGGTCGGCATGAATGATTTCTTAAAAGTTGCCAGTAGCCGTGGCTATCAGGGCAGCGTTGCTGGTTGGTAGGCTAACGTCTTATTTTAAAATTCAAAGCGCTTTGGGTATGAAATGAGTATAGTTCAAAGCGCTTTGAAAAGTAAAGCGATACACGCGCAGACATACGATTTTTTTATGGGAGTGATTCAGGAGGGCAATGCGGCCCCGCCGGCCAGGCGGCCGGTGGGGCAGGGGAGGCGGAAACGCCTAGTTCTGCACCGGTCCGGCCGATTCGCCCGGCAGCAGTTCGCACGGCCACAATTCCTGCAGCTCCGTGACGGGCGTGCCGTCCATCAGGGCCAGCAGCATGCGGATCATCTTTGCGCCGGCGCCGCGCGGATCGGGCTGGACGACGGTGGTGACGTTGTGGCCGGCCAGCGAATCTTCCATCACGCCCCAGACGATCAGCGACATCTCGCTGCCGATGGCGATGCCCGCGTCGAGCAGGGCGCGCACGGCGCCCACGCCCGACATGTGGTTGTCGACGATGACGGCCGTGGGGCGGGGCGAGCGGGCCAGCAGGCGTTGCATGGCCTGGTAGCCGGCGCGGCGGTCGTGCGCATTGTCGACCAGGTTGTCCGGATCGACGGCCAGGCCGCCCGCCTGCATGGCGTGCTGGAAGCTGTCGACGCGCTGGCGCACGAAGTTCAGGTCCGGCGTGGCGCTGATCAGGCCGATGCGCTGGTGGCCCAGCTGCGCCAGGCGTTCGACGGCCAGGCGCATGCCCGCCTCGTTGTCGTAGTCGAACCAGGCGTGCGGCTGGTTCAGCTGCGTGCGGCCGTGGGCGACAAACGGCATGCCCTGCTGCGCCAGGTAGGCGATGCGCTCGTCGAAGGGCTTGGTGCGCCCGACAACGAGGCCATCGATGCGGCGGCCCTTGACCATGCGTTCATAGGTGTGGAATTCGTTGCCGGCCGACGCGGGCGCGATCATCATGTCCATCTGCTGCGCTTCCAGCGCTTCCGACATGCCGCCCACGATCTCGATGAACATGGGGTCGGCCAGGTCGTTCGGCATCAGCGGGTAGATGATGCCGACGATATTCGTGCGTCCCACGGCCAGGCTGCGCGCCATGGGATTGGGGCGGTAGCCGGCCGCCTGCGCGGCGGCCAGCACCCGTTCGCGTGTGCGTTCGCTCACTTCCGGATAGCCATTCAAGGCGCGGCTGACGGTGGTTTCGGATATTCCTAGCGTTTTGGCGAGATTTTTGAGGTTCATGGATGCTGCAGTTGGGGTCTATCCTGGGTGGATCTTGCCGCTGCCGGCGTCCTGCCGGTGGGCGGGAGCGGTGCGGTGCAATGCAATGCGATTAAGGGTAGTTTATCTGATAAATGCCGGATTGATCAGGGTAGTGACCAGCGGCGGCGGCGCCCAAAAAAATACGCGGGCAAACCCAGGGGCGCCCGCGCTAAAAGAGGATACTGCTGAAGCACTACAGTGTAGCTGCCGGCCATCGCGTGCAGCGGCGAAATGGTGGGTCCGGATATTACTTGCCCCCGAAAAAGCGGGCGGTGTTGCTGCCACTGGCAAGCGTCCGGGGACGCTTGCCAACGTTTTAAGTAACCCCCAATAAATTATTGTGATTTCTGACTTCCATAACCGGCGCTCTGCGGTGTTGCTCGCTGCTAGCAGTGCTCGCACTGCGTCGCAGTGAGCGCCTTGCATAGCATCCGGTTCTGTTTGTCATAAATTCACACTAATTTCCCGAGGGTTACTTAGATGCCGGCGATTACCACCAGCTTTCCACTTGGAAGCCCATCGAGCTGCCATTGGTCTTGCCGCCGAACACGCCCGTCGACGACAGCGCCGTTTCCGCCGCGGCGGCCGACTGGGCTGCCTTGTTCCATTTGGCGTAGGTGTAGAAGGCGCGCAGCACGGGACGCGACCAGAAGCTGTTGCCGGCGGACAATTGCGGGGCAAACGTCAGCTTGGTCAGGTTGCGGCTCTCGCCGCCTTCCGGCTTGACGATGTCGTGGCCCAGTTCCACGGCCAGGCTGTAGTTGTCCGTGAAGTGGTAGACGGGACGCGCGCCGATCGAGGTCCACTTGCTGCTGACGCCTGCCGTCTGCTTGTCTTCATAGACGAAGGTGCCCATGCCCGACCATGCGCCTTTGGGCTGGATCATGATCTGTTCCGTCAGGCGCGTGACCTTGTCGTCCTTGTCGGCGCCCAGGCTGAAGCCGCCCGTGTTGGCGGCGCTGCCTTTGCCGAACTGCAAGGCTACCTTGTTGAAGCCGCCCAGCAGGTTGCCTTGCGTATGCATGATGGTCAGCAAGTGGCCGCTGGCGACGGGGGCCGCGCCTTGCGCGTTGCGTTTCTGGTTGAATTGCAGGCCCAGGGTCAGTTCGCCGTCCGGGTTGACTTTGATGCCGGAAAAGCGCAGGTCGTGGGACAGGCCCATGCGCTTGCTGTCGCCGTCGTCGGCCGTGCGCACGATGGCGTAGGCCAGCTTGGCGGCGCCCAGGTCGATGTTTTCCAGACCGGCGCCCGGGCCGCTGTTATTCCAGAAGTAGTAATCGGTGATGTGTACGTCCTGGCGGTCGTAGTAGCGCTTGCCCACCCAGGCGCGCGCGTCGGCGAAAGCGCCCGAACCGATCTTGTCGGCCACCACGTTCATTTCGCGCCACGACGGGTCCGATTGTTCCCAGTCCTGGTTCTGGTTGACGGAGAACGCCACCAGGGTATTGATGCGGAAGGTGGTGCCGTTGGCTGCCTTGAATGCTTCGCCGCCGAATTTCAGCTCGCCGTAGGTTTCGCACTCATTGCCCAGACGATACTTGGACGAGGCGCCGGCCAGGCCGAAACAGGCTTCCTTGCCGCCTTCGCCGCTGGTGCCGAAGCCCGAGCGGATGTAGCCGCCGAAGTCGATCGGCATGGCGGCCTGGGCCGACGCGCTCAAGGCCATCAGCACTGCCGCTGGCAAAGCTTTCAAGAAAAATTTGTTCATTGTGTCTCCAGTGTTTTTATAGGTGTGGGATCGGCGCGCATGATTTTGCACATCCAAAGCGCTTTAACTATGTTTCAAAGCGCTTTGAGTATAGTTCAAAGCGCTTTGATAAGTAAACTCGTTTTGTTCCCTGAATTTTTCCGAGCTGGTGAGGTGTTGCAGAGAAACATCAAAGGCGGGCGGCGGCGCGTGGGCGCCGCCCGGTATGGCGGGGAAGGGACGGCGGAAAAATCGTGCGGCTCAGTTTTGCGTCTTGCAGGCGGGCAGGGTAGCCGTGTCCGTTGCCGCATGGGCCGGGTGACGCAGGAAGGCCAGGATCAGCAGGGCCGAGGCGATGGTGATGCTGGCCAGCACATACAGCAAGTGGCGAAACGCCGTGCCATACGCCTGCGCCAGCTCGGCGCCTGAGGCGTGCGGCAGCAAGGCGCCTGCCTGGTGCAGTTCGCCCAGCGCCAGGAAGGGGCCGGCCAGCGCCGCCTGTTGCGCGCCGATGCCGGCAAGGCCGGCGCCGCCCAGGGCCGTGACGGTAAGCGAACCGAGCAGGGCGCTGACGATGGCCAGCGCCAGGCCTTCGCCCGCCACGCGTGTCGTATTGAAGATGCCGGCCGCCATGCCGGCCCGCTCGACGGGCACGACGCTGACGGCCAGGCCATCCATCAAGCCCCAGGGCAGGCTGATGCCGCAGCCGATCAGCAGCAGCGGCCCGATGAAAGCAGCGGGCGCCTGGCCCGGCTCGTACGTGGATAGCCACAGCAAGCCGCCCGCCGCCAGCAGCAGGCCGCTGGCGCAGATGTGCGCGGCGGCAAAGCGCTGCGCCGCCATGCCTGCCAGGATGGGCAGTACCAGCATGGGCGCGGACAGGGCGATCATCATGCGGCCCGCGTCGAAGGCGCCATACCCCTCGACGCCGATGAAGCGGGCCGGCAGCAGTACCAGCAGCACGACGAAGGAAAACGCGGGCGCGGCGGCAAGCAGTTGCACACCGGCAAAGGCGGGCAGGCGGAACAGGGTCAAGTCCAGCATGGGCCGCGCGGCGCGCCGCTCCACGCGGATGAAGATGGCCAGCAGCAAGGCTGCGCCACCGAGCAGCCCCAGGCTGGCGGCGCTGCCCCAGCCGCTGTGCGGCGCCTGCAGCAAACCATATGTAAACAGGGACAGGGCGCCCGTAAACGTCAGGGCGCCGGGCCAGTCCACGCCGTGCGCCTGCGGATCGCGCGATTCGCGCATGGCGCGCGCGGCGCCCAGCAGGGCCGCCAGGCCGGCCGCGGCCGTGGCGGCAAAAATGGCGCGCCAGCCCGTATGCGTAATCAAGATGCCGGCCATGAAGGGGCCGAACGCCAGTCCCACGCCGAAGGCGGCGCCGATCAGGCTGAAGGCGCGCGCGCGGGCGGGGCCGTCGAATTCCTGCGCCAGCGCTGCCAGTCCGCTGGACAGGGCCATGGCGCAGCCCAGGCCCTGGACGGCGCGCAGCACGTCGAGCCACAGGATGCCGGGCGCGGCCGCCAGGGCCAGCGCGGCGGCGGAAAACACGCCCATGCCCAGCAAGAACACGCGCTTGCGGCCATAGCGGTCGGCCAGCGCGCCGGCCACCATCAGGCAGCCGCCAAAGCTGAGCATGAAGGCATTCGTGATCCATGCCAGCGCCAGCGGCGTGCCGTGCAGGTCGGCGGCGATGGCGGGGATGGCGATGGCCGGGCCCGTAAAACTGAGCGGCATGCACAGCGCGGCCAGGCAGACAGCGGCCAGCACGAAGGCGCGCCGGGCCGGGGAGGCAGGCTTCATACGGTGATTCGTATCCATGGGAATGATTCCAGAAAGAGGGAATTCGATGATAATATGGACGGAATGGATGAAAAAGTGGCTCAAAATCCACTCATAACGGACAAATATTCCCTAATCGACGTGACATGGATAATCTGAACGGCATTGCCGCCTTCGTGCGCGCGGCGGAAACGCGCAGCTACGTGGCGGCCGGGCGCCTGCTCGGCGTGTCGGCGTCGGCCGTGGGCAAGAGTGTGGCAAGGCTGGAAGAAAAGCTGGGCGTGCGCTTGCTCAACCGCAGCACGCGGCGCATCAGCCTGAGCAATGAGGGCGCGCTGTTTTACGAGCGCTGCCAGCGCATCCTGGCCGACCTCGGCGATGCCGAGGCGGAACTGTCGCACTTGGCCGTGGCGCCGCGCGGCAAGCTCAAGGTCAGCCTGCCCGTGATCGGCTACCGCATCATCCTGCCCCTGCTGGCGGACTTTACGCGCCAGTACCCGGAGATCGAGCTCGAACTCGATTTCAACGACCGCCTGGTCGACGTGGTGGCCGAAGGCGTCGACGTGGCCGTGCGCAGCGGCACCTTGACGGATTCGCGGCTGATGGCGCGCGAACTGGGGCCGTTTGCCTTTGCCATCGTGGGCTCTCCCGCGTATTTCGCCCGCCACGGCGTGCCGGCCACGCCGCGCGCGCTGGAAGGGCACGCCTGCGTGCGCTATAAATTTCCCACCACGGGAAAATTGCAGGAATGGGCGCTGCAGCGGACCGAGGGCGACAGCGGCAGCGAACTGCGCTTGCCGACCGCCTTGACCTGCAACAATATCGAAGCCTTGATCGGCGCCGCCACGCAGGGCGTGGGCCTCGCTTACCTGCCCGACTTTATCGTGCGCGACGCCATCGGACGGGGAGAGCTGCAGGCCGTGCTGGCCGAGCACTTGCTGTACTCAAGCAAGTTCTGGGTGCTGTGGCCGTCGAGCCGCCACCTGTCGCCCAAGATTCGCGTCTTTGTTGACCATTTGTGTACCCACCTGCATTTTTCCCCGCCCCATCCCGACCCCGCATTAGTGCGCTGAAGCGGCTGGCCGCCGCACTGGTGGCTGGTTGCGGAATATTCCTACCCCAAAGAGACTATTCCTAACGCCGCCGGATTTATATTTGCTGCGCCGCATCACGCTACGCCGCGCCGCATCAGCTTATGCCCTTCCTGAATACCGGTTATGCGTCATCGAAATTGCCATATGGCATTTATTTATGTTAATTTCATATCTGTTTCTGCAACATTGCATCGTTTCGGCGCTTGCGGGGACATGCGCAGGATTAGGCGCACTAAGCGTGTAGTAACCAACAATTAAGGGGTGGTAACCCCGTTCCGTTCAGGGAGTGTGCATGAAGACAGTGATGACGACGCCGCCGAATCCGGTGCCAGCTGCGACAGCGAAACCGGCCCGCAAAACGGGTTTGCTGCTTGGTGGCGGCGCACCAAATTCCACCTTGATCGCTGGCGCCCTGGCCGCTTTCCTCGATGAGGGCATCGAGTTCGACGTCATTTCCGCCTCCGGCGCGGGTGTGTTGATGGGTTTGCTTTACACGACGCCGCACGAGGCCACGCCGCGCCAGGCCTTGCAAAGCTGGGCCGACACGGGCGTGGCCGACAGCATCTACAAGATGATTCCGATCAACTACAAGGTGTTCCAGAAGCCGGGCATGCACGCGAGCACCTTCCGCGACGCCTTCGAGCCGCCAGCCAACAACCCTTTTTTCCAGGCGTTCAAGCAAACGTTTGCGGGCGTGCCCACGGCCTGGTCGGACTGGGGCAAGCTGATGGTGTCGTCGCTGTCGCCGTCTGATCTGTCGGCGAAAAGCCTGGGCCTGTGCGCGCACTTGCCCTTCCTGGAAAAGGCCGTGGATTTTTCGGGCGTGGCCCGCATGCGCCCCGATTTCTACATCAATGCCTACAACCTCAGCGAGCATCGCATGCAAATCTGGGGCAAGCACGAGATCGAACCCATCCACGTGCGCGCGGCCCTGTCGTTTCCTTTCCTGTATGCGCCCACGACCATCGCCGGCGACGACTACATCGAAGGCGCAGCCCTCGATACGCTCAATTTCGAGCCATTTATCGAAGGCAAGGGCGAACACCATGACGCCGATACCCTGGTCATCCTCGACATCCTGGGCGACGAGCGCTTGCTGCGCAAGCCGCGCAACCTGTACGACGCCTGGGTGCGCTCGATCATCACGCCGCTGGTAAAGATTTCCAAGAGCGAACTGCGCCTGTTTGAACTCGAGCACAACACGGACGCGCGCACGGGCCAGCCCAAGCGGCGCCTGTTGAAACTCGATTTGATGGACGGCATTCCGGAGCAGCACTGGCCCGATACCCTGGACTGGTCCAGCTCGAACATGCAGCTGCTGTTCGACGTGGGCCACAAGGCGGGCCTGGCGTTTTGCCGCCAGCATGGCGACTTGCTGCGCCGCACGCCGGACGCTTCCCCGCTGGCGGCCTAGCAACCGATCCCGGCCACCTGATCGGCAGCTATTTATCCTGCCTGGCCTTGCCAGGCCACCTTTTTACTGTGAAACACCATGAATATCACCAAGCAATTAATTTTGACTCTCACCATCGCCTTGCTGGCCCTGCTATTGCTGGGCGCGGGCGGCGCCATCCAGCTGCAGCGGGCGCAGCAGCGTTTTGACACCGTGCAAAACCGCATCATTCCCAGCATCCAGGGTTTGAATGCGGCCAAGGGCTTCCTGGCCGATTCGCGCCTGGCCGGCTACCGCCTGTCCGTATTCTCGAACCTGGCCGACAAGACGGCGCTGGACAAGGCCGTGGCCGACGCCAACACGAATTTCGACAAGGTCATCGCCACCTACCGCGCCGAGCGCCTGTACGACGCCACGGACAGCAAGATGCTGGACGCCGACCAGGCCGCCATGGAAGCGTACCGCCGCGCGCTGGCGCCATTCTTTGCCGCCGCCTACGCGGGCGACATGGACGGCGTGCGCGCCACCTTGCTGGCCGGCACGCCCCTGGCCATCACGGCTGCCGCCGCGAAAAAGAGCATGGATGACCATATCGCCTACAACAACAAGCTGGTCGATGACGTGAAGGCGGAAAGCCTGGCCGCCTACGACACGGCGTTCAACACCATGCTGGCCGTGCTGGGCGTGGCCGTGCTGCTGACGGGTGCGCTGGCCTGGCATATCTACCGCACCATCAGCGGCGGCCTGGGCAATATCGAACACACACTGGAAAGGGTCAGCGCCTCGCTGGACCTGTCCGCCGCCATGCCCGTCGAGCGCATGGATGAAGTGGGCCGCACGGCCACCGCCTTCAATAAATTCCTCGAGCGCATCGTCGGCGTGATCGCCACCGTGCGCGCCTCGGCCGATACGGTCAGCGTGGCGGCCGCGCAGATTTCCGCCGGCAACGCGGACCTGTCCGTGCGCACGGAGCAGCAGGCGTCGTCGCTGGAAGAAACGGCGTCGAGCCTGGAAGAACTGACCTCGGCCGTGCGCCAGAATACGGACAATGCGCGCCAGGCGAATTCGCTGGCCGTGTCCGCCTCGGACGTGGCCCGCAAGGGCGGCGCCGTGGTGGCGCAAGTGGTGGGCACGATGGGTTCCATCAATGAGTCGGCGAAGAAGATCGCCGACATCATCGGCGTGATCGACGGCATTGCCTTCCAAACCAATATCCTGGCGCTGAATGCGGCCGTCGAAGCGGCGCGCGCGGGCGAGCAGGGCCGCGGCTTTGCCGTGGTGGCCACCGAAGTGCGCAACCTGGCGCAGCGTTCGGCGGCAGCGGCCAAGGAAATCAAGGGCTTGATCGAAGATTCCGTGGATAAAGTCAACACGGGCAGCGCGCTGGTCGACCAGGCGGGTGCGACGATGGAAGAAATCGTCGCCAGCATCCGCCGCGTGACGGATATCATGGGCGATATCGCCAACGCCAGCCACGAGCAGAGCGCCGGCATCGAGCAGGTGAACCAGGCCATTTCGCAAATGGACCAGGTCACCCAGCAAAACGCGGCCCTGGTGGAAGAAGCGGCGGCCGCCGCCTCCTCGCTGCAAGACCGCGCCGTCGAGCTGGTCGACGTGGTGGCCGTGTTCCGCCTGCGCGGCGACGCCCAGGCAAAACCGTTGAAAGTGGCGGGCGGCTTGCCAGCCCCCGCTTCCGCCTCAGCCAGCCGGCGCCTGGCGTTGCCCGCCCGCAGCGCCCGCGGCTAAGCTTGGAAATTACCCCGGTACGCCGGGGTTTTTCTTTGGTGGTGGCGCTGTCGCATGGGGGAGCGTTGATGTTTTGTAGTTGTTGCGGGTGTCAGTTAAGTTGTCTGGGCTGGCAAGATGGACGGGAAGGTGGGGCTCCGCCCGGTTCCCCCTTAATCAGGGTGTCTACATAACGTTCGGGTCGACATTAGCCAAGGTAAGATTTCATTTTTTACCAATCACTAGTCCATAAGTTTCAGGAAATTCGAATTCGGTGAAGTCAGTTGTCTTAAAGTACGAAACCGCGAAAGCTCGGAAATCCAATTTTGCCGCAATTAGTTTTTCAAATGCATATTGAAGTTGCAATATTATTTGTGCGGTTGAGTTCACCATAGTTCCATGGATCAGCGGTCCCAAGACTTTCGCTAACTCTTGAAGTGAGGCCAAATTCCCTGTTCCAAATCCACTCTCCGACAGTTTCGGCTGCAGTAGTTCCCTATGCATCCGGGAACGATCATTGATTGCTCGAAGCGTTGCGACATAACACTCTTGCGCCAAATATAGATCGTGCATGATCCGACGTCCTTCACTGGACTTCAATAGGAAACCGAACGATTCAAATTCGAAGAGGTTTGTTGAAAGGTCGAACTCTAGCGTGGCCGGAATTTCAATGAATTGCGCGGGACTGTTTTTTCTTGGTGCGATATTTTCCCGTTGAAACAGTACTATGGTGTTCATCTGTTGAAACAGGCAGAACAGTATTCGGTGCGCGGCTAGCTGTTCTGCTTTTCGCTCTTCTCTTCTTCGAAGGACAATTTGGGTGAAAAACGCCAGCATAGCGCCTATGAATGTCCCCAGTAGCGTAAATAGAGCCTTCTCCCAGGCATCCGTGCTCGATGCAACTGCGAGGGGATTAATAGATGTAGTGGATGCTGCCACTGCGGTCGCGAGATTCGTAGTTGCACTCATTGAAATTCTAGTGATAGTTGAATGAGTAGTTAGGTGCGAAGCGTATTTTTTCGTTCTCGCCCTTGGCGTTGAGTCTCCTGTATTGAATAGTCCTACAATGGTGAGCAGTCAGTTTTTTTAGATAAAAGGTGAATGCCTGCTTTTGTCCAAACTTGGCCTTTAATCAAAGACAAGCCGCTGCCCAAGCTCGAATTCATTTTCATGGCAATAAAACAGGATAAACGGCGTGTCGTTCGAATAGATCATCGCATCGTCACGTGAGGGAACAAAAATATCTCGCCAATTCTCGACCAGGAATGCGCTGCTGCACAAGAAGCATTCGTCCTCTCCAAACACCACGACGACCTGCTGATTTCCCGGCACACGGGCACGCAGCCAGTTGGTGGCACTGGCCACGTCATTCCCGAATGCGAGCCGTTCGATTGCGCTGACGGTATTGGCGTCCAAGCCGAGATGCGACTTTGAACCATGAAGGCCCGCCAAATCATATGCGCGGCGGGCACCCTCGGCATTGAGCCAGGCGATATCCGCTGAGTAATGGATGAGCTCCTGAACCCTCCAATGTGTTGCGTTCATAATCTCTCAAAAATTCAATAGGATCACGGCTATGTCTCTCGAGCCAGGCTGTCATCGTGCCCCTATTCTGTCGGCGACAAATGCAAGCGCAATCCGCTTATGTTGGTAATGCAAACAAATTACAGTGTATCCTGCATCTCCAGCAAATATTTTTTCTATCGAGAAAAAAAGAATAGCGACGGTGTTTTTTTTGCCGGAAGAAGATGTTTTGATCGGCGCAATTATCATGGCGATACGGCATGATGAATGCTATTCGTTGGCCAATATCCTGGCACCGCGCGGCGCCGGATGGAAGGTCCCTTTACTTTCATTGAAATGATATGGAGATTCCCCAATTGATGCATATCGAAGAAAACATCCGCATTGCCGTCCCGCCCGCGGTCATCGACCAGATCTGGAGCGAGGTTGACCGATGGCATTTGTGGGATCCGGATACAAAGCAAGCCCGGCTCAACGGGCCATTCGCCGTGGGAACACATGGCAGGATCGTTCCGAACAAGGGGATGGGGATTCCGATGCTGGTCACCGAGCGTACGGCAGGGCGCTCGTTCACCGTCGAGGGTTACATCCCCTTGTTCCGCATCCACTTCGAGCACACGGTCGCTGCCGTGGAGGGCGGGGCGGAAGTCGTGCACCGCGTATGGTTTACGGGCGCGCTGGCCTTTCTGTTCGGGCCGGGCGTTGCCAGGCAAGTCAGGGAAGGGTTGCCCAGGACGATGTTGTCGCTCAAGGCATATGCGGAGAAACGCAACGAAGCCGTCAATCATGCTGCCTGACAAGTCATTGAGGCGCAGCAGCTAAAGCGCCATCGCCTGTGGTACGCATGGGGAGCGACTCGCGGCGGCGTTTCTGCCGCCGCTCTCGTCGCCCATGCCGCGCAAGGCCCATGTTTGCCGCTTCTTTGGGCAACACTTTGTACTTAGTTTCCCCTCGTCAATTCCTTGCAAAGCACTGTAGCAAATTAACGTGCCGTTCCCGTCATGATGGAATACAATTCCTGCGTGGCAGCCAGCTTGCCTGGCAAGGCCGGGCACGGCGTCACGCTTTGACCTTGGAAAGATGTTTGCTTATGACTCTGCAGTTCCCCCTGCCACAGGTGCCCCGCGCGCCTTCCCGTCTGTCCAAGCCATTCGGCTCGCTGTTTGCCCTGACCCTGTTGTTCCTGATTCCTGCAGCACCCGTCACGGCGGCCGCGCCAGCTAGCAGCAGCGTCATGCTGGAAGAACTGACCAGCACCGAGTTGCGCAGCCGCATAGACCACGGCGCGACCACCGTGCTGGTGCCGATTGGCGGCGTGGAGCAGAGTGGGCCGTATATCGCGCTGGGCAAGCACAATGTGCGCGCCGGGATGCTGGCGCGGCAGATTGCGCAAAAGCTGGGCAATACCATCGTCGCGCCCGTCGTTTCCTACGTGCCGGAAGGCAGTATTACCCCGCCGGCCGGCCACATGCGCTTTGCCGGCACGATTTCGATACCGCCAGCCGCCTTCGAAGCCGTGCTGGAAGGGGCAGCCGCCAGCTTGCGCCAGCATGGTTTCCGCGACATCATTTTTCTTGGCGACCATGGCGGCTATCAAAAAAACGAGCAGAATGTGGCCAACAAACTGAACCGCGCCTGGGGCAAGGCTTCCGCCGGCAAGGAAGCGCGCGCCTATGCCTTGCTCGATTACTATGACATTACGCAATCGCAATATATTGCCGAACTGCAGAAGCGCGGCTACAGCAGCGCCGAGATCGGCCTGCACGCAGGCTTGGCGGACGCGGCGCTGATGCTGGCGACGGACCCGTCGCTGGTGCGCAGCGAGGCCATGGCCCACGGACCCAAGCCCGGCGTGGCGGACGGCGTGCGCGGCGACGCCACGCGTGCCACGGCCGAGCTGGGCCAGATCGGCATCAAGCTGCAGGTGGATACCTCGGTGGCTGCCATTAAGCAGCTGCTGCAGCGCAAGTAATTAGCAACACGAGAATTCGTACGACTGAATTCATAGACCGATTTGATATTCCGCTGGAAGTGCATAACTTCCGGCTTTTGCAACGAAAAGACGCGAAATCACATGAAAAAATCTCAACGACGCACCATCGTCACCTTGTCTGCCCTGGCTGCCGCACTGGCTGGCCTGGGCGTGGCCAGCCAGGTCATCGGCGCCAGCACGCCGGCACCTGCCGCTGCTGCTCCGGCTGCCGCGTATTCTCCGCTGCCGGGCATGCCGCCGCTGGTCGATCCGAAAAACGTGTATGGCAGCATTGCCAGCAGCAATATGAGTCCCGTCGTCAAGGATCACTTGCGCAGGGTCTACGTGCCCAACCTGCGCTCGAACGATGTCTACGTGATCGACCAGGACAGCCTGAAAGTGGTGGACAAGTTCAAGGTCGGCAGCGGCCCGCAGCACGTGGTGCCGTCGTGGGACTTGCGCACCCTGTGGGTGGCGAACAATGCGGAACGCACGGACAAGGGCAGTCTGACGCCGATCGACCCCTTGAGCGGCAAGCCGGGCAAGGAAGTGCCCGTGGACGATCCCTACAATATGTATTACACGCCGGACGGCAAGTCGGCCATCGTCGTGGCTGAAGCGCGCCACCGCCTCGATTTCCGCGATCCGAAGACCATGGCCGTGCAGTATTCGATCGACACGCCCCAGTGCGGCGGCATCAACCATGCCGATTTCTCGAACGACGGCCGCTACGCCATGTTCACCTGCGAGTTCGACGGCACCATTGCCAAGATCGACCTGGTGGGACGCAAGGTCGACGGCTATCTGAAATTGCAGATGCCGGCCAAGCGTTTTGCCGAGTCCGGTCCCGTGGGCGGTCCCGCGAATGAAATCTGCAGCGTCAAGAAGGGCATGCCGCAAGACATACGCATCTCGCCGGATGGCAAGAAATTCTTTATCGCCGACATGGACGCCGACGGCGTGCACATCGTCGATGGCGCCACCCTGAAGGAAATCGGCTTCATCCAGACGGGCGTGGGCGCGCATGGCTTGTATCCTAGCCGTGACGGCAAGAAATTGTACGTGGCCAACCGCGGCACGCACCGCATCCATGGCAAGCCGAAAGGCAAGGGCAGCGTCAGCGTGATCGATTTCGCCACCGAAAAAGTGGTGGCGAACTGGCCGATCCCCGGCGGCGGCAGCCCCGACATGGGCAATGTGAGTGCCGATGGCAAGTATCTGTGGCTGTCCGGCCGTTTCGACGATGTGGTGTACCGCATCGATACGAACAGTGGCGACGTTTCCAAAGTGAAAGTCGGCCAGGAGCCGCACGGCCTGACCGTGTGGCCACAGCCGGGCCGCTATTCGCTGGGGCACACGGGCAACCTGCGCTAGGCGAGGCAGGCGCGTGGCCATCACCCTGGAGCAACTGCGCGCGCATTATCCGCCCGCACAGGGGCGGGCGCTGAGCAAGCAACTCGACCGTCTCGACCCGCATTGCATCGCCTTCATCGGGCTGTCGCCGTTCGCCGTGCTGGCCACGGGCGGTGCTGGCGGCCAGCTCGACGCCTCGCCGCGCGGCGGGGCGCCCGGTTTCGTGCAGGTGCTCGATCCCCATACCTTGCTGCTGCCCGATGCCAGGGGCAATAACCGGCTCGACAGCTTCAGCAATATTGCCGAGACGGGCAGGGCGGGGCTGCTGTTCATGATCCCCGGCGTCGATGAAACCTTGCGCGTGAATGGCGAAGCCAGCCTCAGCGACGATCCTGCGCTGCTGGCGCACTTCGCCGGCGAACGCAATCCGCCGCGTCTGGTCATGCGCCTGCGCGTGGCCGAGGCGTATCTGCATTGCGCCAAGGCCCTCATGCGTTCGCGCCTGTGGGACAGCGCGGCCCAGGTGGAACGCAGCGTCCTGCCGACGATGGGGCAAATGATTCAGGACCAGACGGGTGGCAGCGGGCCGCGGGAAACGCAGGAACAGATGCTTGCCCGCTATGCGCCGGACTTGTAGTTTTGCTTGCCTAAAAGGCAATGTTGGCGCATACTGTGCGGCCTGTTCTATCACTTCCAAAGGAGCGCCAGCATGATTCTTGATCACATCGGTTTGAATGTCAGCGATGCACAGGCCAGCAAGGCCTTTTTTTCAGCCGCCCTGGCGCCCCTGGGCGTGTCGGTGGTGATGGAAGTACAGGGCTGGGTCGGCCTTGGCAAGGATGGCAAGCCTGATTTCTGGTTCGGCGAGGGTGCCGCGCCGCATGCCGGCATGCATCTCGCCTTCACGGCAGATAATCGTGCCCAGGTGGACGCTTTTTACCAGGCCGCGCTGGAAGCGGGCGGCAAGGATAACGGCGCGCCCGGTATCCGCGCCATCTATCACCCGAATTACTACGGCGCCTTCGTGCTGGGGCCTGATGGCCACAATGTCGAAGCCGTCTGCCACCATCCCGAGTCCTGACATCATTTATTCCTTGACGAGAGCAGCATGAAGCACAGCGCCACCCTGTTTGCCGACGATGCGGGCCGCTATGCCTACGTGAAAGCGGGATTCTCCTGGCCGGCGCTGTTGCTGGGCTCGTTCTGGGCCGTGGCCAAGCGCCGCTGGTGGCTGTTGCTGCTGATGCTGGCCATGGATGCCTGCCTGTGGTTTGGCAGCCATCTGGCCAGCGAACTGCGCATCGGTCCGATGATGCTGCTGATGGCCGGCGCGGAACTCAGTTACCTGCTGGCGCGCGGCTGGTATGGCAACCGCTGGCTGGAAGCGTCGCTGCGCAGCCATGGCTACAAGCCCGTCGTGCCGGGCCCGGGCGCCACTCGCTGAGCCTGTCTGACACAAATTTGCTTCTCCGTCACTGACGTTTGCCAAGGGCAAGCCGTCCAGCCAAAACTTTCTACGCAGCCTAGCGTACATTTGATCCAGATCATCCCTCACCTGCGGAGCTCACGTAGCCTTGGGACTCGCGTTGCAAAGCATCTCTCCACCAATCGGATATGTTTTTTCGCGCTTCGTGGCGTAGCCCGGCCGTCTGCCTAGCGGTTCGACAGCCGATCGCGTCGCCACCTGTTTCTGTCCACCCAACCGCTATTTAATGAGGAACTCCATGTATCCATATTCCCGTAGTGTTACCCCCGCCGCCAAAAACCACCTGGAAGCGCAACTGGCTTTTTTCAATGGCCTGTCGAAGTCCCTGTTCCAGTCGGTGCAGCACTTTAACGACCTGAACATGCAACTGGCGCAAGGCTTGCTGGAAGAAAGCACGGTCACCAGCCAGAACCTGCTGACGGTCGAGCGCGCCGAAGATGTGTTCCAGGTGGCTGCCGCAGCGGGCCAGCCAGCCGCCGAGCAACTGCGCAAGTACCAGCAGCAGGTATCGCGCCTGGCCGCCGATACGCAGGTCGAACTGGCCAATGTGGCAGAGCGGCATGTGAATGAAACGAGCCGTACCGCCAAGGCGCTGGCCGAGGAAGTGGCCCGTACGGCTTCGGAAGAAACGGAGAAAAACGTGCGCAAGCAACAGGAAGCCATGCAGCGCATTGCCGAACCGTTCCAGGCCTACCATCAAAACGGCGCCAACCGCGACCAGCAGCGTGGCGCGAGCCGTGACGGCCAAAGCCTGCAAAGCGCCGGCCAGCAGGGCAGCCAGCAGTCGGCCGGCAGCGAAAGCTCGGTCAGCGGCAGCGTATCGCAAGCCGGCTCCGCACAAAGCAAAAGCAGCAGCGCCAGCCGTAAAGAGTAAGCGGGCCGTTGCTGGCGGCTGATCCGCATCCTGGAGGAGAGCCTGGGGCACAGCCCCGGGTGATAGCCCTGCGATGCGGCTGGCCGTCACGCAGCGTGGTGCTGCTGGTGGCGCCATTCATGCAGCCATCCATGCCGCCATTCATTGCGTTATTGGTCCGGGCAGAGCGCCCGTCCTTCAGGGGACGGGCGTTTTGTCGTGGGGCGCCTTGTACACCGCCGGAGCCTGGGTGGCGGTGTCTTGCTTCGACGCAGGACTGTGTGCCGTTGCAGGACCTTGTTCCGTTGCAGGAGCATGTTTCGTGGCAGAGCTTTGCACCGTTGCAGGACTTTGCTCCGTGACGGGGCTTTCCGGCATGGCCATGCCTTGCGGCGCCAGTGCGGTCTCCACCTTGCTGTTGGCATCGATAAAGGCGCTCACGGCGTCGAGCGTGGGGGCCAGCATGCGCAGGGGGCTGGCCAGCGAGGCGACCAGGGTGGTATGGCTGACCTTGTCGAAATATGTTTCCGTCACGGGCCGTTGCTGCGCCCGCAAAGCCTGGGCCAGGCCACCTGTGTTGCGTTGTGGATTGACCAGCTTGTCCCGGCCAGGCAGGGGCGCGATCAGCAGGGCGGGCGGGGCCTCGGCCGTCACGTGATGGATGGGCTGCGAAGAGGCGGGCGTGTCCGGGTAAAAGAAGACGGGCCGGGTGGTGGTGTTTTCGATGGGCAGGAAATCATAGGGGCCGGCCAGGCCTATCCAGCCGCGCAAGTCGTGCGGGTGCATGCCGTGGCGCGCCAGCAGGCTGGCGTCGAGCGCCACCATCGCCGCATTGTAGGCGCCGGCGCTATGGCCCATCACGAACAGGCGCGCGGGATCGCCGCCATGGCGGCTGGACTCCATCGCGGCCCAGGCCACGGCGCGGGCCGCATCCTGCAAGATTTCGGGGTAGTGCACGTCCGGATACAGCCGGTAGTCGGCGATCACGGCCAGGTAGCCGCGCGCGGCGAGCGCGTGGCCCACGAAGGCGTAGTCGGCGCGTTCACCCGTCGTCCAGTTGCCGCCATAAAAGAACACCACCACGGGCACGGGCCCCGTACGGATCTTGGGGGCGTAGACATCGAGTTTTTGCCGTGGCAGGGGACCGTAGGCCAGGTCCCGCGTCACTTGCGAGGCGCTGCCGGACGACAAGGCATTGATGGCCGTCAAGGGCGAGCAGGCGGCCAGGCCGGCAGCCAGCGGGATGGCTGCCAGCAAGCCGAGCAAGGTGGTGCGCAGGATCGTCATGCCAGCTCCTGATTCTGATGAATGATGTTTGCAGTGTAGGCCAGGCAGGGCAGGGCGCGCACGGGGAAGTTGCAATTTGGCATAGATAACGGTTGCATGCGTCAATTAATCCTGTAACAGCCACTTGCGTGCCGTGGCGATGACGGCATCGGACAAGGTGCGCGTGAGGGGCGTCTGGATATCCCAGGCGTGCCAGGTCAGGGGCACGTCGAGTGCCTGTCCGGCCGCCACGTCGACCAGCCTGCCGGCCGTCAGCGCCGTCTCCGCCTGCAGCAGGGGTACCATGCCATAGGCATAGCCCGCTTCGATGAAGCGCACGAAGTCGCGCGCGGAACCGAGCACATGGTGCGGATAGCGGCCCGTGTAGCCGAGGCGGTGCTGCAGGTAGCGCTCGTGCAGCGCATCCTTGCTGCCAAACGTGATGGCGGGCGCCTGGCTGACGGCCTCTACCGTAAAACCCTGGGGAAACCATTGCTGCGCGAACGCGGGCGACGCCACGCACAGGTAGCGCATGCCGCCCAGCGGCGTGGCCGTGGTGCCGGCCACCAGGTCGTTGGCGCTGGTGACGCAGGCAAATACGCGTCCTTCGCGCAGCTGGCTCAGGGTGTGGTCCTGGTCGTCGAGGCGGATATCGAGCAGGCATGACGGCGGCGTCAGCAGCGGCCCCAGCGCTTCCGGGATCCAAGTGGCGGCGCTGTCCGCGTTGACGGCAATGGCCAGCTCCGGCAATTGCGTGGTGGGGCCGGGCTGGGCGTCGAGCGCCGCTTCGAGCAGCTTGACTTGCCGGTAATGGGCGATCAGGCGCTGGCCCGCTTCCGTGGGCAGGGGCGGGTGGCTGCGGATGATCAGCAAGGTGCCTTCCAGGTTTTCCAGGGTGCGGATGCGCTGCGACACGGCCGGCTGGCTGATCGCCAGCGCCTGCGCGGCCTTTTCAAAGCTGCCCAGGCCGATTACGGCGTCGAGGGCGGCCAATCCACGGTAATCGACGACGCGCATAAGAAACTCTTATATATGGTTAGAATCATTCATTATACTTATATTTACTTTTTCTTTACACTGTTGAAATAGGGTAACAACTCCACTCTGCCGCGCGGTCCTGCTGGTACCGCCTCACCCTCCACCTACCTTTTGATGCCTTTGCCGCTAGCGGCAGAGCGTGGGCGGCCGTGCGCGTGATGGAAAGCAATAGAAAGGAATGATGATGGATAGCGCAATTTTCTTGAAAGGCATGGGGCTCGGAGCGAGCCTGATCGTGGCCATCGGCACGCAAAACGCATTCTTGCTCAAACAGGGCTTGAAGCGCCACTACGTGCTCACCTGCATCCTGGTTTGCCTGGTGTGCGACGCCATCCTGATCACGGCCGGCGTGGCCGGCATGGGCACTTTCATTGCCGACAACCCTAATTTCCTGCTGTGGGCCAAGGCCGGCGGCGCCACTTTCCTGATCGCCTATGGCTTGCGCGCGGCCAAGTCCGCCTGGCGCCCCACGGCCATGACGGTGTCGGCGGCCAAGTCGCCCGAAGGCTACTGGGCCGTGATCGGCGCGGCGCTGGCGTTCAGCCTGCTGAACCCGCACGCCTTCCTCGATACGGTCATCCTGCTCGGTTCGATCGGCGGCCAGCATGAAGGTGTGGGACGTTTCTATTTTGCCGGCGGTGCCATCATGGCGTCGGCCCTGTGGTTCTTCCTGCTGGGCTTTGGCGCCCGCTACCTGGCGCCCGTGTTTGCCAAGCCCATGGCCTGGCGCGTGCTCGACGGCATCATCGCTCTCGTGATGTGGGCCATCGCCGCCTCGCTGTTCCTGTAAAGCATCAACGCGTGAGGAAGGCCAGCACGCGGCTGGCCAGCTTGCCGTACGGCGGCCACAACAGTTTTAGCGTACTGAAGCGGGCCTGGTAGAACACGGGCCGCAGCTTGCTGAAGGTGTGAAAACCTTCGACGCCGTGGTAGTGGCCCATGCCGGACTCGCCCACGCCGCCGAACGGCAAATCGTGCTGGCCCACGTGGAACAGGGCGTCGTTGACGGACACGCCGCCCGACATCACGCGGTCGATCAGCAACTGCACCGTGCGTGCCTGCTTGCTGAACGGATAAATGGCCAGCGGGCGCGGTCCCGCGTTGATGCTGTCGATCACGGTATCCAGGTTCGCATAGCCGCGCAGCGGCAGGATGGGGCCGAAGATTTCGCGCGTCAGCAGCAGGCAGTCTTCGGGGGCATCGAGCACGATGTGCGGCGCGATTTTGCGCGTGGCCCGGTCGTGGCTTGGGCCCGGCAACAGCGAAATTACTTGCGCGCCCCGTGCGCGCGCTTCGTCGAGCGCCTGCAGCAGGCGCTCAAAGGCGGCCTCGTCGATGATGGACGTGTAGTCGGGCGTGTCCAGCCGCGGGTAGCGCGTGGGCACGATGTCGCGCGCATGCGCGACGAAGGCGGCGATGCTGGCCTCGGGCAGCCAGGCATGGTCGACGCTGGTGCAGATTTGCCCCGCGTTCAGGAACTTGACGAACAGGATGCGCTCGGCTGCCGTGCGCAAGTCGAAATCGGCGCAGACGATGGCCGGCGCCTTGCCGCCCAGTTCCAGGGTGACGGGGCACAGATTGTGCGCGGCGGCCGCCATGACGGCCCGGCCCGTCTGGCCGGACCCCGTAAACAACAGGTGGTCGAACGGCAGTTGCGAAAAGGCGATGCCCACGCCGCCCGTTTCATCAAAAAACTGCAATTTTTCCGGCGGAAAATAAGCGGACATCCTGTCGATCAGCAGCCGGGCCAGGTGGCGCGAGTTTTCGCTCATCTTGACCATGGCGCGGTTGCCGGCGGCGAAGATGTAGGTCAGAGGCACCAGGCTCAGGTTGACGGGGAAATTCCACGGCACGATGACGCCCACCACGCCCAGCGGCTGCGGAATCACGCGGTTGCGGGCGCCAAGGAAATTGCGCCAGTCCACGCCACGGCGCTGCGGCCGCATCCATTTTTTCAAATGTTTCAGGACGTGGTCGATGCCGTCGATGGCAGGAAAGATCTCTGCCAGCAAGGTTTCGTGCCGGGAACGGTTGCCGTAATCGGCGCTGATCGCCTCGCACAGCGCTTCCTTGTGGTCGCGGATGAAGCGCTGCAAGGTTTGCAGGTCGCGCCTGCGCTCGGCAAGCGTGGGCACGGGATGGGCCAGGTAGGCGGCGCGCTGGCGGGCCAAGGTGGCGTCGAGCGCAGCGTGCGCCGGGGGAGCGGTCATGTGCATGGGTTTCCTTGCGTGGGCTGGCAGTGTCGTCCTGGGCAGGGGACGGCAATCCGATAATGATGCATATTACGCAGTATTTATGGCCAGGCAACAATTATCCGCTGTCAATCGTGCGCGGCTGCCCTGAGGGCGCGCGAATCGCCGTAGAATGCCTGTTTGCCGACTCAACCAGCTTGCATTCAGGAATGCCATGACCTCGACCACGCCCGATTCCCTGCACATCGTTTGTCCCCATTGCGACGCCGTCAACCGCTTGCCCCATGCCCGGCTGGGCGAGCAGCCCACCTGCGGCAAGTGCCAGAAGGAGCTATTCATGGGACAGCCCGTGGACCTGGCCAGCGCCCGTTTCCTCAAGCATATCGAACGCAGCGACATTCCCGTGCTGGTGGACTTTTGGGCGCCATGGTGCGGTCCCTGCCGCAGCATGGCGCCATTCTATGTGCAGGCCGCCAAGATCCTGGAGCCGGCGTTTCGCGTCGTCAAGGTGAATACGGAGGCGTCGCCGGACCTGGGCAGCCGTTTCAATATCCGTAGCATTCCCACCCTGGCCCTGTTTCGCAAGGGCGTGGAAGTGGCGCGCCAGCCGGGCGCCATCGATGCGCAAGCCATCGTCGCGTGGGCGAGGGACAAGGCGCGTTTGTAGGCGCATGGGAAAGCCGTTGAGGTTTTCCATTTGACATTTAATATGGCGCCATATTATATTGCGCCATATGATAAAACTCGAACAGAAATACACGGCCCTGCTGGGCGACGTGCAGCGCCGCGCCATCGGCGGGGGCGTGCCCGCAGCCATGGGGCGGTTGCGCCTGTGCTTTGAAGTGCTGGGCCTGGCGTCCGCCATCGATGGCGATTGCGCCACGCGCCTGGGCCGGCATGGCCTGTCGGAGGGCAAGTTTGTCTTGCTGTTCCTGCTGCGCGGCGTGCCCGAGGGACTCTCGCCGCACGAACTGGCCGAGCGGGCCGGCGTGACGCGCGGCACCATCACGGGCTTGCTCGACGGCCTGGAGCGCGACGGTTTCCTGGCTCGCCACGCGGACCCGCTCGACCGGCGCAAGCTGCTGGTGCGCCTGAGCGCCAAGGGAGACATGGCGGCCGCGACCCTGGTCGATGAACATGCGCAATGGATCGCGAGCCTGTTTGCCGATTTCACGCAGCAAGAAATGCAGTTGCTGAGTTCGCTGCTGGAAAAAGCCTGGCGCAAGACGGACAGCGGCGACATGCAGGGCGCGCCATGAGCGGCGGCATCGCCGGCATTGCTCCCGCGCGCCTGGCCCTGCTGAACGGGGGCAGGGTGGCCAGCGCCACCCTGACGGAAGGGCTGGCCATCGATTTCGCCCAGTTGCTGTCTGCCGCCGTGCCCGCTATCGGCGCCGCCCGCCTGGAGCGGATGCGCGCGCTGGAAGCGGCCGGCATCACGAGGCGCATGGCGCTGGCGGCGCAATTGCTGCTGGAAGCCAACGCCGACCTGGCGCCGCTGCAAACGCACCCGTCCGACACGGTGCGGGGCTGGGTCTGCTTTGCCATCGCAGCCCAAACCGGCTTGACCTTGCCGCAACTGCTGGCGGCCATGCGGCCGCTGGCCGATGACGGGCACTTCGGCGTGCGCGAGTGGGCGTGGCTGGCGCTGCGTCCCCGGCTCGCTGCCGAGCTCGCGGATGCCATCGCGCTGCTGGTCCCATGGACGGCGGACCCGTCGGAACGAGTGCGCCGCTTTGCCTGCGAAGCGCTGCGCCCGCGCGGCGTGTGGTGCGCGCATATTGCCCAGCTAAAAGCACAGCCGCAGCTGGCCTTGCCCCTGTTGCAAGCGTTGCGGGCCGACCCGGCCGCCTACGTGCAGGATTCCGTGGCCAACTGGCTCAACGATGCTGGCAAGAGCCAGCCGGACTGGGTGCGTGCCCTGTGCGCGCACTGGCTGCAGGACAGTGCCAGTGCGGCCACGCAGCGCATCTGCAAGCGGGCCCAGCGTTCGCTGGCCTGACGATTGTTCCCCGAAGGAGAAACCATGCATTATCTGTTGGAACTGTACAGCCCGAAACCCGCCTGGCTGGCCCTCGACGCCGCTGCGCGCCAGGCGTATTTCGATACGGTGGGCGCGGGCATGGCGGCCTTGTCCGGCATGGGCGTCGAAGCGCTGGCCATGGGCGCGCTCGACGGCGGCAAGCTGCACGGAGCGCCGCAGCAATTCTATGCCGTGTGGCGCTTCCCGGACGAGGCGGCACTGGACGCCTTGCTGGCCGGTATTGCCGCCACGGGCTGGCATGATTACTTCGACACCGTCAATGCAGCGGGACCGGCCGTGGATTTTCCTGCCCACCTGGCGCAGCTGGCCGGGGTCTAAGCGTCCGCCGTTTTCCTTGCCGCTGCGGTAAAGTTGGCATTTTCATCCGACCATTGACGTTGATGCCAATCAAACTGTTCTCCATCCTGATGCTTGCCCTGGCGCCCATGCTGGCGTCGGCCATCCCTGCCACCCCGCAAGCCCTCGTCGCCGCGGCCCGCAGCCAGGTGGGCGTGACCCTGCAGTACGACCCGCGCTATGAACGCCTCGCGTATCCGGGCGGCGACGTGCCGCTCGAGCGGGGCGTGTGCACGGACGTGGTCGTGCGCGCCTACCGCCAGCTGGGGCAGGACTTGCAGGTGCTGGTGCACGAGGATATGCGCAAGGCGTGGCAGGTGTACCAGCAGCAGGGACGCTGGCAGATGAAGGCGCCGGACCGCAATATCGACCACCGCCGCGTGCCGAACCTGGGCACCTACTTTGCCCGTCATGGCACCAGCTTACCGCCAAGCAAGGAAGCGCACGCTTACCGCGCGGGGGACATCGTCACCTGGCGTTTGCCGCGTAACCTCACGCATATCGGCATCGTCAGCGACAAGCAGTCGTGGGGCGGCGTGCCGCTCATCATCCACAATATCGGCGAGGGCGCGCGCGAGGAAAATATCCTGTTCAGCTATCCGATTACGGGACACTATCGCTGGCAACCCCGCTGACGGGCAGGGGCGCCATGTCTTGCAGGATCGCCAGCACCTTGGCCAGCGCCGTGTCGATATCGAGCCTGTCGATGGCGCCATAGCCGAGGAACAGGCCTTCATGGCGGGCGGGGCCATGGTAAAAGCTGGACAGCGCATACAGGCTGATGTCGGCCAGGCGGGCGCGGCGCAGCAATTCGGCGATATCGAGCGGCGCCTGCGCCAGGGCCGCCACGTGGAAGCCGGCGCTGGCCGGCACCAGGCGGAACCACGGCGCCAGCGGACCGTTGAACCAGTGCTGCAGCCGCTCGCGCCGTCCCGCATAGATATCGTGGCAGCGGCGTATGTGGCGCAGCAGGTGGCCATCCTGGATGAACTTGGCCAGCGCATGCTGGCCCAGGCTGGCCGTGTGGCAATCGCTCAGGTATTTCACCGTCTGCATGGCGGCCACGATGGCCAGCGGCAGCACCACATAGCCCAGCCGCAGCTCCGGCACCATGATCTTGGAAAAGCTGCCCACGTGGGCCACGACGCCGTAGCGGTCCATGCTTTGCAGGGAATCCTCGGGCCGGCCCTCGTAGCGGAAGGCGCTGTCGTAATCGTCCTCGATGACGATGGCGCCCAGCTGGTGCGCCCGCTCCAGCAAGGCATGGCGGCGGGCCATGCTCATCGGCATGCCGAGCGGGAATTGGTGCGCGGGCGTCACATAGATCAAACGCGTGCCGTCGGGGATCTGCTCCACCATGAGGCCATCCTCGTCCACCTCGACACCCACCACGCGCGCGCCCTGGCTGGCGAACACGGCGCGCGCCACGGGGTAACCGGGTTCTTCTACTGCAACCGTGTCGCCCGGCTCCAGCAGGGTTTGCGCCAGCAGATGCAAGGCCTGCTGCGCGCCGCTGGTGACGAGTACCTGTTCGTCGGTGCAATGGATGCCGCGGCTGAAGGCGGCATGGCCGGCAATCGCCGCGCGCAAGGCGGGCAAGCCTTCCGCGGGGCCGTAGCGGCCGCGCGCCTGGCCGCCCTGGCGCAGCGCATGCAGCATGCAGGCGCGCCATTCATCCTGGGGAAAGTGCGATGGCGTGGCGCGTCCGCCGATGAAGGCGTAGCGCGCGGGCGTTTCCTGGCTGGCCCGGCGCAAGGGCGTGGGCGTCGCTTCCCAGCGGGCGATGCGCTGGGCGCTGGCCAGCGGCGTGCTGGCGTGGCGCCGCTGCGGCGAGGCGTGCGGCGTCTGCACGAAGCTGCCCACGCCGACCTTTCCTACCAGCAGCTTTTCATAGCCGAGCCTGTCATACACGTCGGACACCGTCTTGCGCGACAGGCCCAGCTGGCTGGCCAGCAGGCGCGAGGGGGGCAATTGCTGGCCGTCGGCCAGGCGGCCCGAGCGGATGGCTTCGCTGAGCTGGCGATACAGCTGGCCGCCCAGGTCGCGCGTGCCGTCGATCAGGATATGTAATTCCATGGGGTATCTGTTGGTGGTCTGCCGTTTTTCGGCAGGATTGGCCTGCCGCGCGCGTTGCCCGCGCTTCTACAATAGTGCATCTTTACTTGATCAAGGAATGCATCATGACACAGCAACGACTCGATTTCACACAAGCTTCGCCGGACGCCGTCAAGGCCATGTATGCGCTGGAAGCGGCCATCGCCAAACTGGGCGTGGAGCACTCGCTGCTCGAGCTGATCCGCCTGCGCGCCTCGCAGATCAATGGCTGCGCTTTTTGCGTGGACATGCACACGAGCGATGCGCGCAAGGCGGGCGAAACGGAGCGCCGTTTATATGCCGTGTCCGTCTGGCGTGAAACACCGTTCTTCACGCCGCGCGAGCGGGCCGTGCTGGCCTGGACGGAAGCGCTGACCCTGCTGCCGCAGAACCATGCGTCCGACGCAGACTACGCGGCGCTGGCGGAACAATTGACGCCGGCCGAGATGGTCAACGTCACCCTGGCCATCGGCTCCATCAATACGTGGAACCGCCTGGCCGTGGGCTTCCGCAAGATGCCCGAATAAATCCTGTGTTCGTTCGCGAACAGACGCCTGGCTGGTCCCTGCGTAGGCTGCAAGATAATTGATCAGCCAGGGAGCAGCCATGCAAGTACATATCGGGGAAGGCGCCGAAAAGACGCCGGAACAGCTGGAAGAAGCGCGCCGCGAATTCATCGCGGAACTGTGGCGGCGCTTTGAAACCTTGCAGGAATGGGCCGTCAGCCACTGGCCCGACCAGCACAACCCCCTCAGTTCCGCCGACTTCGTCGAGGCGCGCAAGGAGATACTGAGCTTGCGTTCGCCGGCCGGTTCCCTGAATCAGCCCGCCACGCGCGACGGCGCGGAACCGGAGCAGGGCGGGGCGCAGTATGTCGATGTGACGCCTGCGCCATGGCCTTGAGGAGCGCCTGAGAAAACGTCCATGACTGCGTTGCCGTGCCTTGCCGTACTAGCGTACTGCCTGCGGCACGGCGCCTTGTCCTGAACGTTTTTCAGGCGCTCCCGACCTGAAAAATCCGCTGTAAAAGCTACTGCTTGACCGCTTCCGCTTTCCCACCCTGCGCAAACACCCAGCACAACAAGCTCACCAGCAGCCCCGCCATCACTCCATACGCCAGATTCAAGGCGCTGTCGAACAGCAGCGGCGCCACCAGGCCGGACACCAGCGCGAACAGCAGCATCTGGATGAACGACTGCATCGACGACGCCAGGCCGCTGTTGTTGGGGAAGTGGTTGAGCGCCATCAGGGTCATCGGCGGCATGGCGATCGACAGGGCGAACGAGTAGAAGAACAATGGCAGCACGGCCCATGGCACTTCGGCGGCAAAGAAGTAGTTGTAGCCGATGTTGGCCAGCGCGGCCACCAGCATCAGGATGAAACCGGCCCAGATCATCTGGCGCTGGCTGTAGCGGTGGGCGATCTTCGCCGACAGGGCCGAGCCGAACACCATGCCGCTAATCAGGGGAATGAACAGCCAGGCAAATGCCGTTTCCGGCAGGTGCAGGATGTTGATGATGAAATAGGCGGCCGAACCGATGTACAGGGCGAAGCCGCCAAAGGCGGCGCCGATGGCCGTCGACAGCAGCAGGAACTGGCGGTGGCACAGCACTTTCCAGTAATTGACGGCGATGCCGCCCAGGTGGAAGGCGTGGCGCTGCTCCTTCGGCAAGCTTTCCGGCAGCGCGCGCCAGACGACGACGAACATCAGCACGCCGAAGGCCGTCAGGAACCAGAAGATCCAGCGCCAGCCCAGGCTCACCTGCATCCAGCCGCCCAGCACGGGGGCGATGGCAGGCGCCAGCGCGAACACCATCATGATGTGCGAGAGGATTTTTTGCGCGGCGGCGCCCGAATAGCGGTCTTGCACGATGGCGCGGCCGATCACGGAGCCGGCGCCCGCCGACAGCCCCTGCAGCACGCGCCAGGCCAGCAGCCAGCCCAGCGACGGCGCCAGCGCGGCGCCCACGGAGGCGATCACATACAGCACCAGCGAGACGAGAATCACGGGACGGCGGCCGAACGAATCGGACAAGGTGCCGTAGAACAGCATCATGAACGCAAACGTGAACAGGAAAAAGCTCAGGGTTTGCTGCACCAGCAGGGGGCTGGCATTGAAGTCGTGCGCGATGGCAGGGAAAGACGGCAGATAGGTGTCAATTGCAAGCGGTCCGACCATCGCCAGGCCCGCCAAAATCCATGTTAATAATTTAGTCATGTTGAACAGTGTTTTTGTTAGTCCGTCATTTTACGCTAGTGCCCGGAATCGGGTTTGGCGCGGGCGCAGTTTGCCGTTCATATGCGTTTTTCGCATATCAAACCTTGGAATCCTTCGTTTGCTTTGCCTGCCGCCGCCGTTAAGCTGGGGCGACCCGGCCTGTTTGCCGTTTTCTGGAAGTGATACGCCATGCACAGCATTTATCCCGCAGCGCCCGCCGACGACACGGCCCAGTGGAACCTGGGGCCCGTGATCCAGGCCTTGCGCAGCTCGCGCGAAGACAAGCACAAGATCCGCCATAACGGCAGGGTGCGCGAACTGCCGTCGCGCGAGGCGCTCACCACCATCGTCAACGGCTTGTCGGCCGCCCTGTTCCCCACGCATTACGGGCGGCCCAACCTGACGGATGAAAGCATCGATTATTTTGTCGGCGACACGCTCAACACGACCTTGAACCGCCTCAGCGAGCAGGTGCGGCGGGGCCTGCTGTTTTCCGTTCCGGCCGGCGAGGAACACGATGCGGCCAGCGACGATGCGGCGCTGGCGGCAAAGGCGCGCGACATCACGCGCGCGTTCGCCGCCAGCCTGCCCGATATCCGCGCCCTGCTGGTGTCGGACGTGCAGGCAGCCTACGCGGGCGACCCGGCCGCCACCTCGGTGGCCGAGATCATGCTGTGCTATCCGGGCACCATCGCCATCCTGTACCACCGCCTGGCGCACCAGCTGCACGCGCTGGGCGCGCCGTTCCTGGCGCGCCTGATCGCCGACATCGCGCACACCTTGACGGGCATCGACATCCACCCGGGCGCGCACATCGGCGCGTCCTTCTTCATCGACCACGGCACGGGCGTGGTGATCGGCGAGACGGCCATCATCGGCCAGCGCGTGCGCCTGTACCAGGCCGTCACCCTGGGGGCCAAGCGCTTTCCTGCCGATGCCAGCGGCGCCCTGATCAAGGGCACGCCGCGCCACCCCATCGTCGAGGACGACGTGGTGATTTACGCGGGCGCGACCGTGCTGGGGCGCATCACCATCGGCGCGGGATCGACCATCGGGGGGAATGTGTGGCTGACGCAGAGCGTGCCAGCGAACAGCAATGTATCGCAGGCGCAGATGCGCAACGACTGAAGAGTGGCCGAGAAAACGTCCATGACGGCGTTGCAGCGCCTTGGCGTACTAACGTACTGCCTGCGGCGCTGCGCCTTGCCCTGAACGTTTTTCGGGCACTCTTCACATGCGGGAGTGCGGGTTTTACTTCACCGTCAGCGCTTCATAGCGCGCCACGGGCACGCCATCCTTCAGCAGCAGCAATTCCTGGTCGGCGTAGCGGTAGCCGTTGACTTCGCCCAGGGTGGTGAGCAGCAGGCGTTCCAGGTCCATGTCCTGCGGCTGGCACATCATCATGGTGCCGGCCATCTGCCCGAAGGCGAGGGTGCTGACGCCATCGCTGGTGTAGCCGCCCATCATCTGGTTGCAGCCGCTGTGGCCACTGGCGCGGCCTTCGGCCAGCAGCAGGGTCACTTCGCGCTGCTCGGGCGCCTTGCGCACCACTGGCTTGCCCTTCAATTCCTTCAGTTTCCACTGCGTCTCCGTCAGTTTCGGCGCCGGCTTGGCGGGCGAGGTGGCGCCGGGCGCGGCGGCGGCAGCATCGCTGCGCACGGGCGTTTGCGCGCAGCCGGCGGTGATGGCGACGATGGCGGCGAGGGGGATCAGTCTGGCGAGTGTGAACATGGCATTTCCTTCTTCAAATGAATGGCGCCAGCGTAGCAGATCGGCGCCACGCCAGCGTGCACGGTTGACAAGCCCGTTGGCAAGCTTACTGCTGTTTTTCCTGTTCCAGCCGGGAGTCGAGCAGGGTGCGCGCCGCCGCCACGTAGGCGCGGCACGCTTGCGGGTCGACAAAGGCATCGCTGCCGGCCGTGGCGCTCGCTTCCAGCCGCTCCCATAATTGCGACGCCTCCGGGTGGGCCGAGATCAGCACGTCGCAGGGCAGCTTTTCCAGCGTCTCGAAGCTGTGGCGCAGATCCGCCAGCGCGTTCGGATATTCGCTGCTGGCGCTGAACTTGAAGCCGGGGCGCGAGACGGCGTTGATGCTGTCCGCGTACACCATGTTCAGGCAGCGGGGGCCGTCGCACGATTGCCAGGTCCAGCTCAGGCCTCCGGGCGTGTGACCCGGCGTGGCATGCGCCGTCAGCGCAATGGGGCCCACATTGAAATGGCTGCCGTCGCGCGCCAGGCGCATGTCCTTCACGGGCGGGTACGGGGGCAGCGCGTGGTATTGCGGGTCGTCCGGCCCCACTTCGCCCGATGCCAGGTCCAGCGCGGCCGACGGGCTGGCGGCGACCAGCGCATTGCTGCGCCGCTGCAGTTCGGCCAGTCCGCCCGCATGGTCGATATGGCCGTGCGAATTGAGGATCAGCTTGACGTCCTCGATGCGCAGGCCCAGCGCGGCGATATTGGCGATGATCTTGGGCGCCGACTCCGGCAAGCCGCCGTCGATCAGCACATGGCCCTGCGGCGAGGCGATGAGCACGGAACTGAGGCCCTTCACGCCCACATAATAGGTATTGCCGAAGATGCGGAACGGCGGCTGGTCCGCATTCCAGGTAGCGCAGACGTCGCAGCCCGGCGTCGGCGGCGTGCCTGACGCCTGCGCCAATGCCAGGGCACCGTGGCCTGCCAGCAGCGCCAGTGCCAGCGCGCGTGTAAGAGTGGGGGACATTGCGATCCTTATCCGTGTTGCCAAGGTGGCGTATGCTGACATGGAACGGGGCCGGACGCAAACGCCTATGGAGCCGCTGGCGGCGCGCCGGCGGTATCCGGCTGGTAGAGCAGTTCGATCAGGGTATCGTCCCCATAGCGGGTGTCGCCGATGGGCGACAGGAAGGAGCGGCCTTCCTTTTCCACCTGCAGGGCGATGCGGCGCTCGCCATCGAGCAAGGTGGCGCTTGCGATGGCCTGGTCGCTGCGGGTGTGCATCTTGAGCTGCTCGGAAGCGCACCAATCGGTGGTGCGCAGCAGGGTGCCGACCAGGGTGCGTATCCAGAACGGTATCTCTTTCTTGGCGATGGCAACCGTCACCTGGCATTGCAGGCGCAGGTCGCCCAGGCGGCGCATGCCGGCCGGCACGCCGTCGCTGTGTATGGACGGCTGCCAGCGGTAATTGCCCTTTTTCTTGTTGGTGACCAGGTCCGCGTCCTCGCTGTCCGCTTGCGCGCTGCGCGGCAGCGTGAAACTGCCGTCGGCGGCCAGGGGCAGCGCAATCGAGGTTTCGTTGCCGGCGATGCGCAAGGCCAGGTCCTGCATGGCGTCCGCCGGCGCGCGGCTGCCCGCGACCAGCTTGAAGCGCACTTCGCGCGCCCCGGACGCCAGCGCATGGTAGTCATTGAAGGCGTCGAGGCCGGCCGCCATCACGCGGTACGACTTCAGTTCCGGATTGCGGATGCTGTTGATGTGGATGGACTGGCCGGTTTCCACCGGCGCTTCTGCCGGCGCGTCAGCCTACGTGGCGGCGTGCGCCGCGGCCTGGCTGCCGCACAGCAGGCCGGCGGCCAGGGCTGCGCAGGAGAACAGGAATACCGGTTTGCATGGAGAGAAAAAGGAATGCACGAGCTTGCCCATGTGTTTTCAACATGGCAAGCTAACATGAATGGCAAGGCTTGTCACTGGCCCGCTGTCAGGCGCTCATGCCGCGGCCAGGGTCGCGCTGCCGGATTCGATGCTGACCTGGCGGCCCGCATGGCTGGCGGGCAGGCGCGGGCCCTGGCCGAAGACCTTGTGGCGCAGGGTGCCTTCCTCGTAGCGGGTGCGGTAGCGGCCGCGCCGCTGCAGTTCCGGCACGATGTAGTGCACGACGTCGGCCATGCTGTCGTGGGCCACGGCGAAGGCCAGATTGAAACCGTCGATGCCCGTTTCATCGAGCCAGCTTTCCAGCTGGTCGGCCACCTGGCGCGCATCGCCGACGATGACGGGGCCGCGCCCGCCCAGGCCGATGTATTCGGCTGCCTCGCGCACCGTCCACGTGCGGTCCGGGTCGGCCTGGCTGAACGAGGCCAGCGCCGAGCGGCCGGCCGGGGAATCGATGTATTCGATGGTGGCGTCGAGCGGGTAGCGGCTGAAATCGACGCCTGTCCAGCCGGACAGCAGTACCAGCGCCGCCTCGATATTCACGTGGCGCAGGTAGCCGGCGTGTTTGGCGCGCGCTTCTTCTTCCGTGGCGCCCGTGATGACGAGCGCCTGCGCGTAGATCAGCAGCGCATCGCCATCGCGCCCGCCTTGCCGCACGGCGGCGCGCAAGTCGTCGGCGTAGCGTTTCACCACCGTCTTGCTGGGGCCGCTGACAAAGGTGGCTTCCGCATGGCGCGCCGCAAAGCGCGTGCCGCGCGGTGAGGTGCCCGCCTGGTACAGCAGGGGCGTGCGCTGCGGCGACGGCTCGCACAAATGGATGCCGGGCACCTGGTAGTGGCGCCCGGCATGGTTGATCGGATGGACGCGGGCCGGATCGGCGTAGATGCCGCGCGTCTTGTCGTTGACGACGGCGTCGTCGTCCCAGCTCTTTTCCCACAGCTTGTAGACGACGTCCAGGTATTCGTCGGCCAGGTCGTAGCGTTCGTCGTGGCCCAGCTGCTGGTCCAAGCCCAGGTTGCGCGCCGCGCTATCGAGGTAGCCGGTGACGATATTCCAGCCGATGCGCCCGCCCGTCAGGTGATCGAGCGTGGAGATGCGCCGCGCGAACGTGTACGGGTGCTCATAGGTGAGGGCGCAGGTGACGCCGAAGCCCAGGTGGGTGGTGGCCTGCGCCATGATGGGCACCAGCGCCAGCGGATCGTTCAGCGGCACCTGCACGCCGTGCTCCAGGGCCGCATCGAGGCTGCCCCGGTAGACGTCATACACGCCCAGCACGTCGGCCAGGAATACGGCGTCGAACAGGCCCGCTTCCAGCAGCCGCGCCAGTTCCGTCCAGTGTTCGGGATCGGTGTAGCGGTGGCTGCGGTCGCGCGCATGCGTCCACAGGCCCGGCGACTGGTGGCCGACGGTATTCATCTGGAAGGCGTTGAAGCGTATCGTCTTGGCCATGGCTTATTTGGCCGCCGTCTGCAAGGCCAGCTGGTAGTCGGGTTTCGAGTAGCCGGCAAAGTGCTTGTTCGTGATGTCGAGGAATTCGCGCGAGCGGTAGGCGGCCGCCAGGTCCCTGGCGAACTGCTTGTCCTTGTCGGCCGTGCGCACGGCCACCAGGTTGATGTAGTTGGGCGAGATCTTCTCGGCCACCAGCGCATCCGTCAGCTTCAGCCCGGACGCCAGCGCGTAATTGCCGTTGATGAAGGAGTAATCGGTGTCGCCCAGCGAGCGTGGCAGCTGCGCCGCTTCCAGCGGCAGCAGCTTGATTTTCTTCGTGTTGACGGCGATATCCTTTTCCGATGCGCGCACGGGGTCGAAGCTGGCGCGCAGCTTGATCCAGCCGAGCTGGTCGAGCAGCACCAGCGCGCGCGCCTGGTTGGTCGGATCGTTCGGCAAGCCCACCGTCGTGCCTTCCTTCACGTCGTCCAGCGTCTTGTGCTTCTTGCTGTAGATGGCGATCGGCGCCGTGGGTATCGTGATCAGGTCCGTCAGCGCCAGCTTGTGCTCCTGCGCGAACTTCTTCAGGTAGACGATGTGCTGGAAGACGTTGGCGTCCAGCGAGCCTTCGGCCAGCGCGAAGTTGGGCTGGATGTAGTCGTTGAACTCCACCAGCTTGACCTTGTAGCCCTGTTTTTCCAGGATAGGCTTGATGCCCAGCTTGATCTGGTCCGCGTACGGCCCGGCGCTGGTGCCGATGGTGATGTCCTTGGGGTCCTTGGCGAGGGCGAAACCGCTGGACAGGGCGAGGGTCAGGGCGGTGAGCAGTACGGTGCGGCGGGCGATGGTCATGGTGGCTCCTTGGTGGGTGGATCAGGAATACGCCGTCGGCTCGGGCACGGTGCCGTTCAGGGCAAAGCGTCCCAGGTCGCGCAGCTTGTAGTCGACGGGGTCGTGCAGGGTGTGCACGCGCACGTTGCGCCAGTAGCGGTCGAAGCCATACTGGGCCGAGGTGGAACGGGCGCCCGTCAGTTCGAACATCTGGCTGCTGATTTCCAGGCCCGCCTTGTGCGCCAGGCACTTGGCTTCGGCCACGGAGACGGCCAGCAAGCCCCGTTCGCGCGCCGTCACCAGCGCGCCTTTGCGGAAAACCTTTTCCAGTTCCTGCGCCGCGCCGTCGGCCATCACTTGCGCGGGACGCAGCAGCAGCCAGAGCTGGCCGTAGCGGTGCTGCAGCAAGGGGTCGTCCGTTGCCTTGGCCACGCCCGAGGCAAACCAAGCCTTCGCCTGCTCGTCCGTGTAGCGGCGCGCCGCCTCGAACGCGCCTTCGGCGATGCCAAGGTACAGGTTCGCCATGATCAGCTGCGCGATCTGCGAGCGCACGGTGGCTTGCTGCGTGGCGGCTTGCGCGGGCTGCTGCAGCACCAGCTCGCGCGGCAGGGCGACGGCCTGGAAATGCACATTGCCGCTGTCCGTCTGGCGCTGGCCGAAGGCGTCCCAGTCCGCCTGCACGGTCACGCCGTCCTGGCGCGTGGGCAGGGCGGCGATCAGTGCCGTCTGCGTGGGCGCATGCCAGGCCGAGACGGTCAGCCAGTCCGACCCCACGGAGCCGGAAGAAAAGCTCTTGATGCCGTCGAGGGTGAAACCGTCGTCGCTGTCGGCCGCGATGACCCGCTTGTCGAGGGGATTCAGGGCATTGCCCCAGAACAGGCGCTCGTCGACGGTGAGTGTCAGCAGGCGGCGCTGCTGCTGCGCGCTGCCATACAGCTGCAGGCCGGCCAGCTGCAAATGGTGGAAGCCGAAGACGTGCGCGAGCGCGCTGTCGGCCCGCGCCAGGATGCGGATCACCTGGTACACGAGGGGCCACGACGCGCCCTGGCCGCCGAAATCCACGGGAATCGACAAGGTCAGCAGGCCCGATTCGCGCAGCCATTCGCGCTCCTGGGCCGCATGGCCGCCGGCCTGGTCGCGGGCATTGGCCGTTTCGGCCAGGCGCGCGGCCAGCGTGGTGGCAATGCGGATGGCGTCCTGCAGGGGTTCCGGCGCGGGTGCGGCGGGGCGGGTGGCATGGAGAAAGGCGCTAGACATGGGGACGGTTCCAGAAAGACGATGCAGCCGATATTGCACCGCCGGGCGCGCGCCGTACACGAAGAAAACCGCACATGGATATGCGAAAAAAGCCAGGCTGCCGCCTGCGCCATGGCGTGCGGGGCGTCAGTGCCGGATAGTCGGAAAACGCATATCGAAGCGCGAAAGCATTCGTTTTGCCGGGCCGCTGATGGCGATAGGCTGCAAGCATCTTGAGTAGTCAAATCAATCGATCACGCACAGGGACGGACATCATATGAGCATCTTGTTATTGGGCGGCAGCCCGCAACTCCCATCGAGTTCCAGCCGTTTGCTCGCGCATATCGGCGAACAGCTGGCGCTGCAAGGCCATCACTACGCCAGGCTGCACGTGCGCGACCTGCCGGCGCGCGCCCTGCTGCTGGCCGACTACGACGACGCGGCGATTGCCCGCGCCGTGCGCGCCGTGGCCGACGCCGACGCCATCGTGATCGCCACGCCCATCTACAAGGCGTCGTATACGGGCTTGCTGAAGGCGTTTCTCGACCTGCTGCCGCAGGATGGCCTGGCGGGCAAGCTGGTGCTGCCGCTGGCCACGGGCGGCGGCCATGCCCACACCCTGGCGCTCGACTATGCGCTGCGCCCCGTGCTCCACGCGCTGGGCGCCAAGCAGGTATTCACCAGCATTTATGCCAATGCGCAGCAGCTGGAGTGGCACGAAGAGCATGGCCTGAGCCTGGATGCGCCGATCGCCGCGCGCGTGCAGGCCGGCATCGAGGAACTGTCCACCGGCCTGTTCGTGCTGCAGGGACAGCGCCCGCCCGTTCCGGCGCCAGCGCATGCTGCGGCCGCGGATGCTTCCGTGCCCGGCCGTTCGCTGCAGGACCAGCCGTACGCGCCCCGATTTCAAGCCGCCTGATTATTCACCGACCAAGGAACTGCCATGACACACCGCCACGCACAACGACTCTCGCGCCGTACCACTTTGGGCTTGCTGTTTGCCGCCGCCGCTGGCGTGATGACGGCCGGCATGCCCGCCGCGGCGCAGGCGCAGGCCAAGGGGGAAGTGCAGGTGCGTATTGGTTATCAGAAGTACGGCACCCTGACCCTGCTCAAGGGGCGCGGCACCCTGGAAAAACGCCTGGCCGAGCAGGGCGTGGGTGTGAAATGGACGGAATTCCCGGCCGGCCCCGTGCTGCTGGAAGGCCTCAACGTGGGCAGCATCGATTTCGGCACCGTGGGCGAGGCGCCTCCCATCTTTGCGCAGGCGGCCGGCGCCAACCTGGTGTATGTCGGCAATGAGCCGGCGTCGCCAGCCAGCGAAGCCATCGTCGTGCCCAAGGGTTCCGGCCTGCGCACCCTGGCCGACCTGAAGGGCAAGAAAATCGCCCTGAACAAGGGCTCGAACGTGCATTACCTGCTGTTGAAAGCGCTGGAAAAGGCGGGTGTCGCGTATGCCGACATCCAGCCCGTGTTCCTGCCGCCGGCCGACGCGCGCGCCGCCTTCGAGCGGGGCAGCGTGGATGCCTGGGCCATCTGGGACCCGTTCCTGGCGGCCGCCGAAAAGCAGCTGGGCGCCCGCGTGCTGGCCGACGGCAAGGGCCTGGTGGCGAACTACCAGTTTTATCTCGCTTCGCGCACGTATGCGGAAAAAAATCCCGAGATTCTGCGCATCGTGCTCGACGAGGTGGCCAAGGTCGATGACTGGGGCCGCAACAACCCGGACGAAGTGGCGACGATTCTCGCCGCGCAGACGGGCTTGGGCAAGGATGTCGTGGCGCTGGCCGCCTCGCGCTATGCGTATGGCGTCAAACCCGTGTCGGTCGACGTGATCGCCTCGCAGCAAAGGGTGGCCGATGCGTTTTCCAGCCTGAAGCTGATACCGAAACCGATCGTCGTCAAGGACGCGCTGCTGCCGGCACGCCAGCTGGCCACCAGCACAAAATAAACAAGCAAAGGAAAGCGCACCATGTCATTGAATGTCTTCTGGTTCATCCCTACCCACGGCGACAGCCGCTACCTGGGCACGTCGCAGGGCGCACGCCCCGTCGATGCCGATTACCTGCGCCAGGTGGCCGTGGCCGCCGATACCCTGGGCTACGACGGCGTGCTGCTGCCGACGGGCCGCTCCTGCGAAGATGCGTGGGTGGTGGCTTCGTCCCTGATCAGCGTGACGCAAAAGCTGAAATTCCTCGTGGCCATCCGTCCCGGCCTGTCCACGCCGGGCCTGGCCGTGCGCATGGCGTCCACCTTCGACCGCCTGTCGAACGGGCGCCTGCTGATCAACGTCGTCACGGGCGGCGACCAGGGCGAGCTGGAAGCGGACGGCCTGTTTGCCGACCACGCCAAGCGCTATGAAATCTCCGATGAATTCATCAAGGTGTGGCGCGCCACCCTGGCGGGCGAGGGCGGCGCGGCCGGCTACGATTTCGAGGGCAAGCATATCCAGGTGAAGGGCGCGAAAACCCTGTATCCGCCCGTGCAGAAACCGTACCCGCCCCTGTATTTCGGCGGTTCGTCCGAGCCCGCGCATGAACTGGCGGCCGAGCAGATGGACGTGTACCTGACGTGGGGCGAGCCGCCCGCCGCCGTGGCGGAAAAGATCGCCGACATCCGCGCGCGTGCCGCCAAGCGGGGCCGCACGGTGCGCTTCGGCATCCGCCTGCACGTGATCGTGCGCGAAACGAACGAGGCGGCCTGGCGCGCGGCCGATGAACTGATCAGCCACCTGGACGACGACATCATCGCCAAGGCGCAGGCGGCCTTCGGCAAGATAGATTCCGTGGGCCAGCAGCGCATGGCGGCCCTGCATGGCGGGCGGCGCGACAAGCTCGAAGTGTCGCCCAACCTGTGGGCCGGCGTGGGCCTGGTGCGCGGCGGCGCGGGCACGGCCCTGGTGGGCGACGGCCCGACGGTGGTGGCGCGCATGCAGGAATACGCGGACCTGGGCATCGATACCTTCATCTTCTCCGGCTATCCGCACCTGGAAGAGTCGTACCGCTTTGCCGAACTGGTGTTCCCGCTGCTGGGCAAGGGCAAGGCCGTGGGCGAGCAATCGTTGAGCGGCCCTTTCGGCGAAGTCATGGCCAGCAATATCGTGCCGGCCGCGCCGCAGAAAAAGGCGGCCTGAGATGGCGGCCAGCTCCATACAACGGGCCGGCGCCGCGTCCTGGCGCAATGGGCTGGCGCCGTGGGCCTTGCCCGTGGCGCTGCTGCTGGCCTGGCAGCTGGCGGCGCAGTGGGGCTGGCTGTCGAGCCGCATCCTGCCCGAGCCGTGGGCCGTGGCGAAGGCCTTCTGGCACCTGGCCGCGTCAGGCGAATTGTGGCTGCACCTGAAAACGAGCTTGTGGCGCGCCACCGTCGGTTTCGTCGTCGGCGCGGGACTGGGCTTGCTGCTGGGCCTGTTGACGGGCAGCTTCCGCCATGCGGAAACCCTGCTCGACACAACCCTGCAAATGGTGCGCAACATCCCCGCGCTGGCCCTGATCCCGCTGGTGATCCTGTGGTTCGGCATCGACGAGACGGCCAAATTGTTCCTGCTGGCCGTCGGCGTGTTCTTCCCCGTCTACCTGAACACCTTCCACGGCATCCGCTCGGCCGACCAGGGCTTGATCGAAATGGCGAAAAGCTACGGCCTGTCCGGCTGGCCCCTGTACCGCGACGTGATCCTGCCGGCCGCCATGCCGTCCATTCTGGTGGGCGTGCGCTTTTCGCTGGGGCTCGTGTGGGTGCTGCTGATCGTCGCCGAGACCATCTCGGCGCAGGCCGGCATCGGCTACATGACGATGAATGCGCGCGAATTCCTGCAAACGGACGTGGTGCTGGTGGGGATTTTGCTGTACGCCTTGCTGGGCAAGCTGGCCGATCTGTTCTCGCGGGGGCTGGAACGCCATTGCCTGCGCTGGAATCCCGCCTACCGATAATGATTGAAGAGGACACCATGCTGCTCGCCCCCATTCAGATCGAAACGGACTTCTTGTCCCATTTCGTGCAGTACGATCCCGCCGGCGCGCCGCCGCAGGCGAAGACGGCGCCCGCCGCCCCCTTGCAGCGCCGCGGCGTGCCGCTGGCCTTGACGAAGCTGAGCAAGTCCTACACCAGCCGCCCCGTGCTGAAAGACGTCGACCTGCAGCTGGAAGCGGGCGAGTTCGTCGCCATCGTGGGGCGCAGCGGCTGCGGCAAGAGCACCTTGCTGCGCTCGATCGCGGGCCTGGAAAGCATCGACGGCGGCAAGATCGCCATCGGCAGCGGCGTGGGCGCGCCCGATATCCGCATCATGTTCCAGGAGTCGCGGCTGCTGCCGTGGAAGACGGTGCTCGACAACGTGGCCCTGGGCTTGCCCCGTTCCGTGGGCGCGGCGGCCGCTTCGCTGTGGACGGTGGGGCTGGCCGAACGGGCCGATGATTGGCCGGCGGCCCTGTCGGGCGGACAGAAACAGCGCGTGGCGCTGGCGCGCGCCCTCGTGCACGAGCCGCAACTGCTGCTGCTCGACGAGCCGCTTGGCGCGCTCGACGCCCTCACGCGCATCGAGATGCAGCAGCTGATTGAGTCGCTGTGGCTGGCGCGCGGCTTTACGGCCGTGCTGGTGACGCACGACGTGGCCGAGGCCGTGGCCCTGGCCGACCGGGTGCTGCTGATCGAGGAGGGGCAGATCACGCTGGACCTGCAGGTGGACTTGCCGCGCCCCCGCCAGCGCGGCAGTGCGGTTTTCGCCGCGCTGGAACAGGCTATCTTGTCGCGGGTGCTGCAACCGACTCCGACAGCACGATGAAGCCGTCGCCATCGGCCGTTGCGACGATGCTGTCGTAGCTGTCGATGACGGGGTGGCGCGTGGCCAGCGGGTGCGCGTGGGTGGCGGTGACGACGATGACTTTCGCGCCGGCCGCTTCGCCCGCCTCGATGCCGACGGAGGCATCTTCGAACACCAGGCAATCGGCGGGCGCCACGCCCAGTTTTTCCGCCGCCAGCAAATAGCAATCGGGGCGGGGCTTGCCCGCCTTGACGTCTTCCGCCGTCACCATGATGGCCGGTATCGGCATGCCGGCCGCCTTCAGGCGGGCCGTGGCCAGCGCGCGCGGCGCCGACGTGACGATGGCCCATTGCGCGGGCGGCAGCGACTGCAGGAAGCGCAGCGCGCCCGCGATTTCAATGATCCCCTCTACATCGATGATCTCGGCATCCGTGATGCCCTGCGACTCGCGCTGCGCGTCGACGCCGGGCAGGCGCAGTCTGGCGATGGTGTCGACGGAGCGCGCGCCGTGGATGGTGGGTAAAAAGGCCGCCACGTCGAGGCCCTGGCGCTGCGCCCACGTGCCCCAGATGCGTTCGGCGGCGGCGATGGAATTGATGACGGTGCCGTCCATATCGAACAGAAAAGCCCGGTAACGGCCGGCGGCCGATGGCGGGGGGACTGCGGACGGCGAGGGCAGGGCGGACATGGCTTCCTTCCAAATGATGGGCTGGAAGCCATTGTAACGGCAGTCGATTTTTATTTCACAGGTAGACCGATTCGTACTTGGCCACGGGCTGGCCATCCTTGAGCAGGATCAGGTATTCGCCGTCGAAACGGTAGCCCGTCACGCTGTTCAGATTGGCCAGCACGGCGCTTTCCAGCTGCATCAACGGCGGCGGGCAGGCCATGCGCGTGCCCGCCAGCTGCGTGAAGCGCAGGGCCGTGCCGGCCAGCGTGTAGCCGCCCATGACCTGGTTGCAGCCCGTGAAACCGTGCACCTTGCCATCATCGGTGAGCGTGATGCGCACTTCGCGTTCCTGCTCCGGCGCCATGACGACGGGGGCGCCGTCGAGTTCCGTCAGCTTCCAGTAGGTATTCGTCAGGCTGTAGCTTGGCGTCAGGCCGGTATCCGGCCCGGCGCTGTCGGGCGTGGTGGCGCAGCCGCCGGCCATGGCGATGGCGGCGGCGAGGGACAGGTATGTCAGGCGATGCAGCATGGGGCGCTCCTGTGAGGGGAAATGCCTGCACACTAGCAGATTTTTCGCGCCGGCCGGCGTACGGCAGCGGTGAATGTTTCCATTTTGCCAGTACTGGCATTACACTCATGCTTTCCGCTGTTTCAACCTTGATCTGGAGCCGGGCCGATGCTGCAAGCGCAAGCGCTGGATAATCGACTGGTCGCCACCAGTGCCGACGACGTGCTGGTCGACCGCATCGTGCCGGGCGCACCGCTGGTGATCGCCTTTGGCTTCGTCTCGTGGACGACGCGTCCCGCCTTCGATTTTTACGGGCGCCTGAGAAAGCTGGAACAGGCCAGCGGCCAGCACCTGAACAAAATCCTCGTGCGCGATTCGGGCAATGCCTGGTACCACCGCCGCATCGCCGGCCTGGGCAATCACGTGGATGAAACGGCGCAGACCCTGCGCGAGCTGGTACGCAGCATCGCGCCCAGCCAGATCAGCACCGTCGGCCAGTCCATGGGCGCGTATGCGGCCGTCATGTTCGGCTTGCTGCTTGAGGCGCGGCAAATCGTCGCCTTCGGGCCGCTCTCCTTCCTCGACGTGCAGCAGGCGCGCCTGTACCACGAGCTGCGCTGGCTGCCCGTGATGGAGTCGCTGGCGCAGGACCCGCCGCCTTCGGGCTATTACGACCTGGCGGCCCTGTGCCGCGCCAGGGCGACGGACGATACGCAGCTGCACCTGGTGTTCGGCACGCGGCCTGACGCGGCCAATGCGGGTGCCAGCGCCAGCGAATCGGTGAACCTCGACGCCATGCATGCGCAGCGCCTGGCCGCCTTCGGCCGCTGCACCCTGCACCCGTTTCCCCATTCCGGCCACGCGGTGGTGCAGCACCTGATCGACACGAAGCGCATCAACGGCTTGCTGGCCGCATGCATACTTGGTCTCACGCTGGCGCCCGAGCCGATGCCGGAGATCGGCGCGGCATGGCAGGACTGGGTGGCGGAAAACCTGCGCCTGGGCTGTGCGGACGAGCAGCTGGTGGCGGTGCTGCAGCAGCATGGCTTTTCCCCGGCCAGCAGCATGGCTGCCGTGGCTGCCGCCCGCGCCGCACCGAAAGCGACATGACGCCGCAGTTCGAACTCGACATCCTGAAGATCCGCCTCGCTGCCCCCGCACTGGCGGCGCTCGACCTGCGCGTGCGGGTACAGCGCGCGCTGCGCCAGCTGATACTCGATGGCGTGCTGGCGCCCGGCCTGCGCCTGCCGGCCACGCGCGCGCTGGCGCAGTCGCTGGGCGTGTCGCGCGATACGGTGGAACAGGCGTATGCGCAGCTGCGCCTGGACGGGTATCTCCGGCGGCAGGCGGGATCGGGCAGTTTCGTGTCGCAGACGATAGGCGCCAGCTTGCTGGGCAAGCCGCCGCCGGCATCGCTGCCAGGGTCCGTGCAGCCGGTGGCGCTCAGCGCGCGCGGTGCGCAGATTCTCGCCAGCGGCGGCGTGGCCGACCAGCAGAGCGTGAAGGCATTCGCCACGGGTTTGCCGGAAACGCGCGCGTTTCCCGTCGACGTGTGGGAGCGCCTGCGGCGCCAGGCGGCCGGCGAGCACCGTGCCGGCGTGCTGCTGCACGGCGACCCGCAAGGCGCCGAACCTCTGCGCCAGGCCATCGCCGACTATGTGAACCTGGAGCGGGGCGCGCGCGCCGCGGCCGGCCAGGTGCTGGTGCTGAGCAGCACGCGCCAGGCCCTGTACCTGTGCGCGCAGGTGCTGGCCGACGCGCACGGCCCCATCCTGATGGAGGACCCCGGCTATTTCGGCGCGCGCAAGGCGTTCGAAATGGCGCAGCTGCGCGTGGTGCCCGTGCCCGTCGATGCGCAGGGCCTGTCCATCGGGCACCTGCGCGCGGACCGCAGCGGGGCCAATACGGTGTACGTCACGCCGTCGCATCAATACCCGACGGGCGCCACCCTGGCGCTCGAGCGCCGCCTGGCCCTGACCGCCTGGGCTGCCGAGCGCCAGGGCTGGATCATCGAGGACGATTACGACAGCCAGTTTCACTACGCGGGCTTGCCGACGGCTTGCGTGCAGGGGCTCGACACGCAGCAGCGCACGATTTACCTGGGCACCTTCGCCAAGTCGCTGTACCCGGGCCTGCGCATCGGCTACATGGTACTGCCGCCCGCGCTGGTCAAGCCGATGACGCATGCGCGCAGCATCCTCGATGGCCATACGCCGCAGCTGGACCAGCTGACGCTGGCCCGCTTCATCGCAGACGGCCATTTCGCGGCCCATGTGCGCGCCATGCGCAAGGTCTACGCCGTGCGCCGCGATGCGATGGCGCAGGCCGTGCAGCGGCACTTGCCGCACGTGGTCGCGGCGCAGCTGCCGCCGGGCGGCTTGCAGATGCCGTGTCTGCTGCACGGGGGCAGGGACGAGCTGGACACGATACGCCTGGCGGCGCAGGCGGGCATCGTGCTGCCGGGCCTGAGCCGGCTGTACGCGAGGCCGCCGGAGCGGGGCGGCTGGCTGCTGGGCTTTGCCGCGCTCACGCCGCACGAGATCGACAGCGGCATCGTCCGCCTGGCCCGCGCGCTGGGCTGACCGCCAAAGTGGTCTGTTGAGTGTGTGGAAATTGGCCTGCTTCGGCAGTCCATCTGAAGATTAAGATGCCCCCTTTCGACTCTCAGGGAAGGGCATACGCATGCAGACCAGTTCCACATCCTCGGCGGTAAACGGCGACAGGCGCCAGGCGCGCTGGCGCGACCTGGCCGCCCCCATCACGGCGGCCTTCATTTCCGTCCTCGTCAACTATGGCGGCACTTTCGTGCTGGTATTCCAGGCGGCCCAGCTGGCCCAGCTCAGCGCGGCGCAGACGGCGTCCTGGGTCTGGTCGCTGAGCATCGGCGTGGGCGTGACGGGCATCTGGCTCAGCTACCGCTACCGCGCGCCCGTCATCACGGCCTGGTCCACGCCGGGCGTGGCCTTCCTGGCCACCGTGATGCCGCACACGCCGTATGCCGAGGTGATCGGCGCCTATATCGTGTCCGCCATCGCCTTCATCTTGCTGGGCATGTCCGGCGCCTTCGAGCGCCTGGTGCGGCTGATACCGGGCGGCATTGCCGCCGGCTTGTTGGCCGGTATCCTGCTGCAGTTTGGCGTGAATGCGTTTGGCGGCGCCAGCGCCGATCCGCTGCTGGTGGCGGTCCTGCTGCTGTCGTACGCCGTGCTGCGCCGTTTCACGGCACGCTTTGCCGTGGTGGGCATCATGCTGATCGGCCTGGCCCTGCTGCTGGCGCAGGGGCGCATCGATGGGCAAGGCATAGCACTGGCCCTGGCCGCGCCCGTGTTCGAGATGCCGCGCTTTTCCGTGGCGTCCCTGCTGGGCGTGGCGCTGCCCCTGTTCCTGATCACCCTGACGGGGCAATACATGCCCGGCATGCTGGTGCTGCGCAACGACGGCTACCAGGTCAGCGCCAATCCCATCCTGACGGTGACGGGGCTCGGTTCGCTGCTCATGGCGCCGTTCGGCGCGCATGCGTTCAACGTGGCCGCCATCACGGCGGCCATCTGCACGGGCAAGGATGCGCATGCGGACCCGTCGAAACGCTATGTCGCGGGGCTGGCCTGCGGCGTGCTGTACATCGTGGTGGGCATCTTCGGCGTCACCCTGGCCAGCCTGTTCATGGTCTTGCCGCGTCCCTTCATCACGGCGCTGGCGGGCCTGGCCCTGCTGGGCGCCATCGGCAACAGCCTGGCACAGGCCATGGCGGACGTGCGCATGCGCGAAACGGCGCTGATCACTTTCCTGGCGACGGCCGCGAACGTGACCCTGCTGGGCGTGGGTGGCGCGCTGTGGGGGCTGGCGGCCGGGCTGGCGGCGCATGGCCTGATGCATGGCTGGCGCAAGCCGGTGGCGCACTGAGCGGAAAAATCGGCGATTTTTTGCCCATTTTGCCGGCCGCCGCATACAATTGCTGCCGCCCGTGCCCGTTGGCACCTTTTACCGGACGATCGGAACGATGGCCGAGCTCACTTCCCTGGCGCAGTATCTGCTGGCGATCACGCCCGCCTTCCTCGTCTGCGCCGCCTTGCTGCTGGCCGTTCCCCGGACGGTGCCGCTGCTGCGCGTGCTCGTGCATATCCTGTTTTTCGTGCTGGCGCGCGACGCGATGACGGCGCACGGCTACTGGCAGGTGGCGGCGGGCGGCTTGCGCTTCACGGCGCCGCCGCCGGTCTTGCTGGCGCTGGGCGCCATGTCGCTGGCCCTGGTGGCAAGCACGTGCTGGCTGGAAAGCGAGGCGCGCCGCCAGATCCGCTGGTTCGGCACGCGGCCGCTCCTGTCCGTGCTGCTGGGCGTGGCGGGCGCCGCCCTGATCATCACGCTGGCGACGGGCTTGAAAGCCCTGTCCGGCTTGCCGTCGCTGGCGCCCGTCGCGCCCTCCATGCTGCCCTTGCTGCTGGGTTTTGCGCTGGCGGCCAACTGTTATGAAGAATTGCTGTTCCGGGGTTTGCTGCAGCAGCAATTGCGCGCCTGGCTGCCGGCCTGGCGCGCGGCGCTGGTGTCGGGCCTGCTGTTTGGCCTGTGCCATGCTTTTCTCGCCACCACCGTCACGCAGGTGGGCGCGCCCATCCTCGTGTTTACCGTGATCGAGGGCGTGGTGGCGGGGCTGGTATATTGCCGTGCCGGCTTGCTGGGCGCGTCCCTGGCCCATGGGCTGGCGATTTTTGCGCTGGCCGCCGGCTGGGTATGATGCCTGTGGATTAATTTGATGAAGTGAAAGTGAAAATACCATGCCTGTCAGTTCCTACCTGAATACCCGTCCCGTACTGGGCGAGCGCGTCTACCTGCATGACACGGCGCAAGTGATTGGCGATGTGCAGATCGGCGACGACTGTTCCATCTGGTGCAACAGCGTGCTGCGCGGCGACGTCAACCGCATCGTCATCGGCGAGGGCAGCAATATCCAGGACTTTTCCATGGGCCATGTGTCGCACAAGAATGCGGCCAAGCCCGACGGTTCGCCCTTGACCATCGGCAAGTACGTGACCATCGGCCATTCCGTGATCTTGCATGGTTGCACCATCGGCGACGAATGCCTGATCGGCATGGGCAGCATCGTCATGGATGACGTGGTGGTGGAAAAACACGTGATGCTGGGCGCGGGCAGCCTGGTGTCGCCGGGCAAGGTGCTGGAAAGCGGCCATCTGTACGTGGGCCGCCCCGCCGCCAAGGTGCGCGCGCTGACGCAGGCCGAGATCGCCTACCTGCGCTATTCGGCCGAGCACTATGTGCGCGTGAAGAACAATTACCTGGCGGGCCGCGACGACGCCTGATCGGGGGAGACGTCGAGCCGGCGCAGTTCCGGCCGCGGCCCCAGGTCGTGCGGCAGGCGCAGGCCGGAGACGAGGCCCAGGCGCCGCAACAGCAGCAGCACCCACCAGCCCGGGTCCCATTCGCCCGGCAGCAGGCCCAGCCTGGCCGAGCCCGGATAGGCGTGATGGTTGTTGTGCCAGCATTCGCCCATGGTCAGCAGCGACGTCAGGCGGATATTGCGGCCCTGCACGGCGGCGCCATCGACGTGAAAGTGCATTTGCCCATGGTTGTGGGCGAAGTAGCCGATCAGCCAATGACCGAGCACGCCGGCGCTGACGCGCGCGCAGACGCCCCAGCACACCAGGCCCCAGCCGCCCCAGGCAAAGCACAGCACGGCCCACGGCAGTTGCTGCAGCATCCACGTGGCTTCCAGAAAACGGTAAAAGCCGTCGTGCGCGATGCGCGGCTCGATGGCGATGTGCGGCCGATGGGCGAGGTGCAGGCGGCAGTGGAGTTGCCACCAGGCATCACGCCAGAAGCCGGCGCCGTGGCGCAGATAGGGATGGCAGTCGGGCAGGCGCTGCGCATAGTCGCGCAGTTCGTGCTGGCGCAGCAGGCCCAGCGGACCGCTGAGGCCCACCAGCACGCCCAGGTAGACGAGCAGGTATGCCAGCCACTGCGGGCATTGAAAGCTGTCGTGGATCAGTTTGCGGTGGCTGCCCAGCGAATGGCCGAACAGCAGGACGATGGCCGTGCTGACGAGAAACAGCGCCACGCCCGTCCAGCTGAAGGCGAAGAGGGCGCCGGCAAGGGCGCCGGCCAGCATGGCCGCCAGCCACAGCGATGGCAACGGCGCGTAGCGCACCGTGCCGTCCAGCACTGCGCCGGCGTGGCGGGCGCGGACGCGGTGGCTGTCCAGGCTGGCCGTCGGCATCAGCCCTTGGGGGCTGACGACGGTTGCGTGTACTTGTCGAAGTTGGTGATGTAATCGTTGAAGTTGTCGGTCAGCATGCGCTTGTACTGTTCCGTGAAGAAGGCCACGGCGCCTTCCTTCTCTGCCTGCATCTTGGCCACGTCGTTGCTCTTGCTGGCGACGAGGAAGGCGTTGAAGCGGGCGGCCGCGTACAGCAGCGAGGTGGCCACTTCATTGCCGCCGCTGTGCATGCATTGCTCATTGGCCAGGGCGATGACCTGGTCGGCCCGTTCCCAGAATTCCGGGCCCGGTGCTGGTTTTGTCGTTGGTGTGCTCATAAAAATCCCTCATGAAAGTGCGCGCCAGTCTACACAGGGGGCCGCGGGCTGTCCAGCCGCGCGCCGCCCGTCAGGGCGCCTGCAGGATCTGTTCCAGCAAAACGGGCAGGGGCTGGCGGATATCGAGCACGATGCCGGCCTCGTCTGCCTGCAGCGGCTGCAGGGTGCGCAACTGGCTGTCGAGCAGGCTGGGCGGCATGAAATGGCCGGGCCGCTGCATGCGGCGTTCCAGCACGTCGCGGGGGCCGTCCAGGTGGACAAAGCGCAGGGCCGGGTCGCCTTCGCGCAGCACGTCGCGGTAGGCGCGCTTCAGGGCGGAACAGGACACCACGAGGCCGCCGCCTTGCGCGCGGGCCGCGGCGATGCGCTGGCGCAGGGCGGCCAGCCAGCCGGCCCGGTCGGCATCGTCGAGCGCCATGCCGGCCGCCATCTTGGCCACGTTTTCCGGGGAGTGCACGTCGTCGCCCTCCACATAGGGCACGCCCAGCGCGCCGGCCAGCAGGGTGCCGACGGCGCTCTTGCCGCAGCCGGACGCGCCCATCACGACCCAGCGCACGGCGGGCGCGCCCACGCTCATGGCGCCGAGACGATGACGGTGACGCGGCGGTTTTCCGCCTTGCCCGTCTTGCTGGCGTTCGAGGCCACGGGCTTGCTCATGCCCAGGCCCTTGACGATGATGTTGTCGCGTGGAATGCCCGAGGCGCTCATGGCGTCGGCCACCACGTTGGCGCGCGCCAGCGACAGCTTGTTGTTGTACGCTTCCGTGCCTTCGTTATCCGTATGGCCTTCCACGCGCATGTGGGTAATGCCCACTTTCAGCAGGGCCGCGCTGATTTTCTGGATGGCGGTGCGGCTGGGCGGCGTCAGCTTGGCTGCGTCGAATTCGAACAGCAGCTTGTCGGTAAAGCTCAGTTCCCAGCCTTCGTCCGTCTGGTTGAAGCCCTGTTCCTTCAAGGTGGCGACTTGCTCGGCGTTGAACAGCGGTTTTTTCTCGGGCGTGCTCTGGCAGGCGGCCAGCAGGCCCAGCATGAACAGACCGAGGAAGCCGAGGCGTAATTGCTTGTAGAGGAATTGCATGGTGTTGCTCCTTGGGGGTCAGGGGTGAGTGTGGGGTTGCGGCAGGCGCGCCACCTGGCGCGTGCCGCGCTGCGCCTGCTTGGCGCGGTACATGGCTTCGTCCGCCGCGCCCACCAGCGAGGCGGCGTCGACGGCGTGATCGGGGAAGACGGCTACGCCGATCGTGAGCGAGCTGACGATGCTGTTGCCGGTAGGCAGTTCAATGGCTTGCGCCATGGCGGCGATGATGTTGTCGGCGATGTGCATGGCGTCGCTGCTGTTGCGCAGCGGCTTGAGCAGGATGGCGAATTCGTCGCCGCCCAGGCGCGCCACCAGGTCGCCTTCGCGCAATTGCTGCTTGATGCGCGCCGCGATCGTCACCAGCACGCGGTCGCCCGAGGCATGGCCGAAGGTATCGTTGATGTACTTGAAGCGGTCGCTGTCGAGGAACAGCACGGCCACCTTGCCATTGCCGATGCGCGCTTCGAGGATGGCGCGTTCCAGCTCTGCTTCCATGAAGGCGCGGTTCGACAAGCCCGTCAGGCTGTCGTGGTTGGCGCGGTGCGACAGCGAGGCGTTTTCCTTCTGCAGATGGCTTTGCCACGCTTCCAGTTCGTCGAGCAGGGCGTTGAAGTCGTCATTGAGCTGGTTCAGTTCGGCAATATTGGCCGGCGGCACGCGCAATTCGAACGAGCGGTCGCGCCGCACGCGGTGGGCCGTTTCCGCCAGGTGGCGCAGGGGCGAGGTGATTTCCGTTTCCATGCGGCGCGACAGGCGCACGGCCACGGCCAGGCTCAGCAACAGGCACGCCAGCAGGCAGGTCAGCCCGCTGAGCAGGAAGGGCAGCAGGCTGCGGCTGTGCGGCACCAGCTTGATGCTGCCGATCACCTGTTCGTCGTGGGCGATGGGGAAGGTCAGCGACTCGGGCAGCATCCAGCCCGTCAGCGCGCGTTCGATGTAGTAGCGGGTGCCGTGTTCGCCCCGTTCCCAGCGGGCCAGCACCTTGCCAGCCTTGTCGCTGACCTGCGCCCGGTCGATGTCTTCATTGACGCCGATCAGGGCCAGCGCTTCGCGGGCAGCCTGGGAGTCGCCAAAGACGACTGCCGCTTCCACCGTGTAGCTCATCGAACGGGCCACCAGGCGCAGGTTCTGGTCCGAATACACGCGCAGGGCCAGCAGGGCCACGGCCGTCAGGGTCAGGCCGGCCGCCAGCACGGCGATCAGCGATACGCTCAGGTGGGCGCGCCGCAGCACGCTGTCGAGCGTGGGGCGGGGTTTGCGCGCCAGCTGGCGGGGCAGGCTGGCGCTCATGGCGGCGGTCCCTTGCGACGTGCAATTTGCAAGGCGTTCGGATGCACGCGCAGGCCGCTGCGGGCGATGGCGTCGAGGTTGACGTCAAAGCCGATCTGCGCCTCGGACAGGCGCAGGCAGAACATGGTGCCCACGGTGCAGGACGTGCCCGGTTCGGCGACCGATAAAATCGGCTTGCCGATGACTTGCGCCAGCAGGTGCTCGCGTTCGCCCTCGGGCAGGCTGCCCAGGTAGACGACGTCGCATTCGCCGGCCGCGGCTGCCGCCGCCGGGATCTTCACGCGGATGCGCTGGCCCAGGCTGGACGCGGGCGTATCGACGATGGCCGCCCCGTAGCGGGGCGTGCCGAGCATGCAGACGCGCACTTCGGGGCGTGCCACGGGCCAGCGCACATAGCTGATGATGCCGAACAGGACCTGGGCCACCTCGGCCGGCCGCCGGGCGTCGGCCGCCGCGCCCGCCTGCGCCCCTGCCTGCGCCCATGCCGCGGCCGGCGCCAGTGCCACGCCGGCGAGCAGCGCGGCCAGCAGCACAGGGGCAAGCAGGACTGGCAGCGCGGTGCGCTGCCGGTGGCGGGGGGAGGAGGGCACGGCGTCGGGTGTCTTTATTCGGGTCGGGTGGCTAGTCAAATTGTTACTCTTCAGTACAGACTCTACGGAAGTCCATGCTGAAAGTAAATCACGGCGCTACGCCATACAACCTTGCATTATAAACACGAATGTTAAAACTTGCATTCCTTACCATGAGAATTACTTATCAACACTGCCGCGGCGGGCCAGAGTGTTGCTATTCTTCCAGTGTCGCTTCCAGCAAATCGATTTCGCGCAGCAGGCGCAAATGGATGGTGTCGTCCAGTTCGCCCGAGATGCGGCGGCGGAACAGTTCATCGCGCTCCGCGTTGAGCGCTTCCAGGCGCAGCGCCCGCTCGGTGCGGGCCAGTTCCTGCAGCCGCATCGCCTCGTCGTTGCTGCTTTCGCCATACGCGAGGCGGCGCCGGTAGGCTTCGATCAGGCGGTTGGCCGCCTCGGTGACGACTTGCTGCTTGTCATTCTTGTCGATGCCCTCGCAGACTTTTTCCAGCCGCGCGATGGCCGCCTCGGCGGCAGAGGCGCGGGCATTGCGCTCTTCCGTCGAGCGGCGCGCTGGCGGCGAGAACACCAGGCCCTTGGTCAGCAGGGGCAGGGTGACGCTGGCCAGTATCAGCGACAGCAGAATCACGCCCATGGCCAGGAAGATGACGAGGTCGCGCGCGGGGAAACGATTGCCGTCAGGCAAAAACAAGGGCAGGGTCAGGATGCCGGCCAGGGTCAGCGCGCCGCGCACGCCCGCAAACGAGGCCACCAGCAGCAACCGCAGGCTGGGGCGCGCCAGCAGGGCCGCGTCCTTCGGTTCGCCCGCCATTTTCTTGTGGTGCTTGAACAGGGTCAGCTTCATGGAGATGAAGACCCAGATGAAGCGCATGAAAGTCAGGCCCACCGTGATGGCGACGACGAACAGGGGCAGTTTCCAGGCGCTGCCGGCGCCCACTTCCATCGAGGCGGCAGGCAAGCCGGCAACGGTGGCGGGCAGCTGCGCGCCCAGCATGACGAAGATCACGCCGTTCAGGACCAGTTGCACGGTATCCCAGACGGCCTTGCGCTGGGTGCGCGTGGCGGCCAGCGGCCGGCCGATCAGGTCGGCGTAATGCATGGACACGCCCGCCGTGGCGGCGGCCAGGATGCCCGAGCCGTGGATTTGCTCGGCGCCCAGGTAGGCGGCAAACGGAATCAGGATGCTGATCAGGATCTGCAGGCCCGGCTCTTCGCCGACCTTGCTCACCAGCCATTTATTCGCCAGGCCCACGCCCCACGAGATGGCCAGGCCGATGACGATGCCGCCGCCCGCTTCCTGCAGGAAACTCAGCGAGGCGGCGCCGATGGAAAAGCCGCCCGTCATCATGGCGCCCACGGCAAACGTGAAACAGACGAGGCCCGAGGCGTCGTTGAGCAAGGATTCGCCTTCGAGGATGTGCATCAGGCGGGGCGGAATCGGGTTGCCGGCCGCAATCGCCGACACGGCCACGGGGTCCGTGGGCGACAGGATGGCGCCCAGCGCGAAGGCGACGGCCAGCGGCACGCTGGGAATCAGCCAATCGATGAAGAAACCCATGCCCAGCACGGTAAACAGCACGAGGCCGATGGCCAGCATCAGGATCGAGCGCGCATCGGAAAAGAAGGCGCCCTTGGGAATGCGCCAGCCATCGAGAAACAGCAGCGGCGGAATGAAGAGCAGGAAGAAGATGTCGGGATCGAGCGGCACTTGCACGCCAAACACGGCCAACCCCGTGCCGCCGGCGATCTGGATCAGGGGCAGCGGCAGCTTGACCCAGCGCGAGCGGGCGATGAAGCCGCACAGGACGACGGTCAGAACGAGGATGAGGATAATGGTAACGGTATGCATGAAGAGAGTGGCGGCGTGCTGAAACGCTGATTATAAGGTGCAGCCCGCTCGCGGCGTTGCCTGCGTGTCATTGCGTACATACAACAAGTCACAATCGCGGTAAGATTGTCACAATCTGCGCTACCGCCGCCGTCCGTGCGCGGCAGGCGCGTGCCCAGCCTTTTACCGGACTCCTGTTTTGCTCAAGAAAATCTTCACCGGCCTGCTGCTGTTGCTGGCACTGCTCATCGTGGCGGCGCTGGCTGCCTACCTGTATTACTGGCGTCCCGCGCTGGCGCCCGTCAACCCGCCTGCCGCCACGGCATTCTCCCCGCAAGTGGTGGAACGGGGGCGCATCCTGGCCGGCATGGGCAATTGCGCCGCCTGCCATACGGCCACGGGCGGCGCCGACTACGCGGGCGGCCACGGCCTGGCCACGCCATTTGGCACGATCTATGCAACGAATATCACGCCCGACACGCAGACGGGCATCGGCCGCTGGTCGCTGGCCGCGTTCCAGCGGGCCATGCGCGAAGGCGTGGGCCGCGATGGCGCCCACCTGTACCCGGTCTTCCCGTACACCCATTTCAGCCTCGTCTCGGAGACGGACCTGACGGCCCTGTACGCGTATTTCATGACGCGCCCGCCCGTGTACGCGGTTGCGCCCGCCAATACCGTGCCGTTTCCCTTGAATCTGCGGCCCTTGCAGGCGGGCTGGAAGTTGCTGTTTTTCAAGCCAGCGACATTCCAGCTTGATCCTGCGCAAGGCCTGGACTGGAACCGGGGCCGCTATCTGGCCGAAGGCCTGGCCCATTGCGCCGCCTGCCACACGCCGCGCAATGCGCTGGGCGCCGAGATCGCCGCTTCGTCCTACCTGGGCGCGTCCATCGATCGCTGGTATGCGCCGGCCTTGACCAGCGCCAACACGGCACCGCTGCCATGGACGCAGGATGAGCTGTATGCCTTCCTGCGCACGGGGGCGACGGCCCTGCACGGCGTGGCGGCCGGGCCCATGTCGGCCGTCGTGCACGAAGGCATGGGCGCGTCGCCCGATAGCGATATCCGCGCGCTGTCCGTGTATTTTGCCGGCGTCGCCGGCGTTGCCGGCGCTGCCGGGCGCAAGGTGGACGCCGACGCCGTGATCGAGGCGGGCATCGCCCGTTCGCAGCGGGTCAGCCTGGTCGACAACGACCGCGGCGCCAGCCTGTACGTGGCCGCCTGCGCGTCGTGCCATTCGAACAGCGACGGCCGGCCCGTGGCCCTGCGTCCGGAACTGAGCCTGAACAGCGCCGTCAGCGCGCCCGATCCCGCCAACCTGATCCAGGTGATATTGCACGGCATCGGCAAGGACGCGGCCATGCCCGGCGTGCTGATGCCCGGTTTTGCCGCCTCGCTGACGGACAACGACGTGGCCCAGCTGGCCGCCTATCTGCGCCGCAGCCGCAGCCACCAGCCCGCCTGGACGAACCTGGAAGGGGCCGTGGCGCGCGCGCGTGCCGCCGCCCGTGCGGCACCTGGTGCCGCCAAGTAATTACTGAAAGACATCATGCATACGATTATCGTCAATGGCCAGCCCTTCAGCACGGAAGTGGATGCCGAAACCCCGCTGCTGTGGGTGCTGCGCGACGAAGCCCATTTGACAGGCACCAAGTTTGGCTGCGGCATCGGCATGTGCGGCGCCTGCACCGTGCATGTGGATGGCCGCGCCATGCGCTCGTGCATCACCCCCATTGCCGCCGTGACGGGCTGCGCCATTACCACCATCGAAGGCTTGTCGCCGGACGGCACGCACGCGCTGCAGCGGGCGTGGGTCGCCACGCAGGCGCCCCAGTGCGGCTATTGCCAGTCGGGCCAGATCATGCAGGCCGCGACCTTGCTGCGCGACTATCCGCAGCCGACGGATGCGAATATCGATGCCGTCATGAGCGGCAACCTGTGCCGCTGCATGGCGTATGTGCGCATTCGCAAGGCCATCAAGCTGGCGGCCGGCATGCAGGAGGCGCCCGGTGTTTAAATTGCCGAAAGAAAATTCTGCTGCCCGTCCCAGCTCGCTGGGCCGGCGCGGTTTCTTGATCGCCGCCGCCGGCACGGGGTTTACTTTGGCCTTCCTGCGCGCCGACAGTTCCCTGGCCGACAGCAAGGTGGCGCGCGTGCCGCCTGCCAGGCCCGCCGCGCCCGTGTTCGACCCCAGCATCTGGTTCGAGATCGGCGGCGACGGCATCGTCACCGTGAATATCGCCAAGGCGGAAATGGGCCAGCACATCGGCACGGCCCTGGCGCGCATCGTGGCCGAGGAACTGGAAGCGGACTGGAGCAAGGTGCGCCTGCATTACGTGGACACGGACCCGAAATGGGGCTTGATGGTGACGGGCGGCAGCTGGTCCGTCTGGCAGAATTTCGACCCGCTCAGCCGCGCCGGTGCGGCGGGCCGCCTCGCGCTGGTCGAGGAGGGGGCGCGCCTGCTGCGCGTGCCCGTGTCCGCCTGCCACGCCAGGCTGGGCGCCGTGCATGGCCGGGGACGGTCGATCGGCTATGGCGAGATCGTGCTCCGTGGCAAGCTGGTGCGCCAGTACACGCCGGAACAATTGAAGGCCATCGTGCTGAAGACGCCGCAGCAGCGCAGCCTGATCGGCCAGAACGTGCAGGCGCTCGACATTCCCGCGAAAACGAATGGCACGGCCGTGTACGGCATCGATGCGCACGTCGAGGGCATGCTGTATGCGCGTCCGAAGATCCCGCCCACGCGCTACGGTTCAAAAGTGGTGTCCATCGACGACACGGCCGCGAAAAAGGTCAAGGGCTACCTGCGTTCGGTGGCCTTGCAGGACCCCAGCGGCACGGTGCCCGGCTGGGTCATGGTGGTGGCCGACACGTATGCGGCCGCCATGCGCGCGGCCGACCTGGTGCAGGTGAAATGGCGGGCCGGCGCGGCTGCCCACGTGTCGGAGCAGGATATCGTCAACTACGCCGCCAAGCAGCTGGCCGATGCGACGCTGGGCGCCCGCGTGGTCGACGACGACGGCGTGGAGCAGGCGTTCAAGGAGGCCAGCCTGCAACTGGAACGCCATTACACGACCAGCACCGTGCTGCATTTCCAGCTGGAACCCGTGAATGCCGTGGCGCAGGAAGTCGACGGCGTCTGGCACATCCATGCGGGCAACCAGTGGCAATCGCTGATCCTGCCCGTGCTGGCGCAGGCCCTGAAGGTGCCGGAAAGCCAGGTGATGCTGCATACCTATCTGCTGGGCGGCGGTTTCGGGCGGCGCCTCAATGGCGATTACTGCGTGCCGGCCGCGCTGGCCGCGCAAGCCGTGGGGCGTCCCGTCAAGATGATCTGCACGCGCTCCGACGACGCCCGTTTCGATTCGCCCCGTTCGCCGTCCGTGCAGCATGTGCGCATGGCGTTCGACGATGCGGGCAAGGTGTCGGCGATGGTGCACGAGGCCAGCGCGGGCTGGCCCACGCAAGCGATGATACCGGCCTTGCTGGCCAAGGATAAGCAGGGCCATCCGTATGACCCGTTCGCCATCGCCGGCGCCGACCACTGGTACACGGTGGGCGCGCAGCGCGTGCGGGCCGTGTCGAACGACCTGGCCAACAGCAGTTTCCGTCCCGGCTGGCTGCGCTCCGTGGGTCCCGGCTGGACGAATTGGGCCGTGGAAAGTTTTATGGATGAGGCGGCGCAGGCGGCCAAGGTCGATCCGCTGGCATTCCGTCTGTCCCTGCTGCAGGCGACGGGCCGCAATGCGGGCAGCGCGCCGAATGCCGTCGGCGGCGCCGCGCGCCTGGCCCACGTGCTGCAGCGGGTGGCGGACAAGGCTGGCTGGGGCACGGCCATGCCGCCCGACACGGGCCTGGGCATCGCCGCCACGTTCGGCCAGGAGCGCGACATGCCCACCTGGACGGCCTGCGTTGCCAGAGTGAAAGTGGACCGCAGCACTTGCATGGTGAAAGTCGAAAAGCTGTTCATGGTCATCGACGCGGGCAGCATCGTCGATCCCGATGGCGCGCTGGCCCAGGCGGAAGGGGGCGCCCTGTGGGGCGTGAGCATGGCCTTGCACGAAGGCACGGCTTTCCTCAATGGCGAAGTGAAGGATACCAACCTGAATACCTACACGCCCCTGCGCATGGCCGACGTGCCCGAGCTCGATATTGAATTTGTTGCCAGCACGCAAACGGCGACGGGCATGGGCGAGCCGCCGACGACGGCCGTGGCGCCCGCCATCGGCAACGCCATCTTTGCCGCCGTGGCGTCGCGCGTGCGGCATTTGCCGATCCGCCCGGAAGCCGTGCTGAAGGGGCTGGACCGGCACGGTGCCGTCTGATGCCGGCGCGCGGCAAATTTGCCGCGCGCCGCGCGTGAACGGACGCAGGCTGGTACACTAAGGCTTGCCGCTCAAGGCGCGCAGGCGGCGCCCGGTCCGGCAAAATCAGCGCAACAGCAGTGTGATTTCAGCTTGATGTGAGCTTGATCCCAGCTCGATAGCGGAGGCAGCCATGCAAGAACAATTTGTCAGCATCACAGCCGATGAACTTCAAATGGACGGCGTGCTTGAAATGCCCGAACGCCCGGTCGGCATCGTCCTGTTTGCCCACGGCGCGGGCGCCGATAGCGATTACCTGGGCGCCTCCAGCCACGCCACTTCCCAGGATTTCCTGCGAGCGGGCATCGCCACCTTGCGCTTCGACCAGGGCGGCGTCGAGCCTGGCGGCGGCAGCAATGGCCACGCGTATTTCGTGCGCAGCGATATCGTGCTGCTGGCGCGCCAGTTGGAAAAAGCCCTGGGCTGGCTGCAGATGGACCCGTCCACGCGGCGCCTGCCCTGCGGCCTGTACGGCTATGGCACCAGTGCGGCCGTGGTGATGCAGCTGGCAGCCTGGCGCAGCGGGGAAATCGCCGCGCTGGCCGTCTGCGATGGCCAGGTGGAAATGGCCGGCAAGGCGGCGCTGGAAAACGTGCGCGTGCCATCGTTGCTGATCGTGGGCGGGCGCGACCCCGACGTGGCGGGACTGAACCGCATGGCGTTCGCCACCTTGCGCTGCGACAAACAACTGGAACAGATCGCCGCGCCGGGCGGCCCCGACACGCGGCACCAGGCCGCCCTGCTGGCCACGGACTGGTACACGCGCCATTTCAACGGGCATACCAGCACCACGCAATAGGGCGGTCAGGCAAGGGCGCGCAGATTCCTCGCATGGAAGCGCACATGCTCTTCCATGAAGCTGGCGATGAAGTAATAGCCATGGTCATAGCCGGCATGGCGGCGCAGCTGCAATGGCTGGCCGGCGTCGCGGCACGCCGCCTCGAACACTTCCGGATACAGTTGCTCGGGCAGGAATTTGTCGGCCAGGCCCTGGTCGATCAAGATGCCTTCGGGAAATAGTGCGGGCTGGTCCTGCAGGCCGCGCATCAGCGCGCTGGCGTCGTACTGCTGCCAGCTGGCCGCGTCGCTGCCCAGGTAGCCCGTGAACGCCTTCTTGCCCCATGGACACTGGCTCGGTGCGGCGATGGGAGCGAAGGCGGAAACGGAACGGAACAGTTCCGGGTTGCGCAAGGCCAGCACCAGCGCGCCGTGGCCGCCCATCGAGTGGCCGAAAATGCCCGTGCGCTGCGCATCGATGGCCAGTTCCTGCTCCAGCAGGGCGCGCAGTTCCAGGATGTAGCTATACATGCGGTAATGGCTGTTCCATGGCGCCTCGGTGGCGTCCACGTAAAAGCCGGCGCCCACGCCGAAATCCCACGCGTCGCTCTCGCCCGCGATGTTTGCGCCGCGGGGGCTGGTGTCGGGCGCGATCAGGATCAGGCCTTCCTCGGCCGCCACGCGCTGGGCGCCGCCCTTGACCATGAAAGTTTCTTCCGTGCAGGTCAGGCCCGCCAGGTAAAACAGGGCGGGGCGTTTGGTGCTGGCCGTGGCGCCTGGCGCCGTGTCCGGAATGAAGGCCGAGAAACGCATGGGCAAGCCGATGGCTTGCGCGTCGTGGCGATAAAAGCGTTGTACGCCGCCAAAACAGGCGTGTTCACTCAACAGTTCCAGCATGAATTCTCCTCGTCAATCCCATAGTATAGCGAGAGTGACGCCGCGACGAGCGGGGATCAGTCCAGCATGGCCGTTAATGCAGGCAAGATGTCCTGTGCCGGCGCTTCCGTCTTGAATGCCAGCAAATGGTCGGCGCGCGTCTTGCCCAGGTTGATGGCGGCCACGGGCTTGCCCGTTTCGGCCGCCATGCGGCACAGGCGAAAGCTGGAATACACCATGACGGACGAGCCGACCACCAGCAGGGCGCTGGCGCCGCGCATCTTGTTCTCGGCCTCGGCCGCGCAGGCGGCGGGCACGCCATCGCCGAAAAACACCACGTCGGGCTGCAGGGTGCCGCCGCAGCGGGGACAGGCGGGCACGTGGAAGGCGGCCAGTTGCGACGGCTCCAGCAAGGCATCGCCGTCGGGTGCCGGCGTGGCTGTGGCACCCAGCATCTGCGGGTTGTCCCGTTCGAGCTGATCCTGGATCAGGCGGCGCGTGTGGCGCGCCTGGCAATCGAGGCAGACCACGCCATGTATGCTGCCGTGCAGTTCCGTGACGGCGGCGCTGCCTGCCTGCTGATGCAGGCCATCCACGTTTTGCGTGACCAGGCCGCCGATGCGCTGGCGCTGGCCCAGTTGCGCGATGGCCAGGTGGCCCGGATTCGGCACGGCGCGCGCCAGGGCCGGCCAGCCCACCATGCTGCGCGCCCAGTAGCGGCGGCGCACGGCTTCCTGGCGGCGAAAATCGGGGCCTTGCACGGGAGCGTTGCCATGCCGCACGCCTTCCGTGTCGCGGTAGGCGGGAATGCCGGACGCCGTGCTGATGCCGGCGCCCGTCAGCAGCAGCACGTCGGGATGGCGGTGCAGGAACTGCGCCAGCTGCTCGAGGGCGGGCGTGTCGCTGGCGTGACGCTGGCTGGCGGTGGAAAAGTTTTGCATGATGCGCCATGCTAACCGAAAAGCACGGCGCCGTTGCAAGGGGGCTTACTCCAGCTTCATGCCGAAACGCTGCAGCCGCGGCTGCCAATGCTCCTCGATGTTGGCCGAGACGAGGATGCGTTCGGCCTTGCCGATGAGCAAATTGCGGGGCACAAAGCCGAAATAGCGCGAGTCGGCGCTGTTGTCGCGGTTATCGCCCAGCATGAGGAAATGGTCGGCCGGCACCGTCACGGGAGCAAAGCTGCGCGCGGCGCCTGCGATCTGCGGCAAGACCTGGATGCGGTGCTGCTCGGTCTGGTTGCGCTCGCGGATGCGCTGGGCCGTCAGCTGGCCCACGTGGGCGATGGTTTCAGGCGCCGTATCGAGCGCCGTGTAGTGGGCGGGCTGGCCGTTGATGACCAGCTGTTCCTCGCGCATTTCCACCGTGTCGCCGGGCAGGGCGATGATGCGCTTGATCAGCCGCGTGCCGTCTTTCGGCGAGGAAAAGGTGACGATGTCGCCCCGCTGCGGTTCGGCCAGGCGCTGCAGCACGATGTCGGTCAGCGGCACTTTCAGGTTGAAGGCCAGGCGGTTGACGAAGACCACGTCGCCTTCGAGCAGGTTGGGGCGCATGGATGCCGAGGGGATGGGATTCCAGTCTGCCACGGCCGTGCGGAACACGCCGAACAGCAGGAGAAACATCAAAAAACCTTTGTTTGCGCGCATCCATGTGCTCATAGCGGTTCTTTCGCCGGGCGGTACCCGTGATGGTGAAGGGAGGCGCCATTGCCGCTGGCGCCCTATCACGATGCACGGCGAGACTGAAGCGAGTCTTAAACGAGGGCAATGGAGACGCCCATGCGCAGGCAAATGGCAGCGAAGGCGTGCGCGATGGCGTGCCGCTGTTGCGTGCACGCATCATCCTGCCCTAGCGATGCTGGCACGGTGTATGCGTGTCGTCGTTGCCATTTGGCAGGCGCTTGCTGTGCATGTCATCCCACAGCTCGCCGAGCGCCATCAGCAGGCCGCCGGCCACGAAGGGGATCGCCACCAGCCATGGAATGGTGTCGAGCCAGGGACCGAGCAGGATGGCCGAGGCCACGGCGATGACGATGGCGCTGTACCAGAAGCGGCGCGGATGCTGGAGCGTGAACAGGTAGTGAAGGTCGTTCATAAATCCTCCTTGGTGAGTATGCGGAACAGCCGGGCTGCCAGAATGCTGCTGACGGCGATAACGATGCAGCCGTCCAGGAAAAACAGCACCTTGCCAACCAGGTGCATGCCCTGTATGAGGTAGGTGGGCAGTTCCCGCGCTTCCGCCCACTGCGTCATGCGTGCCAGCACGATGGCGGCCGCAAAGATAACGACGGCCAATGCCAGCACCAGCAGCACGTGTTCGAACAGGCGTAGCCGCAATTTCATGTTGGATGTGTCAAGGTGTGGAAGATTCCTGGACCTTGACGTTATCAGTCCAATATCACGCTGCTTTGCGTTGTGACAAAGTCGCAAGCGATAGCCTGAAAACTGCGTTGGCGCCGGAACATGCGGCTATTGGAACGCCTTGATGACGGCGTCCAGCTTGACCTTCAGCGACTTGTCGTGCGCGTGGATGGGTGGCACTTCGCGCGGCACGCCCAGCAACTGGTAGACGGCGGTCTGCGCCGCGCGCACCGAGTATTCCACGGTGAACACGACATCGTCGGCGATTTCCACGAACTGGCTGACGAAGGCCAGGTTGACGGAGCCGGCCGGCACGGGCAGGGGACGGTCGCCTTTCGCGCGGGGCATGAACATGCTGGTGATGTAAGGCATGCGGCAAGGAATGCAGTTGGCCGTGGCCATGATGTCGAGGTCGAAGTTCAGGTGGCCGCACAGCTCGCGCAGGATGTCTGCGCCGCTGCAGTCGGACATGGGCTTGGCGACGAAGTTGCCGACGCGATCAGGGTGCAGCGCATAGCCCCAGAACACGTGCACGCCCGCGGGCTGGCCGGCGAAGTGGGGCTGGTGCGCCAGCACGATGGACATGAGCCAGTTGCTGTCCTTGAAGGTGACGAGGCCGCCCGTGCCCGCGCTGTTGCCCGTAAATTGCTCCATCCGCTCGAAGAAGGCGCCGTCCTTCAGGGTGACCGTGTACGAGGCCCAGTACGATTCGGGGATGCTGCTGTTGAAGGCGGCCGGGCGGCCCAGTGCCGTCCGGCCCTCGGCCAGCTTTTCCCACAGGCGCCAGCCTTGGCTGTCGTTCTTCGTGCGCCGTGCCGGGGCGACGTGCATGCTGCCATAGCTCGAGGCATCCGTCATCGAGGCATTCTGGAAAAAGACCAGGTCGCTGTCGGCGACAGGAATCACGTCGGCCAGGCCGCGGCGCTGGCAGGCGATGGCGGTGGCGCTCAGGCGGCCGTCGCATTCCTGTATGGCGATATCGGTCACCGTGCAATCCATGATCAGGTTCACGCCCTGCTCCTGCAGCCACGCGACCAGCGGGCGCACCAGCGAATCGTACTGGTTGTAGACGGTACGCTTGACGCCGGCCAGGGTGTCGATGCGCGAAAACTCCAGCATGAAGCGGTGCAGGTAGCGCTTGAACTCGACGGCGCTGTGCCAGGGCTGGAAGGCAAACGTGGTGGCCCACATATACCAGAACGGGGTGTCGAAGAATGCGGGCGAGAGCCAGTCCGTGATGGCGCTGCTGCCCAGCGTGTCTTCGTCCGCTTCCGCCAGTTTCAGCAATTCCAGCCTGTCCTGCATGGAAAAGCCCATGCTGCTGACATCGACCTTGAAACGGTTGCGGTCGACCAGGCGCGCGCGCGAGTGGGGCAGGTGCCGTTCATTGAAGGCGATGGTTTCGTCGTAGACGCTCTGGCCCGCATGCTCGAGCGAGGGGATGCTCTTGAACAAGTCCCACGTGCATTCATAGTTGTCGGTGGTCAGCATGCGGCCCCCGCGCAAGGTGTAGCCATCGTCGGCATTGCCGCCGCCATCGAGGCTGCCGCCGGTCACGGGCGAGGCTTCGAAGATGGTGATGTTGCTGCCTTGCATGCCCCCGTCGCGTATCATGAACGCGGCCGCGGCCAGCGCGCCGATGCCGCCGCCGACGAGGTAGGCTTTTTTGTCTGTAGTGCGCATGGTGTTCCCTGAGTGTGAGTGCATCCGCGTGCGCGAAAAGCGGGCAGGCGGCATGGCCGGTGCTGCGCCATATTTGCCTATTTTACAACACCAGAGGGAGGGAGCCCGTTCGATCGAGCAATTGCTCGGTTTTACTGGGTGCCGGTGTCTTCCTTGCGCCGTTCAAAGTACAGCAAATCCGACCACGCATCCTGGAAGAACATGGCTTTTTCCGAGCGGCCATACTGGTGAAAGCCGTTGCGCTGCATGACGGCGACCGAGCCCAGGTTTTGCGGCCGCGCCGTCGCTTCCAGGCGCCACAGGTCCAGTGGACCGAACGCTTCTTCCAGCAGCAGAGCGACCACGCGCGTGGCGTAGCCGCGTCCACCGAACCGTTCGCCGATGCGATAGCCGAGTACTGCCTTGTTGAAATACGGGCGCGTGACGGCCGTCAGGTTGACCCTGCCGATGATCTGCCCGTCCAGCTTGGCGAGGTACTGGTAAGCCTGGTCTTGCTGGCGCTCGCGCTGCGCCTGCTCGATGGCGGCGGCGATGGCTTCCTTTCCGTAGTAGGACGGTGCGCGCGCCGTGACCCAGTTTTCAAAATAGGCGCGGTTTTCCAGTTCGAAGGCCAGCAAGGCGGCAAGGTCGGCGCTGGAGGGCGCAAGCAGCTGAAGGCGGGTCAGGTCTGGCATGGGATCGGGTGGGAAAGCGATGCGCCATTATAATCAGCTTGCGCATTTTGCCGCACATGCATGAATTCATGAAGGAGCAGCATGCTGTCCCATATCTGCCTCGGCACCAACGACTTTCCCCGCGCTTACGCGTTCTACACGGCCCTGCTGGGAGAGCTGGGCCTGATCGAAAAATTCCATGACCGGGACAAGCCCTGGGCGGGCTGGATGGCGCAGGATGCGCCGCGGCCCCTGTTCGTGCTGACGGCGCCGCACGACGGCTTGCCGGCCGCTCCCGGCAATGGCCAGATGACGGCCTTGCTGGCGGCCAGCCGCGCGCAGGTGGACCGCTGCCACCAGGCCGCGCTGGCGCTGGGCGCCGTGTGCGAAGGGCCGCCCGGCCTGCGGCCCCATTACCACGCCCATTACTATGGCGCCTATTTCCGCGACCTCGATGGCAACAAGTTGTGCGTGTGCTGCCACGCCGTGGAATAAGTCAGCGCGGTGCCCACACGTCGGCTTCCGTCCAGCCCAGTTCCGCAAAATCCTGCGCCCGCTCGTCCGCTTCGCCGGCGCAATAGAATTCATCGAGCTGGGGCGGCGCGATGCGCGTGCCGGCCAGCATGGCGTGTACCTGCCCCCGGTGGTGGATCTGGTGCTGGAACACATGCGCGAGCAGGCGCAGGCGCGTGTCCACTTGCGGCGTGTCGCGCAGTATCGTCACGGGCCGCGCCAGGTCCGCGTCGCACAGGCTGCGGCAATGGGCGATCAGGCGCAGGTCCGATGCGCGCTGCGCCGCCTGCAGCGCGGCGCAATCGCTAAACGGTTCGTCCTGTTCGAAGAATACATAGCAGTCGGCATGGGGCGCCTCGCCGCGCAGCTCGCGTTCCAGCGCGTCGAGATAAAACCAGTCGCACGTCAGGATGTGGTTCAGGGTGAACTGGATGGTGGGGAAAAAGCTGACGCGCGTGGCCTGGAACTCGGCCTGGGTCAGCTGGGCGCATGCTTTCAGCAGGCGGTGGTTGGCCCAGGCGTTGTTATACGCCTGGCTGGTGACGTACTGGGCCAGCATATTGTTCATGATTTGCCTTGCAAAGCAGGGGAAGCTGCGGGAGTGCTACTGTAGCAGCTTGCGGCGGCTGGACAAGGCGGGCCACGCCCGCCGCACCGGCGTTGCCGTCATCAAGTAAAATCGCGGCGCGGATGTCGCGATAGTGATGCATATGGGGCTGGATAGCAAAATGGGTTGGATAGGAAAATTACTGAACGGCGGCGACGAAAAGAGCAAGCCTGCGTCCGTCACGGCAGCGGCGGCGCCCGAGATGACGGGGCAGCCAGCGACCATCGCTGAAATCGATGCCATCTATTACCGCTGGCTGGCGGCTGCAGGGTCGGCGCAGGCGTCAAAGCAGTCCGAACAGCAAATCCTGGACGAATTGACGCGGCTGGCCCGTGAACCGGTCGCTGGCGCTGCGCTGGTGCCGCGCATTCCCGCCATCATCCCGCAGTTGATGCGGACCTTGCAAAATGAAAACATGAGCGCGGTCGAGCTGTCGCGCCAGCTGGCCCAGGACGTGCTGCTGGTCGCCGAGGTGTTCCGCGAAGCGAACCGGCCCTGCTACCATTCGCGCTACAACGCCAGCCCGTCGATCAACAACATGGAAGGCGCCATCATGCTGCTGGGGCAAAACGGCATGCGCATGCTGCTGGCCCGTGTCGCCTTCCGTCCCATCGTCAGCATGCAAAGCGGCGGGCTGACCATCCGCACGGCGCCGCTGATCTGGCGCCAGTCCGAGAAATGCGCGCTGGCGGCCAACCTGCTCGCGCCTGCGCTGCAGGCAAACGCCTTCGACGCCTATCTGGCGGGGCTGATGGCCAATGTCGGCCTGGTGGTGGCGTTCCGGCTGATCGACCAGATGCATGCGCCCGACGCGTTTCCCCAATCGGACGCTTTCATCGCCCAGGTATTTGCGCAAGCGCGCATCTTGTCCGTAAAGATCGCCGAATTGTGGGAGTTTCCCGAGTCCGTGACCTACGCGATCGGGCAGGCCGGTGTCGCGGCCCACGCCGACACCGATCCGCAGGCGCAAGCGCTGGCGCAGGGCGACCGCTTGAGCAAGCTGCGCATGCTGGTCGACACGGGCCGCTTTCCTGCCGACGATCCCTTCGTGATGGCCGGACTCGGCAAGGCGGACTTGCAGGTGTTCGACAAACTGGCCGACGACGAGGAGTGACGGCCGCAGGCCGCTCACGACGGGCGTGCGGTGGCTATCACTCAGCGCGCGAAATACAGTGCGTGCAGATGCTCCAGGTCGACATCAAGCGCCGGCTGCGACAGCGCCACCTTGCCGCTTTGCATCAGGTAGACGTGGTCGGCCACGCCCACGGCGCGCGCCGTGTTCTGCTCCACTAAAATGATGGTGCGCCGGCCGTCGTTCAGGCGCGCGAGGATCTCGAACAGTTCGTTGACCACCAGCGGCGCCAGGCCCAGCGACGGCTCGTCGATGATCAGCAGCGACGGGTCCGACATCAGCCCGCGCGCCATGGCCAGCATCTGCGCTTCGCCGCCGGACAGTGAGCCGGCCAGCTGCTTGCGCCGCTCGTGCAGGCGGGGGAACATGGCGTAGGCTTCGGCCAGGCGGGCCGGCATGTGGCTGCGGTGCTCCTTGGGGAAGGCGCCCATGATCAGGTTTTCTTCCACGCTCATGTCGCGGAACGTCATGCGGCCCTCGGGGATCATGGTGACCCTGGCGTCGCTCATCTTCCAGGTGGGCGTGCCGTTGATGGCGTGGCCGTCGAGCGCGATGCTGCCCGCGCCCACGGGCAGCAGGCCCATGATGGCGCGCAGCAGGGTGGTCTTGCCGGCCCCGTTCGGGCCGATGATGGTGGTCAGCTTGCCCTTCTGGATGGACAGCGACACGTCCCACAGCACGTTGATGGCGCCGTAGCCGGCGCGCAGTTCTGTTATTTCAAGCATGCGCGGCTCCTGTATAGCTTTCGATGACGGCCGGGTCGCGGAACACGCAATCGGGCGTGCCGTCGGCGATCAGCTGGCCAAAATTGAGCACGGCCACGCGCTGGCACAGATTGCTGATGGTTTCGATATCGTGCTCGATCATGACGATGCCCACGCCAAAGGCGGCATGCAAGTCCTTCAGCATGCCCATGAAACGGCGCTTGCCGTTCGTTTCCAGCCCGGCCAGCACTTCGTCGAGCAGCAGCAGCTTCGGATTCGTCGCCAGCGCCTTGGCCACTTCCAGCGCCTTCAATTCCGTCAGCGCCAGTTCACTGGCCGCATCGCGCTGCGCCTTGTCCGCCATGCTCGTGAAATCGAGGATTTCATCGATCTTGCGCTGGTCCACCTTGCCCGTGCCGAAACGCTGCGCCACGACGAGGTTTTCGCGCACCGTCAATTCATGCATGGGCTGCGGGATCTGGAAGGTGCGGCCCAGCCCCAGGCGCGCGCGCTGGTACATGGGCGTGGCCATGATGTCACGCCCCTCGAAGCGGATATGGCCGCTGGTGGGGCGCACCAGGCCGGAAATCGCGTTGAACAGGGTGGTCTTGCCGGCGCCGTTCGCGCCCACCAGGCCGATCACGTCGTGGCTGCCCACTTTTAAGGTGACGGAATCGACGGCCGTCAGGCCGCCGAAACGCACGGACACATTATCGAGTTCAAGCATGTTGTTTCTCCTTCGCTGTGAACGCGTTTTTCAGCCATTTTTGCAGCAGCGGCAGCAGGCCGTTCGGACTGAAGACGATCATCGCCACCAGCAGCACGCCCAGCACCAGCTGGTGGCCCGTGGGGATCAGCGACTTGAAAATGAGCTGGTCGACCAGGTAGACCACCACGGCGCCCAGCACGGGGCCGAGTATCGTGCGGTAGCCGCCGAAGATGGCCGCCACGATGGGTAGGGTCACCCACAGGCTGTTGAATGCGTAGTCCGGTTCCAGGAAGTTGATGTAGTGGGCGTTGAAGGCGCCGAACAGGCCCGCCATGAAGGCCGACACCAGCAGCATGGCGCCTTTCAGCAAAGTGCTGTTGACGCCGACGACGCGCGTGGCGTCTTCGCTGTCGTGCATGGCGCGCAGGGCGATGCCGTAATGGCTGGCGCGGATGCGGCTGTAGGCGAAGGCGCATGCCACCACCAGGGTCAGCACCACCAGGTAGGCGCCCGTCTTGCTGGCCAGGTCGAAGCCGAAGACGGTGGGCAGTGTGGGGATATTGTTGATGCCGCCGGCGCCGCCCGTGACGGAACTCCATTCCGTGGCCAGGATGCGGAAGATGTGGGCGTAGGCGAGGATGGCCAGCGCAAAGTACGGTCCCCGCAGGCGCAGCACGGGCAGCATGATGACGGCGGCGACGGCTGCGCCCGCGCCGCCGAGCAGCATGGCGGCAAACACGGGCAGGCCCAGTTTCACGCTGGCCAGCGCGGACACGTACGCGCCCACGCCGAAGAACGCCGCATGGCCGAAGCTGACCATGCCGCCCAGATTGCCCAGCAAGGCCCAGGACATGGCCACGCCGCCGATGATCAGGGCCGCCACCACCATGCTCATCACGTACTGGTTGCCGCCCAGTGCCAGCGGCACGGCGACATAGGCGGCCAGCAGCAGGCCCGCCGTGGAGATCAGTGTCGAGCGCTTCATCCGCGCCTCCGTTGTGCGCCGAACAGGCCGTTCGGCATGATGAACAGCACCAGCAGGAACAGCACCATGCCGGACAATTCCTGCAGCGCGGAGCTGGCCAGGGTGACGGTCAGCGCTTCGGCCACGCCCAGCAGCACGGCGGCCAGCAGCACGCCGGGGATGGAGCCGATGCCGGCCAGTACCGTGATAATGAAGGCCTTCACCGTCAGCGCGCCGCCGTAGGCAGGCTGGATCACGCCATAGCTGAACAGGGCGACGCCCGCGAAGGCGGCCAGGATGCCGGCGACGAGGAAGGAGACGAGCTCCGTGCGGCCCGGGTCGATACCCATCAGCTTTGCCGCGTCGCGGTTGCTGGAGACGGCGCGCACGGCGCGGCCATACCAGCTGGTGGACAGCCAGCGCCACAGGGCCGCCATCAGCACCAGGCTGACGCCGAAGAAGATCACTTCGCTGCGCATGCTGAAAAACGGGCCGATCTCGATGCCTTCCTGCAGCCAGGTCGACGACGTCGAGCGGATGTCGGCCTTCCATACCAGCAGGATGAAATTGGTGAGGATGACGCCGATGCCGTAGGTGAGGATCAGCGAATTGATTTCGCGGTCTTTCTTGATGCGGCTGACGATCAGGTAGACGCCCACGGACGTCAGGCTGACGATCACCAGCGCGATGGGGATGGCGAACATGGGCCCCAGGCCCAGGCCCGATTCCACGCTGTAGGCGATGTAGGCGGCCAGCAGCACCAGCTCGCCGTGCGCCAGGTTGATCACTTTCATGGTGCCGAACACCAGCGCCAGTCCCAGTGCGATCAGGGCGTAGGAGCCGCCCTGCAGCAGGCCCGAATACAGGGCCTGCAAGATTAATTCTGTCATGTCGTCGTCCCGTCAGGCAGCCTGGCGCAGCGCAAAGATGGGCCAGGGTTGCCGTTCATCGGTGCACGCCCGGCGGGCATGCGCGTGTGCAGGGGAGGCTGCCGTCTACCAGGGCAGGGCCGGATAGGCCAGCTTGCCCGTCGCGTGTTCCTTCGGCCAGACGATGACCACCTTCTTGTCCTGGTGCTGCGCCATGCGGTGCACGAAGTTCTGGTTGTCGCCATTGGCGGCAAACTGCACGCGGCCGATCAGGGTCTCGCGGTCCGTCTTGCGCATTTCTTCGGCCACGCCGCCTTTCTTGATGGTGCCCTTGTCGGCCGCGCGCGCGATCGCCTCGAACAGCAGCATCGACTGCACGTAGCCGAACTGGCCCAGGTAGTCCGGCTCCTTCTTGTACAGCTGCTTGTAGGCGTCGCTGAAGGCCTTGCCGTCGGCTGTCTTGAATTCCGTGGGGAAGGGCAGCAGGGCCGTGCCGAAGACATTCGGCATCAGGTCGGGGAAGTCGGCCGCCATCTTCGGCGTGGCCAGCGACCACACGCCCACCATGGCCTTGATCTTCGGCTTCAGTACGCGGGCGGCGCGGATGATGCCCACATAGTCGTTTTCATAGCCGACCATGGCCACCACTTCCGATTTGTCCTGCAGCTTGATCTTGTTGATGATGGGCTTGAAGTCGGTAATGGCCGGGTCGAACGAGTGCGTCGTCACCTTCACGCCCTTGGCGGCCAGGGCTTTTTCCACGTCCTTCGCCAGGCCTGTGGTGGCGTCCTTGGTCGAGTACACGATGGAGACGGATTTGGCGCCCACGTCGGCAAGCAGTCCCAGCATGGCTTTTTCGTAGCCGGCCGTGTTATTGATGCGGAAAAAATTCTTGCGTCCGCTCGATACCAGGCTGTCGTCCACGCCGCCCGAGGTGATGTAGACGAGGCCCAGCTTGTTGGCCGTGTCCGAGGCGGGCGAGATATTGTTCGAGCCATAGCCGCCCGTGATGGCCACCACACCCTGGCTGGCCAGCTTTTCCACGGCGGCGATGGCCTTGGCGGGCGCCGATTCGTCGTCGACGGTGACGATCTTGACGGTGTGCTTGCCGTTGGTCTTGTTGAACACTTCGGCCGCCACCATGATCCCTTCCTGCATGCCGGCACCGACCCTGGCCAGGTTGCCTGTCAGGGGGATTTCCGCGCCGACCAGGAATTCGTCGGCGCTGGCGTGTGCCATCCAGGCGCTGGCAACCAGCGCTGCCATGGCGATGCGTGTGTATGTGCGTTTCATCGTGTCTCCTCCGGTGATGTGACTTGGTTTGCCTGCGCCAGGATCGGCGCCGGCAAAGCTACCCGCCTGGGTTTTATTGTCGGGTGTATTGAAACCAACTGCAATGGTGAATTTACGGCCTGTTCTGCGCCATCTGGCGCAGCTGCCCCTTTAAAATCTTGCCCGTGGCGGCCGCCGGCAGCGCTTCCATGACGATGATGGCCGACGGGCATTTGTAGGGCGACAGGGTCTGCGCCAGATAGTCCTGCAAGGCCTGCACCGTCACCGGGTGCTGCGCATCCAGTTCCACATAGGCGATGACGTCTTCGTTGCCATCGTCCAGTGTGCGTCCCACCACGGCCGACTGCACCACGGAAGCGTGGGCGTTCAGGGCCGTTTCCACTTCCAGCGGATACACATTGAAGCCGGAGCGGATGATCAGTTCCTTGGTGCGTCCCACGATGAACAGGGCGCCGTCGGGATCCTGGCGCGCCATGTCGCCCGTATTGAGCCAGCCGCCGTCGCGCATGGTGGCTGCCGTCATGGCCGGTTCGCGGTAATAGCCGGCCATGACGTTCGGTCCGCGTATCCACAGTTCGCCCGCTTCGCCCGGCGCCACGTCCGTGCCCGCCACGTCCACCACGCGCACTTGCACGCCGGGAATCGGCGTGCCGACGGAACTGTCATGGCGCGGCGCGTCGAGCCGCGTCTGGCTGATGGTGGGCGCGCTTTCCGTCATGCCGTAGCCATTGTGCAGCGCGGTGCCCAGCAGCTTTTCCACCTCGTGCTTGAGCGACGGCGCCAGCGGCGAGCCGCCCGCATATGCAAAGCGCAGCCGGGTGGGCAGCGGCGTCCCGGCGCCGCCCAGCGTTTGCAGCAGTTTCGCGTACATGGCGGGCACGCCCTGCACGATGGTCAGTTCGTCGTCCTTCAGGGCCGAGAGCAGGCCGTCGACGGAAAAGCGCGGCACCAGGTACAGCGCGGCGCCCGCATACAGGGTGCCCAGGGCAACGGAGGCCAGGCCATACACGTGCGAAATGGGCAGCACGCCGTAGGCGCGGTCGCTGCGCGTCAATCCCCGCAAGGTGCTGGAGACGGCGGCGATGAACAGCAGGTTGCGGTGCGTGAGCATCACGCCTTTCGACTGGCCCGTGGTGCCCGTCGTGTAGATCAGCGCAGCCACCTGTTCGTTGCCTGGCACGCAGGCTTCCGCGATGGCGGCATCGTTCAATGCGCCCGCCAGCAGCTCGCCCATGCCGTCGACGGTGACGGCGCTGGCCGCGCCCAGGCGTGCCGCATGCGCGGCCGCTTCCGGCGAGGCGCCGGCCAGGAACAGCAGCCGCCGCGCGCCGGAATGCTCGGCGATGGTGTCGATCTCGCGCGCCGACAGGCGTGCATTGACGTTGACGATCCACGCGTCGATGCTGGCCGCCGCGAAGATCAGCGCCACCTGCAGCGCGCCGTTTTCGCCCACCACCATCAGGCGGTCGCCGGCGCGCACCTGCAAATCGCGCAGCAGCTGCGCGGCGCTCTCCACGCTGTGCTGCAGCTGCGCATAGGTCCAGCTGCGGCCACCTTCATGCAGCGCGGGCGCGTCCGGCGCGCGCGCCGCCCAGTGGGCCGGGATGGCCGACAGGCGCGCCGGCAAGCCGGCCAGCAGGGCGGGAATGTCCATTGCTGCCTCCTTCACTTTTGTGCTGCCTTGATCATGTTGCGGGCGATGACGATCTGCTGGATCTGCGTCGTGCCTTCGTAGATGCGGAACAGGCGCACGTCGCGGTAGAAGCGCTCGGCCGCGTATTCGCTGATGTAGCCGGCGCCGCCGTGGATCTGCACGGAGCGGTCGGCCACGCGGCCGCACATTTCGGAAGCGAACAGCTTGCAGCACGACGCTTCCGTCGAAATGTCTTCCTTGTTGTCGCGCCGGCGCGCAGCGTCGAGCACCATGCTGCGCGCCGCGTAGATCTCGGCCTTGCTGTCGGCCAGCATGGCCTGGATCAGCTGGAATTCGGCGATGGGCTGGCCGAACTGCTGGCGTTCCATCGCATACGCGAGGGCATCGGCCAGCATGCGCTCGGCCGCGCCCACGCAGACGGCGGCGATGTGCAGCCGGCCCTTGTCGAGCACCTTCATGGCCGTTTTAAAGCCCACGCCTTCCTTGCCGCCGATGATGTTTGCGGCAGGGACGCGGCAGTTCTCGAAGATGACGTCGCAGGTATGCGCGCCTTGCTGGCCCATCTTCTTGTCGATCTTGCCCAGCGAGAGGCCGGACGTGTCCTTTTCCACGATGAAGGCGGAAATGGCCGAGGCGCCCCGCTTGACGGGGTCCGTGCGCGCCATCACGGTAAAAATGCTCGCTTCGGGCGCGTTGGTGATGTAGCGCTTGCTGCCGTTGAGGATATAGAAGTCGCCGTCGCGCACGGCCGTCGTGCGCAGCGACGCGGCGTCGGAACCGGAGCCCGCTTCCGTCAGCGCGAACGAGCCGATGATCTCGCCGGCCGCCAGTTTCGGCAGATAGTATTGTTTCTGCGCTTCCGTGCCGTCGATGACGATGCCTTGCGAGCCGATGCCGTTGTTCGTGCCGATCAGCGAGCGGAAGGCGGGCGAGGTGCGGGCGATTTCAAAGGCCACGCGCACTTCTTCTTCCATGCTCAGTTCCAGGCCGCCGTAGGCTTCCGGGATCGACAGGCCGAACAGGCCCAGTTCGCGCATCTGCGCCACGATGGCGGGCGGGATGGTGTCCGTTTCGGCCACCAGCGCCTCGTTCGGCACCAGCACTTCGCGCACGAAACGGGCGATGCTGTCGAGCAGAATGTTCAGGGTTTCTTCGTCGCGTATCATCGGGGTCCTCGGAGCTGTCATTGTGAGGGGGCGCGCATTCTAACCGCGTCCCAGGTTTTTTTCTACTGTCTTGACGAGGGCGACCAGGCGCGGTCCCAGGTCGCCTTCGAGTTTTTCGCGCGACAGCAGGAAGGCGGGGCCGCCGCAATTGAAGGCCATCACCTGTTCGCCATCGGCACCCAGCATGGGCACGCCCACCGCGTGCACGTCGTTCTGCCACTCGCCGGCCGAAATGCAAAAGCCCCGGTCCAGGTAATCCTTGAAGCCTTGCTCGATGCCGGCCTTGATGCGCGGCCAGCGTTCCGTCTCGTGCACGCGCGCATGGTCCATCAGGTAGTCGCGTTCGGCCTGCGGCAGGATGCACAGCAGGGCCTTGCCCATGGCCGTCGTCATCAATGGGATGCGCGAACCGACGTCGAGGCGCAGGGTGACGTTGGCGCTGCTGCGGCACGTTTCCACGTACACCATGCTGAGGCGGTCGCGCGTGCCCAGCGAGACGGACGCCTGCGCATGTTCGGCCAGTTCTTCCATCAGGGGGCGCGCCATCTTGCGCACGTCGAGGTTCGACAGCATGCGGTAGCCGAGGGCCAGCACGCCGGCGCCCAGCTGGTACTTGCCCAGGCTGTCCGAATAATTGAGGTAGCCCAGCTTGGTGAGGGTATAGGTGAGGCGCGAAATCGTCGGTTTCGGGATGCCCGTGCGCTTGGCCATGTCCGCATTCGACAAGAATACTTCGCCAGGGCGGAAGCAGCGCAGCACTTCCAGGCCCCGCGCCAGCGCGTTGACGAACTGGCGGTCCTTGCCTTCGTCGTCATCGCTGAAGACGATGAGTTCCGGATCTGCTGCGGTCTGAATATTTGTCATATTTGCATTCATTTTCAGGCTCCCTAGAAATCAGTTTGCCTAGCCGGCTCCCGCATGTCAACCGTTTTGTGAAACATTCGTTCGCACAGCGAAATGCTGCAGTGCATGAAACAATGCATGAAATTTGCCTCGAAAATTGACTTGCGCAGGGGTTTCCCGCCTTGTCGCTTGAGCATCGCTATATACGTCTGTATATTGCGCTGTTGGGTGACGGCCGCCGCAGGGGTGGCCGCTTTTTTGAGTATCGCTATATAAGACGATATATAACGAGAGTGGAAAGATCTAGACGATGTTGAAACAGGTAATGGCAGGCGCCGTGATGCTGGCGCTGGCGCAGATGGCGCAGGCGCAGCAAACAGGGAGCAGGGATGACGCGGAGGCGGCGGCGCCGTTCGTGCTGGGCACGGTGACGGTGATCGGCCAGCGCGAGCAGGCAGGCCAGGCGGAACAGCAGGTGGGCGCGCAAGTGAGCCGCGCCGAGATGCGCCGCTTTAACCGCGACAACGTGGGCGACGCCCTCAATTTGCTGTCCGGCGTATCGCTGTCGACCAACTCGCGCAACGAGAAGACCGTCGCCATCCGGGGCTTCGATGCGCGCCAGGTGCCGCTGTATATCGACGGCATTCCCGTCTACGTGCCGTATGACGGCTACGTCGATTTCAACCGCTTCACGACCAGCGACCTGGCCGCCATCCAGGTGGCCAAGGGTTTCAGTTCCGTGGCCTATGGCGCCAATACCCTGGGCGGCGCCATCAACCTGGTGTCACGCAAACCCGTGGCGCGCCTGGAAGGCGACACTTCCGTCGGTTTCGGCTCGGGCAGCGAGCGCCAGGTGGCGGCCAATGTGGGCAGCAACCAGGGCCTGTGGTATCTGCAGGCGGGCGTGTCGTACATCGACAGCGACGGTTTCCCCCTGTCGTCGGACTTCCGCCCGACCGCCACGGAAGACGGCGGCATGCGCAACAACTCGTATCGCAAGGACCATAAACTGTCGTTCAAGGTGGGCTACACGCCCGATGGCGCGCAGGCAGGCGATGAATACGCGCTCAGCTACTACAAGCAGCATGGCGAAAAAGGCCAGCCGCCATCGGTCAATCCCGTCGGCGCGCGCTACTGGCAATGGCCATACTGGAACAAGGAAAGCGTGTATTTCGTCTCGCAGACGCGCCTGGGCGAGGCCGAGCGCCTGAAACTGCGGCTGTACCACGACAGCTACGACAATGAAATCACGTCCTATACGAACGGCAGCTACACGACCTTGAAAACCAGCGGCCAGGGCAGCGTCAGCGGCGGGCGCAGCATCTATAACGACCGCACGAATGGCGGCGCGGTGGAACTCGAATCGTTCCGCCTGGCCACGCACAGCCTGCGTTTCGTCGCCAGCTACAAGGCCGACGAACACCAGGAACTCGATGCCAAGGGCGTGCGCACCACCTGGTACAAGGATGCGCTGTGGACCCTGGGCGCGGAAGACAGCATCGCCCTGAACGGGGCCACGGAACTGTCGCTGGGCGTCTCGCGCAACGCGCTGCGCCCGGACACCGTCTACAGCGCCGGCAATGCCTATACCCTGCCCGACAATCAATCGGCCACCGACCTGCAGGCGGGCCTGTTCCGCAAGATCGGCGCCGGTGCGCGCGTGTACGCCACCGTGGCGCGCAAGTCGCGCCTGCCGACCCTGAAGGATCGCTACTCGCAGCGCCTGGGCACGTATATCGAAAACCCGGCCTTGCGCGCGGAAGAGGCGATCAATTATGAGCTCGGGTATCAAGGAAACTCGCAGGGCGTGGCGCTGGAAGCGGCGCTGTTCTACAGCGACGTGAAGGACAAGATCCAGAGCGTGGCGAACGTCTCTGGCGTGCGCGCGCAGATGCAGAACGCGGGCAGGGCGCACATCAGCGGCGTGGAGCTGGGCTTGCGCGGCAGCGCCGGCGCCTGGCTGGATTTCGGCGGCAACTACACCTACACGGAAATGAAGAACGTCAGCGACCGCGCCACGCGCCTGACGGACGTGCCGCGCCACAAGCTGACGGCGCACGCCGTGCTGCATGCGGCGCGCCAGGTCGACGTGGTGGCCATCGCCGAATCGAACAGCGGACGCTGGGTGTCGAACACCCTCGAACTCGGCGGCTTTACCACCGTGAACCTGAAGGCTGTGTATCGTCCCTTGCCGGCCTTGAGCCTGGAAGCGGGCGTGGCGAACCTGGGCGACCGCAATTACGCACTGTCCGACGGTTTCCCCAGCGCGGGACGCACCTGGCTGGCCAATGCGCAGTACCAGTTCTGATTGTTTGACTGTTCAATGAAAGGACACAGCATGTTCAAGAAAATAGCCGCCGGTTTCGCTTCGGCCGCACTGCTGGCCGCGGCACCCGCGTGGTCTGCCGCGCCTGCGCCGGCGCGCGACAACATGAGCCACGCGCTGGCCGTGACAGGCGTGGTGGAAACGCCGTTGACGCTGAAAGTGGCCGACCTGCGCCAGCTGCCGCCGGCCAACGGCGGCGAAATCGCCGTCACGCGCCATAACGGCGAGAAGGCCGAAACCATCACCAGCTATCGCGGCGTGCGCCTGCGCGACATTCTCGACAAGGCGGTGCTCGATGCGCCGGGTCACAACGACGTCAAGAAGCTCGCCATCATCGCCACGGCCACCGACGGCTATGCCGTGGTGTTTTCCTGGGGCGAGCTGTATAACGCGCCGGCCGGCGAGGGCGTGATCGTCTACTACGAAAAAAACGGCAAGGCCCTCGACGACAACGATGGCGAGATCGCCCTCATTTCGGCAAAGGACATCCGCACGGGCCCGCGCCACGTGAAGTGGCTGAACGGTATCGAAGTGCGCAAGCTGGTGGAATGATGCGCAGCTGATGAAAAAAACGCGCCGTGGAGCCATCCCCGGCGCGTTTTTTTATGCCCCCAGCGCTTGCCGCATGGCCTTGCCCGCCACGTCGAACAGGCCGCGCGCCGCTGGCGTCAAGCCCAGCATGTGCATCGACGCATGGATCATGCCGTCGAGCTGCACGCATTGCGCCGCCACGCCGTCGTCGCGCAAGTACCGCGCATAGGCTTCGCCTTCGTCGTGCAACGGGTCGTACTCGCACACCAGCACGGTCGCCGGCGGCAAGTCCTTGAGCGACGTTGACCGCAGGGGCGCCGCGTAGGGCTGCGCGCCGTCAGCCGGCTCGTTCAGGTAGGCCGACCAGCAAAAGCGCATGGCTTCCCGCGTCAGCGAGTGGCCTTCCGCATAGCGCTGGTAGGACGGCGTGTCGAAGGCAAAATCGAGCGCCGGGTACAGCAGCAGCTGGTGCGCCAGCGCGGGACCGGCCTGGTCGCGCGCCATCAGGGCCGCTGCCGCCGCCAGGTTGCCGCCCGCGCTGTCGCCGCCCACGGCCAGCCGGTTCACGTCGATGCCCAGCGCCGCTCCATGCTGGGCGACCCAGCACAGCGCCGAGTAAAAGTCGTTCAGCGGCACGGGGAACTTGTGCTCGGGCGCCAGCCGGTAGTCGACGGAAAAGATCACGCAGCCGGTGGCGTTGGCCAGCGCGCGGCATGGATTGTCGTACAGGTCCAGCGAGCACAGGCACCAGCCGCCCCCATGCGCAAAGACGATGGCCGGCAGGGGCTTGCCTGTGTCCGCGCCGGCGGGCACGTAGGCGCGCACGGTCAGCGCATGCTCGCCAGGCAGCACGTAGTCCTTGATCGAGGCGACGTCTTCCAGTGGCCCGTGCAACTGGCGCAGCCCCGTTTCCGTGGCGGCGCGCAGGTCCGCCAGCGAGGCGGGCGGCGGCGCATCGTTTGCCAGCGCCAGGAAGGCCGCTACTTGCGGATCGAGGCTCATGCGGCGTCTCCGGCCAGGAACGGCAGCAGGTGGGCGATGAACGCTTCCGGCTGTTCTTCCATGATGAAGTGGCCGCATTCGGCGACGATGGCGCCTTTCAGGATGTCCGCCTTGCCCTGCATGGTCAGCAGGGGCGCGTCATTCGTCGCGTGGTCGGCGCCGATGGCCAGCACGGGCATGGCCAGACTCTTTTTCGCCCGCTCCAGGTTTTGCCGGATGGTTTCCGGAATGGCGCGGTAGTAGGCGAAGCCCGCGCGCAGGGCGCCCGGCGTGGCATAGGCGTCCGCATACACGTCGACGGCCACCTTGTCGCGGCGGTACGACCAGCGGTCCAGGATGAAGCGGATGTATTCACGCTCCTTGCCGGCCGTGAGCATTTCCGGCAAATCGAGAACCTGGTTGAACATGAAGTGCCACAGGAAGATATTGTCGGACGGCGCGACAAAAATCGGCGGTGCCGGCGCCAGGCCCGGGATCACGGCTTCCGTCAGCGCCAGTTTCGTCACTGCCTGCGGGAAGTCGCTGGCCAGCGCATAGCCGACCCACATGCCGATGTCGTGGCCCACCACGTCGTACTGCGCATGGCCCAGGGCCAGCATGGCGCGGTGCAGGGTGGCGGCAACGGCGCCCGTGTCGTAGCCGCCGGCCGGACGTTCCGAGTGGCCGCTGCCGGGCGGATCGATGGCGATCGCCTGGTAGCCCTGGGCGGCCAGCGCCGCCATCACGTGGCGCCAGGCGTACCAGGTTTGCGGCCAGCCGGGGATCAGCAGCACGGGTTTGCCTTCGCCGGCGATGACGCAATGCAGGCGCTGGCCGTCGATGCGCACGTAGTCGTGGGTGTAGCTGGCTTCATTCTGATGCATGGTATGTCCTTGTATTGATTCGATTGCGTTGATTCAGTTGATTAGTTGTGCGTGATGCCGAGCAGGGTATTGATCTGCTGCGCGCTGACGGGGGCGCCGGCGAAATCGTCGAAGATCTTGTCGGTCACGGGAATGATGTGGGCGTTGATGAACGCCACGCCTTCACGCGCACCCACCTCCTGGTCCTTCAGGCAGCATTCCCATTCCAGCGTGGCCCAGCCCGCGTAGTTGTTCTGTGCCATCTTCGAGAAGATGGCCTTGAAATCGACCTGGCCGTCGCCCAGCGAACGGAAGCGCCCGGCGCGGTTTTCCCACGACTGGTAGCCGCCGTAGATGCCTTGCCGTCCCGTCGGATTGAATTCCGCATCCTTCACATGGAACATGCGGATATGGTCCTTGTAGATGTCGATGAATTCCAGGTAGTTCAGCTGCTGCAGCACGAAGTGGCTGGGGTCGAACAGCATCTTGCAGCGCGGGTGGCGGCCCACGCGCTCGTAGAACATCTCGAAGCTGATACCGTCATGCAGGTCTTCGCTCGGGTGGATTTCGTAGCACAGGTTGACGCCCTGTTCTTCGCACACGTCGAGGATGGGCAGCCAGCGGCGCGCCAGTTCGTCGAAGGCCGCTTCGATCAGGCCGGGCGGGCGCTGCGGGAACGGGAACAGGTAGGGCCAGGCGAACGAGCCGGAGAACGTGCCCATTTCCGTCAGACCCAGGCGCTTCGAGGCCATGGCCGCCAGCTTGACCTGTTCGATGGCCCACTCGGTGCGCGCCGCCGGCTGGCCGTGCAGGTGTGCCGGCGCAAAGCTGTCGCACAGCGCGTCGTAGGCCGGATGCACGGCCACCAGCTGGCCGAGGATGTGCGTCGTCAGTTCGCTGATGACGAGGCCATGGCTGGCCAGCATGGCAACGAGGTCGTCGCAGTACTGTTGGCTGTGCGCTGCTTGCGCCACGTCGAACAGGCGTGCATCCCAGGCGGGGATCTGCAGGGCCTTGAAGCCCATGCCGGCCGCCCACTCGGCGATGGCAGGCAGGGTGTTGAAGGGCGCCGTATCGGCGGCGAATTGTGCCAGGTGCAGGCTTGGTCCTTGGATGGTTTTCATATCGGCTCCTATTGTTTGTCGATCGACAAAGAATAGGCGAAATTTGCAGCGCGGTCAAGGCCGTGATGCAAAATAAATGCGGAATCGGTATGGCGTGCAGGCGTTATACTGGCCGCCAGTTTGCAAGCAGAGGATAAAAATGGCAGGAAGACCGAGGGAATTTGACCGCGCGCTGGCGCTGGCAAAAGCGCGCGACGCGTTCTGGACGCGCGGCTACGAAGGCGTATCGATGGCCGACCTGGTGGCGGCGCTGGGCATCGCTTCGGCACGCATCTATGCGGCGTTCGGCTCGAAGGAACAGCTGTTCCGCGAAGCCGTGGAACTGTATGAAACGGGCGAGGGCGCGTTTGCCGTGCACGCGCTGGCGGCCAGCCTGAACGTGCGCGATGCCGTGGCGCGCATGCTGGAAGAGGCAGTGCTGCTGTATACGCGCAGCGGCCAGCCGCAAGGCTGCATGGTGGTCACGGCCGCCACGAATACGAGCGCGGACAATGCGGGCATCGCCGACTGGCTGGCGCAGCACCGCCGCGCACGCACGCAGGCCGTCATCGAGCGCCTGCGCGCGGCGCAACTGGCGGGAGAATTGAAAGAGGAGGCGGACGTGCAGGCGCTGGGCGACTATTATGCGGCGCTGCTGCATGGCCTGTCGGTGCAGGCGCGCGACGGCATTCCCGCCGAACGGCTGCTGGCGCTGATCACGCCGGCCATGGCGCCGCTGGCGCTGGAAATGAAAAACTAGACTATTGTTTCGATAGCCGCAGTCGTCAGGTCTTGACGTCGATCAGGCTGCCCAGGGCCTGGTCGGCTGCCTTGACGACATTTGCCGACAGGTTGAAACCGGCCTTGTAGACGAGGTTATCCGTCAGCTCGGAAGCGAGGCCCACGCCGTTGGGCCGGCTTTCGGCCGCCTTGGCCGCATTTGCATTGGCGCCGCTGACGCTTTCGCCGGCGGCCAGCTTGCGCCCTTCGACGGAGAGGGTGACGCCCGTGCCGGCTGGGCTGGCTTCCTGAAACTCGGCTTGTTGCGGCTGGAAGCCCTGGGTATTCGCATTGGCGATATTGTTGGCGGCCACATCCAGCGCGCGCTGGTTGGCGGTCAGCCCCGAGGTACCGGTGGTGAGGGCGGATATGGACATGGCAACTCCTTCAGAAGGCCTTTAGTTTACTCCCGTCTGCGGAGAAAATGGTTGGTGCAAGGCAACAATTTTTCGCGCAGGTGCTTGCCGCAAAAAATATGTCCATCACGTAATTTTTTTATATTGTTCCGTGGTATTTCACTGCCTAGACTGGCAGGGATGCCACCCACGAAGTCCGCCATTTGCCACCTGCTGCGCCGCATGCTCCTGGGTTTTCTGCTCGGCCTGCCCTGCATGCCCTTGAACGCCCAGCTTGCCCACGCGCCACTGCCGCTCGATGCACGCCTGAACGAGCAGGTCATCATGGTGCCGGCCGGCGACGGCTTGCGCGACGTGCTGGAAACCACTGTGTTTCGTCCCGCCGGCCCCGGCCCGTTTCCCCTGCTGCTGATGAATCATGGCAAGCAGGCAGGACCGGCGAGACTGCAGGCGCGCGAGCGCTTTATCTACATGGCCACCGAATTCGTGCGCCGCGGCTATGCGGTGATGCTGCCCATGCGCGCCGGGTATGCCCGTTCCACGGGCGCTTACCGCGATTTCGGCTGCGACATGCTGGGCAACGCCCAGGGCCAGGCGCGCGACGTGCTTGCCGCGCTCGCGTATGCGCGGCGCCAGCGCTGGGTCGACCCGGAGCGCATCGTCGTCGCGGGCCAGTCGTATGGCGGCATGGCGGCGCTGGCGCTCGCGACCCGGGTGCTGCCCGGCGTGCGCGGCGTGCTCAATTTCGCCGGCGGACTGCGCATCGACATGCCCGGCTGCGACTGGCAAGGGGCGCTGGCCAAGACTTTCGCCACCCTGGGCGCCTACAACCACATTCCCAGCCTGTGGCTGTATGGCGCCAACGACTCGTATTTTTCGCCGGCGCTGGCGCGGCGGCTGTTCAATTCCTTTACCGGTTCCGGCGGCCGGGCGCAACTGCTGGCGTATGGCCCGTTCAAGCGCGACGCCCACCTGACCCTGGGCAGCCGCGACGGCGTGGCCGTGTGGCTGCCCGCCACGGAACGCTTCCTGCAGCAGATCGGCATGCCGGTGCGGCAGGTCTACCGCGTGGCCGATGCGCCGCCGCCGCCCGCCACGCATTTCGCACCGCAGGACGATATCGCCGCCGTGCCCTACCTGGAAGAGCAGGGGCGCGCCGCCTACCGCGTCTTCCTGGAAAAAACGGCGCCGCGCGCCTTTGCCCTGTCGGCCAGCGGCGCCTGGGGCTGGGCCGAGGAGGGTGAAAGCCCCGACGTGCGCGCGCTGGCCTCGTGCCAGCAGCGCAGCAGCCTGCCGTGCCAGCTGTATTCGGTCGATGAAAGCGTCGTTTGGCCCGTCGCCGGTGCCAGCGCGAGGGCGGCCGGCGGCGCCCAATAGGCGGCCGCGCACGATAGTTGTCGCCGAAACGGGGGGCGGGCGAATATACTAGGGGAAAAGGGAGGCGTTGCGCTTCCCGTCCGCCCTTATCATCCAGCGAGAATTCACCCTTATGGCGTCATCCCCAGAAAACCTCAGCATGGCCGTGTTTTGCGACTTCGAGAACGTCGCGCTCGGCGTGCGAGATGCAAATTACGAAAAATTCGATATCAAGCCCATCCTGGAACGCTTGCTGCTCAAGGGCAGCATCGTTGTCAAGAAGGCATATTGCGACTGGGACCGTTATAAGAGTTTCAAGGGCACCATGCATGAGGCGAACTTCGAGCTGATCGAAATTCCCCACGTGCGCCAGTCGGGCAAGAATTCGGCCGACATCCGCCTGGTGGTCGATGCGCTGGACCTGTGCTACACCAAGGCCCACGTCAACACCTTCGTCATCATCAGCGGCGATTCCGATTTTTCGCCGCTCGTGTCGAAACTGCGCGAAAACGCCAAGCAGGTGATCGGCGTGGGCGTCAAGCAGTCGACGTCGGACCTGCTGGTGGCGAACTGCGATGAATTCATTTTCTACGACGACCTGGTGCGCGAAAGCCGCCGCACGGCCGCCAAGCGCGACGCGCGCGACACGCCGGCAGCCAAGCGCTCGCCCGACGAAGAAGTGCGCCGCAAGGAAAAATACGAGTCGCGCAAGACGGAAGCGATCGAGATGGCCGTCGAAACCTTCGACGCGCTGGTGTCCGAGCGTGGCGACAGCGGCAAGATCTGGGCCTCGATGCTGAAAGAGGCGATCAAGCGCCGCAAGCCCGATTTCAGCGAGTCCTACTACGGTTTCCGCACCTTCGGCAACCTGCTGGAAGAAGCGCAGACGCGCGGCTTGCTGGAATTTGGCCGCGATGAGAAATCGGGCGCCTATGTCTACCGCAGCAGCGGCCTGGTGGCCGTGCCTGCCGCCGCGAGCGGGGACGCCGCCAGCGAGGCTATCGCCAGCGGCGAAGCCGGCGCGGCAGTGGAAGAGGGCAACCAGCGCGAAGGCGGCAGCCGCCGCGATTCGCGCCGCAATGGCCGTGGCGGCCGCAAGCAGAACGAGCATCGCCGCGGCGAAGCGCCACAGGTTTTCGTGCCCGTAGCCGACGCGGAAACGGTCGTCGTCGAGCAGTATGCGCCGGCGCCGCAGCCGGAAGTGCTGCATGAAGTGGCCGAGGCGGCAGCCGAGGTCGTGGCCGAAGAAGGCAACGCCAAGCGCGGTTCGCGCCGCAACGGCCGTGGCGGCCGCAAGAATGGCGACGGTGCCCGCGAAGCGCGCGCCGAAGCCGTCGAGGCAGCGCCGGTGGCGGAAGCCGTGCCTGTGCCAGTACCTGAGCCTGAGCCCGAGCCGGCAGCGGAAGCGGTTGTGGAGGTAGTTGAGGCGGCCGCCGAAGCGAAACCGAAAGCCAAGCCGCGCACGCCGGCCCGCAAGGCGGCAGCGGCGAAAAAGCCGGCCAAGAAGGCGGCGGAAGCTGTGGTTGAAGCGGCACCTGTCGTCGAAGCGGCACCGGTGGAAGTGGCTGTCGTGGCCGAAGACAAGCCGGCCAAGGCGCCGCGCAAGACGCCGGCGCGCCGTCCCGCGCGCAAGAAGGCGGAAGTTGATTGATTGACGCCCCAAAGCAAGAACTGGGGTCAGACGGGGACGCCGAGTCCCGTCCGGTCTGACCCCGGAACTTTGCTGCGTATCAATACGTTCGGTGCATGCGCACCACCACCATTCCCCCAAGCGTGTACGATGAGCCTGTTTTTAACGGGGCGGGCGGTCAAGCATGTACCACGGTGAACGGTTCAACAGCATTTCCCATACGGTGGGCGCCGCGCTGGCGGCCATCGGCGGCGTCATCCTGATCGTCGCGGCGGCCCGCACGGGCGACCCCTGGAAAATCGTCAGCTGCAGCGTGTATGCGGCCATGCTGCTGACCCTGTACCTCACGTCCACCCTCTACCACAGCGTGCGCGGCAAGGCCAAGGCCGTGCTGCAGCGGCTCGACCATTGCGCCATCTACCTGCTCATCGCGGGCACCTACACGCCCTTCATGCTGGTAACCCTGCGGGGACCGTGGGGCTGGTCGCTGTTCGGCGTCGTCTGGGGCCTGGCCTTGCTCGGCATCGTGCAGGAATACGTGTACGCGAAAGGCGCGCGCATCCTGTCGCTGGTGATTTACGTGGCCATGGGCTGGCTGATCGTCATCGGCATCAAGCCGCTGCTGGCGGCGCTCGAGTGGAATGGCTTTTTGTGGCTGGTGGCAGGCGGGCTGTGCTACACGGGCGGCATCGCTTTCTACGCCACCGACCACAAGCTGCGCCATGGCCACGGCATCTGGCACCTGTTCGTGCTGGCCGGCAGTAGCTGCCATTTTATCGCCATTTTGTTCTACGTTGCCTGACGTTGCCTACCGCCATCACTGTTGCCGCCATTCCATTATAATGGCGCGATATGTGAAATGTGGGCAACAATGAGCAAGGCAAGCATGGATATCAATTCGGACGACCTGAAAATCTTCGTCACCGTCATCGACAGCGGCACCCTGAGCGCAGCCGCCGTACACCTGGGACAAACCACCTCCGGCGTCAGCCGCGCCCTGTCGCGCCTGGAAGACAAGCTGGCCACCTCGCTGCTGACGCGCACCACGCGGCGCATGGAGCTGACGGAAGAGGGGCAGCTGTTCCTGGACAAGGCGCGCGCCATCCTCGCCTCGATGGAAGACGTGGAAGAGTCGATCCGCATCCGCCGCCAGAAGCCGGCCGGGCGCCTGTCCGTCGATGCCGCCTCGCCCTTCATGCTCCATTGCGTGGTGCCCCACGTGGCGGAATTTCGCGCCATGTACCCGGACATCCGCCTGGAGCTGACCAGCAACGACCAGATCGCCGACCTGCTCGAACACCGCACCGATATCGCCATCCGCATCGGCGCGCTGGTCGACTCGACCCTGCATGCGCGTCCGCTCAGTGCCAGCCCCCTGCACGTGCTGGCCACGCCCGCCTACCTGGCGCGCCACGGCACGCCAGATACGCCGGAAGCGCTGTCCGGCCATGCACTGCTGGGCTTTGCGCAATATGAACTGGGCAATAGCTGGCCGCTGCGCCACGCCGCCGGCAACAGCCTGCAGATCGTGCCCGCGCTGGCCGCATCCAGCGGCGAAACCCTGCGCCAGCTGGCCCTGCACGACCAGGGCATCGTCTGCCTGTCCGACTTCATGACGAGGGACGATATCGCGGCCGGCCGCCTGGTGAAGGTGCTGCAGCCGTTTTACACGGGCTACCGGCAGCAGATCCACGCCGTGTACTACCGCAATACGCAGCTGGCGCAGCGCATCAGCTGCTTCCTCGAATTCCTGCAACAGAAACTGTAAGGCCCGGACATGCGCGCACATGGCATGCAATGCCCCACCTGCGACGAATATGGCGACCTGGTGCACGCCACGGTCCGCAAGACGGGCCAGCAGGTGATCGTCTGCACGGAATGCGATTTCGTGTGGCCGCATCCGGAGCAGGACATTGATCCGGCGCATGCCACGGATGTGGCTACCCTGCTGGCGCAATCCGGCCTGGACGACGACTGGGACGAGCTCGAACTCGGGGCAAGGGTGCCGCCGTCGTCTACGGCATGACGTGCGTTTCTTCCGCCCGCAGCAGGGCTTCTACTTCATGGGCGGGCAGCGGCCGGCTGAAATAAAAGCCCTGCGCCTCGTCGCAGCCGTGGCGGCGCAGGTAGTCGAGCTGCTCGGCCGTTTCCACGCCTTCGGCCACCACGCGCAGTTTCAAATTGTGCGCCAGCGCGATGATGGAGACGACGATGGCCGCATCGTCCGCGTCGCGCGCCACGTCGCCCACGAAACTGCGGTCGATCTTCAGCACGTCGATGGGGAAGGTGCGCAGATAGGCGAAGCTGGAATAGCCGGTGCCGAAGTCGTCGATCGACAGCTGCACCCCCAGCGCCTTCATGTCGTGCAGCTGGCTGACAGCCAGCGCCACGTCGTGCATGAACAGGCTTTCCGTCAGTTCCAGCTCCAGGCAGGCGGGCGCCAGTCCCGTTTCCTGCAGCACGTCGGCGATCGAGGCGACCAGGTTCGGCTCGTTGAACTGGCGCGCCGACAGGTTCACGGCCAGGCGCAGCTGGCCCAGGCCGGCCGCATGCCAGGCCTGCATCTGCGCGCACGCCTGGCGCATGACCCAGGCGCCGATCGGCACGATCAGGCCCGTATCCTCGGCCAGCGCGATGAAGCGCTGCGGCGCCACCATGCCCAGGTCCGGGTGCTGCCAGCGCAGCAGCGCTTCCACGCCCACGATGCGCCCGCTGGCCAGGTCCAGCTGCGGCTGGTAATGCAGCACGAACTGTTCGCGCTCGAGCGCGTTGCGCAGCGCCGTCTCGATGCGCAGGCGCTCCAGGGTGGCCTGGTTCATGGCCGTCGTGTAGAACTTGATGTTGTTGCGGCCCTGTTTCTTGGCGCAGTACATGGCGATGTCGGCCTGCTCGATCAAGTTCTGTGTCTCGCCATTCAAGGTCACGTCGCCGGGCGCGTCGTAGCGCGACGTGTCGTAGACGGCCACGCCGATGCTGCAGGTGACGAAAAATTCCTTGCCATCCAATAGCACCGGCTGCGCCACGGCATCCATCACGCGCTGCACGATGGCGCCGCTGAGCACTTCGTCCGCCTGCTCGCACAAAATGGCGACGAATTCATCGCCGGACAGGCGCGCCACCGTATCGCTTTCGCGCAGGCTGGACTGCAGGCGCGTGGCGATGGTTTTCAGCAGCAGGTCGCCCGCCTTGTGTCCCAGGCTGTCGTTGACGAACTTGAAGCGGTCGAGGTCGATCAACAGCACCCACAGCGCGCGGTTCTTGCGGCGCGACAGGGCCATCGCCTGCGCCAGGCGGTCGCGCAGCAGGGCGCGGTTGGGCAGGCCCGTCAGCACGTCGTGGTGGGCGATGTGCTGGATTTGCTGCTCGGCCAGCTTGCGCTCCGTGATTTCGGAGCCCGTGCCCCGGTAGCCGCGAAATTCGCCCAGCTCGTTGAACAGCGGTTCGCCATTGATGCTGAACCAGCGCAGCTGGCCATCGCGGTCCTTCATCGCGTATTCGAGGTTGGAAAAGGGCAGGTGGGCTTCCAGGTTGGCGATATGCTGCTTGCCCCAGCGCGAATTGCGCATTTCCGGGTTGTTGTCCCAGCGCGTCATGCCGATGAAGCGTTCCAGCGGCATGTTCGACTTGTCCGTGAAGCCGCTGGTGATGTGGGTGAAGCAGTAATTGGCATCCTGTTCCCAGTACCAGTCCGAGGACAGGGCCAGCAGGCGGCGGAAGCGCTTTTCGCTTTCCTGCAAGGCGCGCTCCGTGCGCTGGCGCGCCCGCACGTCGGCGCTGAGCAGTTCATTGCTGCGCTTGAGGTCGGCCGTGCGCTGCTCCACCAGCAATTGCACGCGGCGCGAGCGCTGCGTCAGTGTCTGCACGAAGGCGGCCGTCAGCACGCTGAACAGCAAACCCGTGATCAGGGTGAACAGGGAGCCCAGGTGGTCGGCCAGGAAGGGGCGCGGATGGGCCACCACGCGCACATGCCAGGGCCGGCCGGCGGAAGTGAAGGCCCGGTCATAATGGCTGTGGTAGGCAAATTGCAGCCAGCGGGGCAGCGATTCCCAGGCGCCGCCCGGTTCGTCGGCAGGCGCCTGGCCATGCTGGAAGATCCGCTGGCGCGGGTCGGCGCCCGCATCGGCGTAGACGCTGAGTTCGAGCTGCGGGTCGCCCAGCAGGTCGGCGCCGGCGAGGATTTTCTGCACCAGTTCCCCCGCGCGGATGATGGCGGCCGTATCGCCGATCAGCGCCGCGCGCCGCTGCTGCACCGTTTGCAGGGGCAGGCCGTGGCGGTACACGGGGCGCAGGATGACGAAGCCCTGCTGCGGCCCCTGCGCCAGGGCCAGCAGGCCGGTGGCGGTGGTCTGGCCGCTGACGATGGCCTGTTCCAGCGCATTCGCCAGCAAGCCGTTCGGGCTGACGTTCAGGCCGAAGGCGGGGCGGTTGCCCTGCAAGGGGACGAGGTAGTCCACCACCAGGTAGCTGGCGCGCGTCGTCGCGGGCACGACGACGCCATCGCGCATTTCCGTCATCGCGTAATCGGGCACGATGCGGCGCAGCTCCGTCTCGAACGCCGCGCGCTGCGCATGCGGCACGATGCGGTGGAAATTGAAGGCCTGGATGAATGGGTGGCGCTGCAGCAGCGGCGTGGTGAAGTCGTGGAACTGCTCGCGCGTAACGGGCACGACGGCGCTAAACAGCTGGTTCGTCGTGGTCAGCACCTCGACCGCGTCGTCGAGTCCCTGCTCGATGGCGGCGACCCTGGCGCCGGCGCGCTGCTGCAGGCTCAGGCTCATCTTGTCGTATTCGAGCTGGCTGATGGCGGCGAACAGCATGGCGGTGATGCTGACGCCGCAGGCAAAGGTCAGCGCGGCCGCGGCAGAAATCGACAATGGCAGGCGGCCACGCAGCATGGTTTTTCCTATCTCACTTCATGGACACTTGGGTTCGGCGGCGCCTGCCGGCCCCACGCAGGCCGTAGTTTGTCATAAACCACATCCATCATGCTGATTTTGCACCAAAGTACTGCTAATAAGCAACAATATCGATGGCGGGGAAGGGGGCGTTCAGCCGCCGTCCGCGCCGGACTGCCGGCGCAAGCGCCACAATTGCCATGCCGGCAGCAGGCGGTTCAGGAACGCCAGGCCGCACGCCTGGCGCCAGCGCACCAGGCGCACCACGCGCATGGCGCGGCCGGGGGCGTGCTGCTGCGGCTTGGCGGCAAAGAGGATGCGGTTGTTGCCGGCGATGCCATCGAAGTGGCATACGGCGCCGCGGAAGGTCAGCATCAGGCGCGCCAGCATGGCGGGGTAGTGCTCGTCATAGCTGAACAGGTTGGCGACCAGCACGCCGCCGGGCAGCAGGGTGCGCAGGCAGTCCGCATAGAAGCGCGCGCTGCCCAGTGCGGGCGGCAGCCCCGTTTCGTCGTAGCCGTCGAGCAGCAGCACGTCGGCGCAGCCCGGATGCTGGCGGATGTAGCTGACGGCGTCCGTCTCGATGATGCGCAGGCGCGCGTCGTCGGGCGGCAGCATGAACTGCTCGCGCAGGGCGATCACGTCGGCGCGCAATTCCAGCACCGTGATGCGCGCGTCGGGCAGGTGGCGGTGGCAGAATTTGAGCAGCGAGCCGCCGCCCAGGCCCACCATCAGGATGTGGCGGGGACGGGGCACGAACAGGGTGAAGCACATCATGGCGCGCGCATAGCGCAGCAGCAGGTGGTCGGGGCGCGACAGCAGCATTTCGCTCTGGATCATGCCGGGCTGGAATTCCAGGCGGCGCCGGTCGCCGCAGGTATGTACCTGCGGGGCCTGTGGGGTGGGGCTTCTGTTTTCCGGCATGGGACGACTTCGCTGAGTGGACTGGGGACGATGTTTTGTTGCATTCAGAGAAATCTGATAAGCTCCCGTGAGCATACCCGATTAATCCGCACAGAGCGTCCGCATGGAGCGGCGGCGGGCTCGCCTGTCGCCGTTCGGCGCACAGCGCGGAGCGCGGCGCCAGGCAGCGTACGGCGCGCAGCGGCAAGGCCGCGCAGTCGGGCACCATGGAGACAAGCATGTTTTTGGATCACCCCATCATTACGGCGACGAACAGTTTTACGGAGCCTGACCGCATCGAGCGGCTGACGCGCGTATATGGCTACGCGGCGGCGCTGGCCGACCAGGCCGCCAATTTCGGTTTCATTGAAAAAGTAGCGCAGATCCACGACCACAAGGGCACCCTCATCGTTTTCTGGCATGAGGCGCCCAGCGAAGTGGAGAAGCAGTATTTCGTGCAGGCGTGGGCCAGCAAGGTCGGCGACGGCAGCACCAATGTCGAACACGAAATCTGACCTGGCGTGCCGCGCTGGCGCGGCAATGGCGTAACCCATGGATATCAAGACCCTGGTACTGGCGCTGGCGCTCGGCAACCTGAGCCTGTGCGCGGCCCTGTTCTTCTTCGAGTACGAGCGCAAGAAGTCGCTCAGCCTGTCCACCTGGGCGGTGGCCAAGCAATGCCAGGCCGTGGCCTGGTGCCTGCTGTATTTCCGCGGCGTGCTGCCCGATGTGCTGTCCATCTTGCTGGGCAACAGCCTGCTGTTTGCCGGCATGGCGCTCGACGCGGGCGCGCTGTGGCAGGCGGCGGGGCGCAGCAACTGGCGCCGCTATGCATTGCCGGCGCTGGGCGTGTCGGTGGCGCTGTTTGCCGCCTGCTACCTGTTCGACGTGGCGCCGCTGCTGCGCAGCGCCGGCGGTTCGCTGATCGTGGCCGGATTTTTCCTCGCCGGCGTGGCCGCCCTGTGCCTGAAGTGGCGCGAGGCCAGCATGCTGCGCCGCTTCCTCGTCGTCAGCATGGGCATCCTGTCGCTGCTGATCGCCGCGCGCGGCGTGCTGGCCGCCACCATCCCCGATTTCGATGCGGAACTGATGCAGCTGGCCGGCTTCGGCGCCCTGTACCTGATGATGCTGACGAACGCCTTCGGCTATCTGCTGCTGTCGCGCGAAAAACTGGGCGGCGAACTGGCGCGCCTGGAAGTGCTCGACGGGGCCACGGGCGTGCCGAACCGGCGCGGCTTTTACCAGGCGCTGGCGCCGTGGATGGCGCTGGCGCGCCGGCCCGGCTTGCCGACGGCGCTGGTGGTGCTCAATATCGACCATTTCAAGCGCGTCAACGACAGCTATGGCCATCCGGTGGGCGACGCGGTGCTGAAAGCCATCGTCGACACGTGCCGCCAGCAGCTGCGCGACAGCGACCTGATGGGCCGCCTGGGCGGCGCCGAATTCGCCATTCAGCTGCCGCGCACGACCCTGGCCGATGCGCTGATGGTGGCCGAGCGCATCCGCGCCGCCGTCGAAGCGCTGCCCGTCAAGACGGAGCGCGCCGTGCTGCAGCTGACGGCCAGCCTGGGCGTGACCACCATTCGCGCCGAAGACAGCACCGTCAGCCTGTTCAAGCGGGCCGACGAGGCGCTGCAGGCAGCCAAGCAGGCGGGCCGCAACCGGGTGGTCGAGGCGCAGGGCGCCAGCCCCCTCGATATGTAAATCCGTTTAGTCTTACTTCTTGCGCGAACCCAGCCAGCTGGGTTCCTTGCCGCATTCCTTGCTCAAAAATAAGGCGTCGAGGCCGGGATCGCAGCGATGATCGGGCGCTTTCATGGGCTCCACGCTCAGCCATTCACTGCGGGGCAGGATCTTTTCTTCGCGCGGCGCCACGGGCGGCGCCGGTGGCAGGCTGTCTTGCCACCTGGCCGCGGCCGAGGGCGCCGGCGTGGTGGCCCAGTTCGCATCAACCTGCGCTTCGCGCGCCGCTGACGTGCCTGCGTCCGCGTCCTCGCGTGGCGCCTGCGTGGCGGCCTGTGCGGCGGCGCACAGCAGGCTGCTGGCGAAAACGACGGTGCGCATGGCGGTGCTGTTTATTGAAATCATGGTCTGTCCCTGGTCGGTGCCGGAAAGGCGTGCCCTCCAGTATGGCGCCATCGGCAGGCAAAAAGACAAGGAAATTGCAACGGCATGTTACCAAAGGGACTATAGTTAATGGTAGCAAGCAGGTGCACAGCAGCAAGGAGACGGCGGCGCGGGGCGCCCGTGGCCAAACGTGTGCTTTCCCTAACTTTCATTTAAGCTAAGCAAGTTATGCTATGGGGTGCACGTCATGCTCCCCTTTGCCGTCCGCACCGCAGTTCCCCTTTTTTACTCTTGCCAGGCCCATAATGAAAATTCTTAAATCCCTGCCTGTATGGCCGCTTGCCGCCCCGCTTGCCGGCTGGCTGTTCCTGTTCGGTTCCACGTTCAATGTCGGCGGCGCCTACCAGATATTGCTGGTCGCCGGCCTGATCGGCAGCGTGCTGGCCGCCGTGTACCACGCGGAAGTGGTGGCGCACCGCATCGGCGAACCGTATGGCACGCTGGTGCTGGCGCTGGCCGTGACCCTGATCGAGGTGGCGCTGATCGTCTCGCTGATGCTGGCCGGCGGGCCGGAAACGACGGGCCTGGCGCGCGACACCGTGTTTGCCGCCATCATGATCATTTTGAACGGTATCGTCGGCATCTGCCTGCTGCTGGGTGCCGGCCGCCACAAGGAGCAGACCTTCGGCTTGCTGGGGGTGAGCGCTTCGCTGGCCACCCTGGCGGCCATCGCCATCCTGACGCTGGTGCTGCCGAACTACACGTCGAGCGCCGCGGGCCCGTATTACAACTCGAGCCAGCTCATTTTCATCGCCGTCATCTCGCTGGTCCTGTACGGCACCTTCGTGCTGGTGCAGACGGTGCGCCACCGCGATTACTTCCTGCCCAAGGAAGCCGTCGGTGACGAGGAAGTGCATGCGGCGCCGCCATCGGCCAGCGTTGCCTGGATCAGCGCCGGCGCCTTGCTCGTGTGCCTGGGCGCCGTGGTGTTGCTGGCCAAGTCGCTGGCGCCCGCGCTGGAGACGGCGATTGCCGCCATGGGCGCGCCGAAAACCCTGGTCGGCATCGTCATCGCCGCCATCGTGCTGCTGCCCGAAGGCCTGGCCGCCGTGCGCGCCGCGCGCGCCAACCGTTTGCAAACGAGCTTGAACCTGGCGCTGGGCTCCGCGCTGGCCAGCATCGGCCTGACGATTCCCGCCGTGGTGGTGGTGTCGCTGGCCACGGGCCTGACGATTACGCTGGGACTCGACATCAAGTCGACGGTGCTGCTGTTGCTGTCGCTGATGGTGGCCACCCTGTCGCTGGGCACGGGCCGCACCACGGTCATGCAGGGCACGGTGCACCTGGTGATTTTCGCTGTCTACCTGTTCACGACTATCGTGCCCTAAGCGCCACGGCTGGCCGCCGTTTTGTCACAATCCTGTCACGCCGCTGTCATACGATGAGGGTAGTGTGGTAGGATTTTTAAATCGTTTAAATGATTTATATAGTTTAGCAACTGAGTTTGCCAACTTTTTTCGCGGTTGGTATAGCAATGACAAGACAAGAGGCCAGTATGTATGCAGCGGTGGACCTGGGGTCCAACAGTTTTCGTTTACACGTCGGCAAGCATGATGGCGACACCATACGCGTGGTCAAGAGCGTGCGCGATCCGATACGCCTGGCCGCCGGCCTGGACGCCAATGGCGACCTGACCGAGGCGGCCATGCAGGGGGCGCTGGCCTGCCTGCAGCGTTTTCGCGCCATCCTGGCCGGTTTCGAGCTCGAAGCCGTGCGCGTGGTGGCCACGTCGGCCATGCGCGTGGCGCGCAACGGCGCCGTCTTCCTGCCGCTGGCCGAACAGGCCATCGGCTACCCGATCGAAATCATCTCGGGCGAGGAAGAGGGGCGATTGATCTACATGGGCGTGGCCAATGCGCTGGCCATCCCGGGCGAACGCCGGCTGGTGATGGATATCGGCGGCGGCTCGACCGAGCTGATACTGGGGCGCGGCAACGACATCGAGCGCGTCGAGTCCTTCAGCCTGGGCACCGTCAAGCAAAGCCTGTCGTTTTTCATCGGCGGGCGCATCGACGCGCCGTCGTTCGAGGCCGCCATCCTGTCGGCGCGCAGCCATTTCGAGGATGCCGCGCCGCCTTACCTTCCGCAGCACTGGAAGACGGCCTACGGCTCTTCCGGCACCATCCGCACGATCGCCGACATCATCGCCCGCAACAAGCTGGGCGATGGCTTGCTGACGGGTGCCAGCCTCGATGCGCTGGCGCGCCGCTTCATCGAACTGGGCCACACCAGCCGCATCGACATGCCCGGCTTGCGCCCCGACCGCGCCAGCACCATCGTCGGCGGCCTGGCCATCTTGATCGGCCTGTTCCGCGAACTGGCCATTCCCGCCATGACGCCGATCGAGGCGGGCCTGCGCATGGGCGTGATGTGGGATTTGTACCTGCGCTCGACCAAGCGCGACCGCCGCGAGCAGTCGGTGCAGGGCTGCATGGACAAATTCCATATCGACCAGCAGCGCGCCGGGCGCGTGGCGCAGCAGGCGCTGGCCATGTACGCGCAGCTCAAGCCCACGTCCGACGCCCTGGTGAAATGCCTGCGCTGGAGCAGCCTGCTGCACGAAGTGGGACTGGCCGTCTCGCAGACGGGCTACCACAAGCATGCATCGTACATCGTGGAAAACGCGGACTTGCCCGGTTTTACCACGCGCGAACAGAAGACCATGAGCCGTCTGATCCTGGCGCAGAAGGGCAACTTGCGCAAGATCGGCGAAGTGCTGTCCGATCCCGATTTCGCCAAGGCCGTGCTGGCGCTGCGCCTGTCGATTCTGCTCATGCATGCGCGCATCGAGGCCGATTTCAGCGAGCTGCGCCTGCGCATGAAGAGCCGCATCGAGCTCGACATCAAGCGCGGCTGGGTGGCGCACCATCCCACCGTATCGTTCTGGATCGAGAAGGAGCAGGAATTCTGGGATGAGGTCGGAGTTGATTTCACCATCCGTGCCAGCGCCTAGTGGGTCATGCCGTGCGCATGACTTGATATGCAGCAAGCAAGGTTTCAAAAAACAGTATATATTGTTTATATTATTTGTTAGATTGGAGAATCCATGACTAAACCCGTCCCAGCAAAAAAAGCCGACAGCGCGCCCGTATCGATGTTCCCCACCAGCGCTTCGATCAACGCGGCAGCGGCCAAGGCCGCACCCGTGGCAAAAGCTGCCGCGAAGCCTGCGGCCAAGCCGGTAGCCAAGGCAGCCGCCAAGCCCGCGGCAAAAGCCGCCGTCAAGCCGGTGGCCGCGAAACCGGCCGTTGCGAAGCCGGCAGCGGCGAAACCTGCCGCCGCCAAGGCCGTCGTGGCCAAGCCTGTGGCCAAACCGGCCGCCAAGCCAGTCGCCAAGGCGCAGGTGAAAGCCGTTGCCAAGCCAGCGGCCAAGGTTGCAGCAAAACCTGTCGCCAAGGCCGCCGCCAAGCCGGCAGCGAAAGCCGCTGTCAAACCGGTCGCCAAGCCGGCCGCCAAAGCGGCGGCCAAGCCTGCGCCAGCGAAAAAGGCGCCCGTCGCCAAGGTAGCCGTCGTCAAGGAAAAAGCCCGCAAGCCGAAACTGGTGCGCGACAGCTTCACCATGCCGGAAGCGGAATACGAGGTGCTGGGCCAGGTCAAGAAAGCCTGCCTGAAGGCCGGTTTCGAGATCAAGAAAAGCGAATTGCTGCGCATCGGCGTGGCGCTGATCAGCCAGATCGACCTGGCGACCCTGCAAAACGTGCTGGCTGGCCTGCCGCAGCTGAAAACGGGCCGTCCGAAGAAGGATTGATGGCGATGGCAGGGCAGTCCCGCGCGGACTGCCGCCTGCCTGTCCATTCTGGTTTACCATGGGGCCTGTGATAGTTCCCCCATGGTTGCCATGTCAGAAGAAACCCCTGTTGAACGCGCCGGCTTTGTCGAGCGCGCCATCGTCCGCCACCGCGCGGGCGAGTCCCTTGCCGCCATCGACCACGTCGCCGAGGAAATCCCCGTGGCGCTGGTCTTCAACGGCATTTCCCACGTTGTCATGATGGCCACCCCGCGCGACCTGGAAGCGTTCGCCTATGGCTTCGCGCTGACGGAAGGCGTGGTCGCATCCGCCGCCGCCATCTTCGACTGCGAAGTGGTCCTGCGTCCCGACTCCGCGGAAGTGGCGCTGACCATCGCCCAGGAAGATTTCGTGCGCCTGAAGGACCGGCGCCGCGCGCTGACGGGGCGCAGCGGCTGCGGCGTGTGCGGCATCGACAGCATCGACATGCTCGACCTGCGGCCGGAAGCGCTGCCGCCGGCCCTGATCCAGGTCGACCTGCCCACCGCGCTGGCGCGTGCATCCGCCGGCTTGCGCGCGCACCAGGCGCTGATGCAGGAAACGGGCGGGGTGCACGCTGCCGCCTGGTGCACGCCCGACGGCGCTATCGTGCAGGTGTTCGAGGATATCGGCCGGCATAACGGCCTCGATAAACTGATCGGCCATCTCGCGCTGCACGCTATCGACATGCGCCTCGGCTTCGTCTTCCTGTCCAGCCGCGGCAGCTACGAGCTGGCGCGCAAGGCGGCGCGCATGCGCATCCCGCTGCTGGCGACCATTTCAGCCCCCAGTTCGCTGGCCATTTCCATCGCCACGCAGGCGGGCATGAAGCTGGTGGGTTTTTGCCGCCAGGATGCCTGGGTCGACTACACGCCCGATATCGGCATCTGAACCTTCGCTGCCTGCAGCAGCACGGGGACGGACTTCGACGTCGGCGTGCCGGCGCCGTCGGCCGTGCTGGCCAGCGGCACCAGCGCATTCGTCTCCGGGTAATACGCGCCCAGGCAGCCGCGCGGGATGTCGTAGGCCACCAGTCTGAAACCGTCGGCGCGGCGCGCAACGCCATCGTCCCAGGCGCCGATCAGGTCCACCAGATCGCCATCGGCAAAGCCCAGCATGGCGATATCGTCCCGATTGGCGAAGACCACCCTGCGCGTGCCGTACACGCCCCGGTAGCGGTCATCCATGCCGTAGATGGTGGTGTTGTACTGGTCGTGCGAGCGCGTGCTCATCAAGACCATCAGGCGTTCGCCATGGCGCGCGCGGGCGCGGTGCAGCGGCGTATCGAGGTCCAGCGGGGCGACGAGGAAGCTGGCCTTGCCGCTGGCCGTCTTCCACACGCGTTCGCGCGAGGCCACCGTCAGGTGAAAGCCGCCCGGAACGGCCACCCTGGCGTTGTAGTCGCGGAAATCGTCGAACACCTTTTCGATGTCGTCGCGGATGCGCGCATAGTCGGCCGCATATGCGCGCCAGTCCACCAGGGCGCTGCCCACCGCCGCTTCGGCCATGCCGGCCACGATGGCCACTTCCGAGCGCAGCTGCGGCGACGCTGGCGCATTGCGGCCGTACGAGATATGCACCATGCTCATCGAGTCTTCCACCGTCACGCCCTGCGGCACGCCGTCCTGCAGGTCGATTTCCGTGCGCCCCAAGGTGGGCAGCAGCAAGGCTTCCTTGCCGATGACCAGGTGGCTGCGATTGAGCTTGGTGGCCACCTGCACCGTCAGCGCGCACTGGCGCAGCGCGGCAAAGGTCAGCGGCGTGTCGGGCGTGGCGGCGGCGAAGTTGCCGCCCAGGGCGATGAACACCTTGACGTCGCCGCGCTGCATGGCTTCGATGGTGGCCACCACGTCGTGGCCATGCTTGCGCGGCGGCTCGAAGCCGTAGACCTGGCCCAGGCGGTCGAGGAAGGCGCCGGTGGGCTTTTCCTCGATGCCCACCGTGCGGTCGCCCTGCACGTTGGAGTGGCCGCGCACGGGGCACAGTCCCGCGCCGGGCTTGCCGATCTGGCCGCGCAACATCATCAGGTTCGACAGCATGCGGATAGCCGCCACGCTGTGCTTGTGCTGCGTCAGTCCCATGCCCCAGGTGGCGATGATGCGCTGCCCCTTGACGAAGATGTCCGTCAATGCCTCGACCTGTTCGCGCGCCACGCCCGATTCCCGCAGCAGCAGCTCCCAGCTTTCCATGCGCAGGTCGTCGCGGAAGGCTTCGAAGCCGCTGCAGTGTTCGAGGATGAAGGCGTGGTCGATGACGGCGGGCGCGCCGGCCGCCTGCGCCGCATCGTCATGTTCGACGACGCGCTTAGCGACCGCCTTGATCAGGGCGAAGTCGCCACCCAAAGTGGGCTGGACGAACAGGCCGGCCAGGCGCGTGCTGCCCAGGGTCGCCATTTCCAGCGCGCTTTGCGGGTCCATGAAGCGCTGCAAGCCCCGCTCGCGCAGGGGATTGATGGAAACGATGCTGCCGCCGCGGCGCGCGCACTCGCGCAGCTCGCCCAGCATGCGCGGGTGGTTGGTGGCGGGATTCTGGCCGAAGATGAGGATGGTGTCGGCCAGTTCGAAGTCGCCCAGGGTCACGGTGCCCTTGCCGATGCCCACGGTGGCGGGCAGGCCGCGGCTTGTCGCCTCGTGGCACATGTTCGAGCAGTCGGGGAAGTTGTTGGTGCCGTACAGGCGCGCCATCAGCTGGTACAAAAAGGCCGCCTCGTTGCTGGCGCGTCCCGACGTGTAGAACGCGGCCTGGTCCGGGTCGGGCAGGGCGCGCAGGTGGCGGCCCACGAGGGCGTAGGCGTCTTCCCAGGCGATCGGCACGTAGCGGTCGCTGGCCGCGTCGTAGACCATCGGTTCCGTCAGGCGGCCGTGCTGTTCGAGCGCGTAGTCCGACTGTTCCAGCAGCTGCGCGACGGTATGGCTGGAAAACAGTGCGGGGCCGGCGCGGCGGCTGGTCGCTTCCGCGGCGACGGCCTTGGCGCCGTTTTCGCAAAAGGCAAACGTGGAGGCGTGGTTGCGGTCTGGCCAGGCGCAGCCGGGGCAATCGAAGCCGTCCGGCTGGTTTTGCGACAGCAGCGCTTTCAGGTTGCCGGGCGCGACCCGCTCCTGGCGCAGGCTGATGGCCACGTGTTTTAGCGCGTCCCAGCCGGCGGCGGGCCTCGTATAGGGCGTGATGTGCGGTGCGTCCTGGTCTTTCATGCTGTCTTCCTGCTGGGCGAGTGTGGTAATTATGCACGATCCCCGCATCACATTGTCTTGCGTCATGGAAATGACATTCGGCTGTCATTTTCCTGACATATTAGACAAGTACGCTGGAGTCGTCTTGATCACAGGGGATGAAACCATGCAAAATATCAGCGCGTCAAACGAAGCCAAGGCCAGGCCGGTTCAACTGGTGTTGAGCCAGGCCACTACAGCGGCGGAATTGCGCGAAGTACAGCGTTTGCGTTACAAGGTGTTTATCGAGACCATGGGCCTGACGTCGCTGGCCAATGCCGATGGCCTCGACAGCGATGAATTCGACGCGCACTGCGATCACCTGATCGTGCGCGATGCCGATACCCTGAAAGTGGTGGGCACCTACCGCGTGCTGAGCGCGGCCAAGGCAGCCAAGATCGGCCGCCTGTATTCGGAAAACGAGTTCGACCTGAGCCGCCTGAAGAATCTGCGCGGACGCATGGTCGAAGCGGGCCGCGCCTGCATCCACCCGAAATACCGGGGCGGCAGCGTGATCATGCTGCTGTGGTCCGGCCTGGCCGAATACATGCGCCGCGAGCGCTGCGACTATCTGGTGGGCTGCGCCAGCATCAGCCTGGCCGATGGGGGCCACAATGCCGTCGCCGTGTACCAGGCGCTGGCCGAAAAGCACATGGCGCCCGCCGAATACCGCGTCACGCCGCACCTGCCTTTCCCCATCCACAAGGTGGAAGCGGCGCACAAGCCGCAAGTGCCGCCGCTGATCAAGGGCTATCTGCGTTCGGGCGCCTGGATTTGCGGCGAACCGGCCTGGGACCCCGATTTCGAAAGCGCCGACATGTTCATGATGATGCCGCTGGCGAATCTGGACGAGCGCTATGCGCGCCACTACGGAGTGGTGCCTGGCTAAGGCTGCCCAGGTGAATGCCGGGCAGTGAGGCCTGCAGCTGGCTGGCCAGCGCCTGCACGGCGCTGCGCAAGCCGGTTTCCGCGCCGTCGGGCGGCAGCAGTTCAAGCAGGAAGCGCAGGGGCACGGTGATCGCTTCGGGTTCGCCGATGCTGCCGTGGCGCCGCACGGCGTCGTGGTACAGCGCCAGGAAGGCGGCGCGCGCGGACGCGTCGAAGGGCTGGCCGTCCGGCACCTGCCACAGGGCCGCCAGCAGGGCGGCGCGCACGGGGGCGCCCGCGTCGATGGCGCGGTGTTCGTCCGCGTGGCGCTGGCGCGCATACGCAATGGCGTCGTGCAGCAGCTCGCCCAGTTGCGCATCGAGCGCGCGCCAGGCGCCGCTGTCGCCATGGGCTTTCAGCAGCAGGGCGCCCGCCAGCGCCTGGAAAATGAGGTCGCAGTCGGCCACGCCGCTGCGCAGCCGCGCTTCTTCCAGCGCAGCCAGGCAGGCTTCCGTCATGGCGCGCAGGGCCGGCGTGCCGGAGCCGCCCCCCGTGCAGGCCAGGCGTGCCTGCAGGGCCCAGTAGCGTCCCAGCAGGGCCAGGCGCTGCGCCGTGGGCGACAGCGCCACCAGCAGGTCGATGTGCCGGCGTCCATCGTGCAGCAGCTGCCGTCCCTGTACCGGGTCGGGCACGGCCGGCACGTCGATGCCGGCGCCCGCATCGATGCCGCACAGGGCCGCGCCCTGGCGTATTTCCAGTTCCGCCCAGTGCGCCAGCGCGCGCAAGCCCACCTTGCCGTCGGCCGCGCTGTGCGCCGCCCTGTAGTGTTCGATGGCGCGCAGCGTGTTGTCCAGGCCACCGAGGCCGGCCCGCGTGGCGGCCATGTTTTCGCGGATATCGGCGCAGCCGAAGAAGCGCGCGCGCACGGCTTCCTCGATGCTGCCCAGCTTTTCCTCGATGGCCGCGCGGCGCGCCGCATCGGCGCCCGCCAGGCGCGCATGCAGGGTTTCCAGGTCGGCCAGCAGGTGGCCGTGGTAGTGGTAGTCGGGCGCCTGCCAGGGCCGGCTCTGCGTGTTCGGAAAGCGGTAGCGGTCGTCGCCATACGCCTGGTAGGCGCCCCAGGTGTTCGAGGCGGGAAACTGCAGATAGGCCGCCTCGCGCGCCAGGCGCACGGCGTCGCCGAAGTATTCGCCGCTCAGCATGGCGTGATAGAAGCTGTGCGCGAAGATGCTGGCCGCCTGGTCGTCGATGCGCCAGCCGGCCGCGATCACCGCCTGCGAGCCCATTTCAATGAAGGCCGTGGCCAGGCTGGCAGCCAGTTTCGACCACGGCGCGATGGCGTCCGGGCGCATGTCGCCCAGGTGGCAGCAATTGATGAAGACGAATTGCGGCACGCGTTTGAGCTTGCCCACCTGCGCCGCCGTCAGCCGCGTCTTCGGTCCCAGCACCAGGCCCGTATGGGCGATGCCGGGGCCCGCCACTTCGCCGTGGCCGGCCAGGTGGATGGCGAAATAGCGCTCGTCGAACAGGTGCACCAGCACCCGCTGCGCCTGCGGGCGCAGCAGCTCGCGCACCTGGTAGCCATAGGCGCCGAACATGCGCGCCACGTCCTGCGCTTCGGCCTGCGCGGCGGGCAGCTCGGGCAGGCCGGAATCGGTGTCGCCGATCACCAGCACGCTGTTGCTGGGCGGGCTGACGGCGGGCGGCTGCTCGCGCAGGCTGGCCAGCTGGCGCACCATGCCGATGCGCGTCGACAGGGGGCTTTCCTCGCTGCCCGCCTCGTCGCGCATCAATTCCCACGGATAGATGGCGGCGCTCTGGTCGACGGCCAGGATCAGGCCGCGCATCTCGGGGATGGCCGCCTTCAGGCCATTGGGCAGCATCAGCTCATACAGGGCGCGCGACAGGCCCGGCTGGTCGGTGGTGTTGTCGGTGGCATCCATGATCAGGCCATCGACGGCTTGCCGCTGGTTCGGCTCCTCGTCGACGCTGTTGTGGGCGCGGTCCGTCAGCACGGTGAAGCGCAGGGCGCCCGAGAGATCCGCAGCGACGATCTGCACGCGGCGCCAGCCATTGTCGCCGCTCAGGCTGGGCAGGATGCGCCGGTAGCCGCCCGGGCTGTGGCGGATGCGCTGCTCGAACGTGAAGCTGCCCTGATAGCGCGCCTCGGCCATGATCTGTTCGATGGCCACGGCGGCGGCGATGGCGCGCGCCTCGGACTGTTCGTAGATAGCGATATGGCCGATGCGGCAAGCCATGCCCGCGTCTTCCAGGCGCCGGTTGGCGCTGCGCGCGCCGTCGATCAGGGCGCGCGCGCACAGGGCGATGCTCAAGCCGCCATAGCCGGAGCCGGACAGCAGGCTGGCCACGCGCAAGCCGTGTTCGCCCGTCGGCGGCGCAGGCACGTGGCCGGCGGCGCGCACCTGCAGGCAGACGCACGCATATTCGAGCAGGCCGCCGGCAAACGCGCGCGCCAGTTCGCCCGGCGTCAGTTCTCCCAGCGCGCCCAGGCCGATGACGATGGCGCCGCCGGGCCGGCGCGCCGCATCGGGCTGCAGTACTACCAGGGCCGCGTCGGGGCGCTGGGGAAAGCGTCCCAGCGCGTGGATTTCCTGCAGCTTGCCCGCCAGCAGGCGGTCCAGAAAGCTCATGCTGCCGCGCAGCGATTCATACGCATAGCAGCCGCTCATGACGGGTGCGTCGGCCGACGCCATGCTGCCGTGGATGATGGACAGGCTCAGTTGCGGCGCGCAGATCTCGGGCGCGCTGGCGGGGCCGGCGGCGCCGATCGCGGCGTCGAGCAGTTCCTGCGGCTGCGGGTACAGCGGCTGCGCATCGGGCGCATACGGACGGAAGCGGGGCGGAATGCCGCCGGGCGCGTGCGGCGGGCGCCGGGACAGGCCCGCGCCCTGGCCGCTGTCGAGCAGTTGCGCGATGGCCGGGTAGTAGTCCTTTTGCAGCAGCAGGTCGCCATGCGCCACGGGCAGGTAGCAGGCTTCCACGCCGGCCGGCACGGCGCCTTGCCAGGCCGTGCGGCCATCGCCGTCCGGCGACCATGCCGTCTCGATGCTGCCGCCGCGCAGGCGCAGCGCCACCGGCGTGTCGGCGCAGCCGGCCAGGTAGCTGCAATGGCGGGCGTCGAGCGGGGCCGCTTCCAGCAGGGCCACGGTGGCGCGCGCCGCGGCCAGCGCCTGCGCTTCGGGCGCCTGCCAGCCGCCGGGCAGGTCCGCCTGCGCGTCGCCGGCAGCCAGCTGCGCCCAGGCATCGGGGTCGAAGTAATCGATGCCGGCGCCGGCCTGCGGTTGTGGCAGCATGTCCAGCACGCCGGGAAAGGCGCGCACGAAGCCGAGAAACTGGCGCCGCGTGTGCTTCCAGCCTATCCAGCACGCCAGCATTTGCACCAGCCGGTCGCGCCCCAGCAGCACTTGCACCATCGCCTGCGTGCCCCGGTTGGCGCTGCCCACCTGCAGCAAGCGGCTGCCGGGCAGGGCGCCAAAGCGTTGCCAGCGGTCTTTCAGGGCCAGGCGCGCCACCAGCCCGCCCATGCCGTGCGCGACGATGCGCAGCGGCTGCCCGCGCTGCTCGGCGTCGCGTATGGCGTCGTCGAGCACAGGCAGGAAGGCGCTGGCGGAATGCTGCAGCGACAAGCGCCAGTCGTAGGTGAACGGCCGCACTTCCTGGCTTTGCGCGAGAAAGCGGGCAAACGGTTCGTAGCACGATTCGATCCAGCCGGCGCTGACGATGTGCGGCTGGCCCACGGCCAGGCGTTCGATGCGCCCTTCGACGAGGTTGACGGGGTCGAACCAGATGCGGTTGCTGCCCACTTGCAGGTGGCTGCCCATGATGTCGGGCAGCAGCAGCACGATGGGCGCGTGCGCGCGCCGTTTCGGCACTTCGCCGCCCCGTGCCAGGGGGCCGTGCTCGATGCCGGGCAGCGGCTGGTAAGCCGTTTCGTCGCCCGTCAGCGCCTGCACGGCGGCCAGGCTGGAGGGCGCGCGCTCGAAGTAGTTCAGGTGGTGCGCCTGCGGCCCGCGCAGCAGCAGCTGGCGCACGGGCGTGCTGCGCGTGGCGCCGCCCGCCATCGAGGCGCAATTGACCACCAGGTCGTTCTGTCCCCCGTAGAGCTGGTCGTCGAGGCAGTCGCCCAGCCAGCCCAGCAAGCCTTCGCCGGTGCAGGCGCCGGCCAGCACGTGCAGGGGGCTGGCCACGCGCACGTCGGGCGCGTTGAGCAGCGCCACCAGCGGCGAGTCGGGCATCATCGCTTCCAGGCCCGGCAGGATGCGCGCGTCGCAGCGCTGCTGCACCACGGCCAGCAGGAAGGCCACGCCGCCATCGGGAACGTCGCCCTGCGGCAGCAGGTTGAACATCACGCTGGCCCAGCGGTCGAGGCGGCCCGTCATCAAGGTGGTGCCGCGCGCGGGGCAGGCCACGCGCACGAAGCGGGCGATGCGGATGGCGCGCTTCTTCAGCTCCACGCCCAGTTCGCGCAGGCGCGCCGCATCCTCGTCGTGGCCGCTGCGCCCGCCCAGCCGCGCCTGCGCCGTGAAGTGGTCGATATCGTGGCCGTTGAACGCTTCGCCGCCCACCGTGTTTTCGCTCAGCCGCTCCAGGCCGTCGCCAGCCAGGTCGACGGCGCCGCGGCTGTCGATGCGCTGCGCCCGGGCCAGCAATTCTCCCACCAGGCCGCCGCGCGAATGGGCCAGCAGGTGCAGCACGGCGCCGTGCGGCAGCTGGCGCACGAGGGCCAGCGCATTCTGGATGGGGCTTTCGCTGAGGCTGCGGTGCTCGTAGCCGTAGATGCGGTTGCCGTACTGCGCCGCCAGCCGCGGCGCCAGGCCGTTGCGCCACAGGCCGCCGAAGCTGCGCGGGGTCGACGACGCCGTGCCGTGCAGCAGCAGCAGCACGGGTTCCGGCCCGGCGGGCAGGCTGGCGACGGCCGTCATGCTGCCCGCCTCGATGCCGCAGCGGTACAGTCCCAGGCGCTGTTCCAGCTGGCGGTCCTGGAAGGCGCCCGCCGCCGCCAGCGCCGTCATGGCGGCGGCCCCGCAACGGTACACGCGCACGGCCCGCAGCATCCAGGCGCCCAGGCCGTCGCGGCTGGCGCCGGGCGGCTGGCGCGCCGCCTGCGGGCGCAAGGCCAGTCCCACTTCGATGCTGGCGGGCGCGCCGTCGCGTGCCGGCGCGGGGGAACCCAGGTAGCGTGGCAGGTCCAGGCTGCCTGCCAGCAGTGAATTGCCATCGCACAGCAGCAGTTGCACCACGTCGGCCGGGCCGATATCGAGGTTGACGCGGCTGCTGCCGATGCCGCGTGCGCCGGACAGCACATGCGTCTCGCTGAGCCAGCCGGGCGCGGCGGGACAGTCGCCGGCGCCGGCGAGGGGATCGCGCGTGAGCGTCAGGCGCAGCACGGGCGGCACAGGAGGATCGCTGGACATGCGGTTGAGATCACTGGTCAAAAACAGACCTTGATACCTGCGGCGGTGATGCGTGTTGTGTCAGATCAAGTTTGAGTGGAAATGCTGGCTGGCGGGGCAATGCGGAGCGAAAGCGGGGAGGGGAGAGCTGGAGCGGGAGGGCAGAGAAACGGTCAGCATGGTTTGGGCTGGGTCTCTTCGCTATCGTGCTCGGATGTTGTGCGGTGAGCGAACTACGCGAATTTCATGGCAAAAGTTCATGGCGCCGGGGACCTGGGTGCCTGGCATGGCATTACAACAGCGTGTGTATCAATGGACGGGAGTGGCCGATAGTTCCTTCAGTTCGCGGATGGTGATGTCCGATTTTTCATGCATGCGCAATAAAATCGTTGCACCGACCGACAGTTTGCCGTGACGAATCTTGCTGATGATGGGGGGCTGGACTTCGAGGACACGACACAGTTCCGCATCATTTTTCAGGTTCATCTTCTCGATCAGGGTATCGAGCAGCTTGTTGGGCACAAAACTCGATGGTTCGAGCGCACGCGCCCGGTTCATCGCTTCAATCATTTCCAGCTTCTTTTGCCGAACGTTCATTTACTCCTCCTTTAGGTTATGCAAGGGACGAGACCACTTTGATGCGGTCCCGGCTATAGTTCGTCATCGCAGTACGGCTGTCTGGGTGACGTAGTACAACATTCGCGTTAAAACATTGATAACCAGGCAAGTGTTTTCAATAATACTACGATAACAAAACTTGTGACAGATGGTCAGTTAAATTAACTGATTGTTTGATCAATTTGGTTGACGATTGTTGTATTTTGTAGTCCGCTTTTGGTCAATATCATGGTTCTGTCCGCCATTTCGGCGGCGGCCAGCGAATGCGTGACCATGATCGCGCAACTGCCGTTGGCCTTGATCTCGGCGCGCAGCAATTGCAGGATGCTGTGCGCCGTGTCGGGATCGAGGTTGCCGGTGGGCTCGTCGGCCAGCACCAGCGCCGGCTTGTGCACGAGCGCGCGGGCGATCGCCACGCGCTGCATTTCGCCACCCGACAATTGCTGGGGAAAGTCGTCGCCGCGTCCGCCCAGTCCGACGGCCTCGAGCATGCTGGCGGCACGCTCCTGGGGCAGTCCGTTAAGCAGCAGCGGCAGGGCCACGTTCTGCAGCAGGGTCAGGTGCGGCAAGACGTGGAAGGCCTGGAAGATAAAGCCCATGCGGGCGCGACGCAGCCGGGTGGCGGCGGCGTCATCGAGGCTGGACATGGCAATGCCGTCCACCAGGATAGGGTGCGCTTCGGCGCCCGCATCGGGCGTATCGAGGCCGGCGATCAGGTTCAGCAAGGTCGACTTGCCGACGCCCGAGTCGCCCATGATGGCGATGAATTCCCCCGCCTTGAAGCGGCAGGAAATATTCGCCAGGACGGGCCGGGCATTGGCATAGGACTTCGACAGATGGCGCAATTCGAGCATGGTGTTAACGGCTATCGTAAAGGGAGGCACGCGGGGGAGAGGGGGGCCTGGGAACTGCAAAGGGGCGCGGATTGTTTGGCCGGCAATGTGTAGTATACGACAGGCTTATCATTTTTGCTTGGCAATACCAATTTTGCGTGTGCGCCGCATGTTTGACCTTAAGTTACCTGCCGCACGGCTGGCTTGCGCGGATTCCGCTATGATGAGAAAAAGTCATCGGCAACGGCGTCCGCCACGGCCTGCAGCACGGTCTGCAGCAGGGAAGGAGAGCCGGCTGCCGGCCCAGCAAGCCCTTCGCGAACCCAGAGAGACGACGCCAGCCCATGACCATGCCACTTGCCCAGCACCCGTCCGATTTGTATCCTGTCAGCAACGCCGGAGCGGCCAGCGCCACTCCTGCCACGATAGCCGAGATCAGCAGCGGGCTGCTGGCGCGCGCTGCGTGGACCTCGCCCAAGTACCTGTACGATGCGCTGGGCTCGAAGCTGTTCGAAGCCATCTGCGCCTTGCCCGAGTACTATCCGACGCGCACGGAAGCGGCCATCTTTGCCCGCCACGGCGCCGAGATCGCCCACGCGGTGGGACCGGGCAGCACCCTGATCGACCTGGGCGCGGGCAATTGCGCCAAGGCCGCCAGCCTGTTCCCGCTGCTGCACCCGGCCCAGTATGTGGCCGTGGATATTTCCTATGATTTCCTCAGTGAATCGCTGGGCCGCTTGCAGCAGCGCTTTCCGCACATCGAGATGACGGGCCTGGGCCTGGATTTCTCCAGCCGCCTGGACTTGCCCGACAGCGTGCGCGAGGCGCGGCGGTTGTTCTTCTATCCCGGCTCATCGATCGGCAATTTTGCTCCTGAGCAAGCGACCGCCTTCCTGCGCCGCCTGCGCGCGAATGCGGATGGCGACGGCGGCCTGCTGATCGGCGTCGACCTGATCAAGGACGACGCCATCCTCGACGCGGCCTATGACGATGCGCTGGGCGTCACGGCCGCCTTCAACCTGAACATGCTGCGCCACGTGAACGGGTTGATCGGCGCCGACTTCGACGTGCGCGCCTGGCAGCACCACGGCTTTTTCAATGCCGACGACAGCCGCGTGGAAATGCACCTGGAAGCGCGCAGCGAACAAGTCGTCCATTGGAAAGGGGGCCAGCGGCGTTTCGCGAAAGGCGAACGCATCCATACGGAAGACAGCTACAAATACACGCGCGCAACGTTCGTCGGCTTGCTGGAACAGGCGGGGTTTTCCACCGTGCAAGTCTGGACGGACCCGCAGCAGTGGTTTGCCGTGATCTACGCGCGCGTCATCAGGGATTGACAACGCCTGAGCAAAGCTACTGCGCGTGGCGCTTTGCGGCCTGCGATGTTCACCGGCTAGGCGCCCCCGTACTACAGGGCGGTTGCGCTTCTTGGCCACAAATCACTGCCGCTCGCTACGGTTTTGTCCGGCATTCAAGATGCCAACATAAAACTATAAAAGACTATCATGCTGATCGATCATTACAACAAGGTGCGCCGGCACTCGCTGCGGCTGGCCGAACCCCTGTCCGACGAGGATTGCGGCGCCCAGTCGATGCCGGACGCCAGTCCCGTGAAATGGCACCTCGCGCATACCACCTGGTTTTTTGAAACGTTTATTCTGGAAAGCATGGAAGCGGCGTTCGCGCCCTTTCATCCGGCCTTCCGCGTGCTGTTCAATTCGTATTACAACGGCGTGGGCGAGAAGCACCCGCGCGCCCAGCGGGGCTTGCTGACGCGTCCCGGCATGGCGCAGGTGCGCGCCTACCGCATCGATGTCGATGCGCGCATCGGCCGCCTGCTGGCCAGCGAACTGGCGCGCCCCGAACGCGAACGGCTGACCATGCTGCTGGCGCTGGGCCTGGAACACGAGCAGCAGCACCAGGAGTTGCTGTTGACGGACGTCAAGCACCTGCTGGCGCAGAGCGCGCTGTTTCCCGCTTATTTGGACAGTGCGCTGGACAGTGCCCCTGCACCAGCGCCGCGCCACGCGCCGCCCACGGCCTGGCTCGCCTTCGACGGCGGCCTGGCGCAGATCGGCCATGCGGGCGACGGCTTTTGCTTCGACAACGAATTGCCGCGCCATCCCCAATACGTGGCGCCGTTCGAGCTGGCCACCGCGCTCGTGACGAATGGCGAATACCTGGCCTTCATCGAGGCGGGCGGCTACCGCACGGCCCACCTGTGGCTGGCGGAAGGCTGGGACTGGGTGCGCAGCCAGCAGCTGGCATGCCCGCTGTACTGGCAGCGCGACGCTGACGGCAACTGGCAGGAATTCACCTTATATGGCTTGCGTCCGCTCGATGCGAGCTTGCCGGCCACCCATCTGTCGCTGTTCGAGGCGGACGCCTATGCGCACTGGGCCGGCGCGCGCCTGCCAACGGAAGCGGAGTGGGAAGTGGCGGCGCAAGGCGCGGGAATGGAAGTGGGGCAGTTGCACCCGGCCGCCGCCTTGCCGGATGCGGGACTGCGGCAAATGTTCGGCCACTGCTGGCAATGGACGAGCAGCAGCTATGCGCCGTATCCCGGCTACCGCACGGCGCCGGGCGCGCTGGGCGAATACAACGGCAAGTTCATGCTGAACCAGTATGTGCTGCGCGGCTCATCGTGCGCCACGCCGGCCGGCCATGCGCGCGCCAGCTACCGCAATTTCTTCCCGGCCGGCGCGCGCTGGCAATTTTCCGGCATCCGCCTGGCGCGCCAGGTGGAATAAGCCACTTGCAACACCTAACAAAACCGTAGCGAGCGGATGTGCGGCTCGGCGCCCCCGTTGGCCCGAGACGCGGAGCTGTGCGGATGCACAGTGAGCATCGGAGGCCGCAAATCGCGACGCGCAGCAGGTTTTGATAGGTGTTCTTAGTGCAAGCGCGGTACGGAGGGAGAGTCAGGACGGGGCGGCGCCTTGGCATTGTCGCCATCCTGCCGTTCCAGCTTGAACTGGCTGACGAGGGTTTCCAGTTCGCCCGCCTGTTCATGCATGGCTGCTGCGGCCGCGGCCGCTTCCTCGACGAGGGCCGCGTTTTGCTGCGTCGTCTGGTCCATCTGCATGATGGCGGCATTGATCTGCTCGATGCCTTCGCTCTGTTCGTGGTTGGCCACGCTGATTTCACCGACGATGGCGCTGACCCGGCCCACGCTGGCCACCACTTCTTCCATCGTGGCGCCGGCCTGGCTGACCAGCTGCGCACCCTGGCCGACGCTGCTGACGGAGTCGGCGATGAGTTCCTTGATTTCCTTGGCGGCGGCGGCCGAGCGTTGCGCCAGGTTGCGCACTTCGGACGCCACGACGGCAAAGCCCCGTCCCTGTTCGCCGGCCCTGGCCGCTTCCACGGCCGCGTTCAAGGCCAGGATATTCGTCTGGAAGGCGATGCCGTCGATGACGGCGATGATGTCGACGATCTTGCGCGACGATGCATTGATGGCGTCCATGGTGCCGATCACTTCCGTCATGGCCGTGCCGCCGCGCTGGGCGATGGCCGATGCGGAACGGGCCAGGCTGTCGGCCTGGCGCGCATTGTCGCTGTTGCTGCGCACGGTGCCCGTCAGTTCGATCATCGACGAGGCCGTCTCTTCCAGCGCGCTGGCCTGCGCTTCCGTGCGGGCCGACAGGTCGGCATTGCCGCTGGCGATCTGGCTCGACGCCACGGCTATCGTGCCCGTGCCGTTGCGCACTTGCCCCACCAGGGTGGCCAGGTTGGTATTCATGTCGCACAGGGCTTGCAGCAGCTGGCCCGTTTCATCTTTGCCTTCGGCCACGATTTTACTGCTCAGGTCGCCTCCGGCCACGGCTTGCGCCACGCGCAAGGCGTACGCGATCGGCGTGGTGATCGAGCGCGTGACCCACCAGGCAAAGAGCACGCCCAGCAGCAGGGCAGCCGTGCCCAGGCTGGCCATCAGCACATTTGCCGCTGAAATATTCTGCTGGATTTGCTGGCCGCCATGCACGACCACGCCCCGCTGCACTTCGTTCAGGTGGTTCACGGTTTTTTGCAGTTGATTCAGGGCAGGCAAGGTGTCGTCGCGCACGTGCACGGCCGCTTCCGCCCGCTGTCCCGCCACCAGCAGCTTGTCGGCCTGGCTGAACGACACGACGTAGGCCTTGCGCTGCTGCTTCAGGGTGGCCAGCAGTTCCTTGCCTTCAGGCAGGACGATCAGGCGGTCGAGGATGGCCAGCGCATCGCTGATGGTGGCCTTGTTGGCATCGATTTCGCCGTGGATGGCGCTGGCGCGGGCGGGATCTTCATGGATAAACAGTTCCAGCACCAGCGCCGCGTTCGACCGCGTGGTGCTGCGGATGGTGGCAATGGCGTCAGCCTTGGCCCAGTCGCGCTCGATGATGGCTTCGCTGAGCGCGCCGATCTTGTCCAGGCGCAGCAGTCCCGTGCCCACCAGCACTGCCATCAGCAGCAGCACTACGCCAAAACCGGCGCCCAGGCGCGCGCCTATCTTCATATCCGTCAATTTCATGGTGATTCCCTCGGTAGCTAATGATCTGTCTCCGGTGGTCTTGTTATGAAACGATTATACGGTCGGCAATACCTGATTTACACTACTAATTGCCCTATAGAAATGAAAAAGCGGCACGGCGATCAAGCCGTACCGCTTTTTCTCCCTATGGAGCGCGCCGGAATTGCTTAGGCGGCGCTGGCAGCCACGTCGGCTGCTGTTGTTTTTTCCGCTTCCGTTTGCCCGATGCGGCGGTTCACGGCCGACAGCACGGCCTTGAACGAGGCGGTGACGATATTGCTGTCGATGGCGGCGCCGAACAGGGTAGGGCCGTTATCGAGGCGCAATTCCACGTAGCAAGCCGCTTGCGCGTTGGCGCCGGAGCCGATCGAATGCTCATGGTAATCCATCAGCTTGATGTCCAGGCCCAGCGCATTGACGAAGGCATCGATGGGGCCGTTGCCGCCGCCTTGCAGGGCCAGCGGCGTCTGGCGGTGCGACAGGCTGATGTCGATCTGCACGGACTCATCGCTGCTCGTGTCTTCCACCATGCGGTGCGACGCGTAGGCGTACGGCGCCGTCTGCTCCAGGTATTCGCGCTGGAAGATGTCGTGGATATCCTGCGCGGCGATTTCGCGGCCCGTGGCGTCGGCCACGGCTTGCACGGCGCGCGAGAATTCGATCTGCAGGCGGCGCGGCAAGACCAGGCCGTATTCCTGTTCCAGCAGATACGCCATGCCGCCCTTGCCGGACTGGCTGTTGACGCGGATCACGGCGTCGTAGCTGCGGCCCAGGTCGGCCGGGTCGATGGGCAAGTACGGCACTTCCCAGATGGCGCCAGCTTCCTGTTTGGCGAAACCTTTTTTGATCGCATCCTGGTGCGAGCCGGAAAACGCCGTGAAGACCAGGTCGCCCGCATACGGGTGGCGCGGGTGGACGGGCAGCTGGTTGCACTCTTCCACGCACTTGCGCACGGTATCGATGTCGGAGAAATCCAGGCCCGGGTGCACGCCTTGCGTGTACAGATTCATCGCCAGGGTCACCAGGTCGACGTTGCCCGTGCGCTCGCCATTGCCGAACAAGCAGCCTTCCACGCGGTCGGCGCCCGCCATCACGGCCAGTTCGGCCGACGCGACGGCCGTGCCGCGGTCGTTGTGCGGGTGCACGCTGATGATGATGGAATCGCGGCGCGCCAGCTTGCGCGACATCCATTCGATCTGGTCCGCATACACATTGGGCGTGCTGCATTCCACGGTCGACGGCAAGTTGATGATCATCTTGTTGGCCGGCGTCGGCTTCCAGATGGCGCTGACGGCGTCGCAGATATGCTTGGAGAAATCGAGTTCCGTGGTGGAGAACGACTCCGGCGTGTATTCGAAACCCCATTCCGTTTCCGGATGCTGCGCCACCAATTGCTTTACCAGGGTGGTGCCGGTGGTGGCGATATTCGTGATTTCTTCGCGCGACATGCCGAACACGACCTTGCGGAACACGGGCGCCACCGAGTTGTACAGGTGGACGATGGCGCGCTTGGCGCCCACGACGGATTCCACCGTGCGGCGGATCAGCTCTTCGCGCGACTGGGTCAGCACGATGATGGTGACGTCGTCCGGGATGCGGCCTTCATCGACGAGCTTGCGCACGAAGTCGAAATCCGTCTGCGATGCCGATGGGAAACCCACTTCGATTTCCTTCAGGCCGATGGCGATCAGCATGTCGAAGAACCGCAGCTTCTTTTCCGCGCTCATCGGCTCGATCAAGGACTGGTTGCCGTCGCGCAAGTCGGTGCTCATCCAGATGGGCGGTTTGCTGATGATCTGGTTCGGCCATTGACGGTCGGTCAATTTGACTGGAGGAAAGGCGCGGTATTTGGAAGCTGGGTTTTGCAACATCATGATCGGGTACTCCTGAAGATAGGGGGAAATCAATGGTTGTGGCGCAAGCTTGCCGGGCGGCCACGCAACACTAGGCCAGGCAAGCGATCGGTAGTTGTAGCAGGCAAAGCACGGCAACGGCGCCAGCGGGGGCGGTCGCGTCGGAAATTGCGGGTGTAGCGGGGGATGGTGCAAACATCATCAAACCTTCCAGGGTTTTTGAAACACGCCGGCGTGTGGCCAGGCGAAGCAAAGCGGCAAACTTATGCGCGTGCTAGTAGTAGTCGCGATAGCGACAGCAAGGAAGTGGAGGAATGTTTGAAGGAGGACATGCACTTAATGTAAGGGAGGTTGGGGCGGGCTGTCAAGCGTTTCCTGGCGTCACCTTGCGTCAAGCGTAATGCACTTGCGCGGCCAGGTCCGGCATTTCCTGCGCCATGCGCGCCAGGATGCGCCGCAGGATGGCCGCGTCGCGGGGCAGCCGGTCTTCCAGCCCTTGCCAGCCGGCCAGTTCCAGCTGTTGCGGCATGTCCACCAGGCCCGTGATGGCATCCCAGCAGGCATCCCAGTTCATGCCGTAGAACGCAGGGAAACCCAGCGCGGCGGCCAGGGCCGCATGCAGCTGGCGCGGCGAATCGATATCGCGCACGTCGATTGTCACAAGGGCTTGCCTGCTCACAGTATTCCCTTGAGCAAGTTCTGCAGGTTTTGCCGCATGCCGGCGGCCACCGTTTCGTGCTGCTGCAGAATGGCGGGCGCATCCTTGAACGGCGCCGGGTCCAGATACAGGCGCGGCAAGTCGGCCACGGCCACGCCGCGCGGGCCGCCGCGCAGGATCTCGTCCCCGTGTTTTGCAATGGCGTTCACGGCCGTCTGGATGCGCGGCGTGGCAGACTCTGCCAGGCAGGCGGCCAGCGCCGTGTCCAGCTCGGCGCGCGCGGGCGCCTGCGGCAGCACGGGGGCGGCGATCTGTTCCAGCGGCGACATGTTGACGGCCGGCTTGCGGTAGGCGAGCAGGGTGTCGAGCGCCATCAGCCGGTGCGCGCCGCCGCGCTGCAGCCAGCCGGCGATGCGGGGCCACGGCGTATCCAGCAGCGCTGCCGCCACGCCCCATTGTCCCGCCACGGGCGAGCCGACATGGGTGTCGATCCAGTCCATGGCGGCCGGATTGCCCGTGTAGGCCAGCAAGATGGCGTTCGATGAACGCCGTGCGGGCGCCTGCGTGGCCAGCACGGCCGTCAGCCAGGCGAGGGCGCCGTCGGGCGGTTGCTGCGATAACTGTTGCGCAAATGGCTCGCTCAGGGCGCGGCTGTCGGAAAATTGATAGTTGTCGGACATGTTCAGTGATTCGGGATTGAGAGATGTTGTCTGTTGGTCGCTTGCCAGTGCATGCCCGGAGCATGGCGCCGCTGCCGGAAGTCCAGGTTTTCCGAACATCGATGCGGCACGAACTGGCGCGCTGGCTGTTATTGCGCCGATTTTTGGCAGCGCGCGGAAAAGTGCATGGTGGCGCTGTTTTCAAACGGGGAATCGATCTCGCCCTTTACCTCTTTCAATTTGCCCGTAAAGCGCATGGTCAGCGGGCCGCTGGCCGGCCCCGCGTCATACGAGCAGGCGAGGCTGGCGCCGCTTTGCCGGCAGTCGTAGAAGTTGCTCGCCTTGCCGCGCCCGTCAATGAGGATGGTGCCTTGCGCCCCGTGCTGGTCGGGGGCGTCAAAGCTGAGCTCTATCGTGTGCTTTTCCTGGTCATTGGGAATCTGCAGGTCTCCCGTACAGCTAACGCCCGCCATCTTCGCCGCGATACTATCGGGCGTCTGCGTCGCCGCAAAGGTAGTGGCGCAGGCCGCAGCGAGCAGGGCGGCAAGGAGCACGTTCGGGGGCGCGATGAGACGGAACGGGTCTGTTTTCATAAGCCGATCAATACAGGTAGGCTGCGGCGCCAGGCTGGCGCGTGCAATAAATTATATTAAAAAACAATCTTGATGGAGGCGGCAAGCGAGGCGCCAGTCTAGCAGCCGCGGTGGCGCGCACGATTTGAAATCTTGTCATTTATAAACATTTAAGACAGCCTTCAGTGCGGGCGTGCCCGCTTGCGCTACAATCGGCTCTCCTTTGTTGCCACTGCCGCGTGCGGTTCTCATTCTCCACCATGTTCCCTAAACGCCTGACCCTGCTTGCCCTGGCCGCCTTCGCGCTGGCCGGCTGCGATACTCCTGCCCCGAAACCGGTACAAGTTTTGACGCCCCCCGAACCCATCGTCGTGCCGCCGCGCAAGATCAAGATCGGCCTGGCGCTCGGTGGCGGCGCGGCGCGCGGTTTCGCGCATATCGGCGTGATCAAGGCGCTCGAATCGCAGGGCATCAACGCGGACATCGTCACGGGCACCAGCGCGGGCAGCGTGGTGGGTGCCTTGTATGCGGCCGGCAATTCCGGCTTCGCCCTGCAAAAGATGGCGTTCGACATGGATGAAGCGGCCATTTCGGACTGGGCCTTGCCCCTGTTCGGCAAGTCGTCCGGCGTGCTCAAGGGCGAGGCGCTGCAAAGCTATGTGAACAAGGCCGTGGGCGGCGTGCCGCTGGAAAAACTGAAAATTCCGTTTGGCGTGGTGGCGACCGACCTCAAAAATGGCCAGCCCATCCTGTTCCAGCGTGGTAATACCGGCATGGCCGTGCGCGCCTCGTCGGCCGTGCCCGGCGTGTTCCAGCCCGTGACGATTGCCGGCCACACCTATGTCGATGGCGGCCTCGTCGCTCCCGTGCCCGTGCGCTTTGCGCGCGACATGGGCGCCGATTTCATCATTGCCGTGAATATCTCGTCGCAAACGGATACGCAAAAAGCCATCAGCTCGATGGAAGTGATCATGCAGACGTTCGCCATCATGGGTCAGCGCATCAACCAGTTCGAGCTCAAGGATGCGGACGTGGTGATCCAGCCCAGCCTGGGCACCATGAAGGGCAACGATTTCAACAGCCGCAACCAGGCGATCCTGGCGGGCGAGCAGGCGACGTTTGCTGTCATGGCGCAGCTCAAGCAAAAGCTGAAAGCCAAGCGCGAGCAGTAAGCCATTATTCTGGCCCCGCATTTCGTATACAATTTTGATTCAACATAACAAGGATGCACCATGCAATCGAAACCGATTTTGACCCTGGACGACGTAAAGAAAATCGCTGCCGCCGCCGAAGCGGAAGCGGTCAAGAATAACTGGGCGGTCACGATCGCCATCGTCGACGACGGCGGCCACCTGCTTTGGCTGCAGCGCATGGATGGCGTGGCGCCCATCTCGTCGCACATCGCCCCATCGAAAGCCAAGACGGCCGCACTGGGCCGCCGCGAATCGCGCATCTATGAAGAGATGATCAACGGCGGCCGCGTATCGTTCCTGAGCGCGCCGGAAATCGACGGCTTGCTCGAAGGCGGCGTGCCCATCGTGTTCGACGGCCACTACGTGGGCGCTGTCGGCGTCTCGGGCGTCAAGTCGGCGGAAGATGCACAAATCGCCAAAGCAGGTATCGCCGCATTGACGGCCTAAGTAGTAGCCGCAATTGCATAGTTTAGAAGAATGAACAAGCCGCCCCGCGCCAGCCGGGCGGCTTTTTTCATGGGGCGCAGATTTTATGCTGCTGCGCAAAAAAATGCCGCGCTTTCTGAATTTTCTTCCTTGTGGAAAAGCTTCCTTTTGGTTATAATTCAAAGGTTTAGCCAATCACACATATACCGTAGCGACTACCCATCCCCTCATTCAAAATGACCGTTGAAACACCCTGAGTGCATCTGGCTCGGGTATCTAGGCGGTCGGTCTGACGTGGCGCAGCTACGGTAACTTTATCAGGAGTTGCCCTTGCCGCCATTTTTTTCTGGCCCTGCCGTTCCAGCCATATTAGCGCTTGCTGATGGAACGATCTTTAAAGGTTTTTCGATCGGTGCCGCCGGTCATACCACGGGCGAGGTTGTTTTCAACACCTCCATGACCGGGTATCAGGAAATCCTTACCGACCCAAGCTATTGCCGCCAGATGGTCACCCTGACCTATCCGCATATCGGCAATACGGGCGTCAATCCGGAAGACGTCGAATCTTCCAAGGTACACGCCGCTGGTCTCATCATCCGCGATCTGCCATTGCTGGCATCCAATTTCCGTTCCACCCTTTCCCTGTCCGACTACCTGAAAGCTGAAAATATCGTCGCCATCGCCGGCATCGATACTCGCAAGCTCACGCGCATCCTGCGTGAAAAAGGTGCGCAGGGCGGCGCCATCCTGGTGGGCACGCAAGGCAACGAGCCATCCGCCGCGCAAGCGCTGGAACTGGCCCGCTCCTTCCCCGGCCTGGCCGGCATGGACCTGGCCAAGGTCGTGTCGGCCCCGGCTGCCTACGAGTACCGCGAAACGGAATGGACCCTGGGCGAAGGCTACGGCCAGCTGGCCGACGCGGACGCGAAATACCACGTGGTCGCCTTCGACTACGGCGTCAAGCGCAACATCCTGCGCATGCTGACGGCCCGCGGCTGCAAGGTCACCGTGCTGCCCGCGCAAGCGACGGCTGCCGACGCCCTGGCGCTGAACCCGGACGGCATCTTCCTGTCGAACGGCCCCGGCGATCCGGAACCGTGCGACTACGCGATTGCCGCGACGAAAGAGCTGATCGAGAAGGGCATCCCGACCTTCGGCATCTGCCTGGGCCACCAGATCATGGCGATCGCTTCCGGCGCGAAAACCTTGAAGATGAAGTTCGGCCACCACGGCGCCAACCACCCGGTGCAGGATCTGGAAACGAAACAGGTCTTGATTACCTCGCAAAACCACGGTTTCGCAGTCGACGCGGCAACCTTGCCCGCGAATTGCCGCGTGACCCATGAATCGCTGTTCGACGGCTCCCTGCAGGGCTTTGCCCGCACGGACAAGCCGGCCTTCTGCTTCCAGGGCCACCCTGAAGCGTCGCCGGGCCCGATGGATGTTGCTTACCTGTTTGACCGCTTCATCAACTTGATGGCTGCGGAGGAGAAAAAGAAAAATGCCTAAACGTTTAGATATCAAAAGTATTCTGATTATTGGCGCTGGCCCGATCGTGATCGGCCAGGCCTGCGAATTCGATTATTCCGGCGCGCAAGCGTGCAAGGCCCTGCGCGAAGAGGGCTACAAAGTCATCCTGGTCAACAGCAATCCTGCGACCATCATGACGGATCCGGAAATGGCCGACGTGACCTATATCGAACCGATCACCTGGTCGGTCGTTGAACGCATCATCGCCAAGGAGCGTCCTGACGCCATCCTGCCGACGATGGGCGGCCAGACGGCGCTGAACTGCGCGCTGGACCTGTTCAACAATGGCGTGCTGGCAAAATACAACGTCGAGCTGATCGGCGCGTCGCCGGAAGCCATCGACAAGGCGGAAGACCGTTCCAAGTTCAAGGACGCGATGACCAAGATCGGCCTCGGTTCGGCACGCTCCGGCGTGGCGCACTCGATGGAAGAATCGTGGGCCGTGCAGCGCACCCTGGGCTTCCCGACCATCATCCGTCCATCGTTCACCATGGGCGGTTCCGGCGGCGGCATCGCCTACAACGAAGAAGAATTCGAAACCATCTGCAAGCGCGGCCTGGAAGCATCGCCGACAAAAGAGCTGCTGATCGAAGAATCGCTGCTGGGCTGGAAAGAGTACGAGATGGAAGTGGTGCGCGACAAGGCGGACAACTGCATCATCATCTGCTCGATCGAAAACCTCGATCCGATGGGCGTGCACACGGGCGACTCCATCACGGTGGCGCCTGCGCAAACCTTGACGGACAAGGAATACCAGATCATGCGCAATGCCTCGCTGGCAGTGCTGCGCGAGATCGGCGTCGACACCGGTGGTTCGAACGTGCAATTCTCGATCAACCCTGTCGATGGCCGCATGATCGTCATCGAGATGAATCCGCGCGTATCGCGTTCGTCGGCCCTGGCCTCGAAAGCGACGGGTTTCCCGATTGCAAAAATCGCCGCCAAGCTGGCCGTGGGTTTCACCCTGGACGAGCTGCGCAATGAAATCACGGGCGGCGCCACGCCAGCCTCGTTCGAGCCGTCGATCGATTACGTCGTCACGAAGATCCCCCGTTTCACGTTCGAGAAATTCCCGACCGCCGACGACCACCTGACGACGCAGATGAAATCCGTCGGCGAAGTGATGGCCATCGGCCGTACCTTCCAGGAATCGTTCCAGAAAGCCTTGCGCGGCCTGGAAGTGGGCGTGGATGGCATGAACGAAAAAACCAAGGACCGCGAAAAGATCGAAGAAGAACTGGGCGAGCCTGGTCCTGAGCGTATCTGGTACGTGGGCGACGCATTTGCCCAGGGCTTCACCCTGGAAGAAGTGCACCAGCTGACCAAGATCGACCCATGGTTCCTGATCCAGATCAAGGAAATCGTCGACCTGGAACTGTGGCTCGACACGCAGAAGCTGGAAAACCTGGACAAGAACACCCTGTACAAGCTGAAACAGAAGGGCTTCTCGGACCGCCGCCTGGGCTTCCTGCTGCAAACGACCGACACGGCCGTGCGCCAGCAGCGCCATGCGCTGAACATCCGTCCCGTCTACAAGCGCGTCGACACGTGCGCGGCGGAATTCTCGACCGACACGGCGTACATGTATTCCACGTACGACGAAGAGTGCGAATCGAATCCGACCGACAAGAAAAAGATCATGGTGCTGGGCGGTGGTCCGAACCGTATCGGCCAGGGCATCGAGTTTGACTATTGCTGCGTCCACGCTGCCCTCGCCATGCGCGAAGACGGCTACGAAACCATCATGGTCAACTGCAACCCAGAAACCGTGTCGACCGACTACGATACGTCGGACCGTCTGTACTTCGAATCGCTGACCCTGGAAGACGTGCTGGAAATCGTCGCCATCGAAAAACCGGTGGGCGTGATCGTGCAGTACGGCGGCCAGACCCCGCTGAAACTGGCGCTGGACCTGGAAGCGAACGGCGTGCCGATCATCGGCACCTCGCCGGACATGATCGATGCGGCCGAAGACCGCGAGCGTTTCCAGCAGATGCTGCACAAGCTGGAACTGCGCCAGCCGCCTAACCGCACGGCGCGCACGGAAGCCGACGCCCTGGCCCTGGCGCAGGAAATCGGCTACCCGCTGGTCGTGCGTCCTTCGTACGTGCTGGGCGGCCGCGCCATGGAAATCGTCCACGAGCAGCGCGACCTCGAGCGCTACATGCGCGAAGCCGTCAAGGTTTCGCACGATTCGCCCGTGTTGCTGGACCGCTTCCTGAACGACGCCATCGAGTGCGACGTCGATTGCATTTCCGACGGCGAAACGACGTTCATCGGCGGCGTGATGGAACACATCGAACAGGCTGGCGTCCACTCGGGCGACTCGGCTTGCTCCTTGCCGCCATACTCGCTGGCACCGGAAACCATTGAGGAACTGAAACGCCAGACGGCGCTGATGGCCAAGGGCCTGAACGTGGTCGGCCTGATGAACGTGCAGTTCGCGATCCAGAAACAGGAGATCGACGGCCAGCTGAAAGACGTCGTCTTCGTGCTGGAAGTCAATCCACGCGCCTCGCGCACCGTGCCTTTCGTCTCGAAAGCCACGGGCCTGCAACTGGCGAAGATCGCCGCACGTTGCATGGTCGGCCAGTCGCTGGCATCGCAAGGCATCACGCAGGAAGTCGTGCCGCCATACTTCAGCGTCAAGGAAGCCGTGTTCCCGTTCGTCAAGTTCCCGGGCGTGGACACCATCCTCGGCCCTGAAATGAAATCGACGGGCGAAGTCATGGGTGTGGGCCTGACGTTCGGCGAAGCGTTTGTGAAATCGCAACTGGGCGCCGGCGTGAACCTGCCAAAATCGGGCAAGGTCTTCATCAGCGTGAAAGCGTCGGACAAGCCGCGCGCCGTGCAAGTGGCGCGTGACCTGGTCGAGTCCGGTTTCACCGTGGTTGCCACCAAGGGCACCGCCGCCGTGATCGCTGCTGCCGGCATCGCCGTCACGCCAGTGAACAAGGTGATCGAAGGCCGTCCGCACGTGGTCGACATGATCAAGAACCATGAAATCGTGCTGGTGATCAACACCGTGGAAGAAAAACGCAGCGCCATCGTCGATTCGCGGGCCATCCGCACGTCGGCCCTGGCCTCGCGCGTGACGACCTACACGACCATTGCCGGTGCGGAAGCAGCCGTCGAAGGCATCCGCCATCTGGATGAGTTGCGCGTGTACGATCTGCAAGGCCTGCATAAGACCCTGCAGCAAGCGTAAGCGCAAGCGTGTCATTTGCAGTGGCCGCCGTTAGGCGGTACACTGCATGCTTATCAACCACAGAGTTCCGTGCAGAACAGCGCGCGGCCTCTGTGGTTTTCACTTGGTAAATCCGTTAAGCGTGACAAAACACGGACAACGGCGCCGATAACTAGCAGATAGTAGAGATAACATGACTTCAGTCCCATTGACCAAATACGGCGCAGAACTCTTGAAAGAAGAGCTGCATCATTTGAAGACCAAGGAACGCCGCATCGTCATCGATGCGATCGCCGAAGCGCGTTCGCATGGCGACCTGTCGGAAAACGCCGAATACGATGCCGCCAAGGAACGCCAGGCGTTCGTGGAAGGCCGCATCGCCGAACTCGAAGGCAAGCTGGGTGCAGCGCAGATCATCGACCCGACCGCGCTGGACGCGGAAGGCCGCGTGGTGTTTGCCTCGACCGTGAACCTGGAAGACCTGGAATCGGGCCAGAAAGTCACGTACCAGATCGTGGGCCTCGATGAAGCCGACCTGAAAATGAACAAGGTTTCCGTGACGTCCCCGATCGCCCGCGCGCTGATCGGCAAGTACGCCGGCGACGTGGTGGAAGTGCAGGCGCCGTCCGGCCCGCGCGAATACGAAATCCTGGAAGTACTGTACATCTGATGCTGACGCGCGTGCGCATCCTCGTTGCCACCCTGTGGGCCGGCAGCCTGTGGACCATCGGCTTCATCGTGGCACCCACTTTGTTCGGCACCCTGGGCGACCGCGTGCTCGCTGGCAATATCGCCGGCAGCATGTTCCGCGCCGAGGCCTGGCTGTCCATCGCCTGTGCGCTGGTATTGCTGGCCTTGCTGCAATGGCGCCCGGGCGCGCTGGAGCCGAAGCGTCGCCGTTTGCTGGGTGCGCTGGTGCTGTCGATGCTGGTGTGCGCGCTGCTCAGCCATTTCGGCATCACGCCCCTGATGGCCGAGCTCAAGGCGCAGGCGCCGGCTGGCATCATGGACGAGGCCATGCGCAGCCGCTTCGGCATGCTGCATGGCGTGTCGACCCTGATCTTTGCCGTGCAGAGTGTGCAGGCGGGCGTGCTGATCTGGAAGCAGCAATAAAGTTTTAACTGCTGGGGTCAGACCCGCCGGGTCTGACCCCAAAAAAAAGCGGAGCAGGGAAGATCCCGTGCTCCGCTTCTTGTTTCAAGCCCGGCAGCCTTGCGGTTGCTGGGTGAACAGGCTTACTTGCTGCCCAGTGCGCTTTTCTTGGCGCTTTTCTGACGTGGCTTGGCACGCTTGATGGAACCGCCTTCGGTAACGCGCTCATTGCCCTTGATCATGACTTTCGTCACGCTGGGGCGCTTGGTGCCGCTGGCGCTGGCCTTGACGATGGTCACTTCGCGCATGCCTTTGCCGGCGCTGACCTTCTCCTTAACCACTTCTTTTTTCGGACGGTAGATTACCAGCAGTTTGCCAATATGTTGTACCGGGGCGGCGCCGAGATTGCCGCAAATCGTATCGTACATTCCGACGCGGGCTTCGCGGTCGTCGCCGAACACGCGGACTTTAATCAGACCGTGCGAATCCAGGCCAAGGTCGATCTCTTTGAGGACAGCAGGTGTCAAGCCCGCTTCGCCAATGATGACGATAGGCTTCAGCGCGTGTGCTTCGGCGCGCAGTGCGCTGCGCTCTACGGGTGTAAGTTTTAGCATAATAATATTTAGTAATTCCCTTAAAAGCAGTATTCTACGCGAATGGCAAAGAAGAAATTAAACAAAAACTGGTTGCACGACCACATAAATGATCCTTATGTGAAGTTGGCGCAAAAAGAGGGCTACCGCGCCCGGGCAGCATACAAGCTGAAAGAAATCGATGAAGACGAGAAACTGATCAAACCTGGCCAGGTGATCGTCGACCTGGGCTGCACTCCTGGCAGCTGGGCCCAGTACACGCGGCGCAAGCTGGCCGGCAAGGACGGCGGCGGGGTCAATGGTACCCTGATTGGCCTGGACATGCTGGAAATGGAGCCGATTGCCGATTTCCACTTCATTCAGGGCGACTTCCGCGAAGCGCGCGTGCTGCGCCAGCTGGAAGTGGTGTTGCAAGGACGGAAAGTCGACCTGGTCCTGTCGGACATGGCGCCCAACCTGTCGGGCATCGCCACGGCGGACGCCGCGCGCATGGAACACTTGATCGACCTGGCCATCGAATTTTCGCAATTGCATTTGAAACCATCGGGCGTCTTGCTGGTGAAATGCTTTAAAGACATGGGATTCAGCCAGATCGTGGAGAAATTCCGCGCCGAATTCAAGGTCGTGGTGCAGAAAAAACCGAAGGCCAGCCGCGATAAATCGTCGGAAATCTTCCTGATGGGACGTGGAATCAAGAATCCCGTGAAAAATGCCGTGGAAGAAGATGATTCCGCCCTTGATATTTAAGCGGGAATCCGCACATGGGAACGAGAAGTGCAGTAGCGCTGATGGTATAAAAGCCTAAATTGTTTATACTGCACTTTTTTGCGTGAACGCGGTTTTTTCGCGCGCACGGATCGGCGGGCTTTGGCACGGCCCGCTTATTGCGAGTAAAATCGTGTTTCTAGCTATAGGTAAAGAGATGCGCACTGCATCCAAGGAGTCTTCGTGAATAACATGTTTTCCAAATCTGCCATCTGGGTAGTCGTATTGCTGCTGTTGTTCATGCTGTTCAAGCAATTCGACAGTCATGGCGCCACAGGCGGCAGCAAGGCCATCGCTTATTCCGATTTGCTGGATGAAGTCAAAGCCAAGCGCGTCAAGGATGTCGTGATCGAAGGTTCGTCGATCACCGCCAAGCTGATGGACGACACCAAGGTGCGTACCACCGCCACCAGCCTCGACAAGGGCCTGATCGGCGACTTGCGCGACAATGGCGTGCATTTCGATGTGCGCCCGCCTGAGGAAGCGTCTTTCCTGCAAACTATTTTTGTTTCCTGGTTCCCCATGCTGCTGTTGATCGGCGTCTGGGTGTTCTTCATGCGTCAGATGCAAGGCGGCGGCAAGGGCGGGGCATTCTCGTTCGGCAAGTCGAAGGCGCGCATGATGGATGAAGCCAGCAACACCGTCACCTTCGCCGATGTCGCCGGTTGCGACGAAGCGAAAGAAGAAGTCAACGAAGTGGTCGACTTCCTCAAGGACCCCAGCAAATTCCAGAAATTGGGCGGCCGCATTCCCCGCGGCGTGCTGATGGTCGGCCCTCCAGGCACGGGTAAAACCCTGCTGGCGCGCGCCATCGCCGGCGAAGCCAAGGTGCCGTTCTTCTCGATTTCCGGTTCCGACTTCGTGGAAATGTTCGTCGGCGTGGGCGCCAGCCGCGTGCGCGACATGTTTGAAAACGCGAAAAAGCATTCGCCATGCATCATCTTCATCGATGAGATCGACGCTGTCGGCCGTCACCGCGGTGCAGGCATGGGCGGCGGCAATGACGAGCGCGAACAGACCTTGAACCAGTTGCTGGTCGAGATGGACGGTTTTGAAGCGAACTCCGGCGTGATCGTCGTGGCCGCCACCAACCGCGCCGACGTGCTCGACAAAGCCTTGCTGCGTCCGGGCCGTTTCGACCGCCAGGTGTCCGTCGGCTTGCCCGATATCCGCGGCCGCGAACAGATCTTGAACGTGCACATGCGCAAAGTACCTATCGGTACCGACGTGAAAGCCGATATCCTGGCCCGCGGCACCCCCGGTTTCTCGGGCGCGGACCTGGCCAACCTGGTCAACGAAGCAGCCCTGTTTGCCGCCCGCCGCAGCAAGCGCCTGGTGGAAATGATCGACTTCGAAGATGCGAAAGACAAGATCTACATGGGTCCTGAGCGTAAATCGATGATCATCCGCGAGGAAGAGCGCCGCAATACGGCTTACCATGAATCGGGCCACGCCGTCGTCGCCAAGCTGCTGCCGAAGGCCGATCCCGTGCATAAAGTGACGATCATGCCGCGCGGCTGGGCCCTGGGCCTGACGTGGCAGCTGCCGGAACACGACAACTTGTCCGCCTACAAGGACAAGATGCTGGAAGAAATTTCCATCCTGTTCGGCGGCCGTATCGCGGAAGAGATTTTCGTTGGACAAATGTCCACGGGCGCGTCGAACGACTTCTCGCGCGCCACCAAGCTGGCCCGTTCCATGGTGACCCGCTTCGGCATGTCCGACAGCATGGGCGTGATGGTCTACGAAGACAGCGAAAACGAAGGTTTCTTCGGTGGCGCCACCAAGACGATCTCGGAAGCGACCCAGCAAAAGGTCGATGCTGAAATCCGCAACATTCTCGACAAGCAATATGCATTGGCGCGTACCTTGCTGGAAGGCAACCGCGACAAGGTCGAAATGATGACCAAGGCCTTGCTGGAATGGGAAACCATTGATGCAGAGCAAATCAATGACATCATGGCCGGCCTGGAGCCGCGTCCGCCGAAAGTCATTCCGCCACGCCGCAATGCGGGCGACAGCGGCACGGGCGGCATCTCGCCCAACGTGACGGCGCCAGCCTGATCGCGGCCACTGCCTGACCGGCGGCAAGCAAGAGAAGGGTAAGGAGCAATCCTTGCCCTTTTTCGTTGCCGCCGCAGTTTTTTCCTGACGACTACAAAGATTCACATGCGACACTATTTGCAATTCGGCCGTTTCGGCTTCAACCTGCAGGGCACGCAGGCGCTGGTGATGGGCATCCTGAATATCACGCCCGATTCGTTTTCCGATGCGGGCCAGTACCAGCACCTGGAATTTGCCATTTCGCGCGCCGAGCAGATGATCATGGACGGCGTCGACATCATCGATATCGGCGGGGAATCGAGCCGCCCCGGCGCGCCGCCGCTGCCGCTGCACGACGAACTGCAGCGCGTCATGCCGGTGCTGTACGCCTTGCGCGACTGCGGCAAGCCCCTGTCCGTCGACACCTACAAGCCCGAAGTGATGCGCGAAGCCATCCTGGCGGGCGCCGACATGATCAACGACATCAACGGTTTCCGCGCGCCGGGCGCCATCGACGCCGTGCAGGACAGCGACTGCGCGCTGTGCATCATGCACATGCAAAACGTGCCGGAAACCATGCAAGCCCAGCCCCAGTACGAGGACGTGGTGCGCGAAGTCATCGATTTCCTGCGCGAGCGCATCGACACGATGACGGCGGCGGGCATCGCCCGCGAGCGCCTGTGCGTCGATCCGGGCTTTGGCTTCGGCAAGACGGTGGAGCAGAACTATGCCTTGCTGCGCGCCACGCGCCAGCTGCGCAGCGAGCTGGGCTTGCCCGTGCTGGCGGGCCTGTCGCGCAAGTCGATGATAGGCGCCGTAACGGGACGTCCCGTCGAGCAGCGCCTGGCCGGCAGTGTTGCCGGTGCGCTTGCTGCGGTAGCGCAAGGCGCAGAAATTATCCGTGTGCATGATGTAGCTGAAACCGTCGATGCGCTGAAGGTCTGGCGCATGGCACACTGAGCCTGTAAGATTTATCATAAACAACAAAAAGAGAAATACTATGACGCGTAAATATTTTGGCACCGATGGCATCCGCGGCCTGGTGGGCACGGCTCCGATCACCCCCGACTTCGTCATGCGCCTCGGCTATGCGGCGGGCAAGGTGCTGGCCAAGTCGCAGGGCGGCAAGGCGCGTCCGACTGTACTGATCGGCAAGGACACGCGCATTTCCGGCTACATGCTGGAAGCGGCACTGGAAGCGGGCCTGTCGGCCGCCGGCGTGGACGTGATGCTGGCCGGCCCCATGCCGACGCCCGCGATTGCCTACCTGACGCGGGCGCTGCGCCTGTCGGCGGGCGTGGTCATTTCCGCCTCGCACAATCCGTATCACGACAACGGCATCAAGTTCTTTTCCGGCCAGGGCACCAAGCTGCCCGACAGCGTGGAGCTGGAAATCGAAGCGGCGCTCGACGAGCCCATGTCCTGCGTGCCGTCGGAAAAGCTGGGCCGCGCCAAGCGCCTGGACGATGCCCAGGGCCGCTACATCGAATTTTGCAAGAGCACCTTCCCGAACGAGCTGGATTTGCGGGGCCTGAAGATCGTCGTCGATTGCGCGCACGGCGCCGCCTACCATATCGCGCCGCACGTGTTCCATGAGCTGGGCGCGGAAGTCATCGCCATCGGCAACAAGCCCGACGGCTTCAACATCAATGCGGGCTTTGGCGCCACGGCCACGAAAGCCATGGCTGCCGCCGTCGTCGAGCATGGCGCGGACCTCGGTATCGCCCTCGACGGCGACGCCGACCGCCTGATCATGTGCGACGCGACGGGGCGCCTGTACAACGGCGACGAGCTGTTGTACGTGATGGTCAAGGACCGCCTGGCAACGGGCCCCGTGGCCGGCGCTGTGGGCACCCTGATGACCAACATGGCGCTGGAAGTGCTGTTCAAGCAGCAGGGCATCGGCTTTGCGCGCGCCAAGGTGGGCGACCGCTACGTGCTGGAAGTCATGAAGGAAAAGGGCTGGATACTGGGCGGCGAAGGCTCGGGCCATCTGCTGTGCCTGGACCGGCACACGACGGGCGACGGTATCGTCTCCGCGCTGCAAGTATTGTCCGCGCTCAAGCGCAGCGGCCAGAGCCTGCAGCAATGCCTGGCCGAACTGGTGCTGTTCCCGCAAACCCTGATCAACCTGCGCGTGGCGCCCGGTTTCGACTGGCAGAAAAATGCCGCCATGGTGGCCGAGAAAGAGCTGGTCGAGGCCGAGCTGGGCGACACGGGCCGCGTGCTGATCCGCGCTTCCGGCACCGAACCGCTGATCCGCGTGATGGTCGAGGCGAAGGATAAGGAAAAGGCCGAGTCGATGGCGCGCCGCATTGCCGATAAAGTCGCTGCTTAAAAAGCAAAGTCAGGGGCAACGGCGATAGTTATTTCCATCTAATTCGTCTATGGCAATTGACGAAATTGGGTGGGGGCGTTATTATCTTGTCTTCGGAGTGTGGCGCAGCCCGGTAGCGCACCTGGTTTGGGACCAGGGGGTCCAAGGTTCGAATCCTTGTACTCCGACCAAAGTCATAAGCGGGCTGTCAGAAATGACAGCCCGTTTTCTATTCCGCGCAGGCATTTCATTGCTGGCGCGCATGGATTAAAATACTGCACCTCTCCGCCCATCGTTCAACGGATAGGACAACGGTCTTCTAAACCGTGAATGGGGGTTCGATTCCCTCTGGGCGGACCAGTTTCATACTGGCCACAATCATGCGGCGGCAAGCCACCGCACCGCACCGCACCGCATCTCATCTTTCCCCCTCATTCGATTTCCGCGCACCTGTTCAGGGTTGCGCGTACAGCACCACGCTCAGCAAATACAGCAACGGCGCCGCGCACAGCAGCGCGGAACATAGCGACAGCACTTTCTTGCTTGCCAGGCGCGCCAGGCGCAGCCGTTCGCGCGCGGGCAAACGCTGGCGCAGCACGCTGCGTGCACGCGGCTGGAATGGGGATTCATGCATGGAAGCTCCTTCTCGACGGTGGCGAATGTTGCTGGCCAGCATAGCGAGACGGGCATAAAGACGGTGTAAAGAGTGGGGCGCGCGCCGCAAGCGCAATGTAAACAGGCGGCATGGAGCGGCGCAGCGGGATGGGTGGGCTTGACGGCGGCAAGCAACCCGGCTGCGCCGGTGCCGGCCTTATCTTGCCTGGCGGCGGCGGGCGATGAGGCCGAGCAGGCCCAGTCCGGCGAGCAGCATGGCATAGGTTTCCGGTTCAGGGATGGCGGAAACATAGGCGCGGTAATTGCTCAAGTCCTTGGGCAAGCCTGACACCGTGAAGGTCGTGCCGGCAGCGACGGGCGCGGCCCACTGGAAGACCAGTTCGCCCTGGCCGAAATGGATGGCCAGATAATCATAGGCTGCCGCGCTCGTGAAGGAATTGACCCCGCCGCTGGCGCCCGCCGTGGTGCCGGCGGTGCAGCCGGAGGTGGCATTGTCGCAAAACGAGACGGCCGCACCCAGGCTGGTGCCGAAGACGCCGTTGATATAGGCCTGGATGTCGGCCGGGCTCTGCGGCACGAGATTGTCGTTATAGTATTTCACCGTGAGGGCCGGCGACGGCGAGTACGTGACGGTGCTGCTTTCGATGCTGAAACCGCTGGCCGGTCCCACGTCTACCCATGTAGCAGCCTGTGCCACGCCAGCTGCGACCGTCAGGGCGGCCAGCATCGATGCCCGTATGGCAATGCTTGTTATGCTTTTCATGAAAATCCCCTTTTATTATCTTGCAGTCATTTCACTGCTTCAGGGTGCGCGCCATCCTGTCAGGGAGGTCAACTTGTCGCCCGTTCGCCTTTGCGTATGTACGCACTGCAAGCTTACTCGCGCTGTAAACTAATACAATTTAAATAATACTATTGGTTTAGTTGATAACGTCATATGCAGCTATGCATGGCTGTGCTGCGATGGCGTGCACGGCGAGCGGCAAGGGCGTGGCAACACGCGCCGGGCTGGCGGGGAAGGGAAGTTTCAGTCGCTGCTGTTGCTGACGCCAAACAGGCGATCTTTGGCGTTGAGCAATTTTTGCACCTTGGCGCCCATTTTCATCAGCTGCGCCATCGACTCGGGCGACAGGCGCTGCAAGTCGTCGAACCAGGTGTTGGCCAGGTCGACCAATTCATACATTTCGCGCATGCGCTCCTGCGCATACTGGTCCACGGGTTCCGTGGCCGGCGCCAGCAGCGACTCGCGCAGCACCGTCAGGGTGGGCGCCACTTCGCGGCGGCGGCGTTCGGCCGCCACCACGCGGAAGATTTGCCACACATCGCCCAGCGAGGAAAAATACTCGCGCCGGTCGCCCGGTATGCGCGACTGGCGGATCAAGCCCCAGCCCTGCAATTCCTTCAGGCCGATGCTCACGTTCGAGCGGGAAAAACTCAGGTGCTCCGCGATTTCATCCGCATGCAAGGGATGCTCTGCGACAAACAACAAGGCGTACACTTGCCCCACGGTACGGTTAAAGCCCCAGCGGCTGCCCATCTCGCCGAAATGGCTGACGAAGGTCAGGATCAGCGGCGTCATTTGGATATGTTGAGTTTTCATAATTATCTGAATTTTTTCACGCCATACTGGTGGGGTCAATTGATATATGTCATGTTTCGCAGTATTATACAAAAAATCGAATTTACAGAAAATTCTGAAAACTCAAGAAGTATAGAAGATGCCGACCACGCCCTTGTCTTTGCCCCGCTTTATCCTTCCCCGTGCCGCCAGCCTGGCGCAAGGGGGCGCCGCCTTGCTGTGGCTGCCGCAAGCGGCCTTGCTGGCCTGGGCCGTGCAAGCCATGTTCGACGGCGCACCCTGGCGCGCGGCCCTGTTGCCGGCGGCCGGCGTGCTGCTGCTGGGCGTGCTGCGCGCCGGCTGCGAAGCGTGGGGCGCGCGGCGCATGTATGCGGCGGCGCGCGCCCACCTGTCGGCCCTGCGCGCGCAAGTGGCGCAGGCGCTGGCGCAGCGTTCGCCGCTGGACCGCCAGCGCACCCAGTCGGGCCAGGCGGCCAGCGTCATGGCCGAGCAGGCGGAAGCCATCGTGCCCTATCTGGTGCGCTACAGGCCCGCGCGCTGGAAGGTGATGCTCGTGCCGCTCGTGATCCTCGCCGTGGTGACGCCGCTGTCGTGGATTGCCGCCCTGATCCTGCTCATCGCCGCGCCCCTGATTCCCGTCTTCATGGCCCTGGTGGGCATGGGCGCGCAAGCGGCCAGCCGCGCACAGATGGTGGAAATGGGCAGCATGAACGCCTTTTTGCTGGACCGCCTGCGGGGCCTGGCCACCCTGCGCGCGCTCGACGCCGTCGACGCCACGGCCGCACGGCTGGATGCTTCCTCGCAATCCGTGCGCCGGCGCACGATGGTGGTGCTGCGCATCGCGTTTCTGTCGTCCGCCGTGCTGGAACTGTTTTCCGCGCTGGGCGTGGCCATGGTGGCCGCGTTTATCGGATTCTCCTTGTTGGGCAGCATCCATTTCGGCACCTGGGGCCGCGAACTGAGCCTGGGACAGGGCTTGTTCATCCTGCTGCTGGCGCCCGCGTTCTTTGAACCGCTGCGCGAACTGGCCGCCGTCTGGCACGACAAGGCGGCCGGCGAAGCGGGCCTGGCCGGCCTGCACGACCTGGCAGCCGATGGCGTGCCCCTGCCTGGCGCCAGCGTGGCAGTGTCTGCCGTGTCTGCCGCCGCCATGGCGGTGGCGCCGCCGCCCGCCATTGACATCCATCAACTGCGCTTTGCCCACCCTGGCGAAGCGCCCGTATTCGACGGCTTTGACCTGGCCGTGCGCGCGGGCGAACACGTGGCCCTGCTGGGCGCCAGCGGCGCCGGCAAGACCACCTTGCTGTCCCTGCTGGCCGGCTTGCTGCCCGCCAGCGGCGGCGAGATCCGCATCGGCGGCGTGCGCCTGAACGACAGCACCGTCAATACCTTGCGCCAGCGCATGGCCTGGATGGGCCAGCGTCCCCACGTGTTTGCCGCGTCCGTCAGTCAGAACGTGACCCTGGGCCGCGTGGGCGCAACTGCCGCGCAGGTGACGCAGGCGCTGCACCTGGCCGACCTGGCTGCCGTGGCGCAGGCGCAGCCGGCCGTCATGCTCAGCGACGGGGGGCAGGGCTTGTCGGGCGGCGAAGCCGTGCGCCTGGCCCTGGCCCGCGTGGCCCTGCATCCGCATGCGGATCTGCTGCTGGTCGACGAACCGACGGCCCACCTGGACAGCGAAACGGCGGCGCGCGTGACGGATGCCTTGCTGGCCCTGGCCAAGGGCAAGACCATGCTGGTCGCCACGCACGACCCCGTGCTGGCATCCCGCCTGCAGCGCACGGTGCTGGTCGATGCCCAGGCCCAGGCGCAGGCGCAGGCGCAGGAGTTGCGCGCATGAAAAATTCACTGATCCTCAACCCCGTGCTGCGGCAATTGCTGCTGGCCCAGCCCGGCAAGCTGATCGGCGGCGCCATGCTGGCGGCCCTGACGGTAGTGGCCGGCATGGCCTTGCTGGGCCTGTCCGGCTGGTTCATCACGGCCACGTCGGTTGCCGGCCTGCACGCGTCGACGGCCATCGTCTTCGACGTGTTCGGCCCGTCGGCCGGCATCCGCCTGCTGGCCATCGGCCGCACGGGGTCGCGCTATGCGGAACGGCTCGTCACGCACGACGCCACGTTTGCCGCGCTGGCCAGTATCCGCGTGCAGCTGTTCCGCGGCTGGTCGCGTCCCGAGGCGGCCAGCCGGCTGCTGCGCCAGCCCGCCAGGCTGCTGTTCCGCCTGACGGCCGATATCGATGCGCTCGAAGCGCTGTACCTGCGCCTGCTGGTGCCCGCTTTTTCGGCCCTGTGCGCGGCCCTGCTGGCCGGCGTGGCGCTGGGCGTGATGCAGTGGCAGCTGGGCCTGGGCCTGGCCGTCTGGCTGCTGGCCGCCGGCGGCGGCATCGGCTGGCTGGTGGCGCGCCGCGCCCGCCGTCCCGCCATCGTGCGCACACGCGCCATTGAAAAATTGCGTTCCAGCACTATCGACCTGGTGGCCGGCCAGACGGACCTGGTGATGGCGGGGCGCATCGACGCCCAGTGCGCGGCGCTGGCGCAGATCGACCGCTCGCTGGCGCAGGCGGACATTGCCCTGCTGCGCCTGGACACGGCGGCCGGCGCCGCGTACGGCGTGGCCGGCAGCGTGACCCTGGCCGGCGTGCTGCTGGCCGTGGCCGCGCTGGTGCAGCAGCAGGCGCTGGACGTGCCGCTGGCGGCCCTGGCCCTCTTGATCGCCCTGACGGCCGTGGAACCGTTTGCGGGACTACGCCGCGGCGCGCTGGAAGCGGGACGCATGCTGCTGGCCATGCGCCGCCTGGCGCCGCGCCTGGACAGCCAGCAGCCGGCGCCGCTGCCGTCCGCCGACGGGGGAACGGGCTTGCGCCTGGACGCGGTCAGCGCCGCGCATGCGGGCAGCCGGGCCGCCATCCTGCATGGCATTTCGCTGCACGTCGCCGGGGGCGAGCGCGTGGCCTTGATCGGCCCCAGCGGCGCGGGCAAGTCCACCTTGCTGGCCATCGCCGCACGCGAGCTGGCGCCCCTGTCGGGAACGGTGGCCGCGCCGCGCGCCTGCCTGTTTACCCAGAAGACGGAATTGTTCCAGGACAGCTTGCGCGACAACCTGCGCCTGGCCGACCCCGCCGCCAGCGACGCGCGCCTGTGGGAAGCGCTGCAGGCGGCCGGCCTCGATGACGAAGTGCGCGCGTTTGCGGGCGGCCTGGACACCATGCTGGGCGAGGGGGGACTGGGCCTGTCGGGCGGCCAGGCACGGCGCCTGGCGCTGGCGCGGCTGTTCCTGCACGAATCGACCTTGTGGCTGCTGGACGAGGCCACCGAGGCGCTCAATGCGCAGACGGCGCTCGACGTGCTGCAGCGTCTGCGCGCCCGCCGCGACGGCCGTACCTTGCTGATCGCAACCCACTTGCGGCGCGAAGCGGCGCTGGCGGACCGGCTGCTCAGCGTGCGCGATGGCCGCATCGTGGGCGACGCGCGCCGGGGCACACCCGCCTTCGAGACGGCCCTGGCAGGCTTGCGCGGCGATTAAGGAATGAAGAGAAAGACTGGAGACACAGGAGGTTCCGTCCGTCAGCGTGAGGGGTGGAACCAATCGAACAGCATCAGATAGATACCAAGTTTACAATTACAGTAGGGAAACACCAAGGAAATCATATGGACTTCGATATTGTCGCTTTATCCAGACTGCAGTTCGCGCTGACAGCTCTGTACCACTTTATATTCGTTCCGCTGACGATAGGCCTGTCAGTGATCCTCGCCATCATGGAGACGGTCTACGTGATGACGAACCGTCCCATCTGGCGCGACATGACCAAGTTCTGGGGTGTCTTGTTCGGCATCAACTTCGCCATGGGCGTGGCGACGGGCATCGTCATGGAATTCCAGTTCGGCATGAACTGGAGCTATTACAGCCATTATGTGGGCGACATTTTCGGTGCGCCGCTGGCCATCGAGGGCTTGATGGCCTTCTTCCTGGAAGCGACCTTCGTGGGCCTGTTCTTCTTCGGCTGGGACAAGCTGTCGAAGCGGGGCCACCTGATCACGACCTGGCTGGTGGCCATCGGCTCGAACTTCTCGGCCCTGTGGATCCTGATCGCCAACGGCTGGATGCAAAATCCCGTCGGCGCGGCCTTCAATCCGCAGACCATGCGCATGGAAGTGACGGACTTCGGCGCCGTGCTGACGAATCCCGTGGCGCAGGCGAAATTCGTGCACACGGTGTCGGCCGGCTATACGGCGGCGGCAATCTTCGTGCTGGGTATTTCCGCCTGGTATTTGCTGAAGGGCCGCCACGTGCAGCTGGCCAAGCGCTCGATGACGGTGGCGGCCTCGTTCGGCCTGGCCGCGACGCTGTCGGTGGTGGTGCTGGGCGATGAAAGCGGCTACCTGTCGTCCGAACACCAGAAGATGAAGCTGGCCGCCATCGAAGCCATGTGGACCACGGAGCCGGCGCCTGCCGCCTTCACGGCCATCGGCTTCCCCGACGCGAAGGCGCGCGAGACGCATTACGCCGTGCACATCCCGATGGTGATGGGCTTGATCGGCACGCGTTCGCTGACGACGGAAATCCCCGGCATCGAGCAGCTGGTCGACCGCGGCGAGCTGCTGATCCAGGATGGCATCAAGGCGTATGACGCGCTGCAGACCATCCGCAGCGTGGCGCCGGGCAGCCCCGTGCCGCAGGAGGCGAAGGACGTGTTCGAGTCGAAAGGCCAGTCCATGGGCTATGCCCTGCTGCTGAAACGCTACGTCGACGATCCGCGCCAGGCCACGCCCGAGCAGATCCGCAAGGCCGCGCTCGATACCGTGCCGCCCGTGGGGCCCCTGTTCTGGTCCTTCCGCGTGATGGTGGGCCTGGGCATGTTCTTCATCTTGCTCACTGGCACGTTCTTCGTGCTGTCGACGCGCCGCACCCTGGACAAGCACCGCTGGCTGCTGAAGCTGGCCGTGTTCGCCATCCCGCTGCCGTGGGTGGCGATTGAAGCGGGCTGGATCGTGGCCGAAGTGGGCCGCCAGCCGTGGGTGATCGAAGGCGTGCTGCCGACGGCCGTGGCCGTCTCGAACCTGGGCGCGACCACCTTGCTCATTACCATCGCCGGCTTTGCCGCCATCTACACCGTGCTGTTGATTATCGAAATGAAGCTCATGCTCAAGGCCATCCGCAAGGGGCCGGAAGAGACGGCGCCGGCCCCCGTGCCGGCGGCTGCAGCCATTCGTACTCAACGCGCCTAAGGAGGGCCAGACCATGATTTTGCATGAAATGATTTCTTACGAAACACTGCGCCTGATCTGGTGGCTGCTGATCGGCATCCTGCTGGTGGGCTTTGCCATCACGGACGGCTTCGACCTGGGCACGGGCATCCTGCTGCCGTTCGCGGGCAAGACGGACCTCGAGCGCAGGGTCATCATCAACAGCATCGGTCCCGTGTGGGAAGGCAACCAGGTGTGGCTGATCCTTGGCGGCGGCGCCATCTTTGCCGCCTGGCCGCAGCTGTACGCCGTGTCGTTCTCGGGCTTTTACCTGGCCATGTTCGTCATCCTGGTGGCGCTGATCGTGCGTCCCGTGGCCTTCAAGTTCCGCAGCAAGCGCGAAGACCCCCGCTGGCGCGCCCGCTGGGACGCGGCCCTGTTCGTGGGCGGCTTCGTGCCGGCCCTGATCTGCGGCGTGGCCATCGGCAACGTGCTGCAAGGCGTGCCGTTCCGTTTCTCGTCGGACATGCACATCTTCTATGACGGCAGCTTCTTTGCGCTGCTCAACCCGTTCGCGCTGCTGTGCGGCCTGGTGTCGGTGGCCATGCTGGTGATGCACGGCGCCACCTGGCTGCAGGTGAAAACGGACGGTGCCGTGGCGGAACGTTCGCGCCGCTACGGCAGCGTGGCGGCGATCGCGACGGTCGTGCTGTATGCGCTGGCCGGCGTGGCCCTGTGGCTGTGGGTCGATGGCTACCGCGTCACCAGCGCCGTCGTCGTCGACGGTCCGTCGAACCCGATGCTGAAAACGGCGGAAGTCCACGTGGGCGCCTGGTTCCTCAACTTTGCCGCCCATCCCTGGACCTGGATCGCCCCAGCCGTGGGCTTGCTGGGCCCCTTGCTGGCGTTTGCCCTGCTGCGCGCGCGCCGCGAAGTGCCTGCCCTGGTCGCCAGCGCGGCCAGCATCGCCGGCATCATCCTCAGCGTGGGCGCGGCCATGTTCCCGTTCATCCTGCCTTCGTCGATCGACCCGCGCGCCAGCCTGACGGTGTGGGATTCCTCGTCCAGCCACATGACCCTGTTCATCATGCTGGTCGTCACGGCCGTCTTCATCCCCCTCATCGTGGCTTACACGACCTGGGTATATAAAGTGCTGTGGGGCAAAGTTGACGGCAAGGCCATTGCGGACGAGAGCGGTCACGCCTACTAAGAATTTACGAAAGGATATAACTATGTGGTATTTCGCCTGGATACTGGGTCTTCCGCTGGCGGCGACGTTCGCCGTGCTCAACGCGATGTGGTATGAAATTGCCGATGGCGACACGACGCCCGAGCAATACCGCGACACGCCCAACTAGGCGCGCGTCGGCTTGACCGGCCCCGCCCCGTGCAGCTGCACCGGGCGGGGTTTTTTGCTTTTGGTCAAAGCAGGATGAATTCGCCGCGGATGCGCAGCTTCATGCCGCGCGGCGCGTCGGCGCCCGCCGCCACGGCCCAGGCCGTGATCCATTGCGCACAGCGTTCGCGCTCGGCCGCATCGTGCAAGCGTTGCAGGCGCGCATCGGCCTGGTCGATGCGCTGGGCCAGGTACAGGCGCTGATCCAGGGGATCCGTCTTCTTGCTGTAGTGCTGCATGGCGATTCCTTTCCGCGTAGTAACTTCGTTCGGTCATGGCATAGCCATGTACGCGCGGGCGGGGCGGCCGGATTCAGTTTCAGGAAAAAAAGAAGCCACCGCAACGGTGGCTGGTGGAACGCGGTTTCAGGAAGGGGCCTTGGGCGCGGGCTTCGGGGTGGCGATGGCGATGGGATCGCTGGCCGGAAAGCTTTCCTTGAGTGCTTCATCAAGCGCTTGCTCGGCATGGCTTTCGCTGGCCGGCGTGGGCGAATCGCGCTCGGGCGGCGGGGCGGGCGTGGTGGCGGCGTTGGTGCTCGAATGCATGATGATCCCCTTGCGGTGGTGCGCCAGGCGGCCGGAATGGCCATGGCGCGGGCTGCTGCTTCCAGCCTAGCACATTGCGCCAGAAAGGCGCGCCAGATGCGCCTGCCGCAGGCGCTACGCGCGGCGTCTGCTACACTGCGCTCCACTTTTAGCTACGGACCTGCCATGACTTCCCTTCCTTTGCCGTACCGCGCCACCGCCCTTGAAGCCTGCGCCTGGCTGGCGCAACAGACGGGCACGCCGTGGACCCTGGCGCGCCTGCTGGAGCAGGGCGGCTTGCCGTATGTGTGGCTCGACTACAGCGAGCAATGGGCCGAGCTGTTCCATGACGGCGTGACGCGCTATGCGGCGCCCGTCGTGTTCATCGGCGACAAGCAGCACCTGGCCTCGGGCGCCGGCGACGTCTGGCTGCGCTTGACGCGCGACTCGGGCAATATCGCCATCGAACTGAAGGCGCCGGGGCTGCGCGTGCCGCTGGACGGCCTGCATTTCCAGGAGCGCGATCTGTTGCGTTTGCTCAAGGAGCTGCAGCAGCCGCAGCCGGACGTCTCCACTGAAGAAAAAGCGGCGCCCGTGGTCTTGCCCAGCGCGCTGAAGGGCCTGGGGCGCGAACAGATTCTGATTGCCTTTGCCGGTGTGGGCAAGGTCGACCTGGAGCAGGGCATGGCGGCTGGCGTGGGTATCTTCGGCGACGATGGCGCCCGCGTGCGCAAGAATTCGCGCGGCGGCAAGAACAGCCATCTGTGGCATCCCGTCACCCTGGCGTTCGGCTTGCACGATGTGCACCGCGTGCCGATGGCGCACCTGAAGAAGGCGTTCGCCACGCAGCCCCTGCTGCGCGAATGGAAGGCGGACTGGCTGGAATCGCTGCGCCTGCTGGGCGAGTAAGGGGACTGGCCGGGCCGGGTTGGTCCTACAGCTCGATGGGCGCCACCTCGGTGCCGATGTCGGGCGCCGCATAATGCATGCTGAAATACACGAAAGCGGCGAGATTGATGGCCACCGTGATCCAGAACACGATGCGGAATGAGCGCTTGCTGGACTTGTGGCGCAGCCATTGCTGGGCCAGCACGGCGCCTGGCCAGCCGCAGAGCAGTCCCAGCAGCAGCAAGGTGCGTTCCGACGTGCGCCAGCGCCCCCCTTTTGCGGCGGACTTGTCGATCGCATAGGCGACGAAACAGCTGAGGCTCAGCACGCCATACACGAGGGCGACCAAGGCGGGGATGTGGAAAAAGAAGGTGGCCAGCAAATACAGCACGACAAAGAACAGGATGGCAAGGTAGGGCATAGGATGTGTAAGCTTGAGCGAAGGGCGTGAGTATCCCACAAGGGGCACGATGCCGCTGCTTAGAATAAACAGCCTTGCGCCGTGTCAATCTGCACGGCGCGGCGCCGGGCGTGGCCCGTTTTCAAGGCTTCGCGGTCGCTGGACAGGGAAATGCCTTCCAGCGCCAGTAAAATTTCCTTGGCGTGCAGGCCGCCCGCAAAGCCCGTCAATTCGCCCGTGGCGCCGATGACCCGGTGGCAGGGGGCGATGATGGAAATGGGATTCTTGCCGTTGGCGGCGCCCACGGCGCGCACGGCGGCGGGACGGCCGATCTGGCGCGCGATCTCGCCATAGCTGCGCGTCTGGCCGTACGGTATCGTCAGCAGCGCCCGCCAGACTTCCTGCTGGAATGGCGTGCCGGCAAAATCGAGCGGCACGTCAAAACGCTGGCGCGTGCCGGCAAAATACTCGCGCAGCTGGCGAGCCGTTTCCTGCAGCACGGCGCAGCCGTCATCGACGCGCATCTCGCCCAGACGCACGCGGTTCGGCTTGTCGTTTTCCCACAGGATGGCGGCCAGCGCCGCCCCGCGCGCCACCAGGGTCAGCTCGCCCACGGGCGAGGGCATTACGCTACAAACGGTTTCCATTGCTGTTCCTTGACCACGCCGCCGCGGCGAACGCTGTACTAGATGAAGAGAGTGAGATAGCGCCAGTTTAGCAGGATGGCGGGGCGCATGGCAGCCGCATGCACATTGCGGGTAGGATAGTGTTTTTTTTACGGAGAACCAGCCTTGACGACGATCCCCACCTATGACGCCATCCGCGCGATTGCCGCGCGGCTGGTGCGGCAGCAGCATCCCACGGCCGTGGCGGCCATCATCGGCGGCTCGTTCGCCACGGGCCGGCAGACGGCCAGTTCCGATATCGACTTGCTGCTGCTGTTCGACCACGTCGATTGCGCCTGGCGCGACACCCTCGTGGCCGAAGGACGCACGGTGGAAGTGTTCGGACACGACCTGGCCACGTTTACGTATTTTTGCAAGGAAATCGATGCGCCCGGCGGCAAGGTGCCGCTGGTGACGATGGTGGTGGAAGGGGAAAACATTCTCCCTGCCACCGACGCCTATACCCGGCTGCATGGGCTGGCGCACGCCATCGACCGTGCGGGTCCGCCCGTGCTGGACGTGGAACACCTGCAGCGGCGCCGCTACGCCATCACCACCGCGCTGGAAGACCTGGTCGACAGCACGCACCCGGGCGAAGCGCTGGCCGTCGCCTGCCAGCTGTACGAAGCGCTGGCCGACCTGCACTTGCGCGCGGCCGGCCAGTGGAGCGGCGGCGGCAAGCACCTGTTCCGCCGCCTGCAGGCATGCGACGCCGCCATCGCCGCCCAGCTGGACGGGGCGATGCGCCTGGCCGCCAGCGACTTGCCCGCCGGCCAGCGCGCGTTCGCGGACGTCACCGCCGCCGTGCTGGCGCCCGTGGGCGGTCCCTTGCTCGATGGCTTTACCCTGCCGGCGCCCGCGCACTGGCGCAGCGCGCCGGCGGGCTGACGCGCGGCAGCAGGCTAGCAGGCTTAAAACGCCGTGCGCACGGTCATGCTGATGTTGCGCGGTTCGCCCCAGAACACGCCGTCGAAGAAGCCCACGTTGCGGTAGTACTTTTTATCGAGCAGGTTGTTGACGTTCAGCTGCACGCTGGCGTGCTTGCCCAGCGCATAGCTGGCCATGGCGTTGACCAGCGCGTAGCCGGCCTGCGGGATGTTGGTGATGTCGCCCGAGGGCGGGCGGCCGTACCACGATTCGCTGTAGGTGGCGCTTTGCGCCGTCATGCTGGCGCCCGCCTTCAGGCCTGCCAGCCGGCCATCGAAACGGTAGCTGGTGGCCAGGCGCAGCAGGTGGCGAGGCTGCGTGGTGGCGGCGCGGCGGCCATCGGCCTCGGCCGCGTGCAGATAGGTGTAGCCGCCGCTCGCTTCCCAGGCGGGCGTGAGCTGGCCGGAGACGTCGAATTCCACGCCCTTGGCCGTCACGCCCGTGCCGTTGGCCACCATGGCCTGGCCGCCGTCGGGCAGCAGGAAGCCGGGCGGCACCGTGCGGTCCAGTTCCGCCAGGTTTTTTTTCTTCGTGTGGAACAGGGCGGCCGACGCGTTCAGCTTGCCTTCATAGAACTCGCCCTTGATGCCCAGTTCCGCATTGTCGCCCGTTTCCGGCGCCAGGAACTTGTTGTTGCGGTCCTTGCTCGTTTGCGGGTTGAACAGCTGCGTGAAGCTGGCGTAGGCCGAATACTGCTTGTTGATGTCGAACACGGCGCCCACATACGGTGTCACTTCATTGCGCGTTTCCGCAAAGTCGCTGTTGTCCGTGTGCACGCCGCGCGTATCGTAGTTGCGCGTGTCCGTGCGGTAGGTGCTGCTGCGCGCGCCGATGATCACGTGCAGCGGATCGGCCAGGCTCAGGCGCGTGGCCACATAGCCGCCCGCCAGGCGCGTGACGGTTTCCGTGCGCGAGCCGTCCGGGTGGAATACGGGACGGGGGATGTTGCCCGTCCAGCTGCGGTAATCGGGCAGGAAGTTCGGGTAGTTGATTTCCGCCTCGCCGCCCAGCGAGCGGGCGCGCTGGTTGCCGCCGTTCCAGCCGGCGATGGCAGTATGCTTGCGTCCCAGCAAGGTGAACGGGCCGCTGGCGTAGACGTCGAAGTTGTCGCCCGTGGTCTTGCCTGCGCCATAGGCGCCCGTCCACAGGAACATGCCTTTGCCCGTCGCCGGGTCGGGATGGCCGCCGCCTGCGTAGGCGACGGTGGTGCGGTTCGTGCTTTCCGTGCGCGCATAGCCGAGGTGCATATTCCAGTTGCCGGGCAGGCGCTGGTCCACCGACGTGAATACCGTGTGCTGCTGGTTGCCCCAGGTGCTCCATGGCGTCGAGAGGCTGGTGTTGCGCGGCAGCTTGGCCAGGCTGCCATCCGCATTCCAGTACGGCACGGCGCCCCAGGTGGCGCCTGTGGGCGTGTTGTCCTGGTAATCGACGCCGGCCGTCAGCAGGGTGCCGGGACGCACATCCGCCTCGACGATGACCATGCCGACCGTCTTGCGTTCGTGATACATGTCCAGGTAGGAATCGCGTTCCTGCCACGCCAGGGCCGTGCGTGCGCGCACGCTGCCATCGGCGTTCAGCGGCAGGGAGAGGTCGGCCTCGACGCGCTGGTCATCCCAGCGGCCCATGATGAGACCGGCGCTGGCCTGGAATTCCTTTGTCGGACGCTTGCGTATCATGTTGATGGTGGCCGACGGGTCGCCCTTGCCGCCCATCAAGCCCGTGGCGCCGCGCACGACTTCGATGCGGTCGTACAAAATCGTGTCTTGCAGCGGCGCATTGCCGCCGCGCGCCATGCCGTCGATCTGGATATTGTCGATGCCGAAGCCGCGCGCATAGAACCGCGTGCGTTCCGTGTCGTTCTGGCCTACCTGGATGCCCGTCGTTTGCGCCAGCGCCTGGTCCAGGCGCACGGCGCCCAGGTCGTCGAGCAGCTGGCGCGTGATGACGCTGACCGATTGCGGCGTTTCGCGCAAGGACAGGTCCATGCGCGTGGCGCTGCGCGCTTCGCCGGCCGTGTACGACTGCGTGCCTTCCGTCGCCGCCGTCGACTGGCCCAGGATGGTGATGGCCGGCATGGTCACTGCGCTGTCGCTTGCTGCCGTGTCGGCGGCCTGTGCCGGCAGGGCCACGCCGGCGGCAAGGGTCAGCAGGGCGAGTTGCAGCAGATGGGGGAGGGGGCGCAAGGCGGGCTGGCGCGAAGAAGAGGGTACTGTCGTCGATTGCATCGTTTTCCTGGAGTCTTTTCGTTGTGTTTTCCTATCTCGTCTGGCAGGGCGCGCAGTAGCTGGGGGGATGGCATGACGCTGGCCCGGGGTCTGGCTTGGATAGCAGTTCCACCGCAAGGCCCGGCGCGTCGGGCAGTGGAAAAGAAGGGCGCGCGATTCCCGCCACTTTCGTGAATAAGAATCATTATCAATATAAGTGGTATTTGCCAAATAATCAAGCGCGCGCACCAAAAGAGTGCGTGCAGGTCAAGGGCGGCGCATCGCCTGGCCTTCTGCGATAATGCAGGCGCTGACCAAATATTTTCCTTATTGAAAGAAATGCATGCGTATATGGATCGCCTGTGCCGGATGGTTGTGTGTCGTGTCGCTGGGCCAGGCCCAGGAACACGCGCCGCCTCCGGCTGTTCCCGCGCCGCTGCAGAGCGCCAGCGCGCCGCCCGCCGCCGATGCTGGCGCGCCTGCCACACCCGCGGCGCCCGCGGCACCGGCTCCCGCAGGGGAGGCCTTGCCGCCGCAAACGGTGACGATCACCGGCAGCAGCGACGCCAAGGCGCCGCGCGTGCGCTTCACGGCTTACCGCGACAGTTATCTGACGGCCAGGAAAGTGTGGCAAGTGTCGAGCGGCAGCGTGGTCATGGCCCTGCGCCTGATTCCGGCCAAGCTGAGCGCCACCATCGACGATGTGCGCGTGGCCTTGCAAGGCAATGGCGCCCCCATGCCGATCAAGGTGTCCGACGGCGGCGTGTTTGTCGTGCCCCTCAACGAGGATATCGCCGCGCAGGATGGCACCTTCCTGGTGAACAAGAGCCGGGGCGAGCTGACGGCCAATATCGTCCTCCAGCCATCGGTGGCGCGCGACGCGTGGAACGTCACGCGCGTGGGGCAGGTCTTGCAGGATGCCCGGCGCGCCGTGCGGGCCATCACGCCGTGGTACAAGCGGCCGTTCGCCAGCGATGTGCAATCGCTGGCCTTTTGCGCGTCCGAGCGGGGCAGCGCCCTGCATCTGGTCGATGGCGAGCAGCTGATCGCCACCCTGCCCATGAACGAGCCGGCCGTCAATGACATCAACCAGCCCGTGTTTTGCAAGATTTTCGACGGCGAAGACAAATACCCGGGACACTACCGCGTCGTCCTGCCCGAGCAGGCGACGGTGCTGCTGCTGTAGAAATTAGCTGGGCTGGCGCTGCACCATTTCCAGCGCCGCCGCCAGGGCCAGGTCCATGGTGGCCTGGTGGAAGATCAGCCATTGCGGCAGCAGCGACAGCGCATGGCGCCCCTGTGCCAGGTCGCCTTCATCGACGGCGGCCCAGGCGTGGTGCAAGCCGCTGAGCACGCGCGCATGCTGTTCGCGGTGGTTGGCCAGCGAGGGAAAGCCGATTTCCTCCATCAAATCCTCTTCCTCGCGGAAATCGCGTTCGACGGCCGCAATCAGCTCGCGGAACGCCACGCTGAAGTGCTGGTCGCTCAACTGCCCCAGCCGCGCCAGCTCCTGAAACAGCGCTTCATGCGCCTCGTCGATGGCGGGAACGCCCAGCGCCATCTCATTCTTCCAATGCGATTTACCCATGCCGATGCTCCCGGTTAAGTCCGTCACGGTGCGAAGCGGACTGTTCCAGTGTGGGCGCAGCGAAGGTGGAAATCCATGATCTGGATCAAAAGTACGGCGAAGGGGGCGGAGGGAAGCGTGCGGGCGATTGAGACATGGGGATGAAAAATGGGGAACAATGCCCCATCCGCAACAAAGCGGTTTCAACGATGCAATCCACTACCGAGCGCCGCTGAAAAACGCCGCTGGCAAGGCGCCTTTGACGCAGACAGTACGCTAGTACGGCAAGTCAAAGCAACGCCGCCAGCGGTGTTTTCTCAGCTGCGCGTCTTATTGCTTGGGCCAGTGGGCCCACATGCCCTGCGCATCGACATTCGGTACCTGCAACTGCTGCACGGCCGACGTCAGCATCGCATCGCGCAGCACGAGGGGCGCAAGCATCAAGGCCGACAGGGCAAGGCACAGCAGCACTTTGAGCGTCAACATGGTCGTCTCCCGGTGTCCCGGCGGCGGCGCGGGGATGCGGCGCCTGCCGGTCACTTACTTATGTACTACCATGCTTGCAGTTTAGTTCATCTGATTGAAACTTCAACTAGTTGCTGTGATGCACTGCACCAGCCGGGGGCCGTGGCCGCGCCTATTTTGCCTTGCGGCTGCGGCGCGGCTTGCCCGCGGCGGGCAGGAAGGAATCGAACCACACCTGCGTCAATTGCCGCGTATTCTTTGCCGCTTCGCGCTTGACGGCGGCCGTGGCGTGGCCGCGCGCCGTGTTGGCGATGCGGTTGGCGGCGCTCAGGTACATGCTCATCCAGGGGTTTTTCATGGGAGGCCTCGCAGACGGTGGGTGGGGCGGCGGGCAGGTCGCCGTGCCGCCATGTCCCCACTCTAGTCCGATGGCTGGCCCCGACCGTGCGCCTGCCCACATAGCGGGGCGGTGCAGCGGACAGGGCTGATGTGCCTCAATACACGTCGCGGCGGTAGCGTCCGGCTGCCAGCAGGGCGTCGAGTCCTTCCTGGCCCAGCACTTCTTGCAGCACAGCATCGATTCCTGCGGCCATGCCTTGCAGGCTGCCGCACACGTAGACGATAGCGCCCTGCGCCAGCCAGTCGCGCAAATCGCCGGCCTGGTCGCGCAGGCGGTCCTGCACGTATCGCTGTGTTCCGCCATCGCGCGAAAAGACGCGGTCCAGGCGCGCCAGGTGGCCATCGGCCAGCCAGGCGTCCAGCTCGGCGCCGCAGATGCTGTCCACGGCTTGCTGGCGCTCGCCGAACAGCAGCCAGTTGCGCGCCAGTCCCGCCCGCTGGCGTGCGCGCAGGTGCGCGCGCAGGCCCGCCAGGCCGGAACCGTTGCCGATATAAATGCAGGGTACGTCAACCAGGGCAGGCGCGAAGGCGGGATTGGCTTGCAGGCGCAGGCGGATGGGGCTGTCCAGCGGGGCGAAGCGCGTGAGCCAGCCCGAACAGATGCCATAGCTCAGGTTTTCGCCGCCCGCATGGCGTTCCTGGCGCACCAGCAACTGCAGTTCGCCATCCGATGGCAGCGAAGCGAGCGAGTAGCTGCGCGGCGCATGCTGTGCGCCATGCGCGTCGCCATCGCTGCCGTCCGCGTTGCACGCGATGATTTCCGCCAGCGCGCCCGCTTCCCAGTCCGTTCCGGCCGGGCCCGTCAATGTGATTTCATGCAGTTCGCCGCCCAGGCTGCCAGGGTTGAGCAGCACGCGGCGCGCCAGGCGCCACTCGGCATACGAGGCCTGTTCCTGCACGCCGATGGCGTCGATGGCGCTGCCGCTGCAGCGGGCCAGCGCCTTGGACCAGTCGGCCAGGGCGGCGGGGTCGTGCTTGTCCACCTCGATCAGGGGGAACAGGGGCGTGGCGCCCAGCGCGCGCAGCTGCCGTTCCAGCGCATGGCCGAAGCCGCAGAATGCGCTGTAATGGCGGTCGCCCAGGGCCAGCATGCCCACTTCCAGGCCTGCCAGCGGCGTGCCGGAGGTCGCTTGCAGCAGGCGCGCGAAGCGGCGCGTGCCGTCCGGCGCCTCGCCTTCGCCAAAGGTGCTGGCGACGATCAGCGCCCGTTCGTACTGGCGCAATTGCGCGGGATCGAAGCGGTCCAGCGACTGCACGTCGACGGCCACGCCCGCCTGCTGCAGGGCGCGCGCGCTTTCCAGCGCCAGGCGCTCGGCCTGGCCCGACTGGCTGGCGTAGGCCACCAGGGTAGGCAAGCCCGTGTTTGCCTGGCCCGGCGCGCCGGCGCCCAGCATGGCGCGCTGCGCCTGCACGGCCCGCTTTGCCTTGCGGCGGCCCAGGTACAGCATCCAGCCCGTGATGGCGAACAGGGGCAGGCCCAGGCTGGCCAGGGTGACGATGATGCGCCCCGGCAAGCCGAAATACGTGCCCATGTGCAGCGGATAAATGATGTTGACGAGGCGGGAACCCAGGCCCTGCCGGCTGTACGGCTCGTTTTCCGTGACCGCGCCGTCGGCCGGTGCAATCGACAGGCGGCTGCGCGCCCGCTCGTGCGGTGCGTCGCTGGCCAGCCACGTGAACTGCACGGCTTCGCCGGCGCGCGTCGGCAGGCGCACGCTGGCCAGGGTCCAGCCGGGGGCATGCTGCTGGAAGCTGCTCCAGGCCAGGCCGATGTCGACGGCCGGCGCTTCCTGCTTCTCCCTGGCCGGGCCTTTCTTGCCCGGCGCCTGCGCCACGCGGGGGGGCTTGCCGGCCCAGGCGTCGATATTGTCGCGCACCACGTCATAGCTCCAGTAGATGCCCGTCAAGGTCAGCGCCACGTAGACCACCAGGCACCAGGTGCCGGCCACGGCGTGCAGATTCCACAAGAAGGAGCGGCCCTTCAGGGCGGGATCGAAGGTCAGCCAGGTGCGCCAGTCCAGCGGACGGCGGGGCCAGCGCAGATACAGGCCCGACAGCGCCAGGCCCAGCAGGCACAGGGCCAGCGCGCCCGCCACTTGACGGCCCGGGTCGCGGGGCAGCAGCAGCCAGCGGTGCAGCGATTCCGTCCACTCGAAAAATTCTGCGCCCGCCAGCGCGGGCTGGGTGGCGCCCGTGTACGGGTGCACATAGACCGATTCGCCGCGCCGCTGGCCGTTCTTCGGCGCGAAGAACAGGCGCGGCGCGGCGCCCGCCTGCGCATACATGGTGATGGAGGTCACGCGCTGGCCGTGTTCGGCGGCGGCAATGTTGCTCAGCTGGCCAGGCGTCAGCGGCGCGCGGCTTTCCACGGCCACATGGCGCACGCCGGGATTCATCACATCGAGCAATTCATCCTTGAACGCCAGGGTGGCGCCGCTCAGGCCGATGATCACCAGCACCGTGCCGGCCGTGATGCCGATGAACCAGTGCAATTGAAACCAGACCTGCTTCCAGCTCCAGCTCCAGTGCCAGCGCCGTTGCGGCGGGGCGGCGGCAGGCTGGCGCTGCTGGACGGTATCCGGCATTTCGTCGGCGCTGGCCCGCGGCAGGGGCAAGGAAGGGGAGGTCGTCATGAATCGGCTTTCGATAGCGCCGCCATGCAGGGGCGTCAGGCATGGCAGGTAGATAGGAGGCTAGTATAGTATCGCAAACGAGAATCATTCGCAAATGATGGCGTCAGCTTTTTGTGGTGAAAAATTGCCACGAAACGTCAAAATGATGACATTGATAATTTACATCGCCGTCAAATTATGTGAAAATGAAAATCATTCTCATTCGTGATCATGCGTTTCCGATACCGGCTGACCCACTTGGCAGGCAAGTTTGGCAGCCCCTTTGCTTGTTTGCCCGTGTCCACCATTTCTCCCTCCCTCGATATCTTTAGCGACCTGTACTCCAGCCACCATGGCTGGCTGGTCAACAGCCTGTGGCGCAAGCTGGGCTGCCGCGACGGTGCGGCGGACCTGGCGCAAGACACTTTCGTGCGCATGCTGGCCACGCAATCGGCCGACAGCCTGCGCGAGCCGCGCGCCTACCTGAGCACGGTCGCCAATGGCTTGCTGGTCAACCACTGGCGCCGCCTGACCCTGGAACGCACTTTCCTGGCGGCCCTGGCCAGCCGTCCCGAAATGACGGCGCCATCGCCCGAAGAGCGGGTCCTCGTGGTCGAAACCCTGTGCCGCATCGACGCCATGCTCGATACCTTGTCGCCGCGCGCGCGCCAGGCCTTCCTGCTGGCGCAGCTCGACGGCCTGACGTATGCGCAGATCGCCAGCCAGCTGGACGTCTCCGAACGCATGGTGAAGAAATACATGGCGCAAGCCATGCTGCAATGCATGCTGTGCATGGACGATGCCGCCTGATCCAGGTTCTGGCATGCCGCCAGCCGACTACGCCATCCTGCAGGAAGCGGCCGAATGGTTTGCCGTGCTGCGCGCCGACGATGCCGGTCCTGCCGACCAGCAAGCCTGGGAGCGCTGGCATGCCAGCTCGTCCGCCCACCGCGCCGCCTGGCGCAGGGTGGAAGCCGTCAGCGCCGAATTTCGCCAGGTGCCGGCGCAACCGGCGCGCGAGGCGCTCGACGCTGCCGGTTCCCGCGAGGTGCAGGCGCGCCGCCGCGCCGTCGTCAAGGGTTTGCTGGCGCTGTGCCTGACGACCGGCATGGGGGGCGCTGTGCTGCTGCGGCGCGATACGCGCAGCTGGGTCGCCAGCCTGAATGCGGGCGAAAAAACGGCGGTGGGCGCCATCCGCCAGCTGGCGTTGGCCGACGGTTCTCAGCTGTGGCTGAACACGGCCACCGCCCTCGACCTCGATTACAGCCCCGGCCTGCGCCGCATCGCCCTGCATGGCGGGGAAATCTATATCGCCACGGCCCGCGACAGCCAGCAGCCGGCGCGGCCGCTGGTGGTCGACACCGTGCACGGCCGCCTGCGCGCGCTGGGCACGCGTTTCAGCGTGCAGCCGCAGGACGGCGCCACCTTGCTGGCCGTCTACGAGGGCAGCGTCGAGGTGGCGCCCCGCGATGGCGGCGCGCCGCGCATCGTGCCGGCCGGCCGGCAAGTGCGCTTTGGCGACGGCTTCATCGGTGAGCCCTTCGCCGCCGACCCGAACGGGGCCGCCTGGATCGAATACCGCTTGCAGCCCGAGCAGATGCGGCTCGATGATTTCCTCGCGCAACTGTCGCGCTACCGGCGCGGCCACCTGGGCTGCGCGCCCGAAGTGGCGCACTTGCGCCTGGTGGGCAGCTACCCGCTGGCCGATACGGACCGCATCCTGGCGGCGCTGGAAGCGACCTTGCCCGTGAAAATCAATCGCCTGCATGACTGGTGGGTCACGGTGGAAGCCCAGTCGCCGCAGTCAAAACAGTAAATAAGAATATTTCTCAAAAAGTGGTTCCCTTTTTGAAAAGTTGTTTGGCAAGGTAGAAGTAGCCTGCTCAACAAGACAACAAAGGAAATCCGTGCCGCTGTTCCCGTCCCGCCTGCCGTTTGCCCGCCGCCTGCTGCCGCTGTCCCTGGCCGCAGCGCTGCTGGCCGTGCCTGCCATGTATGCGATGGCAGCGGCGGCCGGGGATGCGCCGCGCAGCTTCCGCATCGCTGCCGCGCCGCTGGGTCCGGCACTGCGCCAGTTCGCCGGGCAGGCGGGGATCTTGCTGTCGGCCGAAGGCAGCTTGACGCAGGGCAAACGCAGCGGCGGCTTGAACGGGACCCTGTCCATTCCCCAGGGCTTGCAGCAATTGCTGGCGGGGACGGGTCTCGTGGCCGTGCAATTGCCGGACGGAAGTTATATCGTGCGCCTGGCGCCGCCGCCCGTGCGCGCCGACCTCGATGGCGTGGGCGCCGGCTTGCAGGTGCTGGCGCCCGTCACTGTGCAGGGCAGCGGCGACGATGGCTACCGCCGCCTTGGCTCGTCCGCTGCCAGCCGCAACGACACGGCCCTGCATGACACGCCGCAGGCCGTCAGTGTGGTAAGCCGCGAATTGATACGCGACCAGGACATGCGCACCCTGGCCGACGCCATGCGCTACATGCCCGGCGTGGGCACGGCCGCAGGCGAGGGCAATCGCGATACGGCCGTGATGCGCGGCAACAGCTCGACCTCGGATTTTTACCTGGACGGCATGCGCGACGACGTGCAGTACTACCGCGATTTCTACAATATCGAAGCGGTCGAGGCCATCAAGGGGTCGAACGCCCTGGTCTTCGGCCATGGCGGCGGCGGTGGCGTGATCAACCGGACCACCAAGCAGCCGCAGTGGGTCGATGGGGGCGAAGCAACGCTGAGCCTGGGCGCCTGGCGCAACGGGCGCACCGCCATCGATCTGCAACAGGTCGTGGGCAGCGACGTGGCCGTGCGCGTCAACGCCATGGCGGAAAACAGCGGCTCTTTTCGCCAGGGCGTCAAATTGCGCCGCAGCGCCGTCAACCCCGTCGTGGCCTGGCGCTTGTCGCCGCGCACCTCCGTGCAAGCCAGCTATGAACACTTCCGCGACGACCGCGTGACGGACCGGGGCCTGCCTTCGTACCGGGGCCGGCCGTTCGACACGGACCCGTCGACGTTTTTCGGCATCGCCGGCAGCAGCCCCTCGTGGGCCTACATCGATGCACTGGGCGTGAGCGTCGAACATGCGTTCGCCGGCGGCGCGGTCTTGCGCAACCGCACGCGCCTGGCCGATTACGACAAGCTGTACCAGAATGCCTTTCCCGGCCCCGTCAGCGCGGATGGCGCCAGCGTGACGGTGCTGGCGTACAACAGCGCCACCCGGCGGCGCAACCTGTTCAACCAGACGGACGTGGAGTGGACGGTGACGGCCGGGGCCGTGCAGCACCGCCTGACGGCGGGCGGGGAGCTGGGCCGACAGACGACGGACAATCTGCGCAACACCGGTTATTTCACGACCCTGGGCGAGGGCGTCACGCACATCAGCCTGCCCACATCGCAGCCTGTGACGGATTTGCCCGTGACCTTCCGCCCCAGCGCCACGGATGCCGACAACCATGGCGTGGCCGACACGGCCGCCCTGTATCTGCAGGACCAGGTCCGCTTCAGCCCGCGCTGGCAGGCGATTGCCGGCCTGCGCTACGAGCGCTTTGCCGTCGATTTCCTCAACCGCCGCAATGGCGCGCGCATTGCCCGCACGGATGCGCCGTGGTCGCCGCGCGCGGCCCTGATCTATCAGCCCGTGCCGGCCCTGTCGCTGTATGCGAGCGTCAGCCAGTCGTTCCTGCCGCGCGCGGGGGAGCAGCTGGCGTCATTGACGCCCAGCAATGCCGTGTTCGAACCTGAGCGCTTTCGCAACGTGGAAGCGGGCGTGAAATGGGAAGTCACGGCGGACCTGTCGGCCAGCGCGGCCCTGTACCGTTTGACGCGCAGCAAGGTCGCCGTCACCGACCCGAACGACGCCACGCGGGCCATGCTGGTCGATGGTCAGCGCAGCGAGGGGCTGGAACTGGAAGTCAAGGGCAAGGTCCAACCCGGGTGGAGCATCGCGGGCGGCTATGCGTGGCAGCGGGCCGTGCTGACGGCCACGCAATCGGCCTCGGCCCTGGAAGGCGCCACCGTGGCCCATGTGCCCCGGCACAGCCTGTCGCTGTGGAACCGCTACGATTTTTCGCCCGCCTGGGGCGCGGCGCTGGGCATCATTGCCCGCAGCGCCGTGTATGCGTCCGTGTCGAATACGGTGGCGCTGCCGGGATTTGCCCGCGCCGATGGCGCGCTCTACTTCAAGCCGCAAGGAACATTTCAGCTGCAGCTGAACGTGGAAAACCTGTTCAACAGAAAATATTTTGCCTCCGCCCACAGCAACGACAACATCGCGCCCGGCTCGCCCAGGGCGTTACGCATGACGGCGCTGTGGCGGTTCTAGTTTTGTCGTACCCAAGCAATCAACGAGCCAGCCAGGCGCCACGGCGCAGTAGCCAGCCATAATTTAATCCATCCGATAGAGTGAAAGATAGCGATGACACTGAAAGACCAAGCGGGCGCCGCCAAGCCGGCCGCCATCATCCGCAGCCGCAAGCACCAGACCGCCGCCGCGCCCCGCATGCACGGCACGGCCCTGGCCGCGTTCGCCACCCTGGCCATGCCGCTGGCGCTGCACGCGCAAACGGTGGACAAGCCGCAGCAGTTGCAAGAAGTCAAGGTCGTGGGCACGGCTGACCGCCTGATCCAGGCGCCCGTCAAATCGGCCAACGACAAGCTGACGGCGCCGCTGCTGGACACGCCGAAATCCGTGACGGTGATTCCCGCCGAAATCATTTCGCAAACGGGCGCCGTCTCGCTGACGGATGCGCTGCGCACCGTGCCGGGCATCACCATCGGCGCCGGCGAAGGGGGCAATCCCGTGGGCGACAATCTGTTCATCCGCGGCTACAACGCGCAAACGGATACGTATATCGACGGCATCCGCGACACGGGTTCCCAATCGCGTGAAATCTTTGCGCTGGAACAAATCGAAGTCGTCAAGGGCCCGAACTCGGCCTACGGCGGACGCTCGTCCGCAGGCGGCGGCGTCAACCTGATCAGCAAGACGCCGAAGGCGGAAGATTTCACCAACGCCACCGTGGGCTTGGGCAGCGCCAAGTACCGCCGCGCCACGGCCGACGTCAACCGCGTGATCAGCGACGACGTGGCCGTGCGCCTGAACGTGATGGCGCACGACGCCCACGTTGCCGGCCGCGACTACATCAATGGCGACCGCTGGGGCATCGCGCCATCGATCACCTTCGGCTTGAAGTCGGCCACGCAAGCCACCCTCAGCTATTACCACATGCAGTCGAGCGAGTTGCCGGACACCGGCTTGCCGTTCAACAACCCGTTCTCTTCCGGCGCCAATGTGTCGAAAAACGGCAACGGCACCCCCGTCAACGTGCCGCGCGAAACCTTCTATGGCCTGGTCAACCGCGATTTCCGCGACACGCAGAGCGATATCGGCACCATCGACGTGCGCCACGACTTCGGCAATAAATTGATTTTGCGCAACGTGACCCGTTACGGCAAGACCAGCAACGACTACGTGTGGACCCAGCCCGACGACTCCAAGGGCAATACCATGCTGTACGGCACCGTCTGGCGCCGCGCCAACACGCGCACGACCGATACGGATGCGCTGGCCAATGCGACCAGCCTGGGCGGCGAATTCCTGGCCGGCGGCGTGAAGCACACCTACACCGTGGGCCTGGAAATCAGCCGCGAGGAAACGGACCGCAGCTCTTATCTGTTCAGCCCGGGGACCAACAACCCGCTGGAAAAAGTCGGCACCAATTGCCCGACCTATGGCGCGGCCACCCTGTACAACTGCGCACCGTTGCTCAACCCGAACGCCAACGACCCATGGGTCTACACGCGCACGGTGTCGCCGGCCCGCACGAACATCGTTACCAACACCCGTTCCGTGTACGGTTTCGACACCATCGAGTTCACGCCGCAGTGGCTGCTGAACGTGGGCATCCGCTGGGATGACTACAAGAGTTCGCTGAACACGCCGCAATACACGCTCGACGGCAAGACCACCGCCGCCACCAGCGCCAATGTGCACGCCACGTTCGCCAGCTACCAGGCTGGCTTCGTGTACAAGCCATCGACCAACAGCAGCGTGTATGTGTCCTACGGCACCTCGTCCACGCCACCGGGCAATGACGGCGGCGACGGCATCGACGGCTTGACGGTCGCCATCCAGAACCTGAAGCCGCAAGAAAGCAAGAGCTTCGAGCTGGGCACGAAATGGGAAGTGCTGCCGGGTGGCCGCCTGTCCGTGAGCGGCGCCTATTTCCAAAGCGACATGAGCAATGCGCGCGTGACGGCACCGGATGGCAGCACGCAAAACGTGGGCGACAAGCAAGTCAAGGGTATCGAACTGGGCTTGAGCGGCAATATCACGAAGGAATGGTCGGTGTTCGGCGGCTACACGCACCTGAACGCCATCGTGGAAAACAATGGCTACGTGACGAATGGCGTCATCAATGGCGTGACGCAGTACGCGCCGTCGCCGTACAACGGCAACCAGTTCCCCACCACGCCGAAAAACAGCGCGTCGCTGTGGACGTCCTACCTGGTCACGCCTGCCATCACGGTGGGCGGCGGCGTGAACTACGTCGATAAGGTCTATGCCAACGTGGCCAACAACAAATACGCGCCGGCCTACACGCGTTTCGACGCCATGGCCAGCTACGTGGTCAACCGCAACGTGACCCTGCAGCTGAACATCCAGAACCTGACGAACAAGCTGTACTTCGACAAGGTTTCCTCGCCGCATTACGCTGGCGTGGCTCCTGGCCGTTCCGCAACCCTGACGGCCAACATGAAGTTCTGATGTTCGCCCGTTTGAGCTAGCGCAAGGCGCCGTCCCGGCAGAGTGGGGCGGCGCCTTTTTTCATTTTCCGGTTCCCTTTTTGCGCTCTCGCTTGGCAAGGTAGGAAGAGCTGAACGCACAAGCGGAGAATCCCATGCAAGACATTCCATACCAGGGCGATGGCCGCGTTTTCGACAGCCTGCGCGCCGTGCGCCTGCGCCCGACCAGCGCGCGCATCTGCATCCTGCAGGTGCTGGCCGGCACGCAGCGGCAAGCGATGAATGCGGAAAGCATTTATCAGCAACTGCTGCACATCGGCATTGCCGTCAGCCTGGGCACGATATACCGCGTGCTCAAGGAAATGGAACAGGCGGGCTTGCTGCTGCGCGAGCGCGAAGCGAGTGCCAGCGGCAACAAGGCGCGCTATCTGATCAAGCCCGAGCGGGTGGCGGCGGACAGCTGCTACCTCGTGTGCCGCGTATGCGAACGCAGCGTGCTGGTGCAGGATGCGCCGCTGGTGGAGCAGCTGCGCCAGGCGGCGGCCGTGCACGGCATGGAAATCGGCGCCAACGTGCTGTCCGTGCAGATGCGCTGCAGCCAGTGCGCCGAGGACGCGCAGGCAGGGCGGGGCAGGGCGCTGCGGGCCGGCTGACGGCCCGCCTTTTGATGCGGCGCAACAATAGGCGCCGCCCCATCCGCCTCCTCGCCGGGCGGATTAGGCGCTACAATAGGGAATCTCTTTATTCTCCCTGACTCGTCTTCTGCTGCCATGACCACTTCCACACCGAATCTCGTCGTCACCCCATCCGCCCACCCCCTGTCCGACGCCGAGCGCGCCGCGCGCATGGTCAATCCCGCTTTCGGCCGCATCTTCACCGACCACATGGTGGTGATTCCTTACCGCGACGGCAAGTGGCAGCAGGGCGAACTGAAAGCCTACGGCCCGCTGATGCTGGACCCGTCCGCCTCGTCCCTGCACTACGGCCAGGCCATCTTCGAAGGCTATAAAGCGTTTGCCCAGCCCGATGGCAGCATCAAGACGTTCCGTCCAGAACAGAACGCGGAACGCTTCAACCGCAGCGCCGCGCGCCTGGCCATGCCGGCCATCCCTGTCGAGCTGTTCCTGGAAGCGGGCGATGCGCTCATTTCGCAAGACCGCAACTGGGTGCCGAAGAACACGGGCGAGAGCCTGTACATGCGTCCGCTGATGATCGCCACCGATCCTTACCTGGGCGTGCGTCCTTCGGAAGAATACCTGTTCGTGCTGTTCGCCTCGCCGGCCGGCGCCTACTTCCCGAAAGGCGTGAAACCCGTCACCGTGTGGATCAGCGAAGATTTTGTGCGCGCCGCACCGGGCGGCACGGGCGAAGCCAAGTGCGCGGGCAACTACGCGGCCAGCCTGATGGCCCAGTCGCAAGCGCAAGAGAAGGGCTGCGACCAGGTCGTGTGGCTGGACGCCGTGCACCGCGAGTTCATCGAGGAAATGGGCGGCATGAATCTGTTCTTCGTGTACAAGGATGGCGACAAGGTCACCGTCGTGACGCCGGAATTGACGGGCACCCTGCTGCCAGGCATCACCCGCCGCAGCCTGCTGGAAATGGCGAAAGACCTGGGCTATGCGACGGAAGAGCGTAAATTGTCCGTCCAGCAATGGCGCGACGATATTGCCTCGGGCCGCATGACCGAAGTGTTCGCCTGCGGCACGGCCGCCGTCATCACGCCCGTGGGCGTGGCCAAGGCCAATGGCTTTGAAATGACCATCAACAACAATGAAAACGGCGCCGTCACCCTGGCCCTGCGCGAAGCACTGCTGGGCTTGCAGCATGGCACGGCACCGGACACGCACGGCTGGATGCACACCGTTTGCTAATTTGATGGTGTAATTTCCATACCGCGCCGGCACCCAGTTGCCGGCGTTTTTATATCTTGAAGGAAACTCGATGAAAATCCGCTCCGTCTTGCCCGCGCTGGCCGCCGTGTTCCTCAGCCTGTCTGCCGGCGCCGTCCACGCAGCCGACGCCACGTGCGCCATTCCCCGCAATGTCAGCTACTACGATTACGACGTCAAGCCGTCGGACGAGAAAAACACGTGCTACAAGCAAAGCACGAACGTGCCCACCGACTACTTCATGCTGGCGCTGTCGTGGTCGCCCGGCTTTTGCGACAGCCAGCGCCGCCGTGGCGAAGTATCGAAGAAAGCCGCCTTCCAGTGCGCCGAGAGCAACCACTTCGGCTGGATCGTGCATGGCTTGTGGGCGCAATCGGACAATCCGGCCACCTGCGAAGATATTTCCGTCACGCCCCCGCGCAAGACGGAACTGCATCCGCGCTATTGCAAGGGCAATCTGCCGAAGCTGGCGCCAGCCGAGATCCTGCCCTACATGTGCATGCAGCCGGGCGAAGCCTTGCTGCAGGGCGAATGGGAAAAACATGGCGCCTGCGATTTCGATTCGGCCAAGCAGTATTTCGAGAAAGAGCGCGAACTGTTCCAGGCCTTGAAGTTACCGGACACCACCATGCCGAAAAACGAGCTGTTCCAGTGGATGAAGCAGCATAACCCGCAGCTGAAAGGCCGCTGGCTCGGCTATGAAAAGCACTCGGGCGAACTGCGCATCTGCTACTCGAAAGATTTCAAGGTCATCGATTGCAAGAAATAAAACTCGCGTAATCATCCGATAACAGGCAGCCTGGCCTGCAGAGGGGGCTGTCCGGCAGACTCCGTTTATCCATGCTAGTGTCTTGCTTGCGGCCACATTATTGGCCGCTAACAAGAAGATGCCTGGCGTAGGCGTGGCTGGCGGCGCGGCATGGAATTCGTATCGGATCAATGATGTTCAAGCAAAACAGGGCGCAGCCCTTCCTCGTGGGCGAGGACGGCTTGCCGCCCGGCGCCCGTTTATGGGCCATGCTGGCGCTGGCCATCGGCGTGGGCATGGCTTCGCTCGATACGGCGATTGCCAACACGGCCTTGCCGGCCATCGCCAGCGAGCTGCATACGACGCCGGCCGCTTCCGTCTGGATCGTGAATGTGTACCAGCTGGCCATGGTGGCAACCCTGCTGCCGTTTTCCGCGCTGGGGGAAATCACGGGCTACCGGCGCGTGTTTATCTCGGGCATGTTCCTGTTTACCCTGGCTTCGCTCGCCTGTGCGCTGGCCTGGTCCTTGCCGTCCTTGGTGGTGGCAAGGCTCTTTCAAGGCGTGGGCGCCAGCGCCATGATGAGCGTCAATACGGCGCTGCTGCGCGCGCTGTACCCCAAACACTTGCTGGGCCGCGCGTTCGGCAACAATGCGCTGGTGGTGGCCGTCGCGTTTGCCATCGGGCCCACGGCCGCCTCCCTGATCCTGGCGACGGCGTCGTGGCCATGGCTGTTCGCCATCAATGTGCCGCTGGGCTTGCTCGGTCTCTTCCTGGCCAGCCGCATGCTGCCGGCGACGAAACTGTCCGGCCACACCCTCGATGCGCGCACGGCGCTGTACAACGTGGGCGCCTTCGGCCTGCTGATTTTATTGTTCGGCGACGCCGCCCATCACGCGTCGATGTCCACCTTGCTGCCGGAACTGCTGGCCGTGGTGGTGTTCTTTGTCCTGCTGCTGCGCCGCCAGGCGGGACACGCGGCGCCCATGCTGCCCATCGACCTGTTCCGCCGTCCCCTGTTCCTGCTGTCGTCGCTGACGGCCATCTGCACGTTTGCCGCGCAGGGCCTGGCCTTCGTCTCGCTGCCGTTTTATTTTGAAGTGACCCTGGGCCGTTCGCCCGTGGAAACGGGATTCTTGATGACGCCGTGGGCCGTGCTGGTGGCCGTGATGGCGCCCGTGGCGGGACGCCTGAGCGACCGCTACTCGCCCGGTGTGCTGGGCGGCATCGGCCTGGCGGCGCTGGCCGGCGGCTTGCTGACCCTGGTCTGGATACCGGCCCACCCCAGCGCTTTCGATATCGGCTGGCGCATGGCCCTGTGCGGCATCGGTTTCGGCTTTTTCCAGGCGCCCAATCTGAAAGCCATCATGGGCAGCGCGCCGCCCGAGCGGGCAGGCGGGGCCAGCGGCGTGGTGGCCACGTCGCGCCTGATCGGGCAAGCCACGGGCGCGGCGCTGGTCGCGTATTGCTTCACGGTTTCCGCCAGCCGGGGCACGACGTATGCGCTGTGCCTGGCGGCCGGGTTTGCCGCCGTGGCCAGCATCGCCAGCTTTTCGCGCCTGGTGGTGGCGCAGCCGGCGTGGCTGGCGGGCAAGCGCGACTGACTGGCAGGAATCAGACGTCGATGGCCTTGTCCGACTGCATGCGCTTGCGCAGTTCGAACTTCTGGATCTTGCCCGTCGACGTGCGGGGCAGGGGGCCGAAGTAGATCGCTTTCGGCACCTTGAAGCCCGCCAGGTTGTTCTTGCAAAAGGCGATCAATTCCGCTTCCGTCACGGTGCCGCCCTCGCGCAGTTCGACGAACGCGCATGGCGTTTCGCCCCATTTCTCGTCCGGCTGGGCAATGACGGCGGCGGCCAGCACTTGCGGGTGGTGGTACAGCGCATCTTCCACTTCCACGCTGGAAATGTTTTCACCGCCCGAGATAATGATGTCCTTGCTGCGGTCCTTCAGTTTGATATAGCCGTCCGGATACATCACACCGAGGTCGCCCGTGTGGAACCAGCCGCCCGCGAACGCTTCCTGCGTCGCCTTTTCATTCTTTAGGTAACCCTTCATGCAGATGTTGCCACGGAACATGATCTCGCCGATCTGTTCGCCGTCGGCCGCCACGGGCTGCATGGTTTCCGGGGCCAGCACGGCCACGGCGCTTTGCAGGTGATAGCGCACGCCCTGGCGCGATTTCAACACGGCCCGTTCTTCCTGCGACAGGGCCGCCCATTCATCCTGCTCGGCGCAGATGGCGGCCGGGCCGTACACTTCCGTCAAGCCATACGAGTGGATCAAGTCAAAGCCCATCGCTTCGATCTTTGCCACCATGGCCGCCGGCGGCGGCGCGCCGGCCACCATGCCGCGCACGGTCCAGGCTATTCCTTCGCGCCAGCCGGCGGGCGCGTTGGCCAGGGCCGCGTGCACGATGGGCGCCGCGCAATAGTGGGTGATGCGCAATTCGCGCATCAGGTCGAACACGAGTTTCGGCTCGAATTTGCGCAGGCATACGTTCACGCCCGCGCGGGCGGCCACCGTCCACGGGAAGCACCAGCCGTTGCAGTGGAACATGGGCAAGGTCCACAGGTAGACGGCATGCTTGGGCATGTCCCATTCCAGGATGTTCGACAGGGCGTTCAGGGCCGCGCCCCGGTGGTGGTAGACCACGCCTTTCGGGTCGCCCGTGGTGCCGGACGTGTAGTTGAGGGCGATGGCGTCCCATTCATCGGCGGGCGGCTGCCAGTCGTATTCGGGGTCGCCGCTGGCCAGCAAGGCTTCATAGTCGAGCTCTGCAAAGGGCTCCACTTCGGGTCCCAGCACGTCATTGACCTGGATCACGCGCAAGCCGGGAATCTGCGCCGCCATCTGGCGCGCCAGCTCGGCAAACTCCGTGTCGGCCAGCAAGACTTTCGCCTGACCGTGGCGCAGCATGAAGGTCAGGGAAGCCAGGTCGAGGCGGATATTGAGGGCATTGAGGACGGCGCCCGCCATGGGCACGCCAAAGCTCGCTTCCACCATGGCGGGCGTGTTCGGCAGCATCACGGCCACCGTGTCGCCCGTGCCCACGCCCAGCTTGATGAGGCCGGATGCCAGGCGGCGCGTGCGCGCATACGTTTCGCGCCACGTTTGGCGCACGCTGCCATGTGCAATTGCCAGGCGATTGCCATATACTGCGGCTGCCCTGGCGATATAGTCGAGCGGGGTGAGGGCGGCGTAGTTGGCGCTGTTTTTGCCGAGGCCGGTGTTGAAATCAGGTGTCATGTTTGTCTCCTGGTAAATAATCCTGGTACTGCAATTCTGCAGCTCCCTGTTTCGGGATTGATAGGGGCCAGCATAGCACCGGCGCTTGAAAATCACTGTCATCTTAGTGACAGGTTTGAAGGATGGAATGGATAGCAACGATAGTGTAGACCGTGCCGTGCCCGAACTCGACAGCCACGACTGGTTCGCGGCCCTCGATGTCCGGCACCAGGCCCTGTTGCGTGCCGACAGCACGGTCCGGCATTACGAGGCGGGCGCCTTCATCACGCGGCGCGGCGAACCGTCGGCGCACTGGATCGGCGTGCACACGGGCTTGATCAAGCTGGCCGTCTACAACGCCGATGGGCGCGGCGCCACGTTTTCCGGCGTGCCGGCGGGCGGCTGGTGCGGCGAGGGCAGCGTGCTCAAGCGTGAACTGCGCCGCTACGACGTGGTGGCCGTGCGCGCATCGACCATCATCCTCGTGCCCGTGGACCTGTTTCATCTGCTGCTGGCCGAAAGCCTGTCCTTCAATGCCTTCGTGATCCGCCAGCTGAACGAACGCATGGGGCAATTCATCGCCACCATCCAGAACCAGCGCCTGCTGGCCGTCGACGCGCAAGTGGCGCAAGCGATCGCGCAACTGTTCCACCCCATGTTATATCCGCGCACCTCCAGCGTGCTTGAGCTGTCGCAGGAAGAAATCGGCTTGCTGACCGGCATTTCCCGCCAGCGGGTGAACCAGGCGCTGGGCCATCTGGCCGAACTCAAGCTGATCAGCATTGCCTACCAGGCCATCCGCGTCGTCGACCTCGACGGCTTGCGCCGCTACGGCGTGGCGTCGCTGTGATGACAGACGGCGTGCGCGATGTGTGGCATGCTGGCGCCTCGTTCACCACATTGACCTGACGCATGGCCCTCGTTTCCGATCATCCCTTGCACCTGCTGGGCTTGCGCTTTCCGCTGCGGCTGCGCGTCACCGTGCGCCAGGGCTTTGTCACCTTGCATAATGAAATCGCCACCAAGAAGCTGGCCAGCGGCGACAGCTTCGTCGTGCCCGCCTTCCTGCGCTTTGCCTGCGACGTGATGCCGGGGCGGGGCAAGCCGGCCGTGTTCACCCTGGCGCTGGAAGGCGACGAGGCGCAGGGCGGCCACGGCGGCGGCAAGCGCTGGAGCCAGGCGCTGGCGCAGCACATCTTCGATACGCCGCAAGGCAAGTGGACGGCGGCGCGCCTGGCGGCCCTGTGGCAAGTGACGCCGCACAAGGCCAGGGCGCGCCTGTTTGCCGAGGGCGAGGCATTGCTCAGCCTGGTGCGCGAGCAGCGCCTGGCGCACGCGCTGCACACGGCGGCGCAGGGGAGCGCCGACGGCGAAGACGGCGGGCGCGACCTGGCGCAAGTGGCGGCCGGTTCCGGCTTTGCCTCGATCCCCGCGTTTTGCGACGCTTGCGTGGACGTGGCCGGCGTGCGCCCCAGCCTGTTCCTGCGGGGCCAGGCGGACGCGCCCGCGCAACGCGATAGCCATACTCCGCTATAATCGGCGGCATGGGACCTTTCTTCAAGCGCAAACAGTGGCATATGTGGTTCGCCTGCCTGGCGATACTGCTCAATGCGCTGTCGCCGTCCCTGTCGTATGCGTTTGCCTCGCTGCACGCGAACGCGAACAATGCCGCCGTCGAGATCTGCTCGGCCAGCGGCGCCGTCTACACGCAAGCGGATTTGGCGCCGGCCGTCAAATCCACCACCGATTCCGTGCTGCACCACATCGAGCATTGCCCGTTCTGCATGAGCCATGCGGGCAGCGTGGGCTTGCCGCCATCGTCATCGCCGCCGCTGGCCGTCATCGGCGGCCACGACCACTATCCGCCCCTGTTTTACCAGGCGCCGCAAGCACCGTTCGCGTGGCTGGGCGCCAGCCCGCGCGGCCCGCCGCCGGCCTGAGCCTGCGGGCACCGCTGTTCCACCTGCCGCCTTGCGGCAGAGCATCCAACTGTATCCACTACGCCCATTGGGCCGGAAATACCATGAAACGTCGTTTATTTCTTCTCGCCGGTACGGCGGGATTGCTGACGCTTGCCGCTTGCGAGCCAGCACCGAAACCCCATTACAACGGCCTCGACCTGACGGGCGGCGATTACAAGCCCGATTTCAGTTTGAGCGGTCCCGACGGCAAGGTTTACACCCTGGCTGACTTCAAGGGCAAGTATGTGATGGTCTTCTTTGGCTTCACGCAATGCCCGGACGTGTGCCCGACCGCCCTGTCGCGCGCGCTGGAAATCCGCCAGAAGCTGGGCGCCGATGGCGACAAGCTGCAAGTGATCTTCATCAGCATCGACCCCGAGCGCGATACGCCCGAGTTGCTGGGCGAATACATGCGCGCCTTCGACCCCAGTTTCCTGGGCTTGCGCACGGACCCGAAGAATACGGCGCAGACGGCCTTCAACTACAAGGTCTTCTACCGCCGCGTGCCCAGCGGCAGTTCGTACACGATGGACCACACGGCCATCAGCTATGTGCTCGATACCGAGGGGCGCATGCGCCTGGGCCTGAAACACCAGTTGACGGGCGACGAGTGCGTGCAGGACATCAAGACCCTGATGAAATCGAAATACACCTTGTAACTCTCACGAAAGGATTGATCATGACCCATTTGAAAACCCTGCTGGCCACGGCCCTGACCGTGCTGTCCTTCTCCGCCATCGCACAAAGCAGCGTGCAGATCACCGACCCGTGGGTACGCGCCACCGTGCCCCAGCAAAAAGCCACGGGCGCCTTCATGCAGATCACGGCGCCGAAAGCCATGCGCCTGCTGGAAGTGCGCTCGCCCGTGGCCGGCGTGGCGGAAATCCATGAAATGAGCATGGCGGACAATATGATGCGCATGCGCCAGGTCAAGGAAATCGCCTTGCCAGCCGGCAAAGCCGTGGAACTGAAACCGGGCGGCTACCACGTGATGCTGCTGGACCTCAAGGCACAGGTGAAGGCGGGCGACAAGATTCCGCTGACCCTGGTCGTCGAAGGCGAGGACAAGCACCGCGAAACCATCGAAGTCAATGCCGTGGCCCGTCCGCTGGGCGCCGCCTCGGCCCCGATGCCGGCCATGAAGCATTAAGCTGCCGATGCGCCCTTGAAAAGCCCGGTTCGCCGGGCTTTTTTGCGTCCACCTGAAATTAAACAGCTGTTTGATATAATTCCATAAAATTAAACAGCTGTTTAAACGATGGGAATGGCATGACAGAAGAAAAGAGACGTGACCAGGAAACGGAACCGGCCCGCGCGCGCATCCTGCAGGCGGCGGCGGACCTGTTTGCCGACGAAGGTTACCGGCTCGCATCCGTGCGCCGGATATGCGAAGCGGCCCACGTCAACGTGGCGATGGTCAATTATTACTTTCATAGCAAGGAAGAGCTGCACCTGGCCGCCTTCGACCATGCGCGCGCGCTGGCGCAGGCGTCGGCTGCCGACGTGGCCGCCGCCAGTGCGCGGGCGCAGCTGCCGCCCGTGGAGCAGTTGCGCCTGGCCATCGAGGCGCTCGTGTCCGACATGCTGCGCTCGGGCCCCGCGTCGCTGTTCAGCCGCCTGGTGGCGCGTGAACTGATCGAACCGACGGCTGCCATTCACAAGTTGGCCGAACGCAATGTGCGGCCCCAGCATGCCTTGTTCACGGGCTTGATCCGTGACGTGGTGGGGCCGGCCATGCCGGCGGACGTGGTGCAGAAATGCGTGTTCAGCGTGATCGGCCAGGCCGTGTTCTATGCCCGCTCGCGCATCGTGCATGAACTGGTGGCGCCGGAAATCACGTATGACGAGGCCGGTATCGCCAGCATTGCGTGCCATGTATCCCAATTCTCGCTGGCGGCCCTCGATGGCTTGCGCCGCCTGCATGCCGCGCAGGCGGGCGCATGAAGGCGCGCAAGCTGACACTGGTGCTGGCGGGGCTGGCCATGCTGGGCCCGTTCGCCACCGATACGTTTCTTCCCTCGTTTCCCGCGATCGGCACGCATTTCGACGTCAGCAGCGTGCTGGTGCAGCAGACCCTGAGCGTCTACCTGGCTGCCTATGCCTTCATGACCTTGTTCTACGGCACCTTGTCCGACTCGTTCGGCCGCCGTCCCGTGATCCTGGCATCGTTGCTGATCTTTGCCGCAGGCTCCATCGGCGCCGCGTTTGCCCCCAGCTTTGGCTGGCTGCTGTTCTTCCGCGGCATGCAGGGCGCGTCGGCGGGGGCGGGCCGGGTGATCGGGCAAGCCATCGTGCGCGACAGCCTGTCGGGCGCGGCCGCGCAAAAGATGCTGGCCAATATCATGATGGTGTTCGGCATCGCGCCTGCCATCGCCCCCATCATCGGCGGCTGGCTGCACGTGGCGTATGGCTGGCAATCGACGTTCGTGTTCACGTTTTCCGTCACCGTGCTGCTGTTGCTCGCCAGCCTGAAAGGCTTGCCGGAAAGTTTATCCGTTGAGCAACGCCAGCCTTTTCACCCCAGCAATATCGCACGCAATTACTGGCTGGCGCTGCGCCACCGGGCTTTCCTGCTGCGTTCGCTGGCCGTGGCTTTTGCCTTTGGCGGCTTCGCCCTGTACATCGCGTCGGCCCCGCATTTCATCCTGGAACTGCTGCGCCTGCCGGAAACGGCCTTCGGCTGGATGTTCGTCCCCATGGTGGCCGGCCTGGTGGGCGGCTCGGCCCTGTCGGGCAGGCTTGCGCATGCGGTGAAAAGCACCGTGCTGGTGCGCTGGGGCTTGCTGGCCATGGCGGCCACGGGCGCGCTCAACATTGCGTATAACCACTGGTTCGCGGCCAGCATCCCGTTTGCCGTCGTGCCCGTGATGCTGTACGCGTTCGGCATGTCGCTGGCCTTGCCGGGCATGACCATGTCCACCTTGGACATCTTCCCGCAGATGCGGGGCCTGGCGGCATCGTTGCAAAACTTCGTGCAAATGCTGGTGTTTGCGCTGGTGTCCGGTTTTGTCGCACCGCTGCTGTTCGACAGCGCGTTCAAATTGGCGCTGGGACAGGCCTCGGCCGTGGTGCTGGCCGCCGTATTCTGGTGGCTGGGCACGCGCCAGGGGGCAGGGCAGGGCGTCACTGGACTTGCCAAAACAGCATGAGAGGCCCTGGAAAAGGATGGCATGCTTTCTGCTTTGTTACACTGTGACAATCAGACCCCCGCTGCGGGCAGCACAGCACGCGCGCGGGTCTAAGCAGTTTTGCAACTTTACCTTTGGCTATCATGCACTTGATTAACTCCAGTTTGAACCACGCCTTGCGCGTGCCGCTGGCTGCGGAAATCCACTCGCGGCCCTTCCTGCAGCTCGACGCCCCCGAGCTGATCACCCATCTGGCCGTCTACAAGGACGACAGCGCGGCGCCGGGCGCGTCGAATATGGCTGCCCAGCATGCCACCCTGGCGGCCCTGTGCACGCATTTCGGTGTCACGCCGCCTGCCGCCGAAGCCAAGTATTTTTATTACGACTTTGGCCGCTTCCGCCTGAAGTGGGAATGCCATACGGAATTTGCCACGTTTACCTTCGCCGAGCATCCTGGTACCGCCGTGCCCCTGGAACAGGCGTTCGAGCGCATGCCGCTGGCGCAATTGCCGCAGCAGTGGCTGGCGGGCTTGAAGGGCAAGCTGATGGTGGCTGCCCACGTGGTGCTGGAGCAGGCAACCGAGCCGGCCGAGATTTTCATGCAAGGCTTGTCGCGCGTGTTTGAAGGCAATACCCTGGCCGGCAGCAAGGTGCTGCAGGGCGGCGAATTGTGGACGGATTTCACCATCCAGTCCGACGGTTTCAGCCGTTTCGTCATCCGCGACGCGGGCATGCGCTCGCAGCAGTCGGGCCGATTGGTGCAGCGCGTGCTGGAAATCGAAACCTACCGCATGATGGCTTTATTGGGCTTGCCCTACGCCATGCAGGCGGCGCCATCGTTGAACGCCATCGAGAACGAACTGGCGACCCTGGCCGCCGCCATGGTCGATACGGACGACGCGCCGGGCCTGGTCAAGGCCGACGAGGGTGTGGCCGAACAAGCCTTGCTCGACCGCATCACGCGCCTGGCGGCCCGCATTGAAAAGCTGTCGCTCGACAATAGCTACCGCTTTTCCGCCTCGAAAGCCTACATGGGCCTCGTCAAGGCCCGCATCGACGAGTTGCGCGAAGTGCGCATCGAGGGCATACCCACGGTCGAGGAATTCATGGACCGCCGCCTGACGCCCGCCATGAATACGTGCGAAGCGATGGCCAGCCGCCAGGAAGCGATGGCGCAGCGTATTGCCAACACGAATGACTTGCTGCGCACGCGCGTGGGCATCGTGCAGGAATTGCAGAACCGGCAAATCCTGCAATCGATGAACGCCCGCGCCGCGCAGCAGCTGCGCTTGCAGCAAGCGGTGGAAGGCTTGTCCGTGGCCGCCATCTCGTATTACGTGATCGGCCTGTTCAGCTACACGGGCAAGGCGGCCAAGGTGATGGGGCTGCCCGTGAATCCGGAAATCCTCGTCGGCGCGCTGGTGCCGTTCGTGGCGGCGGCCGTCTGGCTGGGCTTGCGCCGCATGCACCACAAGCTGCACGCGGACTGAGCCGGTAAATACCTTGGCGGCGCGTACGCCGCGCGTCGCCAATCTTTGCTATCGTGCGGCCCTCACCGTTCGATACAAGGATATGACGTGCTTGCCAAGGTTGGAGATATTTACAGCGTGTTTTCGTCCAGGCTGCAGCAGTATGTGGCTTGCCAGGTCACGGCCATCGAGGACGACCCTTCGTCCGGGAGAGCGCCGCTGGCCGCCATCCTGGAGCTGGACTGGACAGGCGACGCCTTGCCCGATGCCGCCGTCGTGCAGACGATGCGCCCGCTGGTGTGCGATTACTATTTCTGGAACCGCCGCCACGACCACAGTTTCGTCAATGCCTGGGTGCCGCGCCATTACACCTTGGTGGCCAATGCCGCGCCCCTGGTGGATACGCAAGTGAAGAGCTACAGCGGCGGCTGGCACGTGGGCGACAGCGTCTGGCGCCAGCGCCGCTGGGAGCAGGTCGACCCGGCCAGGCGCCAGCGCTTCAAGGCCGCATCGAGCGAGGAAGTGCGCATAGGCGGCCAGGCCTTGCGCCAGAATACGAGCCGCATCGGCGACAGCATCCTGCAGGCGCTCGGCGACCTGTCCGAACTGGACCAGCTGCCCTGCCTGACGGCGATCGAGACGCGCCACGGCAGCGCGGCGCTGGCCGCCTATATCAGCGGCAATCCGATCATCAGCGAAGTGCAGTGGCAGTCATCGACGGTGAGCGAACTCGACTTGAGCAACAGCAATGTCAGCCGCCTCATCGTGCATGCCGCAGGCTTGCAATCGCTGCGCCTGAACGAGGGCTTGAACACCCTGATACTGAATGGCGCGCCGTCGCCATCGCTGCGCATCGACGACCCGCATGCAGGGCGCTTCCTGCGCCTGCAGTGTGGCGGCGCCCTGGCGCCATTCCACGGCCTCGATGAATTGAGGCACCTGTCGCTGAGCGCCATGCCGGTCGTGGATTTCGACGTGGTGGCACAGCGTTTTCCCGGGCTGACTGAGCTGACCGTCTGGGGCAAGCCGGGGCTGGCGTCGAATATGGCCAGCATCGCCAGGCTGGCGCACTTGCAAGACTTCACCGCGTATGAATTGTTTGGCTACGGCCCTGACGACTTTCCCACTCCGGCGCAATTGCCGTCCTTGTCCAGCCTGTGCCTGGCCAGCCTGCCGGCCGATGCGGCCAAGGCCATCAAGGCCAGCTATAAAAAGGCGGCGGCGCTGGGTTTGAGCCTGTCGGTGACGCGGCCGCGCAAGCCCGAGTGGCTGGCGGAAAACCTGGACAATCCGTTCCGCGACTGGGATGGCCGCGAACACATTTCGGCCGCGTACGCCAAAAAGGCCGCGCAGGCGTATAAAAAGCTGCTGGCCACGGCGCGCTCCATCGATGCGGTCAAGGATGGCGCGGCCGCGCAAGCCATCGCGCAGCAGATGGTCGCCGACTATGTCACCGTGTTCAACCAGATCGAGCGGCGTTCCAGCATCATCGAGACGGTGGAGCGCGATGAAATCTATGTGGCGCTGGAACAGGTGCTGACGCAAGAGCCGCTGCCCGATGTGGCGGCGCTGTATGCCGTGTTCGACAGCCTGCGCGATTTTTAGCCGCATCCACAATCTAGAAAAAAAGTTCTAGACATCGAGTTCTAGACTGGGTATTCTAGCGTCATGCTAAAAAATACCTCCACTCCCCATCCCACGGCCGCCGAACTGGACCTGCTGCGCATCCTGTGGCAGCGCGGTCCGTCCGACGCCCGCGCCGTGTACGACGCCCTGGCCGCAGAACGCGCCGACGCCAGCTACGCCACCGTGCTGCGCCAGCTGCAGCTGATGCATGGCAAGGGCCTGCTGAGCCGCGATGAGAGCCAGCGGCCGCAGCTGTATGCTGCCGTCGAAGCGCAGGAAAAGCTGCAGACCAGTTTGCTCAAGGACTTGATCGGCAAGGTGTTTTCCGGTTCCGGCAAGGCACTGGTGCTGACGGCGCTGCGCGAGCACGTGAGCGACGCGGAACGCCTGGAAATTGAAAAAATCCTGCGGAGCAAGGACGGCAAGACGCCATGAACCTGGACATGCATCTCGGCATCGATGTGGGCAAGCTTGTCCCCGCGCTGGGCTGGGTCTTGCTGTATTTCGTCTGGCAGGGCGTGATCGTCGGTGCCGTCTCCGCTGTCCTGCTGCGGCTGCTGCGCCACGCCAGCGCACGCTCGCGCTATGCCGTCTGCGCGCTGGCGCTGCTGCTGTGCCTGTGTATTCCCCTCGTGCACCTGCTGTCGCTGCTGTCGCACGCTACGCCCGCCCGCCTGGCGATGGAGGCGCCGCCCACCTGGCGCGCCGCGCTGCAAGCGTGGATGCCGGCCCTGGTGCTGGCCTGGGGTGCCGGCGTCGGATTGATGAGCTTGCGCCTGTGCCTGGGCCTGGCCTGGGTCGGCAAGCTGCGCCGCCAGGCAGTGGCCGCACCGGCCATCTGGCAGGCGCGCGTCGATGCGCTGGCGCAGCGCATGGGCTTGCATCGCAGCCGCCAGGTGCCGCTCAAGCTGCATGCGGGCTTGTCCAGCCCCGTGACGGTGGGCTTCTGGCGCCCCGTCATCCTGCTGCCGGCTGCCTTGCTGAGCGGCATGCCCGTCGCCTTGCTGGAAGCGCTGCTGGCGCATGAACTGGCACACGTGCGGCGCTGGGATTACCTGGTCAATCTGTTGCAAAGCGTGGCCGAGGCGCTGCTGTTTTTTCACCCCGTCGTCTGGTGGCTGTCGGCGCGCATGCGGGCCGAGCGGGAACAGGTGGCCGACGCCCTGGCGGCGCAAGCGCTGCAGGACCCGCAGCAGCTGGCCACGGCGCTGCATGCGCTGTCCCTGCACGCTGTCGCGCCCAGCCAGCCGGGCTTGCTGATGTCGGCCCGGGGCGGGGCCTTGCTGACGCGCATAGAACGCCTGCTGGCGCCCGGTCCCGACACGGCCGGCTGGAAGCTGGCCTTGCCTGCCTTGCTGCTGGCCTGCGCCACCCTGCTGCTGCAGGTGCAGGGCAAGCCTGCCGTCAACGGGGCGATCCTGGCCGATGCCGCCGCCGGCATGCTGGCCTTGCCCGTCAGCGCAAAACACATGCTGGTATTCGATGACGCCAGCGGCAAGGTGCTGATGGCGAAAGATGCGGATGCCGTCGTGCCCATCGCCTCGATCACCAAGCTGATGACGGCCATGGTGGTGCTGGACGCGGGCCTCGATCCCGATGAAAAGCTGCGCATCGTGCACGCGGACGGCGACTCGTCGATGCAGCGCCGCGGCGTGCTGGCCGATGGCGCGGCCGTGTCGCGCGGCGCGCTGTTGCAACTGGCGCTGCTGCCGTCCGAAAACCGGGCCGCCGCCGCGCTGGCGCGCACCTATCCCGGCGGCAGCACGGCCTTTGCGCAAGCGCTGCAGGCGAAGATCCACCAGCTGGGATTGCGCCGCACCACTCTGACGGAGCCGGTCGGCAGTTCGCCTGCGAATACGTCCACGGCCACGGAGGTGGCGAAGATCGTGGCGGCGGCAGCGCGCTATCCGGACATCGCGCGCATCACCAGCCACCCGCAGGCCAGCGTGGCCGTCAATGGCCGGACGCGCACCTTGCACAACACCAATCCGCTGGTGGGCGGCAAGGGCTGGGACATCCTGCTGTCGAAGACGGGCAGCAGCAACGAGGCGGGCAGCTGCCTGACCATGCGCATGCGCAGCGGCGGCAAGCACGTCACCGTGGTGCTGCTGGACGCCGATGGCGCGCAGCGGCGCTCGCTAGACGCGGGCAATATCCGCGACACCCTGGCCGGCAGGACGGGCCATATGTACTGATCCCCCCTGGCGCGCCGCGTCGCGGCCGCCTTTCTTTTTTACACTCTGGAGATGATGATGACACTATTGGCGAAGTTGATGCTGGCTACGGTTGCGACCATGGCAGCGGGTACGGTGCAGGCAAAGACGCCCGCACCGGTGCAGGATAAACCTGTCAATTGCGACAGTTGCAAGGAATGGAACGCGCCCGTCAAGCCGTTCAATGTCTTTGGCAATACCTGGTACGTGGGCACGGCCGGCCTGTCCGCCGTGCTGGTGACCAGCCCGCAGGGCCATATCCTGCTGGACGGCGCGCTGCCGCAATCGGCGCCCCTGATCATTGCCAGCATCCAGGCGCTGGGCTTTCGCATCGAGGATGTGAAATACATCCTCAATTCCCACGCGCACTGGGACCATGCGGGCGGCATTGCGGCACTGCAACGGGCCAGCGGCGCTACCGTGGTAGCCAGCGCCTCGGGCGCCCTCGGCTTGCAAAGTGGCACCAATGGCAAGGACGATCCGCAGTACCAGGCCAATCCCGTCGTGCATGTGGCCAAGGTCGCCAAGGTCAAGGTGGTGGGCGAGGGCGATGCCGTGAAGGTGGGGCCGCTGACCCTGACGGCCCACATGACGCCAGGCCATACGCCGGGCGGCACGACGTGGACCTGGACTTCGTGCGAAGGCGACCGCTGCCTGGACGTCGTGTATGCGGACAGCCTGAACCCGTATGCGAGCGGCGATTTCACTTACACAGGCAAGGGCAAGACGCGCGACATTTCGGCCTCGTTCGAAGCGAGCATCGCCAAGGTGTCCGCCTTGCCATGCGACATCATCATTCCCGTGCATCCGGGCACGACGGACGTGCTGGGCAAGGCGGCCAGACGCAACGGCGCGGACAATCCCCTGATCGACGCCGGCGCGTGCCGCGCCTACGCTGCCGAAGCGGGCGGCTTGCTGGCCAAGCGCCTGGCGAAAGAGCGGGGCGAAACGCTGCCCGCCGAGGCCAAGGGCGCTGCGCACGCGCATTAAGCCGTCTTACTGTGCCGCCTGCTGCTGTTTCTGCAGGCGTGTCAGGAACACCGTCATTTCCTTGACGGCTTGCAGGTCGCCTTGCTGCCGGGCCACCGTCATACCGGTGGTCCAGGCGGCCTGCGCTTCATCGGGCCGGCCCAGTTGGAGCAAGGCCTTGCCCAGCAGTTTCCAGGCGGCCGAGTAGCCGGCTTGCTGCACGGTGGCTTGCGCCAGGTGGATGGCCGCTTGCTCCGCATCATTGTCCTTCAGGCAGGCATCGCCCAGGCCAAAGCGCAGCAGGGCGTTGTCGCGTCCGCCCGCCAGCAGTTTTTCCAGCTTTTCACGCATTCCCGGTCCCCCCATTTTTACCTCCGTTAATATGCAAGTTTATGCTTGCATATTAACGCTTCCCGGCCCATGAAACAAGCGGCCTTCAGTCCGCGACATCGACTACCAGCTTGCCGCGCGCGCTGCCGTCCATCTGGGCCGCATGCGCGTCGTGCGCCGTGCGCAAGCCAAACCGGCGGGCATCGAGGCGCACGCGCAGCTTGCCCGCATCGACCAGCTTGTTAGCTTCACGCAAGATCGCGCCATGGCGCGCGTGGCCCTGTCCGCTCAACAGGGGCAGCAGGGTGAACACGCCCGAATAGCTGGCCGCGCGCGCCGTCAGCGCACTGAGGTCGAACGTGCCCCAGCCCAGGCAGCTGACGACGTGGCCGCCATGCAGCCTGGCTGCCTTGAAGCTGGCGTCCAGGGTGGCGCCGCCCACCGTGTCGTAGACGATGTCGAAACCGGCGCCGCCCGTGTGTTCGGCCACGTAGCCGTCCACCGTGCTGGTCCGGTAATCGATGAAGCGCGCGCCCAGCGCCTCGATAGTGTCGCGGCTGGCCGCGCTGCCCGTGGCAAATACGGTGGCGCCCTGGGCCACGGCCAGCTGCACGGCCATGTGGCCCACGCCGCCCGCGCCGCCATGCACGAGCACCGTGTCGCCCGCCTGCACGCGGGCGCGGTCCATCAAACCTTCCCAGGCCGTGATGAAGACGAGGGGCAGGGCGGCCGCCTCGCGCAGGCTCAGCGATTCCGGCACGGGCGCCAGCAGGGCGGCATCGAAGACGCCGTATTCGGCCAGCGAGCCCTGGATGCCGCCGATGCCGCCCGCCATGCCATAGACTGTTGCGCCAACGTGAAAAGTCGTCACGCCGTCGCCCAGCGCCGCCACCGTGCCGGCCACATCGATGCCGAGGATGGCGGGCAGGCGGGGGCGTGCGTGCGGGGCGGTGCCGGCGGCGATCTTCGTGTCCAGCGGATTGACGCCGCTGGCGGCGATGCGCACGAGGACTTGCCCGGGGCCGGGCTGCGGCACGGGCAGGTGCTCAATGGTCATGGGGGCGGCAAAGCTGGTGAGGACGAGGGCTTGCATGGGATTCTCCTGTGGTTGATGCCGCAGTCTAGGCGGGGACGGCACAAGGAAAAACGGGGCGCGGCCCGATGCACTATTTCAGTATCGTGGATAATCGCCTGCACAACAGGAGGAATCGAACATGGACAGGCTGGAAGCAATGCAGGTGTTTTGCGCCGTGGTCGAGGCGGGCGGCTTCAGCAAGGCGGCGCAGCGCCTGGGCATTTCCACCTCGTCCGTGACAAACCAGGTGGCGGCGCTGGAAAAGCATTTCGGCGTGCGCCTCTTGCAGCGCACCACGCGCAGCATGTCGCTCACGGCCGAAGGGATGCAATGCCATGCGCAGGCGCGCCAGATGCTGGCCAGCATGGCGGCGCTGGAATCGAGCCTGCTGCAGGCGGCCGAGCGGCCATCGGGCAGCTTGCGCGTGGATATGCCCAGCAGCATCAGCCGCAACCTGGTGGCGCCCGCCTTGCCCCGCTTTATCGCCGCCTACCCCGACATCGCCCTGCGCCTGACCGTCAGCGACCGCCTGGTCGACATGGTAGAAGAGGGCATCGACGTGATGCTGCGCATCGGCGCGCCACAGGACTCGTCGCTGGTGGCGCGCAGCCTGCTCACGATGGATTATCTGTGCTGCGCCTCGCCCGCCTTTGTCGCCCGGCATGGCATGCCGCAGTCGCCGCAGGAACTGGAGCGGTTTGCCTGCCTGCATTTCCTGTATCCGAAATCGCGGCTGGTGCGGCCGTGGCTGTTCCAGGCCGACGGGGGCGGTGAAGCCTATGCGCACACGCCGCCCGCCGCCCTGGCTTTCGACCATATCGAATCGATGATCGCCGCCGCCCAGGCCGGCTGCGGCATCGTGCAGGCGCTGTCCGTCTCCGTGCTGCAGCCGCTGCGCGAAGGCAGCCTGGTACCCGTGCTGCAACCGTTTCGCACGCGGGGACCGGACTTGTGGGCGCTGTTCCACCCGCGCCAGCTGCGGGCAGCCAAGGTGCAAGTGTTCGTGGATTTTCTGGCGCAGATCTTCCGCACAGGCTTTAATGAGAATTGATTATCAATTATAATGCAAGCCTATTGCATTGATTTGCGCTCTCGTCAGGAATTCCATGTCCATGTCCATGTCCGTATCTTACCGCCGCCCCGTTGCGCTTTTGCTGGCCGCCGCCTCTCCCCTGGTGTTGGCAGCCGACCCTGGCGCCGACAAGCCCGATGCGCCGGACGTTGTCACCGTCAAGGCGGAGCGCCAGCATTACCGCAGCCTGTCCGCCACGGGCGCCACCAAGACGGATGCATTGCTGATGGATCTGCCGCAAAGCGTGCGCGTGCTCACCGGCGACCTGCTGCGCGATGCGGGCGTGACGACCCTGGCCGGCGCGCTGGACCTGGCCAGCGGCATTGCAAAACAAAGCCCGCTGGGCGGCCTGTGGGACAGCTACGCCATGCGCGGCTTCACGGGCGATCCGAATTTCGGCTCCGACTACATGGTCAACGGTTTCAGTTCCAGCCGCGGCTACAACGGCATGCGCGACGGGGGCAATACGCAGACCGTGGAAGTGCTGAAAGGCCCGGCGTCGGCCCTGTACGGCCGGGGCGAACCGGGCGGCACGGTAAACATCACGACGAAAAAGCCGAAGTTCGCGCCCGAATACAGCGCCGACCTGTCCTTCGGCAGTTTCCAGACGCGTCGCGCCGCCGTGGACTTGACGGGGCCCGTGAGCGACACCATCGCCTACCGCCTGAACGCCGCGCATGAAGAAGGGCACAGCTTCCGCGATACCTTGAAGGTCGAGCGCAGCCTGTTTTCGCCTTCCTTCCTCTGGCTGCTGGGCGAACACACGAGCGTATCGTATGAAATTGAAGCGGTGCAGCAGCGCGCACCGTTCGACCGGGGCGTGGTGGCCGTGAACGGCAAGCTGGGGGCCCTGCCCGTGTCGCGCTTCCTGGGCGAACCGGGCGACGGTCCCATGACGGTCAGGTCGCTGGGGCAGCAGCTGTTCATTCACCACGCGCTGTCGGACGACTGGACGCTGCAGGCGGGCGCTTCCTACCGCGACAGCGAATTGAAGGGTTTTTCGACCGAGGCGAACAAGCTGCTGGCCGATGGCCGCACCCTGAACCGCCAGCGCCGCCACCGCGATTTTTCCGCCACCGACGTGTCGGCCCGCGTGGAGTTGCTGGGCAAGTTCAGGACGGGCGCGCTGGCGCACGAGGTGCTGGCCGGCGTCGATGCCTATCATTTCGACGACCACCGGGTGCAGCTGCGCCGCAATCCCACTGCCGCCAATGCGTATGCCATCGATATTTTCAATCCCGCGTACGGCGGCAAGGCCGATCCCCTGGCCCTGTCCATCGACACGCAGGAAGGGCAAAGGGCGCGCGGCCTGTATGTGCAGGACCAGCTGGACCTGGGCGCGCAATGGAAGGCCCTGGCCGGCGTGCGCCACGACACGTACACGCAGGACGTGAGGAACAATCGTCTGAACGTCAGCAACCGCCAGTCGCTGTCGGCCACCAGTCCGCGCGCGGGCCTCGTGTACCAGCCGTCGAAAGCGTGGTCCCTGTATGCGAGCGCGGCCAAGGGTTTCCGGCCCAACAGCGGCATCAGCATCGCCAACCAGGCATTTCCGGCCGAGCGCAGCCGCTCGTATGAGCTGGGAGCGAAGCTGGAAACGGGCAAGCTGACGGGCACCGTGGCCGTGTACGATATCCGCAAGCGCAATGTGCTGACGACCAATCCCGCCAACACGGACTTTGCCATCGCGGCGGGCGAGGTGGGCAGCCGGGGCCTGGAACTGGACGTGTCGGGCGAAGTGGCGCGCGGCCTGCGCGTCTCGGGCGCCTACGCCTACACCAACGCCACCGTCACGCGCGGCGACGCGACGATCGTGACGGGCAGCCGCTTTGCCAACGTGCCGCGCCACAGCGCCAACCTGCTGGCCACGCAGCAGTTCGCGCTGGGCACGGGCACGGCCAGCGTGGGCGGCGGCGTGCACCATGTGGGCGAGCGCCTGGGCGACGTGGCCGTCAGCAGCAGTTTCACCCTGCCGGCCTACACGACGGCCAGGTTGCTGGCATCGTATGCGCCCAACGCGCAATTGCGCCTGGCGTTGAACGTGGAAAACCTGTTCAACCGCAGCTACTATGCCAGTTCCTACAGCCCATTGTGGGTGGCGCCGGGGGCCGAGCGCACGCTCACCTTGAATGCGCATTACCGTTTTTAAGCTATCGCCATGACATCGACTTCCTCTACACCCCTGCGCGCCCGCATCGCCGTCATCGACGTCATGCGCGGCCTCGTCATGCTGATCATGCTGTTCGACCATGTGCGCGAAACCGTCTTCCTCCATCATCAGGTCAGCGACCCGATGGATGCGGCCGGCGTCGATCCGGCCCTGTTCTTCACGCGCCTGGCGGCCCACGTGTGCGCACCCATGTTCGTCTTTTTGACGGGTTTGTCCGCCTGGCTGTATGCGCATCCGGCCGCCGGCCCCCGCAGCGCGGCGGGTTTTTTGTTCAAGCGGGGCTTGCTGCTGGTCGTGCTGGAGCTGGTGTTCGTCAACTTCGCCTGGAGCGGGGCGTTTCCGCCCGCCGTGCTGTATCTGCAAGTGATCTGGGTCATCGGCCTGGCCATGATGGCGCTGGCCGTGCTGCACCGGCTGCCGTTAAACGTGCTGGTGCTGCTGGGCGTGGCGATCATCGCGGGCCAGCATCTGGTCACCGGCTTGCGCGCGGACGAGGGCAGCCTGGCCTATTACGCGCTGACGGTGCTGCTGCAACGCGGCTATCTGGTGGCCGATGGCGCCATGAAAATCAAGGTCAGCTACCCGCTGCTGCCGTGGATAGGCGTGATCGTGCTCGGCTATGCGGCCGGCCCCCTGTATGCACGGGAATTGTCCGCTGCCGCACGGCGGCGCTGGCTGCTGGCGCTGGGCGGGGGCAGCTTGCTGCTGCTGGCCGTGCTGCGCGGCTTCAATCTCTATGGCGAAACCTTGCCGTGGGTGGCGGGCGAGACGGCCTTGCGCACGGCCATGAGCGTGCTGAACTTTACCAAGTATCCGCCTTCGCTGGACTTCCTGCTGTTCACCCTGGGCCTGGGTTTGCTGGGCCTGGCCTGGCTGGAAAGCATCGACAACTGGTGCACGCGGGCGTGCGCCACGTTTGGCGGCGCGCCCATGTTTTACTATCTGCTGCATTTATACCTGCTGCTGGCCATCGGCCTCGTCCTGACGGCCGTGCTGGGCGCCAACCACGGTGCCCGCTACGGCGTCGAGCACATCTGGCAGGTGTGGCTGATCGCGCTGGCCCTGATGCCCGTGCTGTACTTCCCCTGCCGCGCGTTCGCCCGCTACAAGCGCACTTCGCAATGGGCATGGGTGCGCTATTTCTGATCAAGAATAACGCTTGAAAAACCGTAGCGAGCGGAAGTGCATTGCGGCTTCGGCGCGGAACTGTGCAAGAGCACAGCGAGCACCGCAGGCCGCAAGTCGCCACGCGTAGCAGGTTGTTACCCGTTATTTGCAATAGAGGCGATCAATGCTGTGCGACGACGCCAGGTAATGCCGCGTTTGCCAAGAAATCGCCACGCGGTAGGCGCAGGGCGGATCGAGCGCCACGTTGACGGGGAAGCCGCCATTGTTGCCCGATAGGTGAGGGCCGCCCGCGCCGCCGCGGAACAGGTAGTTGCCCGGCGGCGGAGGCGGCGTGAAACTGGCGGCCGGCAGCGGTGGCGGCGGGTGCTGGATGCCGTTGTTGTTGGAAATCGTGATATTGAAAAAGCGCAAATGCGGATGGTCTATCGTGTACAGGATGTGCACGAGGCCGCTTGCGATGGGGTTGCAGGCATTGCTGCGCAACTCTTCCAGGTCCAGCGCCACGATGACGGGCGAATTGTCGAAGACGATGGAGTCGAGTCCGTCCGTGGCCAGCAGCGCCAGGGTGCTTCCATCGCGCACCTCGAAACCGAGGCGGTAGCGGCGTATCGGTTCGCTCTCGGCCGCCGTCAGGCTGCGGCCCGCGTCGAGGATGGGCAAGCCGCCCGGCAGCTTGGCCGGATGCAGGCTGGTGATGGCGGGCGTATTCACGGTGAGCAAATCAAACGTGCGCAGGAAGATGTTGGGCGCCACGTTGACGACGGCCGTGGTGCCGTCGCGCATGTCCACGGTGACGGGCTTGCCATCGACGCGTATCCAGCCGCCCGGCTTCAGATCGCCCGCGTCGACGATCACCTGTGCCGAGTCGCTCAAGCCCAGTCCATTCGTGTAAAACACATAGCCGACGAGGGTGCCGAGTATCTGCGTCAGCGGCGCCAGGCTGGCCGGCGCCACCGTGGGCAGGGCCGTGGGGTCGTCGCTGCCGCCGGGCCAGGACCATTCGCCGATGAGGAAGCGGTATTCGAGCGGATTGGCGGGGATGGCGCTGTTGCGCAGCGGGCAATTGCCCTTCAGGGTGACGCCGCCGGCAAACACATACGAAGCGCCCGCGCCGCCCGCATAGCCTTGCGGGGAAAAGCCCGCCAAGGACGGAAACGGGTGGATGTCGAAGATTTCCACCTGCTGCCAATGGGGTACGCCTTCCACATCGGGCGGCAGGACGTCTTTCGAGCACAATTCCACGCAGAAGCAGTGGCCCACGTTTTCGCGGCCCGGCTGGCGGCCATCGGCCTGCGTTTCCGACACGATGGTCACGCTGCCCAGCTGCACCGTGAAATACACGTCGGGGCCGCTGGCGAATTCCACGTTGATGAACGGTGAAAACGGCGTCAAGGTGAAGTCCGACGTCAGGTAATCGATGCGGAAGCGCCCGCTGGCGTCCGTCACCGCGTCGCCCAGCGCATCGTCCTGCAGCCAGTCCGCATCGAACGCATGCACGGTGGCGCCCGCGATCGGCGTGTGGGGCGCGTCGCACGTGCGCAAGCGGCCGCAGATGGTCCAGGCGCCGAAGCGGGCGCGCACGAGGCACCAGAAACGCTGCGGCAGGCAATAGTCCCAGACGGCGAGGAAATCATTGTCGACCTGGCGCCAGCGGGGCTGCACGGTGGTGATGGAAAACTGCAGGGGCACGGGGTCTTTCGGCCCCGGCTTCAGGTGGGGCACGGTGGGGCACAGCACGTCCACTTCCACGGCCTCGCCCTGGTACCTGTCCTGTTCGCCCAGGGTAAACGTGTAGTTGCCGTCGTCGTCCGTGCGCGCCTCGGCCAGCAGGAACGGCGCTTTCGCCTGCACTTCCTCGTCCGTGAGGATGGCGAAGGTTTCCTTGGCGCTGGCCACGGCCAGGGCCGTGACGTTTTGCGATTCGCGCGGCCGGTACAGGCGCACGGTGACGTGGGATAAGGCTTCAGGACACTCGGCACAGATCAAGCCGCACAGCTTGCCGCGTAGGATGTAGGCCATGATGGCTCCCTTGCTGATGTGGAAGGCGCACCGCTCGCAGTGGCGGCGCTGTTACCAAGCTAGCAAATGGATCGCCGACAGGCTTGATCTGGCTTAAACCTGCTATCTATTTAATCAGCGCCAGGACCTCGCGAAAACGCGGGTGCATGCAGTCGTGTAACCATTCAAAGGCCAGCATCTCCACCGTCACCAGTTGCGCGCCCAGCCTGTCCAGGCGGGCCAGGGCCGCGTCGCGGCTGGCCGCCTGGCGCGAACCGACGGCGTCGATGGCGATGATCACGTCGTAGCCCAGTTCCAGCAGGCCGATGGCCGTCTGCAGCATGCAGACATGGGCTTCGCAGCCCGTGACGACGATCTGTTTTCGCCCGGGCGGCAGGATGGCTTGCAAGCCGTCAAAACAGGCGCCGAAGTGCGTCTTGTGCAAGGTGCGTTCGCACAGGGCGGCGATTTCTTCCACATTCGGCCCCAGTCCCTGGCGGTTCTGTTCCGTGCCCAGCACGGGCACGTCGAGCAGGCGGGCGATCCTGGCCAGGCGCAGGTTCTGCGCCAGCACCAGGCCCGCATCGTGAATGGCCGGCATCAAGCGGCCCTGCAGGTCGACTATCACCAGTACGGCCTGGTTCGCATCCATCAGCATGGCATCTCCTTTGATCGGTATGTGGCGACAGTGTAGCGCGCCGCCGCGTGCTCAGGCGGGCCAGCTGGGCGTGGCCGCCTCGCCCATCAGGTAGGCGTGATTGAGGTCGATGGCCGTGCGCAGGTAATTCCACAGGGCGCTGACCCGGGCGATGTTGCGCCGCTCGCTGGGCGAAATCATCCAGAAGGCGCGCGTCAGGTCGATCGCGCCGTCGAGCACGGGTACCAGCTCGTTCGACTGCTGGGCCACGAAGCAGGGCAGGATGGCCAGCGCCTGGCCCGCGCGCGCCGCGTGGTACTGGGCGATCACGCTGGTGCTGCGAAACGCGCGCAGCGAGTCGGGCGCCACATTGTCCATGTAGCGCAGCTCCGCGCTGAAGACCAGGTCGTCCACGTAGCCGATGATCGGGTGCTGCGCCAGCTGCGCCACGCTGGTGATGGGCGCGTGGCGCGCCAGGTAGGCTGGCGTGGCGTACAGTTTGAGCCGGTAGTCGGACAGCTTGGTCACCACATACGGTCCGGACAGGGGGCGCTCGATGGAAATGGCCACGTCCGCCTCGCGCTTGGACAGGCTGACGAAACGGGGCACGGCGATCAGGTCCACGCTGATGTGCGGGTACCTGCCGCAAAACTGTGCCAGGTGGGGCGCCAGCACGATGGCGCCGAAGCCTTCGGTGGCGCCCAGGCGCACCTGGCCCGACAACAGGCGATTGTGTTCGCCCAGCTCTTCGGTGGCGGCAAACACCGTGCTTTCCATCGTTTCCGCGTATTCCATCAGGCGGTGGCCTTCGGGCGTCAGCTGGTAGCCCACGTAGTTGCGGTCGAACAGCTGCGTGCCCACCTGTTCCTCGAACTTGCGCATGCGCCGCGACACGGTGGAATGGTCGATGCCCAGCTTTTTCGCCGCATCGACGAGACCGGCGCTGCGCGTCAGTTCCAGGAAGACCCGTACATTGTCCCAATCGAGCACTTTGTTCTCCTTGTGCATTTTTGCAAAGGAATTATGCATTAATTTCACTTGAGCGCATATTTTTACACATGCAGAATGCAGATATACATATAAGAAAAACCCTTACCCCTCAGGAGACACCGCATGAAAAAGACCGTTCTGGCCATGGGCGCGCTGGCGCTTTCCCTGTCTTTCACCGGCGCGCACGCGCAGATTTCCGATGGCGTCGTCAAGATCGGCATCCTGACCGACATGTCCGGCCCGTATTCGGCCATGGGCGGGCGCGGCTCCGTCGTCGCCAGCCAGATGGCCGTCGAGGATTGCCTGAAGGCCGAATGCAAGGGCATGAAGATCGAGATCCTGTCGGCCGACCACTTGAACAAGGCCGACATCGCCGCCTCCAAGGCGCGCGAATGGATAGACCGCGACAAGGTCGATGCCATCGCCGACCTCACCAACTCGTCCGTGGCCCTGTCCGTGCAAAAGCTGATGAAGGAGAAGGGCGGCATCGCCATGTTCAGCGGCCCGGCCACGGGGCGGCTGACGAACGAGGATTGCTCGCCGAACGGCTTCCATTGGATGTTCGACACGTATTCGCAGGCGGCCGGCACGGCGGCGGCGCTGACCAAGCTGGGACAGAAATCGTGGTACTTCGTCACCGTCGATTATGCGTTCGGCCATTCGCTGGAAAAGGATGCCAGCGATGTCGTCAAGCGTAATGGCGGCACCGTGGTGGGCGCCGTGCGCCATCCGCTGAACGCATCCGATTTTTCGTCCTTCCTGGTGCAGGCGCAGGGCTCGAAGGCGCAGGTGATCGGCCTGGCCAACGGCGGTGCCGACACGGTGTCGGCCATCAAGCAGGCGCGCGAATTTCGCATCGGCAGCGGCAAGGACCAGCGCCTGGCCGCCTTGCTCGTGTTCCTGTCCGACGTGCACGCGCTGGGCCTGGACACGGCCCAGGGCCTCGTCTACGCGGACGGTTTTTACTGGGATTACGATGACCGCAGCCGCGCGTTTGCCAAACGCTTCGAGGCCCTCAACAAGGGCGCCAAGCCGACCATGGTGCAGGCGGGCGTGTATTCGAGCGTCTACCACTACCTGAAATCGGTGGCGGCCGCAAAGAGCGACGACTCGAAGATCGTCGCCCAGAAGATGCGCGAACTGCCCATCAAGGATGCCGTCATGAACAATGCCTCGATCCGCCCCGACGGCCGCGTGATCCACGATATGTACCTGGTGCAGGTCAAAACCCCGGCCGAATCGAAGGGCGCATGGGACTACCTGAAAGTGCTGTCCACCATCCCTGCCGACCAGGCGTTCAAGCCGATGGATGCGGCGGCGTGCAACCTGGTCAAGAAGTAATTCAAGATAAACCCGAAGGGCAAATACTGGGGCTGGACCCTCAGGGGGGATTTCCCCCAATGGGGAAAATCCCGATTCCGAAGGAACTGACCCCGGCAGTTTCGACTTTGGGGTGAATTCAACCAATACCGACATCATGGAGTCTCAAAAAATGAACCAAGCCCTCACCCAAGTCCCCGCCGTCCCCCTGCATATCGGCGGCAAGCACCACGCCTCGACCAGCACGGAATGGCGCGACGTCGTCAACCCGGCCACGCAGGAACTCGTCGCCAGGGTGCCGTTTTCCACGCCCGATGAAGTGAACCTGGCCGTCGCCACGGCCAAGGAAGCGTTCAAGACCTGGCGCAATACCCCGCTGGCGGCGCGCATGCGCATCATGCTCAAGTACCAGCACCTGATCCGCGAAAACATAGGCGCCCTGGCCGAACTGATCACGCGCGAGCACGGCAAGACCCTGCCCGACGCGGAAGGGGAAGTGATGCGGGGCCTGGAAGTGGTGGAGCACGCGTGCTCGATCGCCACCCTGCAGCTGGGCGAGATCGCGGAAAACGCGGCCAATGGCGTCGATGTCTACAATATCTATCAGCCGCTGGGCGTGGGCGCCGGCATCACGGCATTCAACTTCCCCGTCATGCTGCCGTGCTTCATGTTCCCCATCGCTATCGCCTGCGGCAATACCTTCGTGCTGAAACCGTCGGAACAGGACCCATCCTCGACCATGTACCTGGTCGAGCTGATGTACCAGGCGGGCTTGCCGGCCGGCGTGCTGAACGTCGTGCATGGCGGCGCCGACGTCGTCAACATGCTGTGCGACCATCCCGACATCAAGGCCGTGTCCTTCATCGGCTCCACCCACGTGGGCACGCATGTGTACCGCCGCGCCAGCGAATCGGGCAAGCGCGCGCAATCGATGATGGGCGCGAAAAACCATTGCGTCGTGCTGGCCGACGCCAACAAGGAACAGGCGATCAATAACCTGATCGGCGCCGCGTTCGGCGCGGCCGGCCAGCGCTGCATGGCCAATTCCGTCGTCGTGCTGGTGGGCGAGGCCCGTTCCTGGCTGCCGGAAATCGTCGCCCGCTCGCAGGCCCTGAAAGTGGGGCCGGGCAGCGACCGCGAGGCGGACCTGGGGCCGATGGTCTCGAAAGCAGCCATGCAGCGCGCGGAAAAGCTGATCCAGGCGGGCGTGGACGAAGGCGCGCAGCTGCTGCTCGACGGCCGCGGCCACAAGGTGGCCGGCTACGAAGGCGGCAACTTCATGGGGCCGACGATCTTCTCCAAGGTGGAAGCATCGAACTCCGTCTACACGCAGGAAATCTTCGGCCCCGCCATGTGCGTCGTGGAGACGGATACGCTGGACCAGGCCATCGCCTTCATCAACGCCAACCCGAACGGCAACGGCACCTCGATCTTCACCTCGTCCGGCTGGGCAGGGCGCAAGTTCCAGAACGAGATCGACGTGGGCCAGGTGGGCATCAACGTGGCCATCCCCGTGCCCGTCGCCTATTTCAGCTTCACGGGATCGCGCGCGTCGAAACTGGGCGATTTGGGCCCGAACGGCAAGCAGGCCTTGTACTTCTGGACGCAGACCAAGACCGTCACGGCGCGCTGGTTCGCCCCGGACGATGGCGGCAGCGGCGTCAATACCACCATCTCGATGAAATAAGGGGCGGCGATGAGCACAAACATCGTTTTCATCGGCCTGGGCAACATGGGCTTGCCCATGGCGCAAAACCTCGTGCGGGCCGGCCATGCGGTGACGGGTTTTGATTTGGTGCCGGCCAGCGTGCAGCAGTTTGCCGACGGCGGCGGCCTCGTGTCCGATGACCAGGCGGCGGCGATCCGGGCCGCCGACATCGTCATCACCATGCTGCCGGCCAGCCGCCACGTGCTGGGTGCTTATTTGGGTAACCCTTTGGGCGAGACGGGCATCCTGGCGCAGGCGCGGCCCGGCACCCTGCTGATCGACTGCTCGACGATTTCCACCGAGGCGGCGCGCCAGGTGGGTCGCGCCGCGCAGGACAAGGGCTTGCCCATGCTGGACGCGCCCGTGTCGGGCGGCACGGCGGGGGCCACCAACGGCACCCTGACCTTCATGGTGGGCGGCGAAGCATCGGCGCTGGACTCGGCGCGGCCCTATCTGGAAATCATGGGCAAGGCCATCTTCCACGCGGGCGGTTCAGGCTGCGGGCAGACGGTCAAGATCTGCAACAACATGCTGCTGGGGATACTGATGATCGGCACCAGCGAAGCGATACGCCTGGGCGTGGCCAATGGCCTGGACCCGAAGGTGGTGTCGGACGTGATGGCGAAAAGCTCGGGCCGCAACTGGACCCTGGAGGTGTACAACCCGTGCCCCGGCGTGGCCGAGAACGTGCCCGCGTCGCGCGGCTACACGGGCGGCTTCGGCGTCGACCTGATGCTCAAGGACCTGGGCCTGGCCGTGGAAAGCGCGCTGGCCAGCGGGGCGAGCGTGCCGCTGGGTGCCTTGTCGCGCAATCTGTACAGCTTGCACAGCAAGGCGGGGTCGGGCGCGCTGGATTTTTCCAGCATCTATCAGCTGCTGGGCGAGAAGGCGTAAGGCTTAAGGCTGCTGGGCCTGCAGGGCGGCTAATTCCGCCTTGGCTTTTTCCAGCTTGCCTTCCAGCTTGGCGATCTTCTTCGGCTCTTTATTGGCTTCCTGGGCCAGGCGCAGCGAACGCTCCGTCTGGTTCACCTTGGCCTGCGCCTTGACGATTTTCTTGTTGTGGCGCTCGACCAGGGTACTGTCGCGGCAGTGGGCGTTGACTTCGTCGAGCGCGCGCGTGAGGCCCGCGACCTTGTCGGACAGGCCCTGTTCCTGCGCCTGGCGCAATTCGCTGCGGATGCCTTCGCGCTTTGCGGCGCAGCCCGTCAGCTGGGTGTCGGCGGCGCTGGCGCCGCCGCTGGCGGCGAGGGCGACGAGCAAGGTCAAGGCGGTTTTCGATAGGCGGTTCATGGCATTCCTGTGTAAGTGGTGGGCTCGTGCAATGTAAGCCTGCCAGCGTGCGCTGTCAAACTTCCCGTGCAGTGCGCGCCTGTCTGGCATGGCATCGGCTACCATGCGTGTTTTCTTCTTCCCGATACCTTCGCATGCCCAAGAAATTTCTTTTGCTGATTCCTTTCCTGCTGCCGTTGCCGCTCCTGGCCCAGACCTCGCCCACCTTGCTCGACCTGCAGCTGCTCGCCATCAAGGTCAGGGCTGAGGCGGCTAGCCATAGCCCGGAAAGCATCGCCGAATTTGCCGAGACCCGGCGCGTGGCGGAAACGGGCGACGTGGAGGCGCAGCTGCAACTGGCGCGCATGCTGCAGCTGGGCGTCGGCACGCCGCAGGACACGGCGCAGTCGATGGCCTGGATACGCAAGTCGGCCGAAGGCGGCTATGCGCCTGCGCAGGCGGCCATGGGAGTGGCCTACACCTTGGGCGGCAAGGTACCCATCGACCGCGTGCAGGGCGAATACTGGCTGCGCAAGGGCGTGGCGCAGGGCGACGCAGAGGCGCAAACCATCCTGGCGATGGAATTCATCGATGGCGGCAGCAGTGCCGAAGAGCAGGCGCTGGCCATCACCTGGCTGAAGGCGGCGGCGAACGAGCAGCACTTTGTGCCCGCCTACAATGCGCTGGGCGAGCACCTGATGCGCGCGGCCGTCGATGAACAGGACCGCGGCGAGGCTTTCCACTGGTATTACAGGTCGGCGCGTGAAAAGGAGCCGGCCGGTATGCGCAACCTGGCCCGCGCACATGAGCTGGGCCTGGGCGTGGCGCAGTCGGACAAGTGGGCCCTGGTCTGGTACGAGCGGGCCGGATGGAGCGGCGACCTGCCCGCCATGCGGCGCATGATCGAGGTGTATGTCAAGGGCGAACTGGGAGAACAGGCGAGTGCCGAAGACGCCGCCGAATGGCGCGATAAACTGGCAGAGGCAGTGGCAGAGGCAGAAAAGAAATGAAGACCATCCTGTTTGTATTGAGCCTGGCCCTGGCGCAGCCCGTGCTGGCGCAGCCGGCGTCCACCAGCGAACCGCGCCAGCATCCGGCGCTGGTCGAATTCGATATGTCCGGCCTCGATGACATGCGCGCGCGCGTGCAGGCCGTGATCGACCGCCCGGCCGACATGTCGCCGGACAAGGTCGCCGCTTTCGACAAGGCGCGCCGCGCGGCGGAAGGGGGCGATACGGCCGCCCAGCTGGAACTGTCGCAGATGCTGCACGAGGGCGTGGGCACGCCGCGCGACCGCGACCGGGGCCTGGCGTGGCTGAAGAAGGCGGCCGAAGGCGGCAACGGTCCCGCGCAAGCCTTCCTGGGCGTCGCCTATACGCTTGGCCAGGGCATGGCAGTGGACCGCAAGCTTGGCGAATACTGGTCGCGCAAGGGCGCCGCGCAAGGCGTGGAACTGGCCAATTTCACGGTGGCCCAGCACTTTGAGAATATCCACAGCAGCGCGGAAGAACAGGCGCACGCGCTGCACTGGCTGAAATATTATGCGGAAAACGGCTTCATCCCTGCCTACAATGAAATCGGCTACCGCCTGATGATGATGGCGCAGGACGAGGCGCAGCGCAAGGAAGCATTCACCTGGTACATGAAGGCGGCCAAGGCGCTCGATCCCTCCGGCTTGAACAATGTGGCGTATGCGTATGAAGTGGGGCGGGGCGCGCCGCAGAGCGACGAGGCGGCCCTGGGCTGGTACGAGATGGCGGCCATCGCCAAAAGCCCGCCGGGCCAGACGGGTTTTGCGCGCCTGCTGGAACAGGGGCGTGGCGGAGCGACGCGGCAAGGGCCGGCGCCCAAGCCCTTCGAGTTGTACCTGCTGGCGGCGAAGCAGGGCGACGCGGAAGCCATCGAGCGGCTCGTCAAGGTGTACGATAAGGGCGAGCTGGGACAGCAGGCCAGCCCCATGCGCGCGGCGCTGTGGCGGGAAAAACTGCGGGAGAGCAAAGTCCCCTGATAGACCGAGACGGCGCGAAAACGGCATGCTATCATCATTGTTATCGATAACAATATCATGAGAGACCCATGAATCCCGATTTCCGCTCCAGGGACATGCTCGAAAAGCATATCCTGCACACGATGCACTTTTATCACCCGCGCGCTGTTGACCCGAGCGGCGGCTTCTATCACTTTTTCCGCGACGACGGCACCGTGTACGACGCCAGCACGCGCCACCTGGTCAGCAGCACGCGCTTCATCTTCAACTACGCCATGGCATACCGCCATTTCGGCGGTGACGATTACCAGGCGGCCCTGCGCCACGGCGTGGCCTTCTTGCGCGATGCGCACCGCGACCCGGCCACGGGCGGCTACGCCTGGCAACTGAAGTGGCAAGACGGCGTCAAGACGGTGGAAGACGGCGCCAACCACTGCTACGGCCTGGCCTTCGTGCTGCTCGCGTATGCGCATGCCTTGCAAGCTGGCGTGACGGAAGCGCACGCCTACCTGGATGAAACCTTCGAATTGATGGAGCAGCGTTTCTGGCTGCCCGAACACGGCCTGTACGCGGACGTGGCCAGCGCCGACTGGGTCACGCTGGACGGCTACCGGGGCCAGAACGCCAATATGCATGCCTGCGAAGCGATGCTGGCCGCTTTTGAGGCGACGGGCGAGGCGCGCTACCTGCACCGCGCGGAAACCCTGGCGCACAACATCACCGTGCGCCAGGCAGGTCTGGCGAACGGCATGATCTGGGAGCACTACAAACCCGACTGGTCGATCGACTGGGAATACAATCTGCACGACAAGAGCAATATCTTCCGTCCTTGGGGCTACCAGCCGGGCCACTTCACGGAATGGGCCAAGCTGCTGCTGATCATGGCGCGCCACAGCCGGTTCATGGCCGGTCCGTCGGACTGGCTGCTGCCCCGTGCGCGCGCCCTGTACGACACGGCGCTGGCCAAGGCCTGGGATGGCGCGCATGGCGGCATCCATTACGGTTTCGGTCCGCAGGACGAGATCTGCGACGGCGACAAATACTTCTGGGTGCAGGCGGAAAGCTTTGCCGCTGCCGCCGTGCTGGCCGCGCGCACGGGCGACGACGCCTACTGGCTCAGCTACGACAAGATCTGGGATTACAGCTGGCGGCACTTCGTCGACCATGAACACGGCGCCTGGTACCGCATCCTCACGCCCGGGAACCAGAAAATCAGCGACGAGAAAAGCCCGGCCGGCAAGGTCGATTACCACACCATGGGCGCCTGCTATGAAGTGCTGAACGTGATCGGCGGTGCCGCATGAACGGCGTTTTCCCCACTTTTGTATCGGCCGGCGAAGCGCTGACGGACATGCTGCGCACGGGCGCCGACTCCTGGAGCAGCCAGGTGGGCGGCTCGACCTGGAACGTGGCGCGCGTGATGGCGCGCCTGGGCGTGCCCAGCGCCTTTGCCGGTGCCGTCAGCCGCGACGTGTTCGGCGATGCGCTGGCCGCTGCCACCGAAGCGGCAGGCCTGGACATGCGCTTTTTGCAGCGCCAGGCGAAGTCGCCGCTGCTGGCCATCGTGCATGAACTGCATCCGCCCACCTATTACTTCATCGGCGACGACAGCGCCGACCTGCATTTCGACGCGGCGCAGCTGCCGGGCGGCTGGATGCAGGGGGCGCAATGGGCGCACTTCGGCGGCATCAGCCTGGCGCGCGAACCGCTGGCGGGCAAGCTGGTGGCGCTGGCGCAGGAACTGAAGGCGGCGGGCGTGAAGATCAGCTACGACCCGAATTTCCGCGTCATGATGGACGAGCGCTACGACGCCACCCTGCGCTGCATGGTGGCGCTGGCCGACGTGGTGAAAGTGTCGGACGAAGACCTGGCGGGCCTGTTTCGCCACGACGACATCGATGGCGCGTTTGGCGTGCTGCGCGGCTGGAATCCGCAAGCCACCTATTTGTATACGCGTGGCGCGCAGGGCGCTGCCCTGTATCAGGGCGAGCACACATGGCAGGCGGCACCGCCTGCCATCGAGGTGGTCGATTCGGTGGGCGCGGGCGACGCCAGCATCGGCGGCTTGCTGTACAGCCTGATGTACCGGCCCGATGCGGGCGGCGGCCAGCACTTGCGCTTTGCCGTCGCGGCCGGGGCGGGCGCCTGCCTGGCGGCCGGCGGTTCACCCCCATCGGTGGAACTGGTGGAGTCGCTGGCGGCGCGCACGGTGGTGCGCCAGCAGTAGCAGTTCTGCGGTCAATGCCGGGCTCAGAGCCGGCGGGTCTACGCCTGCGTAACGGGGCCCGTCGACGCCCGCGCCATCAGGGTGTACGCCATCAGATGATGCGTGGCGGGCGCCGTTTCCCCGCTGCGGCGCTGGCGGATCTCGTCGATGACGAGATTGACGGCGGCGCGCGCCATGTCGGCGATGGGCTGGTGGATCGTGGTCAGCTCGGGCCACACGGTGGTGGCCACGGGCGTGTCGTCGAAGCCGCACACGCTGACGTCCTGCGGCACCTGCAAGCCCATGCCGTGCGCCACTGCCAGGGTGGCGGCGGCCATGTCGTCGTTGCTGGCGAAGATGGCGCTGGGGTGCGGTGCTTGCGCCAGCAGCTGGCGCGCCGCATCGAGCCCCGAACGGTAGGTGAAGTAGCCTTGCACCACCCGGTGCGGCGGCACCTGCAGGCCCGCTTCCCGCATGCCGTCCTCGAAGGCCTGGCGGCGCAGCAGGGCGGGCGTGTGTTCCGGGTCGCCCTCGATGAAGCCGATGTCGCGGTGGCCCAGTGCGAGCAGATGGCGCGTCATGGCCAGCGCGCCTTCGTAATCGTCGATGCGCACGGCCGAGACGCCGGGCGAGGGGCGCGCCGTGGCCACGGCGATGGCGGGGATGCCCATGCCGTTCAGCTGGGCCAGCACTTCCGGCGAATCGCACAGGGGCGGCGGCACGAGGATGCCGTCCACGCCGGCCGCCACCAGGCAGTCGATGGCGGTGCGCTGGCTGGCCAGGTCGCCGCAGCGCTCGAGCAGCAGCTGGCCGCCGCCCTGGCGGCACTGGTCCATGGCGCCAACTAAAAATTCGCTGAGGAAGGCCGCGCTGGGGTTGCTGTACAGCAGGCCGATGCGCAGGGTGCCCGTGCGGGCGGCGCGGGCCGCCAGGTTGGGCTGGTAGCGCAGGGCGGCAATCGCCGCCTCGACCTTGTCGCGCGTGGCCGTGCTGACGCTGGCGCGCCCGTTGATCACGCGCGACACTGTCATGGCCGATACGCCGGCCATGCGCGCCACGTCGTGCACGGTGGCGCCGCTGGCGGCATCCAATGCGGCCTGGGCCGCCTTATTCGAGGTGGCCACCGAATTTCAGCTTGCCGCTGATGCGCATGCCGTGCAGTTGTCCCTCTTCCAGCTCGGCGGCGCTGGTGCGCTGCGCCGTGTCGCGCCGCGCCAGGCCCACCGACAGGATATCGAGCATCATCAGCTGCAGCAGGCGCACGATCATGGGCACGAAATTGAGGTTGCCTTCCGGGTGGTTCAGGGTCAGCAGCACGTCGGCCAGCTTGGCCAGCGGCGAACCGCTGGCCGTAATCGCCAGCACGCGCGCGCCGCAGCCCTGCGCCACCTTGACGGTGCGCAGCAGCTCGGGCAGGGCGCCCGAACGGGAAATGACCAGCGCCACGTCGCCCGGCTTGAGCATGGCGGCGCTCATTTCCTGCGCCTGCGGATCGGCAAAGAAGCTGCTGACGATGCCCAGGTTGAGCAGCTTGTGCTGCATGTCGTCGGCCACCACGCGGGCGCTGCCCACGGCCAGCAATTCCACGCGCTGCGCGCCGCGCAGCAGTTCGATGGCGGCCGTCAGCGCCTTCACGTCGAGCATGTCGCGCATGGCCAGCGCGGCCGAGGCGTTGTTGCCCAGTACCTTGCGCGCCAGTTCCGCATCGGAGTCCGAAATCTCCACATGGCAGTGCGCCACCGTGATGGCGCCGCCCGTCAGGCCGGAGGCCAGCTTCAGCTTGAAATCGGCCAGGCCCTGCACGCCGATCGAGCGGCAAAAGCGCATCACGGTCGGCTGGCTCACGCCCACCCGCTGGGCGATTTCGGCGATCGGCAGGGTCAGCATGGCGTTCGGCTCCTTCAGGACCCAGTCGGCCACCTTGCATTCCGAAGGGCTCATGCGTCCGCGAGCCTGGCGCACGGATTCGAGCACGGGCGCGCCGGAATGGGCGCGCTTGAGCTTTTGCGCCAGGATGGCGGCGATGCCCAGGAACGTGGGCAGTTCGGCCGTGATCAAAAAGGTGGGGATCTGCGCCAGGTATTCGTTCAGGCGGCCCTTTTGCTCGAAGCGGGCACGGAACTGCGACTGTTCGAACAGGGGGCCCAGGCGCGGCACGATGCCGCCGCCTATATAGATGCCGCCCAGCGCGCCCAGGGTCATGGCCACGTTGCCGGCGATGGAGCCGAGGATGGCGCAGAAGCAGTCCACCGCTTCGATGCACACGTCGCATTCGTTGTTCAGGGCGCGGCTGGTGATTTCGGCCGCCAGCAGCGGCAGCGCATCGGGCTTGCCGGCGCGTTCGGACAGGGCGCGGTAGATCAGTTCCAGCCCCCGTCCGGAGGCGAGCCGTTCGGCCGAGACGTGCGACAGTTCGCGCCAGGCGAAGGACAGCACGTCCATCTCGCGCTGGTCGCACGGGGCGAAGCTGACGTGGCCCCCTTCGCTGCCCAGTGCGATCCAGCGGTCTTCCGCGGGGATCATGCCCGACACGCCCAGGCCCGTGCCCGAACCGAGCAGGCCGATGACGCTGTCGGCGCGCGCCATGCCGCCGCCGATCTGCAGGCGCTGGTCGGGCCGCAGGTAGGGCAGGGCCATGGCCAGCGCCGTGAAGTCGTTCACGACGAGCAAGGTATCGAGGCCCAGCGCTTCGCGCATGGCTTCGATCGAGAAGAACCAGTGATGGTTCATCATGCGGATATTGTCGTCGTCGATGGGATTGGCGATGGCGATGGCGGCATGGCGCACGCGCGCCGAACCGGCGGCGCGCGCCTCGCTGCTATCGATATAGGCGGTGATGGCGTCGAGCAGCGAAGCGTAGTCGTCGCAGGGCAGCACGGCCACCGCTTCCAGGTGGCCCTGGCGCGTTTCGAGCACGAAGCGGGCATTGGTGCCGCCGATGTCTGCCAGCAGGCGCGGCCCATCACTGAAACGCTCCGCCGGATCGCTGCCTGCTACTTCCATTTTTTCATCAATTTTCATGGCGGTGCTTAGTCTCGTCTGCGTGCGCTGTCGTGGCGGCGCACTGTCGTTATGGGCAAAAACCAAGGATTTTAATTCGTATACGTGCCGCGTGCCGAAAAATGCGGGATGCCTGCGCAATTGCTTGTCCAGCGTGCCAGAAAGGGTGGCGTCAGCGGGAAAAAACAGGGCAGTCAACGCGCATCTCGGTACGCAAATAAAGTGTCGCAGAGTAGTCGTAGGATTACAACATAATATGTTGATATTTGTTCGTAGTATAGTTACTATGTCCCTGCTGGAAAGAATTCTGGCCAGTACATTCGGCCACGAATGACTAGATAAAAACAAATTACTGAGGAGACTTACCATGCTGCATCGCACCATGTTGAAGGCCGTGTTGAAAGCACTGCCAGCTGCCATCGTCTTAGCCATCGCCAGCGGTTCCGCTGCCGCCGATCCAATGTATCCATCCGATTCCGAAGGCTTCCATGGCTACCTGCGCGCTGGCGCCGGCAGCAATACGTCGGGCGACGGCGGTTCGCAAGGCTGCTTCGGCCTGGGCGGCAATACCATGAAATACCGTCTGGGCAATGAGTGCGACGCCTACACGGAATTCGGCTACACCAAGTCCATCGCCAATTCCGGCGGCGTCAACTACCTGGCCACCATCTGGGTCAACGCGTATGCGCCAAACTCGGATTTCGGCGACAACAAGCTGGGCATCGTCAAGGCCTATGTCGAAGCGCAGGGACTCGATTTCCTGAACGGCGGCACGGCCTGGATCGGTAAACGTTTCTACTACCGTCCTGACATCCACATGCTGGACTTGCAATACATCAATATGAACGGCACGGGTGCCGGTCTGGACCGCATTCCTGCCGGCCCAGGCAAATTCTCGTACGCCTTCTTCAAGGACAACGACATCAACACCGTGTCGCCGACCGGCGTCGTCAGCACCAAGTCCGCCGTGCGCCAGAACTTCATCTACGGCGAGATTCCCGTCAATGAAAACGGCACCCTGGACCTGGCCGCCACCTACATCATCGGTGAAGGCAAGGACAACGACTTATACGGCAAGAAACACAACGGCTGGCAGCTGTCGGCATTCCACCGTCAAGCCAAAGTCTTCGGCGGCGGCAATACCTTCGGCGTGCAATACGGCGTCGGCCCTGGCACGGGCAAGGGCGCGCAGTTCGGCGCGTCGGGCGACACCAATTTCGGCTCGGACGTCAAACGCACGCGCATCTTCAATGACATGGCGATCCAGCCCCTGGCCAACTTCGGCATGGAATTCGTCGCCCTGTGGCAAAAAGACGAGTCCAACGCCAACGGTTCCTCGACCTGGACCTCGGTCGGCGTGCGTCCTGTGTACGCATTCACCAACAACTTCAAGCTGGTGGGCGAACTGGGTACGGACCGCGTGACGCAAGCGGGCGGCCTGCCGGCCAAGCGCCTGACCAAGCTGACCATCGCGCCGACGATCTCGGCCGGTCCTGGCCTGTGGTCGCGTCCTGAACTGCGCGCCTTTGTCACCTACGGCAAATGGAACGATGCAGCCACCGCCTCGGTCAACGCATCGAACAACGGCGGCCCGATCTACAACAACAATACCAGCGGCACGTCCTACGGCTTCCAAGTGGAAACCTGGTTCTAAACACCGGACCAAACCTGCTGCACGGCGCGCTTTGCGGCCTGCGATGCTCACCGTGCTCCAGCCCGGTTGCGCTTCCTGGCCACAAATCGCTGCCGCTCGCGACGGTTTTGTTCAGTGTTGATGTTTGTAATGCAGATCAACCTGGCGCATCCTTCGCGGATGCGTTTTTGGCGCCGTCCCGTGATATAAATGCAATGTAGTCATTTCATGGATCACGGCGCCGTCTTTATACCAAGATGATGCCCGTTTGCAAGCGGGTCTGAGCACAAGAGCGCCGGTACAGGCGCAGATTTCACCTTTTTCGGCCCCCGTATGCCGAAGCCCCCTAAAAGCTTGATCAAAAAAGGAATGTGGAGATGAAACTGAAATTCAAGATTACCCAACTGGCCGCATTGACCACCCTGGCATTTGCTGGCAGCGCCTTTGCGACCGACGTGGAAGTGTTGCACTACTGGACCTCCGGCGGCGAAGCGAAGTCCGTGGGCCAGTTGCAGCAAATCGTGAAAGAAAGCGGCTTCGGCTGGAAAGACTTCGCCGTGGCTGGCGGCGCTGGCGAAAACGCCGCGACCGCGCTGAAAACCCGCGTCATTTCCGGCAATCCGCCAACGGCCGCCCAGATCAAGGGCCCGTCGATCCAGGAGTGGGGCGCGGAAGGCGTGCTGGCCAATATCGATGATGCCGCCATTCCAGGAAAATGGGATGCCGTGCTGCCGAAAGTCGTCGCCGACATCATGAAATACAAGGGCCACTACGTCGCCGCTCCCGTCAACGTCCACCGCGTCAACTGGATGTGGGTCAATCCGGAAGTGCTGAAAAAAGCCGGCGTGGCCACCACTCCGACCACCTGGGATGCGTTCTTCGACGCGGCCGAGAAAATCAAGAAATCGGGCGGCATCGCGATCGCCCACGGCGGCCAGCCATGGCAGGACGCCACCGTGTTCGAATCCGTCGCGCTGGGCGTGGGCGGCACGGAATTCTACAAAAAGGCCATCCTCAAGCTGGACCAGAAGGAATTGACGGGCCCGACCATGCTCAAGGTGTTCGACACCTTGGGCAAGGTGAAGACCTACATCGACAAGGATGCGGCAGGCCGCGACTGGAACCTGGCCACCGCCATGGTCATCAACAACAAGGCCGGCTTCCAGTTCATGGGCGACTGGGCCAAGGGCGAGTTCACGGCTGCCGGCAAGGTACCGGGCAAGGACTACCTGTGCGTGGCCGCTCCTGGCACGGACAAGGCCTACACCTTCAACATCGATTCGTTTGCCATGTTCACGCAAAAGGATGCGAATGCGAAGAAAGGGCAGATCGCCCTGGCCAACGCCATCATGAATCCGAAGTTCCAGTCGATCTTCAACCTGAACAAGGGTTCCATCCCCGTGCGTTCCGGCGTTTCCAAGGACAAGTTTGACGCTTGCGCCCTGAAATCGATGGAAGACATGGACGCCACCAACAAGAACGGCGGCCTGGTGCCATCGTTCGCTCACGGCATGGCGCTGCCATCGGCCACGCAAGGCGCCGTGACCGACGTCATCGCCAAGTTCATGAACACCAACATGAGCTCGAAAGACGCGGTTGCCGCATTGGCCAAAGCGGCAAAAGTGAAGTAATCACGACGGCGCCGGCACTCCCGCCGGCGCCCTCTGCATCGCATGCATCGCAGGCGCCCGCCCTGGCGTTCGTCCAGGCCGGCGCCACACGCAGTTCTACTTCTACGGCTGTCCTATGTCCATACGCAAGCAATTCGACCGATGGATACCGCAGATGGTGCTGGGCCCCACGCTCATCGCCAGCTTGGTATTCGTCTATGGTTTTATCTTTTTGACCGGTTGGCTGTCGCTGACCGAATCGCGGCTGATGCCGAACTACGAGTTCGCCGGCCTGGTGCAATACGTCGAGCTGTTCGACAATGAGCGCTGGTGGACCTCGCTCAAGAACCTCGGCATCTTCGGTGTCCTGTTCATCGGTTGCAGCATCGCCATCGGCCTGTTCCTGGCCATCCTGCTGGACCAGAAAATCCGCGCCGAAGGCGCGCTGCGCGCCATCTACCTGTATCCGATGGCGCTGTCCTTCATCGTCACCGGCACGGCCTGGAAATGGATGCTCAATCCCAGCCTGGGCCTGGAAAAGGTCATGCACGACTGGGGCTGGACCTCGTTTACCTTCGACTGGCTGGTGAACTCCGACATGGCCATCTACACGGTGGTGATCGCCGGCGTCTGGCAATCGTCGGGCTTCGTCATGGCCCTGTTCCTGGCGGGCCTGCGCGGCATCGATGATGAAATCATCAAGGCGGCGCAAGTCGATGGCGCGTCCTTGCCGACGATTTACTGGCGCATCGTGATTCCCGCCATGCGTCCCGTGTTCTTCAGCGTGCTGCTGATCCTCGCGCATATCGCCATCAAGAGCTTCGACCTGGTCATCGCACTGACGGCTGGCGGACCTGGCAACTCGTCGTCCGTGCCGGCCATCTTCATGTACCAGTTTTCCTTCACCCGCGGCCAGCTGGGCCTGGGCTCGGCATCGGCAATGATGATGCTGGCCACCATCGTGGCCGTGCTCGTGCCGCTGATGTACCTGGAAACGCGCAGCGCAAAGGCGATGAGATGACACCTACACGCAATAATCGCCTCACCCTCGGACGGGTGGTTGTATACCTGCTGCTGATCCTGTTTGCGGTGTACTACATCGTGCCCCTGTACGTGACCCTGTCGACGTCGTTCAAGTCGCTCGACGAGATCCGCAGCGGCAACCTGCTGGCACTGCCGCACGTGTGGCAGTTCGATTCCTGGTCCAAGGCCTGGTCCTCGGCTTGCACGGGCGTCACCTGCGACGGCATGCAGCCGTTCTTCTGGAACTCGATCAAGATGGTGATTCCCGCCGTGCTGATCTCGACCTTCCTGGGCGCTTTCAACGGCTATGTGTTCGCGCACTGGCGCTTCCGCGGTTCGGAAATCCTGTTTGCCGCCTTGCTGGTGGGCTGCTTCATTCCGTTCCAGGTGGTGATCCTGCCGATGGCGCGCCTGCTGGGCGAATTCGGCCTGGCCAATACCACCACGGGCCTCGTCTTCGTGCACGTGGTGTATGGCACGGCCTTCACGACCCTGTTCTTCCGCAACTACTATATCGGCGTGCCGGAAGAGCTGATCAAGGCGGCGCGCATCGACGGTGCCGGCTTCTTCCTGATCTTCCGCAAGATCGTGCTGCCGATTTCGGGTCCGATTTTCGTCGTCTGCATCATCTGGCAATTCACGCAGATCTGGAACGACTTCCTGTTCGGCATCGTGTTCGCCAGCGGCGATTCGCAGCCGATCACGGTGGGCTTGAACAACCTGGTCAACACGTCCACGGGCGTGAAGGAATACAACGTCAACATGGCTGCCGCGGTGATTGCCGCGCTGCCGACCCTGCTGGTCTATCTGGTCGCAGGCCGTTATTTTGTGCGCGGTCTGACCGCAGGCGCAGTCAAAGGTTAAGGAAAGAATATGTCCAGTTTATCGATACGCAGCATCCGCAAGGTGTACACGAATGGCGTCGAAGTCCTCAAGGGCATCGACATCGAAATCAAGGATGGCCAGTTCCTGATCCTCGTCGGCGGCTCCGGCTCCGGCAAGTCGACCTTGCTCAATATGGTGGCCGGCCTGGAAAGCGTCACGTCGGGCGAAATCCTCATCGACGGCAAGGTGGTCAACGACCTGCCGCCGAAGGACCGCGACATCGCCATGGTGTTCCAGTCGTATGCGCTGTACCCGTCGATGACAGTGCGCGAAAACATCGCGTTCGGCCTGAACGTGAAAAAAGTGCCGAAGGCGGAGCAGGAAGAAATCGTCGCCCGCGTGGCCGAAACGCTGCAGATCACGCACTTGCTGGACCGCCGTCCGGCGCAGCTGTCGGGCGGCCAGCGCCAGCGCGTGGCCATGGGCCGCGCCATTTCGCGCAAGCCGTCGCTGTTCCTGTTCGACGAACCGCTGTCGAACCTGGACGCCAAGCTGCGCGTGGAAATGCGCGCCGAGATCAAGCTGCTGCACCAGCGCCTGAAAGCCACCATCGTCTACGTCACGCATGACCAGATCGAGGCGATGACCATGGGCGATCTGATCGCCGTCATGAAGGATGGGGTGGTGCAGCAACTGGGCACGCCGCAGGAAATCTACGACAATCCGGCGAACCTGTTCGTGGCCGGCTTCATCGGCTCGCCGTCGATGAACTTCATTACCGTCAAGCCTGTCATCGAGGGCAACGAGGTATTTGCCGTCATCGACAACGCGGGCAAGAGCATGCGCCTGGTCCTGCCATTCCCGGCCGACAAGCTGCGCAGCCATGCGGGCCGCGACGTGATCCTGGGCGTGCGCCCGGAGCAGATCACGGACATGAGCAGCGCGCACGGCGACGTGGGCCAGGAACTGGGCTGCCTGATCGACCTCGTCGAGCCGACCGGTCCCGACACCCTGCTGACGACGCGCTTGAACGGCGCCGCCGTGACCTGCCGCACGCACCCGCGCGAAGCCGTGCTGCCGGGGCAGACCATGCAGCTGTCGTTCAACCTGTCGAAAGCGGCCCTGTTCGATCCGGCCAACGGCGAGCGCATCGCGTAAGCAGCAACTGCGATAGAAAACAGCCCGCCTGTCAGCTGACAGGCGGGCCGTTGTCGTTTGCGCCGCGCTTACTTGGCCAGCGATTTTTTATACGCGATGGCGTAGCTCAGCTTGCCCGTTGGCGTGACCAGGTCGTCCAGCGCCGCCTGGCTGAAGACGCCCGTCCAGCCCAGCGCCTGCGCCGTGACGCCGCCGCTGACGATGTCGCCCGCCTTCAGGCCCGCCATCGCCAGCGAAGCCGTCTTGATGGTGGCCATGTAGCCGGTGGCGTCGCTCGTATCCGTCTTGGCCAGGTCGACGCCGGCCTGCTTGCGCAGCCAGTCGGCCCAATAGAATTCGAGGAATTCCGTGGCCGTCGATGGCACCACGTAGCCCGCGTCGCGCGTGAAGTACACGAGGGCGCGGTAGGGATCGTTGCCCAGCGATTTGAGGCCGATGGACGCCGGCAGCTGGCTGGTGGCGATGGCCTTGTTGCCGCCATCCTTCAGCCAGACCTTGTTGACCTTTTTCATCTGCGCCCAGAAATCGTATTCATTGAGCTTGCTGAAATTGTCCGTCACCTTGACCCACACTTTGAGCTGATGGTTCTGGCCATTGTCCGCATCCCAGAAGGCGCTGAACGTGTGGTGGCCGTCCGTCAGGTACAGGGTGCCGTTCGGGCCGATGACGACGGTCTTCATGTCGCCCGGCTTGGTGCCCACGGCGGACTTGCACTGGAAGGCGGCGGGCGGGTTGCTCAGGGTGGCTCCGACCACGTTGGCCGTTTTCGTCAGCACGTCGTCCTGGCCGTTGGCTTCGCACAGTTCGGCGAATTTCTTCGGCTTGTTGGTCTTGGCCATGATCTGGTCTTCCGCGCCGTAGCGGCCCAGCTTGTAGTAGATCTGGTCGTAGCCGACGGCTGGCTGCGTGGGGCGCAGTTCGTCGAGCGACACTTGCAGGAAGACGGGCGCCGCATCGGTGCCGGCGGCCGTGGCGGCCAGCACTTGCTGGCGCGCGCTGAGCACGGGCGGCGTTTCCAGCACGCTCTTGCCGGTCGCCATAGGCGCGCCGCCATCGATGATCTGCGCGACGATGCTGCCGCTGGCATTGACGATGTCGATATCGGTGCCGCTCTGTTTTACCTGCAGGTTGTCGAGCAGGACGTCGGCCGGGTCCTTGCTGTTCGGCGTCAGGGCGCCGTTGACGAAGTCGTAGCTGGCCGCCATGCCCAGGGTCTGCATGGGTGCCGCCAGGGCCCTGCCCAGCTGCGTCTGCGCCGTTTGCAGTCTGGCCGCATCGATGGCGGCCAGGCTGGCGGGGGATGCGCTCGAGGGAATGCTGCCCAGCAGCTGCATGGCGATGACGGAGGTGAGCGGCGTCAGGTTGACGGCACTTTCCTTCAGCGACAGTGCGTACAGCGTGGTGCCGCCTGCCGGCGTGACGGAGACGAGGAAGGGCGCCTTCGCCGTGGCAACCAGGGTGATGGCCGCTTTGCCATTCGCGTCCGTGGTGGCGCTGCCGACGACATTCTTGCCGGCGTCGAGCACGGAGACGGAGGCATTCGCCACGGCCTTGCCGGTGGCCGCCACCACGTTCAGCACGCGCGCGGGAGTGACGGGATCGACGGGGGCGACGGGCGTCGTGGCATCGTCGCGGTAGTCGTGGCCGCCGCAGGCAGCCAGGCTGGCGCCCAGCGTCACGGCGATGGCGAGGGATAGGGTCGTGCGGCGAAGGCTGTTCTTGTACATGGTGTCCCGTGATGTCGGCATAAAAAGTGCCGACATGCTAGCGGGCGCAGATGTCAGGATGATGACACGCCCGCATGTTACTGGCGCGGCAGCGACTTCCGGTAGCCGATGGCGTAGCGCAGTTTGCCTTTGTCCTGCGTCAATTCATCGAGTGTCTCGCGGTCGACTTCGTCCAGCGCCCCCAGGTCTGCCGCGCGCTTGCCGCCGCTGACGATATCCGTTGGCTTCAGCGCCACCATCGCTTGCGCGGCCAGCAGGATCGCACCGGCATACGCGGCGGGGTCGAGCAGGTCGATGCGCGCCAGGTCCAGCTCGGGTTTGCCGCGCAGCCAGTCGGCCCAGTAAAACTCGAGAAATTCCGTGGCGTGTCCGGGCGGCTCGTAGCCGATTTCGCGCGTGAAGTAGACGAGCGAGCGGTAGCGGTCGTCGCCCAGCGATGTGAGGCCGATGGCGGCCGGCAGCTGCTGCGGTGTGATGGCCTGGTTCTGGCCGTTTTTCAGCCACACCTTGTTTTCCGCGCGCATGCGCATCCAGAACGCCGTTTCGTCCAGCGCGCTGAAATTGTCGCTGACCTTGACCCACACCTTCAGTTGGTGGTTGCGCCCGCCATCGGCATCCCAGAAAGTGGAAAGCGTGTGGTGGCCATCGGTCAGGTACAAGGTGCCGCGCGGGCCGATGACGACGGTCTTCATGTCGTCGGGATGGCTGCCCACGGCTGCCTTGCAGCGGTAGCCGGCCGGCGGCGCGCTCAGGGTGGCGCCGGCCGCGTTGGCCGTGCCGGGCACGACGTCGCCCTGGCCATTGGCTTCGCACAGGTCGGCAAATTTTTTCGGCTTGGCGATGTCGGCGATGCGCTTTTCTTCGGCCGCATAGCGCCCCAGCTTGTAATACACCTGGTCGTAGCCGATGGCCGGCTGGGTGGGATGCAGTTCATCGAGGCTCACCTGCACGATGCGCGGCTGGGCGGCGCTGCCCACGACGGTCGCCATCAGCGCCTGCTGGCGCGCGCTCAGGGCGGGCAAGGTGGCGGCATCGCGGGCCAGGGCCGGCGGCAGGAAGGCCGCCTGGCAGGCCAGGGTCAGCAGCAGGGCGGGGAGGCGGGGGAAAGTGCGGTGCATGGCCATAGTCTCCAAAATCACAGTATGGGCGGCGCGCGGCGCCGCCGCTTGATGCCGCGCAGGCGCAGCCCACAATGGCTGCGTGCCGTCAGCGGCCCAGCATGCGCAGGCAGGCGTCGGCCACGTCGGCGGCAAAGGCGCTGCTATCGTCCAGTTGCGCGGCGATGGCGTCGTCCGTCACGCCATGCACGGCCGAGTAAATCATCAGCGCTGCCAGGCGCGGCTGGGCTGGCCATGCGCCCGCTGCCGCGCCGCCTGCCAGGATGGCGCCCAGCTGCGCCAGGATGGCGTTCTTGTCGGGATTGTCTGTGGAATCGATGCCGATGCTGCGGCGGTGGTGCGTGTAGACGATGTCGTGCAGGCGCCAGGTGGCCAGGTAAGTGGCCACATTCGCCTGCACCCAGGCGCGCAGCCGGCCCTCCCAGTCGTGCGGCATGCACAGGCCGACTGCCGTTTCCAGGCTGGCCAGGAAACGGGCCGTGTAGCGTGCGGCCAGCGCCGCCAGCATTTCATGCTTGGATGGGAAGTAATGATAGAAGGTGCCTTTCGCCACGCCGGCCAGCGCCGTGATGTCGCTGACGGTGGTCGCTTCCACGCCCTGGTCCAGGAATAGCCGCTCTGCGGCGGCCATCAATTCATCGAGGCGTACTTCGGCCGGCTTGGTGCGGGGGCGGGCGGGTGCCGGCGGGGCGGCATCGGGCAAGACGGTCTGGGCGGGGCGTGTCGTGGTCATGCGCCCAGTATAAGTGAAGCGCAGGCGCCGCCCAAGCGTCCGCGTGCACACGGTTGATTTTTAATTGACCGACGGTCGGTCGATGGTTATGATGAAAGCGAACTCAAACATAGGAGCGACTCCATGCAGCGTTATCGCCGCGCGGCCCTGGTGGCTGCCGCATACCTGGGCACCTTTCTTGCGTCGCTCGACATCAGCATCGTCAACGTGGCCCTGCCCACCCTGCAGACGGCGCTGGCGACGGACATGGCGGGCTTGCAGTGGGTGGTCAATGCGTATGCGCTGTGCCTGTCGGCCTGCATGCTGTCGGCCGGGCCGCTGGGCGACCAGCATGGCCACAAGCGCATCTGGCTGCTGGGCGTGGCCCTGTTTACGGCCGGGTCACTGCTGTGCGCGCTGGCCGCCAGCCTGCCGCTGCTGCTGGCGGGGCGCGCCGTGCAGGGCGTGGCGGGGGCCCTGCTGATCCCGGGCGCCATGCCCATCCTCAGCCATGCCTTTCCCGACCCGCGCGAACGGGCGCACGTGATCGGCGGCTGGTCCGCCTTCAGCGCGCTGGCGCTGATCCTGGGGCCGCTGCTGGGCGGCATGCTGCTGGAAGCCACGGGCTGGCAAAGCATTTTCCTGATCAACCTGCCGCTGGGCTTGCTGGCCCTGCTGCTGGGCGCCTGGGGCATCCCCGAGCGCCGCTACCACGGGCAGGCGGCGCTGGACCGGACGGGGCAGGTGCTCAGCATCGTCTGGCTGGGCGCGCTCACCTATGGCTTGATCGCGCTGGGCGAGTCCGGGCACGGCGGCGGGTACGCGTGGCTGGCGCTGGCCTTGGCGCTGCTGGCCTTTGCCGCCTTCCTTGCCGTGGAAGCGCGCGCGCCGCGCCCCTTGCTGCCGCTGCGGCTGTTCCGCGACCGGACCTTTGCGCTCGTCAACCTGGCTTCGCTGGTGCTGGGCTTTGCCTGCTACAGCAGCCTGTTCTTCTTTTCGCTGTACCTGCAGCAGATCCAGGGCTGGGCGGCCGGCGCCAGCGGCTGGCGCATGTTGCCGCAGTTCGCGGCCATGGCCATCGTTTCCCTGTGCTTCGGCCGCCTCAGCCGTCACGTGCCGTTGCGGCGTCTGATGCTGGGGGGCTATGTGCTGGCGGGGCTGGTGCTGCTGGCCGCGGCGGCCCTGGCGCCGCAGACACCGTACGCCATCGTCGCGGCCGTGTTCCTGCTGCTGGGCGTGGCCATGGGACTGGCCGTGCCCGCCACCGGCCTGCTGGCGATGGCCAGCGTGGACGGCGGGCGTGCCGCGCTGGCGTCGGCCATCCTGAATGCCTTGCGGCAGGCGGGCATGACCCTGGGAGTGGCCGTGCTGGGCAGCGTGATGAACGTGCGCGCCGCCGCACTGCTGGAGCGGGCGGGGCAGGTTGCGTCGCTGGCCGCCGGCTTCCAGCTGGCCATGCTGCTGGCGGGGCTGGCGTGTCTGGCCGTGGCCTTGCCCCTGTACTGGCTGCCGCCGGAGTAAGGCTCAGGCAAGCAGATCGCTGGGCACGCGGGGTGAGGACATCAGGTCGCGGAAGGCGGCCCAGTGTTCGGCGCGCGTTGCGCCCTGGCGTTCCACATACGCTTTCGCCATGTCCTGGCCCAGGTTGTAATTGATCACATAGGCACCCATGGCATCGTAGAACTGCAGGCGCTGCGCAGACTTTTCGGCAGGATACAGGCGCACGTTGACCAGCCATTCCAGCGCTTCTTCGCGGGTCAGGCTGCCTTCGAGGTACTGGCGCGCGATGTCGTTGTCGGCATAGCCGAGCTTGGCCAGCAGGCGGTTCAGCTGCGCGTAGCGGGGCGCCAGCGCGGGATCGAGGCCGGCCAGCGGGTACAGCACCTGCTGTTCGAATGCCAGCCGCTCTGCATCCGTGAAACTCAGTTCGATGCCGTAATTGGCCGTGCCTTCTGCGATCAACGATTGCGGCGAATACAGCGGATAGATGCAGTATTCCATCCAGCCCTTGCCGCGCACCAGGTCGCGCTCGAGCAGCACGTTGTACACGTGGTGGCCCGGATACGCTTCGTGGCAGCCGAGGTCGACCGCGCGGTCTATATACACGGGCAAGTCGGTATTGATCTGGATTACGCTCTGGTAATTACCCTTGTACCAGTTGTAGCCGCTCCACGGTTTGTCGGTGACAAATTCCAGGACGAAGTCTTCCCCCTCCGGCAGGGCGATGTGCTGCAGGGTACGTTCGCGGCCGGCGCGGATGGCCGCATCCATGACGGCGCGCAGCTTGTCGGCGGGAATGACGAGTTGCGCGCGCAAGGCGTTCACGCGTTCGCTGACCGTGCCGTCGCCGGGCAGCAGGGTGTCGATTTCCGCCACCAGCTGTTCGTACCAGGCGCGGCTGTGATGGGGCGAGACGGCGTCGTACAGGCGCGCGCTCTCCGTGTCGAAATCGAGGCGCGATCCCTGCAGCATGTCCGCCTTGGCCAGCACGGCTTGCAGCTGCTTGCGCAGGTTGAGGGCGCGCAAGGAGGCGTCGCCGGCCAGCAGGGTCAGCGCGGTTTCCGCGGCAGCCTGGATATCGTTCAGGCTCTGCGGCTGGGCGTTCGCTTGCTGCTGCCAGGCGGCCGGGCCGTAATAGGCGTCCACATACGAGGCGTCGTGCTGGCCCATGGCCAGGACCAGCTTGACGTAGCGTTCGGCCACGTCGGCAAGGAGGGGAGTGTTGCTGTCGTTATTGGTCATGGCGGCAAGGTTGTTCGCGGTTGGCAGGCGCTTATTGTATAGCGCATTGGCGCAGGCGTGAGGTGGACGGTGGCGACCTCATTTCCGTATGACCATTAGAAAAATACATCTTGATATGGCTCAGTGAACCCGATGTTCACGGCCTGTGCTGCGCGTTTTGACGGCAAGATGGGAGATCGTCTTTTTTAGGTGCAGGCGTGACTTCCTCCTTGAACTTCCTTCGTTTATGGACGAGCATGACGTACGACAGATCATTTTATTGCTGTGCGGTGGCGCAAGCGCACGCATCCGAAAGACATCGAATACGCCTGTGCCTGCTGGCACGACTGGAAGGAGAGGGGACATGAGCGAGGACATCCGCAAACCACCGAGAGACCGCTCGCATGACGAGGCGATGGCCGAACTGTACCGCGACGATCCCGCCTTCGCCCTGGAACTGATCAACAATATCCTCGCCGACGGCGACCATGGCGAACTGCTGGCCGTGCTGCGCCAGCTGACGCGCGCCTTTGGCGGCGTACCTGCCGTGGCGCAGGCGGCCAAGCTCAATCCTACCCAGCTGTACCGGACCTTGTCGCCCGAAGGCAATCCCTCGCTCGCCACCTTGACGGCCATCCTCGATGCCATGGGCTTGCGCCTGGCCGTGGAACCCAGGCAGCCCGAACGTCCATTTCCCGTGCCGGCTGCCTGAATCCCCTGGCGGCTTAAAACGCCACGGGCCGCGCTTCGCGCATCGCTTGCGTCATGGCCAGGCCGATGCGCGTCGCTTCCGTCGCGTCGTGCAAGGTCAGGGACAGGGTGCGCCGGCCCAGTGCCGCATCCGTGAATTCCTGCGCCTCGATCAGGAAGGCGTCGGCGAAGCGGGCATAGAAATCCGGCGTGCATTCATTGCGCACGCCATGCGCATCCGAGATTTCCACCCGGTTCAGGCGCGGATTGCTGCCCACTGCCAGGCGGCCGCCCGTGCCGAACACTTCCGTCAGGGTTTCATGGCCATGCGCCATGGTGCGCGAAGCCATGAAGCTGGCCATGCTGCCATCGGCAAATTCCACCGTTGCCAGACCATTGTCGACGTCGCCGAACGCCTGCAAACCCGTGTGGATCGCGTTGGTGCCGCTCGCATACACGCGTTTGGGCACGGGATTGCCCAGCAGCCAGCGCGCCAGGTCGATATCGTGCACGCTGCAATCAAGGAAGATGCCGCCGCTGGTGGGGGCGAAGCGCATGAAGGCGCCGCTGGGGTCGTTCTGGTCGCACGTCTGCGAACGCACCAGGTAGGGTTTGCCGATCAGGCTTTGCGCGATCTTTTGCTGCGCGTCATGGTAGCTGGCGTCGAAACGGCGCACGAAGCCGATCATGACGGTCAGCTGCGGGTGGCGCGCCGCTTCCGCTTCCACCTTCAGGCAGTCGGCCAGGTCCAGCGACAGCGGTTTCTCGCAAAATACGTGCTTGCCGGCGCGCAGGGCGGCGATGATCTGGTCTGCATGCAGTGACGTGGGCGTGACGAGGAACACGGCGTCCAGGCCAGGGTGGGCCAGCAGGGCGTCGTAGTCGGCATAGCCGGTGGCGATGCCGAGCGTGCTGGCGGCCCAGTCCAGTTCCGCTGGCACGGGGCTGCAGGCGGCCACGACTTCGGCGTTGGGCACGCGCTGCGCCAGGTTGATGGCGTGACGCTGGCCCAGCCGGCCCAGGCCGACGATGCCGACTTTTAATGTTGGGGATGACATCTTGTCTCCAGATATTTTTATTGTTGAGTTATAAAGTGACCACGCGCTGTTCGCGCCACGACAGGGTGGCTGCCTCGGCCAGTTCCAGGGCCTTCAAGCCATCGTGGACGGTGGTGCGCAGCGGCGTGCCGTGGCTGAGGGCGTCGAAGAAATGCGCCATTTCCTGCGCGTAGGCCACGCGATAGCGTTCGAGGAAGAAATCTTCCGGCTTGTCCACGCTGACGTTCGCCGAGCCATAGGCCGTCACTTCCGTCGGTTTGTGGTTGCCTGCCTGCAGCATGCCGGCGCTGCCCAGCACTTCGAAGCGCTGGTCGTAGCCATAGGCGGCGCGGCGCGAGGCATTGATCTGGCACAAGCGTCCCTTGGCCGTGCGGATGGTGACGACGGCCGTGTCCAGGTCGCCCGCCTCGCCGATGGCGGAGTCGACCAGGCAGCTGCCCGTGGCGTGCACGCTGACGGCTTCATCGTCGAGTATCCAGCGGAAGATGTCGAAATCGTGGATCAGCATATCCTTGAAGATGCCGCCCGAGACCTTGATGTAGCTGACGGGCGGCGGACCGGGATCGCGGCTGGTGACCACCAGCAATTCCGGCGTGCCGATCTCTCCCCCTTCGATGCGCGTCTTGACGGCGTTGAAGGTGGGGTCGTAGCGGCGCTGGAAACCCAGCATGCACAGCACCTTGGCTTCCTTCACGGCGGCGGCGCAGGCGCGCGCCCGGTCGATCGTCAGGTCGACGGGTTTTTCGCAGAAGATGGCCTTGCCGGCGGCGGCCGAACGCAGGATCAGGTCCGCGTGCGTGTCCGTGCTGGAGGCGATGACGACGGCCTTGATGGCCGGGTCCGCCAGTGCCGTTTCCACCGTGGCGCTGCTGCCGCCATGCAGGCCGGCCAGCGCGGCGGCCGCTTCCTGGTTGACGTCGACCACGTACTTGAACTGCACGTCGGGTTGCGCGGCCAGGTTGGCCGCGTGGATCTTGCCGATGCGTCCGGCGCCAAACAATGCTACTTCAATCATCATGTTCTCCTGGGGTGTGGATTTCTTCGATGTCGAGCTCTAATTTGTATGCCAGCGCGATGAACAGCGCCTGGCACAGGCAGATGGTGCTGGTCAGCGAGCGGAAGGCAAAGGCGCTGCCCTCGGTGACGGTGAGCAGCGCGTCGGCGGCCCGCGCGAGCGGGGCCAGCTTGCTGTCGGTAATCACGAGGACCTTGGCGCCCTTGTCCTGCGCCGCCTTGATGCACTGCTGGGTTTCCTTGCCGTAAGGCGAGAAACTGATGGCGATCGCCACATCGCGTTCGCGCACGCTGCGCATCTGTTCGCGGTGCATGCCGCCCAGTCCGCTAATCAGGTGCACGCGCTTGTCCGTGTGTTCGAGCGCGTAGGCGATGTAGGAGGCGATCGGAAAGGACCGGCGCACGCCGATCACATAGATGTTGTCCGCTTTCAGCAGCAGGTTGACGGCCGCTTCCAGCTGCGCGTCGTCGAGTCCCGCAGCCAGGTCGTCGAGACCGGCGCGGCTGGCGCCGACGAATTCGCGCGTCAGGTCGCCCGCGCTCAAGGCCGCGTCGCGCGTGGAAATGAGCTTGCGGATGCGCTGCTGGTAATCGGGCGTGGCGCCGGCCTGGTCCGTGTAAGCCTGGCGGAACACGTCCTGCATTTCACTGAAGCCCGTATAGCCGAAGCGCTGCGCGAAGCGCACGATGGCCGATGGCTGCACGTCGCAGGCGGTGGCGATGTCGCTGATGCGCTCGAGCATCAGGCTGGCCCGGTGTTTTTCGATGTATTGGGCAATGACTTTCAGCTGGCGCGACAGATTGTCGTACTCGGCGGCAATGTGCTGCATCAGCTGTTCGATGGGGGCGGTGGCTGCCATGTTTTTTTCCTCGGTTGCTTGCTGGGCCACAGGATTGCTGCGGCTGGTTCTGGCGAGAATTATAGGAGCGAATCCAGAAAATAGAAATGATTTTCTATTTAAATTTATTTTGAAAATTTTATTGCATTTGTCTTTTTTGTGGCCTAAGCTGTGCGCAGTGCATCGGTTTGCGTGCCGCAAGGCCAGGCCGGTGACACCCTTCATAAAAGCTCGCAACTATAAAAAATAATCCGTCTAGGAGACATTCATGCATAGCAATAAAAGCAAGGGTTTGTTGAAGTGTCTGGCCATCGCCAGCCTGGGTCTGAGCCTGGGATTGAGCACGGCCACCAGCCATGCGGCCGGCGAGAAATTCGTCATGGTCAGCCATGCGCCGGACTCCGATTCCTGGTGGAATACCATCAAGAACGCCATCAAGCAGGCTGGCGAGGACTTCAACGTGTCCGTCGACTACCGCAATCCGCCGAATGGCGACCTGGCCGACATGGCGCGCCTGATCGAGCAGTCGGCGGCGCGCAACTATGACGGTTTGATCGCCGACATCGCCGACTTCAGCGTGCTGCAAAAACCGCTGGGCACGGTGGTCGCCAAGAAAATCATGCTCGTGACCATCAACTCAGGCACCCTCGCGCAAAGCGAGCAGCTCAAGGCCATCATGCACGTGGGCCAGCCCGAGTATGACGCGGGCCTGGGCGCGGGCAAGCGGGCCAAGGAAGCGGGCATCAAATCGTTCGTGTGCGTGAATCACTATGCGATGAATGCGTCGTCGTTCGAACGCTGCCGCGGTTTTGCCGATGCGCTGGGCGTCGATTTCAAATCTTCCACGCTCGACACGAATGGCGTCGACCCTGGCGTGATCGAGAGCAAGGTCAGCGCCTATCTGCGCAGCAATCCGAAGACCCAGGCCGTGCTGGCGCTGGGACCGGATTCGGCGCCGCCCGCCATGCGCGCCGTCGAGAAAATGGGCTTGAAGGGCAAGATGTATTTCGCCAGCTTCGACTTGTCGGAAGAAATTGCCAAGGGCATCAAGGATGGCAGCATCCAGTTCGCCATCGACCAGCAGCCCTACCTGCAAGGCTATATTCCTGTCGCCGTGATGGCCATCATGAAACAGCAGAAGATCACGGACCTGGCCAAGGTCAAGGAAATCCTGATTGCCAATCCGAAATACCAGGCGCGCCTGGCGGAATACGGCCTGACACCGATCTATGGCCCGCGCCACATCAGCTCCGGCCCCGGTTTCGTGACCAAGGAAAACATCGCCAAGGTCGAAAAATACGCGGGCCAATACCGCTGATCTTCTCAATTGCCACAGTGTGCACCACGCCGCGCTGCCTTCGGGCAGGCGGCGTACGGGACCGCCACGCCTGGCGCCAGCGATGCTGGCAGGAAAGTAATTGGTATTGGTAGCAGGAATTGTTGCAAGTATTACTGAAAGGAATTCGTATGACTGCGCTTAAATCCAGCCTGGCTAGCCCCGGCATGAATCCTCCCCCGCCTTCCGGCGCCGCCAGCAAGCCAGTCGCCGCCGATGAGCGCGTAGGCACGACCAGCTGGGTCAAACGGTTTTTCGGCCGCCCCGAGTTCGCCTCGATTTCCGGCGCGGTGCTCGTGTTTGCCTTCTTCGTCATCACGGCTGGCGATTCCGGCATGTTCAACCTCGATGGCGTCGTCAACTGGATGCAAGTGGCATCCTACCTGGGCATCATCGCCATCGGCGCCTGCCTGCTGATGATCGCCGGTGAATTCGACCTGTCGATCGGCTCCATGATCGGCTTTGCCGGCATGATGATCGCCATCCCGACCATCTATTTCCACTGGCCCTTGTGGGCAGCCATCCTGTTTGCCTTCGCCGGCTCGATGGCGCTGGGCTGGCTGAACGGCTACATCGTCATCAAGACGCGCTTGCCCTCGTTCATCGTCACCCTGGCTTTCCTGTTCATCCTGCGGGGCCTGACCCTGGCCCTGTCGATCATGTTTGCCAACCGCACGATCGTCAGCGGCGTGGGCGACCTGGCCGCCAATGACTGGCTGGCCAGCCTGCTGTTCCACGGCAATGTCGCCACGGGCTTGTTCCACTGGATGGGCGCGCATGGCTGGATCGCCGTGCTCGACGATGGTTCGCCCCTGGTGAAAGGCATACCGAAAGTGATCGCCTGGTGGCTGGTGCTGGCCGCCGGCGCCGCGTTTGTCCTGTCGCGCACCCGTTTCGGCAACTGGATGTTTGCGGTGGGCGGCGATGCGAACGCGGCCAAGAATGTGGGCGTGCCGGTGCGCAAGGTCAAGATTTCCCTGTTTGTCTTCACGGCCTTCTGCGCCTGCCTGTTTGCCACCTTGCAAGTGTGCGATATCGGTTCGGCCGCTGCCGACCGCGGCATGCAAAAGGAATTCGAAGCCATCATCGCGGCCGTCATCGGCGGCGCCTTGCTGACGGGCGGCTACGGTTCCGTCGTCGGCGCCTGCTTCGGCGCGCTGATCTTCGGCGTGGTGCAGATCGGTATCACTTATACGAACATCAATTCGGACTGGTTCCGCGTCTTCCTCGGCGTCATGCTGCTGATCGCGGTGCTGTTCAATAACTTTGTACGCTCACGCGTCACGGAAGCGAGATAGATCATGAGCGAACATATTCTTGCCCTGGAAAACGTCAGCAAGCGTTTCGGCTCCGTGCTGGCGCTGCAGAACATCACCATGCGGCTGAAGGAGGGCGAAGTGCATTGTTTGCTGGGCGACAATGGCGCCGGCAAGTCCACCCTGATCAAGACCCTGGCCGGCGTGCACAAGCCGACCGACGGTCAATACCTGGTCGATGGCAAGCCCGTCGTCTTCAATTCGCCCAGCGAGGCGCTGGACATGGGCGTGGCCACCGTCTACCAGGATCTGGCGCTGGTGCCGCTGTTGTCCGTGGCGCGCAATTTCTTCATGGGCCGCGAGCCGATGAAAAAGCTGCTGGGCCTGGTACCCGTGATGGATATCGACTACGCGGCCGAAACGGCGCGCGCCAAGCTGGCCGAGATGGGCATCATGGTGCGCGACCCGCACCAGGCCATCGGCACCATGTCGGGCGGCGAAAAGCAGTGCCTGGCCATTGCCCGCGCCATCCACTTCGGCGCCCGCGTGCTGATCCTCGACGAGCCCACGGCGGCCCTGGGCGTGAAACAATCGTTCAATGTGCTGAAACTGATCTACAAGGCGCGCGAACGGGGCATTTCCGTGATCTTCATTACGCACAATGTGCACCATGCGTATCCGGTGGGCGATTCGTTCACTTTGTTGAACCGGGGCAAGTCGCTGGGCACGTTCACCAAGGATACGGTGACCAAGGATGCCTTGCTGGACATGATGGCGGGCGGTGCGGAAATGCAAACGCTGATGGCTGAACTCGACGGTGTCACGATTTAAGGATAACCATGAATAACCCGACACAATTTGCCCAGGGACGCGCGCTGGACGTGATCTGCCTGGGCCGCCTGGCGGTGGACCTGTATGCGCAGCAGATCGGCAGCCCGCTGGAAGACGCGACCAGCTTTGCCAAGTACCTGGGCGGCTCGTCGGCGAATATCGCCTTCGGCACGGCCCGTTTGGGCTTGAAGTCCGCCATGCTGTCGAAAGTGGGCGACGACCACATGGGCCGTTTTTTGACGGACACCTTGTCGAAAGAAGGCTGCGACGTCAGCCATGTGGGCATCGACCGCGACCGTTTGACGGCGTTGGTGATGCTGGGCATCAAGGATAAAAACACGTTCCCCCTGATTTTCTACCGCGACAATTGCGCCGACATGGCCATCGACCCGGCGTCGGTGGATGCGGCCTTCATTGCGTCGAGCAAGGCGCTGTTAATCACCGGCACGCACTTTTCCACGGCTGCCATGCACGCCGTCAGCATGCAAGCCTTGAAGCTGGCCCGTGCCAACAATGTGCGTACCGTGCTCGACATCGATTACCGGCCCGTGCTGTGGGGCTTGTCCGGCAAGGCCGACGGCGAAACGCGTTTCGTCTCGAACGACGGCGTGACGCGCCACCTGCAGGCGATCTTGCCGCAGTTCGACCTGATCGTCGGCACGGAAGAGGAATTCATGATTGCCGGCGGCGGCGCCGACATCATGGCATCCCTGCGCGCCGTGCGGGCCGCCACGCTGGCCACCCTGGTCGTCAAGCGGGGCCCGCTGGGCAGCGCCGTCATCGACAATGTGGTGCCGGCCAGCCTCGACGATGCATACAACTACCGGGGCGTGCGCGTGGAAGTGCTGAACGTGCTGGGTGCGGGCGACGCCTTCCTGTCGGGCTTCCTGAAAGGCTGGCTGCGGGGCGAGGATTACGAAGCGTGCTGCCGCTACGCAAATGGCTGCGGCGCCCTGGTCGTATCGCGCCACGGCTGCGCGCCGGCCATGCCGTCGCCCGTGGAACTCGACTATTTCCTGGCCAACGCGGCGAAGCTCACGCAACCGGACCAGGACGCCACCTTGTCCCGCCTGCACCGTACGACGGTGGCGCGCCCGCAGTGGGATGAACTGTGCGTGTTTGCCTTCGACCACCGCACGCAATTCTTCGAGCTGGCGCAACAGACGGGCGCATCCGAGTCGCGCATTGCAGCCTTGAAGCAGCTGATGGTGCAAGCCGTGGCGCAGACGGAAACGGCATTGAAACTGGCGGGCAAGACGGGCGTGCTGATCGATGGCCGCTACGGCGTCGATGCGCTCAACGATGCGACGGGGCGGGGCTGGTGGATAGGCCGTCCCGTGGAATTGCCGGGATCGAACCCGCTGCAATTCGACTGGGGCCGTTCCATCGGTTCGCACCTGCTCAGCTGGCCGAAGGAACACGTGATCAAATGCCTGGTGCAGCTGCACCCGGACGATGCCGTGGAAAACCGCCTGGAGCAGGAAGCGCAGATCAAGGCCCTGTACGACGCGGCGCAAGTGAGCGGTCACGAACTGTTGTTGGAAGTCATACCGTCGGATGCCTTGCCGAAGGGCCATGACACCGTCTTGCGCGCCGTCAAGCGCCTGTACAACCTGGGCATTTACCCTGAATGGTGGAAGCTGGAAAGCATGTCTGCCAAGCAATGGCAAGCGATCGATGCCCTCGTGCATGAGCGCGATCCGTATTGCCGTGGCGTCGTCTTGCTGGGCTTGAACGCGCCCATCGATGCGCTGGCCGCCAGTTTCGAACAGGCCAGTGCCAGCAGCACGTGCCGCGGCTTCATGGTGGGACGCACCATCTTCCAGGAACCGAGCCGCCGCTGGCTGGCCGGCGACATCGACGATGCGGGCCTGATCGCCGCCGTGCGCGCCAACTTCGAACAGTTGATTTCCCTGTGGCAGCGCACGCGCAACCGCCTGGAGCGTGCAGCATGAGCGCCACCACCATCCGTTTGACCATGGCGCAGGCGCTGGTCCGCTATCTGGCCGCCTTGCGCACGGAAGAGGGCGATGGGACCTTGGTTCCCCTGTTCGGCGGCGCCTTCGCCATCTTTGGCCACGGCAACGTGGCGGGCCTGGGCGAAGCGCTGTACCAATACAAGGAAGTCTTCCCCACGTTTCGGGCGCACAACGAGCAGGCGATGGCGCACGCTGCCATTGCGTATGCGAAAGCGCACATGCGCCGGCGCATGCTGGCCGTCACCAGTTCCATCGGTCCTGGCGCCACGAATTTGCTCACGGCGGCAGCCCTGGCCCACGTCAATCGCCTGCCCGTGCTCTTGCTGCCCGGCGACGTGTTCGTCTCGCGCGCACCGGACCCGGTGCTGCAGCAGCTGGAAGACGGCACGGACGGCAGCGTGTCGGTGAATGACGCGTTCAAGCCGCTGTCGCGTTACTTTGACCGCATCGTCTATCCGGAACAGTTGCTGACGGCCTTGCCGCGCGCCATTGCCGCCTTGACGGACCCGGCTGCCTGCGGCCCCGTCACCTTGTCGCTGCCGCAAGACGTGCAGACGATGGCGTATGACTACCCCGAGGAATTCTTCACGCCCCGCACCGTGCGTTTCCGCGCCGTGCCCCCCGTGGAGCAGGAGCTGGAAGAGGCGGCGCTGCTGTTGAAAAATGCCAGGCAGCCCCTGATCGTGGCCGGCGGCGGCGTGCTGTACGGCAAGGCCGGCGCCGCCTTGCAGGCGTTTGCTGAGCGCCACGGCATTCCCGTGGCGGAAACGCAGGCGGGCAAGAGCGCGCTGCCGTGGGACCATCCGCTGCAGCTGGGCGCCATCGGCGTGACGGGTTCGCCTGCCGCGAACAGCCTGGCGGCCGATGCGGACGTGGTGCTGGCCGTGGGCACGCGCTTGCAGGATTTCACGACGGGATCGAACTCGCTGTTTGCGCAGGCGCAACTGGTGAGCCTGAACGTCAACAGTTTTGACGCCCTGAAACGCCGTGGCCTCGGTGTGCAGGCGGACGCAACCCTCGGGCTGCAAGGTCTGTCCCGCCATCTGGGCAGCTGGAACAGCGCGGGCCAGTGGCTGGACCGCGCACAGCAGGCAGGCCACGCCTGGCGCGCGACGGTGGCTGCGATTACGGGCAAGCGCGAGGTGGCCGGCTTGCCGTATGACGGCGAAGTCATCGGCGCCGTGCAGCGCTCATCGAGCGACTCGACCACCCGCGACATCGTCGTCTGCGCGGCGGGCACCTTGCCGGCTGAACTGCACAAGCTGTGGCGCACCAGCACGCCCGGCGGCTATCACATGGAATACGGCTACTCGTGCATGGGCTATGAAATTGCGGGCGGCCTGGGCGTCAAGATGGCAAAACCGGATGCCGAGGTGATCGTCATGGTGGGCGATGGCAGCTATCTGATGATGAATTCGGAAATCGCCACCTCCGTCATGCTGGATAAAAAACTCATCATCGTGGTGCTCGACAACCGGGGCTACGGCTGCATCAACCGCCTGCAGCAGGCGTGCGGCAATGCGTCGTTCAACAATATGCTGCCCGACAGCGCACCGCGCATCGACTTCGCCCTGCATGCGCGGTCCCTGGGCGCCCTGAGCGAACATGCGGGGTCGATTGCCGAGCTGGACGATGCCATGCAGCGGGCCCGCGCCGCACCGCGCACATATCTGATCTGCATCAATACGGACGACATGCGCACGACGGAGGAGGGCGGTTGCTGGTGGGAAGTGGCCGTGCCCGAAGTCTCGACGCAAGCCGGCGTGCAAGCTGCGCGCGCCCGTTATGAACTTGACCGCCAAGGACAACAAAAATGACTACATGGAATGTGAAGATCGGCATCAACCCGATCTCGTGGATGAACGACGATTTGCCTAGCCTGGGCGGCGAGACGCCGCTGGAAACGGCCTTGAAAGAGGGCGCCGAGATCGGCTACGTGGGCTTTGAACTGGGTAACAAGTTTCCCAAGGACGCTCCCGCCCTGAACGCCGTGCTGGGCAAGTATGGCCTGGCGTGCGTTTCCGGCTGGTATTCGGGGCGCTTGGCGCACCGGTCCGTGGACGAGGAAATCGCTGCCGTGGGCCCCCATCTGCGGCTGCTGGCCGGCAGCGGCGCCACCGTCATGGTGTACGGCGAAGTGGCCGACGCCATCCAGGGCGAGCCGCGCCCCTTGTATAAACGCCCCCGCTTCCAGACGCAGCAGCAATGGCAGGAGTATGCGGACAAGCTGACGGCATTTGCGCAACACTTGCTGGACCACGGCGTGCGCCTGGCCTACCACCACCACATGGGCGCCTACGTGGAAACCCCCGCCGACGTGGACCAGTTGATGGCCTTGACGGGGCCGGAAGTGGGCTTGCTGTTCGACACGGGCCACATCACGTTTGCCGGCGGCGATGCGCTGGCCGTGCTGAACAGGCACATCGCCCGGATTTGCCACGTGCATTGCAAGGATGTGCGTCCCAACGTGGTGAAGCTGGCCCGCAATGGCCACTGGAGTTTTTTGCAGGCCGTCATCAATGGCGCGTTCAGCGTGCCCGGCGACGGCAGCATCGATTTCCCCGCCATCCTCACGCGCTTGTATCTGCATGGCTACGAAGGCTGGCTGGTGGTGGAGGCGGAGCAAGATCCGGCCGTCGCGCCCAGCTATGAATACGCGAAGATGGGCCACGATTACCTGGCCCGGCTGGTCGACGCCATTCCCCGCCTGGGCCGGGAGGCGGCATGAGCCCGCTGCTGGTCAAGGCCCGGCCTGGTTCGACCATCGTCGAGGTGACGCCGGCATCGGCCGGCTGGACGCACGTGGGCTTTGCCGCGCACCGGCTGGCGGCCGGCGAACAGTTGAACCTGGACACGGGCAGCCGCGAACTGTGCGTCGTCGTGCTGACGGGCACGGTCACCGTGCAGGCGGGCGGGCAGACCTGGGAAGCCATCGGCGGGCGCGCCAGCGTCTTCGAGGAGCGCTCGCCGTATGCCGTGTATGTGCCGCTGGAAACCGCAGTGCGCATCACGGCCGTGAGCGGCGCGGAAGTGGCGCTGTGCAGCGCGCCCGCCACGACCCGCCGTCCGGCGCGCCTGATCGACCCGCAGTCGATGACGCGCTCCGTGCGCGGCAAGGGCGCGAATACGCGCTATGTGTGCGACATCTTGCCACAAACGGCCGAGGCCGATGGTTTGCTGGTGGTGGAGGTGGTGACGCCGTCCGGCCATTCGTCCAGCTATCCGCCGCACAAGCATGACGACGACAATATTCCGACAGAAAGCTCGCTGGAAGAAACGTATTACCACCGCCTGAACCCGGAGCAGGGCTTTGCGTACCAACGCGTCTATACGGATGACCGTTCCATCGATGAAGCGATGGCCGTGGAAAACCACGACGTGGTGATGGTGCCGCGCGGCTACCACCCCGTCACCGTGCCGTATGGCTATGACGGCTATTACCTGAACGTGATGGCCGGCCCGAAACGCGTATGGCATTTTAAAAACGACCCGGCCCACGAGTGGCTGATGACGAAATAAACGAGGACAAGAAGATGACAACGCAACAGATCGGCCACTTTATCGGTGGCAACCCCATGGCCTCGTGTTCCGAGCGCACGAGCGACGTGTTCAATCCCGCCACGGGTGCCGTCACGGCCAAGGTGTCGCTGGCCACGCCGAGCGAGCTGAACGCGGCCGTGGCCGCCGCCCATGCGGCGTTTCCCGCCTGGTCGCAAACGTCGCCCTTGCGCCGCGCGCGGGTCATGTTCAAGTTCAAGGAATTGCTGGAAGAGCACTCGGACCAGTTGGCCGCCCTGATCACGGCCGAGCACGGCAAGGTGTTCACGGATGCCAAGGGGGAAGTGACGCGCGGCATCGAAGTGGTGGAGTTTGCCTGCGGCATCCCGCAAATGATGAAGGGCGAGTATTCGGAGCAGGTGGCCGGCGGCATCGACGCCTGGTCGATCCGCCAGGCGCTGGGCGTCTGCGTGGGCATCACGCCCTTCAACTTTCCCGTGATGGTGCCCATGTGGATGTTCCCGATGGCGATCGCCTGCGGCAATACCTTCGTGCTGAAACCGTCGGAGCGCGACCCGTCGGCCAGCCTGCTGCTGGCGCAGCTGTTGACGGATGCGGGCTTGCCGGACGGCGTCTTCAACGTGGTGCAGGGCGACAAGGAAGCCGTGGACGGGCTGTTGCATCACCCGGACGTGCGCGCCGTCAGCTTTGTCGGTTCCACGCCGATTGCCGAATACATCTACGCCACGGGCTGCGCCCAGGGCAAGCGCGTCCAAGCCTTGGGCGGCGCCAAGAACCACATGGTGGTCATGCCGGACGCGGATATCGCGCAGACGGTCGATGCGCTGATGGGCGCCGCCTTCGGTTCGGCGGGCGAGCGCTGCATGGCCATTTCCGTCGTGGTGGCGGTGGGCAATGTGGGCGATCAATTGGTCGAGGCGCTGGTGCCCCGCATCGCGGCCCTGAAGATCACGCAGGGCATGGACCTGTCGGCCGAGATGGGGCCTGTCGTCACGCAAGTGCACAAGGACAAGATCGCGGGCTACATCGCCACGGGCGTCAAGGAAGGCGCCAAGCTGGTCAGTGACGGGCGCGGCTTCGTCTTGCCCGGCCATGAACAGGGCTTTTTCCTCGGCGGCAGCCTGTTCGACCATGTGACGCCGGAGATGACGATCTATAAAGAGGAAATCTTCGGCCCCGTGCTGTGCATCGTGCGCGTGCCCGACTTTGCCACGGCGCTGGACCTCGTCAATGCGCATGAATACGGCAATGGCACGGCGATCTACACGCGCGACGGCAACACGGCGCGCGAATACACGCATCGCGTGCAAGTGGGGATGGTGGGCGTCAACGTGCCGATCCCCGTGCCGATGGCGTTCCACAGCTTCGGCGGCTGGAAGCGCAGCCTGTTTGGCGACCACCATGCGCATGGCCCGGAATCGGTGCGCTTCTACACGAAGCAGAAGGCCGTCACGCAGCGCTGGCCCGCATCGACGGCGGCGGGCGCCGAGTTTGCCATGCCGACCCTGAAGTAAGACTCCGCCGCAAAACCGGCTGGTTCGCTTCTTGCTTACTGTAATGGCTAATTGTTTAGCCATTGCAGATCGCTCCCATGACGTCCAGCCGTACCCAGCCAGCGCCAGACCGCCCCCTGCGCATTGTCGTCGTCAATACCATCGTCGAGCACGGCGTGCACGCGGATGCGGCGCTGGCTGCCCAAGTGCAGCGCGGCAATGCCTTGCGCATCGGCTTGCTGGAATCGGGCTTCGACATCGTCGCCTCGCTGCCAGCCGACCTCTACCTTCCCGAGCGCATCGCGCAACTGCAGCCTGACCTCATCATCATCGACGCGGAATCTGACGCGCGCGACGTGCTCGAACACATCGTCATCGCCACGCGCGACGAGCGCCGCCCCATCGTGCTGTTTACGGAAGACGGCGCCACGGCCAGCATCGACGCTGCCATGGCGGCCGGCGTGTCCGCCTACATCGTGGCCGGCTTGCAAGCCGAACGCATTCAACCCGTGCTGAACGTGGCGCTGGCGCGTTTTCGTCAGGAAGAAAAATTGCGCGCCGAATTGCTCGACACGCGGCACAAATTGCTCGAACGCAAGGTGATCGAGCGGGCCAAGGGCTTGTTGATGACGCATCACGGCTTGACGGAAGAGCAGGCTTACCAGCGCTTGCGCAGCATGGCCATGAACAAGAAATTGAAACTGGCCGAGATCGCCCAGCGCATCCTCGACGTGGAGGACTTGCTGGGATGACGCATTCATTTCCTGACACATGCTGGTGCAGCGCACCATCGCGGTGCATTTCCAGCCGTCCGGCACAAGGTGGGCACAGGCACGGTCCTTGCTGCTGGACGGGGGGAACCTTGCCCATGGCGGCGCGGAAAAACAGTATTTATCAGCAAGGAATGGTATGACAGAGCAAGCGGACAAGCAGGAACAATATGGCGCCCAGGCGATGCGCACCCTGCAGCCGGAAAAACAGACGATACGCATCGGCTACCTGCCGCTCAGCGATTGCGCCTCGCTGATCATGGCCGCGGAACTGGGTTTCGATGAACGGCACGGCATCAAGATCGAACTGAGCCGGGAGATGTCGTGGGCCGGCGTGCGCGACAAATTGCACAATGGCGAACTCGATGCGGCCCACGTGCTGTACGGTCTCGTGTATGGCGTGCAGATGGGCGTCGGCGGGCAACAGCACGACATGGCCGTGCTGATGAACCTCAACCGCAGCGGCCAGGCCGTCACCGTGTCGGCGGCGCTGGCGCGCGAGGGCGCCCACGATGGTCCCACTCTGGCGCGGCACATGCGCGCCGCGGCGCGGCCGTTTGCGTTTGCACATACTTTTCCGACCGGCAACCATGCGATGCTGCTGCAATACTGGCTGGCCGCGCATGGCATCGATCCGCTGCGCGACGCGCGCGTGATGACGGTGCCGCCGTCGCAGATGGTGGCGGCCTTGCGCGCGGGCCAGATGGATGGCTTTTGCGCGGGCGAACCGTGGGGCTACAAGGCCATCGTCGATGGCGTGGGCGTGACGGCCACCACCAGCGGCGCCATCTGGCCCGACCATCCGGGCAAGGTGCTGGGCACCAGCGCCGCGTTTGCGCGCCAGCATCCGAACAGCTGCCGCGCCCTGATCGCCGCCGTGCTCGAGGCGGGGCGCTGGATCGACGCCAGCGACGCCAACCGGCTGGCCATGGCGGCCACCGTGGCCGCGCCGGCCTATCTGAATACGCCGCAGGAAATGCTGGCGCCGCGTATGCTCGGCCATTACCAGGATGGCCTGGGCAAGACCTGGGACGAGGCGCAGCGCCTGCAGTTCTACCAGGACGGCGCCGTGAATTTTCCGTATCTGTCCGACGGCATGTGGTTCATGACCCAGCACCGGCGCTGGGGCTTGCTGCGCGACGAACCCGATTACCTGGCCGTGGCCCGGCAAGTCAGCCGCATCGACCTGTACCGCCAGGCGGCGGAAATGACGGGCACGCCCTTGCCCGCGTCGCCGATGCGCAGGTCGATCCTGTGCGACGGCGTGGTGTGGGACGGCAGCGCGCCGGAAGCGTATGCGGCGTCGTTTGCCATCGGCCACTTTTTTTAATGGGAGAGTTCATCATGGCGCAACTTGGAAGCGTGACGCTGGTGGGCGCAGGTCCCGGCGACCCGGACCTGCTCACAATAAAGGCCGTAAACGCCATCGCGCGGGCCGATGTGGTGCTGATCGACGACCTCGTCAACCCGGCCATGCTGGCCCATGCGGCGCCTGGCGTGCGCGTGGTCGAAGTGGGCAAGCGGGGCGGCTGCGCTTCCACGCCGCAAGCCTTCATCGAACGCCTGATGCTGGCCGAAGCCCGCGCCGGCCTGCACGTGGTGCGGCTGAAAGGGGGCGACCCCTATCTGTTCGGACGGGGCGGCGAGGAGCGCGCCTATCTGCGCAGCCACGGCGTGGCCGTCGAGGTGATACCCGGCATCAGCAGCGGCCTGGCCGCGCCGGCTGGCATCGGCGTACCGCTCACGCACCGGGCCTGGAGCCAGGGCGCCATCTTCGTCACGGGGCACGGCAAGGACAGCGCCTCTGAACCGAACTGGGCAGCACTGGCGCAGAGCAAGCTCACCCTCGTCATCTACATGGGCGTGGCCCGGGTGGCGGCCATCCAGGCGGGCTTGCTGGCCGGCGGCATGGCGCCCGGCACGCCCGTGGCCGTGGTGCAGTCGGCCAGCTTGCCGGCGCAGCGCCAGTTGCTGAGCACTTTACAGGCCTTGCCCGCCGACTTGCTGGCCAGCGGCCTGGGCAGTCCCAGCATCATCGTCGTGGGGGACGTGGTGCGCTGCGCCGACGCCTGGGATGACCATGGCGCGGGGGCGCAGCGGTCCGTTTCCGCTTGAGCTCAGCGGATCGGCAGGGCCACGGGACGGATGGGTGCCGCGTCGCCGCCGCGGAATTTCAGCGAGGCGCCGATGAAGGCAAACTGGTACACCTTGTCGCGCGACAGCGCTTCGAGGTCGACCAGTTCCAGGATGGGCGTGCCCTGCTGCGCCAGCAGATAGGTGTGCACGGGCAGGTAATTGCCCGCCACTTCGGATGGAAACGCCTCGAAACTGAGGTTGTCCGCGCCCACCACCATGGCGCCGCCGTCTTCCACGAGGAATTTCGCCGCATCGAGCGACAGGCCGGGCGGATTCGCCATGTACGCTTGCGCCTGCTCATAGTGCTGCATGCGGCCCGTGCGTATCAGCACCACGTCGCCCTTTTCCAGCGTCACCTTCTGTTGCGCCAGCGCGGCGCGCAAATCCTGCCGCGTGACCCGGTAGTTGTCGGGCAGTTGCGATAAACCCTTGGCCACGGCCACGTCGATCAGCACGCCGCGCGCCACGATGGGCGGCAGCTTTTCCGCGCCCGTCACCGTCCAGCCCCGGTCGCCCAGGTAGCGCTCTTCCGTAAAACCGTTCCAGATCTTGCCGTTCAGGCCGAAATGGTTGAGCGCGTCGATATGCGTGCCCATGTGCGCATACATGGACACGGCCGAGCCCGTGTAACTGACGTGGCGGTTCATGGTTTCGCCCACGTGCATGGAATCGGCCACCACATTGCCCTTGGGCGTGTGCGTCATCCACATCTGGTAGGGCGGATCGCCTGCCGCCTGCCAGCTAGGCATGCCGACATAGAAATCGACGGCCAGGTCGTAGCTCTTGCCGCCGTCGATGCGGGCCAGGATGGCGGCGCGCGAGGCTGGCGTCATCAGGTTCAGGCGGCCGATTTCATCTTGCGGGCCCCAGGGGCTGATGCCCACGTCGGGCAGGGCGGCAGCGGGCGCGGCGGCCTGCGCCGTACTTGCCAGCAGGGCCAGCAGCAGGGCGCTCAGGGCGGTCGATGGTGTGAACATGGGGTGCTCCTTGTGTCAGGTGAAGAAAGAAGCCGCCATCATATTATTTTTTATTTGTATGATAATCAGCGATAAAATAATAAGATATTCAACTGCAAGGAAAGAATCATGGATGTCCTGGCGCACATGCGCGTGTTTCGCAAGGTGGTCGAGCGCGACAGCTTCAGCAAGGCGGCGCAGGACCTGAACCAGTCGGCGGCCGCCATCAGCAAGCAGGTGCGCCAGCTCGAGGAACGGCTGGGCACCGTGCTGCTGGTGCGCACCACGCGGCGCATGAGCCTGTCGGACGGCGGCCGTGCCTACTATCTTGAATGCTGCCGCCTGCTCGACGAGGTCGACGCGCTGGAACTGGCCACGCGCGGCTGCGCGGGCAAGGTGGCGGGGCGGCTGCGCGTGAATGCGCCGCTGTCGTTCGGCTTGAAAGTGCTGTCGCCGCTGCTGCCCGTCTTCATGGCCCGCTACCCGGACGTCAGGATCGAGATGACCCTGGACGACCGCCTGCGCGACGTGGTGGGCGAGGGGTATGACGTGTCGCTGCGCATCCGCGCCGCGCTGGCCGATTCGACCCTGGTGGCGCGCCGCCTGGGCGACGTCGAACAGATGATCTGCGCGGCGCCCGCCTACCTGGCGCGGCGCGGCACGCCCCGGCTGGCGCAGGACCTGCACGGCCACGATTGCCTGGCCTACCGCCTGGCCGACAGTCCCGGCGTCTGGCAGCTGGACGGCCCGGAAGGGGCGAGCAGCATCGTCCTGCCCGTGCGTTTTTCCGCCGACAGCAGCCTGCTGCTGGCCGATATGCTGGTGGCGGGCATCGGCGTGGGCGCGCTGCCGTCCTTCGTCGCCGTGCCCCTGCTGGCCAGCGGCGCCCTGGTGCGCGTGCTGCCATCGCACGGCATGGCCAGGCGCGGCGTGTATGCCTTGACGCCCGATGGGCGCCATGTGCAGGAAAAAGTGCGCGCCTTCTGCGACTTCCTGGCGGAGGCGCTGCAGCCCGCATAGGCGCCAGGTGTTTTCCAGGGCAACCATCACGCGTGCTTTTTTTCATGCACGGATGCGTCGCGCAGGGGCTTTGATAGTATCCTCGTACTTGCTGGGCGGCGGGGCGCCGCACATTTGAGGAACCGGAATAAGCGATCGACAATGCACACTTTGAGCAAGGGCGGGACGGCAGCGGGTAGCAGGATCTGGGCGGGCGGGCTGCTGCTGGCATTGGCGGTGGGCGGCGCCCTGTATGCGGGCGCAGCGCGCACGGTCAACGACGATGCCGAACAGCGTTTCGACAATCTCACGCATGGCGCCCAGCATAGCTTGGTCACGCGCGTGAAAAGCTATTCCGACCTGCTGCGCGGGCTCGAAGCCCTGTTCCGCACCAGCGACCAGCTGACGCGCCGCCAGTTCCACGACTACGTGGCCGGCCTCGACATCGCGCGCCAGTTCCCTGCCATCGAATCGGTCAACTACGCGGTGGCCGTCCCGTCGGCGCAGCGCGCCGCCTTCATCGAGGCCGTGCGCAAGGACACCAGCCTGACCCCGCGCGGCTATCCCGATTTCACCATCCGTCCTCCCGGCGAGCGGCCGGAATACGCGGTGCTCACCTACCTGGAGCCCGATTCCCTGCTGGCCGAACGCATGGGCGTCGACATCGGCGCCAGCCCGCTGGTGGCGCAGGCCCTGGCGCAGGCGCGCGACAGCGGCGAAGTCAGCGCGTCGGGACAGGTCATCATGATCAAGGGGCCGCCCGCGCATGTGGGCCTGGGCATGCGCCTGCCCGTGTACCGCAACGGCATGCCGCAAGGCAGCGTGGACGAGCGCCGGGCCGCCTATCAGGGCTCCGTGGGCATCGGCTTCGGCGTGGCGCAGCTCGTGCACAGCGCGCTCGAACGCAGCGCCCTGGAACCGCTGCACCTGACCCTGTACAGCGCGGCCGACCCCTTGCCGGCCAGCGGGGTCCTGTCCATCACGCCGCGCGACCGCCTGCTGTTCAACGATGATGGCGACCTGGCGGCGGTGCCGCCGCAGCCGGGCAGCGATGCCGCCTATTTCGACCAGGTACTGCCCGTGGCGTACCAGGGCGGCGTCTGGAAAGCCCATTTCCGCGTGCGCAAGACGGAGCTGTACAGCGGTTTCGACCGCTATTTCCCGTGGCTGGCGCTGGCCGTCGGCGTGGCCGGCACCCTGCTCGGTTATGGCTATATCTTTACCCTGTACCGTTCGCGCCGCAATGCGGTGGCGCAGCGCACCCTGCTCGATACGGTGCTCGACAGCGTCGACGCCTACGTCTACATGAAGGATGCCGACCTGCGCTACCGCTACGTGAATGCGCGCACGGCGAAGATCCTGGGCCGCTCGGCGGAGCAGCTGATCGGCCGCCAGGATGGCGAGTTGATGCTCGGCGATGCGGCGGCGTCGGTGCAGCTGACGGAACGCCAGGTCTTCGACAGCGGCAGCAAGTTCGTCGGCGAAGAGCGCTTCGTCGATGCGCAGGGCCAGGTGCACCACCTGTGGAGCGTGAAGGTGCCGCTGGGCTTGCCCGGTCCCGTCACGGGGCTCATCGGCCTGTCCACCGACGTGACGGAACTGCACCGCCTGAAAGAGCAGGCCGACGCGGCCAGCCAGGCCAAGAGCGACTTCCTGTCGAACATGAGCCATGAAATCCGCACGCCGATGAACAGCATCATCGGCATGGCGCACCTGGCGCTGAAATCGGTGGCCGATGCGCGCCAGCGCGATTATCTGCAAAAAATCTTCCATTCGGGCCAGCATCTGCTGGGTCTGATCAACGATATCCTCGATTTTTCCAAGATCGAGGCGGGCAAGCTGGAACTGGAAGTGCTGGACTTCCGGCTCGACACCCTGCTGGCGAACATCGCCAGCCAGCTCGGGGATGCGGCCGCCGTCAAGGGGCTGGCGCTGCAGTTCGATATCGCGCCCGAGCTGCCGCAGCGCTGGCGCGGCGACCCGCTGCGCCTGGAGCAGGTCTTGCTGAACCTGGCCAGCAACGCCATCAAGTTTTCCGACAACGGCAGCATCTTCGTGCGCGTGCGCCAGTCCGAGGAGCGCGGCAGCCACGGCATGCTGCGCTTCGAGGTGCAGGACCGGGGCATCGGCATGAAGCAGGAAGAGGTGGCGCAGCTGTTCCGCTCCTTCCACCAGGCCGACCCGTCGACCACGCGCAAGTATGGCGGCAGCGGCCTGGGGCTGGTGATCAGCAAGCAGCTGGTTGAACTCATGGGCGGCAAGGTGGGCGTGTACAGCCAGCCGGGCCTGGGCAGCACCTTCTGGTTCACGGCGCGCCTGGAAAAAAGCGCGCAGGCGGGCGACGAACGCATCGCCGAAGTGGAACCGGAAGTGCTGGGCGTGATCCGCGGCGCCTCCATCCTGCTGGTGGAAGATAACGTCTTCAGCCAGCAGGTGGGCTGCGAATTGCTGGAAGACGCAGGCGCCACCGTCTGCGTGGCCTGCAATGGCCGCGAGGCGCTGGAATTGCTGGCCCACCAGCGCTACGATTGCGTGCTGATGGACGTGCAGATGCCGGAGATGGACGGCTTCGAGGCGACGCGCCGCATCCGCGCCGACCCGCAGCTCAGCGGCCTGCTGGTGATCGCCATGACGGCCAATGCGGGCAGCGAAGACCGCGCCCGCTGTCTGGCGGCAGGCATGGATGAATTCCTGACCAAGCCGATCGCGCCCAATCTGCTGTTCCACCTGCTGGCAAAATGGTTCCGCCTGCGGGGCGGCATCGGCAGCGTGGGCCGCGCGCGCCCGGGCGACAGGCTGGTGGCGGCGCCGAAAGCGGCGCCGTCGGATGCCGCGCTGGAGCTGCGCGACACGGCCATCCTCGACCTGGCCACCCTGGCGCTCACGTTCAGCAACGACACCGTGAAGATGCGCAAATATACCCAGCTGTTCCTGGACACGGCGCGCGACGGCATCGCCGAAATGGAGCAGGCCATGGCGCTGGAAGACCTGGGACGCCTGGCGGACCTGGGACACCGCAGCAAATCGTCGGCGCTGGCAGTGGGCGCGCATGCGTTTGCAGGCCTGTGCACGTCGATCGAGGGTTTGCGCCGGGGCGGCGATCTGCAGCAGGCGCGCGTCCTGCTGGCGGCGCTGGCCCCCGCGCTGGCGCAGGTGGCAGAACAAATTTCGCTGGAATTTGCCGCCAGCGACGCCCCCTGACGCAGGCAGCGGCGATAATACGCGTTTGACGCCTGCGGCCACCCGGCCGGAGGCGCGGCAACTCATCGGATCAGCATGCATACTCCCGTCACGCCCGGCCTCCTCATTCTGCATGGCAACCAGCTGGAACAGCTGCGCGCCGCCGTCTTCCAGTGGCTGCGCCAGCATCCGCTGGCGCCCCTGGAAACGGATATCTTCCTGGTGCAGTCGAACGGCGTGGCCGAATGGCTGAAGATCGCCCTGGCCGAGGAGATGGGGGTGTGCGCCGCCACGCGCATCGCGCTGCCGGCGCGCCTGCTGTGGGAAAGCTACCGTGGCATGCTGGGGCGCGAGCGCGTGCCGCGCGTGTCTCCGTTCGACAAATCCCCGCTGACGTGGCGTCTGATGCGATTGCTGCCGTCGCTGCTGGCCGACCCCGTGTTTGCGCCGCTGCGCTACTTCCTTGCCGACGGCGATAGCGAACGCCGGCTGCAGCTGGCCGAGCGCCTGGCCGACCTGTTCGACCAGTACCAGGTCTACCGCGCCGACTGGCTGGCCGACTGGGCCGCGGGGCGCGACCAGCTGCGCACGGCCCGCAACGAGGCCATCGCACTGAAGCAAGACCAGCGCTGGCAGGCGCAGTTGTGGCGCGCCGTGGCGGCCGACGTCGACGAATTCGAGCGCGACACGGGCCGCGCCGACATCCACGACGCCTTTCTGGCGGCGATTGCCGCCGGCGAGGCGCCGGCCGGCAAGCTGCCGCGCCGCGTGGTGCTGTTCGGCGTGTCGGCCCTGCCGTACCAGACCTTGCAGGCGCTGGCCGCGCTGGCGCGCCACACGCAAGTGGTGCTGGCCGTACCGAATCCGTGCCAGTTCTACTGGGGCGACATCATCGACGGGCGCGACTTGCTGCGCGCGCAAAACAAGCGCCAGCGCCAGCGCAATGGCCACGACCTGGCGCAGATTCCCCTCGAAGCGCTGCACGCGCACAGCCATCCGCTGCTGGCCAGCTGGGGCAGGCAGGGGCGCGATTTCATCCGCATGCTCGACGAGTTCGACGAGCATGCGGCCGCCGAAGGGCGCGACGACAGCCTGCGCATCGACCTGTTTGGCGAAGAAACGGGCGAGACTCTGCTGCAGCAGGTGCAGGTGGCCATCCGTGAACTGCGCCCGCTGGCCGAACACGAACAGACGCCGCCCGATGCGGCCGACCGCTCGATCGAATTTCACGTGGCCCACAGCGTGCAGCGCGAAGTGGAAGTGCTGCACGACCAGCTGCTGGCCATGTTTGCGCACAGCACCGTAACGGGCTTGCGTCCGCGCGACGTGGTGGTGATGGTGCCCGACATCGACACCTTCACGGCCGCCATCCACGCCGTCTTCGGCCAGTACCGGCGCAACGACGAGCGTTTCATTCCGTTCGAGATCGGCGACGTGAAGGACCGCAGCGTCAACCCGCTGCTCGTCGCGCTCGAGTGGCTGCTGCAGCTGCCGCAGCAGCGCTGCCGCCAGAGCGAAGTGCGCGACCTGCTCGACGTGCCCGCGCTGGCGGCCCGCTTTGGCCTGCAGCCGGACGACCTGGCCACCCTGGGCGCCTGGATCGAAGGGGCGGGCGTGCGCTGGGGCCTGGACCAGGCGCACCGCGCCGGCCTGGGGCTGGGCGCGGCCGGGGAACAGAATGCGTGGATCTTCGGCGTGCGGCGCATGCTGCTCGGCTATGCCAGCGGCAGTGGCGCCAGCTTTGGCGGCATCGAGCCGTATGGGGAAGTGGGCGGCCTCGATGCGGCGCTGGCGGGCTCCCTGGCGCAACTGGTCGAGGCGCTGCTGCACTGGCGCACGGTGCTGGCCGGCGCGCGCACGCCAGCCGAGTGGGGCGAGCAGGCGCGCGCGCTGCTGGCCGCTTTTTTCGACGCCGACGACGAGGGCGACCGCCTGACCCTGGCGCAGCTGGAAGGCGCCTTGCTGGGCTGGCTGGAAACCTGCGGGCATGCGGGCTTCGTCGAGCAGGTGCCGCTGTCCGTGCTGCGCGTGGCGTGGCTGGGCGCGCTGGACGAGCCCACCCTGAACCACCAGTTTGTCTCCGGCGGCGTCACGTTCTGCACGCTGATGCCGATGCGCGCCGTGCCGTTCCGCGTGGTCTGCCTGCTGGGCATGAACGATGGCGATTTTCCCCGCCGCGCGCAGAAGGCCGATTTCGACTTGCTGGCGCTGCCCGGCATGGCACGCCCGGGCGACCGCTCGCGCCGCGACGACGACCGCTACCTGATGCTCGAAGCCTTGCTGGCCGCGCGCGATAAACTGTACGTGAGCTGGGTGGGGCGCAATGTGCGCGACAATTCCGAGCAGCCGCCGTCCGTGCTGGTGTCGCAGCTGCGCGATTACCTGGCCGCCGGCTGGTCGCTGGACCGGCACCTGGCATCGCTCACCACCGAACATGCGCTGCAGCCGTTCAGCCGCCGCTATTTCGAGGCCGATGGCTTGCTGACCTACGCGCGCGAATGGCGCGTGGCGCATGCCGACGCCGATGCAGCCCATGCGGAGGCGCTGGCGCTGGGCCCCTACGAACTCGATCCCGGCACGCGCTTGAAGCTGGGCGAGCTGGCCAGCTTTCTGCGCCAGCCCGTCAAATACTTTTTCCGCCGCCGCCTCAGCGTGTATTTTGCCGATGCGGCCATGCTGGGCGAGGATGAAGAACCGTTCGGCCTCAATGCGCTCGAACGCTATCTGCTGGAAGACACGATGCTGGACGACGGCGGCGCCGTCGAAGCGCTTGAAGACGTGCGCGCCAGCCTGGAAGCGCGCGCGGGAAAACTGGCGCGCGAAGGCGTGCTGCCCATCGGCCTGATCGGCCAGCAGGTGCAGGCGCAGCTGGTCGAGGCGCTGGTGCCCGTGCGCAGTGCGTGGCTGTCCCTGCGCGCCTCGTTTCCGTACGCGGCCGACAAGCGGGCCATCAATCTGCCGTTTGGCGAGCTGCAGATCGACGACTGGCTCGACAGATTGTGCAGCAACGGGCGCGACACGGCCTGGCTGATGCAGATTTCCTCGAAGGTGACGGACAAGGGGGGGCAGGCGCGCGGCGACAAGCTGATGCTGATGTGGCTGCGCCAGCTGGCCGCCGCCGCGCTGGACTTCCCCGTCACCGGCTACCTGGTGGCGCGCGACGCCATCGTCTGCATGGCGCCGCTCGATCCGGCCGCTTCGCGCGCCGCGCTGGCCACCTTGCTGGCGCTGTGGCGCGAAGGCATGAACCATCCGTTGCCCACGGCGTGCAAGACGGGCCTGGCGCTGGTGCAGCAGGGCGACCCGCGCGCCGTCTACGATGGGGGCTTTGAAGTCTCCGGCGAACGCGACGAACTGTGCCTGGCGCGCCTGTGGCCCGAGTTTTCCGCGCTGGCCGCCGAGGAAGCGTGGCAGGACTGCACGCGCGAGCTGTATGGCCCGCTGGCCGACTGGCTGCAGCAAAACATCACCATCGACCCGATCAGCGCGCCCGATGACGGCGCCGGAGAAGAACAATGACGAGCCATCTGCTCAACCCCCTGGCGTTCCCGCTGCACGGCTCGCGTCTGATCGAAGCCTCGGCCGGCACGGGCAAGACCTGGACCATCGCCGCGCTGTACGTGCGCCTCGTGCTGGGCCACGGCGACGACGACAGCCGCTACGCGCGGCCGCTGCTGCCGGCCGATATCCTCGTGATGACGTTTACCCGCGCCGCCACGCGCGAACTGTCGAACCGTGTGCGCGAGCGCCTGATCGAGGCGGCCGCCTATTTTCGCCGCGAAGTTGGCATGGAATCGGGCGGCAGCGACCCGTTCCTCGACGCCTTGCTGGTGGCGTATCCGGACGAGAGCGAACGGCAGAAGGCCGCGCACCGGCTGATGCTGGCCGCCGAGACGATGGATGAAGCGGCCATTTTCACCATCGACGCGTGGTGCCAGCGCATGCTGCGCGAGCATGCGTTCGACAGCGGCAGCCTGTTCGACGAAGAACTGGTCAGCGATGAGCAGGCCCTGTTCGAGGATGCGGCCCACGATTACTGGCGCCAGCAGGTGTACCCGTTGCCGCCGCAGGCGCTGGACGTGCTGCTGGCCTGCTGGCCCGACGTGGGCGCGCTGAAGAAAGGCGCGCGCGAGCTGGCGCGCCGCTCGGACATCATGGCCATGGCCCAGGACGAACCGTTGTCCGCGCTGATCGCGCGCGAACAGCGGGCGCTGGCCGCGCAGCTGGCCAGCCTGAAGGCGGGCTGGGTCGAGCGCGTGGACGGCATGGCCGCGTGGATCAACGATCACCGCGCCGTCAATCCCAAGTGTTTTAACGGCGTCAAGATGAAGCCGGAGAACCTGGCGAAATGGTTCGACGGCTTGCGCCGCTGGGCGCAAGATCCGCTGTTGCTGCAGCCGGCCATCACGGCCAAGGCGTGGGAGCGCCTGACGCCGTTCGGCATCGAAGACGCGTTTGCCAAGAGTTTTACGGCGCAAGTGCCCGAGTGCTTCGAGCATACGGAAGAACTGGGGCGGGCGCTGGCCGCCATCACGCCGCTGGCGCACAAGCTGCACCTGCATGCGGCGGCGGCCATCGCGCGGCGCATGGACCAGTTGAAGCGCCAGTCGCGCCAGTTCGGTTTTGCCGACATGCTGCAGCGGCTGCACGACGCGCTGGCCGGCGAGAATGGCGCGGCCCTGCGCCAGCGCATCATCGACCAGTACCCGCTGGCCATGGTCGACGAATTCCAGGATACGGCGCCGGCCCAGTACCAGATCTTCAACCTGCTGTACCGCATTGCCGACAACGACCCGGCGCTGGGGCTGTTCCTGATCGGCGACCCGAAACAGTCGATCTACGGCTTTCGCGGCGCCGACATCCAGAGCTACCTGGCGGCGCGGCGCGCCACGGCAGGGCGCCACTACCAGCTGGGCACCAACTACCGTTCCACGGCGCCCCTGGTGGCGGCCGTCAACCAGCTGTTCCTGCATGCGGAGCGCGCCGAAGTGCCGGCCGGCGCCTTCCGCTACCGCAAGGGCGATGACAATCCGCTGCCGTTCGAAGCCGTCGATGCCAAGGGCCGCGCCGAATACCTGGTCACGAAGGATGGCGCCATGCCGGCGCTGCTGGCCGCCTGCGCCAGCGATGAAGGATTGCGCGGCGACAGCTACCGCGAGTATTTCGCGCAGCACTGCGCGGAACACATCGTCGCAATGCTGGGCGATCCGCAGGCGGGCTTCGATGGCCCGGACGGCTTCGTGCGGCTGCAGCCGGCCGACGTGGCCGTGCTGGTGCGCGACCGCAAGGAAGCGGCGGCCATCCGCCGCGCGCTGGCGCGCCGCCGGGTGGCCAGCGTCTACCTGTCCGACAAGGATTCTGTCGTCGACAGCGAAGAGGCGGCCGACGTGCTGCGCTGGCTGGCGGCGCTGGCCAATCCCCTCGACGGGGGACTGGCGCGCGCCGCGTTTGCCACGCGCACCATCGGCCTGTCGCTGGGCGAGCTGGCGCGCCTGTCCAGCGACGAGCTGGAATGGGAGCGCCGGGTCGAGCAACTGAAGGCCCTGCACCTGATCTGGCAGCGCCAGGGCGTGCTGGCCATGCTGCGCCGCTTCATCCACGAACTGCAGCTGCCGGCCATGCTGCTGCAGCAGACGGGCGGCGAGCGGCGGCTGACGAATCTGCTGCACCTGGCCGAACTGCTGCAATCGGCCAGCCGCCAGCTCGATGGCGAACAGGCGCTGATACGCTGGTTGGCCGAGCAGATCGCGGGCGAAGGCGAGGGCGGCGACGAGCGCGTGCTGCGCCTGGAAAGCGATGCGGAGCTGGTGAAAGTCATCACCGTGCACAAATCCAAGGGCCTCGAATACCCGCTCGTGTATCTGCCGTTTGCCGTCACGGCGCGCAAGGTGGACAAGCGCAACCGCAGCTTCTTCGACTATGCGGGCGAGGATGGCGAGCGCCGCCTCGATTTGTCGCTGTCCGACGAGGCGATGGCGGCAGTCGAGGAAGCGCGCATCGAGGAAGACCTGCGCCTGCTGTACGTGGCCCTGACGCGCGCGCGCCACTTCCTGTGGCTGGGCGTGGCCGCCCAAGCGGCGCGCAAGGCGGGCGAGAATACCTTGCACGAATCGGCGCTCGGCTATCTGCTGACGGGCGGCGACAAGCTGCCGGCGGAGCAATTGCTGCTGCGCTGGCAGCAGGTGGCGGGCAGCTGCGACGCCATCTACGTGGCTTCCCTGGCGCAGCCCGACGCCTGCACGGTGCTGGACCGGATCGAGCGGCGCCCTGAATTGCGCCCCGCGCCCGTGTTCGCGGGCGAATTCGAGCGCGACTGGTCGGTGGGCAGCTTTACGTCGCTGACGCGCCAGATCGGCGCCGTGGCGGCCCCGCACGTGCCGCAGCGGGCGCTGGAAGAAACCCTGCTGGAAGACGGCACGGGCGTGCCAGCGGTCTCGCCGCTGCAGACGGGCGACGCGCCCTGGCACCGCTTCCCGCGCGGCTCCGTGCCCGGCAATTTCCTGCACGAGCAGCTCGAATGGATGGGGAGCGAAGGCTTCGGCAGCGTCCACGAAGCGCACTTCGACGCGCGCCTGGCCGCGCGCTGCGAGCGGGCGGGCTGGGGCCACCGCCAGGAAGACGCCATCGCCTGGCTCAGGGAAGTCGCCGTCACGCCGCTGCCGCTGCTCGATGCGTCGCTGTCGCAGCTGGACAGCACCCTGTCCGAGATGGAGTTCTGGTTCCCCAGCGAGCACCTGTCCACGGGTGCGCTTGACCAGCTGTGCACGCGCCTGCTGCTCGACGGCGCGCCCCGTCCCGTGCTGCCGCGGCGCCAGCTGCACGGCATGCTGAAAGGCTTTGCCGACCTGGTGATCGAACAGGATGGCCGCTATTGGGTGCTCGACTACAAGTCGAATGCGCTGGGCGCCAACGACGCCGCCTACCACACGGCCGCACTGGCGGCGGGCATGGCGCAGCACCGCTACGATATCCAGGGCGCCATCTACATGCTGGCCCTGCACCGGCTGCTGAAAAGCCGCCTGGGCGACGCGTATGACCCGGCCGAACACCTGGGCGGCGCCATCTTCCTGTTCCTGCGCGGCATAGCGAATGGGGATACGCATGGCTGCTACTGGCTGGCGCCGCAGCTGGAACTGCTGGACGGCCTCGATCAACTGTTAGAAGAAACGGAACACCATGCAGCATGACGCACAGATGAACGCCTTGTTGGCCCATGTCGACGGCGTCGCCGAGGATGGCCATCTGCGCCGCCTGAGCGCCGCCTTTGCCCGCTTCATCGCCAGCCTGGACGAGCAGGCGCCGGATGCGCCCGCCGTGGCCGTCGCATGCGTGGTGCTGTCCGAGCTGGAAGGGCGTGGCCACAGCTGTTTGATGCTGGCGGACCTGGCCAGCGAACCGTCGCAGCTGCTGGGCTGGAGCGAGGAACTGTGGCATGGCGTGCTGGCCGTTTCCGGCCCGCTGCCCGACAGCGTGGATGGCTGGCGCGCGCTGCTGGCCCGCGCGCCGCAAGTGTGGCAAGTGGATGCGCCGGACGTGTGCCAGCCGCTGGTGCTCGATGGGGCGCGCCTGTATTTGCGCCGCTACTGGCGCGACGAGCGCCTGGTGGGCGGAAAAATCGCCGCCCGCGCGCAGGATCTGGGCACGCCGCCGCTGGCGCAGGTGCGGCAATGGCTCGACATCCTGTTCGACCAGCCAACCCGGGACGGCGGCCCGGACTGGCAAAAGGTGGCGTGCGCCATCGCGCTGCGGGGCAAGGTGGCCATCATCACGGGCGGGCCGGGGACGGGCAAGACGTACACGGTGGCCAGCCTGTTGACCCTGCTGTTTGCCGTCTCGCCGCAGCCGGAGCAGCTGCGCATCGCGCTGGCCGCGCCCACGGGCAAGGCGGCCGCGCGGCTGAAGCAGTCGATCGACAAGGCGCTCGAAGGGCTGGCGGCCAAGGCGGCGCGCGGCGATCAAGGCTTGCCCCTGCTGGAACTGGCGCGGCGCATGGGCGCGGCGCGCACCCTGCATAGTTTGCTGGGCGCGCGGCCCGATACGCGCGCCTTTGCCCACCACGCGGGCAATCCGCTCGAGGTCGACGTGCTGATCGTCGATGAAGCGTCGATGGTGCATCTGGAGATGATGGCGTCGGTGCTCGACGCCTTGCCGCCCAAGGCGGTCCTGATCCTCCTGGGTGACAAGGATCAACTGGCGTCCGTGGAAGCGGGCGCCGTGCTCGGCGACTTGTGCCACGATGCGCAGGCGGGCGGCTACACGGACGACACCATCGCGTATGCGCAGGCGGCCAGCGGCGTGGCCATTCCCCCCGGCTTTGCGGGAGCGTCCGGCGCGCTGGCGCAGCAGACGGTGATGCTGCGCCACAGCCACCGCTTCAGCGGCCCCATTGGCGAACTGGCGCTGGCCGTGAATGGCGGCAGGCCCGACCTGGCCAGGGCGTGCTTCGCCGGCGACAGCGGCGGCCAGCTGGCGTGGAGCGTGCCGGCGCAGCAGGAAGACGTGCTGCGCCTGGCCTTGCGCGGCCGCGCAGACGCGCCGGGCGGCTACCAGCCCTACCTGGCGCTGGTGAATGCGGGCGGGGAGGTCCATGCGCAGCACGACGACTGGGTGCGCGCCGTGCTGCACGCGTTCGAGTCGTTCCGCATCCTGTGCGCCGTGCGCGAAGGCGAGTGGGGCGTGGCGGGCCTGAACACGGCCATCGAACTGCGGCTGGAAAAGGAAGGCCTGATACGCCGCAGCGAATGGTATGTGGGCCGTCCCGTGATGGTCACGCGCAACGACTACGGCACGGGCGTATTCAATGGCGACATCGGACTGACCCTGCGCGACCCGGCGCGGCCCGGTTCCCTGCGCGTGTACTTTTTGGAAGGCGAGAACGTGCGCAGCGTGCTGGCCACGCGCTTGCGCCACGTGGAGACGGCGTTCGCCATGACGGTGCATAAATCGCAGGGCTCGGAATTCCGCCACACGGTGCTGGTGCTGCCGCAGGAAGGCGGCGCCATGCTGGCGCGCGAACTGGTCTACACGGGCATCACGCGGGCGCGCGATTTCTTCACCCTCGTCTCGCCCACGCAGGCCGTGCTGTTCGACGCGATCCTGCGCCGCACGCAGCGGGCCAGCGGCTTGCGAGGGCTGATCGGGGCCTGACCGGCTAGCGGCCCGCTTGCCGGCTGACCGTCCAGATCCACCAGATCAGCGCCGCCTGCAGGGGCAGGCGCGCCAGCAGCAAGGCTTGCTGCCAGGCGGGATCGCCCGCCGCGCGCGCATTCAGCAGCATCTGCACATTCGCCGGCAGCACGGCCAGCGACAGCGCGATCAGGCCGATGCCGGCCAGGCGCCGCGTAGCCACGGGCAGCAGGCCCATGCCGCCGGCCAGCTCGCAGGCGCCGCTGACATACACGAGCAGCAGCGGCGCAGGCAGCCACGGCGGCATGATGCCCGCATAGGCGGCGGGGAAAATGAAATGCAGCAGGCCTGCCACGCTGAAAAAGAGTGCCAGCGCACAGCGAGACAGGGGCAATCGGTGCTGCCGGTGCGGGGTGGGCATGTTGGGGCGCAATTGCTCGCTGTTCATGTAAAAGTTAAATGTCTAGCAATTTTCGCGTGTTGTCAATGGACGCCGCGGCGCTTCCCCTGTGGTTTCTTCATTGAATATTCCAAATATTTCATCCTCCTGTTCCGATTTTTGTGTAAAACTGCGAAATGTAAAATATTGACACGTGGCAATTTTCGGCAGCTCCCGCTTGCCGGCGCAAGCGCCGCGTGTCGATACCATCAACATCGAAACCAGGAGTCCATCATGTTGTCTTCCCTTCGCACGCGCTTGGTCCTCATCTGTGTCGCCATCGTCGTGCTGTCCATGCTGGCCTTGTCGGTCGCTAATTACGTCACCACGCGCAGCAGCATGCTGGCGTCCTCGGACCAGCAGATGCAGCAACTGCTGCAAAGCCAGTCGGCCGTGCTGGCGCAATGGGTCGATGGCAAGAAAAAGGTCATGGCGTCCGTCGTCATGTCGGCCGAGACGCCCGATCCGCTGCGCGCCTTCCAGATCGCGGAAAAGGCCGGCGATTTTGCGGAAGTGTTCATCGGCTACGCGGACAAGCGCTCCGTGTTTACCCATCCGGGCCGCCCGGCCGATTTCGATCCCACCGCGCGCGCCTGGTACACGGATACCGTCAAGGCGGGCGTGCCGATGCTGACGCCGCCGTATGTGGACGCGGCCAGCCACAAGCTGGTGGTGTCGTTCACGGCGCCCGTCGGGCCGAAGGAGGCGCCGAGCGGCGTGGCGGGCGCGGACGTGCTGCTCGATACGGTGATCGCCAACGTGGTGGCGATCAAGCCGACGCCGCACAGCTTTGCCTTCCTGGTCGACCAGAGCGGCACCATCATCGCCCATGCCAACAAGGACCTGAGCCTGCAGCCGGTGACGAAGCTCGATGCCGCGCTGTCGGCCGCGCAGGTCAACCGCCTGGAAAGCACGCGCACGAGCGAGGCCGTGCGCTTGAACGAGCGCGACGGCATGCTGTACGTCACGCGCGTGGCCGGTACCGACTGGCTGCTGGCCGTGGTGCTGGACCAGCAGGAAGCCATGCAGGCCTTGCAGACGATGCTGACGACGGCCACCGTCACGGCGGCGCTGCTGACCGGCTTGGCGGCGCTGCTGCTGTCGCTGCTGGTCTTTAAAATGCTCAAGCGCCTGGAACTGGTGCGCGATGCGCTCGACGATATCGCCTCGGGCGAAGGCGACCTGACGCGCCGCCTCGACGCTTCCGGCGTGGATGAACTGGCGCAGATCGCGGGCGCCTTCAACCGCTTCATCGACAAGATCGCCGCCGTGCTGGTGAAAATCCGCACGGCCAGCGAATCGGTGAAGGTGTCGTCGACGGAAATCGCCGCCGGCAACCAGGACCTGTCGTCGCGCACGGAACAGCAAGCCAGCTCGCTGGAAGAAACGGCCGCCTCGATGGAGGAGCTGACCAGCACGGTGAAACAGAACGCGGACAATGCGCGCCAGGCCAACCAGATGGCGCAATCGGCGTCCGGCGTGGCCAGCAAGGGCGGACAAGTGGTGGCGCAGGTGGTCGATACCATGGCGTCGATCAACGACTCGTCGAAGAAGATCGTCGACATCATCAGCGTCATCGACGGCATCGCCTTCCAGACGAACATCCTGGCGCTCAATGCGGCCGTGGAAGCGGCGCGCGCGGGCGAGCAGGGACGGGGCTTTGCCGTGGTGGCGACGGAAGTGCGCAGCCTGGCGCAGAGGTCGAGCCAGGCGGCCAAGGAAATCAAGCTGCTGATCGACGATTCGGTGGGCAAGGTCGATTCGGGCGCCCGCCTGGTCGACGAGGCCGGCGCGACGATGCAGGAAATCGTCGACAGCGTGCGCCGCGTTACCGACATCATGGGCGAGATCACGGCCGCCAGCGCCGAGCAAAGCTCGGGCATCGAACAGGTGAACCAGGCGATCGCGCAAATGGACCAGGTGACGCAGCAGAATGCGGCCCTGGTGGAAGAGGCCGCCGCCGCGGCGGAAAGCCTGCAGGATCAGGCCAGCACCTTGTCGCAGGTGGTGGGCGTGTTCAAGCTCGATGACGGACCAGCGCCAGCGCCGCTCAAACCGGCGGCGCGCCCCCCGGTCGTGCAGCGCATCGCCAGCCGTCCTGCCGCCCAAGCGGCGGCCCGCAGGACGGAACCGTCCGAGGAATGGGAGACTTTCTAGGCAGCGCTCAGGCGCGCCGGGGCGCCAGGGTCGGCGCCATCTGCTTTGCCACGTCGAAGAAGGCGTTGGTGGCCGGCGTGTTCTGGCGCCGGTCGCGCACGGCCAGGCCCACCTTGCGGCTGACGGGCGGGTTCAAGGGCAGGGCGACCAGTTCCGGATACTGCTCGCGCAGGCGCTGCGGCAGGGCCAGTTCGGCCACGATGGACAGGCCGTCGCCGCGGCTGACCATGTCGAGGATGGTGATGACCTGGCTGATGCGGTAGGGCACGTGCGGCTGCAAGCCCGCGTTGGCGAACAGCGGTTCGATCAGGCAGGCGCAGCCCGCCTCGGACATGATGAACGGCCCCTCGCACAGCTGCGCCAGGGTGATGGTCTTGAGCTGCGCCAGCGGGTGGCTGCGCGGCACCAGCGCCATCATCTGGTCTTCCACCAGCGGCGCCGTATCGAAACGCTCGTCGGGCAGCACGACGAAGCCGACATCGACCCTGCGCTCGCGTATCCACTGCACTACTTCATGGTCGGCCCCTTCGTCGATGCGCAGGTCGATGCCCGGATAGCGCAGGCGAAATTGCGCCGTGATGGCCGGCAGCAGGTTCAGCGACGACGTGGGACCGAAGGAGCCGATGCGCAGGGTGCCCTGGCGCTGTCCCAGCACGTCGGCCGCTTCCTGGCGCATGGCTTCCGACAGGCCGAGGATTTCGCGCGCGCGCACGAGCAGCTGGCGGCCCACGTCCGTCAGCTCGGCCGAGGCCTGGTGGCGTACGATGAGGTCCACGCCCATCTCCTTTTCCAGCGCTTTCAATGCATGCGAGACGGCCGACTGGCTGATGCCCAGCTGCGCGGCGGCGGCGGAAAAGCCGTGCAGTTCGGCCACCAGAGTAAAAATTTCCAGCTGCGTGAAGGTCATGGTGTGGTTTTGTTGAGTTATGAGTATTTGCTCATTATTTCATGAGTTGATATTAGTATTAATATATACGCATATCACCCGCCACACAAGCGGCCTTCAGGATGCACCCTAGGATATCCCATGTCTTCTTCCGCCGTACCCCAGGCCCCGCTGCTCGCCGTGCAGTCGCCGTTCGTCTACATCAAACTGATTTTCGTCGCCCTGTTCTGGGGCGGTACCTTTATTGCCGGGCGCGTGCTGGCGCAGCAGATGCCGCCCATGACGGCCGCCAGCGGACGCTTCGGCGTGGCCGTGCTGCTGCTCGTCGTGCTGGCCTGGAAGCTGGAAGGGGGCTTGCCCCGCCTGGACCGCAAGCAGCTGGCGACGACGGCCGCCTTGGGCCTGACGGGCATCTTCTTATATAACCTGTGCTTCCTGGCGGCCCTGTCGCGCATGCCGGCCGGGCGCACGGCCCTGTTCGTGGCCCTGAACCCCATCGTCACGGCGCTGGCGTCGGCCATGCTGTTCCGCGAACGGCTCGGTTCCTTCAAGTGGCTGGGCATCATGCTGGCGTTTTGCGGCACGGCCATCGTCATCACGCGCGGCGATATCGCCGGCGTGCTGCATGGCACGGGCGGCGGCATCGGCGCCGGCGAGATCTTCATGTTCTGTGGTATTTCCAGCTGGGCTGCCTACACCCTGATCGGCCGGGTGGCGCTGAAGGGCTTGTCGCCGATAGCGGCCACCACGTATGCGGCTATGTGGGGCCTGGCTTTCCTGCTGGTGGGGGCGGCCGTGGAATTTCCCACAGTGCCGTGGCACAGCTTTGGCTGGCAAGTGTGGGTCGCCATCGGCTACCTGGGCGTGTTCGGCACGGTGATCGGCTTTGTCTGGTATTACGAAGGCGTGAAGGCGCTGGGACCGTCGCGCACGGCCGTGTTCAACAACCTCGTGCCCGTGTTCGGCATCGTGCTGGCGGCGGCGCTGCTGGGCGAGCCCGTGCTCGTCTCGATGCTGGTGGGCGGCGCGGTGACGATTGCCGGCGTGGTGATGACCAACCGGCAAGCGAAATAATTATTTGGCGCGGCGGCGCTTCGATGGCTTCGCCGGCGCCTTCTTGTGCCGGCTGACGGAAGCGCGCATCACTTTCGGCTCTTCGATGCCGTTTTCGGCCGCCAGCATGCGGCGGATGTTGACGGCGTCCATAGCGCGCACGGAATTGGCGCGCGCGTTGAGCAGAATCATGGTGGCGAACTTGCCGGCCGACTTGATGCGCATGATCAGGCAGCGGCCCGCTTCATTCGTGTAGCCCGTCTTCGACAGGCCGATATCCCAGCCCTTGGCGCCCACCAGGCGGTTCGTGTTGTGGTATTCCACATCGCGGCCCTTGATCTGGATCACGTCCTTCGAATCGGTGGTGATGCGGCTGATTTCCGGGTAGCGCGAGGCGGCCACGGCCATCTTGACGAGGTCCGCTGCCGTCGACTGGTTGTTCGGAGACAAGCCCGTCGGCTCCTCGATCACGGTCTGGTGCATGCCCAGCGCCTTGATCTTGGCGTTGACGGCCACGGCAAAGGCGGTGGGGCCGCCGGGGAAGGTGCGCGCCAGCGAGGCGGCGGCGCGGTTGTCGGACGACATCAGCGCCAGTTGCAGCACGTCGTGGCGGCTCAGGGTGGCGCCCACGGGCACGCGCGAGGTGCTGTGCTTCAGGGTGTCGACGTCTTCGCGGTCGATGCTGATCTCTTCCTGCATATTCGCCTTGGAGTCGAGCACGACCATGGCCGTCATGAGTTTGGTCAGCGAGGCGATGGGCACCACCACGTTGGAATTTTTTTCAAGCAAGACTTTGCCTGTGCCGTCTTCGACCACCAGTATCGACTGGGAACCGAAGGGCACGGCGATGGCCGCTGTGGAAAGCGTCATCAGCACTGCGGCGAACATTTTTTTGAGCATGGGATTGTATGTGGGAAAGCAGTTTTGGGGCGCCATCGAGGGCGCTGCGCGCAAAATCGGGACAGGCCTGCGCGGGGACGCGGAGTGTGTCTCGGAGGCAATATTTGCCAAGCTTAAACAATACCATTAAAGATCAAGCGATGTCTACGGGATAAGGGCGCCACAGGCTGTGTTGCGGCCAATTTGGCAAATAAATGGGGCTATTCTTGCCGTAGTGAAAATTGTTACGCAATTATTGATTTCGTTATGGAAACTTCGTATTATTTCAGCAATATTGGCAGCCATGGTCCGGCAGACAGCGCGCGCGTCGTCGTTGATGCCTGCCGCTTCGTGCTTCGTCGCCCCGCGCTATGCCCCGCAACCGGGGCGCCGTAGACTGCGTTCATGCCTGAATCACAGACCACGGAGAACGCATCGTGTTAAAAAAATGTACGGACTGGTACCGCAGCATCGACGACGAATCGCTGCGCGTATTGAAACATCCCGAGATGGCGGAGCAAGTCCAGGGACGGGGACGCCGCTACGTCGCCATGAAGCTGGCCAGGCTGACGCCGATCGAGCGCCAGCAGCTGCACGATTTCCTGCTCAAGTATCGCGGCGCCGGTTTCTATATCGCCGCATTCAAGCTGATGCTGTTGTTCAGCGCTATCGGCGCCGTCCTGCACCTGCTGCTGCCGGCCAGGTTCGAATTGCTCAAGGCCATAATCTTCAGCAACGGCCTGGGTTTTGCGCTGGCGTGGGGCCTGGTGGGCGTCTGGTTCAATTACCGCAGTTCCGTGCGCTACAAGTTCAAGAAACTCTTGCTGATCGTGTCGACCTGCGCGGCCGGAGTCTCGGCCGGCGTGCTGCTGGCCGGTCTGAGCGATACCGGTTCCATGGGCATGGCCTTCGAGCGCCTGCTGCGCGTGGGCGGCGTTGCCTTGCTGGTAGCGGGCTTGTTTTACTTGGTGCCGCTGGCGATCGTGACTGCCTGGCGCAACCGGCAGTACGAAGCGCTGACTTTGCAGCTGCAGCAGGATGCCGAGCGCGACCGCCTGGCGCGCGAACTGAGCGAATCGCAGCTGCGCCTGCTGCGCGCGCAGATCGAACCGCATTTCCTGTTCAATACCCTGGGCGCCGTGCAGCAGCTGGCCGAGCAGGGAGCGCCCAGGGCCGCGGCGCTGACGTCCGACCTGATCGCCTTCCTGCGCGCCAGCCTGGCCGAGATGCGCAGTGAACAAGTGCCTTTGCAAAGCGAGTTCGACATGGTAGCCGCGTATTTGCGCGTGATGCAGGCGCGCATGGGCGCGCGCCTGTCCTTTGGTATCGACTTGCCGGCCGGGTGTGCGCACGCGATGATCCCCAGCATGATCTTGCTGACCCTGGCGGAAAATGCCATCAAGCACGGTATCGAACCGTCCCTGCGGGGCGGCCGGATCAGCGTGTCGGCGCTGCGGAGGGACGGCATGCTGTGCCTGCGCGTGCAGGATACGGGCATGGGCTTGCCGGAAGGCGGCGCTGGCAGCGGGCAGGGCGGCGGCCTGGGCCTGGAAAACGTGCGCAGCCGGCTGTTGCTGTCCGCTCCGTCCGCCAGCCTGAGCGTGCGCGACGGCGAAGAAGGCGGTGTGATCGCCGAGATATTGCTTCCCATTAAAATTGCATCCAGCCTGAAAGAACCTGCCGCATGAACACCACCATCCTGATCGCGGAAGACGAACCGCTGATGCGCGAGCGCCTGCAGACGATGCTGGCGCTGGCCTGGCCCGAGGCGCGCATCGTACTGGTGGCGGAAAACGGCAACGATGCCTGGGACGGTTTCCTCGAGCATGAACCGGATGTGGTGTTTCTCGACATCCGCATGCCTGGCCTGTCGGGCCTGGAAGTGGCCGAGCGCATCGGCAAGCGCGCCCACGTGGTGTTTGTCACGGCCTACGACCAGTATGCCGTCGACGCGTTCGACGCGGGCGCCGTCGACTATCTGTTGAAACCCGTGCAGGCCGAGCGCCTGCAGCGGGCGCTGGCCCGCCTGCGCGACAAGCTGGGCGCCCAGCCGGCCGACATGGCCCATTTGCTGCAGTCGCTGCGCGCAGCGCTGCCGGAGCCCCCGCGTGAAAAACTAAAATGGATCAAGGCCAGCGTGGGGAAGCAAATTCGTTTGATCGATGTCAATGAAGTGCTGTTTTTCCAGGCCGACACCAAGTACACGCGCGTGGTGCTGGCCGGCTCGGAAGCGCTGGTGCGCACGCCGCTGAAGGATTTGCTGGGCGGGCTCGATCCCGCACAGTTCTGGCAAATCCACCGGGGCACGATGGTCAATGTGAAGGCCATCGAGGCGGCCGAACGCATCGACGCCGAGCGCATGCAGGTGCTGCTGCGGGGCAGTACGGAAAAGCTGCCCGTCAGCCGCACGTTTACCTATTTGTTCAGGGATTGATATGATGGCAATGTTTTTAATCTGCCACCCTATGGACTTCTCATGACAATTCTACGCCGCTGGTTCGCCGCCATCCTTCTTTCCTTGCTCTCCTGCACTGCCGCCCACGGGGCGCAAAAGGAGGAAAAGGTCGTGTATCACGTCAATGACGCCAGCAATGCCACGGCTGCGCTGCGGAATATCCGCAACCACCTCGATGCCAGCCCGCAGGCCACCATCGTGCTGGTCGCCCACGGCCCCGGCATCGACTTCCTGCTCGACGGCGCCATCGACAAGCAGGGCTATCCGTATGACGTGGTGGTGCGCGAGCTGGTCAAGCGGGGCGTGAGCTTTCGCGTCTGCAATAACACCTTGCAAGGACGCAATATCGACCGCCAGCGCGTGCTGCCCGAAGCCGTCATCGTGCCGTCGGGCGTGGCCGAACTGAGCCGCCTGCAGGCGCAGGAAGGCTATGTGTACATCAAGCCCTGATGCAAACGCCGCGCCGTTGCCAGATGGCAACGGCGCGGCGCATGGGCAGGCGCTGCCTACTGGATCTTGGCGATCGACACTTCCGTCGACTTGACCAGCGCGATGACTTCGCTGCCCACTTTCAAGTCCAGGTCCTTGATCGAGCGCGACGTGATCACCGAGGTGACGATGCCGTGCGGCGTTTCCACGTCCACTTCCGACACCACGGGGCCAAAGATGATTTCCTTGATCTTGCCGCGAAACTGGTTGCGTACATTCACTTCCGAGATAGCCATGATGTTTCCTTTATGCCCGTGATACGCCGTGCGGCGCGACATGGCCAGAGTACGGCGCGCGCGGGATTTTGAACACGAATCGATGCGCATATGGTTATGCGAAAAAGAGAGCGCCAGCGGTACTGCCGGGACACGGCAAGTTTGCTTCTACTGCAATGACGCAGACGCTCCTGTTGCCATCGTCCATGGACGCTGATGTGGATGCATACATGCTGCAGTCCCAGGCCGAGGGGCCTGGGGTGTCCACCTCGCCGCATGTGAGCAGCACTTGGCAGCGCTGACTTGCCAGCTGCGCCGCACGCCGTCGGCGGTGTCAGCTGCGAGGCGTTCAGCAAAGTGTGCATGGCTGGACGATGGAGGGCGCGCCGAGGTCGTGTGTATGGTCAGCAGCCCTGTCTTCATTTGACGGCTGCGGGCGTCAGCAAGGAAGGGCGCGGCGCATAGAGGGTGGCCGACTGTGGGGTGCTGGCAATATCGATGTTCGCTTCTATTGCAGTTCTGCATTGTTCCATCACGTCTTGATAGTATTGGCTCGTTGTTGAGAAGTTTTCCGGGTGATTCATGAAGGTGATGCACATATCTGCAAGATTTCCTTTATTTAGTATCATTTCAACAATGGCCGTGCTGGCTTTGGCCAAGGTGTCTGCCGTGCCTTCGCTAACCCGCGAGGTGCTGGTTGCGGCTTCGCCCTGCGCCCGTAAATTATCCAGCTTCATCTCCAGCTCAGCGCGCTCTGCCTGCACCTGCGCCAGTGCCTTCAGGTCATTGGCGAACGCTGTAGCAGACTCGACTTTTGTTTCGGCAGCGGAACTTGTGCTCTGTTCCCCGGTTCTAAGGAAAGAGACCGCGGCAGGATCTGTGCCGTTGTTGCCTGTTATGGGGAAGTTTGTTGGCGCATTCATACTGTTCCGCTCCTCCTTGATCTTGGTTTGCAAGGCTTCTTCTTTTTTCATTGCAAGGTCCAACTCTGCTTTCGTGGTGAGGATATCGGACGCTACTTTTGTGGAAGGAGGCTGGGATGTAGCAGGGTCGGACGTCGCTGGCCTTGTCACGACTGCGCCGGTCAGTTGTTCGATTGCCAGAACGCCCAAGGTCAGATTTTGCGAACGTTCCATGAGCAGCATGATGTCTGCGCTGTTCAGCCAGTTGTTTTGCGCATATTCGCAGATACGAAACAGGTGTTCGCGCATCAGAGTGATGGTTTGTGAATGCAGCCCCACGCCAACGGCATTCGCTTTCAGGGCGTTGGAGACTGAGGCGCCATCGGGACCCGCGCTGAACGCGCCGCCGAATGAGGAAATGTATGATTGCAGGGCATCTGGTGTTGGTTCGGTGCAAGCTTTTCCATTCGCAGTGGCGTACATCACGCGTTGTGGCGAATCAAGATGGATGGCTTTGCCATTGCCAGGCAGTTCGGTGCTGCGGTGGATGGTGTGCAGGTTGGCGCAGGCCGAGAGCAACAGCAGCACCGTGCCGCCCATGAGCAGGCGCCAGGGAGCAGCGGGGATGCGGGTCGATACGGCGTGATCGGAAACGGAGGTATAGGTGGCGGGCATGATGCGGCTCCTTGAACGTTGATAGTTGCATTGATCGGCTGGCGGCAGCGCCGAATGCCGCCGCCATTGCCACCATGGTGCTAGCCTTGGCGTGCGTGCGCATCCTTCACTTGAAGGAGGCAGCACCGTTAGGAGGGGGGATGAATAACGAAGGCGCCGATCCCGTCATCGCCGCCTTTTACCGGGCGGCACTGGAGCCGGCGCAGTGGAGTGTGGCCCTGCGCGCGTTCGCGCGGCTGGCTGGCGGCGATGTGGCCTGCTGTTTCCTCAAGCCGGAAGCGGGAGCTGCGCCGTCGCGCGCCTGTGTCACCGGCCTGGACGAGCAGGCCTGGGAGCACGGCTACCGCCGTTACTATCACGCGCTCGACCCCGGTTATGCGGTGCTGATCCGGGGGCCGCTGGGGCGCATGCATCTGATGCAGGATTACTTCAGCGAACAGCTTGTGGCGCGCAGCGAGTATTTCCAGGATTTTTATTTGCGCGCGGGCGTGCGCTATTCCTGCAGCGGCGTCGTCCCCGACAATGGCGCGTTCACCATCCTGTCGGCCCACCGTGCCGCGGGCCAGGGTCTCTATGACCGGAACACGCGCAGCCAGCTGCAGCGCGTGCTCGACCATCTGCCGAATGTGTTACGTCTGCGCGATACGGCACAGCAGGCCCAGGCCCATGGCGCGCTGGCCTGGGAGGCGCTCGATACCTTGCCTCGCGCCATCCTGCTCGTCGATGCGGCGTTGCGGCTGGTTTTCATGAACCAGGCGGCGCAGCGCCTGTTGGCCGCCATGCCTCCGGCGCGCCCCCTGCTTGCCTTGCGCGGCGGCAGCGTGGACGTGCGCGCCAGCCAGTTGCAGCAGCTGCTGGCGCAGCGTGTGCGGCTAGCGTGCGCAGGACTGGCCTGCCACCGTCCCGCCCCCTTGTATGCCTGCGATGAGAATGGACGGCCGGCATTGGAAATTGGCATCCTGCCGTTGCCCGTGCGCATGGGAGTGGGCGGTACCGGCGATGATGGGGCGGCGATGGCCATGCTTTCCCTGCGGCCGCTGTTCCGCGCAGGGCGGCGGCATTGGCCTGGCACGGCCGAACGCCCATGCGGCTTGACGGGCGCCGAATGGGCGCTGGCGCTGGCGCTGGCCGACGGCGTGGAACCTGCCGAGTACGCGCAGCGCAGGGGCGTGCGCATCAGCACCGTGCGCAGCCAGATCCAGGCGATCCTGGCCAAGACGGGCACGCGCCGCAGCAGCGAGGTCGCCAGCCTGTTCAGCGCTCTGGAATGGGACGCTGGCGCTCCGCCATAAAAAAACCGGGACATGTCCCGGTTTTTTTTCAAGTGTGGCGTGCTTACTTCTGATAAATCTTGTCGAACTCGCCGCCATCGTCAAAGTGTTTCTTTTGCGCCTGTTTCCAGCCGCCAAACACGTCGTCGATCGTGAACAGGGTGATCGGCTTGAAGCTGGCCGCGTATTTCTTGGCGACCGCGGCGGAACGGGGACGCAGGTAGTGCTTGGCGACCAGTTCCTGGCCCGGTTCCGAGTACAGGTATTGCAGGTAAGCCGTGGCTTCCTTGCGGATGCCGCGGCGGTCAACCACCTTGTCCACGACGGCCACGGGCGACTCGGCCAGGATGGAGATGCTTGGGTACACCACTTCAAAGTTGTCGCCGAATTCGGCGCGCACCAGCTGCACTTCGTTTTCAAACGTTACCAGCACGTCGCCGATTTCACGCTGCGTGAAGGTGGTGGTGGCGCCGCGGCCGCCGCCGTCCAGCACGGGTACGTTCTTGAACAGCTTGGTCACCAGTTCGCGCGCCTGCGCTTCGCTGCCGCCTTTTTTCACGGCATAGCCCCAGGCTGCCAGGTAAGTGTAGCGGCCATTGCCCGATGTTTTCGGGTTCGGCACGATGACCTTGATGCCGGGCTTGGCCAGATCGTCCCAATCCTTGATCTGTTTCGGGTTGCCTTTGCGCACCAGATATACCATGGTGGAATAGAACGGCGCCGCATTGTTCGGGAATTTCTTGGCCCAGTCGGCCACCACGAGGCCGCGGTCGACGAGGATATCGATATCGTTGGCCTGGTTCATGGTCACGACGGACGCTTCCAGGCCATCGGCCACGGAGCGCGCCTGCTTGCTCGAGCCGCCGTGCGATTGCTTGATGGTGATGGTTTCGCCCGTTTTGGCTTTCCAGTCAGCAATAAAAGCGGGATTCACATCCTTGAACAATTCGCGCATCACGTCGTACGAGGCGTTCAGCAAGACCACGGGTTCGGCGGCGGACACGCTCATGGGCAGGCTCACGGCGGCAGCGGAAGCGGCCAGGGCGCTGGCCAGGAACCAGCGGCGCGAGCGTTGGGCGAGCGTCGTTGCGGTAGTCGATACGGCGTTGGAATTGGTCATGTTGAACTCTTGTTGTGAGAATAGATAGACATAGTCTAAAATTCCGGCCGGAAAAGAAACGAATTTTTCGTAATATGCTTAGATCCGATTCCCGTTTGCGCTAAAAAACATATATCGATTTTTGGAAACATTCGTGGGCAAGGTGTGCATCAGCACTTAGTCTGCAAGCATTGCGTCATAGGCAAAACGAGCCCGTGGCGCGCGGCAAAAAACCTGATTGCGCCGCTTGGTGTATAGTCGAATCGCACGATACAGGGGTAGAACCGCCTGCATCGGCAACTGGAATATTTTGTGAGCGTACATGAGTCTTGAAATTCGTATTGCAACATCGACCGACGCTTTCGAGGCGTGCAACGTATTACGACGCTCCATCGTCGAATGCTGCAGCCTCGATCATCGGGACGATCCGGCCATCCTGGAAGCCTGGCTGGGCAATAAAACACCGCAGATGGTGGCGTGCTGGTTCGCGTCGCCCACCAATTTTTCGCTGGTCGCAGTCGAGCAGGGCGCCGTCGTCGGCGTCGGCCTGCTGACGCGCGCCGGCAAGCTGGCCCTGTGCTACCTGCTGCCCGAGGCGCAAGGCCGCGGCGCCGGCAAGGCGCTGGTGGAACAGCTGGAAGCGCAGGCGCGCGAGTGGGGCATCAAGGCCCTGCAACTGCACAGCACGGCCAGCAGCCAGGCCTTTTTCGTCAAGCAGGGCTATGTCGAGGCGGGCAATGTGCGCTCGCCGTATGGCGTGGAAACGATTTTTTGCTGGAAGCAGATTGATCCCGCAGGCATCTCCAGCGGCGACCCCAAGCGCAAGCGCTTTTGCAACTGCAATTCGGCCTGACGGCCACCCCGCACCTCAGCCCGCCCATCCGGCGGCGGGCCTTTCCTCCGCTTTCCTGCTTTTCCTCACGCATTTCCCTCAATAACTGATCTGGATATACACGCCTTGCGGTGCGCTATCGTTTGCCTGCAGCAAGGTGCCGCCGGCAAACAGTTTCAGCTCGCCGGGCGCAAACGCCAGCCAGTCCTCGTTTTGCGTCAACGGATGCGTGGCGATGACGGCGATGCGGTCATCCAGGTGATTGTGCTGGCGAAAGTCGATGCTGCGTTCGCAGTCGATCAGTTGCGCCACGGAAAACGGGTATTCGCGTATCACATAGTGCAGGTGCGTGGAACAGTGGGCAAACAGCAGCTCGCCGTCCGACAGGATGAAATTGAAGCTGCCGTGCGCGGCGATCTCCTTGGCGACGTCGGCGATGGCGGCGCGCAAGTCGGCGCGCGTGGGCTCGCCCGCGGGAAACTGCGTGCGCAAGCGGGCCAGCAGGTGGCAGAACGCCTGCTCGCTGTCCGTGTCGCCGCTGGCCTGGTAGTGGGCATTGGCGGGGGCGCGCCACGTCTTGAGGTCGCCATTGTGGGCGAACGACCAGGTCTTGCCCCACAGTTCGCGGGCGAACGGGTGCGTGTTTTCCGGCGCGATGCGGCCCTGCGTGGCCTTGCGGATGTGCGCGACGATGTTTTTTGCCTTCACGGGATGCTGTTGCACCGTGGCGGCCAGCGGCGAATCGATGGCGGCCAAGTGGTCCGTCAGCAGGGTGCAGCCGCTACTGGAATGATAGGCGATGCCCCAGCCGTCGCGGTGCTCGTCCGTGCGTCCGCCCCGTTCGGCAAAGCCGGCAAAGGAAAATCCCAGTGCAGCGGGCTTGCTGCTGTTCATTGCGAGTAACTGGCACATGGCGGCCCTTCCTGATGGTATCGGTACACGCCCACAGTAAAGGCGGGCGGCAGGGGCGTGAAGGAATGTTTCTGACTATCGTTATGCGCTGTCCGTTGCGGCGCCCATATCTGCTGGGCGCATATCAAATGGCGAAACCATTCGTTCTCCTTCGGTTGTCCCTGCCTTACTCTGCACACTTTGGCGCCGCCTTCCCCATGAGGGCAGCCGGCGCGGCCCTATGAAGGAGCATGTATGCCATTTCCCGTCCTGAAAAACTATCTGGCCCGTTTGTCGCATCAAACCCAGGCAGGCACCAGTGTCTGGCTCGACGGGGAGGGCAGGGCGCTGGGGCGCTTCTTCAATTGCACCATGACCAGCGCCTTCCAGCCGCTGCGCGAACTCGAGAGCGGCAAGCTGGTGGCGTTCGAGGGTCTGGCGCGCAGCGTGTCGAAGGCGGACGAGGGCTTGTCGCTGTGGCGTTTGCTCGACCACGCGGCCAGCGACGACGAGTCGGTGGAACTGGACCGGCTGTGCCGCATGCTGCACGCCATCAATTTTTTCCGGCAGGCGGAAGCGGAGCAGGCCGACCTGTACCTGAACGTGCATGACCGCCTGTTGAGCGCCGTCAGCAGCAATCACGGCCACGCCTTCCAGCGCATCCTCGACGCGCTGGGCTTGCCCATCGAGCGCATCGTGCTGCAATTGCCGACGGTCACGCCGAACCAGGGCTGGCTGCTCAATTACGTGGCCGACAATTACCGGCGCAACGGTTTCCGCCTGGCCATCAACGTGGCCAGCGTGCACGAGGCAACGGGCATGCTCGAGCGCCTGCACCCGCATGCGTTCAAGCTCGATGCGGGCAACCTCAGCGACGAGCAGGCCGTCGCCAGCTTCGTCACCCTGTGTCATGCGGCGAAAATCCGCGTCATCTTCAAGCGCCTGGATACGCCGGCTGCGCTGGCCGCGCTGCAGCGCGTCGCGGCCCTCACGGGCTTGCCCATCGTGACCCAGGGTTATCTGCTGGACAAGCCCTTGACGGCGCTGGCGCAGGCCAGGCAGGACGTCGCGGCCAGCGCCGCGGCCGCGTAGGGCGCGTCTGGGACGGAAATGAGGGCGACACGATAGGCTTTGAGGGTTTTTCTTCGCAGCACAATACGCTATAGTATTCCTATCGTTAAATTGGACTGACTATGGCATCGCGCAGAAATTTTCTACACCACGGTATGGGCCTGGCCGCGCTGGGCCTGGTAGCCACTCCCCTCATCGGTTGCGCCTCGCGCACGGCCGCTCCCGCATCGGCTTCGGCCAGCGCCAAGCCGCGCACGCCGCGCACGGCCGTGCCGCCCCAGCCCACGCAACTGGCCAGCGTCGACCGCTCGCTCACTTCGCAGTCGCGCCAGGCCATCACCGAGATGGAACCGCCGCCGGACATCTTCGACGCGCAGGCGCTGGACCTGGAATTCTGGCTCAAGCCCCGCACCCTGGAAGTGGTGCGTCCGGCCAGCAATGAAAAAGCCAAACTGCTGTACTGGAAAGATGGCGAAGTCATCGATTCGGCCTACCAGGAACTGTGCCATTTGCTGCGCGACGTGAACGGCAAGAAGACGGCGCCCATCGATCCGAAACTGCTGGAAACCCTGTGGGGCACGCAAGCATTCGTGGCCCGCTACGGCATCGAGCAGCCGCTGGAGATCCTGTCCGGCTATCGCACGGCCGAGTCGAACAGCCGCCTGCGCGAAGCGGGCGTGCCGGCCGCGCGCCAGTCGCTGCACATCTCGGGCCGCGCCGCCGATATCCGCGTGGCCAACCTGAACGCGGAAGTGCTCGGTTCGCTCGTGCGCAGCTTCAAGCAGGGCGGCGTGGGCTTCTATTACCGTTCCGGCCCCCGCGGCGGCTGGATCCATGCGGATACGGGCCTCCAGCGCACCTGGAAAGGCTAAGCCTGATCACCGGCGCGCGGCGCGCTGTGCGGCCGCACGCCGCTGCCGCGCGCGGCGCTGTTTGGATCAGTCGTAGTGATACGGCGGCTCCGGCACCTTGTCGCGTTCGGCGCGCCGCCATTGCTCGACATTCAAAGGGCGCTCCCAGTAGATGCGCCAGCCCAGGCGCTGGCTCGCTTGCGCCTGGGGATGGTCGCGCAGATAGCCGTCGATAAAACGCGTAAATTCCGATACATAGCCGCCGCGGCGGCAGGCGAGTGCATGCGGCATGGCTGCTCCTGAGTTTGTCCTAGCCGTTTGACCGTCCGCGCGCCCGAAAGTGCCGCACCTTCCACCATGTCCATGAAACTTTCCAGCCATAACATCGAACTGTTCCTGGCCGTCGTCGACGGCGGCTCGTTCTCGGCCGCGGCGCGCGCCTTGCGCCGGGCGCCGTCGGCCGTCAGCATGGCGATGGCCAATATCGAGGCGGAACTGGGCATCGCCCTGTTCGACCGGGGCGCACGGGAAGCCGTGCCCACGCCCGCCGCCCTGGCCTTGCTGCCCCATGCGCGCCTGATCGCGGAACAGTTGAAGCAGTTGCACCTGCACGTGCAGGAATTGTCGCAGGGACTGGAAAGCCGCATTTCGCTGGGCATCGCGGCCGAGCTCGACCCTGCACCGTTCGTGGCCGCCGTGCGCGCGCTGTCGCTGCGCCATCCGCTGCTCGACATCGAAGTGCTGACGGCGCCGCAGGACGACGTGCTCGACATGCTGCACCGGGGCCGCATCAGCGCCTGCATGGCTTTCGCGGGCGGGCGCATCAATCACGAGGAACAGTTCCAGCTGGTGGGCAGCGATGCCTTGCTGGCGATCGTTTCGACCCGGCATCCGCCCGACGTGGCGGGCCGGCCCTTGTATATCGAGGAATTGGTGAATTTGCGCCAGATCATCGTGGCCAGCCGCGAACTGGACCTGGCCGATGCGCGCCCCGTGGTGGGCCTGTCCTACTGGCGCACGGACAGCTTGCCGATGGCGCTGGCGATGGTGGAGGCGGGACTAGGCTGGGGCAACTTTGCCGCCTCGGCCATCGAGCATTCGCTGGCGGCAGGGCGGGTGCGCACGGTGGACTTCAAGAATACGGGCAACGGCCTGGTCGTGCCCATCCACCTGGTGTGGATGAAGGACCGGCCGCTGGGCATGGCGGCGCGGTCCTTTCTTCAGTTGCTGACCGAGGTGCCGGCAGCGCCGTGAAGGCCGGCCGGTTCTTCCTTCGGCTGCTGCGCCGACAGGGGCACGCCGAACAGGCCGTCGAAGAAATAGTTGAAGATGAAGCTGTAGCACGGGATGATCAGCATCAGGGCGAAGTCCAGCACGAAGGCTTGCCACAGGCTGATGTCGAGCCACCAGGCGATTAGCGGGATCAGATAGATCACCAGCGTGATCTGGAAGCCGATCGCATGCAGGATGCGGCGCCAGACGGTGCGCGTGCGCGACACTTGCCGGATTTCCCAGTATTCGAAAGCCGTGTTGTAGAGCAGGTTCCAGATCACGGCGATGGTGGTGATCATGATGGCCAGCGGGCCCGTGCTGGTGGGCGATTCGCCCGAGAGCAGGGTCAGCCAGGCCGTGGAAATGGCCATGCCGATGATTTCAAAGGCGGTGACGTAGACGATTTTGCGTTTGATGCCTTGCATGTAAAGCCTGTAGAGATGAAGTGGTGCTTATTTTAAGTCAGGTATGCTGATGTTAAAAGTTAATAGCTGTCAGTTTTTCTGATTGATATGCGCCAGCAATACCATGCTGGCCGCGAACGGTGGATAATGGCGGCTGGCGGGCAACCGGTCCCGCCGCATCACCGCAGAAGAGGTCGACAAGCATGCAAGGCGCAGCAGACAGCAACATTCCAGTTACCCCCGCCGATACCCCCGCCAGTGCGGATGAACGTCCCCGTTTCCGCCCCCGTCCGTGGGAACACCTGGAAACGCCATACGACGTGGAAGTGTGGATCGAGGAACATAACCGCAGCATGCAGGACAATATCCGCGCCACGGAAACGGGCGTGGGCATCTGCTTTACCCTGGCCGAGGGCGGCGACATCTACATGCAGACGAGCGCCGACGGCGCCGTCGTGCTGGACGTGACGCCGGACGCGGCCTGGGTGTCTCCCCTGATCAGCGCCGCCACGGGTTGCGCGACGCCGGATTCATCGCTGTGGATCTTGCCTGACGATAAGTTGATCCAGCTGATCGTGGGCCTGTCCAGCCTGGTGGCCAGCACCTTGCTGGTGGTGGGCCATGATTTCGGCTTGCGCCGGCGGGGCATGGGCCGCTGACCTTCATGTTGTAGAAATGTTATGCATGGCAGGCATGGCTCGACACTGCGCGTGGCGCGTGCTAGTCTCGTTACTGCACCCACCTGTTTGCCTGGGCGGCGGTGCAAAGGACAGCCATGGACATGCCTCCGCAAGCGGTACCTGCTCCGGATTCCTCCCCGCGCGGCCACGACGGCGTGCTGCCGCATGCCGCGCCCCTGCTGGACGATGGCGTCTTCAGCCCGGAGCGGATGAAGGCGGAACGTGAACAAGCCTATTTCAACGATTTGTACCTGCTGGCGCCCGTCGCCTATTTCGTGCTGGGCCTCGACGGCGTGATCTTGCAGGTCAACCTGGTGGCGGCCGAACTGTTCGGCCTGGCGCGCGGCCATCCCGGTCATGTGTTGTTCCGTTCCTATGTGCATGAAGCGTTCCGCCACGATTACGACCAGTTCGTGCAGCGCGTGCTCAATAGCAGCGAGCCCGAGCGCATCCAGCTGCAGGTGCGGCCCCGTCCCGGCGCGCGCGAGGCGGGCATGCCCGTCAGCCTGCTGGGCAGCGCCGATCCGAACGGCCAGGCGCTGCGCCTGGTGCTGGAGCAAGCCGAGGGCAAGCTGGCCGCGCTGGAACGCAGCGAAGAGCGCTTCCGGCGCATCGTGCACAGCGCCGAAGAGGGCATCTGGGAAATCGATGCGCAGGCGCTGACCAGCTTTGTCAATCCCAAGATGGCGCACATGCTGGGCTGCCAGATCGAGGAGATGCTGGGCCAGCCGCTGGCCGCCTTCATGGATGACGAGGGACGGGCCCTCCTGGCGCGTAACATTGCGCGGCGCCAGGATGGCATTGCCGAGCGCCACGAATTCAAGTTCCTGCGGCGCGACGGCAGCACCCTGTGGGCCACCCTGGCCACCAATCCCATCTTCGACTCCGGCGGCACCTACCTGGGGGCGCTGGCGCTGGTCAGCGACATCACGGCGCAGCGCGCGGCGTCCGAGCGCATCTGGCGGCAAGCCAATTTCGACTCGCTGACGGGCTTGCCGAACCGCCAGATGTTTCTCGATCGCTTGCAGCACGAGGCGCTCCATGCACGGCGCGAGGGTACTTGCCTGGCCCTGCTGTTCATCGACCTCGACCATTTTAAGCAGGTGAATGACCGCCTGGGCCACGAGAAGGGCGACATGCTGCTGCGCCAGGCGGCGCTGCGCATCAGCGAGCACGTGCGCGCCACCGATACGGTAGCGCGCCTGGGCGGCGATGAATTCACCGTCATCCTGGCCGGCGTGGGCCAGTTGGGCGGCATCGAGCGCGTGCTGCAGGAACTGACGGCTGCGCTGGCCCTGCCGTTCGTGCTCGACGGCGACACGGCGCAAGTGTCGGCCAGCGTGGGCGTGGCGCTGTATCCGTCCGACGCGGAGGCAACGGACACCTTGCTGCGGCAAGCGGACCAGGCCATGTACGCGGCCAAGAGTGCCGGGCGCAACGGCTACAGCTATTTCACGCCCGCCTTGCAGCAGGCGGCCGACCTGCGCCGCCTCACGGTGCGCGAGATGCGCGTGGCGCTGGCGCAGGACCAGTTCGAAGTGCATTACCAGCCCATCATCCGCCTGTGCGATGGCAGCATCGAGCGGGCCGAGGCGCTGCTGCGCTGGCGCCATCCGCTGCGCGGCTTGCTGGCGCCCGCCGATTTCATCGGCTTTGCCGAGGCGAACGGCCTGATCATCGATATCGGCGAGTGGGTGTTTCGCCAGGTCGTGCGCCAGGCGCGGCGGTGGCAAGACGAGCATGGCGCCGCGTTCCAGATCAGCATCAACAAGTCGGCCGTGGAATTTCGCTGCGACGCCGCGCTGTACCAGGACTGGGGCGGGCACCTGGCGCGCCAGGGCCTGGCGCCCGGCGCCATCGTCATCGAAACACGCGAAGCCGTGCTGCTCGACGAGGCGCGCCAGGTGGTGGAACGCCTGCGCCAGTTCCGCGCCATGGGCCTGGCGCTGGCGCTCGACGATTTCGGCAGCGGCCAGGTGTCGCTCGCGTGCCTGAAAACGGCCGATCTCGATTTCCTCAAGATCGGCCGCACGCTGGTTGGCGAACTGGGCCGCGATGATGCGGGACTGGGCCTGTGCGAAGCGCTGATCGCGCTGGCGCAGCGGCTGGGGCTCAAAGTCGTGGCCGAAGGCGTGGAGACGGCATCGCAGCGCGACCTGCTGCGCGCTGCCGGCTGCGACTATGCGCAGGGGTATTTCTTTTCCCGCGCCTTGCCGGCGGGACAGATGGACCGCCTGCTGGCGGCTCAGTCGGCTGCCTGAACGGTTACCTCCAGCGGCCCGTCGCCCTCCATCAGCTGTTCCGCGGCGGCCAGGGTCTCGGCCGCGCTGACCTTGGCCAGGGTCAGGCCCTGCGCCAGGATGACGGCATGGCGGCGGCTGGCCGGGTAAAACCAGCGGTAGTTGTCGGTACGGATGTAGTAGCCGACGATCTTCTTGTCATACGCCGAGGCGATGTGGATCACCGACGTATCGGGCGACACGACCAGTTCGCAGCGGCGGATCAGGGCCGCCAGTTCGAGGATGTGGCCCGTGGGCGGCGCGCTCATCACATTTGCATGGCCGGCGCCTCGCACGATCTCGGCGGCGCGCGCCTCGGTGCCCGGTGCGGCGACCACCAGCAGCGCATGGCGCGGGTAGCGCGCGGCCAGGGCGGCGGCGCAGCGCTGGGCGTCGGCCACGCTGACCGTGCGCTGCGCATTGCTACCCTGGAAATTGAGGCAGAACAAGCCTTCATGCGTGCGCAGCAGGGTGTCGCAGGCGGCGTCGACCCGGGCAGCGTGCGCGTCCACGCCGAACAGTTCATAGCGCATGTCGATGTCGCGCAGGCCAAACTGCCCGAACGTGGCAAAAAAGCTGTGCAGGATGTGGCGGCTGCGGTCGCACGGCACCGTATGGTCGAACATGCCCAGATTGGCGGTCGAGGTGCCGTACTTGGGAATGGCAAAGCCCGTCAAATAGCGGGCGCCCAGCCATTTTATGCGCAGCAGCAAGGGAATCGAAAAGCGGTTGTAGGGGTTGAAGATGACGTCGTAGCGGCGCCGGCGCAGGTCGGCGATGGTGGTGCGCAAGTCGCGCAGCAGCGGCTGCTTGTCCCAGATGAGGATCTCGTTCACATGCGGGTTACCGGCGACGACATCGCGGTTGGCGCTGCTGGCGGCCACGTCGATCTGCCAGTGCGGATAGTTTTTCTTCAGTTCGCGCAGCAGCGCCGAAGTAACGATCATGTCGCCGATCTTGTCGTTGCGCAAAATCAATACCTTGCGCACCTTGGCGATATCGAGGGGCTGCTTGTCGGATTTTCCCAGCAGGGCGTAACTGAGCAGCCGGGCGGCGGTTTTTATCAAGGGAACTCCGGAAGTGGATGACGGGATGCACTGGCGTATTTGTCAATGAGCAAGCGACAGCAGCATCTTACGGATTTCCACGGCCCGCAGATAGGGGGCGCGCCGGTTTTATTGCTGCGTGCGCCAGGGCGGCGCACGCAGCAGGAGGGAGCTTATTCCAGGCCCAGCAGGGCGACGACCCGTTCGCGGCTGATGCCGACCAGTGCGGAGCTGATCGCCAGCAGCGATTCATAGCCGGGCTGGCTGGCCTTTTCCGTGAAGTTTTCCGCCAGCGTATCCATGCTGACGTTCGCCTGCACCGGCTGCGCGCGGGCGACCCGTCCCGTGGCTTGCGCCAGGGCCAGGCTGACGGAGCTGCGCGCCGCCTGCAGCTGCGCCAGCGCCTGCACCACTTGCTGCAAGGTGGCGCGCAGGGCTTCCACGTCGCCCGTATTCCATTCTTCCGGGGCGATGGCGGCCGGTTCCGCATCCGTGCGCACGCGGCTCATCTGGCCGGTCGGGTAGCGCACGCCGCTGCCGCGCACGGACAGGCTGTCGCGCACGTTGTTCCAGTTGGCTTCCGGCGTGCTGAACACCAGTTCGCCATTCTCTCCCCGCTTGACGCTGATACCTGACGGCATCAACGCGCGGTCGAAGCGGGACACGATTTCGCTCTCGCTCAGGCCGGGTTCGATATTTACCGATCGCAAGGCCTGGTTCGCGCCGCCCACGGAAAACGCCAGCACTTCCTGCGGGCCTTCCTGCAGGCTGGCCATGGTCAGGCCGCGGATGCTGAACTGCTGCTGTGCCGCCTGCGGGCTGCTATAGCTGAGCTGGGCATCGAGCGTGCCGCCCGAGGCGCTGGCGCGCTGGCGCCAGGTATTGCTGAACTGGCGTACTCGCGCTTCGACTTGCCCTTCGCGGCCCTGGCGCGCGGCCAGCTTGGCCGCCAGTTCGCTTTTCAGCGCCTGCAGCTGGCTGCTGCTGCGTTCCAGGTAGTCCAGCGTTTGCTGCGCGTTGGAAATCTCTCCCTGCAGCTGGTGATCCCAGTTGCTCAGGCCACGCTGCAGGCTTGCCGTCGAACTCCTCGCCGCCGGCGCCTCGCTGCGCGCGCCGGCATTGCCGTTGATGGCGGCGGACGCGTCATCGACGACGCGGGCTGTGCCGGCGCCTTTGGCATTGACGCCGGAAGAGGAAGAGGTCTGAACGATTTGCATGATGGTCAGAGAAGATCAAACAGGGAAATGGTGCCGACCTTGGTGTAGGCCTTGTACGTTGCCTGCAGGGCCGTCTGGTAGCCGGTCAGTTCGATGGCTGCCGCGCCCATGTCGGTCTTTTTCAGGTCCAGCAGGGCCGAATCGTTCGACAGCGACACATTGGCCAGGTTGCCGGAAAGCGTGGTGAGGATGTTTTGCGCGCCGCCGAAGATGGCGATCTTGCCGGAGAGCAAATCCATGCCGTCATCGGTGCCGCCCAGGCCGTCGTTGACGATGGCGCGCACGGCCGGATCGTTGGGGTTGACGCCCGGCGTGCCGAGCGTGGTGACGACCAGATCGATCTTGTTGAGCCACACTTCCAGGTTCTTCACGTCGACGTTGGCCGCCTGCGTCACGCCATTGCCGACCACGACGGTCTGCGTGTCGGTATTGCCGACGTAGCTGTAACGCGAGCCGGGCGCTGCCGCCGGGTCGTACTTGATGGGCGCCTGGTCGGTGGCCGTGCCGGAAAACATGTAGCGGCCTTCCTGGTCCTTCAGGTTGGCCGTGTACAGCACGCTGTCGCGCATGGCGGTCAGCGATTGCGTCATCGCATTCAGGTCGCCCGGCGTATTGCTGCCGTCGGCGGCCCACACCAGCAGGTCGCGCGCCTGGCCCATGTCGGTAACCATGCTCGACAGGTAGTTCTCGTTTTTCAGCAGGCGCACTTTGACCGTGGCGATATTGTCCTGGTACTGGGTCACCATGGCTTGCTCGCGCGTCAGGCGCGAAATGCGCACGTTGCCGATCGGATCGTCCGATGGCAGCTGGATGCGCAGGCCCGACGACATCTGCTGGGTCAGGTAATTGATGCGTTCCTGGTTTTGCTGGAGCGAAATATTGATCAGCGATTGGTACTGGCTGCTGGCGACACGCATATGTTTCTCCTTAACCCATCATTTGCAAAGTGGCATCAAACAAGGTATTCGCCACGGAAATGACTTTCATGTTTGCCTGGTACATATTCTGGAATTCCACCAGACTCATCGCTTCTTCATCCTTGTTCACGCCGCTGGTGGACTTCCAGTCGTCGATGGCTTGCGCGCGCACTGTATTGGAGGTCTTCAGCAGCGCCTGGTTCTGCTGGCTGTAGATGGCCAGCTTGCCGACCAGTTGCGTATCCGCATCGCTCATCAGGACGGAACCTACCCAGCTGACGGTGATCGGCTGGTTCTTGATATCGATCAATTTCTGCAAGTTGCCGCTATCGCCAGCCGCGCCCGTCAGCGACAGGGCCAGGTCCTTGGCGTTGAAGCCGGGGGTAATGCTCAGCTTGCCATTGGTATAGACCAGCAGGGGGCCGCCCGTGGTGCCCGCCATGGTTTTGCCCAGTGCCAGCTGCGCGTTGACCTTGCTGGTCAGCTGGGTGGCCATGTCCTGCAGCGACTGCTGCAGCGGCTTCAGGGTATTTTGCTCGAACTCGCCCAGGCCGCCCATCTGGCCGCCGATGGCCACCGGATCGAGCGTGTACGAGGACTTGGCGAAATCGAGGCTCAGCGTTTGCTGGCCCGTGTTCGTCATGTTGCTGCTCAGGGTACCGGCCATGCTGCCGATGACCAGCGGCTGGCCCGATTTCAGCGAGACATTGCGCGAACCGTCCGGCTGGTCGAGCACTTCGATGCCCATTTGCGCGGCCAGGCCGTCGATCAGCTGGTCGCGCGCATCCATCAGCGACGACACATTCGTGCCCGCGGCCGTGGAAGTGCTGATGCGCTGGTTCAGGGCGGCGATATTGGCCAGGGTGGTATTGGCTTGCGGCACGATCGCCGCCCGTTGCTGCTGCACCGACAGCAACTGGTTGCTCATGACGGTGCTGATGCTGTTGAAGCGTTGCGCCATGGCGTCGGCGGAGGTGACGATCTGCTGGCGCAGCGGCGTCGACGTAGGGTCGACGGCCGAGGCATTGAGGGCAGCGAAAAAGCCGTCGATGCCGTTGCTGATGCTGGAAGCATCGTCGCCCATCACGCGCTCGAGCTGCGTCAGGTATGGCTGGGTCTGCGAACGGGCGCCCTGGTCCGATGCGGCGCGCCACATTTGCTGGCTTTTATAGGCATCGGCAAAGCGCAGCAGGGCCGACACTTCCACGCCATTGCCTGCCGAGCGCACGCCCGCGCCTGCGCCAAGCGAGGTCAGCAGCACACCCTGGCGGGTATAGCCTGCCGTCTGCAGGTTGGCGATGTTCTGGCTGGCCGCATTGAGTGCGGCCTGGGCGGCGATGCTGCCTGACAATGCATTGCTGATGATGCTCATTGGGCAAGTTTCTTTCGTGAAGAGAGTGGCGCGTGCGGGAGGGCAGGCATTGAATCGTTGTTACCTTGTACAGGCGACGCTTCAGACGGATTTATTAAGCGGCGCTGCAATATTGTCGGTCTTGACAGCGCTTTTGGCGGCCACGGGGGCGCCCGCTGCCGGCAGCAGCTGGCGCAGGATGGCGTCGGCGATGCCGAAGGCGCGCTGGCCGGCCATCTTGTCGGCCACCAGGTTGTCGGCCATTTCCAGCATGTCGCTGTTGATGGGGTCCTTGAAGACGCTGTCCTCGCCCGCCATCTCGCGCGTGCCCGAACGCATCTGGCGCAGCATGTGCGAGATGAAGAACGCCTCGAACTTGACGGCCGCCTCGGTGGCCTTGGCCGCATAGCGCGGGTCGGCCGGCGTGGCTGCCGCAGGGGAGCGGTCGTCGAGCGCCGAGGGCAGGGCGCTGCTGCTGTCGTTGATATTCATCATATGACCACCAGTTCGCCTTCGATGGCGCCTGCCTGGTCGAGGGCTTGTAAAATTGCCATGATGTCATCGGGCGAAGCGCCTAGGCTGTTGACCACGTCGATGATGGCTTGCAGCTTGGCGCCGGCCGGCCATTTGAACATATTGCCGTTGCCCTGGTCGACGGAGACCTTCGACTGCGGCGTGACGGTGGTCTGGCCGCGGCCGAACGGCGCCGGCTGGCTGACGTTGGAACTTTCGGAAATGACCACTTTCAGCGAGCCATGCGTGACGGCGGCCGCCTTCACGCGCAAGCCTTCGGCGATGACCACGGTGCCCGTGCGCGAATTGAAGACCACTTTCGGCGTGTCGACGCCTACATCGACGGACAGCGCTTCGAGTTTGGCCATGAAGGCCACGCGCTGGGTCGGGTTTTCCGGCGCCAGCACTTCCACGCTGGTGGCGTCGCGCGTGGTGGCGACGGCGCCGAAGCGGCGGTTGACGGCTTCGACGATATTGATGGCCGTCTCGAAATGCGGGTGGCGCAGGTTCAGGGTGACGGTCGGCTTGGTCGAGAAATCGCTGAGGATTTCGCGCTCGATGTTGGCGCCGTTGGGAATGCGGCCCGAGGTGGGCGTGTTGACGGTGACGGACGAGCCGCTCTTGCCGGTGGCGTTGAGGCCGCCGACGACCACGTTGCCTTGCGCCAGCGCATACGTTTCATTGTCGGCCGCGCGCAGCTGGGTCAGCAGCAAGGTGCCGCCGCGCAAGCTTTTCGCATCGCCCAGCGACGAGACGGTCACGTCGATGGCCTGGCCACGGCGGTATCCTGGTGGAAACACGGCGCTGACCATGACGGTGGCGACGTTCTTGCTTTTTGCTTCGGCGCCGTCCGGCATCTTCACGCCGAACTGCTTGAGCATATTGACCACGGACTGGCTGGAAAACTTCACCTGGGTGGTGTCGCCGCTGCCGTTCAGGCCCACGACGAGGCCATAGCCGACCAGCGGGTTGTCGCGCACGCCCTCGATACTGACCAGGTTGCGCAGCACTTGCGCGGCGCTGGCGGGCAGGGCAAAGCCGGAGAGCGCGGCCAGCATGGCTGCCAGGGGCAGGGCGGAACGAAATTTCATGAGGTCACCTTAAAACGGCATCCATGGGCCGACGAAGAAGCGCGTCAGCCAGCCTGGTGTATTGGCTTCGGCCAGGGTGCCCTGGCCGGAATAGGCGATCTGTGCATTGGCGATGCGCAAGGACGAGACCTGGTTGTTGGAATCGATGTCGGCCGCGCGCAGGTAGCCGCGCAGGCGCACGAATTCCTCGCCCTGGTTCAGGGTCAGCGTTTTCTCGCCCTGGACGCGCAGCAAGCCGTTCGGCAGCACTTCCTGCACGATCACGGTGATGGCGCCGGACAGCGCATTTTGCTGCGTGCTGGTCGAGTCGCCCGCGAAGTTGCGGTCGGCCGACAGGTCGATGCCCGTCTTGGGCAGGGTCTTGCCGAGGATATTGGCCGCCTTCACGCCGACGGACGAGCCCTTGTTGAACGAGGTGCCGGCCTTCTTGCTGGCCTGCGTGGTTTCCTGCAGGGCTACCGTGACGACGTCGCCCACGCGGAAGGCGCGGCTGTCCGAGATCAGGTCCAGGCCCGCGTCGGGATTGAAAACGCCGCCGCCCACGCCGCCGCGCGCAGCGCTGCGCGGCGCCACGGGCAGCGGCGTATCGGAAAAGCTGGGCGCTACCGGCGCGGCCGGCTGGCTGGCGCAACCGGCCATCAGCACCAGCAGCAAGCCCGCCGTGGCTTTCATGGCGACTGTCATCAGCGTGCCGCTTGCGCCAGGTATTGCAGCATATTGTCGGCGGCCGACAGCACCTTGGTGTTCATTTCATAGGTGCGCTGGGCCGCGATCATGTCGACCATCTCTTCGACCACCTGCACGTTCGAGCCTTCCAGCGCGAACTGTTTCAGCTTGCCCAGGGCGCCTTCGCCGGGACGGCCTTCCGTCGGCGTGCCGCTCGATGCCGTTTCCTGGAACAGGTTTTCGCCGAGTGCCAGCAAGCCCGTCGGGTTGACAAAGCTGGTCAGGTTCAGCTGGCCCAGCTGGGTACCGTTGACGTTGCCCGGCACGGTGGCCGTGACCATGCCGTTTTCGCCGATGGTGATGGCCGTGGCATTGTTGGGCACGGTGATCTGCGGCACCAGGGGCAAGCCCTGGGCGTTGACCATCACGCCGTTTTCATTGATGCCCAGCTGGCCGGCGCGCGTGTAGGCCGCTTCGCCGTTCGGACGCAGCACTTGCAAAAAGCCGTTGCCGGTGATGGCCACGTCGAATTCGCGGCTCGTCGTTTGCAGGCTGCCGGTGGTAAACACCTTTTGCGTGCCCACCATGTGCGTGCCGTTACCCAGCTGTACGCCCGATGGCGACAGGGTGTTGTCGGCGCGCTGCGTGCCCGGCTGCTGCTCGACCTGGTAAAACAGGTCTTCGAAGACGACGCGGTCGCGCTTGAAACCAACGGTATTGACGTTGGCCAGGTTATTGGCGATGGCTTGCAGTTTGGCATCTTGTGCCTGCACGCCCGTCTTGCTGATCCACATTGCTGGATTCATGGTTTACTCCTGATAATTGGTTGGCGTTGGGCTTAAGCGCCCAGCAGGCGGTTACCGGATTCCGTCATGGAATCGCTGGCCTTGAACACTTTCATCTGCATCTCGAAACTGCGGTTCAGGCTCATGGTGGCGACCATTTCCTCGACGGCCGAGACGTTGCTGCCTTCCAGGTGGCGGTCGCGCAGGCGTACCGTGGGGTCGGCCTGCAAGTCTTCACCGCTGCGCGCCACGATCAGTCCCGCCTCGTTCTTGGTCAGCTCGCCCGCTTCCGCGTTGACCAGCTTGAGCTTGTCGACCGTCTGCATTTGCGCGGTGCCCGGCACCTGGATGGAAATCGTGCCGTCGGCGCCGATCGACAGGCTGGTGTGCTCTGGAATCGTGATGGGACCGCCTTCGCCCAGCACGGGACGGCCGTTGATGGTCAGCGCGCCCGTTTCATCGAGGTCCATGGCGCCGGCGCGCGTGTAGGCTTCGCCGTTTTGCCATTGCACCGCGAGAAAACCGTGGCCCGTGACGGCCACGTCGAGTTCGCGTCCCGTTTCCTTGATGGTGCCCGTGCGCGTGCCGATGGCGCTCGACTGCGTCTGCGTCATGTGGCGGTCGTCGTAGCCATAGCCGTTCTGCAGCGGCTGGGCAGTGGACACTTCCATGTTGGCGCGAAAGCCGCCCGTCTCGATATTGGCCAGGTTGTTGGCGTGTACCTGCTGTGCCCGCAGGGCGCGGTCGGCCCCGCTCATGGCGGTATAAATCAGCGCATCCATTGCTCTTTACCTTTGCGTATCGTGGATTACAGCGCTTGCATCAGCGATTGCAGCATGGCGTTCTCGGTCGAGATGACCTTCGAGTTGGCCTGGTAGTTACGCTGCGACGTCATCAGGCCCACCAGTTCGGAGGTGATGTCGACGTTCGACTGTTCCAGCGAGCTCGTCACCAGTTTGCCGGCCATGCCGACACCGGGGCGGTCGTACATGGCGGTGCCGGACGTGGTCGAGGCAACCCAGCTGGTATCGTTGACGGCGGTCAGTGCGCCTTCGTCAGGGAAGGTGGCCAGCGCGATCACGCCGATGCTTTGCTTCTGGCCGTTCGTGTATTTCGCCACGACGGAGCCGTCGTTGGCCAGTTCCACGCCCGTGTAGGTGCCCGAGGCATAGCCGTCGGCGCGGTCGGTCGAGGTGTTTGCTTCACCGGCGAACTGGGTGGTGCCCGTGTAGTCGATGGCGATCGTCATGGCCGCTGCGCCAGGCGGCGTCGGCAGGGTCGGCGTGGCCGTTTTTCCCGTCAGCAGATTGCCGGAGGTGTCGAAGGTCATGTTCGTCACCGGCGCCACGTCGACATTGTCGAACGTGTAGTGCACGTCCACGCCCGCCGCTGTCTTGACGAAGTACTGGCCCAGCGAGTGCTTGGCGCCCAGCGAATCGTAGACGATCGAGGACTTGCCGCTGTTGTAGCTCAGCTCATTGGTCTTGTCGAACGCCGGGGTCTTCACGGTCCATTCGGACGACAGGTTGGCGGCATACGCCAGCTTGGTCGATGCCACGGCGGGAATCTGGCCCGTCGGAATGATCATGTCGCCCATGGTGCCCAGGGTGGTGCTGCCTTTCACGGCGGCATAGCCTTGCACCAGGCGGCCATTCGCATCGATCAGCTTGCCTTCATTGCTGGCCGAGAAGATGCCGACGCGGCTGTAGTTCATGGTGTTTTGCGCATCGCGCGTGACGAAATAGCCGCGGCCATCGATGGCCGCGTCGAGCGCGCGGCCCGTATTCAGCACGCCGCCATTGAGCGACATGCTTTGCGTCAGCGAGCCGATTTCCGTACCCGTGGCGCGCGAACCGGCGTACATGGCCGAAAAGTTGGCGCGGCTGCTCTTGAAACCATAGGTGCCCGCATTGGCGATATTGTTACTGGTGCTGTTCAACTGTTGGTTGATGGACTGGATACCGGACAGGGCGATGTCGAAACTCATGTTGACTTCCTTTAGTGAAGGACGAGATTAGTGTTCAGGAAACGAAGGGAAGGGCGGATCAGGCCGTCTTACCGTTAAAACCGGTGATCGCGCCAGGGTTGACTTCGCCCAGGTTCGACACGCTCAGGATCATGCTGCCGCTGGACGACAGGCGCACGCTGTTGAGCTTGCCTGCGATGTCGACCGTTGGTTTTTCGGTGCCATTGGTGGTGACCGCCATGGTATAGGTGCCGGCAGGCATGCCCAGCGCGACGGGATCGATGGTGAAGGGCACGGTGCCGGCGGTCTTGGCGCCCAGTTCGATCTTGTATTCCTTGTCGTCGATGCCTTTCAGGGTGACGGTGGTCTTGGTGGTGCCGGCCGCCAGCGCGATGCTGCCGCTGACCTTGCTCTTGTCGAGCTGCACCGTTTCGCTGTTGACCATCACTTCGGAACCCACTTGCGCGCCCAGGGCCAGCACCTGCATCGATTGCAGCACGCTGGCATTGGCGCTGGTCAGCGCCGACAGGTTCTGCATCGCTTCCGTCTGGGCCTGCTGCGTCAATTGATTGACGAACTGGCTCGGGTCGGTCGGCGCGAGGGGATCCTGGTTCTTGATCTGGGCGACCAGCAATTTGGTGAACATGTCCTGGGTGGCATTGCTCTGCGACTTGACGGCATTGCTGCCGCTGTTGCTGCCGCCGGTGTTGTTTGTAAAGAGATTAGTTTCCATGGATTATGCTTCACCTAATTTGAGGAGCGATTGCTGCATCGACTTGATGCGGCCCAGAACTTCAACATTTGTTTCAAACGCGCGCGAAGCCGACATCATGTCGGTCATTTCGGCAACCTGGTTGACGTTGGGGTAGAACACCATGCCGTCGGCATTGGCCATCGGGTGGCCCGGTTCATAGACCTTGCGCAACGGTTCATCGCTTTGCACCACGTCGAGCACCTGTACTCTGCCGCCGGCGCCGCTGGCACCGGGGCCATCCATCACGGCGGAAAACACGGGCTTGCGGGCGCGGTAGGTTTCGGCTTCGGAACCGGCAACGGAATCGGCATTGGCCAGGTTGCTGGCGATGGTGTTGAGGCGCACGGTTTGCGCCGCCATCGCCGAACCGGCGATCTTGGAAATATCCTGGAAGCTCATGCTGATCCTTATTGTCCGGAAATGGCCTTGGACAGACCCTTCAGTTTCATGTTGACGAAAGTAAGGCTGGTCTGGAAGTCGGTGGCATTCTGCGAGAACGCCGCCTGTTCGACGCCGATTTCGACGGTATTGCCGTCGCGGCTGGGGTGGTAGGGTACGCGGTACAGGGCGCTGGCGTCGTCATCGGTGGACAGCAGGCCCGCTTCATTGTCCTGCAACTGCTGCAGGGCGCTGCCGAAATCCATGTCCATGGCCTGGAAGCCGGGCGTGTTTTCATTGGCGATGTTGGCCGCCAGCACGCGGGTACGGTCGGCACGCAGCGCCAGTGCATCGGCATGCACGCCCAGCGCGTCCTTGAAATTAATCCCCATGGTCATCCTTTGTATTGAATTCGATCGTGCTTTTTGCGGTTCGGGCTAGAAAATAGGTGGTGCAGAGGTAAAATCCCAGCCTGGTCATGTTGACGCATGGTAAGGTCATGCCGCTTCAGTATCTTTGATTAAGGTTAGCAATGATTCATTTCAACAGCATTACGATGATCCGAAACAGGGTGCCACATCCTCATATACTGCTTCCGGGCCTATTTTTTCTGACCAGCCTATATAGTAGTGCAGGACGCGCAGAATTGCCAGCCGACAATATATTTTCGCGTGTGGAACAGTTGGCGCGCGAGCAATTGACACAGCAGGCGGCCACGGCAGGACTGCTGGAACCCCAGTTTCAAGTGACCGTCGTGAAAAGCACGCGCCCCTTGCCCGCGTGCGCGGCGCCCGTTGCGCTGGAATCGGCGGACAGCCGCTCGGCCCAGCGCATGCGCTTTGTGGCAGTGTGTCCTGGAAGCAACGGTTGGCGCTATGAAATGCTGGCGCGCGGCACGATCACGGCCCAGGTGGCCGTGACGAACGTGCCCGTCACGGCCAATACGCCGTTGCAGGCGGGCGACGTGACGCTGGCGCGGCGCGACGTGACGATGGTGCCGGACAGTATTTCCTCCTTGCCCGGCGCCGTCGGCCTGTCGAGCCGGCGCAGCTTGCGTGCCGGCGAAGTGCTGCGCCAGGGGCAGCTGGCTGCGCCGATGCTGATCAAGCGGGGCAGTGCGGTGAGCATCGTGGCGCGCAAGGAACAGGTGGAAGTGAGCATGGCCGGCGAAGCGATGGACCCGGGCGCGCTGGGAGAGGTGATACGCGTGCGCAACGCCACCAGCGGCACGGTGATACGTGCCAGGGTGGTCGATGCGGGCGTGGTGGAACCGGCCGAAATTCCCGGCCGTTAAGGACGATCAGTCTGCGGCGGCCGTGCGCTGCAAACGCGTCGCCAGCTGGGTCAGCTTGGCGGCGTAGTGGGGATCGGTGGCATAGCCGCCCCGCGCCAGGCCTTGCGCGAAGGCGCCCGCGTCTGTGCCCGTGTTCAGGGCGGCGCGGTAGCGGGGATTGTCCAGCAGCACTTGCGCATAGTCGCGGAAGGCGCTGGCCTGGTCCGGATAGCTGCGGAAGCGCTCCGTTTTCTTCAGCGCCGTGCCGCTGCCCGCTTCATATTCGGTCGTCAGGTTGCTGGCCACGTCGCCCTGCCACTTGCCGCCCGCCTTGATGCCGAACAGATTGTTCGTGTCCGCGCCCGTGCCCTGGCGCAGCGGACGCTGGCCCCAGCCCGATTCCAGCGCCGCGTGGGCGGCGACGATTTCCGGCGCCACGCCCAGGCGCGCGCCCGTTTCTTCCGTCCACGGCTTGATCGAGGCGAGGAATTGCTGCTGCACTTCGCCGATCTCGCCGCCCTGGTTGATGCTGCCCAGCACATTGACGGGCTGGCTCTGTTCCAGGTAGGCGCGTCCTTGCGGGCTCAGGTGGGTGGCGTTGCCGCCGCCCTGCTCGATGAAGCGGGCCACTTCGCCCTGCACCTGCTGGAACACGCTGCCGAAACTGCCGGCGGCTATGGTGGCAGGAGTCGCGTGCATATTGCTTTGCACGGCATGCGTCGCCATCGTCGACGGCGTGGCGGCCATGGCGCGCATCTGTGAAAAATCAGCCTGGCGCATACGTATCTTCCTCGCCATGCAGCACGCGCTGCATGATGCTGTACTGCTCTGTTAACAAATCGCTGTTGCGGATATTCAGGCGCTTGCATTCCAGCACCATCTGTTCCAGCGCCGCCCAGTTGGCCTCGGCCTTGCTGCGTGCGTCTTCTTGCAACAACGCAAATAATTGTGCCATATCGCCTTGCGGGCCCAGCAGGGCGGTGACGAGGCTGACGCGCTGGCGGCGGCGCGCATCGAGGGGCTCGACGGCGGCGATCACCTGCTCGGCCAGCTCTGTCAGCTGCGTGCTGCGGTGGTGCAGGGTGGCCTGGAATTGTTCTTCCAGCAAGGTTTGCAGGGCGGCATAGCCGACGCTGTCTTCCTGCATGCCGTGCAGCACGCGGCGCACGGCTTCCTGGCGCGTGATGCCCTTGCGCGGCGCGGTCACGATTCACCGCCGTGGAAACGCTGGATCAGGCCTGCCAGTTTCGACGGATCGAACGGCAACTCGCCCTTGGCCAGCGCATCGCGCAGCATGGCCACGCGCTCGTGGTCGATTTCGGGCATGGCGCGCAGGGCGGCCATGGCCGGTTGCAGCACGGCCGATTGCAGTTCCGCTCCCGCCGACGAGCCGGCCATGGCGCCTGCGGCGCCCGCGTGCTCGGCGATCGCCTCGGCAGGCGCGACGGCGCTGCTGCGTACGGCAGCACCGGTATTGCCCGAGGAGATTTTCATACGTTGACCCTTGCCCTTAATTTGCATGCTCATCCCGCTCCTTCTTTGCGGGCAGGCCCAGTTTTTCGCGCAGGCGCTGCAAGGTTCCCGAATCCGGTTCACCCACCTGCAGTTCTTCGCCTTGCACCTTTTGTCCGGCCATGCCGAACATGGCGGCGATGCTGTCGGCCTGGCCACGCGTCAATATTAACAGTTCGATGCGGCGGTTGATGCCCGCGCTGGCATTTTTCACGTCCAGCGGCGCGCGGTCGGCCATGCCCACCACCTGCAGCACGCTGTCCGGACTCATGCTGCCGATCAGCAATTGCGCGCGCGCCGACATGGCGCGGTTGGCCGACAGGGTCCAGTTGGAATAGCCTTCATAGCCGTTATTGGCGTACTGCAAGGAATCCGTATGGCCCACGATCAGCATCTGGTTTTCCATTTGCGCAAACACGGGGCCCATCTGGCGCAGCAGCTTGCGGAAACGGTCCGTCGGCACGGCGCTGCCGCGCACGAACATGCCTTGCTTGTCCGTATCGTGCAACATGACGCGCAAGCCGTACGGCGTGATCACCGACTGCAAGTTGCTTTTCAATCCCGCTTCATCGCTGAGCTTATCGAGCGCGCGCGACAGGGCCATCAAGTCTTCCGGGGACTGGTAGCTGACTTTGGTCTGGTTTTGCGGCGCGGCGCCGGCCTTGCCATCCTGCGTCTGCTTGCCTTCCGTGCGCGTGTCGCCCGTGCCTTTGCGGGGCATGGGGAAGCGCTCGATCAGGCTGCCGCGGGGGCCGCCTTTCTGTTCCGGCATGACGCCCTGGCCTTCGCCCTGGCGGCTGCCCGCCGACGCATCCATCATGATTTCCTTCATCGCCTGCTGCTCGCGCGCGGCCATCAGCCACAGCACGAGGAACAGCGACAGCAGGGCCAGGCAAAAGTCGGCGAACGCTACTTTCCAGGCGCCGCCGTGACCATCGTCGTCATGCTTGCGGCCGGCACGCTTGATGATGGCCTGTTCATGTTTCTCATGCGGCTTTAGCACGGCGGCCTCCCCGGCCTTGGCCTTGCTCTTGTTCGGCGCCGCCATCTTCCAGCGCATTGATCCAGCTTTCCAGCTGGGCGAAGCTTGGCTTGATGTTCAGCTGCACCAGGCGGCGGCCCGCATCGATGGCCAGCAGGGGCGGTTTGCCCGCCACGTGCGTGACCAGCACGACCTTCACGCATTCCATGGTCGAGCCTTCCTCGCCCACCAGCTGTTTCATCATGTTGCACATCGGATCGAGCACGCCGTAGCAGAAGAAGATGCCGATGAAGGTACCGACCATGGCGGCGCCCACTTTTTCCGAGATTTCCGCCGCATCGGCGCCGTCAGCCACGGAATTCATGGCCATCACGATGCCGAGAACGGCGGCCAGGATACCGAAACCGGGCATGGCTTCGGCGATCTTGTGCAGGGACTTCGACGGTTGCAGCAGCTCATCGTGGATGGCTTCCAGTTCCTGTTCCAGCACGCCTTCGAGTTCATGCGCGTTGATCTTGCCCATTGCCATCAAACGGAAGTTGTCGACGATGAAGGCCAGCAGCTTCGGCTCTTCCAGCACCAGCGGATAGCGCTGGAACAGGGCGCTTTCGCGCGGGGCTTCGACGTGCGCGTCCAGGGCCTTCAGGCCGCCGGCGGCCGTTTGCAGCAGTTCATACATCAGCAGCAGTAACTGGCGCTGGAATTCCGAGCCTTGCTTCTTGTGCGTGACGATCTTGCGCATCTGGTGCAGCATTTCACCGAGTACATGCTTGGGGTTGCCCAGCACCAGGGCGCCGACGGCGGCGCCGATGATGATGATCAACTCGACCGGTTGCCAGATCGCGTGGACGGTGCCGCCCATCAGGGCGAAGCCTCCGAATACACACCCCATCACGATTAAGATACCGATAATTACCATGTCAACTGCCTTTCTGCGTCATTGTGCTGCATCAATTTGATGGGTTTTGCTGAAACTACTACTGAAACTTATGCGTCTTGCAGCATGGCTTTCATCTTGCCCAGTGCCGTCTTGTTCAGCTGGCAGACGCGGGCGTCGCTCAGGTCGAGTACGGCGGCGATTTCTTTATAGCTCAGTTCGAATTCGTAATACATCTGGATCACGCGCTGCTCGCGTTCATCGAGCGCCCGCAGTGCCTGCTCGAGGCTGCGCCGGACCATCAATTGCTCTTCCGGGCTCGGTGCGCTGTCGGCCTGTCCCAGGCTTTCCTGCAGCACTTCGTCGAAACTGGCGATCAGCTCGGCGTTTTCCGCCAATTGGTATTCCTGGAAGGCTTCCGGCGTCAGCTTCAGGGCCGCCATGATTTCCGCTTCCAGCGGTTCGCGTCCCAGGCGCCGGGTCAGGGCGCGCACGCTGTCGCGCAGGCGGTGGCTTTCCTGGCGCACGGCGCGCGGACGCCAGTCCTGGCGCCGCAGCTCGTCGAGGATGGCGCCGCGGATGCGCAGGCTGGCATAGCTGCCGAACGACTGGTCCGGCACGCCGTAGCGGCGCAAGGCTTCGAGCAAGCCCATCAGGCCGATCTGTTCCATGTCGTCGCGGTCGATGGCGCCCGACACCTGCGAATTGAGCTGGCGCACGATGCGCTTCACCAAAGGGGCATAGGCCACCAGATGTTGTTGCTCTTCAGCAACGCTGAGCACGGCCGCGCAAGCGCTGGCAGCCGCGTATTCGCCGGCGCCATACGCTTCCTGGTATTGCTCTACATAGGCCACGGGATCTCCCACTAGGTCGGCTGGCGTGTTGGCTTATTCAATGATCAGCTTGCCGACCATGACTTCCGTGAAGGGCTTTTCCATCTGTTCGCGCTCATAGCTGACATTGAATGCCTTGTTGATCTGCTCGGCATACTGCTCCACCGTCATGGTCTGCGCCTTGTCCATTGGAAAGCTCGACAGGGTGCTGACGGCGATCGAACGCATCAGCGGCAAGTGGTCCTTGGTCAGCTTTTCCTTTTCCTCGGTGGTGGCGATCACCAGGTCAGCGGACAGGTAATGCGTTTCAGCATCGCCAGGGCCGCGGCGCAGCATCACGATGACCTTATCCAGGGTGATGAACTTGCGCGCCTTCTTGCCCGTGGCAGGCGGCGGCGGGGCTTTCGCTTCGGCCACCTCGGCATGTCCGGCTACGGGCTTGGCCAGGTACCACATGGCGCCGCCAGCCGCGCCGGCGGCCAGCACGGCCACGGCGACAAAGCCGCCTATCAGTTTCATTTTCATATTCATCAGGTGTACTCTCGCTCATGCATGGCGTAAGTGGTGCTGGAAGACGTGCCGGTCGGCGTGCCGTCGGACAGGGCGCGGCCCGGTTCGGCATCGTCCTGCTGGCGGCCCGGTTGACGCTGGCCGCGCGCATCGCCTTCGGCAAAGGCCTGGGCGGCGGGGCTGCGCGGGGTGGCGCTGATATTGACGGCCACCTCGGTGTACTGGCGCTGCGCCAGGTCGCTGCGCATGTTCTCGCCGATGCCTTGCAACTGGCGCAACACTTCCGAATTCGACGCCGTGACGTTCACCTGCAGCGCGCCGGCCGTGTGGCGGATGGAAATTTCAATGCGGCCCAGCATGGGCGGGTCCAGGCGGATCGTCGCATGCTCGCTGTTGCGGCCGATCTGCGTCTGCAGCCGTTCGCCCAGCGCTTCGCGCAGCGGTTCCTGCCATTGCTGGGCAGGGCCGTTGAGTTTGATCGTGTCGCCGGCCGGGGCTGCCGTTGCGGGAGTGCCTGCCAGGCCCGTCAAGCCCTGGTTGGGCGCGGCGGGTGCCGGCGTCGCGGCGCCGCGCTCGCCGTCGCGCGCGGCCGTGGCAACGGTAGCGGCAGGGACGGCGGCTGTGGCCGGAGCGCTTTGCTGCAGCAGCGATTCGAAGGGCTGTGCCGGTGCGCTGCTTTTGGCCGCCGTCGCCGGGTTGGCGGCGGCCAGCGGCTCGCGCGTATCGCGGCCTGCCGGTTGCGCCGTTGCCTGGGCCGTGAGTGTGATGGCAGCCGGATGCAGGCTGATGTTGAGTGCCGGATTGGCTTGCGCCACATTTGCCTGCGCTTGTGTCTGTACTTGCGCTTGCGCGCTGGCGCGCGCCTCGACCACGGCAGCGTCTGCCGGCGGCAGCATGGCGACGGGCAAGCCGAGGATGGGGGCGGCCATGGCCGGCAGGCTGCTGTCGGCCTGGCTGTCGCTGTCGCTCTCCTTGGCGGGCGCAGCCGTATTGGTCTCGCCGGCAGCCGTATCGGCCGTCTGCCCGCCCGTCACGTCGAGCACCTGCGCGAACAGGGGCAGGGCGGAGGGGGCGACGCCGTTGCCAGCGGCAGCGGCACTGCTTCCATAGCCCGGCGTGCCGGGCACGGTGGTAATCTGTGCCGGCGCTGGCGCCGATGCGGGTGCCGCATTGGCTGCCGGTGCCGGAGCGGCCGGCGCCGTGTTGAAGTTCATGATCATGCTTGATTCCCGTCCGAGTCGTATTCGCCGAGCGCGGCGTAGGCGACCCAACCTTCCTTATTTGCCTGTAATGCACCCAGGTGTAAACCCAGGCGTTCTTTTTCCTCAGAGCAAATTTTAACCGCTTGCGCGTGAATTTTGCGCAATTGCAACAATTCTGTTTGTTCCAGCGCATTCCATGCGCCCCGTTCGGCCAGCAGCGGGATGTTTTTCGCCAGGCTGGCCGAGAGTTTTTCCAGCGCTTCCCAGTCCGGCTGCGCGACTGCCGCGCTCAATTGCCGGCTCAGCTGCTGCAGCGCAGCGCGCCTAGGCATTGTTGGCCTGGACACCCACCCAGCCGCGCTTGATGGTCGTCATCAAGGTCGTCACTTCGTCGATCAGGGTCGGGTCCAGCTTGATCCCGGCCGTGTACAGGCGCGCCACGCAGTAGTCGTACAGGCGCGCCAGGTTGACCACCACTTCGCCGCCATTGTCGAAATCGAGCGAGCTCGACAAACCGTTGATGATCTGCGTGCACTTGTCCAGGCTGATCGCCTTCTGTTCGTAGCGCTTGCCCACGATATGCCCGCGCGCGCGCGCCAGTTCTTCCAGCAGGCCGTCCGTCAGCACCAGCACCAGCTCGACCGGTGTGGCGCGGGCGGTCTGGGAATCCAGGTTGACGGCGTGGTAGCTGCCGTAAGCTTCATTGTTCAACATGTCTTGGTTCTCACTGTTTCACGGTTTAACTGGCTGCGGCGCGGCGGGCGCGCCCGCCTTAGGATTTGTTGTTGCCGAACATGGCATCAAACATGTCGGCGTTCTTTTGCATCTGTTCTTGCAGGATCTGCAAGCGGGTGAACTGGTCCAGATAGCGCTTGTAGGCGGTGTCGTACTGCGCGCTCAGGCGGTCCATGCTCGTGCTCAGGTTCTTTTGCAGCTTGTCGTTGGCGGCCAGGCGCTGGGTGATCTGGCCCTTGGTGACGTTGCCCCACTGGGCCAGCACCTTGTCCAGGCCGCCCAGCACGCCGGCAGGGGCGGACAGGCTGTTGTTGCCAAACAGTTTGTCCAGGCCGCCCGGGTTGTCGGCCAGCTTGGCCGTCAGCTTGGCGCTGTTCAGGCTGATCGAGCCGTCGCGTTGTGCAGTAATGCCATACGACACCAGCGACACGCCGTCGACCGTCATGCGCAGGGCGTCGCCCATGCTGGTGCGCAGGGAATTGAGGCCCGAGTCGTGGGCGAAAATGCCGGCGGCTACGTTCTTGGCCGGGTCGCCAGGGCTGGCCATGCCATCCATCAGGCTTTTCAGCTTGTTGTAGGCATCGACGAAGGCTTGCACATTGGCGATGGTGCCGGCATTGTCGGTACCCACCGTGACGGTCACGGGATTGTCGCCGGCCGTCATGGCCTTGGTGAACGTCATCTTCACGTCGGGCACGTTGGTGAAGGTATTCGATGCCTGCGTAATCTTGGTGCCGGTACCCTGGGCGCCCAGCCAGACGACGGCATCCTTGGCCGCCACCATGGTCTTGATGTTGGCGGAGTCCGTCAGCGCCGTTTTCAAGGTGGTATTGGCGACGCTGTTCGCGTCCAGCGTGACGGCGTTTTCCACGCCGGTCACGTTCGACGTCAGGACCAGCTGAGCCTGGTTACCGATATTGATGATCGATGCCGTGACGCGCGCATTGTTCTTGCTGTTGCCGTTGATGGCCGCGGCCATTTCCTGCGGCGTCAGCTTGCCGTCGCCATCCTTGTCGGCAGCGGCCAGGTCGATGTCGAGCGTGTTGTCGCCCACGCCATCGCCGATTTTCACTTTCAGGTTGCCCGTGCCGTCGGCCACGTTGATCGTGCTCAAGCCGCCATACGAAGTCTGGCTCGCGGTGGCCAGCTGTTCCACAAAAAACGAGTAGTTGCCCGGCGTGGCCTTGATGCCGGCCGTGGCCGTGCCATATGCCGTATTGCTGAAGGTGGCTGCCTGGCTCAGCACGGATTTGCTGGTGGTCATCGCCGTCATGGCGGTCTGGAAGGCCGAAATGGCCGTTTTCAGGTTGCCCAGCGCCGTCGCGGTGTTGTTGGCCAGCGTATTCTTGGCGATCAGGTCCGCTTTTTGCGTCGCAACTGCCTTGGTCGCCAGCTTTTCAGCCGTGGTGATTGGATCGTATTGCGGTGCGGTAATTACGCTTGCCATGCCAGACTCCTGAATAAAGGGATATACCGGTACAAGGCGACCCCTATTCCCGTTTCGTGAAGTTTTCCTGAAAGAAACTTACACAAACCTCATTTTACCTGCCCGCGGAACCAGAATTGCGTTGCCAGTTCGTCTTGCCGCTTGGCATCGACACGTTGTTGCTCGTTTGCAACATGTTTCTGTTTTTGCGTCAGCACCTGGTCCAGTACTTCGCGCTTGGCCCAGGCCGTATTCAGGGCGCGCTGCGAAACGGCCATGTTGGCCTCGTGCAGGTGCAGGTCGGTACGGTGCTGGTCGGCCATCTGCATGACGGCTTGCTTGAAGTTGCCGCAGTTGACGGACAGGGCCAGGGGCAGGGCGCCGCTGGGGCCGCTATCCGTGTACAGGCCCGTCAGGCGTTCCAGGTTTTTCTGGTAGCGCTCGCGCACGGCCGTCTGCGCCGCCATTTCGCCTTGCAGGCGTTCCACTTCGGTGCTGCGCAGGCCGACCAGGGTGGTCAGGTTGCGGATGGTATGCGCGTCGCTCACGTATGCTCCTAGGCCATGATCTGTTCAAGTTGTTCGATGCACGGTCCCATCGGCGCCTCTTCCTTGGTGCCCTGGCACAGGAAGGCTTCGATGGGCGCGTGCAGCTGGACGGCGCGGTCGGTGATCGGGTCGGCGCCGGGCACGTAGGCGCCCAGCGGGATCAGGTCGCGCACGCGCGCATGGCGCGCCATCGATGCCTTCAGCGCGCGCGCCGCCTGCATGTGGTCGGGCGTGATCACCTGCGCCATGCAGCGGCTGATCGAGGCGGCGATGTCGATGGCGGGGTAGTGGCCCCGCTCGGCCAGTTCGCGCGTGAGCACGATGTGGCCGTCGAGAATCGCGCGCGCCGTGTCGACCACGGGGTCCTGCTGGTCGTCGCCTTCGGCCAGCACCGTGTAGATGGCGCTCATGCTGCCTTCCGGGTGGGCGCCATTGCCGGCGCTTTCCACCAGTTGCGGCAAGTTCGAAAAGACGGACGGCGGATAGCCGCGCGTGGCCGGCGGCTCGCCCAGGGCCAGCGCCACTTCGCGCAAGGCCATCGCATAGCGCGTCAGCGAGTCGACCAGCAGCAGCACGTGCTTGCCCTGGTCGCGGTAGTGGGCGGCGATCGAATGGCACAGTTCGGTTGCCATGATGCGCATCAATGGCGATTCATCGGCCGGCGCGATCACCAGCACGGCCTTTTTCAAGCCGTCGGCGCCCAGCGATTTTTCCACGAATTCGCGCACTTCGCGGCCCCGTTCGCCGATCAGGCCGACGACGACCACGTCGGCCACCGTCTGGCGCGTGATCAGGCCCAGCAGCACGCTCTTGCCCACGCCGGAACCGGCCATCAGGCCCACGCGCTGGCCCTTGCCCAGGGTCAGCATGCTGTTGATGGCGCGCACGCCCACGTCCAGCGGCTCGACCACCGGTTGTTTCTTCAGGGGATTGATCTTCGGCGGCGTGACTTCCAGGATGTGTTCGCCGCCGAGACGGCCCAGGTCGTCGATCGGCTCGCCCAGGCCATTGACCATGCGGCCCAGCCACGACGGGCCGATCTGCAGGCTGGCCTTGTCGGGCAGGGGCAGCACGCGCGCGCCCGTGGTCAGGCCCGTGGCCTTCTTGAACGGCATCAGATAGGACAGTTTTTCGCGGAAGCCCACGACCTGCGCATCGAGCCACTCGCCGTTCACAGTTTCAATTTGACAACGCTGGCCCGTGTGCAGCCGGCAGCCGGCGCTTTCCAGCAGCAGGCCGGAAGCGCCGACCAGGCGGCCCGTCGGCGTCGCGACCGGAATATCGCCGATCTCGAAACTGCGCAGCGTGTCGGCGATCATGCAGGCGCGCCCTGGTCTGCGTGTTCGGCGGCCAGCGCCAGGTGGCTGCTGACCTGTTCCATGCAGGCGGACAGGCGCTGATGGCAGCCCGCGTCGACTTCATTGTCGCCCGCCTTGATGCGGCATTCGCCCGCGTCGAGGCGCGCATCGGCGATCAGGTTCCAGCGCTTGGCGCGCTTCGGATCGAGTTCGCTGATGCGTTTCAATTCTTCCGGATTGAGGAAAACGTCGATTTCTTCGCGCGTGGGCGGCATGGAGGCCAGGGTTTCGTCGACCAGGGCCAGCAACTGCACGGGCTGCAGCGCCAGTTCCGCGCGGATCACCTGGCGCGCCACCTTGGCCACCAGGTCGACCACTTCCTTGCGCTGCGCTTCGCGGTAATCGGCGCGTACTTTTTTCAGGTCGCGCAGGATGGCGTCGACGGGGCGCGCCAGGCGGTCCAGCGCCACCAGGGTTTCATTGCGGCCTTCTTCGCGGCCCTGCGCCATGCCATCGCTGCGTCCGGTGTCGTAGCCATCCTGCTGGCCTTGCACCAGGCCCACTTCGTAGCCGTCGCGCTGGCCCTGCTCGAAACCTTCCGAGACGGACGCCTGCCACTGGCCATCCGTATCCTCGTTGGAGGCGCGCTGGCCGGCGGCGATGAATTGCGACAGGGGCGGGAAACGATACGAGCGGAAGTGTTTCATTCGATCACCGCTTCAGCAAACAGTTGCACTTCGATCTCGCCCGCATCGGCGAGGCCCTTGACGGTGGCCATGATTTCCTGGCGCGTCTGTTCGATGCGGCTCAAAGGCACGGGGCCGGAACGGCGCATCATGTCTTCGAAGCTTTGTGCCTGGCGGCGCGGCATGGTTTTCAGCACGGCGTCGCGGATCGACGGTTCCGCACCCTTGAGCGCGATGGCCCACTGTTCCATCGGCACGTCTTCCAGGATGCGCGTGAGCGTGACATCGCTCTGCGTGGCCAGGATCAGGAAGTCGTACATGCTCAGTTCGATTTCCGACACCACTTCCGGGTCGTGCGCGCGCAGCAGTTCGACCAGCGCGGCGCGGTTGCCCGGCATGCGGTTGAGAATCTCGGCCGCCTGGCGGATGCCTTCCACGCTGGTGCTTTGCGTGTCGAGCGTGCCCAGGCAGCGGCCCACCAGTTCGTCGAGCTCGACCAGCAGGTCGCGGTCGATCTCGTCCAGGCGTGCCAGGTTCAGCAGCACCAGGTCGCGGCCTTCGACGGGCAGGGCGTCGAGGATCTGGCCCGCCAGCGCGGGTGGCAGGAAGGCCAGGAACACGGCTTGCATCTGCACGTGCTCGTTGACGATGTATTCGGCCAGCCATTTTGGCGAAGCCCATTGCAGGCGCGCCATTTTGGGGCGGATGGCGTCGCCGTAAATATTGTTCAGCACGCTATTTGCGATATCGCTGCCCAGCGCCATGTCCAGCGAGCGCTTCAGGTAGCTGCGCGAGGCGCCGTGCACGCCGCTTTGCTGGCGGTAATCGTCGAAGAAGGTCTGCATGGCCGTTTTCACGGACTCGACCTTGATGCCGCTCATGCGCGACATCACTTGCGTGACTTCCAGCAATTCTTCACGCGACAGGCAGCGCAGTACATTGGCCGCCTGTTCTTCGCCTATGCTCAGCAGCACGATGGCAGCCTGTTCCACGGGGTTCAGGCTGGCGCTTTCGTATTCGGCGCCGTCGGAGGGATTATTGTTGTTGAGTTCGGCCATTTTTCTGCATCCATTGTTTGACGACTTCGGCGACACGCTCGGGTTCTTTTTCAGCCAGCACTTTCAGGTGGTCGACCATCACGTCGACCGCCGAGCCTGGTGGCGGCAAGTCATAGTTTTCCAGCAAAGGCACGACCGGCATGCTGCCGCCAGTGGCGGCTGCCGCCTGGCCTTCCAGGGCAGGCAAGCCGTTCAGGCCCAGCGCCGGCGCGCCGGCGGCGGCTACGCCATTGGCGCCTGCGGCAGTGCTGCCGGCCAGTGCCAGGGCGGGATCGATCTGTTTCAGTGCCGGCGGCGCCAGGCGCGAGGTCAGCAGACGCATCAGCGGACGCAGGATCAGGAAGTAGCCGAGGACGGCGCCCAGCGCGTACAGCAGCCAGCTGCTGAAATCGACGACGGTGTCGCGCTCTTCCCACCACTGCGCCACGGGCGGCTTGGCCGGGAAGGGCAGCGCCGTCAGGCTCAGGCTGTCGCCGCGCTGGGCGTTGATGCCCAGGCCGCTGTTGAGCATTTTTTCAATATTGCCCAGTTCGGCAGGAGTCCAGCCCGTCTTCGGATTCGGTGCGGCGGCGCTGTTGAGGACGACGGCGACGCTGAGTTTTTCCAGGCGGCCACGGCTGCGCTTGATCTGCGTGATGCTGCGGTCATACGCGTACTGGCGCGTGGTGGCGTTCTTGCGGGCCGTGCCGTCGTCGGACGGTTTCGGCGCGCCATCGGCGGGCGCGGCGCCCGTGGCGTCGGCCGGGGCCGGCACGGCCGCTGCTGGCGGACGGTTCGACAGGCTGCCGGGAATGCCGGCCACGGTGCGGTTGCGTTCCTGCTCTTCGCGCATCGCTTCGCTCGTCACTTTCGGGGCTTCACCGTATTTTTCCAGCGTTTCGTCCACGCGGTCGTTGTTCACGGCGGCCGTCACGCTGAGCTTGAAGTTGTCTTCGCCGATGACGGGACCCAAAAGGCCCGTGACGTTGCGGCGGATCTCATCCTGGAAGCGCTTCGCGCCTTCATTGCCGGCGGCCGAGGCATCGAAGCCGTCCGTCAGGTCGACGTGCGAGGACAGCAGGTTGCCGCCCTGGTCGACCAGGCTCACGCGCGTGGGCGCCAGGCTGGCGACGCTGCCGGCCACCATATTGATGACGGCGGCGATCTGTTCCGGCGCCAGGGTGCGGCCCGGTTTCAGCGCCACGACCACGGAAGCGGACGATTTGTCGCCGTCGCTGGCGACGAACGACGTCGACTTGGCAATCGACAGATGGACGCGCGCCGAAGCGATCGCGTCCATCGTCATGATGCTTTGCGCCAGTTCGCCTTCCAGGCCGCGGCGGAAGCGCACGTCCTGCACGAACTGGGATACGCCCAGCGGGTCATTCTTGTCCATCAGTTCCAGGCCTGCCGGCAGCTGCGCCGTCACACCCTTCGAGGCGAGCAGCATGCGCACCTTGCCCAGCATGGCGTCGGGCACCAGCACCTGGCCGCTGTCCGGATGCAGGCGATAGGGGATGTGCTCGGCGTCCAGGGTGGCCATCATGTCCGTCACGGCCACTTTTTCGCGCGCGCCAAACACCGGCTTGTAGTTGGCCTGGTCGCGCCAGGCATACATGGTCACCATGGCGGTGATGCCGATGGCCAGCACGACGATGGGAACCAGGTTTTTCAGCAGGGCGGGCGGGATGGCGGGCTGGGCGCCAGGGCGCCAGCGCGCAAATGCGGACTTCATGGTGGTAATCACTTGGGGTAACTTTCGCTGGGAGGCTGGGCGGGGATCAGGACGTGAAGATTACAGAGGCAGTTTGATGAGTTCGTCGACGGCGCCCATGACCTTGTTGCGCACTTGCATCAACATGGAGAAGGACAGGCTTGCTTCCTGGCTGGCCAGCATGGCGCCGACCATGTCGTCGCTCTTGCCGCTGTCGACGTCGCTCATTTTCTGTGCGGCCATGCGGTCATCGCCGTTGACCTTGCCGATGGCGTCTTTCATGCTTTGCGCAAAGGAGAAGCCGGCTTGTTCCGGCGCGCCGAACTGGGCGGCGGGCGCGATGCTGGCGCCCAGGGCGCGCGCGTCATTGCTCAGTGCTGCCAGATCGGCCTTGATCAGACCTGCGAGTTCGTTGCTCATCTTGCCCTCTACTTTCAATATGCGGTGACGTATCAATCAGAAATACTGGTGTTGCCATTCCGGCAGTCGTGCATGGAATGCCATCCTGCCCGGCCCGACCTGCAGACCCATCAGTTTTATCAGTTGCCACACCATCCGCTCAAGCAGACTCAAACAAACCCAGCAAACCCACGCCGACATGATTTACATGGCCATGATAACTAATATTTAACTGATAAGAGTTTCTGCTGGTGGCAATAAGAGGACTGGAAACTGCCATAAAAACCGGAATCAGGTAAGCGGAATGGCGCACTGCAAATCACTATTTTCTCGCTATAAGCTTACCTCGGGGCAACTATAAAGTAAAGAGAGGATTGGCTCAAGGAATATTGATACATGGCAATATTTAGCATTTTCATGTATTGTTCAGCACCGTAGTCATCTAGCATGCGATACGATGCGCAATCGTTTGCTTGCGGACCCGTCGGCAAGGTCAAGATGATGCTGTATTTAATTTCGGGCGATCCGTATAATTTGTTCTGCCACCGCAATACGACATGACCCACATGATAACCACTAAGACAGATCAAACTGTGCGCCATCAAGTCCTCGATTCCTGTCTGCTTGGACGTCCTGTCCACTTGCTGCATGTATTCGGCGCCCAGCTGCGCGACGACCTGGCCGTGGCCCTGCGCCAGCCGATGAGCCGTCGCTACTGGGGCAATTTCCAGATCGACGCCGTGAACTTGTCGCGCGTGGAAGACGAGGACAGCGTGAACCGCTGGCTGAGTTTTTCCACGCCGGCCAGCCAGCTGGGCTTTACCCTCGAACGCCAGATACTCTTGAGCGTGCTGAACTATCGCTATGGTAGTGCCGGCGCCAAGGGCGCGCTGCCCGATCCCGCGCAGGTCCGCGTGACGGCCACGGAGGAGCGCCTCGCTGTGGTGCTGGGACAACAGTTGGTCAGCAGTTTGTTCGCCCGCGTCCACAAGAACCTGCAAACCCTGGGCAAGAGCAGCGACATCGACACCAGTGCCGAAGTCGCCGTGCAGTCCGGCGTGCACCCGGCACGCGGCAGCTGGATCGTCACCGTGGCGCTCAGCGACGTGGAAGCGGGGCAGAGTGGCCACTTCTGGTTCTCGCTCGACAAGCGCCTGATGGCCGACGTGCTGCGCGGCTTGCTGCCCGAGCGCGCGCAGGCGAAGAAGGCGCTGCGCAGCGTGCGTCCGCTCGCTTCGCGCTTGCAAGTGACCCTGGAAGGCCGTCTCGTCAGCAAACAGGTGCAACTGGGCGCCTTGTTCGACTTGCGCGTGGGCGACGTGATTCCCGTCAGCCTGAGCCGCACCGACGTGATGCTCGACGATTCCCGTTTATTTACAGCTGCTGTTTCCGAACACAAGGGCAAGCTCTGTTTAACCTCATTTGAAGATGTCGAATAATATGAATATGACCGATACCAACCAGAGCGAAACCCTGCTGGAAGACTTGGGCGATGACATGATCATCGACCAGGGCGACGTGTCCGACGTGGCCAGCACCCGCGCGCGGCGCGACATTCCCCAGATGATGCGCAAGATTCCCGTCACCCTGACCCTGGAAGTGGGCTCGGCCCGCATTTCGCTGGAAGAGCTGATGGCCATCGGTCCGGAAAGCGTGATCGAACTGGACATGCTGGCCGGTGAACCGCTGGTGATCAAGGTCAATGGCACGCCGATCGGCCGTGCCGAAGTGGTGGTGGCCGGCGAGAACTATGGCCTGAAAGTCATCGACCTCGACGGCCTCAATCTCGACCTGATGACAGCATGAAGTTGGCGGTACCCGGTTTGAGCCGGCGCCGCGGCGCGCTGGCTGCCGCGCTGGCTGTTCCCGTTCTGATGCTGTGCTGCAGCGCCGCCGGGGCGCAGGATTTGCTGTCCGGCGTGGTGCCGGGCGCAAAGACCGACCTGTCGGTGAAGATGCAGATCCTCGTCGTCATGACCCTGCTCGGGCTGCTGCCCGTGATGGTCATGATGATGACCAGCTTTACCCGTTTCGTCATCGTGCTGTCCCTGCTGCGCCAGGCCCTGGGCCTGCAGCAGGGCTTGCCCAACCGTATCGTCACGGGTATCGCCCTGATCCTCACCTTGCTGGTCATGCGTCCCATCGGCGACCAGGTCTGGAAGGAAGCATTCGTGCCCTACGACCGCGACCAGATCGGCATGCAGGAAGCGCTGAAGATTGCCGAAGTGCCGATTTCGCGCTTCATGCTGGCGCAGACGAGCAAGGCGGCGCTGGCGCAGATCGCGCACCTGGCGGGCGAGCCGTCCACCATGCGCCCGCAAGACCACAGCTTCACGGTCAAGCTGGCCGCATTCGTGCTGTCCGAACTCAAGACGGCGTTCCAGATCGGTTGCATGCTGTTCATCCCGTTCCTCATCATCGATCTGGTGGTGGCGTCCGTGCTGATGGCTATGGGCATGATGATGCTGTCGCCGCTGGTGATCTCGCTGCCGTTCAAGCTGCTGCTGTTCGTGCTCGTCGACGGCTGGACCCTGACCGTCAACACCCTCGTTACCAGCATACAGGGCTACTGATCCATGTTTACCCCTGAAGTCGCCGTCGACCTGATCATCGAAGCGCTGCATGTCGTCATGCTGCTGGTGGTGATCCTGGTCGTGCCGGGTTTGCTCATGGGCCTGCTGGTCGCGCTGGTGCAGGCGGCCACCTCGATCAATGAACAGACCATGAGTTTCCTGCCGCGCCTGCTGGTCACCCTGCTGGCCCTGATCCTGGCCGGCCGCTGGATGGCCGGTTACCTGATGGATTATTGCGTGTCCATTTTTCAGCGCGCCGCCACCCTGGTCGGATAGCGCCGCGCGCCATGGATCAGATTTTCAATCAGGTGCTGCCGTTTCTGCTGGCCGTGTGGTGGCCGTTCTGCCGCATCCTGGCCATGCTCAGCGCCTCGCCCGTGATCGGCGACGCCATGGTGCCCGTCCCCGTGCGGGTGCTGCTGTCGCTGGTGCTGGCGATCCTGATGCTGCCCGTGATGCAGGCGTCGGGCATCTCGCAGGACTTGCTGAAGATCGATCCGTTTTCCCTGCACGCCCTCGTGGCCACCCTGGAGCAGGCCATCATCGGTTTCGTCCTCGGCCTGGCCTTCCATTTCGCCATGTCCGTCATGTCGGTGCTCGGCTACCTGGTGTCGAGCCAGGTGGGCTTTTCCATGGCCGTCATGAACGATCCGCTCAACGGCACCTCGTCGGACGTGATCACGGGCTTGCTCACCATCATGTGCATGATCGTGTTTTTCGCCATCGACGGCCACCTCGTGCTGACGGGCGTGATCGGCGCCAGTTTCACGGCCTGGCCCGTGGGGCAGGGCTACGGGCCGATGCTGCTGCAGACGGTGGCGTACAACGTGGCGTGGATCTTCGCCGCCGCCATGCTGCTGGCCTTGCCCATCGTCTTTTCCACCATGGTGGTGCAGCTGGGCTTCGGCTTCCTGAACCGCGTGGCGCCGTCGCTGAACCTGTTTTCGCTGGGTTTTTCCATGATCACCATGTTCGGCCTGCTGATGCTGGTGCAGATCGTGCGCTTTATTCCCGAGCACTATGTCGCCATGACGAACCGCGTGCTGGACATGATCGCCGAACAGATGCGGGTGGCCCATGGATAGCGCACGTGCCAACAAGCTAATGCGCAGTCCACTTCCGGGCATCCGTTGCTCGCTGTACCTCCGTACAGCTGCGCTACTCAACCCGGCATTGAACTTGCTCGCTACGCTTATAGGGCACGTGCGGAAAGGTGGGGCCCATGGCCGATAGCAGCACGGGCGACAAGACCGAAAAGGCTTCAGCGCAGAAGCTGAAGAAGTCGCGCCAGGAAGGGCAGGTGGTGCGTTCGCGCGACCTGTCGACGGCGCTGGGCATCCTGATCAGCATGAAGGTCTTCATCTACCTGCTGCCCGGTTATCTGGACAGTTTCCGCGCGCTGTTCGCCATGGCCTTCATGCCGCTCGACAGCACGGGCGCGCTGGAAAATGCCATGTCGATGGCGTTTACCACGTCCGTGGGCTTGCTGATCAAGATGATCGTGCCCCTGTTCTGCGTGCCCCTGTTCGTGGTGCTCGGCTCATTGATCCCCGGTGGCTGGGTCATCAGCACGAAGAACTGGATGCCGAAGATGGAGCGCCTGAGCCCGGCCAAGAACCTGGGCCGTTTGTTTGCGCCCAAGCATGCTTTTGAATTCGGCCTGTCGATTGCCAAGGCCGTCGTGCTGGGCATGGTGCTCGTGCATGTGAGCCGTTCCAGCCTGACGCAGTACGTGGACCTGCAGCACCGCCCCCTGCAGCAAGCCATGCTCGACGGTTCGGCGCTGATGCTCGACGGCCTGATGGCGCTGATCTCCGTCTTCGTGCTGTTTGCCATCATCGACGTGCCGGCGCAGGCGTTTTTCTTTGCCCGCAATCAGCGCATGAGCAAGCAGGATGTCAAGGAAGAGCACAAGAGCAGCGAAGGCCGCCCCGAAGTGCGCCAGCGCATCCGCCAGCTGCAGCAGCAGATCGGCCGGCGCAGCGTGCGCAAGACCGTGCCCGACGCCGACGTGGTGATCGTCAACCCCGAGCATTACGCCGTTGCATTGAAGTATGACCAGGACCGCGCCGAGGCGCCGTTTGTCGTTGCCAAGGGCGTCGACGAGATGGCGCTGTATATCCGGCAAGTGGCGAAGGAACACAATATCGAGACGCTGGAGTTGCCGCCGCTGGCGCGCGCCATCTACAACACCAGCCAGGTGCAGCAGCAGATTCCCGTGCAGCTGTACCAGGCCGTGTCGCAGGTGCTCAACTACATCCTGCAGCTGAAAGCATTCCGTACTGGGCAGCGTGCCGCCCAGCCCCCATTTCCCACCGAGGTGGTCGTGCCATCTTATTTGAGCGAGGTAGTACCTTCATGAATTTCCTGAACCGGTTGGTTGCCGAAATGCGCCGCCACAAGTTCGCCACGCCGCTGTTCCTGCTGGTGATCCTGGCGATGATCATCCTGCCGCTGCCGCCCGTGCTGCTCGATATCTTGTTCACATTCAATATCGTGCTGGCACTGATCGTCATCCTGGTCAGCGTCTCGGCCAAGCGGCCGCTCGATTTCTCCGTCTTCCCGACGGTGATCCTGGCCACGACCATGCTCAGGCTGACCCTCAACGTGGCGTCCACGCGCGTGGTATTGCTGCACGGTCATACGGGTGCGGATGCGGCCGGTAAGGTGATCGAGGCCTTCGGTAACGTGGTGATCGGCGGTAACTTCGTCGTCGGTATCGTGGTCTTCGTGATCTTGATGATCATCAACTTCGCCGTCGTGACCAAGGGTGCGGAGCGCATCTCGGAAGTGTCGGCGCGCTTTACGCTGGACGCCTTGCCGGGCAAGCAGATGGCCATCGATGCCGACCTGAACGCCGGCCTGATCAACCAGGAAAAAGCCCAGATCCGCCGCAAGGACGTGGCTGCCGAAGCGGATTTCTACGGCGCCATGGACGGCGCGTCGAAGTTCGTGCGCGGCGATGCCGTCGCCAGTATCCTGATCCTGATCATCAATATGGTGGGCGGCGTGGCCATCGGCTCGCTGATGCACGACCTGTCGTTCGGCGACGCTTTCCGCCAGTACGCACTGCTGACCATCGGCGATGGCCTGGTCGCGCAGATCCCGGCGCTGCTGCTGTCGGCCGCCGCCGCCATCCTGGTCACCCGCATCAGCGATTCGGGCGATTTCGAACAGCAAGTGGCGGGCCAGGTGCTGACCTCGCCGACGGTGATCTTCAGCGCGGCCGGCATGATGGTGGCGCTGGCCCTGATCCCGGGCATGCCGTGGTTCATGTTCATGACCTTCGCCGCCGTGCTGGCGTTCGTGGCCTGGCGCCTGACCAAGCGCGTGAAGGGGCCCGACGCGGCCGGCATGGCGGCCATCGAGGCAGCCTTGCGCGACGAGCGCCCGGCCGAGCTGGAATGGCAGCAGCTGCCTGCCGTGCAGCCGCTGATGGTGATGCTAGGCTACAAGCTGGTGGGCATGGTCGACAAGACGCAGGGCGAGCCGCTGAACAAGCGCGTCAAGGGCGTGCGCCAGAGCCTGTCCGAGTCGATGGGCTTGCTGTTGCCGAACATCGGCGTGCGCGATGATCTGGCCCTGAAACCGTCGCAGTATGCGATCGTGCTGTCGGGCACCGTGGTGGCGCAGGCGGAAGTGCAGGCCGACCGCCTGATGGCGATCCCGTCGCCGAACGTGTATGGCCAGCTCGACGGCATCCCCGGCATCGAACCCGCCTACGGCATGCCCGTCACGTGGATCGAGCCCGGCGAAAAGGCGCATGCGCTGGGCCTGGGCTACCAGGTCATCGAGGCGCCCAGCGTGATCGCCACGCACTTGTCGAAGATGGTGCGCGAATATTTGCCGGAGCTGTTCCGCCACGAAGACGTTTCCAACATGATGGAACGCCTGACGGCCATGTCGCCAAAGCTGGCGGGCGCGCTGGACAAGGCGCTCACGCACACGCAGCTGCTGCGCGTGTTCCGCGTCTTGCTGGCAGAAAACGTGTCCCTGAAAGATATCGTGCCGATCGCCACCACCTTGCTCGACAGTTCGGAAACGACCAAAGACCCGATCCTGCTGGCGGCTGAAGTGCGCTGCGCGCTGCGGCGCCAGATCGTCAGCGGCCTGTTCGGCCAGAAGATGGAAATGCAGGCATTTAACTTGGGCGGGGAACTGGAAAACATGCTGCTCGGTTCGCTGAACCAGGCGCGCCAGTCGGGCAAGATCACCCTGGATAACTACCCGATCGACCCGCACCTGCTGTCGCAGCTGCAAGTGAACATGCCGGTGGCGCGCGAGCAGATGAAGCAGCAGGCCACGCCGCCGCTGCTGCTGGTGCTGCCGCAGATCCGCCCGCTGCTGGCCCGCTACGCGCGCCTGTTCGCGCCTGGCCTGCATGTGCTGTCGTATAACGAAATCCCGGAAAACCGCGAAGTGAGCATCATCGGCACGGTGGGCTAAACAAAAAAAACGGCGCTTAGGGCGCCGTTTTTTTTGCTGCATCAATTGTGCCGCATCCATCGTGCTGCACTAATTGCGCCGCCTCAATCCTGCTCGTCGATGGGCGGCAGCAGATCGTGTTCCTGGCCGTCGGCCAGCAGCAGCACGGTGCTGCCTTGCGCCGCGTCTTCCTCGTCGCCATAGTCGTAGCCGAACGGCGCCGCCACTTCCTTCGAGACGATGACGGGTTCCTCTTCGGCCTCGGCCGGCGGTGCCGCGGGCTCGTCGGGATTGGCCGCCGCTTCCGCCGGCGGCTGCGTCAGCAGCAGCGCCACTTCGGCCATGGCGCGGAACAGGGGCAGCGACAGCGACGCGGCCGCCGCCTGCATCGGATAGTTGCCGTGCACGCGCTGCGCGTGCAGCTGGCGGTTCAGGCGGCAGCGCACCAGGCGCAGGCCCGCACGCCGCACGGCGTCGGCGATTTCGGGCAGGGCCAGGCGCAAGTGGCGCAGGGCGCCGTCTTCATCGGCGGCCAGTTCCAGCAGCACGCCATCGCCGGCCGGCTCCATCTGGATCACCACCCGGCCGATGCCGAGGATGATTACTTCGACGCGCAGCGCCACCTTGCCGCGCCGCCGTGGCGCGCCGTCTTCATCTTCGTCGCTGGCCAGCACGCGCAGCAGCAGGCGTTGGCCGGCCCAGCCATACACGGCAAAGCGCCACGCTTCGCTGTCCACCGTCAATGGCGGACGGGGGCCTTCGCGCAGCAGGGCCGGCTGCTGTTCCGCCATGAACAGGTTGCCAGGCACATGCTGGCCGCGCGCCTGTTCCTGCAGGGCGGCGTACTGCTCGCCATAGGTCTTGACCATCACGCGCCACGAGGCGGCCAGCTGCGCCGCGTCGGGCGGCTGCCATATCAGCTGGCGCGTGAAGAACAGCTGGTTGACTTGCATGGCGCTGCTGTCGCGCGGCATGGCGCCGCCCGCACCATCGGCATTGGGTTTGATGAGCGACGCCAGGCCGTCCTGGCCCTGCTGCAGTTGCGCGGGCAGGGTACCGGCGTCGGGCGCGGGCGCCATGTAGGGGCCGATGGGCACCAGCGGCTGCACCACGCCCGGCACCATGGGCGTGGCGGGGCTGACGTCGAGGCGCTGGGTAATCAGGGGAGCCGGATTGCCCGATGAAATACGGTCTATCGCCATGCCATTGCTTCCAGGTGGTAAGTATGAATAGGATCCGCCATCGCGCCCGGCCAGCAATTATTGCAGTAAAGAAAGAATCAGCTTGCTCATGCTCTGGCTTTGCTTGAGCATGGCCGTACTGGCTTGCATCAGCATCTGGGCCGAGGTCATGTTGGCGCTTTCCGCCGCATAGTCGACATCCATGATGCGGCCGATGGCGGTCTTGGTATGGGTAATCATGTTGGACAGGTTATTGTAGACATGTCCGAGACGGTTTGCCGTGGCGCCCAGCGCCGAGCGCACGCTGCCGACCTTGTCGATGGCTGCCGCCAGCTGGTCGATCATGCCGTTGGCGCTGCCGTTGCTGGCAAATTCGCTGCCCGCCGTGGCGCCTGGCGCGAAATTGACCGAGATCGCCTGCAGCGCCGCATCCAGGCTGCCCATGTCGCCGGACACGTTAAATTGCATGGTCTCGCTGCCGCTGGCGCCGATCTGGAACGTCATCGCTTGCGACAGGGTGCCCTTGCCGGCGCTGCCATTGCCCAGCAATAAAGTGCCGCCATAGCGGGTGTTCGTCATCACGTTGTACAGTTCGGCGCCCAGCGCATCGTATTCGCCCTGCATGGCGTCGCGGTCTTTCTGGTTCGACGAGGCGTCCGCCGCCTGCGTGGCCAGGTCCTTCATGCGCACGAGCATGGCGGTGACTTCGCCAAACGCGCCTTCGGCCGTCTGCAGCAGCGAGGTGCTGTTTTGCGTGTTGCGCATGGCCACCGCCATGCCGCTGGTCTGGGCGCTCAGCCTGGTGGCGATCTGCAGGCCGGCCGCGTCATCCATGGCCGAGTTGATGCGAAAGCCCGTGGAGAGGCGCGTCATCGACGTCGACAGCATTTGCTGGGCCCAGCCCATGGCCCGCTGGGCTGACAGTGCGGCAGTATTGGTATGAATGCTCAGCACGTGGCGGCTCCGGTAGGCGATTGTTCGGTGTTCTACCTTGTATAGGCGACTATGCCGGCAACATCGTTAAACGTGATGGCAATTTAGTTAAATATGCCGGGAATGCATGGTTGTGCGGGCGAAAAAAAAGCCAGACCGGAGTCTGGCTTCGAGGCACGGGCCGCAAGCGGCCAGGGCGATATTATTGCAGCAGGGACATGACCATCGAGGACATGCTGTTGCTTTGTTTCAGCATCGCGGTGCCAGCTTGCAGCAGCATTTGCGACGACGTCATGTTCGAGCTTTCGGTAGCGAAGTCGGTGTCCATGATGCGGCCGGTAGCGGCTTTGGTGTTGGTGGCGATGTTCGACAAGTTGGTGTTGACGTGGTCCAGACGGTTAGCCGTCGCGCCCAGTGCCGAACGCACGGTGCTGACGCTGTCGATGGCGGAAGCCAGCAGGCCGATGGTGTTGTTGGCGGTGCCGGTCAGCTCGGTTGCGCCCGTCGAGGCAGCGCTCGAGAAGTTGGCGCTCAGGCCCGTCAGGGCAGCGTTCAGCGAGCTCAGGTTGCCCGACACGTCGAAGCTCATTTTTTCCGTCGAGCTTGCGCCGATCTGGAACGTCATCGACGTCGACAGGGTGGCGCCCGAACCCGTGGTGCCGTCGCCCAGCAGCTTGGTGCCGCCGAACGTGGTGTTGGTCATGACGTTGTACAGCTCTTGGCCCAATGCATTGTATTCAGCTTGCATTGCGGTCTTGTCGTTGGCGGTCGACGAAGCATCGGCTGCCTGGGTGGCCAGATCCTTCATGCGCACCAGCATGTTGGTGACTTCGGCGAACGCGCCTTCAGCCGTTTGCAGCAGCGAGGTGCTGTTTTGCGTGTTGTTCATGGCAACGGTCATGCCGCTGGTCTGTGCTTTCAGGCGGGTTGCGATTTGCAGGCCGGCAGCGTCGTCCATGGCCGAATTGATGCGGAAGCCGGTGCTCAGGCGCGTCATCGAAGTCGACAGTTTGGATTGGGTGTTCGAGATCGAATTTTGTGCCGACAGGGAGGCAGCGTTGGTGTGAAGGCTCAGCATGGTGTCATTCCTAATTGGGTGGTTACGGTTAGGAGCGCCTTTTTCCTGCTCCCATCAGTACAAGACGACCGTACCGCGGCATTAATTAAATGCTTTAAGGAAATTTTCTTCGAATGCTATGATTTTTTTGCTGGCAAGCTCATTCGATGGGGCGAATGACGCTGCCGTACTGCGTGGCGGGGCTGCAGATATGAAAAAAGCCAGACCGCAGTCTGGCTTCAATGAACGGGCCGCAAGCGGCCAGGCCGATATTATTGCAGCAGGGACATGACCATCGAGGACATGCTGTTGCTTTGTTTCAGCATCGCGGTGCCAGCTTGCAGCAGCATTTGCGACGACGTCATGTTCGAGCTTTCGGTAGCGAAGTCGGTGTCCATGATGCGGCCGGTAGCAGCTTTGGTGTTGGTGGCGATGTTCGACAAGTTGGTGTTGACGTGGTCCAGACGGTTAGCCGTCGCGCCCAGTGCCGAACGCACGGTGCTGACGCTGTCGATGGCGGAAGCCAGCAGGCCGATGGTGTTGTTGGCGGACGTGGTCAGTTCCGTCGCGCCCGTCGATGCGGTGGCGGCGAAGTTGGCGCTCAGGCCCGTCAGGGCAGCGTTCAGCGAGGTCAGGTTGCCCGACACGTCGAAGCTCATTTTTTCCGTCGAGCTTGCACCGATCTGGAACGTCATCGAAGCGGACAGCGTGCCCTTGCCTGCGGTGCCGTCGCCCAGCAGCTTGGTGCCGCCGAACGTGGTGTTGGTCATGACGTTGTACAGCTCTTGGCCCAATGCATTGTATTCAGCTTGCATTGCGGTCTTGTCGTTGGCGGTCGACGAAGCATCGGCTGCCTGGGTGGCCAGATCCTTCATGCGCACCAGCATGTTGGTGACTTCGGCGAACGCGCCTTCAGCCGTTTGCAGCAGCGAGGTGCTGTTTTGCGTGTTGTTCATGGCAACGGTCATGCCGCTGGTTTGTGCTTTCAGGCGCGTTGCGATTTGCAGGCCGGCAGCATCGTCCATGGCCGAATTGATGCGGAAGCCGGTGCTCAGGCGCGTCATCGAAGTCGACAGTTTGGATTGGGTGTTCGAGATCGAATTTTGTGCCGACAGGGAGGCAGCGTTGGTGTGAAGGCTCAGCATGGTGTCATTCCTAATTGGGTGGTTGCGGTTAGGAGCGACTTTTAGCTGCTCCCAACTTCACAAGGCGACAGGTCCCGCCGTTTAATTAAATGCTTTGAGGAAAAACTTTTAAATTATTTTGCCAGCCTTGCCGGGGCCCGGGAGCTTGCTCCCGTACGGGGGCTTAGTCGGCGGTGGCGGCCTGCAGGCAGGCACGGAAATGCGCGATTTTCTCTTCGTCGCTCGACAGGATGCCAAAGCGGGGATTGTCGGCCGCATCCTTGGCGATGCGCTTGCAGATGGCATGATCCTCGTCAAATACCTGCCGGTTCATGCGCGCGCTGGAATCGAAAAAGCCTTGCAGGGCGGCCGCACTGGACGGACTGGCGGCCCCATTGAGCAGGCGGCTGGAAAAGTGCGTGCGCCACGGCTGCGCGGACGGGAAGAAATGCTGCAGCGAGTAGGAATACGAGTAAGTCGACGAGAGCATGGTAAATGGAAACAGGTACAGGCTCTGATAACCTTCGTATTGCTGGTCCAGCTGGAACAGGCGCTTGATGGAGCGCAATTTTTTTGCCATGGATGCGTTGCCCAGTTCCGCCTGCCACACGGAAGTCCACGGCGTAAACTGGTTGCTGCCGTCACCGAGTTGTAATTCAGCTAATGATTCCGGGTGAACGAAAGGCACGTGCAGCGGTTCCAGCGCATTTTCCAGCGCGATGCGCCAGTCGCACTCGTAGGCATAGGCGTTCACGTCGCTGCGGCCCGCGATATTGAAGGAAATATCGGCCAGCAGCGCGTAGGTGTCGCCCAGCTGCTCCTCCAGCGTCATGCGTGGCGCGGGCGCGGCGAACAGGAAGTCGGCGCACCAGTCCAGTTGCAGCGTGTGCAGCTTTGCGTTGTCCAGGTCGGCTTGCGCATAGCGTTCGCGGCACGGGATATGCATGGTGCCGGCCCGGTACGACCAGCCGTGGTAGGGGCAGGCCAGCGGCGCGTTGCCGTGCGTTTCCGTGAAAAAGCGCGTGCCGCGGTGCGGGCACAGATTGTCGAAGGCGAGCAGATTGCCCTGGTCGTTATATACGACCACTTCTTCTCCCAGCCATTCCATCTTCAGATAGTCGCCGCTGGACGGCAGTTCGCTGCGATGGCACAGCAGGTGCCAGAAGCCGTCGCGCAGTTGTTGTGCTTGTTGCATGGCAGTCATAAGGTCTTGGCCGGTTGGGCATATACGGTGGCGCCATCGGCGACGCGGCGCATCACCACGGCGCCCGCGCCGACGGTGGCGCGCTCGCCGACGGCGACACGGGGCAGGACGGAAGCGCCCGAGCCCACCATCACGGCCGCGCCCAGGCGCACGGCGCCTGTGATGTCGACGTGCGAGCTGAGCGTGCAGCCTTTGCCGAGCACGGCGTCATGGCCGATGCTGGAATAGCTGTTGATGGTGACGAAGTCGCCGACGTCGCTGCCGGCCGATACGAGGGCAAATGGACAGACGACGGCGCCCTGGCCCAGGCGGGCCGTGCGCGCCACGATGGCGCTCGGGTGGATCAGCGTGTGGAAACGCGCGCCGCGCGCCGCCAGTTCCTCGGCGATGCGCAGCTTGTCTTGCGGCGCGCCGATCGCCAGCAGCAGCGCGTCGCCGGGGGCCGGCTGATAGGCGCTGATGCTGCCGAGCACGGGGTAGGCATAGTCGGCGTCCAGCGCGGGCATGGCTGGCAGGGTGTCGTCCAGCAAGCCGGCGATGCGCTCGCTGGCGGGATCGAGACTGTCTTCCAGCCAGCACAGCAGTTCACGGGCAAAGCGGCCGGCGCCGACGACGATGATGTTTTTCATGCGGTTTCCAGTAGGTGATCAGGCGGATGGGCGTGCCGCTTCAGCGTGCCAGGTAGCCGCCGTCGACGGCCCAGGTGGCGCCGCTGACCCAGCGTCCCGCCGGCGACAGCAGGAAGGCCGCCGTCTGCGCGATATCGTCGCTGCAGCCGAAGCCCAGGGGATGGCGCTGCTGGTAGGCTTGCATCGCTTCGTCGGGCAGGCCGCGCGTCAGGCGCGCATGCATTTCAGTGGCGACGGCGCCGGCGGCAATGCTGTTGACGCGCATCGCGCGCGGCGCCAGTTCCACGGCCAGGGCCCGCACCAGGCCGTCGATGGCGGCCTTGGCCGCCGAATAGACGCTCATGCCGGACTGGCCGCTCTGGCCCGCCACCGAGGACATGAACAGCAGCGCCGCGCCATCGCGCATCACGCCGCGCAGGGCGGCCGCGCGCCCCAGCGCCAGCGCCGTCTTCACGCTGGAGTCGAAGACGTCGTCAAACTGCTGCGCCTTCGACAGCTTGACGGGGCGCAGCAATTCCACGCCCGCGGCGTGGAAGAGGCCGGAAAAAGGCCGCTCGTCGCTGGCCCGCTTCATGAAGTCGACGATGTGGTCGCCGCCATCGAGCACCAGCGTTTCAGCCACGTGGCCGTCGCCGGGCAGCGCCTGCAAGGTCTGCTCCAGGCGCGTCGCGTCGCGGCCCGTGATCAGCAGCTGGGCGCCGCAGCGCGCCAGCAGCAGCGCCGTATCGCGGCCGATGCCGGACGACGCGCCGGTGACGAGGATGCGCTGGCCGGCGAGCATGTCGGAAGTAAATATCATGGGATCAGATCTCTATCAGGCGGTTGACGCTCAGCGACCCCAGATCGAGCAGGGCGGCCGACCAGGAATAGCCGACGCCGAAGCCGAACATGGCCACGGTCTTGCCTTGCGCCTGCTCCCCCAGGCTGGTGCAGATCAGCAGCGGGATCGAGGCGCTCGAGGTATTGCCGTAGCGGTCCATATTGATGGGCGCGCGCTCGGGCGGCAGCTTGGTCTTCTTGATGATGTGCTTGAGCATGAAGGTATTGGCCTGGTGGAACAGGAACGCATCGATCTGTTCCGCCTGGCGGCCGGAAAAATGCAGCAGGTCGGCCACCAGCGGCGGGATGTTCTTCAGCGTGAAATTGAAGATTTCGCCGCCATCCATGTACAGCTTGGCCGCATCGCGCTGCGCCAGGCGCGCATCGTCGCCCAGGTAGGGGCGGCAGGCGCTGGCGGCCATCATCAGGTGGCGCTCGCCGCTGCCGTCGCTGCCCAGGATGAAGTGGCTGGCCGCTGCCGCGGGGTCGAATTCCAGCGCGCTGGCCGTGCCCGCGTCGCCAAACAGCAGCGCCGTGGCGCGGTCGCTGTCGTCGACCGTCTTGCTGATGGTGTCGCCCACCAGCAGCAGCACGCGCCCGATGGCCTGGCCGTCGAGCATTTTCGATGCCAGCCACAGGCCGTAGGCGTAGGCCGAGCAGCCCAGGTTGACGTCGAATGCCACGCAGGCCTTGTGCAGGCCCAGGCGGCCATGCAGCGCGCAGGCGGTTGCCGGCAGCACATAGTCGGGCGTTTGCGAGATGAAAATCAGCGCATCGACGCTGTCGCGTTCCCAGCCCAGGTCTGCCAGCAGGGCTTCCGCCGCCGCCTGGCACAGGTCGGCCGTGGTCTGGCCTTCCGGCGCGCGGCGGCGCGACTGCACGCCGATCATCTTGCTCACGTCGGCCACGCCGGCGGCGCCAAAGCGCTCCTCGAACGCGGCATTGTGGATTTCCGTGCGCGGCAGGGCGCAGACGACGCCGCGCAGGGCCAGGTGCGCGGCGGTAAACGGCAAGCCCGAGGCGAGACGCAGGCGGGACATGTTCAGGCCTTGACGGTGATCAATGCCAGTACGTCGGCCAGGGTCACGCATTGCGCCAGGGCCTGGCCATCGAGCATCTGGTCGAACAGGTCGTCGACCAGCGCGATGGTGGAGATGATGGCCAGCGAATCCCAGGCGTAGTCGCCCAGGTTCAGCTGCGGGCCGATCTTGTCGGCGTCGATTTCCAGGATGTCGGCCATGCCGTTGAAGAATTCTTGCATAATCATTTCTTTCGGAATAAGTAACAGGTCTATGAGATGTCAGTGAGCGGGGTGGTCCTGGCGCCGTGCCGTCCGTGGATCGGTGCGCAGCCCTACAGGCGCGCCAGGGTGCCGGCCCACGAATAGCCGACGCCAAAGCCCAGCAGCAGGGCGCTGTCGCCGGGCTGGATGCGGCCCGACTGGCGCGCGCGCGCGATGGCGATCGGTATGGTCGACGAGACGGTATTGCCCACGGTATCGATTTCAATCACGAATTTGTCTTCCGGGATGCGGATCTTGCGGCGCAAGGCGTCGAGCATGAATTTATTTGCCTGATGGAAGATCACGTGGTCGATATCGTCGAGCGTCTTGCCTGCGGCTGCCAGCAATTCCTGCATTGTACGCGGCACCGCGCCCAGTGTGAACTGGACGATCTCGGCGCCGTCCATGAACAGGTCGTCCTGGCTGCGCCAGTTTCCCGAGGCATCTTCGCTTGCCACTGCCGTGGCCGCGCTGCGGGGCAGGCGCATGGCGCCGGCCGGGACGATCAGGTTCTGCGCGCCGCTGCCGTCCGTGCCCAGCACGAAAGGCCCCAGGGCCTGCTGCGCAGCGCCGCCGCTCACCACGCTGGCCGCCGCTGCGTCGCCAAACAGGGTGCGCACGCTGCGGTCGCGCGGATTGATGAACTTGGAATACGTGTCGGCCGTCAGGATCAGCACCTGCTTGCGGATGCCGGCCTCGATCAGGCCCTTGGCCATCGCCAGCGCATACACATAGCCGGAACAGCCGAGGTTGATGTCCAGCGCGCCGCACGAGGTAGGCAAGCCCAGGCGCTGCTGCAGGATGCAGGCGCTGCTGGGCAGCAAATGGTCGGGCGCCTGCGTGCACAGGATCAGGAAGTCGATGCCGTCGCGCCCGATGGCGTGCTCGGCGAACAGCTTTTCCGCCGCATGGTAGGCCAGGTCGCTGGCCGTTTCATCGGGGCCGGCGATATGCCGTTCGGCGATGCCCGTCTTGTCGAAGATCTTTTGCGCCGACCAGTCGCCCAGTTCCTGCGCCAGGGCGTCGTTGGTCAGCGTGGCCTGCGGCAGGTGATAGGCGATGGCGGTAAGTTGGGCGTGGTTCTGCATGCGGGGCCGTTGGGTCAGGTGTCGGTGGCGTCAGGGGGAATGGGGGCAGCATGCTATCCTCAGGCGGATATCTTGCCGTGCTCGCGTTCCCATTCCTGGCGGCTGTTTTTGAGGATGTCGATGATCAGCAGGGCCTTTGCCTCGTCCGTGCACATGTCTTCCAGGAACATGGCATTGTTTTCGCGTACCCAGGCCAGCGGCATTTCCCACCAGGCCAGTTCGACCAGCGCGGCCCGTACTTTCTCCGGGAAGCGGTAGCGGATCAGGCGCGCGGGCGAGCCCGCATACACGCCATACGGTTCGCTGCGGAAATTCGGCGGCAGCAGCGAGCGGGCGCCGATCACGCAGCCGTTGTCGATGATGCTGCCGCCCAGGACCATCACTTCGTCGCCGATCCAGACGTCGTTCCGGATCACGGTGTCGCCGTACTCTGGCGCCACGACGTTCTTCAATCCGCCGCCGGCAAGCGACAGCATGTAGGTGGAGATGGTGCGCATCTCGTGCTGGCCATTGAGCAGGAAGCGCAGGCGCGAACCGCCGGCCACGTAGCGGCCCACGCACAGGCTTTGCTGCGCGCTGTCGTATTTCACCAGCGAACCCACGCCGAAACCGGAGCAGCGCCCGATATAGAAGTGGCAGCCTTCCGGTTCCCGGTCCAGCCAGTCGCGGAAAAATTGGTGGGGAAGGGTGCTGATGGCGCCATCCTCGTAGCCCAGCACCGTGAATTCCGGCGACCAGCGATGGTCTTCGGCCACGCCCGTGAAATTGGTTTCGGTGGAAATATGCATCAGGCGATGCTCCTTGCCTGCTCCTGCGCCAGTACGGGGGCGGCGATCATGGCGACGATGGCGTCGACCGTGTGCATCTCCAGGTCCGGATAGATGGGCAGGCAGATCACCTGCGACGCCGCCAGGCGCGCCACAGGCAGGTTCGCATGCGCGGCGGACGGCATGCCGCGGTACATGGGGAAGTCGCTGATCAGCGGATAAAAATAGCGGCGCGCATAGATTTCCTGGTCGCGCAGCAGCTGGAACAGGGCGTCGCGGGCCAGCGGGTAGCCGGGACCCACCAGTATCGGGAAATACGCATGGTTGGCCGCGTCGCCATCGCCCTGCTGCAGGCAAGTGATGCCGTCGATGCCGGCCAGGTGCTGGCGATAATGCGCGTCGATCGCCTTGCGCTTCTGGCGCGCGCCGTCGATGCCCTTGAGCTGCAGCAAGCCGAAGGCGGCGTTGATCTCGCTCATCTTGCCATTGATGCCGGCGGCCACGACGGTCACTTCATCGACGAAGCCGAAGTTTTTCAGGTGGTCGATGCGCTGCTTGGTCTTGGCGTCGGGACAGACGATGGCGCCGCCTTCGAAGGTGTTGAAGATCTTGGTGGCGTGAAAGCTGATCACGGACAGGTCGCCGTGATTGAGCACACTGCCCCCCTGGTGGCGCACGCCGAACGCGTGTGCCGCGTCGTAGATCACCTTCAGGTTGTAGTTGTCGGCGATTTTCTCGATCGCTTCGATATCGCATGGCCGGCCGTAGCAGTGCACGGGCATGATGGCCGTCGTCTGCGGCGTGATGGCCGCTTCTATCTTGCCAGGATCGAGGTTCAGGCTGTGCGGCTCGATGTCGGCAAACACGGGCTTGATGTTATTCCACAGCAAAGAATGAGCGGTGGCGACGAACGAGTACGGCGTCGTGATCACTTCGCCATTGATGCGCAGTGCCTGCAGGGCCGTCATCAGGGCCAGCGTGCCGTTGGCGAACAGGCAGATGTGCTTGACGCCCAGGTAGTCGCACAGCGCCTGCTCGAGCTGCTGGTGGAAGGGGCCGCCGTTGGTCAGGATCTTGTTGTCCCAGATCGTCTCCAGGTACGGCAGGAAGTCCTCCAGCGGCGGCAGCAGGGGCTGGGTCACATAGACGGGTTTGTTTTTTTGAGCGCTCATCATAATCCGATCGGCGGGTTGGGCACGGCCACGGGGGCTTCGAACGAAACGGGCGGCAAGCCTTCGCACCAGCGCTGCCAGGCGATGCGCAAGGCGTTCTCGAATCCTTCCGCGATCAGTTGCGGCTTGCCCATGGTCGAGCGTTCCAGCCGGTGGCGCACGCTGAGGCGGTACGCGCCCAGCAGCATGGGGTTGGCCGCGATGGCCACGCCCTTGCGCACGAAATCGTCGTCGTCGGTGGCGATGAACTCTTCCAGCTCGACCTGGCGCAGGATGGAGGTGCCGGCACAGCTGGGCAAGGTCGGTCCGGCCGTGGTCAGGGTCGGCACGCCCATCCACAGCGCGTGGAAGGTCGTCGTGCCGCCGCCATACGGGAAGGTGTCGAGGCACAGGTCGACGCGGTGGTGCATGGCCATGAATTGGCTCATGCCCGTGCGTCCTTCAAACGTGAGGCGTTCCGGCGCAATGCCTTCTGCGTCGAACCAGTCCCGCAATTGCTCGGGCGCTGCCGACGTGGGCATGGCGGCCAGCAGCATGCGGGAATCGGGCAGGGCGCGCAGCAGCCTGGACCAGCGCGCGACCACCTGGCGATTGATCTTGCTCAGGCGGTTGAAGCTGCCGAAGGTGAGGTAGCCATTGCTCAGCGCGGGCGCAGGCTCGATGCCGGGCGCATATTCCGATGGCAGGAACGGTGCGCAGGCAGGCAGCAGCAGCAGTTTTTCCGTGAACTGGTCGTCGAATCTGCCGGGCGGCGAAAAGAATGGATCGCTCAGGTAGTAATCCATCGCTTCCAGGCCCGTGGTGAGCGGATAGCCGATCCAGCTCGCCTGGAGCGGCGCCGGCTTGGCGGCAAACATCAGCAGGCGGTTCTTGCCCGTGTGGCCGGACAGGTCGATCAGGATGTCGATGCCATCGTCGCGGATCAGCTGCGCCAGCTCCGGGTCGGACAGGTGCTCCACCTGGCGCCAGTGGGGAATGAGTTCGCGCAGGCGTTGCGTGACCTCGTCGTTTTGCGGATTGTTATGGTAGGCATGCAGCGACAGCTTGACGCCATCGACGAGGTTTTCCAGCACGGGAATGAGGAAATGCGGTATCGGATGGTTATGCAGGTCGCCCGAGACGAAGCCGACTTTCAGGGTGCGCAGGGGATCGCGGGAATTCCCGTGTCCGCTGTGCGTTTCGGCAATGTGTTTTTCGAAGGTGTCGCTGAAGCGCCGGTGTTCCGCAAACAGCGTTTCGGCGTCGATGTCGGCGCTGTGCGACAGCAGGAACAGGTAATTGCTGAACAGGGTTTCCCACAGCGGGCACAGGGCCAGGCCCTTGCGGCAGGCTGCAATGGCTTCATCTATGCGGCCGATATTGCTCAAGGTGGCACTGATATTGACGTAGGCGTCGCGATAGTCGGGCTGGATCTCCAGCACCCGCTCATAGCATTCCAGCGCTTTCAGCCTGTCGTTCATGAGCACATGGCAATTGCCCAATGCAAAGTGCGCGCGGGCGAATTGCGGGTCGATGGCGAGGGCTTCCAGGTAGGACTGTTTGGCCTGGTCGAGTTGCTGCTGGGCCTGGTGCGCCGCTCCCCGGTTGCACAGCGCCGACGTATTTCTCGGTTCCAGCTCCAGCGCGCGCGCGTAGGCCGCGCCGGCTTCCTCGTAGCGGCCCAGCTCCTGCAATGCGACGCCGGCATGGTTATGCACCTCGCTATTGTCGGGGTCCAGTTCCAGCGTACGGCGGTAGGCGGCAATCGCCGGTTCAAAGCGCTTGATGGTGCTGTAGTAGTCCGCCAGATGGTTGTGCGCCACGGCGCTGTCGGGCGCCAGCTCGATAGCTTGCTGGAAATACTTCAGCGCATGGTCCCGGTTCTCGGCCGCGCCATGGACGATGGCGAGCTGGATGCAGGCTTGCGCATCGCCGGCCTGCAGCTGCAGCACGCGTTCGCAGTAGCCGATTGCCGCCGCATAGTTTTTTTGTTTGCATTGAAGCAATCCGAGATTGCTCAGCGCCTGGGTGAAGCCGCCGTCGAGCGAGATCGCCTGTTCATAGGCTGCAATGGCCTCGTCCGCCTTGTTCAGCGACTGGAGCGCGCGCCCCAGGTTGTTGTGCAGCGTGGCTTCGTCCGGCTGCGCCGCGATGGCGCGCCGGTAGCTGGCCACGGCGTTATCATATTCTGCCGCTTCGTGTTGTGCCGCAGCAAGATTGGCATGGGCGTCCCTGGTGTGCGGCGCCAGTTGCAGCACGGCCCGATAGCTGACGATGGCAGCTTGCCATTGTTTCAAGTCTTGCTGGGCGTTGCCCAGATTCAGGTAGATTTCTGCGTCGCCGGGCAGCAGGGCCAGCGCCCGCTGATAGCAGCTGACGGCTTCGGCGCTGCGCTGCATGGCCTTCAGCGTGTTGCCTAAATTAAAATGGCCCTTCGCGTAGTCGGGGCGCAGCGCCAGCGCCTGCCGGTATGCCTGCTCGGCTTGCTCCAGCTCGCCTTGCGCCTGCAGCGCTGCCGCCAGGTTGCCGTAGGCTTCGACAAAGTCCGGATTCAATTCCAGCGCGCGCGCGTAGCTGTCGATGGCTTGCGCGTACATGCCCCGTTCCTGCCAGGCGGTGCCCAGGTTGCCATGCGCTTCGGCATCGTTGGGCGCCAGCTGCACGGTTTTTTGCAGTGCATCGAAGGCATCCTTGCCCTGTAATTGCAAGGCGGTGCCCAGCACGCTCCAGGCAAAGTCCGATTCGGGATAGCGCTGCGTGAGGTCGCGGCTGGCCGCTTCCAGTTCGGCATGCTGGCCCGCTTGATACAGCGCGATGACGTGCTGCGTTTCCTGCGCTGTCGGCGTGGCGGCGATCGCCAATTCGATGCGGTTGCGCAAGCTTTGCGACTGTTCGTTATCGAGCCCGCGGGCGATGGCCGCCGTGACGATCTCCAGCGCCTGTTCGCGTTCGCCTGCCTTCAGCAAGCCATCCGCGTACGACAGCCAGAACTGGCCTTCGTCGGGGTTGACGGACAGGGCCTTGTGCAGATACGGCAAACCCGCCTGGTATTGCCCGACTTGTCCCGCCAGCAAACCCATATTGTGGTTGGCAATGGCGTGATACGGCTGCGCCTGCAAAATCGCCAGGTAAAGCTCTTCCGCCTCCGCATAACGGCCCGCCTGGTGTTCGGTGATTGCCTGCTGCAATTCGGCGTCGAAGGGCACTGCTGGAAGGGCGTTTGCGTTCATGGGCGGACGGGAGGTGAAATATTTAGCAGAGAGAATTGTAACTGCTGGAAGTGCTTCTGAGAAACTTTCCGGGTGGAATTTGTCCAGGAATGCCATCGCAAGGCAAACAAGGTGTTGCTGGCCGGTCAAAGCGTAGGGGAATATGATATTTTTAATAAAAAAACAGCGCGCTACCGTGAGGGAGCGCGCTGTTTTCCTGCCAGCTGGCGACGCTGTCGCCATGCATGGGGCCGAAGCTTACATGTTCGGATAGTTCGGTCCGCCGCCGCCTTCCGGTGTCACCCATACGATATTCTGCGTCGGGTCCTTGATGTCGCAGGTCTTGCAGTGCACGCAGTTCTGCGCATTGATCTGCAGGCGTTCGGCGCCGTCGTCGTTCTTCACGAACTCGTACACGCCGGCCGGACAGTAACGGGCTTCCGGACCCGCATACGTGGCCAGGTTGACGTCGACGGGCACGCTGGCGTTCTTCAAGGTCAGGTGGATGGGCTGGTCTTCCGCGTGGTTCGTGTTCGAGATGAACACGGACGACATCTTGTCGAAGGTCAGCTTGCCGTCGGGTTTCGGATACACGATCTTCTTTGACTGGGCGGCCGGCTTCAGGCATTCGTGGTCGCCATGCGAGTGGTGCAGGGTCCACGGCGCCTTGCCGCGGAAGATCAGCTGGTCGATGCCCGTCATCAGGCTGCCCAGGTACAGGCCTTTCGACAGCCATGGCTTGACGTTGCGCGCCACGTGCAGTTCTTCATGCAGCCACGATTGCTCAAACGCGACAGGGTAGCTCGTCAGTTCGTCGTGCTGGCGCTGTTCGCCCAGGGCGCCGAAGGCCGCGTCCGCCGCCAGCATGCCGCTCTTGATGGCTGCGTGGCTGCCCTTGATGCGGCTCATGTTCAGGAAGCCCGCATCGCAGCCGATCAGTGCGCCGCCCGCAAACACCAGTTTCGGCAACGATTGCAGGCCGCCGGCCGCAATCGCGCGCGCGCCGTACGAGATGCGCTTGCCGCCTTCGAAGAACTTGCGGATTTCCGGATGGGTCTTGTAGCGCTGGAATTCCTCGTACGGGGACAGGTACGGGTTTTCGTAGTTCAGGCCCACCACATAGCCGACCATCACCTGGTTGTTTTCCAGATGGTACAGGAAGGAGCCGCCGTAGGTTTTCGTGTCCAGCGGCCAGCCGCTCGAGTGGATCACCAGGCCCGGCTTGTGCTGGGCGGGGTCGATTTCCCACAGTTCCTTGATGCCGATGCCGTACGATTGCGGGTCCTTGCCGGCGTTCAAGTCATACTTGGCCATCAATTGCTTGCCCAGGTGGCCGCGTGCGCCTTCCGCAAACAGGGTGTACTTGGCGTGCAATTCCATGCCCAGCTGGAAGTCGGGGCCCGGTTCGCCGTCGCGCTTGACGCCCATGTTGCCGGTCGCTACGCCCTTTACGGAGCCGTCGTCGTTGTACAGGATTTCCGCGGCAGGGAAGCCGGGGAAGATTTCCACGCCCAGGTTTTCCGCCTGCTGGCCCATCCAGCGCACCACATTGCCCAAGGAAACGATGTAGTTGCCGTGGTTTTCAAAGCAGGCAGGCACGGCGAAGCCCGGCGTTTTATATGCCTTGGTCTCGGTCAGGAACAGGATGCGGTCTTCCGTCACTTCCGTGTTCAGGGGCGCGCCCAGTTCTTTCCAGTTTGGAATCAGTTCCGTCAGCGCTTTCGGGTCCATGATGGCGCCCGACAGGATATGCGCGCCCAGTTCGCCGCCTTTTTCCAGTACGCAGACGGACACTTCCTGGCTCTTTTCAGCGGCCAGCTGCTTCAGGCGGATCGCGGCCGCCAAGCCTGCGGGGCCGCCGCCCACGATCACCACGTCGTATTCCATGGTTTCGCGCGGTCCGTACTGTTCAACTAAGTTATTAGGCTGTGTCATGGTCTCGATTTATAGTCACTAAATGGGTGGGTGAGGAATCTTCGAAGAAATTTAAGCACGAGTGTGCTTGTTTTTGGCGAGGATTGCAACTTTGGCGCCATTTTGCGTGACATTGCCCCTCGCCGCAATCTAAATCCGGCCATTTTGTGTAATGATGGCGTTTACTTTTGCTCGAGTGCGCCGCGGGCGATTTTGCCCGCCTGCCATCGGCACGGCGCAAAGTGTTATCTAAAATAAAACAGGAGTAGCTCGTGGGCATAGAAGTCAATTTCGAGGGCAAGATTGCCCTGATTACCGGCGCATCGAGCGGCCTCGGCGCGCGCTTTGCGAAAGTGCTGGCCCAGGCCGGCGCGCAAGTCGTGCTCGCTTCGCGCCGCACGGAACGCCTCAAGGAGCTGCGCGCCGAAATCGAAGCGGACGGCGGTGCCGCGCACGTGGTGTCGCTCGACGTGACCGACTTTGCCAGCATCAAGTCGGCCATCGCGCATGCGGAAACGGAAGCGGGCCCCATCGATATCCTCGTCAACAACTCCGGTGTCTCCACCACGCAACGCCTGGTCGACGTCACGCCCGAAGATTACTCGTTCGTGATGGATACCAATCTGCGCGGGTCGTTCTTCGTGGCCCAGCAGACGGCCAAGCGCATGATCGCGCGGGCCAAGGGCGACCCGAAGAAACAGCACCGCATCATCAATATCGCCTCGATGGCGGGCTTGCAGGTGCTGCCGCAGATCGGCGTGTATTGCATGAGCAAGGCGGGCATGGTGCACATGACGCGCGCCATGGCCGTGGAGTGGGGCAAGTACGGCATCAACACGAACGCCATCTGCCCCGGCTACATTTCCACGGAAATCAACGAAGATTACTTTGCCACCGAGCAGGGCAAGAAGCTGATCGAAATGCTGCCCAATAAACGTCCGGGCAAGCCGGAAGACCTCGATGGCCTGCTGTTGCTGCTGGCGGGCGAGGATTCGCATTTCATCAACGGCGCCATCATCTCGGCCGATGGCGGCATGGCCAGCATGTAGGGGCCAGGCCAGGGGATTGTTGCCACGTGGAAAATTAGCGGCTATGATGTTTTTGCTTGCGGCATAGCGTCCCAGCATAACCACTAGACGAGAATTTTACGATGGCAACTCCCTCGAAGTTTGATAATGACACATTTCAGCTGGCGCGCGACCACTTGAACGCTTTTGTTGCAAGAACCGCCGCCAAGCTTGCCGGTGAAACGGGCAAGCTGCTGGAAGTGGGGCCGCAGGATCGCTCCACCGTGCGCGAAAACTTCAGCAATTTCAACGTCGATACCTTTGATATCGTCGATACCTACAGCCCCACTCTGGTGGGCGACATCACCAAGGTCAACACGGCCATCGCGGACAGCGCGTATGACTGCGTCGTGTGCCTGGAAGTGATCGAACATACGCTCAATCCGTTCGACACCGTCAAGGAAATCCGCCGCATCCTCAAGCATGAAGGCTATCTGCTCATTTCCGCTCCCTTGAACTGGCGCATCCATGGCCCGATCCCGGATTGCTGGCGTATTACCGAGCATGGCTGGAGCGCCTTGCTGCGCGATTTCGACATCATTGAAATCGACATTCTGGAAACGCCGGACCGCGAACTGTTCCCCATTAAATATAACGTGCTGGCGAAGTGCAACAAGTTCAAGAACACGCAAGACAACGAACTGACGTTCCGTTTTATCTAGGAGTGGCGATGACACTGGCTGCGGTAACTGAACAGGCCGAAGACGTTTTGCGGCGCATCAGCGGGGAGCAATTCCTGCCCGAAGTATTCCGGGAGACGGGCGTGTTTGTCGTGCGCAATGCCATTGCGCCGGACCTGCTGGCGCAGTGGCAGCATGCATGGGATATTTTCTACGATGCCAAGCTGCGCTCGGGCCGCAATGTCAGCCAGGCCAATCCCGTTTCGCTGACGGAGGAATTGCCCGCAACCTTGCTGGAAATGTACCGCGCACCCGTCTATGCCGAAACGCTGTCGCGCATATTCGGTCCCGACGTGGCGCTATACAATCACCGCTTCGTCATCAAGGATGCGTTCAGCCCGAACAAGGTCTTTCTGCATCAGGATAGCTGCTACCACCTGGGTAACCTGAACAAATGCAGCATCTTTACCGCCTTGAGCCGCGTGGATGAAGAGAATGGTGCGATGAGTTTTTATGCGGGCTCGCATAAACTCGGTTATCTCGGCGATGCGGGCGAAATCAATCCCGACAGTTTCAGCATCAAGTTCGTCAAGGTCACGCCGATCTTGAATCCCGGCGATTTCGTCGTCATGCACAGTTCGACGTGGCATGAATCGGGACCGAATGTGTCGGGCGTGCATCGCATTCTGGCCGATACGATCTTCCAGCCGGCGGACGACCCGACGGGCAAGGAACTGGTGTCGGGCGAATGGAAGACGGATATTTTCTATTCGCCCCTCAATTGCATCCAGTATTTTGCCAATTCCAGGGTACTGAAAATCATCAAGTACGAACAGGCCAAGCGGGAGCAGGGCGGCGCGCCTTAACGCGTCGTCAGCGCTGCAGCTGCAAGCCCACCAGCTTGTGCACCAGCTCGGACGACGTGGAAGCGGCGAACTTGCGCATCAGCTTGGCACGGTGCATTTCCACCGTGCGGGGGCTGAGATCGATCTGGCGGGCGATGACCTTGCTGGTCTTGCCTTCCACCAACAGGGCAGCGATTTCGCGCTCGCGCGGGGTCAGCTCCGCCGTCACGGGACGCTTCTCGCTGACATCCTCGAACGTCCAGATGCCCGGCCCCAGCGGCTGCGCGGCCAGCATGGCGTGGCCCGTGACGTGGCACCAGAACAATTCCCCATTGCTGCGCCGCATGATGCGTTCGTCCGAATAGCGGCCTTTGGCGTTCATGATGGGAATGATGCGGTCACCGGTGCGCAGGAATTCATCGTGCGTGGGGTAGAGTACTTCGAACGACTGGTCGTCCAGCTGGGCCCGCGCATAGCCGAACATGGCTGCCAGTGCTTCGTTGCAGCTGCGCATGATGCGGTTTTCCGACATGCACATGCCCACGGGCGCGTGCAGGAAGATGCTTTCATAATCGATGGCTGACGCGGCGTTCATCTGATACGTATCACTCTCACAGGGGGATTGCCGGCACGGTGCCGGTAGTTCTACGGTATTGTACTTTCCACTCGCGTATTTTATGCTGAGTCGCTGCCTGAGTCATGGACTCAAGACCAAAGCTTAACAAAAGATAGAGGGACACCCATGAATAAAGTTTATCCTGACGCCGCCTCGGCGCTGGCCGGTATCGTCCAAGATGGCCAGACCATCGCCGTCGGCGGCTTCGGCCTGTGCGGCATCCCCGAAGCCCTGATCGGCGCCTTGCGCGATTCGGGCGTGACGGGCCTGACGGCCATTTCCAACAACGCGGGCGTGGACGGCTTCGGCCTGGGCCAGCTGCTGACCACGCGCCAGATCAAGAAAATGATCGCCTCCTATGTGGGCGAAAACAAGGAATTCGCGCGCCAGTACCTGGCCGGCGAACTGGAGCTGGAATTCACGCCGCAAGGCACCCTGGCCGAGAAGCTGCGCGCCGGCGGCGCCGGCATCCCCGCCTTCTTCACGAAAACCGGCGTGGGCACCATCGTTGCCGACGGCAAGGAGCTGCGCGAATTCGACGGCGAACAATACGTGATGGAACGCAGCCTGGTGGCCGATGTATCGCTGGTCAAAGCCTACATGGCCGACCGCGCGGGCAATTTGGTCTACCGCAAGACGGCGCGCAATTTCAACCCGAACGTGGCCATGGCGGGCAAGATCACCATCGTCGAAGTGGAAAAACTGGTGGAAGTGGGCGAGATCGACCCGGACCAGGTGCATACCCCCAGCATCTTCGTGCACCGCATCGTGGTCAACGCGAACCCGGAAAAACGCATCGAGCAGCGCACCGTGCGCGCCGAAGCTTAAAAAAGAATACGGAGAACATCATGGCTTGGACTAGAGACGAAATGGCCGCGCGCGCGGCGAAAGAATTGCAGGACGGTTTTTATGTGAACCTGGGCATCGGCTTGCCGACCCTGGTGGCGAACTACGTGCCGGAGAATATCGAAGTGTTCCTGCAGTCGGAAAACGGCTTGCTGGGCATCGGCCCGTTTCCCACCGACGATGAAGTCGATGCGGACCTGATCAACGCGGGCAAGCAGACGGTGACGGCCTTGCCGGGCGCCGCCTACTTCAGCTCGGCCGACTCGTTCGGCATGATCCGCGGCGGCAAGATCAACCTGGCCATCCTGGGCGCCATGCAGGTGTCGGAAAAAGGCGACCTGGCGAACTGGATGATTCCAGGCAAGATGGTCAAGGGCATGGGCGGCGCCATGGACCTGGTGGCCGGCGTCAAGCGCGTCGTCGTGCTGATGGAACACGTGGCCACGGCCAAGGATGGCACGACGTCGCACAAGCTGCTGAAACAGTGCGACCTGCCGCTGACGGGCGTGGGCGTGGTCGACGTCATCATCAGCGACCTGGGCGTGATCGACGTGACGGAAAACGGTTTGAAACTGGTGGAACTGGCGCCAGGCGTGAGCAAGGAACAAGTGCAGGCGGCCACGGGCGCTGAGCTGGACGTGTCCGCCGTGTAAGCAAGCGGAGCGTCGTATCGAAGCAGGGCGGACAGCGATGTCCGCCCTTTTTTTATGCGCCAGCCTTGCCGCGCAAGCCGTCCAGGCTGTAGGCGCCGGCGCCCGCTGCCGCGAAATACAGGAAGGCGAAGCAGTACATGACGGCCATTTCGCCGCCGTTCAGGATGGGCAGGAAGGCGGCTGGCGCGTGCATCATGAAATAGGCGACGGCCATCTGGCCCGACAGGATGAAGGCGACGGGACGCGTGAACAGGCCGACCAGCAGCAGGGCGCCGCCCACCAGTTCCAGCACGCCGGCCGCGCCCATCAGGGAAAACAGTTGCAGGCCGTCGAACATGGCCACGTGGGGCGCGCCGAACAGCTTGGCGGTGCCGTGCTGGATGTACAGGAAGCCGAGGATGATGCGCAGCAGGCCCAGCAGGCGTGGGCTCCAGGTGGCGTAGAAGGCGGGCGTGAGGGACATGACGTACTCCATTCAAAAGGGTGGATGGTTCGGTGTCAGGCTTGCATTAACGCAATGTCATTATGCGGGAGCTTGCCGGCGAACAGTGGTGTAACTGTAATCGTTTTTCATTCATTGATCATCTAATGAAATATTGATGCATGATTTACTCTATGTTGATGATGCAATAAAACCCGCGCGCATGAAAAAAGCCCCGCAGATCGCTCTGCGGGGCTTTTCAATGAAGCGTACGGCTTACTTGACGATATTTACGGTCGGGGCGACATAGGCGTCGTCGGTCGGGTGGGTTGGATGTGCCAGCTCGCTGTGCAGCTTGTCCATGTCCAGTTCTTTTTCCCATTTCGACACGACGATGGTGGCCACGCCGTTGCCGACAAAGTTCGTCAGCGCGCGGCATTCGCTCATGAAGCGGTCGATGCCCAGGATGAGCGCCATGCCGGCCACGGGGATGGTCGGCACCACGGCCAGGGTGGCGGCCAGGGTGATGAAGCCGGCGCCCGTGATGCCGGAGGCGCCTTTCGAGGTCAGCATCGCCACGCCCAGGATGGTCAGTTCTTGCCAGATGGTCAGGTCCGTGTTGGTGGCCTGTGCCACGAACAGGGCAGCCATGGTCATGTAGATGTTGGTGCCGTCCAGGTTGAACGAGTAGCCGGTAGGCACGACCAGGCCGACCACCGGTTTCGAGCAGCCCAGGCGCTCGAGTTTTTTCATCAGGGCCGGCAGCGCCGATTCCGACGAGCTCGTGCCCAGCACGATCAGCAGTTCTTCCTTGATGTACAGCAGGAAGCGGCCGATGGAGAAGCCCGTGTACTTGGCGATCAGGCCCAGCACGACGAAGACGAACAGGAAGCAGGTCAGGTAGAACGAACCCATCAGTTTAGCCAGCGGGATCAGCGACGCCAGGCCGTATTTACCGATGGTAAAGGCCATCGCGCCGAATGCGCCGATGGGAGCGACTTTCATGATGATGTTGACCATGCCGAAGATGGCATGCGACAGCTCGTCGATCAGCTTGGTGACGGGACGGCCGCGCTCGCCCAGCAGGGACAGCGAGAAGCCGAACAGTACGGCGATCAGCAGCACTTGCAGGATGTCGCCCTTGGCGAAGGCATCGACGAAGGTCTTCGGGATGATGTTCATCAGGAAGTCGACGGTGGTCATGCCTTCGGCGTGCGTGTATTGCGCGATCGACTTGGCGTCCAGGTGGGCCGGATCGGCGTTGAAGCCGGCGCCCGGTTTCAGGATATTGGCAACCAGCAAGCCGATGGCCAGCGCGAACGTGGAGACGATTTCAAAGTACAGCAGGGCCTTGCCGCCGACTCTGCCGATTTTCTTGACGTCCTGCATGCCCGCGATGCCGGAGACCACGGTACAGAAGATCACCGGGGCGATGATCATCTTGATCAGTTTGATAAAGCCGTCGCCCAGCGGTTTCATGTCGACGGCGTTCGAAGGGTAGAACACCCCCAGCAGCACGCCGGCCACGATGGCGAACAGCACCTGCACGTACAGGATTTTATAGAATGGTTTTTTCACGAGTGGTCTCCTCTTGCGGGTTGATGCTGCGATCATCCGCCCATTGCCAGGCCCGCTCAATTGTGGATAACCGCAGATATGCATTTTCGCTATATCGGGTATTGCCCCATGACTGGCGTGCTGCGGCGCAGCATTTCAGGCGTGCGCTTGGAGCATTGCCCGCGCTGCGCTACACTGCCGTAGCGTCGCGCGCGAGGCAACCGGCAAATCGCCGGTTTCTTTGTTTTTTACTACCAAATAACGACGCCGGACAAAACCCTGGCGAGCGGAAGGGAGTTGTGGCCGAGAAGCACAACCGTACTTTGGTACGGTGAGCATCGCAGGCCGCAACCACCGACGCGCAGCAGGTTTTTCCGGTGTGATAAGGAATGGCATGATCGAAGCGAGCATCAAATCCGTCCAGTGCATCTCCCCTGCAGGCTTGCACACCATGTCGTACAAGGAGTGGGGCGCGCCCGACAATCCGAACGTACTCGTCTGCGCCCATGGCGTGACGCGCGTGGCGGACGACTTCGACAACCTGGCGCGCGCCATGGCCAGCGATTACCGCGTCATCTGCCCCGACGTGGTGGGGCGCGGGCGCTCGGGCTGGCTGGCCAATCCGCAGTTTTACCGCGTACCGCAATATGTGAGCGACATGGTGACCCTGCTGGCGCGCGTGCTGGCCAATGGCGAGCGCCAGACGGTGGACTGGTTCGGCACCTCGATGGGCGGCTTGATCGGCCTTGGCCTGGCATCGTTGCCCAACTGCCCGATCAGCAAGCTGGTCCTGAACGACATCGGTCCCACCCTGGCGCCGGAAGCGTTGCAGCGCATCGGCGACTACATCGGCCAGGACTTGCGTTTCGAAACCTTCGAGCAGGGCGCCAAGTTTGTGCGCGACGTGTCCGCCAGCTTCGGCCCGCATACGGACGCGGAATGGCATAAACTGGCGGTGGATGTACTGCGGCAAGACAAGGATGGCCACTGGCGCCGCCACTACGATATGGGCCTGGCCATGCCGTTCCGCTCGGCCACGCCGGAATCGGCGGCCAGCGACGAAGCCATGCTGTGGGCCGCATACGATGCCGTGCGCTGCCCCACCTTGCTGGTGCGCGGGTCGGAATCGGACTTGCTGTCGCACGAGACGGCCACCTTGATGCTGGGCCGCGGCCCGAAGGCGGAACTGGTGGAAATCGCCGGCGTGGGCCACGCGCCCACGTTCGTCCACGACGACCAGATCGCCATCGCCCGCAAGTTTTTGCTGGGCAAATAAATAGCCGGTAACGCTGTACAGATTTTGAAACGACTGAAAGAAGAGCATGGAAATTACACGACTGCACGTAGGCAAGCGCCTCTCCGAAGTAGCCATACACAACAACACCATCTACCTGGCCGGCCAGATCGCCGAAGACACGACGCAGGGTATCGTCGGCCAGACGCGCGAAGTGCTGGGCCACGTCGACCGTTTGCTGATGGAAGCAGGCAGCGACAAGACTTGCATCCTGTCGTGCCAGATCTACATCGCCGACATGAAGGATTTCCCCGGCATGAATGAAGTGTGGGATGACTGGGTCGCGTCCGGCCACACGCCGCCGCGCGCCACGGTGGAAGCGAAACTGGCCAATCCGGCTTGCTTGGTAGAAATCGTCATCATCGCTGCAGAGCGCTAAGTTATTCAGTTATTGTTATTCAGTTATTGAGTTGTTAAGTTTATAAGGTATCACATGGTTTCCATCTCGGCCCCGAATAGCGCCACCTCGGAACAACTGGTAGAGGGCTTGAGTGCGCCGGACAGCGCGCGCGTGCTGGACGCGCTCGCGTATGCCACCGACGCGTATGGCGACAAGCTGACCTTTGCCGGCCGCTCCGCGCTGGACTTCGCCATCGGCGTGGCCACCACCCTGGCTTTCCTGCGCAGCGATGCGGAAACGCGCATTGCCGGCCTGATGTTCGAGCTGACCCTGCTCGAGCCGGACACCGCGGCCGATATCGAGCCGCGCTTCGGCAAGCAGGTGTGCGACCTGGCCACGGGCGTGCGCCAGCTGATCCGCTTGCGCGCGCTGACCCAGGCGCAGCATGGCGGCAGCGCAGGCCGGGGCAAGAATGCGGCGCAGCAAGCCGTGGCCCAGGTGGAAACCTTGCGCAAGATGCTGCTGGCGATGGCCTCCGATATGCGTGTCGTGCTGGTGCGCCTGGCAGCGTGCGTGACGACCTTGCGTTACTTCGCTGAATTAAAACTGTTCAACGAAATGACGCGCGAATACGGCAAGGAAACGCTGGATCTGTACGCGCCGCTGGCCAACCGCCTCGGCATCTGGCAGCTGAAGTGGGAACTGGAAGACTTGTCGTTCCGCTTCATCGAACCGGAAGCGTACAAACGCATCGCCAAGATGCTGGAAGAAAAGCGCATGATGCGCGAGGGCTTCGTGTCCTCGGCGATCCTGCGCCTGCAGACGGAACTGGCGTCGGCCGGCATCCAGGCGGAAGTGTTTGGCCGCCCGAAACACATCTACAGCATCTGGAACAAGATGCGCGGCAAGGAGCTCGATTTCACGGCCCTGTACGACGTGCGCGCCTTCCGCGTCATCGTTGCCGACGTGAAGACTTGCTACACGGTGCTGGGCGTGGTCCACAATATCTGGACCCCCATCCCGAAGGAATTCGACGATTACATTTCGCGGCCGAAACCCAACGGTTACCAGTCGCTGCACACGGTGGTGACGGCCGAGGATGGCCGGCCGCTGGAAGTGCAAATCCGCACCAATGAAATGCACAGCTTTGCCGAATACGGCGTGGCGGCGCACTGGCGCTACAAGGAAGAGGGCGGTTCGAACTTTGCCGGCCAGAAGTACGACGAAAAGATCGCCTGGCTGCGCCAGTTGCTGGCGTGGAAAACCGAGGTGGCCGACGCCGTCGTGGGCCAGGAGGAAATCCAGCGCGAATGGGTGGAAAAACTCAAGTCCGCCACCCTGGACGACCGCATCTTCGTCATGACGCCGCAAGCGCGGGTGCTGGAATTGCCCGTCGGCGCCACGCCCGTCGATTTTGCGTATCACCTGCATACGGACGTGGGCCACCGCTGCCGCGGCGCCAAGGTCGATGGCATTATGGTGCCCCTGAATACGCAATTAAAGAATGGCCAGACCTGCGAAATCATCACGGCCAAGGGCGCGCCGGGCACGGCCGGGCCGTCGCGCGACTGGCTCAGCGCCGGTTACGCCGTCAGCACGCGCACGCGGTCAAAAATCCGCGCCTGGTTCCACGCTATCGACATGCAGGAAACCCTGGCCCATGGCCGTGCGCTGGTGGAAAAATCGTTGCAGCGCGAAGGCAAGACGGCCGTCAATCTCGAAGCGCTGGCGCAAAAGCTGGGCTTTGCCAAGGTCGACGAGCTGTTCCTGTCGGTCGGCAAGGATGAATTCAGCCTGCGCCACGTGGAGCAGGCGCTGCACGACAATGGCGAAGTGGCGGTGCCGGAAGACGCCGTGCTGGTGGGAAAAAGCCGCGCGTCCAGCGTGGAGCAGGGCGCCAAGTCCGGCGTGCTGGTAGTGGGTACCGAGGGCTTGATGACGGTGCTGGCCAAGTGCTGCAAGCCGGCGCCGCCGGACAGCATCGTGGGTTTCGTCACGCGCGGCAAGGGCGTTTCCATCCACCGAGCCACGTGCAAGAATTTCGAGGAAATGCGCGCCAAGGCGCCCGAGCGCGTGATCTTCACGGAGTGGGGCAGCACGGGTGGCCACGATACCGTGTATCCGGTCGATATTTTCATTCTCGCCGGCGACCGCCAGGGCTTGCTGCGCGACATCTCCGAAATCTTCTCGCGCGAAAAGATCAACGTGATCGGCGTCAACACCCAAAGCGCCAAGGGCCAGGCCCGCATGACTTTTACGGCCGAGATCAGCTCGACGGCGCAGTTGTTGAAGGCCTTGAATGTGATCAAGGATGTGAGCGGGGTGCTGGAGGCACGGCGTAGCTGACGCCTGACCAAACCTACTGCGCGTCGGTATAGGCGGCCTGCGATGCTCACCGTACTAGAGTACGGTTGCGCTTCTCGACCACCTCTACCTTCCGCTCGCTACGGTTTTGTCAGACGTTGTGACGCTTGTTGAACTTGGTGTTAATGCGTCTTGTCACCCGCATGCAATCCCGCCATCGCGGCCGTCTCCGGCTGCAGGGTGATGTGGTCGATGCCATGCTTGCTCAATAACATCTTCTTGATCGCGCGCAAGACCTTCGGCCAATGGTCGAGGTGCTCGATTTCCACGTGGCCGATCAGGGCCGGCTGGCCCGGCGACATGTCCCACACATGCAGGTCATGCACGGCAATCACGCCGTCCACCTGTTCCACGTCCGTGCCCACGGCGATGTAATCGATGTGCATGGGCACGCTTTCCATCAGGAAGTGGTAGGACTCGCGCAGCACGCCGAACGTCGACTTTAAAATCAGCAGGGACACCAGCACGGACAGCAGCGGGTCGATCTGCATCCAGCCCGTAAAGTAAATGACGGCGCCGGCAACGATGGCGGCGACGGAGCCGAGCAAGTCGCCCATCACGTGCACGAGGGCGGCGCGCGTGTTGACGCTCTGCTTGTCTTTCGATAAGACCCACGCCACCACCACATTGATCGCCAGGCCGATGAAGGCGACGATGAAGACCATGCCGCCCTTGACGGGTTGCGGGGAGGAAAAGCGCAGCACGGCTTCATAGCAGATCCAGCCCACCACGCACAGCATGGCCAGGCCGTTGACGAAGGCGGCCAGCGCTTCGGCGCGGCCAAAGCCGAACGAGTGGCGCGGCGAGGGCGGGCGGCGCGCGATCAGTTGCGCAAGCAGTGCCAGGCCCAGCGCGGCCGCGTCCGTGACCATGTGGCCCGCGTCGGAAATCAGGGCCAGCGAATTGGACAGGAAGCCGGCCGCCACCTCGATGCCGGCAAACGACAGGGTCAGGCCCAGCGCCCACGCGAGGATGCTCTGGCTGCGCCCCTCGAACGAATGGGTGTGCTTGGCATCGCCTTTCAGGTGGGCGTGCAAATGGGTGGCGTCGTGTTCGGTGTTGCTGGGCGTGGGCTGCATGGAATGCTTTGTGGAATGATGTTGCCGTCAGTGTAATTGAAAAGCAACAATATAGTCGGCACGAAAAAAACCTGCAGGCCCGGAGGACTGCAGGTTTTTGATGGAACAGGCAACTTTATTGCGCCGCCGTCTCGCCAAACTTGCCTTCGCGGAAGTCCTGCACGGCCTGGAACACTTCCGCCTGGGTATTCATGACAAACGGGCCGTACTGCGCGATCGGCTCGTTCAAGGGCTGGCCGGCGACGAGAATCACGCGGCCGCCTTGCGGCGCCTCGATGCGCACGCCGTTGGAACCTGGCGTGTTGGCAAAGATCGCCATGCGCAGGGCGGGCACGGCCTTACCGTCCACCTGCACTTCGCCGCGGAACGTGTACAGGAAGGCGTTATGGCCTTCCGGCAGCGGTTGCTCGAAGCTGGTGCCCGCCGGCAAGTCGATGTCGAGGTACAGCGGTTCCGTCAGCTCGCGCTGCACGGCGCCCGTCACGCCATGGCTGGCGCCGGCGATCACTTGCACTTTTACGCCCGCGTCCGTCGTATAGCGGGGGATTTCGCTGCTCGTGAAATCGCGGTACCACGGCGTGCGCATCTTGTCGCGCGCGGGCAGGTTCAGCCACAGCTGAAAACCTTCCATCACGCCTTCTTCCTGTTCCGGCATTTCCGAGTGGATCACGCCGCTGCCGGCCGTCATCCATTGCACGCCGCCCGACGTCAGCAAGCCTTCGTGGCCCGCGCTGTCCTTGTGGCGCATGCGCCCCGTGATCATGTACGAGACCGTTTCGAAGCCCCGGTGCGGATGCTCGGGAAAGCCGGCGATATAGTCGTTCGGCTTGTCGCTGGCAAAGTTATCGAGCATCAAGAACGGGTCGAGGCGGCGCTGCAGCTGCTGCGTCAGCACGCGGTTGATCTTCACGCCGGCGCCATCCATGACGGCCTGGCCGGCGATCACGCGCTCGACGGCGCGTGGCTTGTTGACGGTGGTGGTATCGCTCATTGTTCTCTCCTCTAGGCCGGGACGGCGCCAGTGCGCCGTCCCTTTCACTGCTGGGGATTACACCAGGATCGCGTTGATCTCGGCGTCCGCTTGCGCTTGCGCCTTGGCCACGGCTTCCGGGCCCATGCCCATGCCTTCCGAATACACATACTGCACGTCGGTCATGCCCAGGAAACCGAACATGGTGTTCAGGTAAGGCACCTGGCTGTCGTGCGCGCTGTCGCGGTGCAAGCCGCCGCGGGACAGGCCCACATAGACTTTCTTGCCGGTCAAGAGACCCTCGGGGCCGTTTTCCGTGTATTTGAAGGTGACGTTGGCGCGGGCAATCGCGTCGAACCAGCTTTTCAGTTGCACGGTGATGCCGAAGTTGTACATGGGGGCGCCGATGACGATCACGTCAGCTGCTTGCACTTGCGCAATCAGCGCATCGTCGAGGGCGATGCGGGCCGCTTGTTCCGGCGTACGCTTGTCTGCTGGCGTGAACAGCGCTTGCAGGGTCGGCTCGTCGAGCACGGGGTGCGGTGCGGCGGCCAGGTCGCGGCGCACGAGGGCGGCGCCCGGGTTGGCGGCTTGTACGCGGGTAACGATGGCGTCAGCCAGACGGGTCGAGGCGGAGCCGGTGCTGCGGGCGCTGGAATTGATTTGCAGGATGTTCATCTTGTTTCTCCGTTGTGAGGTGTCTTGCGATGGATGAACTATAGCAATTCCAAAATTGATGCGGAAGCCGTTAAAATGGATAACATTAATCCACTAATGGAACAATTAAGTGTAAAGGTCAGTGATGGATATCGATCCCGGAGATTTGCTGTTGTTCGCGCGCGTCGTCGAATGCGGCAGTTTCAGCCGTGCTGCCCAGCGCGTGGACTTGCCCAAGTCCACATTGTCGCGCCGCATCTCGCTGCTGGAAGCGAAATTGGGCGAACGGCTGCTGCTGCGTACCACGCGCAAGCTGGCGCTGACGGAGTTTGGCGCCAGCCTGCTCGAGCATGCGCGCAAGGTGGTCGAGGAAACGGAGGCGGCCGGCGCGCTGGCCCAGCACCGCCAGGCGGGGCCCAGCGGCTTGCTGCGCATTTCCATGCCGGCCGATTTCGGCGATGCGCTGATGCGCCAGGTGCTGGCCGAGTTCGTGCGCCGCTATCCGGCCATCTCGCTGGAACTGGACTTGTCGGCGCGCCGCGTGGATTTGCTGGAAGAGAACTTCGACCTGGCCATCCGCATGGGCAACCTGCCCGACGACGCCAGCCTGGCCGCGCGCCGCGTGGCCTTCAGCACCCTGGCCCTGTATGCCTCGCCGCAATACACGAGCGTGCACGGCTTGCCCGAGCATCCCGACGATCTGTATGGTCACGATTTGCTCAGTTTGCCACGGTCCGTGCATGGCCTCGTGCACTGGACTTTGATCCGCGGCAAGACAACGTGGGAACGGGACTTGCCCGTGCGCCTGCTGGCGAACTCGCCGGAATTGCTGGTGCGCATGGCGTGCACGGGCGTGGGCATCGCGGCCAGCACGGACCGCTTTGCCAAGGCCTATGTAGCGACGGGGGAACTGGTGCGCGTGCTGCCGGAATGGAGCTTTCCGCTGGTCACGGGCTGGGCCGTGTTTCCCGGCCGGCGCCTGATGCCGGCCAAGACGCGCGCGTTTCTGGACTTGATGGAAGAGATGTACCGCACCGACGCGCCCGTATAGGCGCGCGTCGTGCTGTCTTACTTGGGCAGGTTGCCCATGACTTCGCCCAGTTGCACGGGGCCGGCCGGTTGCCAGTTGGCATTGAATGCCACGGTGTCCTTCGGGAACAGCATGACGACGGTGGAACCCAGCAGGAAGCGGCCCAGCTCTTCGCCTTGCTTGAGCACCACGTTGTCGTTGACGTAGCTCCAGTCGCGCACCTGGCCCGTGCGGGGCGGGTTGACGACGCCGTGCCAGACGGTGGCCATGCTGCCGACGATGGTGGCGCCCACCAGGGTCATGACGAAGGGGCCGTTGGCCGTGTCGAACACGCAGACGACGCGCTCGTTGCGGGCGAACAGGCCGGGAATGCCGCGCGCCGTGGTCGGGTTGACGGAAAACAGTTCACCGGGAACATAAATCATGCGCGTCAAGCGGCCATCGCAGGGCATGTGGATACGGTGGTAGTCGCGCGGGCTCAGGTACAGATTGGCGAAGCTGCCGTGTTCGAACTGGGCCGCCAGGGCCGCATCGCCGCCCACCAGGGCCGTGGTGCTGAAATGGTGGCCCTTGGCCTGGAAGATCTGGTCCTTGTCGATCGTGCCGAACTGGCTGATGCGGCCGTCGACGGGGCACACGTAGTCGGCCTTGGCCAGCGGACGGGCATCGGGGCGCAGCGCGCGCGTGAAAAAGTCGTTGAAGCTCGCGTAGTGCGTGATGTCCGGGTCCAGCGCCTCATCCATGTTGACGTTGTAGCGGCTGACGAACCAGCGGATCAACCGTGTGGTCATGGCGCCGCCCTTGGCACCGGCGATCCGGCCGGCAAAGTTGGTCAACGCTCCCTTGGGCAGCAGATATTGAGGCAAAACGGCAAGACGGTCAGACACGATGGGAAGCCTTTGACGGGGTGATGGGAATAATGATGAAAACGCATTATAGCGGCGATGTGGCGCGCAATGATATGCGCCGTATGCAAGGGTGCGTATCGCAGTCTGCCACCGAATTTAATTTGCCATAGGAAATATTTTCAGGAAACTGTGCCAGTCGGAAAAAATTGCAGCACAATACGGCGGCCTGTTTTTTAGCTTTTAGCCATTTTTATTCAGCCAACTTTTTTTCAGCCAGGTCATGATGCCACGCCGTTGCCTACGCCTTACCGTACTTTGTTCCGCTGTGTTACTTGCCTGGAATGCCCAGGCCCAGCAATCCGAAACGCCCGCCGAGACGGATGCTGCCGCTGTTGCCCCTTCTGCGCCGCTGAAGGCCGAAAAGGCCGCCGCGCCTGCCATGCAAAAGGTCGAAGTCAAGGGCAGCGGCTACGATCCGCGCCGCGACGATACGGCCAGCAAGATGATCGTGAGCAGCGAGGAAATCCTCAAGTATGGCGACAGCAATGTCACCGACGTGCTCAAGCGCCTGCCCGGCATTACCGTGTCCGGCGCGGCCGGACGCTCGGGCGGCGAAATCCGCATGCGGGGCCTGGGCAGCGGCTACACGCAGATATTGCTCAACGGCGAACGGGCGCCGGCCGGTTTTTCGCTCGACACCCTGTCGCCCGACGTGATCGAGCGCATCGAGATCTTGCACGCGGCCAGCGCCGAGTACAGCACGCAGTCGATCGCCGGCACCATCAACGTGGTGCTGAAAAAAGCCGTGAAAACGGCGCAGCGCGAGCTCAAGCTGGGCGTGCAGGGTAGCGACGTGAGCTTTTCGCCCAGCGTCAACGTGCAATTGTCCGACCGCGACGGCAATTTCTCGTATTCGCTGGCCGGCTCGCTGTTCCGCTACGACTACCATTACGACAATCCCGGACTGGAACTGGGCTACGCGCCCGACGGCCGGCAAAACCTGCTGCGCCGTACCAGCGGCACGGGCGATGGCCGTCCGGAAGGCATCAACCTGTCGCCGCGCCTGAACTGGGTGCTGGCCGGCGGCGACAGCCTGACGGCGCAATTCTTCTTCAACGGGGGCCGCTCGAACCACCGCAATTTCAGCCGCGCCGAGACGGCGCTGGGCTTGCGCCCCGATTACGACACCAATACGGGCAGCTCCAGCAACCACAATGCCTTCGGCCGCAGCGACCTGACGTGGGTGCACAAGCTGGACGGCGGCGCCAAGCTGGAACTGAAAATTGGCGGCTCGGCCGCCCGCAATACCTCCGACAGCCTGCAGCAGGGCTTTATCGATGGCAGCGGCCTGGCGCTCGAACGCAAGGTGGGCGTGAAGGCGACGGAAAACGGTGTCAGCTCGACCGGCAAGTATTCCACGCCCTTGCTGCCCGGCCATGCCTTGTCCATGGGCTGGGATGGCGCCTACACGGAGCGCGAGGAAGCGCGCCGGCAGCGCGAAGCGGCCCAGGACGCGTCGGGCGCGCGCCCGCCCGTCAACAGCGATGAAGGCTTCGACGCCACCATCAAGCGCCTGGCCCTGTACGTGCAGGATGAATGGGAGCTCACGCCGCGCTGGTCCATGTATGCGGGCGTGCGCTGGGAAGGCATCGATACGCGCAGCGCGGGCGACACCTATGACGAAGTAAATCAGCGCACCAGCGTGTGGAGCCCGCTGCTGCAAACCCTGTGGAAGTTGCCCGATACCAAGGGCGACCAGGTGCGCCTGGCCTTGACGCGCACCTACAAGGCGCAGCCCACGTCCAGCCTGATTCCGCGCCGCAATACCTCGACCAACAATAGCCAGACGGACCCTGACCGCGAAGGCAATCCATATCTGAAACCGGAGCTGGCGCTGGGCATCGACGCTTCGTACGAACACTATTGGGCCGAAGGCGCCTTGCTCAGCGCGCGCGCGTCGGCCCGCCGCATCGATGGCTACACGCGCCAGGGCTTGCTGTTCATCAATGAGCGCTGGGTGTCCACGCCCGTCAACGATGGCCGCGCGAATACGCAGACACTGGAACTGGAAGCAAAGTTCCCGCTGCGCGCCGTGCTGGCCGCACCCGTGCCCGCCATCGACTTGCGCGCCAGCGTCAGCCGCAACTGGTCGCAGGTGGAGCAGGTGCCGGGGCCGGATAATAGGCTCGACCAGCAAACGCCCGTCAGCGGCAACTTCGGCCTCGACTACAAGACGCCCGATGGCATGCTCACCACGGGCGGCAGCTTCAATTTCCGCAATGGCGGCCCCGTGCGCATCACCGAACGCCAGAGCGCCTACACGTCGCCGCGGCGCGACCTCGATATCTACGCGCTGTGGAAATTCGATGCGAAAAACCAGCTGCGCCTGGCCGTGTCCAACCTGCTGGCGCAGGACTTCGAAAGCACCACTACGTATGCGGACGCCAGCGGCACGATCATCCGCAACAGCATTTCGCCCAGCTCGCCCCAGGCGCGCGCCACCCTGGAAATGAAGTTCTGACGGCGCTGCCTGCTTGCGGCGTACTTGCCGCTTGCTTGGCACTCTCGTGCTGAAAACCCCGGCCGGCATCCCCGCTGGCCTATAATCTCGGCAATCGCGCGCACGGCCCGTCCGTGCGCGCCACCTTTTACTTTGCCAAGATTGCTTTCCCCATGACGTTTTCCTCCCTCGGCCTGATCGATCCCCTGGTCCGCAAACTTGAAGAGCTCGGCTATGCCAAGCCCACGCCCGTGCAGGCGCAAGCGATTCCTGCCGTGCTGGCCGGGCGCGACCTGATGGCTGCCGCCCAGACGGGCACGGGCAAGACGGCCGGCTTTGCCGTGCCGCTGCTGCAGCGCCTGACCCTGGAAGGCGTGGTGGCGCCCCAGTGCGTGCGCGTGCTGGTGCTGGTGCCCACGCGCGAACTGGCCGAGCAAGTCTATGCCAGTTTCCGCAGCTATGGCGGCAACTTGCCGCTGCGCAGCTTTGTCGCCTATGGCGGCGTGCCCATCGAGCCGCAGATCAGCAAATTGCGCAAGGGCCTCGACGTGCTGGTGGCCACGCCGGGCCGCTTGCTGGACTTGCAGACGCAGGGCGCCGTCAAGTTCGAGCAGGTGCAGACCCTGGTGCTGGATGAGGCGGACCGCATGCTGGACCTGGGCTTCGAGCGCGAACTCGATCTGCTGCTGATGACCATGCCCAAGCAGCGCCAGACCCTGCTGTTCTCGGCCACCTTTTCGGACGCCATCCGCGCCATGGCCAAGACCATGCTGAAGGATCCCGTCTCGGTGGAAGTGAGCGCGCGCAACAGCACGGTCAAGGCCGTGAAACAGTCGGTGATCGTGTGCGACAAGAAACGCAAGCCGGAACTGTTCCTGCACCTGATGAAGAAAAAGCGCTGGGGCCAGATCCTGGTCTTCGTCAAGACGCGCAAGGGCGTCGAGCAATTGGTTAATACCTTGCTGGAGCAGGGCGTGCGCGCCGATTCGATTCACGGCGACAAGACCCAGCCGAACCGGCTGCGCGCGCTGGCCCGCTTCAAATCTGCCGAGGTGCAGGTGCTGGTGGCAACCGACGTGGCCGCCCGTGGCCTGGACATCGACCAATTGCCCGTCGTCGTCAATTTCGACTTGCCCACCGTGGCGGAAGACTATATCCACCGCATCGGCCGCACGGGCCGCGCGGGCGCCTCGGGCGAAGCGATCTCGCTCGTCTGCGCCGACGAGGTGGAACTGCTGTCGGCCGTGGAAGCGCTGACGCGCCAAACCCTCAAACGCAGCGAAGAGCCCGGTTACGAAGCGGAACACCGCGTGCCGGGCACGTCCGCCGGCGGCGCCATCCAGAAAAAAACCGTCAAGGTGCTGGCGCCGAAAGCGGCCGAGCGAGCCAAGAAGCGCCGCTTCTACAAGTAATCGGGGAAGTTGGCCAGGCAGGGCAAGGCGCGCTGCACGGATATGCCATTCGTGCCATCATCATGCGCCTATGACCTCGATACCTTTGTTCCCGCTCAATACGGTGCTGTATCCCGATGGCTATCTGCCCCTGCAGATCTTCGAGGTACGCTATCTGGACATGATACGCCAGTGCATCATGGGCGAGCAGCCGTTCGGCGTGGTGCAGCTGCTGGACGGCACGGAAGTGCGCAAGCCGGGCCAGCAGGAAACCCTGGCGCCCGTGGGAACCCTGGCGCGTATCATCGACTGGTCCGCGCCCCTGTCTGGCTTGCTGCAAATCAAATGCATGGGCATGCAGCGCTTCCACATCGTCTCCAGCGGACAGCTCAAGCATGGCTTGTGGATGGCGCAGGTTGAAACCTTGCCGGCCGATAAAGCCATTCCCATCCCGCAAGAACAGCAAAACGTGGCCGACGCGCTCGGCGCACTGATACGCACCTTGCAGGAGCAGAAGATTCCCCCCGACCAAATGCCCCTGCAACCCCCATACCGGCTCGACGAGTGCGGCTGGGTGGCGAACCGCTGGTGCGAGCTGCTGTCCCTGACCGCCATGCAAAAACAACTACTGCTGAGCCAGGACAACCCCGTGCTGCGGCTGGAACTGGTGCAGGACATGCTCACGGAAAACGGCTTGCTGGAAGAGTAAAACAGCGGAAGCCGCATGTTTGCACACGGTTCCGTTGTGCAATTGCAATTTCTATTGAGAAATACTTTACGCTTTGCCGCCGCTGGCATAAGATGATGCCCCTGGGCAAGATAGTCCCAGATGACCCTGAGTAACATTCAAGAGCACACGACAATGGCAAAAGTAAGCGCGGAACAGATCAATGCGGCAATGGAAGCGATGGCAGGCGAAGGCCAGGCCATCACGGTGCGCGCCTTGCGCGAACGGTTGGGCAACGGCGCCTGCTTGGGCACCATCAGCAAGCTGCTGCAGCGCCGCAAGGCGGGCGCGCAGCGCCAGATCGCTGCCGCCGCCGAACTGTCGCCCGTGCTGCAGCAAGCCATCCTCGATTATGTAGGACAGGAATTAAGCGCCAGCCACAGCGCGCATGAAGCCGAGATGAACGACAATCAACAGGAATTGATGGACCTGGCCAGCGAGAACGAGCGCCAGCAAGAGTTGCTCGACCTGCAGGCGGGCGAGCTGGAAACCTTGCGCGAGGAACTTGAACGCGAGCGGCAAGTAGCGAACCAGGCACGTACGGACCTGGCCAAGGCGCAGCTGCGCCTGGAAGGCTTGCCGCGCCTGGAAGAGGCGGCCGAACAGGCGCGCATGGACCTGGCCAAGGCGCAGTTCAAGCTCGAAGGCATCCCACGCCTGGAAGAGGCTGCCGAAGCGGCGCGCGCCGAGTTGATCCAGGCCCAGCTGAAGCTGGAAAGCCTGACGCGCGTGGAAACGGAACTGGCGGCCGCGCGCCTGGAACTGGAAGCGGAACGCGAAGAGCTGGGCGAAACGCGCGCCGAGCTGGACGAAGAGCGTACCTTGCGCATCAAGGCGCAGCAGTTCATCGTCGATCCCATCTTCAAAACGCCTGTCTGAGGACGCCCGAGCAAACCTGTTGCGCGTCGCGCTTTGCGGCCTGAGATGCTCACCGGCTCGGCGTAAAGTACGGTTGCGCTGCTTGGCCACAACTCGCTGCCGCTCCCCAGGTTTTCTCCGGCGCCGATGCGTCGCGGGGTGTCATGGTTTCATGAGGTCCTGTGTTAAACGGCGCACGGAATCGCGATGCGGGGCGCAGCAGAATACCTGCTGGACCTGAAGCGAAAGGGGCTGGCATGCAGGCCTTGATACTCATCGGTGCTTCCGCCGGCGGCGTGGAAGCGCTGTCCTCCATCTTTGCCGCCTTGCCTGCCAGTCTGCCGGCACCCGTGCTGGTGGTTGCGCATGTGGGGGCGCGCAAGAGCCTGCTGCCCGACATTCTCGGCAAGACTGCCGCCTTGCCCGTGCGCTTTGCCGAAGAGCGCGAACCCGTGCATGCCGGGCGCATCCTGCTGGCGCCGCCGGACCGGCACATGCTCGTTGCCAACCTGGCCGGCCGGGCGATGGTCGAACTGACCCGTGGTCCCAAGGAAAACCATACGCGTCCCGCCATCGATCCCCTGTTCCGCAGTGCCGCCGCCGCTTTCGGACCGAAAGTGGTGGGCGTGATCCTCAGCGGCTACCTCGACGATGGCACGGCGGGCTTGCAGGCCATCAAGGCTTGCGGCGGCAAGGCGCTGGTGCAGGAACCGCAGGACGCGGCGGCGCCGTCGATGCCGCAAAGCGCGATCGACCATGTCGAGGTGGACTGGCGCCTGCCAGCCGCCGAGATCGGCCCAGCCCTGTTGGCGCTGGCCAGCGGCAAGCCGGCGGCGCCCAAGGCAACACAGCCCTTGCAGCCCGCGCCCCCGTGGATCGCCGTGGAAAACCGTTTTGCCCGGGGAGTGGGGAACATGGAACAACTGGAAAAAATCGCCGCGCCATCCACTTTCACCTGTCCTGAATGCCAGGGCACCTTGTGGGAATTGCACGGCCAGCAGCCGCAGCGTTTCCGCTGCCACACGGGCCACAGTTTCACGGCGCACGTGCTCGGCGAGTTACAGCATGACAAGGCGGAAGACGCCATCTGGGCCGCCGTCAGGGCCTTGCAGGAAAAGGAAAAGCTGTACCTGAACCTGGCCGCCAAGGCCCAGGCCTGGCTGCATCCGGGCACGGCCGGCGAATACGCGGAGAAGGCGCGTCAGGCGGGAGAGCAGGCCGAGGTGCTGAAACGGGCCTTGCTGGCTTAAAATGGCGCATTGCCGCGCCATGCCGCGCGGCGTCCGATCGCAAAGAAGGTTTATGTCTGTAGAAAAGAAAGTGCCGCACCAGCGTGCGGCCAGCCCCATCGTGTCCCGCGCGCTGCCGCCCAGGCCGCCAGCCGAATTCAGTTCGCCCGAAGCGGCCCTGGCGCGCAAGCTGGCGCGCGAACACAAGGATGCACAGGTGCGCGGCGTCACGTCCATCGACGCCATGCGCGTAGCCATCAGGCAGGCAGCGCGCGGCTTGCCGGCCATCAGCGCCGTGCCGCGCCTGGGCATGCTGGACGCCGCCGCCTTTCGCGCGCGCGCCGCGCAAGGCTTGCCCTTCCTGATGCGGGGGCTGGTGCAGCGCTGGCCCCTGTCTGCGCTGGGGCCCGAGGTCTTGCGTGAACAGTTCAGCCACGTGCCCGTGCGCGCGCGGGTGGGCGACTACATCAACACGGCATTTGCGCCGGACCGCGCCATGCAGGACATGTCGATGGGGCAATACCTGGACCTGGTGGAAGAGGGGAGCCATGCATTGCCGCCCTATCTGGGCAACCTGGAATTGCGCGAATTGAACCGCCTGTGCCACTGGCCCACCTACTTCGACAAGATGGGGCCGCCGCGTTTCTGGGTGGGGCCGGCCGGCACGGTCACGCCTTTGCATTGCGATTACGACGACAATATCTTTGCGCAAGTGTGGGGCCGCAAGCGCATCATCCTGTCGCCGCCGCACCACGACGCCTTCCTGTATCCCAGCGAGGCGAACGCCATCCTGTTCGGCTCGCCCTTCGACCCGGAAGCGCCCGATTTCGAGCGTTTCCCGCTGGCGCGCCAGGCCAGCATGATCGAATGCATCGTCGAGCCGGGCGACATGCTGTACGTGCCTGCCGGCTGGTATCACCAGGTGCGCGCGTTGACGTTCTCGCTGTCCTCGAACCGCTGGGCCAGGGCCGTGCCGTTTGCCCTGCATGGCGATGCGGCGCTGCGGCGCGCGGCCGATTGAAGCATCATTCTTGAATCACTACTGGAGCAGCATATCGATACCCTCGCCCGCGCCCTGATACTCGCCACCACCTACATCGAAGGCCAGGAGGAAAGTGATCCCGATACCGACATTGCCGCATTGGAATCGATCGCCGCCGAATTGCGGCATGCCAGTGTGGAAGAGCAAGCCAGTCTGGTACGGGCCGCCCACGCGCTGGGCTTTCCCGACTGGCCAGAAGAGATGGGGCTGGGCTGAAGGCCAGGGTGTCGGTCTGATGTTGCGCAATCGCCCTATGGCTGCAGGGCCTCGGCCGCGCCGCGTGCCTTTTTCGGCCGCCACTCGCTGAGGATGCCCGCGCCAATGATCAGGACCGCGCCCACGATGGCCAGTGCCGGCAGGCGCTCGCCGGCGATGCGTCCGATGACGCCTGCCCACACGGGTTCGCCCGCGTAGATCAAGGTGGCCTTCGTCGCGGAAATGCGCTTTTGCGCCCAGTTCATCACATATTGAATCAGCGCGCTGGCGCAGCCCAGCGCCAGCACGCTGAGGATGAAGGTCCGGCTGAGGGCCGGCGGCGCTTCGCCCATCACGGGCATCAGCAGCACGGCGATCAGCGATGCCGTGGCCAGCTGCACGATGGTCACGCGCAGGATGTTCAGCTGCGGCGAGACGCGGCTGATCAGGATGATTTCCAGGGCGATGGCGATGGCGCCCACGGCCGTGATCAGCTCGCCGGTGCCAAATGCCATGCTCAAGCCATCCGTGCCCGTCAACAGTACCAATCCCACGAAAGCCAGCGCCACGGCCGCCCATACGGCAGGGCGGGGCCGCTGCTTGAACACCAGCCATTGCACCAGCGGCACGATGGGCACATAGAAGGCCGTGATGAAGGCCGACTTGCTGCTGGTGATATGCATCAAGCCATAGGTTTGCAGCGCGTAGCCGCCAAAGATGCTCACGCCGATGGCCATGCCCGTGAATAACTCGGCCTTGCTCAGCTTGAGTAGCTGGCGCCGGCAGATCAGGGCGCCGATGCTGGCGGCCACGGCAAAGCGGGCCGCCACGAAGGCCAGCGGACCGCTGACCGTCACGGCATGTTGCACGACAAGAAAAGTGCCGCCCCAGATGAAGGTGATGGCGATCAGGGCCAGTTCGGGCAGGCCGAGGGCGGGCGGGGGACTTGCGTGTGTTTTCATGGGGGGCTATGCTATGAGCAAAATATTTCCCATCATAATAGGAGCAATATATTGCGCAGTCAAGCCGAGGCCGGTGGCGTGCTGGAACACCTGGCCAAAAATCTGCGGCGCTTGCGCCTGGCCGCCGGTATCAGCCAGGACGAGCTGGCCCGCAAGTCGGGCCTGAGCCGGCGCATGGTCAATGGCGTGGAAGCGGGCGGCACCAACATCAGCCTGGCCAACCTCGACCATGTGGCCGCCGCCTTGAACGTGGCCTTTGTCGACCTGGTGCAGCCGCCGCGGCAGCCGCATGACAGCTTGCGCGTGCTGATGTGGCAAAGCGAGTCGCAGGCCAGCCAGGCCGTGCTGCTCGGTGCCGCGCCCGCCAGCCGGCAGGTGGAACTGTGGTCGTGGACCCTGGCGCCGGGCGAACGCTACGATGCGCAAGCGGACCCGGCCGGCTTCAGCGAAATGCTCTATGTGCTGGAAGGCGAGTTGCAGCTGGAGTTGGCGGCCGAAACGAAACGGCTGGCCACGGGCGATTTTTTCGTGTTCAGCAGCGCGCAAGCGTACAGCTATGTCAACGCTGGTCCATCCACCTTGCGCTTTACCCGCAACGTGGCCAGCTGAGGGGGACTACGCCAGGCCGCAGCCGATGAGCAGCAGCATCGGCCGTTCGCGTTCTTCCGCCAGCGCCGGCTGCAGGGCGACCTGTTCATCGCTGGGACCCCATTCCTCCACGTGCTCCAGCTGGAAACCCGCTTGCAGCAGTGCATTGATGGTCGTGCCCATGGTGCGGTGCTGCTTGATCACGCCGGGCGCCAGCCAGTCCGATACGCGGGGGCCTTGCTGCTGGTAACTGTCGACGGGCCAGCGCTTGCGGCCTTGCGCATCCGTCAGCCAGCCGGGCTGGCGCGGTGCCATGAAGATCGGGTGCTCGATGGAAAACACCAGCTTGCCGTCCCGTTTCAAGCCATGACGGATGGCGGCCAGCAAGGCCGCGAAATTGTCGATGTAGTGGAATGCCAGCGAGCTGTAGACGAGGTCGTAGGCCGCTGGCACCACGGCAAGCTGTTCCAGGTCCATCCTGGCATAGCTGACGGCCGGGTGTTCGCCCATGCCGCGCGCCTGCGCCAGCATCTTTTCCGACACGTCCACGCCCAGCACCCGGGACGCACCCGCTTCCGCAGCCCAGCGGCAGAACCAGCCATAGCCGCAGCCCAGGTCCAGCACGTTCTTGCCGTGTAGCGCAGGCAGCAAGGCGCGCAAGGCCGGCCATTCGGGTGCGCTGCCGAGCCCGCCCACGGAGCGGGGCAGCTGGCTGTAGGCCGTGAAGAAGGCGTCGTTGTCGTAGATATTCTGGGTCATGGCTCTAGTTCCTTGTGGGGCGTGCGCTTGGTGTGGCCACTGCGCTGCGCCCGGTAAATGCCCGCGTGGCCGGAAAACAAATAGGCCACCACGCAGGCGATGGCCGCATACACGCCGATCTCGGCGCCGAACAGTTCCATGGCCATCAGGGTCGAGGCGATGGGCGTGTTGGCCGCGCCCGCAAATACGGCAACGAAGCCGATGGCGGCCAGCAGGACAGCGGGCTGGTGCAGCAGCGGTCCCAGCGCATTGCCCAGGGTCGCGCCGATGAAGAACAATGGCGTCACTTCGCCGCCCTTGAAACCGGTGCCCAGCGAGACGATGGTAAACGCCATCTTGCCCAGGAAATCCCAGGCGGGCAGCGGCTCCTTCAGGGCATCGACGATGGTGGGGATGCCCAGGCCGATGTAGCGATTCGTGCCCAGCAGCCACACGGCGAGGGCGACGACGAGGCCGCCCGCCAGCGGACGCAGGGGAGGGTAGGCGATCCAGCGCTTCATCAGTCCGCTCAAGCCGTGCGTGGCTTGCGCAAACAGTTTACCCGTCACGCCGAACAGCACGCCGGCGATCACCATGGCGCCCAGGGTCCAGGCGGAAATGGCGGAAATGGCGGGAATGCCGGGTACGGCGTAATGCACATGCTGCACGCCCCACAGCAAGCCCACCTGGTCGGCGATGACGGCAGCAGCCAGGCAGGGCAGCATGGCTTCGTAGCGCAGGCGGCCGATGGCCAGCACTTCCAGGCCGAAAATGGCGCCCGCCAGCGGCGTGCCGAAAACGGAAGCGAAGCCGGCGCTGATGCCGGCCATCAGGATGATGCGGCGGTCTTCATTGTCCAGGCGGAATAGTTTGGTCAGCTGGTCCGCCAGCGCGCCGCCCATCTGCACGGCCGTGCCTTCGCGCCCGACGGAGGCGCCGAACAGGTGCGAGACGACGGTGGCGCCCAGCACCAGCGGCGCCATGCGCAGGGGGATGGTTTTTTTCGGATCGTGGATTTCATCGATCAGCAGGTTCGCGCCCCCTTCCACGCTATTGCCGTAGCGTAAATACAGCCAGCCGACGGCAAAGCCCGCCACGGGCAGCAGCCAGATCAGCCAGGCATGCGCCAGGCGGGTCGTGGTTGCCCAGTCGAGGGCGAACAGGAAGCCGGCCGAGGCCGTGCCGGCCAGGACGGCCACGGCAAAGGCGAGCAGCAGCCATTTCAGCAGATGCAGCAATAGATCGGTGAGGGCGGTGAGGCGGGTCATCATGCGTGTCCAGTCGTCTGGTGTGGGCCGAACCTGGACAGGTGGCGGAAGCTGCATTGGCGCCGGGCGCATGCCTGCAACTTTCCGGCTATCCAGGAAAGTGTGCAGGCATCATCAGCCCGAGGGCGGTTCACGCAGAGTTGCGTGGGAGGAATGCCATCTCCGGTGGAAATTCTAGCACTGCCGGGTGATGGACACTATTGAATTTTAACAACAGCCTTTTATAAGCCCAGTTCGGCTACCAGCGCCTGGCCGATGGCCCGCTGTTCGGCCAGGATGGCGCGCAGGTGGTGGGGGCGCGTCTTGACATTGGTCATGACCACGCGCAGCACGTTGGTGGGGCCAGGGTAGCGCGTCGATTCGAGCACCGTGCGCGACACAAAGCTGTGGCCCTGCGCCTTTTGCCGGTTTTGCAGCTTGGCGTTGAGCGTGTTCAGCTGCTTGTTCAGCTCCGTTGCCACGTCCAGCTGGCCGCCAGCCAGCAAGGCCTCCATGCGCTGGCGCAAATGCGCAGGCACGTAGCGGTAGGTGAGGATGAAGGTGTCCGAGCGCGTGAGCAGTTCGAAATCCTGCTGGTCTGCCAGCAAGTCCTGCAACTGGCCGGACAGGGTGGCCGCCTGTTGCAGCAAGGTGGTGTAGCCGGACACGCCCAGCACCTTGAACGAGGTCCACAGTTTCAGGGCGTCGAAGCGGCGCGAGCCTTCCAGCGAGGTCTGGCCCAGGTCGCCCGAGTTGTCGCGCAAGATGTAGTTGGCGTTGTGTTTCAGCAGGTTCAGGCTGGCGCTGTCCTTGAACAGCACCATGCTTTGCGCCATCGGTACCCACAGCAGTTTATGCCCGTCGATGACGACGGAGTCGGCCAGGGCAATGCCGTCGTACAGCGCGCGGTACTGTTCCGCGATCAGCAGGGCGCCGCCCCAGGCCGCATCCACATGGAACCAGATGCCTTCGCGAGCCGCAATGGCCGCCATGGCGGCCAGCGGGTCGATGGCGCCCGTTTCCGTCGTGCCGGCAATGCCGATCATGGCGACGACCTTGATATTGCGCGATTTCAAGTCGGCAATCGTGGCTTCCAGCGCGGCGACGTCGATGCGGTTGTCGCGGTCGACGGCCACCAGGTGCAGGGCGTTTTCACCGAGGCCCAGGGTCGCCAGCGCCTTTTTCACGGAATAATGGCTGCGGGCCGAGCCGATCACGGCCAGTCCCGCGTGGCCGGCATCCTGCATGGCGGCAAACAGGCCCCGCTTGCGCGTGCCGGGCAATTGGCTTTCCAGCGCCACGGCCAGGGCCGTCAAATTGCCCATGGTGCCGCCATTGACGACATTGCCCAGCGCGCCGCTGGTGGCGGCCATCGCCTGCGTGTAGACGCTGTCGGCCTGCTGGTAGACCTGGCGGTGCAGCCAGCCCAGGATCTGCTTTTCGATCAGGGTCGACACATAGGCCGTCTCGATCTTGACCTGGTTCTGGTTCAGGGTGGCCGTAAACGCTTCGGCCAGCACGCTGATCCAGGGCAGGGCCTGCGTCATGTGGCCAATGTATTGGGGATGGTTCAGCTGGGCCGTATTGGCCAGCACGGTGGTGTCGAGCTCCTGCAGGAAATCCGCCACGGGCATGCCGTGCGCGGGCAGGCTGGTGTCGGCCAGTTGCGTCAGCAGTTCCGCATACGGCGTGTGCGGATACGGCTCGGCGCGCTCGGCAGCCAGCCAGCCGCCCAGCATGCGCAGCGCCTGCTGCAGGGGCGCGGGCGCCTGTTGCAGCGCATCGATGGAAAAATGCTGCTGCAGCAGCTGTTCGATAGCGGAGTCGGTCATTAGCTACGTTTCAATATATGGTGACCCTAAGTCAAGTGCCGGGGGCGGACCCTAAGGGTTCGACCCCGGACTTTGCTGTTGGGTTAGGCAAAAAAATAGCCCTGGCGGAGACGGGATTCTACCCGACTCCGGCAGGGCGCATCAGTTTGCTATTGCTAGCGGTGGTCAGAAATAGTTGAGACCCAGCGCCGACTTGACTTCATCGGCCGTGCGGGCCGCCACTTCGCGGGCCTTGAACGTGCCTTCCTTCAGCATCTGGATGACCTGGCCCTTGTCCTTGGCGAACTCTTCGCGGCGGGCGCGGATCGGCGCCAGCAATTCCTGCAAGACCACGTCCAGGCGCTTCTTGACGATGCTGTCGCCCAGGCCGCCCCGCACGTAGTGGGCTTTCATCTCGGCCAGCGCCGCTTTTTCCGGATCGAAGGCGTCCAGGTAGGTGAAGGCCACGTTGCCTTCCAAGTGGCCCGGGTCTTCCACGCGCAGGTGCAGCGGGTCCGTGTACACTTTTTTCACGGCAGCCGTGATTTCCGCCGGCGTTGCGCCCAGGTTGATGGTGTTGCCCAGCGACTTGCTCATCTTCGCCTTGCCGTCGATGCCGGGCAGGCGGCCGATGTCCGGCACCAGCGCCTTGCATTCCATCAGCACTTCGCGGTTGTACATGCGGTTGAAGCGGCGCACGATTTCATTCGTTTGCTCGATCATCGGAATCTGGTCTTCGCCCACGGGCACCACGCCCGCCTTGAAGGCCGTGATGTCGGCCGCCTGGCTGGCCGGGTAGGTGAGGAAGCCGGCCGGGATGTCGCGCTCGAAGCCGCGCAGGCGGATTTCTTCCTTGACGGTGGGGTTGCGCTCGAGGCGCGCCACGGTGACGATGTTCAGGTAGTAAAAGGTCAGCTCGGCCAGTTCCGGGATCTGCGACTGGATGAACACGGTCGTTTTCGTCGGGTCAATGCCGACGGCCAGGTAGTCGAGCGCCACTTCAACGACGTTGCGGTGCACCTTGTCGATGTCGTCCATATTGTCCGTCAGCGCTTGCGCATCGGCCAGCATGATGAATTGCTTGTAGCTGTTCTGGTAGGCGACGCGGTCGCGCAGGCTGCCGACGAAGTGGCCCAGGTGCAAGGGACCGGTGGGGCGGTCGCCCGTCAGGATCACGGATTGCGAAGCGATGGCGGCAGCCGACAGGGGCGCGGCCGGGGTGTTATCGGTGTCGGGAGTATCGGGGGTGTTCGGCAAGCTCATCAAGTTTCCTTTCGAGCCGCCTGCATCGGGGATGATCCAGGCTGAAGCCTGTTACGCCACCGATCGAGGCGGCGTTGATCATGATCACATCACTATGCAGTGGCCGCGCGGAGTGAGCGGGACCACCAATTCAAGCAGGCGTGTTGTGACGGGATAAATTTCATGGCGTTATGGTTGCAGTTCGTACGCGTTCTGTCAAGTTGCGGCCCCATATATCTGCTGCGCCGCGTCAGAGGCTGGCCTTCTGCAGGACTTGCTTTCCGGGTACTATTGCCGTTCGGCCACTTTTGCGTGGCATGAATCCATTGGAGAACAGTATGCGCGTTTCGTCCCCCGTCCGGCTCACCGGTCTGGCTCTTGTTATCAGTTCCCTATTTGCTGCGCCCGTGCTGGCGCAAACGCCGCCCATGACGCCCGATATCGGCGCCAAGCTGGTGATGCCCGACCTGAACGATTACGTCAAGCGCGTGGTGATGATCCCCATGCGCGACGGCGTCAAGCTGTACACGGTGATCGTCGTGCCGAAAGGCGCCCAGAAAGCGCCCATCATGCTTACGCGCACACCGTACAATGCGGCCCGCCGCGCCCAGCGCGCAGCCAGCCCCAGCATGCTGGCGACCTTGCCGCAGGGCGACGACACCCTGGTCGAGAACGGCTACATCCGCGTGTTCCAGGACGTGCGGGGCAAGCATGGCTCGGAAGGCGATTATGTGATGACGCGCCCCGTGCGCGGCCCCTTGAACCATACCAAGGTGGACAACGTCACCGATGCGTGGGACACGATCGACTGGCTGGTGAAAAACGTGCCGGAAACGAATGGCAAGGTGGGCATGCTGGGTTCCTCGTATGAAGGCCATACGGTGCTGATGGCCCTGGTCGACCCGCATCCGGCCCTGAAGGTGGCCATCCCTATGAGTGCCATGGTCGATGGCTGGCGCGGCGACGACTGGTTCCACAACGGCGCCTTCCGCATGCCCAGCCTGTCCTACCTGGCCTGGCAGACGAGCGCCCGCGGCAGCGCTGAGGCGCCCGCGCTGGGCGTGTATGACGAGTACGACGCGTACCTGCGCATCGGCTCGGCCGGCGATTTCGCGAAGAAATTCGGCATCGACAAGCTGACCTACACGAAAAAACTGTTCGAGCACCCAGCCTACGACAGTTACTGGCAAGAACAGGCACTCGACAAGATCCTGGCCAAGCGCCCGCTGATCGTGCCCACCATGCACGTGGTGGGGCAGTGGGACCAGGAAGACATCTATGGCCCCTACGCCACCTACGCGGCGATGGAGGGGCGCGACAAGCGCAACAACCTCAATTACCTGGCCATCGGCCCATGGCGCCATAGCGGCGTCAACTATGACGGTTCCAGCCTTGGCGCCCTGAAGTTTGACGGCGACACGGCGCGCCAGTTCCGCGAAAAGGTCATGCAGCCATTCCTCAATCAATACCTGAAGGATGGCGCGCCGGACGCGAACACGGCGCCCGTGGTGTCGTACCAGAGCGGCACCAACCAGTGGCAGCGCCTGCAGCAATGGCCGCTGGCTTGCGAGACGTGCGACACGAAACTGACGCCGATCTACCTGCAGGACGGTTCCAAGCTGGGTTTTGCGGCACCATCGGGCGCTGCGGATGCGGCTGAAGGGGCGTTCGATGAGTACGTGGCCGATCCGGCGAAACCCGTGCCTTTCGTGGTCCGTCCCGTGCGCCTCACCGACGCCGACGTGTGGAAGCCATGGCTGGTCAGCGACCAGCGCGGCTATGCGGACCGCACGGACGTGCTCAGCTACGTTTCCGAACCGTTGAAGACGGCCGTGCGCATCGCTGGCGCGCCGATGGTCAACCTGTTTGCCGCCACCAGCGGCACGGACGCCGACTGGGTGGTGAAACTGATCGACGTGTATCCGGACGAAGTGCCGTCGCAGCCAGCCATGGGCGGCTACCAGTTGGGCGTGGCGATGGATATCTTCCGCGGCCGCTACCGCGACAGCTTCGAACACCCGACGCCGATACCGGCGGGCAAAGTGGAGCGCTATCGCTTCGCTTTGCCGAACGCAAATCACGTCTTCCTGCCCGGCCACCGCATTGCCGTGCAAGTGCAGTCGAGCTGGTTCCCCCTGTACGACCGCAATCCGCAAATTTACGTGCCGAACATCTTCCTGGCCGACCCCGGCCATTATAGAAAGGCGACGCAGCGCGTGTACCACGCGGCAGGGGCGGCCAGCGCCATCGAGTTGCCGATAGCGCCGCTCGACGCGCGCTAAGCGATTCGCATCAGGATGGCTCCCGCCGCGATCAGGCCGATGGCCAGGTAGCGGCGGGGGCTGATTTTTTCGCGCAGGAACAGGGCGGCGATGGCGATGGCGAACAGGATCGACGTCTCGCGCAGGGCCGCGATGGCGGCCACGGGCGCCTGTGTCATGGCCCACAGGGCCAGGCCGTACGAAGCCAGGGTGCCGAAACCGCCAACGGCGGCCAGGCGCCATTGCGTTTGCGCATAGGCAAGCAAGTCGGCGGGGCGGCGCAATGCCGTCCACAGCAATAGTCCCGCGCCGTTCAAGACAAAAATCCACATCGTGTAGGCGGCCGGCGCGCCGGACAGGCGCACGCCGATACCGTCGATCAGGGTATAGCTGGCAATGACGCAGGCGTTGCCCAGCGCAAAGGCGGTGGCGCGTCCCGTGTTTCTCGGCACGCTGCCGATGGCGGGCGTGCGCGCGGCAACATACAGGCCGAAGATGCCCCCGCAGATGCAGGCGACGGCGCCCATCTGCATGGAAGACAGCCGTTCGCCGATCAGCGGCCAGCTGGCCAGCGCCACGAGCAGCGGCGCGCTGCCGCGCATCAGCGGATAGGCGTGGCTCATGTCGCCCGCCTTGTAGGCGGCCGCCAGCAGCGAGTAATAGGCCAGCTGCGCCACGGCCGAGGCGGCCAGGTAGGGCCAGCTGGCGGGCGCCGGCGCAGGCACGAAGGGCAGTACGGCCAGCGAGATCAGGGCGGCGCCCACGGACACCAGCACCGTGCTGAGGAAGGTATCCTTGCCCGACTTGACGATGGCATTCCAGCTGGCGTGCAGGAGGGCGGCAAACAGGACGACGGCGACGACAAGACCGGACATGCCAGCCTTAGCGGGGGCGTATGCTGAGCGACAGCAGTTCCTGGCGGTGATGACGCTGGAAGGCGTCCATCAGGGAGCCCGAGCGGCCCGTCTTTTCCAGCAGGTCGCGCAAGGTCGCCTGGTCTTCGGCCGTCAGCGACTTGCGCGACAGGTAGATGCCGCTCATGCCCCACGGTAATTCCGGCAGCGCTTCCAGGCGCAGGCGGTCGGCCAGGCCATACACGCGCGCATCGTTTTGCGCCACGCCGGCCAGGATGGTGGGCGCCATGATGGTGGCGTCGATGAAGCCGCTTTGCATCAGGCGCGCCACGGACAGCGCATCGACTTCGTAGAACAGGCGTCCCTGGCTGCTCAGCTCTTTTGCCAGCGCCTGGTACGGTGCGCCATAGTCGTAGCCGCGCACCAGCGCCACGCGCAGTTCGCGCCGCTCGATCAGTTCCTGCATGGTGTTGATGGGCGCGCGCGCGCCCTGCAGCGAGATCAGCAGGGGGCGGCTGCCCAACATGGGGATGAACAGGCCATGCTGGTCGCGCCGCAAGGTGCTGCTGGCCGGCATCAGCAAGTCGGCCTTGCCCGCCTCGAACATCGCTTCCAGGCGGGCGCGCGGCACGGCCGTGAAGATGAAATTGCAGCCCAGGCGCGTGCCCATGCTGCGCAGCAGGTCGGGATAGATGCCGCCGATGCTGGCGCCATTGACCACCACGCTGGCGCCGATGGCCGAGACGGGCACCTGGATGTCGCGCGAGCATTGCGCACCGGCCAGCGACGGCAGCGCCAGCGCCAGCACGGCCACGGTTCGGCGCCAGGCGCTGAAATAAAAGTCAGTCATACCCATCCTTGCTCACCATCGAATGCCGGGCGTCGGTAACGCGCGGTTGATTATCCCATTCTCGCCTATTTATTTCCCAAATGCAATATTATCCTGCTGACTACTTTGTGGTGGAAACCACAAGTCTTGCCGCGCTTTGTGCCTTGAAGTAGCGCCAGGCCACCACGATGCCCAGGGTTTGCATGATGGCGCACAGATAGAAGGTGCTGCCGATGCGCCAGTCCTGGGGCGGCAAATGGCTCACTTCACCGAGGATCATGCTGCCCAGCAAAGGCATGATGATGATGCCCAGGCTGCTGATCGATTGCAGCGAGCCCATCAGTTCTCCCTGTTCGCCGGCGCCGGACGCCTTCGAGATGATGCCTTGCAGGGCCGGGCCCGCAGCAAAGGCCAGCAGGTTGCACAGGATCAGCGCATACATCATCCAGCCCTGCGTGGCCAGGCCGTACAGCAGGTAGGTGAGGGCGCCCGAGGCCATGCCCAGCAGCGACAGGCGCACTTCGCCAAAGCGCTTGATGAGGATGCCCAGCAAGCCCGCCTGCACCACGGCCGCGCACAGGCCCACGCAGAACAGGGCGATGCCGTTCTGGCGCGGCGTCCAGTCGAAGCGGAAATGCGTGTACAGCACCCAGGTGGTGTTGAGCATCATTTGCGCAAACGTCATCAGGCCGAAGGCCAGCACGAGGCCGCGGATGTCCACGCGGCGCACCAGCTTGAGCAGGGCGGCAAACGGATTGATGCGGGCCAGGGTGAACGGCGCGCGCGGACCCGGCTGCAGCGACTCGGGCACGAAGAAATAGCCGTAGATGAAATTGGCCGCCGACAGGCCCGCCGCCACGTAAAACGGCAGGTGCAGATTGACCTCGCCCAGCAGGCCGCCCAGCATGGGGCCGCAAATGAAGCCCAGGCCGAAGGCGGCGCCGATCTTGCCGAAACTCTTGGCGCGGTTGTCGGGTGTGGAAATGTCGGAAGCATAGGCGGACGCCACCGACATGCTGGCCGACGAGACGCCGCCGATGATGCGGCCGATGAACAGGCAGGCCAGGTTGGGCGCCCAGCCCGTGGCGAGAAAGTTGATGCCCATGCCGGCCATCGAGTACAGCAGCACGGGACGGCGTCCCACGCGGTCGCTGATGGCGCCCAGCATGGGCATGAAGATGAATTGCAGCAAGCCGAAGACGGCCGCCATGATGCCGTACCAGAATGCTTGCTGATCCTTGCCGCTGACAAAGTCGCCGATCAGGATGGGCAGCACGGGCACCACGAGGCCGATGCCCAGCATGTCGATGAAGACGCAGACGAGGATGAAATTGAGGTTGTCGGCACGCGCGGGCGCGGCGGGGGACGACGGTGATTGGCTGTCGGGGCTGGTTTTATCGGACATGCATGCTTTCGGCGCGCACTCCGCGCCGCCGTGCGGCGTGCGGAGTTCAGTTGTTGGCGTTGCGCCGGCGCGTTGCAGATTCCTGCCGACGCCACGGCGTGATAGCTGAGCCTTGTATTATAGACAGCATGGGCGGTGCTGGCTATCGCCACCCATGCTAGCCGGCAATTCCCCATTCCTGGGCAAAGGCGGCGCGGAAATCCGTCAGCACGGCCAGCCGCTGTTCGGCCAGCCTGCGGCCCGCCGCCGTCTGCATCTTGCCGGGCAGTTTGTCCAGCTTGGTGACGATATGGTCGAGCGCGTACGCCTTGTCATTCAGTTCGCGATGCCGGGCCAGCGGGTCCGTGCCATGGGCCAGCGCGCTGTCCATGCGCGCCGCCGTATAGAACAACCGCGCCAGTCCCACGGCGCCCAGCGCGTCGATGCGGTCGGCATCCTGCACGATCTGCGCTTCGAGCGTGTGCGGCGGCAGATCGGCGGAAAAACTGTGCGTCTCGATGGCGTGGGCCACGCCGGCCAGTTTTTCTGCCGGGAAATCCAGCTCCGCCAGCTGGCGGCACGCCAGCGCTGCCGCCTGGCGCGAAGCCAGGTGGCGCTCGGGATGGTTTTTCGGCAAGTTCACCAGATCGTGCAGGTAGCAGGCGGCCATCACGGTGAGGGCGTCGGCCTGCGCATGCTCTTGCAGCAGGACACTGGCATTGCGCCAGACGCGCTGCAGGTGGTTGATGTCGTGGGCGCTGTCGTCGCCCAGGCCGGCCGTGGCCAGCGCCAGCAGGCGTGGTTGCCATTGGGAAAGCAAAGAATGCATGTTCACAGTCGTAAAAAGCAGGGGCCGCCAGTGTGGCATAAAACGCCGCCGCGCATGCATCCATTGCTTTAGGCACTTGCTTTTTTATTTACTTCTAAGCAGAATGCGCGCCTTGGTATTTTATTGCCTATCAGATATTTTTGAAAAATAATAATTCCACATTGCAAAGGATAATCAATGCCCCGTTATTGGCTGATAGCCGGTTTGTTTCTTGCCTGCGGCCACGCAGCTTCCTGGGCCCAGGAGGCTCCCCGCTATACCTTGAGCGAGGATATGGCGGAGACAGGCACCATCATCAAGCGCAAGGGTGTCAAGGGCAGCATTCCCGTGAATTACAGCTATGCGCAATTGACCGAGGAACAGAAGCTGAGCGTGCGAGACCAGTACGAGGGTTTGCCGGCCGCGGACGAGCCTCCTTATCCGATCAAGGGCCTGGAGCCGTTCCTGCGCGAGGTGTATGCGGCACAGCGCATCTTGCAAGTACGGGGCAAGCTGGTGCTGGCGGTGCAGGTCAACAGCAAGGGGGAGGGCAAGGAAGTGGCCATCTTCGAATCGCCGGACGACAAGATGGCGAACTTTGCCGCAGCTGCCGCGATCAAGCAGCGCTACAAGCCGGGACTGTGCAGCGGTGTGCCTTGCACCATGGATTTTGTCTATACAGTGTCGTTCAATCTGCCGTCGGAAGAGGATGGCGGGGCGAAGGCGGCACAATAGCGACACAATAGCGGCTGGTATCCAGGCGTGATGCTTTTGCGACAAAGTCAGGTAATCGTGATCTCGCGGAAAGAACGATGCTCTTTTTTAGTGCACTGAAAATTTACATGCGGTAACATTGCCGCATTGCAATTTCAGTGCATTATTTAATAAATTCCATATGGGCGCCCAAAGGCCGGTGAGAGGCGCGTCCTGCGACATTCCTAAAGGATTATCATGAACACCATTTCCAGCGACGCTGGCGCAACCGTTGCCAAGGCTGCCGAATACCTGGCTTTTACCCTGGGCCAGGAAGAGTATGGCATCGACATCCAGAAAGTCAGCGAAATCCGCAGCTATGAAACGCCGACCCGCATCGCCAACGCGCCCGAGTTCGTCAAGGGCGTGGTCAACCTGCGCGGCATCATCGTGCCGATCGTCGACATGCGCATCAAGTTCAACCTGGGCACTCCCAGCTACGACCAGTTTACCGTCGTCATCATCCTCAATATCGGCAACCGCGTGGTGGGCATGGTCGTCGACCGCGTCTCCGACGTCACCACCTTGCTGCCGGAACAGATCAAGCCGGCGCCGGACATGGGCCGCTCGATCAACACGGAATACGTGATCGGCCTGGGCACCATCGACGAGCGCATGCTGATCCTCGTCGATATCGACCAGCTGATGTCCAGCGCCGACATGGGTTTGATTGAAAAACTGGCTGCCTAAATTCTTGCTGAAGGTCAGTTAGGTCATGTTTGTAGGGAACAATTGACCCCAAGCATTGTTTGCTTTTTCTGCAAGGCGCACGCTAGCGCATTTCCTGGCGCACGGTTCAGCCGAACCGTGCGCCAGTTTCACTTCAGTTTCACTTTTTACGCCCGTTTCGCCACGTCAGCCAGCCAGCGCCCGCCCAGAGCGGGAGCGCCGGCCGGCCGCCACGCCGGCATCCGGGTTTTTAGGATAGTCACATGAATGTATTACGCAACGTCAGCATCGGTGTCCGCCTGGGACTCGGTTTTGCCGTGATTTTGCTGTTTTCCATGCTCATTACGGGCATCAGCGTCTGGCGCCTGCACGACGTGGCCAGCGCCACGCGCGTCATGATGGAGCAGCCGCTGGCCAAGGAACGCTATATTTCCGACTGGTATGGACGCATCGACAGCGCCGTGCGCCGCACCATCGCGATTGCCCGCAGCAGCGATACCTCGCTCAGCGGTTATTTCGCCGAAGAATCGAAAGTCTCGTCGGCCAGCTCGGCCGAGCTGCAAAAGAAGATCGAGGCCTTGATCGACAAGCCCGAGGAAAAAGCCATGTTCGCGGGCTTGCTGGAACAGCGCAAGGTGTACATCGGCTCGCGCGACCAGGTCTACAAGCTGAAGGGCGAATCGCAGGTCGACGCGGCCAACGAGGTGTTTGAAAAGACCTTCGTGCCGGCCGCCGCCAAGTACCAGAAGATGGTCTCGGACTTGCTGGAGCACCAGCGCGCCACGATCGACACGACGGCGCGCGAGATCGACGCCGTCGCCAACACCAGCCGCAACCTGATGCTGGTGCTGGCGGCGCTGGCGCTGGCCTTTGGCGTCGTCTGCGCCTGGGTCTTGACGACGGGCATCGTGCGCCCCCTGCGCACGGCCGTGGAGATCGCCCGCAAGGTGGCCGATGGCGACCTGACGGCGCAGATCGATGCCAGCGCCAGGGATGAAACGGGGCAACTGCTGCTGGCCCTGAAGGACATGAACACGAGCCTGCTCAACATCGTCGGCGAAGTGCGCAGCGGCACGGACAGCATCGCGACCTCGTCGACGCAGATTGCAGCCGGTAATCAGGACCTGTCTTCCCGTACGGAAGAGCAGGCCGGTTCGCTGGAAGAAACGGCGTCGTCGATGGAAGAGCTGACCAGTACCGTGAAACAGAATGCGGACAATGCGCGCCAGGCGAACCAGTTGGCGGCTTCGGCGGCGCAAGTAGCCGTCAAGGGCGGCGAAGTGGTGGCGCAGGTGGTGGGCACGATGGAATCGATCAATGCCTCGTCGAACAAGATCGTCGACATCATCAGTGTGATCGACGGCATCGCCTTCCAGACGAATATCCTGGCCCTGAATGCGGCCGTGGAAGCGGCGCGCGCGGGCGAGCAGGGCCGCGGCTTTGCCGTGGTGGCGTCCGAAGTGCGCAACCTGGCCCAGCGTTCCGCTTCCGCGGCGAAGGAAATCAAGACCCTGATCGGCGCCTCGGTCGAACAGGTCAACGCGGGCAGCATGCTGGTGGCCCAAGCCGGTTCGACCATGAACGACATCGTCGACAGCGTGCAGCGCGTGAGCGACATCATCACGGAAATCACGGCGGCCAGCAGCGAGCAAAGCGTGGGCATCGACGAGATCAACCGGGCTATCGGCCAGATGGATGCCGTCACGCAGCAAAATGCGGCGCTGGTGGAAGAGTCGGCGGCGGCTGCCGAATCGATGCAGCACCAGGCGCACAACCTGGCGCAAGTGGTCAGCGTCTTCAAACTCAATGGCCAGCAGGCCGGCGCCGGCGGCGTGCATGGCGTAAAGCCGGCGCAGAAACGCCCGGCAGCGCCGCACACTGCCTTGCGCATCGGCACCCGCTGATGCTGCCGCGGCACCCGCTGATGCTGCCGCGGCTGCCGCGGGCAGCCGCTGTCCCCCCTTCGCTGTTCCCTTTTTATATAGTCTGGTTCCGCTTTTTTAGGATATTCACATGAATTTGTTAAGAAACGTCAGTATTGGTGTGCGCCTCGGCCTGGGTTTTGCCGTGATTTTGCTGTTTTCCATGCTGATCACGGGCATCAGCGTGTGGCGTCTGCATGACGTGGCCATGGCCACGCGCAGCATGATGGAACTGCCGCTGGCCAAGGAGCGCTATATTTCCGACTGGTATGCGAAGATCGACAGTGGCGTGCGCCGCACCACGGCCATTGCGCGCAGCAGCGACACGACCCTGGGCGCGTATTTCGCGGAAGAAGCGAAACAGTCGTCCGTGGTATCGGGCGAGCTGCAAAAGAAAATCGAAGCGCTGATTTCCAGCCCGGAAGAAAAGGAACTGTTCCGCCTGGTGAGCGAGCAGCGCAAGGTCTACCTCGATTCGCGCGCGCAAGTGTCGAAGCTGAAGGCGGATGGGCAGGAAGCGGAGGCAGAGAAGGCGTTCCAGGGCGTCTTCGTGCCCGGTTCGACCAAATACCTGAAAGTGGTCAATGACATGCTGCAGCACCAGCGCGCCAGCATCGACGCCACGGCGCGCGAAATCGATGAAGTCGCCAAGACCAGCCGCAACCTGCTGCTGACCCTGGCCACCCTGGCGCTGGGCTTTGGCGTCGTCTGCGCCTGGCTGTTGACGACAGGCATCGTGCGCCCCCTGCGCACGGCCGTGGAGATCGCCCGCAAGGTGGCCGATGGCGACTTGACGGCGCAGATCGACGCCAGCGCCAAGGATGAAACGGGGCAACTGCTGCTGGCCCTGAAGGACATGAACACGAGCCTGCTCAACATCGTCAGCGAAGTGCGCACGGGCACGGACAGCATCGCGACCTCGTCGACGGAAATTGCAGCCGGCAACCAGGACCTGTCTTCCCGCACGGAAGAGCAGGCCGGTTCCCTGGAAGAGACGGCGTCGTCGATGGAAGAGCTGACCAGCACCGTGAAACAGAATGCGGACAATGCGCGCCAGGCGAACCAGTTGGCAGCTTCGGCGGCGCAGGTGGCCGTCAAGGGCGGCGAAGTGGTGGCGCAAGTGGTGGGCACGATGGAATCGATCAATGCCTCGTCGAACAAGATCGTCGACATCATCAGTGTCATCGACGGCATCGCGTTCCAGACAAATATCCTGGCCCTGAATGCTGCCGTGGAAGCGGCGCGCGCGGGCGAGCAGGGCCGCGGCTTTGCCGTCGTGGCGTCCGAAGTACGCAACCTGGCCCAGCGTTCCGCTTCGGCGGCGAAGGAAATCAAGACCCTGATCGGCGCGTCCGTGGAACAAGTCAACGCGGGCAGCATGCTGGTGGCGCAAGCCGGTTCGACCATGAACGACATCGTCGACAGCGTGCAGCGCGTGAGCGACATCATCACGGAAATCACGGCAGCGAGCAGCGAGCAAAGCGTGGGCATCGACGAGATCAACCGGGCCATCGGCCAGATGGATGCCGTCACGCAGCAAAATGCGGCACTGGTGGAAGAGTCGGCGGCCGCCGCCGAATCGATGCAGCACCAGGCGCACAACCTGGCGCAAGTGGTCAGCGTGTTCAAATTGACTGGCCAGCAGGCCGGCGCCGGCGGCTTGAAGGCGGTGAGCGGCGGCAAGCGCCCGGCGGCCAAGGCGCCGCAAGAGCCATTGCAGATCGGCCGCGCCGCCTAAATGGCAAGGGGTGGAGGATCGTCCTCCACCCAGCCGGCGATCGCCAGCTGCGACAGCCGGTCCGCCTCGCCATTGCGGTGGCGCGGCAGCCAGCATAGCGTTACATCGTGTAATTGTTCCAGCAGGGCCACTACGGTGGCCCTCTGCGTTTCCAGTCCCCTGGCGCCTGCCGCCGTCGTTCCCAATACATCGTTGATCACCACCTGGCTGTCGCCGTACAGCAGCAGCTGCATGGGTGGCGGACGCACGCCGAGTGCCGCCTGCAGCACGGCCGTCAGGGCCGCATATTCCGCTTCGCTGCTGTTGCCATAGCCGGCCGCCTCGCTCACTTCAATGCGTTCGCCATTCGGCCCCAGCAGCAGGGCGCCGATGCCCAGCTTGCCCGGATTCGGGTGCGCGGAGCCGTCGAACCAGCCGCGCCACGCCGAAGCGGGACCCGCCGGCTGGCGCCGGGCCGCTTGCGCTTGCTGGCGGTCGCTGATCTTTTGCGCCTTGCGCTGCGCTTCGGCGGCGCGCGCCTGCGCCCGCGACGCCAGCAGGGCGGCAAGGCCTTGCGTGCCGGCCGCCTGTTCCAGTATGCGCTGCAGCGCCACGTCGTTGCTGATGCCTTCCTGCGCCGCCAGCCGGCGCGCCCGGGTCCGCTCGCTCTTGAACGCGGCCGCCTCCAATGTTGCCGACTCCTCTTGCATGGTGCTTTCCATAATTGTTGTGCCGCGAATCTACGCGAGTGCGGCGCGGACCGCAAGGCGGCCTGTGCCATTTTACGTTGTCCGCTTGCACGACATAACACGGAGTGATATAGTCTGTGTTATCAAATCAAGGAGAAAAAACATGACACAGCGCGTATTGATCATTGGTGCCGGCTTTGCCGGATTGTGGAGTGCCCTGGCTGCCGTGCGCCGCCTGAAGCTGGAAAACGTTGCGGCAGGCGACATCGAAGTGGCGCTGGTGGCGCCCGAAGCGGTGCTGACGATGCGCCCGCGCCTGTACGAGCCGGCGCCCGCCAGCATGGTGGCGCCGCTGCAGCAACTGTTCGACGACACGGGCGTGCGCTTCATCGCGGGCAAGGTCGAAGCCATCCGCAGTGCCAGCGACGAAGTCGACATCGTGGCCGCCGACGGCAGCCGTTCCACCCTGGCCTATGACCGCCTGGTGCTGGCGGCAGGCAGCAGCCTGTTCCGGCCGGAGATTCCGGGTCTGCAAGAATTTGCCTTCAGCACCGACCAGCGCGACGACGCGGTGGCGCTCGATGCGCACCTGCACGGGCTGGCCGCCCGTCCCGCATCGGCTGCGCGCAATACGGTCATCGTGGCCGGTGGCGGCTTCACGGGCATCGAGCTGGCGGCCGAGCTGCCGGCCCGCCTGCGCGCCATCCTGGGCCAGGATGCCGAGATCAAGGTGATCATCGTCGAGCGGGCGCCCGACATCGGTCCCGACCTGGGGCCGGGACCGCGTCCCGTGATCGAGCAGGCGCTGGCGGAGCTGGGCGTGGAATGCCGGCTCGGTTCAGCCGTGGCCGCCATCGATGCGGAAGGCTTGACGACGGCCAATGGCGAGCGCATCGAGGCGGCCACCGTGGTGTGGACGGCGGGCGTGCGGGCCAGCGCGCTGACGGCGCAGATTCCCGGCAACAAGGATGCGGCGGGCCGCCTGCGGGTGGCGAACGACTTGCGCGTGCCAGGCGCAGGCAAGGTCTTTGCCACGGGCGACGCGGCCGTCGCGGCCACGGACGACGATGGCAATCACACGCTGATGAGTTGCCAGCACGCCATGTTCCTCGGACGTTCCTCGGGCGACAATGCCGTGGCCGATCTGCTGGGGCTGGCCACGCGGCCCTACCGTCAGCCGTATTATGTGACGTGCCTGGACCTGGGCGCGTGGGGAGCCGTCGTCACGCAGGGCTGGGAGCGCAAGGTGTGGATGACGGGCAGCGAAGGCAAGGCCTTGAAGGTGGCCATCAATGGCCGCGTGATCTATCCGCCAGCCGACAGCGCGGCGGCGCTGGCCGCGGCCGATCCCGCGTTCGAGCTGTCGCTGTAACCTTGCGGCTGCAAACGGGGAGTGCTACAGTCCCCGTTTTGCAACGGAGGAATGGCATCATGGCACATTATGGAAGCGGCACCGAGTATGGCTTGCATTGCCTGCTGTATCTGGCGCAGCCGCTTGCCGAGCCTGCCAGCAGCCGCGATCTGGCGGAATTGCAGGGCATTTCCGTCTCGTTCCTGGCAAAAATCTTCCCCAAGCTGGAGAAGGCGGGCATCGTGACGGCGTCGGAAGGCATACGCGGCGGCTACCAGCTGGCGCGCCCGGCGGGCGACATCAGCGTGCTCGACGTGGTGGATGCCATCGAAGGTCCGAAACCGCTGTTCGATTGCCAGCAGATCCGCAGCCGCTGCACCCTGTACGAAGGCGAGCCGCCCGGCTGGATGACCAGCGGCGTGTGCGGCATCCACGCCTTGATGCTGCGCGCCGAGAAAAGCATGCGCGCCGAGCTGGACAAGACCACCCTGGCGGACCTGGCGCAAGGCGTGGGCAGCATGGCGCCGGCCGGCTTTGGCGAGGATTTGCAGGGCTGGTTCAGCGGCCGCGTGCAGGTGCGCAGCGAGGCGCGCATTGCCGCCGTGCGCGGACCGAAGCCGCGCCGCGTCAAGGACGATGCGGGCTGAGACGCCTTTGCCAGGCGCCAAGTCACAATAATCTCAGGGTTTCAGCAGCACGGTATCGACCAGGCTGCCGATCCAGCACGCCACCAGCACACAAACGGCCACCGTCATGGCGGGGCCGTCATTGGCGGACAGGGCGTCGACTTTTTCCACGATCAGCTGCACATCGAGGGGCAGCGCGCCGCTGTCGATCTGTGCCATGATTTGATCCAATCGTGCCATGATCTGGCGCAACACCAGCACCAGCGCGATCAGCGCAGGCACGGCAAACAGGCAGCCGCGCGCCTTGCGTTTCAATAGGAAATGCCCGCTGCCGGGAAAGACCAGCGCGGACAGCAGCAGGGCCTGCGTGCGTTTGGAAAGGGGGGAGCCGCTCATGCGTGCCTTTGTGAGGAGGAAGAGCGGCCCATCATACTATTGCCAGCCGAATTTGCGCAGGTACACGCGTTTCATGAACGTCGTCAGCAGGGTGTAGCACACGAGGATGCCCAGCAGCCAGGGGAAGTAGCCCAACGGCAAGGCTTGCAGCTTGAAGTAGGTCGCCAGCGGTCCCATCGGCAGGAATACGCCCACGGCCATGATGGCAGTGGTGGCCACCAGCAGGGGCACGGAAGCGATGCTGTCGATGAAGGGCAGCTTGGGCGTGCGGATCAGGTGCACGATCAGGGTTTGCGTCAGCAAGCCCACGACAAACCAGCCGGACTGGAACATGGTTTGCTGTTCTGGCGTATTCGCGCCGAACACATGCCACATCAGGATGAACGTGCTGATGTCGAAGATCGAGCTGATGGGACCGAAGAACACCATGAAGCGGCCGATGTCGCGCGGGTTCCAGCTCAGCGGCTTCTGGATCAGTTCAGCGTCGACATTGTCGAACGGAATGGCGATCTGCGACACGTCATACAGCAGGTTTTGCACCAGCAGGTGCAGCGGCAGCATGGGCAGGAACGGCAGGAAGGCGCTGGCCACCAGCACGGAAAACACATTGCCGAAGTTCGAGCTGGCCGTCATGCGGATGTACTTGAGCATGTTGCTGAAGGTGCGGCGGCCTTCCAGCACGCCTTCTTCCAGCACCATCAGGCTCTTTTCCAGCAGGATGATGTCGGCCGCTTCCTTGGCGATATCGACGGCCGAATCGACGGAAATGCCGATGTCGGCCGCGCGCAGGGCGGGCGCGTCGTTGATGCCGTCGCCCATGAAGCCGACGATATGGCCGTTGCCGCGCAGGGCGCGCACGAGGCGTTCCTTGTGCAGCGGGCTGAGCTTGGCAAACACGGTGTTGTCCTCGGCCGCCCTGGCCAGGGTGGCGTCATCCATGTCGTCCAGCTGCGGGCCTTGCAGCACGCCATGCACGGCCAGGCCCACTTCGCGGCAAATCTTCGCCGTCACGAGGTGGTTATCTCCCGTCAATACTTTCACGGTCACGCCATGTTCGGCCAGCGCGCGCAGGGCGGGCGCCGTCGATTCCTTCGGCGGATCGAGGAAGGCGACATAGCCGATCAGGGTCAGCGCCGTTTCATCGGCCACGCCGTACACGGTCTTGTGCGGCGGCACTTCCTTGACGGCCACGGCCACCACGCGCAAACCTTCCGCATTCAGGCCGTGCGTGGTTTCCAGCACCTTGGCCAGCAGGGCCGCATCGAGCGGAATGCTCACGCCGCCGAGGCGCAGGTGGCTGCAGGCAGCGAGAATTTCCTCGACGGCACCCTTGCAGATCAGTTCATGGTGGTCGTCGCGCTCGGAGACGACGACGGACATGCGGCGGCGCACGAAGTCGAACGGGATTTCATCGACTTTCACGTAGTCGCGTGCCAGCTGCATTTCCGTCTGCAGTTCCACATGGTCGAGCACGGCGCGGTCCAGCAGGTTTTTCAAGCCGGTCTGGTAGTGGCTGTTCAGGTAGGCGAATTGCAGCACTTCATCGGATTGCTGGCCGAACACGTCGGTGTGGCGCTCCAGCACGATCTTGTCTTGCGTCAAGGTGCCCGTCTTGTCCGTGCACAGCACGTCCATGGCGCCGAAGTTCTGGATGGCATCCAGGCGTTTCACGACGACTTTCTTTTTCGACAGTTTCACGGCGCCCTTGGCCAGGGTGCTGGTGACGATCATGGGCAGCATTTCCGGCGTCAGGCCCACTGCCACGGACAGGGCGAACAGGAACGCTTCCATCCAGTCGCCCTTGGTCCAGCCATTGATCAGGAAGACGAGCGGCGCCATCACGAGGGCAAAGCGGATCAAGAGCCAGCTGACGCTGTTCACGCCCGCCTCGAAGGCCGTGGGCGTGCGCTCGGTGGCCGTCACGCGCGTGGCGATGGTGCCGAAATAGGTGCGGTTGCCCGTGGCCAGGACCAGCGCCGTGGCGGCGCCCGAGATCACGTTCGTGCCCATGAACAGCAAATTGGCCAGCTCCATCGGGTCCTTGCCATGGGCGTCGGCCAGTTCGGCCATCTTTTCCACCGGCAAGGATTCGCCCGTCATGGCGGCCTGGCTGACGAACAGGTCTTTTGCGGACAGCAAGCGGCAATCGGCGGGAATCATGTCGCCGGCGGACAGCACGATGATGTCGCCTTGTACCAGCTGGCGGATGGGCAGCTCGATGCGCTGGCCATTGCGCAGCACGGTGGCCGTATTGCTGACCATGGCTTTCAGGCGCTCGGCGGCGCGGTTCGAGCGGCCTTCCTGCACGAAGCGCAGCAGGGTCGACAAGATCACCATGGTGCCGATGACGATGGTTGCCTTCGGGTCTTCTGTCAGGTAGGAAACAATCGCCAGTACGGTGAGCAGCAGGTTGAACGGATTCTTGTAGCACAGCCACAGGTGCTGGTACCAGGCCAGCGGCTTTTCGTGCTCGACTTCGTTCGGACCCGTCTGCGCGCCGATGACTTGCGCCTCGGCATCGCGCAAGCCTTCGATGCGCGTGTGCAGGCGGTTCAGGGCGCTTTCCAGGTCTTCATGGGCGGCCGTCAGCAACTGGCGCGCCAGGTGGTCGGGCACGGGGCGGGCCGTGCTGTTTTCCAGCGGCATCGCACGGCGGCGGAAATGGCTGGCCGTATGGCGCTTGCGCAGGAACGATTCGAACAAACGGGTGAAGAGATTCATGCTCTTCCTTTCACGACGAGGTGTTGACGGGCGGCGCAGCCGCAGGCAAGACTTGCGTGCCGCAAGCGTACCATGAGCAGCCATGGTGCTTGAGGGCAATCCGGGTCAGTAGCCGGTCGCGGTCGGAAAGAGGGGGAGAGGCGCGCAGCCAGACTGGCCGCGCGAGACACCGCACCTTGCTTGGCAAGGCACGGAGGAAACGGAGTTCCGTGTTGCTTGCTGTTTAGCTGCCGAGGCAATCACCGATACAAGATCGGCTACTGTCACTAGAACAAGTACCCACGTGGGACTCCGTAAATGAATAATGGGGGCATCTTATGCACGTGCTGCAAGAGTGTCAACTGAAGAAATCTTAGGTTTCCAAAGTGTAATGTGGCTGTGGCAGACCGCATGCTCAGCCAGGTTGCGTGGTCATCGCCAGCGAATCGGACAATATCTGCCACAGCGCCGCATGGCGCTGCTGCAGGGCGGCGCCGCCCGCGTAGATCAGCTCCACGTGCAGGCTGTCGACGATGCCCAGGTAGGCCTGCGCATACAGTGCGATGCGCTGCAGCGGCAGGGCGGGCGCCAGGCGGCCCAGGCTGGCCACGTAATGGCGCTGCAGTTGCGCCAGCAAGGCTTCGTAGCCCGTGCCCACTTCCACGCGCAGGGGGGCGGGCGGCAAATACGCCGTGCGCAGCAAGAAGCGCAGATGGGCCGAATCCGCATAGCGCTGCGCCATGCGGTCGCAATACAGGGCGCCGGCCAGCTGGCCGCCGGGCGCGGGCAGCGCCGCCTCGTCGGCAAAGCAGCCATCCATGAACGCCTGCTCTTCGGCCAGGGCGTCGGCAAACACGTCGAGGAAGAGGGCGTCCTTGCCGGCAAAGTGCGAATACAGCGACGCCTTGCGCATGCCGGCCTGCTCGGCGATGTCGCTGAGGGACGAGGCATCGTAGCCATGTTCCGAAAAGTGCACGACGGCGACGGCACAGATGTTATCGGCCGAGGCCGAGCGTTTTTTCATCATTGGGGTGATAGTGAGTGAGGCGTCAGTGCGCCCCCAGGCTGGTGGCGGGTGCCGGATGGACGCGCGCAGTTGCCAGGGTCAGCCATGATACCAGCAGGCCGGCCGCGGTCAAGAACAGCAGCCAGGGCAGCGGCCCCCTTTCGGACAGGCTGGCCGCCAGCGGCGTGGCCAGCGACGACAAGGTCATCTGGAAGGCACCCAGCAGCGCGGCCGTGGAACCGAGCGCGCGTTGTTGCGAGCCCATGGCCATGGCCATCAGCGCCGCTTCCGCGATGCCCAGGCCGAACAGGGCCACGAACATGCCCGGCACGACGGCGGCGATGTCGGCTCCCGCCCATGCGCCCAGCAGGGCCAGCACGGCGCCGCCCAGCATGGCCATGCTGCCCGCCACGCAGAGGCGCGCCACGCCGTACTGCGCCACCAGGCGGCCGCTGGCCATGGCGCCCAGCAGCACGGCCACGCCCGTGGCGCCGAACACGAGGCCGAAGCTGCCCGCGGACAGGCTGAAATCGCGCTGGTACACGAGCGATGCGCCGCCGATGTACGCAAACAGGAAGAAGAAGCTGGCCGACAGGGCCAGCGCAGGCAGCAGGAAGGCGCGGTCCAGCGCGATGCGCGCATACGTGCGGTGCATGCCGCGCGGCGACACGCGGCGCGCCAGCGGCAGGGTTTCTGGGAGGAACAGCGCGCTGTTGAGCAAGGTCACGGCGCCCAGCGCGGCCAGGGCCAGCATCACGGCGCGCCAGCCGTAATGGGCGTCGAGCAAGCCGCCCACGGCGGGCGCCAGCACGGGCGCCAGGCCCACGATGGTCATCAGGAGGGCAAACAGCTGCGCCGCTTTGACGCCATCGGCCACGTCGCGCACCATGCTCATCACGACCACCAGGGTCAGCGCCGCGCCCAGGCCCTGCAGCAGCCGCGCCAGCAGCAGCATACTCAGCTGGTCCGCCTGCGACGCCCATGCGGCGGCAAGAATGTAGACGGCGAGGCCGGCCAGCAGCGGACGGCGCCGGCCCAGCATGTCAGTCAGGGGGCCGCACAGCAATTGCCCGCCGCCCAGCGCCAGCAGGAAGACGGTCAGGCTCAGCTGCACGTTCGCATACGAGGTGTGCAGTTCGCGCGCCATGGCCGGCATCGAAGCGAGGTACATGTCGATGCCGGCCGGACCGAGCACGGCCACCAGGGCCAGGGAAGCGGCCAGCCCGAGACTGGCGGCGGGGAGAGGGGTTTTCTGCTGCATTGCGATTCCTTCGTGTTGTCAAAAAACCGGCATGGACACTGCCGTCTTTTTTATTGTACACTGGCTACCTACCGATAGGTAGGTAAGTGGATAAGTTGCTCGCTAACTGAAAAGGATGAGGACGATGAGAAAAGAAATAGTGACGGGTGCGCCGCATCCTCGGGGAGAGCCGGCATGACGGAAGTGGGTATTTCGCTCAGCGGCGTGGCCGTGGCCCTGCTGTTTGCCGCCTGGAGTTCGCACCGCGCCCGCTGCGAGCGGCGCGATGTCGTGTTGCTGACGATGCTGGGCACCGCCCTGGGATTGCCGGGCGCGGCCTTGCTGGCGTTGTAGCGTTGTCACGTTGTAGGTCGGATGAGCGGAGCGTCATCCGACATCGCCATCAGCGCCAACCCTGTGTCGGATGACGCGCTTGCGCGCTAATCCGACCTACGTGGATGTGCCGGCATAAAAAAAGGCAGGCCGCGTGGCCTGCCTTCTTGTCGTCGATATGCCCGCCGGAGCGGGCGCCCGGCGCTTACTCTTCTTCGTATGAACTGATCGGCGCGCAGCCGCAGAACAGGTTGCGGTCGCCGTACACGTTGTCGGCGCGGCCGACCGGCGGCCAGTATTTGCGCTGGCGCAGGGAAGCGACGGGGTAGGCCGCGATTTCACGGCTGTACTTGCGTTCCCAGTTGTCCGACATCAATACCTGTGCCGTGTGCGGCGCGTTCCTCAAAGGGTTGTCGTCGTGGTCGAATTCACCGCTGGCGACCTTGGCGATTTCCGCGCGGATGGCGATCATGGCGTCGATGAAGCGGTCGATCTCCACTTTCGATTCGCTTTCCGTCGGCTCGATCATCAGGGTGCCCGGCACGGGGAAGCTCATGGTCGGCGCATGGAAGCCGAAGTCCATCAAACGCTTGGCCACGTCTTCGTTGCTGATGCCGGTGGCGTCCGTGATCGGGCGCAGGTCGAGGATGCACTCGTGGGCGACCAGGCCGTCGTGGCCCGAGTACAGCACGGGGTAGTGCGGCGCCAGGCGGCGCGCGATGTAGTTCGCTGCCAGGATCGCCGTCTCGGTGGCGGCCGTCAAGCCTTCCGCGCCCATCATGGCGATGTACATCCACGAAATCGGCAGGATGCTGGCCGAGCCGAATGGCGCGGCGCTGACGGCGCCGATGCCGGCGGCGTCGCGCTGGTAGCCCGACGAACGCTGGTTCGGCAGGAACTTCGCCAGGTGGGCGCCCACGCCGATCGGGCCCACGCCTGGTCCTCCGCCGCCGTGCGGGATGCAGAAGGTCTTGTGCAGGTTCAGGTGCGACACGTCGCCCCCAAAACTGCCGGGAGCGGCCACGCCCACCAGCGCGTTCATGTTGGCGCCGTCGATGTAGACCTGGCCGCCGTGCGAGTGGATGATCTCGCACAGTTCCTGGATGCCTTCTTCAAACACGCCGTGGGTGGACGGGTAGGTGACCATCACGCAGGCCAGGTTGGCGCTGTGCTTTTCCGCTTTCGCCTTCAGGTCGGCCAGATCCACGTTGCCGTTGGCGTCGCAGCTGGTGACGACCACCTGCATGCCGACCATATTGGCCGAGGCGGGGTTGGTGCCGTGCGCCGACGACGGAATCAGGCAGATGTTGCGGTGGCCTTCGCCGCGCGACTCGTGGTAGGCCTTGATCACCAGCAGACCCGCGTACTCGCCCTGCGAGCCGGCGTTCGGCTGCAGCGAGACGGCCGCGTAGCCCGTCAAGGCGCACAGCATTTCTTCCAGCTGCGCGATCATTTCGCGGTAGCCCACAGTTTGCGCATCGGGCGCGAACGGGTGGATGTTCGAGAACTCGGGCCAGGTGACGGGAATCATTTCGCTCGTCGCGTTCAGCTTCATGGTGCACGAGCCCAGCGGGATCATGGTGCGGTCCAGCGCCAGGTCCTTGTCGGCCAGGCTGCGCAGGTAGCGCAGCATTTCGTGTTCCGAGTGGTAGCTGTTGAAGACGGGGTGGGTCAGGTAGGCGCTCTCGCGCGCCAGCTGCGCCGGTAGGGCGCTGGTCACATTTGCTTCGACGGCGTCCAGGTCAGGCGCGGCAGGCGCGTTGGCCAGGCCGTGCGCGAACACCTTCCACAGCAGGGCGATATCGTCGCGCGTGGTGGTTTCGTCCAGCGACACGCCCACGTGGGTATTGTCGATCTTGCGCAGGTTGACGCCGTGGTGCATGGCCGTCGCATGCAGCTGCGCCGCATCGGCCACGTTGATGGTGAGGGTGTCGAAGTAGCTCGCGTTGACGACGCCATAGCCCAGGGTCTTCAGGTTGGCGGCCAGCACACCCGTAAAGCGGTGCACGCGCTGGGCGATCTGCAGCAGGCCGGCAGGGCCGTGGTAGACGGCGTACATCGAGGCCATCACGGCCAGCAGCACTTGCGCCGTGCAGATGTTCGACGTCGCTTTTTCGCGGCGGATATGCTGTTCGCGCGTTTGCAGGGCCAGGCGGTACGCCTTATTGCCTTGCGCGTCGACGGTCACGCCCACCAGGCGGCCCGACATATTGCGCTTGAATTCATCGCGCGTGGACAGATAGCCCGCGTGCGGGCCGCCGAAACCGAGCGGCACGCCGAAGCGCTGGCTGTTGCCGACGACGACGTCGGCGCCCCATTCGCCCGGAGGCGTGAGCATGGTCAGGGCCAGCAGGTCGGCCGCGACGATGACCATGGCGCCATTCGCGTGCAGCTTTTCCACGCCGGCGCGGTAGTCGCGCACGACGCCGTTCACGCCCGGGTATTGCAGCAGCACGCCGAAGCAGGCGTCCAGCGATTCGATTTCAGCCGGGTCGAAGGTGCGTACTTCGATGCCGATCGGCTGGGCGCGCGTCTGCACCACTTCCAGGGTTTGCGGCAGCACGTCGTTGGCGACATACAGCACGCTCGACTTGGACTTGCCCACGCGCTGGATCAGGGTCATCGCTTCGGCGGCGGCCGTGCCTTCGTCCAGCATCGAGGCGTTCGAGATGCCCATGCCGGTGAGGTCCGTGATCACTTGCTGGAAGTTCAGGATCGCTTCCAGGCGGCCTTGCGAAATCTCTGGCTGGTAAGGCGTGTAGGCCGTGTACCAGGCCGGGTTTTCAAAGATGTTGCGCAGTACGACGCCTGGCGTGAAGGTGTTGTAATAGCCTTGGCCGATCAGGGACTTGAGCACCTGGTTCTTGCCGGCGATGGCTTTCAGGCGCGACAGGGCTTCCTGTTCCGGCATCGGCTGCGAGTAGGCGCCCAGGGGCAGGGCGCCCTTGTTGCGGATGTTGGCCGGGACCAGGGCGTCGATCAGCGCGGCGCGCGATGGATAGCCGAGGGTCGCCAGCATGGCTTGCTGTTCGGTGGAAGAAGGGCCGATGTGGCGGGCGATGAAGGCATCGCGTGCTTCGAGTTGGGTCAGGCTGGTGCGGGTCATGATATAGAGGCCAAAAAAGACTGAAAAACCGGGAGGCGGCGCGCGGGCGCTGCTGGAAAAAAGCAAACGGGCCGCAAACGCGGCCCGTGAGTCAAACGCGATCAGGCGCTGGTGGTGGCGCCATAGGCGGCAGCGTCGAGCAAGCCGTCCAGGGCCGACACGTCGGCTGGCTTGATCTTGAACAGCCAGTTGGCGTAGGCGTCGGCGTTGATCGACTCTGGCGAGTTGACTACGTCGTCGTTGACGGCCACGACTTCGCCGGCGATCGGTGCGTAGATGTCGCTCGCTGCCTTGACCGATTCCACCACGGCGGCGTCGTCGCCGGCGCCGTAGGTGTTGCCCACGGTTGGCAGTTCGACGAAGACGATGTCGCCCAGTGCGTCCTGCGCGTACTCGGTGATGCCGACGGTGATCGTGCCGTCGCCTTCAAGGCGTACCCATTCGTGGGAAGCGGTGTACTTCAGGTCTGCAGGAATGTTCATGTGTGGCTCCAGATGGTAAGTGTTCGTTATTGATTATGGTTGTACGGTCTTGCGGGCGGCTCTAATACGCTTACGCAGCCAGGATTTTACCGTTACGCACGAAAGGCAGCTTGACGACGGATGCGGCCAGCTGCTTGCCGCGGATTTCCACGTGCACAGTGTCGCCCACGGCGACGCCGTTCGGCACGCGCGCCAGGGCAATCGCTTCCTGCATGGTCGGGCTGAAGGTGCCGCTGGTGATTTCGCCCGTGGCGGCGCTGCCGGCGATGATGACTTTTTGATGGGCGCGCAGCACGCCGCCTTTTTCGCGCAGGATCAGGCCGACGAATTGCGCGTTCTGGCCCTTGGCCAGCAGGGCGGCCTTGCCGATGAAATCGCGTTCGCTGACCAGGTCGATGGTCCACGCCAGGCCCGCGTCGAGCGGGTTGACGCTTTCATCCATGTCCTGGCCGTACAGATTCATGCCCGCTTCCAGGCGCAGGGTGTCGCGCGCGCCCAGGCCGGCCGGCTTGACGCCGGCAGCTGCCAGCGCGTTCCACAGCGCTTCCACCTGGGTGGCGGCCACGCCGATCTCAAAGCCGTCTTCGCCCGTGTAGCCGGTGCGCGCCAGCATGACTTCGCCGAAGGGCGTGTCCTTGACGATGACGACGTTGAATGGCTTGATGGCTTCGGACGCCGCTTGCGTCTGCGGCAGCACTTGCCAGACCTTGGCGCGCGCGTTCGGGCCTTGCACGGCTACCAGGGCCATCGGATTGTTGGCATTGCGGCGTTCGGTGATCGTCAGGCCGCTGTTGGTGTTGCTGTTTTGCTGCTGCATCCAGGCCACGTCTTTTTCCGCCGTGCCCGCGTTGACGACGAGGCGGAACCAGTTTTCGTTGAAGAAGTAGACGATCAGGTCATCGATGACGGTGCCTTCGGCATTCAACATGCACGAATACAGTGCCTTGCCCGACACTTGCAGCTTGTCGACGTTATTGGCCAGCAAGCCGCGCAGGAAGGCGCGCACGTTGGGGCCTTCGATATCGACCACGCACATATGGGACACGTCGAACATGCCGGCATCGCGGCGCACGGCATGGTGTTCTTCGATTTGCGAGCCGTAGTTGACGGGCATGTCCCAGCCGCCGAAATCGACCATGCGGGCGCCAAGGGCACGGTGGGCGTTGTTGAGTGGGGTCGCTTTGAGCGTCATGGATTCCTCGGGACGAAGGTAAAGGGGAAGTTAACAGAACACACAATAGCCAAACACGGCTTTCCGGCGTGATCACTGACCCCCCTGTCCTTTGTACCTGAGAGATTACGGGGGCTTGCCCCGTGCGCCCCTTCGGTGGGCCGCCGGCATATGCCGCGGCCGCTCTCCAGAGTTGAGCTGAAACGTGTCGCCAAAGCAACAGCTTCAGTCCGCCTGATCGGTCCTTTTGCCTGAGAGTTTTTGGGTAGTGCCCCTTCGGCGGCAACGCTGGTTTGCCCTCTCCCGATCAAGTGGGAGGAATATATGCCAGCAGGGTGTTTCTGTCAATCTGAAAAGACATTGCCAAATTGCAGCAAAAGCCCCGGTTTACGGGGCTGGGAGGGGCGCTGGCCCGCTGCAAAAGGGCGCCTGGCCGTGCGGGAATGCGCTATGATGAAATCCTGGCTTTCTTGCGGGTGCCTGCCATGAACACTACACAAAGCGAGACGCAAAACAACACCGAGCAGCACGGCTACTTTACCCTCTCGGGCGACGTCAACAGCGATATGGTGCGGCGCGTCTTCAACGCCGTGGCCGACATCACGGACGACAAGCTCACCACCGCGCACATCCTGATCCAGTCCAATGGCGGCTACGTCAGCGACGGCATCTGCCTGTACAACTTCCTCAGTAAGTTGCCGCTCGACATCATTACCTATAACGCAGGCGCCGTCGCGTCCATCGCCGTCACCCTGTTCCTGGCGGGGCGCCACCGCCACGCCAGCGACACGGCCCGCTTCATGGTGCACAAGTCGCATGCGACGGCGTCGCCCGGTTCGCGTCCCGACGCGCTCAGCATCATCGTCGAGGGCTTGCGCGCCGACGACATGCGTACCGAGCGCATCCTGCGCGGCCACGTCAGCCTGACGGAAGAGCAGTGGCAGGTGCATGCGTATTCGGACCTGCACCTGACGGCCGACCAGGCGCTGGAGGTGGGGCTGATCGAATCGATCAGCGACTTTGCGCCGCCCAAGGGCAAGCGCCTGACGAATATCTGACCTGTGGCGCGGGCCTGGCGGCGGCCGGGCCGGTGGGTTGGGGCTGGAAAATTTGTAATGGAATGTAATTCTTCGCTGCAGCACAGCAAAAGCCGCGCGGAACAGGGCCGAGTCGTGGCATAGTGCAAGCTGATCATGAAATAAGTACAGGCGCAATGACTTGGTGGAATGGGATTTCTTTTGCGGCCGATATGTCCGTGATGGGGCCGGCTGGCGTGGCGATTGCCCTGTGGCTGCTCGTCTCGCGCCAGTGGCGCCTGGTGCTCAGCTGGAGCCTGTGGTACGGCGGCGGCCTGGCCCTCGTGGTGCTGTCGAAGCTGGCCTTCATGAGCTGGGGCGTGGGCAGCAGCGCGCTCGATTTTACGGGCTTCAGCGGCCACGCCATGCGGGCCGGCGCCGTGTTTCCCGTGCTGATGTACGTGTTGCTGCAGCGGGCCCCGCCGCGCTGGCGCCATGCCGGCGTGCTCGTGGGCGTGGCGTTTGCCGTGCTGGTGGCCATTTCGCGCGTGGTCGTGCATGCGCACAGCGTGTCGGAAGCCGTCAGCGGCTGCGTGCTGGGCCTGGCGCTGGCGCTGGGCTTCATGTGGAATGCCCGCGGCGCCGTGAATTTTGCCGTCAGCCATGCGCTGGCCCTGGCCAGCCTGGTGCTGATGGTGGCGCTGAGCTTCAAGGCCGAGCCCATGCCGACCGAGCAGTGGCTGCAAAAACTGGCCATGGTGCTGTCCGGCCATGAACGCGTTTTTTCCCGTGACGACTGGAAACTGGCGCAGGATGGCCGCCCAGCCCGTTAAGATGCTGCCGGCCGGCACTCGATGCTGCTGTTTTTTGGCCAGAAAAGCATCAGGAAATGGTATGATGAACCACTCTCTGCGGTGAGTGGCCAGGCCGCCGCCGCAATGGTGATCATGGCGCCCCTGGCGGCCATGAACTGAATATGAACCGGGTTCACCCATAAAACAACCGCCAGCATAGGCCAGGAACTCTAAAACACGTGCGTCTCTCTTCCATCAAGTTGTCGGGATTTAAGTCTTTCGTCGATCCCACCAATTTCCAGGTGCCAGGCCAGCTCGTGGGCGTGGTCGGGCCGAATGGCTGCGGCAAGTCGAACATCATCGACGCCGTGCGCTGGGTGCTGGGCGAATCGAAAGCGTCGGAATTGCGCGGCGAGTCCATGCAGGACGTCATTTTCAACGGCTCCACGCACCGCAAGCCTGCCGGCCGCGCTTCCGTGGAACTGGTGTTCGACAATAACGATGGCAAGGCGTCCGGCCAGTGGGGCCAGTACGCCGAGATCGCCGTCAAGCGCACCCTGACGCGCGACGGCACCTCCACCTACTACATCAACGGCCAGCCCGTGCGCCGGCGCGACATCCAGGACATCTTCCTCGGCACGGGCCTGGGCCCGCGCGCCTACGCCATCATCGGCCAGGGCATGATTTCGCGCATCATCGAGTCGCGCCCCGAAGAATTGCGCGTCTTCCTGGAAGAGGCGGCGGGCGTGTCGAAATACAAGGAACGCCGCCGCGAGACGGAAAACCGCTTGCAGGACACGCGCGAAAACCTGCTGCGCGTGGAAGATATCCTGCGCGAACTGAACGCCAACCTGGAAAAGCTGGAAGCGCAGGCGGCCGTCGCCACCCGTTTCCACGCCTTGCAGGCGGACCAGGAAGAAAAACAGAAACTGTTGTGGCTGCTGCGCAAGAACGAGGCGCAAAACGAGCAGACGCGCTATTTCCGCGAAGTGGAACAGGCGCAGACGGACCTGGAAGAACAGACGGCCAAGCTGCGCAACGTGGAACTGACCCTGGAACAGATGCGCCAGGCGCACTTTGCCGTGGGCGACCGCCTGCATACGGCGCAAGGCCATCTGTACCAGACGAATGCGGAAATCGGCAGCCTGGAAGCGCAGATCAAGTTCGTCATCGAATCTCGCGCGCGCCTGCAGGCGCAACTGGCCACCCTGACGGCCCAGCGCGACCAGTGGAGCAGCCAGGGCGTCGAGTACCAGGAACAGATCGAAGAGGCGGAATTCCACCTCGAAGAGCTGGCCGCCAAGGTGGAACAGTCGCAAATGATGGCCGAACAGAAGGGCGAGCAATTGCCCGAGCTGGACGCCGCCTGGCGCGCCGCGCAAAACAAGAGCACGGAATCGCGCGCGCGGATTATGCAGGCCCAGCAGCAGCTGGAACTGGAATCGGCGCACCAGCGCAACGCATCGAACATCCTGGCCAGCCTGTTGACGCGCCGCGAGCGCCTGCAGCAGGAAAAGAACAGCCTGAGCCTGCCCGACAGCAGTCACCTGGAAAACCTGAAACTGCAACTGGAAGAAAAGCAGCAAACCCTGGAAGAGCAGGGTTTCTACCTGGAAGAAGCGCTGGAACAGCAGCCCAAGCTGGAGCAGGAGCGGGCCGAGGCGCAGGCGCAAGTCAATGCCGAAACGGCTGCCAATGCCCAGCTGGAAGCGCGTCTTTCCGCTTTGAAACAATTGCAGGAACGGGTACAGACCCAGGGCAAGGTTCAGCCATGGCTGAAAAAGCACGAGCTCGACACTTTGCCGCGCCTGTGGCAAAAGCTACAGATCGAAGCGGGCTGGGAAGCGGCCATGGAATCGATCCTGCGCGAGCGCACGTCGGCCCTGCAACTGTCGAACATCGACTGGGCCAAGGCTTTCTTTGCCGACGCGCCGCCTGCCAAGCTGGCCCTGTATGCGCCATCGACCGTGGCGCCGCTGCCCCTGCCGGAAGTGGCGGGCTTGAAACCGTTCCTGAACTTGCTGAAACTCAACGATCCGGGCTTGCGCGGCTTGCTGCAGGATTGGCTGTACAACGCCTACGCCGTGGAAGACGCGGCCGAAGCGCTGGCCGAGCGGACGAAATTGCCGCCGGGCGGCTATTTCGTCACGCGGGCCGGTCACGTGGTCACGGCTACCAGCGTGCGCTTCTATGCGGCCGACTCGGAGCAGGAAGGCATGCTGGGCCGCCAGCAGGAAATCGACAATATCGGCAAGCAGTTGCGCGCCCAGCAATTGCTGGCCGAAGAGGCGCGCGCCCGTTCCGTGCGGGCCGACGCGGCCGTGGGAACCTTGACGCGCAACTTGTCCGACTTGCGCCTGCGCATACAGCAGCTGACCTCGTCCGTGCATACCTTGCAGCTGGACGTGGTGAAACTGTCGGAAGTGGAAGCGCGCTTCAACCAGCGCAGCACGCAGATCGGCGCCGACCTGGCCGAAATCGCCGCGCAGGAAGCGGAACAGATGCAGACCAAGCTGGAATCGGAAGAAAAATTCGAACAGCTGGACATGGAGCTGGGCAACTTGCAGGAAGCGCACGAAGACGGCCATACGGACTTCCTGCAGAAGGAACAACGCCTGGCCGAAGCGCGCGAAGCCTTGCGCGACCTGGAGCGGGCCGCCAAGGATACGGAATACGCGGAAAAAGCCCACCGCGCGAAGATCGAGGAATTGCGCCGTAACATCGCCACGGCCAGTACGCAGGCCCAGCAGGTGACGGCCAGCCTGCAGGCGGGCGAACTGGAACTGGCGAACCTGGAAAGCGGCGCGGCCGCCGACGGCTTGCAGGACTTGCTCGAGCGCCGCACCACGCAGGAGCGGGCGCTGGCCGACGCGCGCCATGAACTGGACCAGATCACGCAGCAGCTGCGCCTGTCCGAGGATGCGCGCACGCAGTCGGAACGCAGCCTGCAGCCGCAGCGCGACAAGATCATGGAAATGCAGCTCAAGGAACAGGCCGCGCGCCTGAACCAGGAACAATTCGCCCAGCAGCTGCTGGAATCGGGCGCCGATGAGGCGGCCCTGACGGAAAAGCTGCACCCGGACATGCGTCCATCGTATCTGCAGGGCGAAGTGACGCGGCTGACGAACGCCATCGCGTCGCTGGGCGCCGTCAACCTGGCCGCGCTGGACGAACTGGCGCAGGCTTCCGAGCGCAAGAATTTCCTCGACGCGCAGAATGCCGACCTGACGGAAGCGATCAACACCCTGGAAGACGCGATCCACAAGATCGACAAGGAAACGCGCGACTTGCTGCAAGACACGTTCGACAAGGTCAACCACCACTTTTCCGAGCTGTTCCCCATCCTGTTCGGCGGCGGCCAGGCCAGGCTGACCATGACGGGCGACGAGATTCTCGATTCCGGTGTACAAGTCATGGCGCAGCCTCCCGGCAAGAAAAATGCCACCATCCACCTGTTATCGGGTGGAGAGAAGGCGCTGACCGCGACCGCATTGGTGTTTTCCATGTTCCGCCTGAATCCGGCGCCGTTCTGTCTGCTCGACGAAGTCGATGCACCGCTGGACGATTCGAACACGGAACGCTTCTGCCGCATGGTCAAGCGCATGTCCGACCAGACCCAATTCCTTTTCATTTCGCATAACAAGATTGCGATGGAAATGGCCCATCAATTGATCGGTGTGACGATGCAGGAGCAGGGCGTATCGCGCATCGTGGCGGTGGACATGGAGTCCGCCGCAAATTTTGCTACCGAGGCACAAGCAGCATGACAGACTTACAAATTACCTTGTTCGGCGCCGGCGGCGTCTTTATCGTCGGTGTTTTCTCGTACAACAAATGGCAGGAATACAAGGCCAAGAAAAGCGTGGAACGCGCCTTTTCCACGGACCACGACGACGTGCTGATGCGCGAGGGCGACGCCCCCGTGGCCGACGTCCAGGAACCCGTCGTGCGCCAGGAACCGCGCTTCGACGCCGCGCCTGCCGTCAAGGCCGAACCGTCGTTCGGCGCGCCGCCAGCGGCGCCCGTGCCCGACGCTCCCGTGCATGCGGAGCCGTCCTTGGATGATGCGGTGGCGCAAGCCGTTCCCGCCGCCGCCCCTGCCGCGCCCGTGCAGGAAGAAGTCAGCGCGGCCAGCGAGCAGGCGACCAGCCTGGTCGACCCGCTGATCGATTGCCTGCTGCCCCTGTCGCTGGAAGCGCCCGTGCGCGGCGACAAGATCCTGCCCGTGCTGCAAACCCTGCGCCTGGTCGGCAACAAGCCCGTGCATTTCATCGGCTTGCATGTGAACGGCGACTGGGAACCGATTACGCATGGCGGTGTCTACACCAAGATGCAGGGTGGCGTGCAGCTGGCCAGCCGCAGCACGGCACTGAATGAACTGGAATACTCGGAACTGGTCACGCGTTTGCGTGGCGTGGCCGACGAGATCGGCGCCGAGCCGGAAGTGCCCGACATGATGGAAGTGATGGCTGAAGCGCGCAATCTGCACCGCTTTGTGGCCGGCCACGATGCCCAGCTGGGCGTCAACCTGCACACGAATGGCGCGCCGTGGGCCATTTCCACCTTGCTGTTCGCGCTGGAAAAACAGGGCTTCGACGTGCGCCCGGATGGCCGTTTCGTCATGCCGGACGGCGATGGCAGCTATCTGTTCTCGCTGTCGACGAATGTCACCCTGGCCGAGGAAACGACGCCCCGCCTGACCCTGCTGCTGGACGTGCCTTGCGTGGCGCCCGCGCGCGACGGTTTCGGCGCCATGGTCGCCTGCGCCAAGGCGCTGGTGGGCCGCCTCGACGCCACCATCGTCGACGATTACAACCAGGCCCTGTCGGACGCGGCGCTGGCCGAGATCGCCGGCCAGGTGCAAGAGTTTTACCAGGAAATGGACGCGGCCGACATTCCGGCCGGTTCCACCCGCGCCCTGCGTTTATTTAGCTGAAGAATCCCGCAACAATGACTGATCCGATCAACCAGGACGCCGCCCAGCGCGTCCTGGCACTCACTGCCGAACTCAATCGGCATCTGCACGCCTACCACGTGCTCGACAATCCCACCATTCCCGACGCCGAGTACGACAAGCTGTTTGTCGAACTGCAGGCGCTGGAAGCGGCCCATCCGGACTTGCGCACGCCAGATTCGCCCACCTTGCGCGTGGGCGCGGCGCCCTTGCCGCAATTCGAGCAAGTCGTGCACACGGTGCCGATGTTGTCCCTGAATAATGGTTTCACCGATGACGACATCGTCAATTTCGACCGTCGCGTGCGCGAAGGCCTGGAACTCGATGGGCACGACGTCGCGTATGCGGCCGAAGTGAAGTTCGACGGCCTGGCCATCAACCTGCGCTATGAGCACGGCCTGTTCGTGCAGGCCGCCACGCGCGGCGACGGCGCCACGGGCGAAGACGTGACGGCGAATATCCGCACCATCGCCGGCATCCCGCTGCGCCTGCAGGGCGACAGGATTCCGGCCTTGCTCGACGTGCGCGGCGAAGTGATGATGTTCAAGGCGGACTTTGCCCGCCTGAACGAACGCCAGCGCGAAGCGGGGCACAAGGAATTCGCCAATCCACGCAACGCGGCGGCGGGCAGCCTGCGCCAGCTTGATTCGCGCATCACGGCGCAGCGCAAGCTGCGCTTCTACGCGTATGGCATCGGCGCCCTCGATGGCGCCGCCATGCCCGTGTCCCATTCGGCCTTGCTGGACTGGTACGACACCCTGGGCATCCCCGTGTCGAAAGAGCGCAAGGTGGTGCAGGGCGCGCAGGGCTTGCTCGATTACTACGCGGACATCGGCGCGCGCCGTCCCGCCTTGCCGTATGAAATCGATGGCGTCGTCTACAAGGTGAACGCGACGGAAGACCAGCAGGAGCTGGGCTTTGTCTCGCGCGCGCCCCGTTTTGCGCTGGCGCACAAGTTCCCCGCCGAAGAAGCGCTGACGGTGGTGCTGGGCATCGACATCCAGGTGGGCCGCACGGGCGCCATGACGCCCGTGGCACGCCTGGCGCCCGTGTCCGTGGGCGGCGTGACGGTGACCAATGCCACCTTGCACAATGAAGATGAGGTGCTGCGCAAGGATGTGCGCGTGGGCGATACCGTCGTCGTGCGGCGCGCCGGCGACGTGATTCCCGAGGTGCTGTCCGTGGTGCTGGAAAAGCGCCCGGAACCGGCGCCGCCGCCGTTCAAGATGCGGGAAAGCTGCCCCGTGTGCGGCTCGCACGTGGTGCGCGAAGAGGGCGAGGCGATTGCGCGCTGCTCGGGCGGCCTGTTCTGCTCGGCGCAGCGCAAGGAAGCGTTCCGCCATTTTGCGGGCCGGCGCATGATGGATATCGAAGGCCTGGGCGAACGGTATATCGATACGCTGGTCGAACTGGAATACGTGCATGGCCTGGCGGATCTGTACAGCCTGACCCTGGATAAATTGCTGGAGATGAAGCTGCGCGCCGACGAGCGCGATGGTTCGACACCGGAAACAGTGCAACAAGGCAAGATCCCCACCAAATGGGCGGAAAACTTGCTGGCCGGTATCGAAGCAAGCAAGCGCCCGCCGCTGGAGCGTTTCCTGTTTGCGCTGGGCATCCGTCACGTGGGCGAATCGACGGCCAAGACCCTGGCCGAATGGCTGGGCAGCTTGGACCATGTGCGTCGGGCGCCGGCAGCCTTGCTGCGCGTGCTGCCCGATATCGGCGGCACGGTGGCCGTATCGATCGCCGATTTCTTTGCCGAGGAAAAGAATCAGCAGGCGCTGCAGGCTTTGCTTGACGCGGGTGTCACGCCGCAGGGCGAACACGCGCCCAGCGCCAAGCTGCGCGCGCAGCTGGAACAGACCAAGCTGCTGGCGGCCATCGGCATTCCCAAGCTGACGGAGCCGCGCAGCAAGCAGCTGGTGGAGCGGGGCGTGACCCTGGCCAGCCTGGCCGCGCAGGGCGCCAGCTTCCATGCCGGCTTGCCCGCCGCCGTGGCCGAGTCGCTGGCGCAATGGCTGGCCGATGAGAGCAATGTCAGGCTGCTTGTCCAACTGGACGCCCTGCGCGATGAATTGCTGTCACAATTGCCTGAAATGCCAGCCGCCGGCGGCAAGCTGGATGGCAAAACCTTCGTCCTGACGGGCACCTTGCCGAATATGAGCCGCGACGAGGCGGCAGAGCTGATCGAAGCGGCCGGTGGCAAGGTCAGCGGCTCGGTGTCAAAGAAGACAGGATATGTCGTGGCCGGCTCTGACGCCGGCAGCAAGCTGGCCAAGGCCCAGGAACTGGGCGTGGCCATACTCGACGAGGCTGGTTTGCTGGCCTTGCTCGCGCAGGATTAATCATTCGAAATATTACAGAAGACCCATGAAAAAAATCAGAAAAGCAGTCTTTCCCGTCGCCGGCCTGGGCAGCCGTTTCTTGCCTGCGACCAAGGCGCAGCCGAAAGAAATGTTGCCCATCGTCGATAAGCCGCTGATCCAGTATGCCGTGGAAGAAGCGGTGGCGGCCGGTATCACGGAAATGATCTTCATCACGGGGCGCAACAAGCGCGCCATCGAAGACCATTTCGATACGGCATATGAGCTGGAGTCGGAGCTGGAAGCGGCCGGCAAGCGCCAGTTGCTCGACATGGTGCAAAACGTCATTCCCAAGCATATCAATTGCATTTACATCCGTCAGTCGGCACCGCTGGGCCTGGGGCATGCCGTGCTGTGCGCCCGTCCCGTGATCGGCGACGAGCCATTTGCCGTCTTGCTGGCCGACGATTTCATGGATGTGGAAGAGGGCGTGCGCCCCGTGCTGGCGCAGATGACCGATGTCTTCCAGTATGAAAATTGCTCGCTGCTGGCCGTGCAGGACGTGCCGCGCGCGGAAACCAAACAGTACGGTATTGTGTCGGCAAAGAATTATCAACCGGATCTGGAGCTGGTCTCGGCCATCGTGGAAAAGCCTGCACCCGAAGAGGCGCCATCGACCCTGGCCGTGGTGGGACGCTATGTGCTGACCAGCCGCATCTTCGGCCACCTGGAAAACCTGGGCACGGGCGCGGGCGGCGAAATCCAGTTGACGGACGGCATCGCCGCCCTGATGCGCGAAGAGCGCGTGCTGGCCTACCGCTACCAGGGGCAGCGTTATGACTGCGGCTCCAAGCTTGGTTATCTGAAGGCAACCACGGCGATGGGCATGAAACATGCGGAAACGGGCGCTGCCTTCCGTACTTATCTGCAAGAACTGCAATCGGCACTGGACGCAAAATGACGGTACGCGAGATTCTGAAGATGGGCGATCCGCGCCTGCTGCGCATGGCCGAGCCCGTACGTGACTTCGACACCCCCGAATTGCATGCCTTGATCGCCGACATGTTCGACACCATGCATGCGGCCAATGGCGCGGGCCTGGCGGCGCCGCAGATCGGCGTCAACCTGCAGCTGGTGATCTACGGCTTCAAGCAGAATCTGCGCTACCCCGATGCGCCGCAAGTGCCGGAAACCGTGCTGATCAACCCTGTGCTGACGCCTTTGTCGGAGCGCAAGGAAGAGGGTTTCGAAGGTTGCCTGTCCGTGCCCGGCCTGCGCGGTAGCGTACCGCGCTGGAGCGAGCTGCACTATGAAGGCGTGGACCAGTTTGGCCAGCCCATCAGCCGCGACTGCGACGGCTTCCATGCCCGCGTGGTGCAGCATGAAGTGGACCACCTGCACGGTATTTTGTATCCGATGCGTATCGTTGATTTTACGCAATTCGGTTACACGGAAGTGATGTTCCCTGATCTGGATCCCAACGACGACGATTGATTGCTGCGTCACCTGGGGTCTGACCCGGCGGGTCAGACCCCAAATGTTGCTGGCGATAGCAGTGAACGAGTACAAAAAATGGCCGCGCAGCATCAGCTGGGCGGCCATTTTTCATGCGTGAAGGGGCGCTAGCGCACCTTGCGGCTGCTGCCCAGGTTATCGAGCAGCATTTTCAACTCGTCCTGCATGGCATCCGTCAGGTTCAGGAAGCGGCAGCCGATCTGCACCTGCTCGCCCAGCAGGAAGGAGCGGAAGGTGCGCGACAGGCGGATTTCCAGGTCGGCGATCATGACCTTGTCCGGTCCCAGCTCCAGGCGCACGCGCGACAGCTTGCGTCCCACGTACAGGCCCACCGTGTCGCGCGGGTGGGCGCGCATGCCGATGCCGCCGGCCGAGAAATCGTACAGCTGCAATTCATACGGCCGGCCTTCGAGCACGAAGGCGGCCAGGTAGTACACGCCCAGCGGCGTTTCCAGGCGCGCCGATTCGCGCCGCTCCAGCACCAGGCAATGACTGGGGAAGTTGGTCAGGTAGACGTTGGGCCGCTCGGGATACGCTTCCCATTCGCCATTGATCGTAAATTGCAGCTTGGCGCTTTGCACCCACGACACAAACGTGGCGCCCCCTTCGGGCAGGGTGGCGCCTTCATTGAGTTCCAGCACGAATTGCGGCAAGTCGTCATCGACGGACAGGATGCGCGCCATGATGACGTCTTCGCCGCCCGTCGGGTAGATGGAAATGGCGTCGCCGTTATCAGCCAGGCTGCACAGGGTTTCGCCGATATCCCACGGGTCGCTCATATGGTGCGGCTTGGTGCCGGGCGCCATCGGCTCGGCCACGTCGGCCAGGCTGGGCGCGCCCTTGCGCAGGGGATTGGGGATGGGATCGTTCACGACAGCGTATCTCTTTTGTTCTAATGGGGAATAGTGTATAGGTTTAAGGCAATATTTACTAAGTAAATCACAATAATTGATTTTATATCACTATATTCCTGTTGCTTATGTAGCCTGGCATGCCACGCGGCATGCCGCCTTGATGCCGTCGCTTAAAACTGTTCGTCCGCGCTCAGGTAGCGCCACTGGCCCGTCGGCAAGTCGCCCAGCTTGACCTTGCCGATGCGCACGCGTTTGAGCCCCAGCACTTTCAGGCCCACGGCTTCACACATGCGGCGGATCTGGCGTTTCTTGCCTTCGCGCAGGGTAAAGCTCAGCTGGTCCTCATTTTGCCAGCGCACCTTGGCCGGCAGCAGCGGCTTGCCGTCGAGCCACAGGCCGTGGTTGAGCTTTTTCAGCTCGCTGTCGGGCAGGGTGCCGCCCTTGGTGTAGCTGACGCGCACCAGGTATTCCTTGTCGATATCGGTATCGTGGCCGATCAGCTGCTTGGCCACGCGCCCATCCTGCGTCAGCACCAGCAAGCCCACGGAATCGATGTCCAGGCGGCCGGCGGCCACCAGGCTGCGCAGCTGCGTGGGGTGGAACTGTTCCGGGCTGCGGTCTTCCGCCCAGCGGTTTTCCGCCTTGATCAGGGCCACGGCAGGCGTGTAGCCGTCTTCGGCCTGGCCGCTGACATAGCCGACGGGTTTGTTGATCAGCACGGTGACGCGCTTCGATTGCTCGGCCGCCGCCTGGCGTTCCACGGTGACGCGCTGGCTCGGGTAGACTTTGCTGCCCAGCTCGGACACCACCTTGCCATCTACGCGGACCCAGCCGCGCGCGATCCATTCATCGGCTTCGCGGCGCGAGCACAGGCCCAGTTCGGACATGCGTTTGGACAAGCGTAATAATTCTTCGGTCATGTTGTTTCAGTTTCAGTAAGGGTAGGCGCTGCGCGGAAAGCTTACACTTTCAGCGCATCGAGTAAATCGGTTTCCAGCAATATCTGGTTGCGGGCATTGTTGAGCGCGGGACCGTCGACGAGGAACACGTCTTCGACCCGCTCGCCCAGGGTCATGATCTTGGCCGTGTGCAGGTTGATGCGGTATTTGGTCAGCACATTGGCGATCGCATACAGCAGGCCCGTGCGGTCGTTGGCGGCCACCGACAGCAGGTAGTACTGGCCTTTTTCGTCGGGCCGCAAGTCCACCGTCGGCTGGAAGGGGAAGGTGCGCGACAGGCGCGACAGCCGTCCCTTGCCCGGCGGCGGCAGCGGCGTTTGCGACTGCAGCAGCTCGCCCAGCTCATGCTCGATCAGGCTGATGATGTCGCGGTAGCTCTTGGCGAAGTTCTGCTCCGTGACGAGGAAGGTGTCGAGCGCATAGCCATTCTTGGTCGTGTGGATCTTCGCGTCGAGGATGCTGAAGTTCTTGCGGTCGAAATAGCTGCAGATGCGCGCGAACAGGTCGGGCTGGTCGGGAATGTACACGGCCACCTGCAAGCCTTCGCCGATGGGCGCCAGCCGGCATTTTACCACCGGCAACTTGCTGTCGAGCTTGTCATACAGCGAGCGCGTCTGCCAGGCGATGTCGGAGGCGTCGTGGCGCAGGAAATACGCCACGTCCAGCTGCTGCCACAGCTTCAGGTGGGCGTCCGGCGGCAAGCCGTACAGGCGCAGGGTGGCCAGCGCTTCCTGCTGGCGGTTCTTCAGTTCGCGGTCGGCCGTGTGCGGCTCGCCGCCCAGCACGCGCAGGGTGATCTTGTACAGGTCTTCCAGCAGCTTGCCCTTCCAGGCATTCCACACTTTCGGGCTGGTGCCGCGGATGTCGGCCACCGTCAGCAGGTACAGGCCCGTCAGGTGGCGCTCGTCCTTGACCACTTTCGCGAACGCGGCGATGACGTCCGGATCGGACAGGTCCTGCTTCTGCGCCACTTGCGACATGGTCAGGTGATTTTCCACCAGGAAAGCTACCAGTTCCGTGTCCTCGGCGGACAAGCCGTGGTCCTGGCAGAACTGGGTGGCGTCGGCCACGCCCAGCTTGGAATGGTCGCCGCCGCGGCCCTTGGCGATGTCGTGGAACAGGGCCGCCACGTACAGCAGCCACGATTGCGAGAAATCGGCCATCAGCTGGCTGCAGAACGGATATTCGTGCGCATGTTCGCTCATGGTGAAGCGGCGCATATTGCGCACCACCATCAAAATATGCTGGTCGACCGTGTACACGTGGAACAGGTCGTGCTGCATCTGGCCCACGATGCGGCGGAAATTCGGCAGGTAGCGCCCCAGGATGCTCATCTCGTTCATGCGACGCAGCGCATGGATGATGCCGACCGGGGCTTGCATGATGCGCAGGAAGAGGGCGCGGTTGACGGGGTCCTGGCGGAAGGCGGCGTCGATCTTGAAGCGCGCGTGCCACAGGGCCCGCGTGGCGCGCGACGTCATGCCCTTCAGGGCGGGGCGTTCCGTCATCAGCACGAAGACTTCCAGCATGGCTGACGGATATTGCTCAAACGTATCGTCGGCGCTGATATCGATCAGGCTGTTGACTTCATTGAAGCGTGCGTTGATGGGCAGGGCCACATCGTCCTGCGGAAACAGGCGCGCTTCGATGTTTTGCAGCAGAATGGTGTTGAGCTGGGTCACCGTCTTGGCGGCCCAGTAATAGCGCTGCATGAGGAATTCGCTGGCGCGGCGCATGTGCGGCCCGCTGCCCGTGGCCTGCAAGCCCAGCGATTCGGCGATGGCCGTCTGCACGTCGAACACGAGGCGGTCTTCGCGCCGGCCCGCATGCAGGTGCAGGCGCACGCGGATATCCTTGAAGGCGCGCTCCTTTTCCATCAGCTGGCGCGCTTCCGTCAGGGTGATCAGGCCGCCCGTGGCCAGGGTGCGCCAGGAATTGGCCAGGCCGGCCGCCTTGGCCACCCACAGGATGACCTGCAGGTCGCGCAAGCCGCCCGGGCTTTCCTTGCAATTCGGTTCCAGGCTGAAAGCCGTGTCTTCGTATTTGGCGTGGCGCTGGCGCATTTCCGCCGTTTTTGCCTGGAAGAATGCCTGCGGGTCCATGGCCGCGTCATAGCGCTGCTGCAATTGCGCGAACAGCTCGGCATTGCCGCACACGAGGCGCGCCTCGAGCAAGCTCGTTTGCACGGTGATGTCGGCCTTCGATTCGACCAGGCATTCGTCCACCGTGCGGATGCTGTGGCCGATTTCCAGGCCCAGGTCCCACAGCAGTTGCACCAGTTCCTCGAGTTTTTCCTGCGTGGCCGCATCGGGCGCCTGCTGCAGCAGGATCAGCAGGTCGACATCGGAATAGGGGAACAGTTCGCCGCGGCCATAGCCGCCCACGCCCACGAGGGCCGTGCCGGGCGGCAAACCTGCCTCCTGCCACGCGCGCGCCAGCACGCCATCGACGCTGTGGCGCAGGCTGCGCAACAGTTTTTCAGGCTTGCCGTCGGCCTGGAAGGCCCCGATGACGACCTGGCGGTCGGCTTTCAGTTGCTGTTTCAGCTGTTCCCGAACTTGCTTTTTCATCTGGGCCCTGGGTGGCGGTGCGTGCGGTGGAGTATCAGGCTTTGTTCAGGATCAGGGCCGGCGGTGGCGGCATGCCGGGCGAGACGGTCAGCACTTCATAGCCCGTTTCCGTCACCAGCACCGTGTGTTCCCATTGCGCCGACAGGCTGCGGTCCTTGGTTTTGATGGTCCAGCCGTCGTTCATTTCGCGGATTTCGCGGCGGCCCGAGTTGATCATCGGTTCCACGGTGAAAATCATGCCCGCTTCCAGGCGTTCCAGGGTGCCAGGTTTGCCGTAATGCAACACTTGCGGTTCTTCATGGAAGACCTTGCCGATGCCGTGGCCGCAGAATTCGCGCACCACGCTGTAGCCGGCTTTTTCCGCATGCTGCTGGATGGCGTGGCCGATATCGCCCAGGTGGGCGCCGGGCTTGATCTGGTCGATGCCCAGCCACATGCATTCATAGGTGATTTCCGACAGGCGCTTGGCCAGGATGGTCGGCGTGCCGACGAGGAACATGCGGCTGTTGTCGCCGTGGTAGCCATCCTTGATGACGGTGATGTCGAGGTTGACGGAGTCGCCGCTTTTCAAGACCTTGTCGCCGGGAATGCCGTGGCAGATGACGTCGTTGACGGACGTGCAGATGGCCTTCGGGTAGGGCGTGTAGCCGGGCGGGCAATAGTTCAGCGGGGCAGGGATGGTGCCTTGCACGTTGACCATGTATTCATGGCACAGGCGGTCCAGTTCGCCCGTCGTGACACCCACCTTGACGAAGGGGGTGATGTAGTCGAGTACTTCGGCGCCGAGCTTGCCGGCAACGCGCATGCCTTCGATGTCGGCGGCGGTATTGATACGGATGGTGGACATGGTGTAATTCGCAATCTGCAAGAATTCGGGGTGAAAAGCACAGACGATTCCTGCGCAAGGGAGGGAAAGTCTGCAAATATGTCGAAATTATAAACGAGGCGCCCTGAATCCGCCGCCTCCTTCCTATGGGCGGGCCGGGTTTTGTGGGGGAAATAGCGATCGGCAAGCGCCGCCGCCGCGCCTTGCACCACGCTGGTGCAAGGGCTGTTTCTGCAGGGCAGGCGATTTGTCGCGCGCACTTGATGCGGCGGGCATTTCGGTGTAGAATCCCGGGTTGCTTGAATTCTCTTTTGAGCAATGCAGTAAAACAGTGTCTTTAATTTTATATAAACACGCGAATCCGGTCGACAAGGGTGCCTGTATGGTGACTGATCGGATTCCAGACCCAACCCTGGAGTTAATAATGTCCGTAACAATGCGCGAAATGCTGGAAGCCGGTGTCCACTTTGGTCACCAAACCCGTTTTTGGAATCCAAAAATGGCGCCGTTCATCTTCGGCCATCGCAACAAGATCCACATCATCAACCTGGAAAAAACCATGGCGATGTACCAGGACGCAATGAAGCACGTGCGTCAACTGGCTGCAAACCGTGGCACCATCCTGATGGTTGGCACCAAGCGTCAAGCTCGCGAAATCATCGCTGCTGAAGCACAACGCGCTGGCGTGCCTTTCGTTGATCAACGTTGGTTGGGCGGTATGCTGACCAACTTCAAAACGATCAAAACCTCGATCAAGCGCCTGAAGGACATGGAAGCGATGATCGAAGACGGTTCGATCGAGAAGCTGTCGAAAAAAGAAGCGCTGATGTTCTCCCGCGAAATGATCAAGCTGCAAAAATCGATCGGCGGCATCAAGGACATGGGCGGCATTCCTGACGCAATCTTCGTTGTGGACGTCGGCTACCACAAAGGTGCGATCACCGAAGCAGCTAAACTGGGTATCCCGGTCATCGGCGTTGTCGATACCAACCACTCCCCAGAAGGCGTGAACTTCGTGATCCCAGGTAACGATGACTCCTCGAAAGCCATCATGTTGTACGCTCGCGGTGTTGCTGACGCAATCATCGAAGGCCGTGCAGCTGCCGGTAACGAAGTTGTTGAAATGGTTAAAGCAGCCGCTGGCGACGAATTCGTCGAAGTAAACGAACAGGCTTAATGGCCAGGCTATCGCAAGATAGCCGTTTGTAAGCACAGCAGTAAGGGAAAAGGGGTGGCAGCAGCTCCCCCTTTTTTTTAACAAAAAAACGATAGTGACCGCTGGCGAGGCATGCATGCCCGGCCGCGACTATCGACTCACCGAATCAGGAGAAACACATGGCAGCGATTACAGCAGCGATGGTAGGCGAATTGCGCGGCAAAACCGACGCACCAATGATGGAATGCAAAAAAGCACTGACCGAAGCCGATGGCGACATGGCTCGTGCGGAAGAGATCCTGCGCGTCAAACTGGGCGGCAAGGCATCGAAAGCATCGGCACGCATCACCGCTGAAGGCGTCGTGGCAACCTACATCGCCAATGGCGTAGGCGCCCTGGTCGAAGTGAACTCGGAAACCGACTTCGTTGCGAAAAACGACGATTTCCTGGCACTGGCCAACAACGCTGCCCGTCTGGTAGCAGAACACAACCCGGCTGACGTAGCTGCCCTGCTGGCCCTGCCACTCGATGGCAAGACCCTGGAAGACGTGCGCGCTGCCCTGATCGGCAAAATCGGCGAAAACATGACCATCCGCCGCTTCCAGCGTTTCGAAACCAGCGCCAAGCTGGCTTCGTACCTGCACGGTTCGCGCATTGGCGTGATCGTCGAATTCGACGGCGCCGATGAGCAAGTGGGCAAAGACGTGGCCATGCACATTGCTGCAATGAAGCCAGTGTCGTTGTCGTCCGAGCAAGTTCCTGCGGAACTGATCGAAAAAGAGCGTTCGGTTGCACAACTGAAAGCCGAAGAAGACGCAGCCAAAGCGGCCGCCGAAGGCAAGCCAGCGCAATCGCCGGAAATCCTGGCCAAGCGCCTGGAAGGTTCCGTACAGAAGTACCTGAAAGAAGTGTCCCTGCTGAACCAGGCTTTCGTGAAAAACGACAAGCTGTCGGTTGAGCAAATGCTGAAGGCGGCTAACACCAGCGTCAAAGGTTTCGCCATGTACGTAGTGGGCGAGGGCATCGAGAAGAAGCAAGACGACTTCGCAGCAGAAGTCGCAGCACAGATGGCTGCCTCCCAGGGAGCGTAAGTAAAGCGGGCCGAGAGGCCCGTTTTTTTGGCCCGCCCGCACCTGTCGTGCCGGGCGGCGGCATGGGCAGCCCCGCGCGCCTATCCGGCGCTGCAAGGCGCTGCGCCATGTCATACTCGAATAACCTCATTTATGGAGCCCCAGCTCATGTCAAAACCAGCCTACAAGCGCGTCCTCCTCAAGTTGTCCGGCGAAGCCCTGATGGGCGATGATCCCTACGGCATCAACCGCGCCACGATCGAGCGCATGGTGGCCGATGTGGCCGAGGTGGCGAAGTTGGGTGTGGAACTGGCAATCGTGATTGGCGGCGGCAATATCTTCCGCGGCGTCGCGCCTGGCGCGCAAGGCATGGACCGTGCCACCGCCGACTACATGGGCATGCTTGCCACCGTGATGAACGCACTGGCCCTGGCCGATGCCATGCGCCACGTGGGCATCACCGCGCGCGTCATGTCGGCCATCGGCATCGAACAAGTCGTCGAGCCGTACGTCCGCCCGAAAGCCCTGCAATACCTGGAAGAAGGTAAGGTTGTGGTCTTCGCCGCCGGCACGGGCAACCCGTTCTTTACCACCGACACGGCAGCTGCCCTGCGCGGTTCCGAGATCAGCGCCGAGATCGTCCTGAAGGCCACTAAGGTCGACGGCGTCTACACGGCCGATCCGAAGAAGGATCCGAACGCCACCCTGTTCAACACGATTACGTTCGACGACGCCATCGCCAAGCACCTGCAAGTGATGGATGCCACCGCATTCGCCCTGTGCCGCGACCAGAAGCTGCCGATCAAGGTGTTTTCGATCACCAAGCCAGGCGCGCTGATGCGCGTCATCATGGGCGAGGATGAAGGCACGCTGGTCCACGTATAGAAATAAGGAGCACCGAGAACCGTCCATGGTTGCGTTGCGGCGCCTGATCCACGTTATGTACTATTCGTAGCGTCTTCGGTTCTGCGCCTTGCCCTGAACGGTTTCGGCACTCCCGACTGCGCGGGTTTGTTTGCTGAATCCGGCAAAGTAGAATATTCATTGTTATCAAGATTGGAGAGCAGCATGTCCTTAGCTGACGTTAAAAAGAACGCCCAGGAACGTATGACGAAATCGCTGGAAACACTGCGGGCCGACCTGGCCAAAGTGCGTACCGGCCGCGCCCATACGGGTATCCTGGACCACGTGATGGTCGACTACTACGGTTCGCCGACGGCGCTGACCCAGGTGGCCAACGTGACCCTGATCGATGCACGCACCATCGGTGTGCAGCCATACGAAAAGAAAATGGCTTCGACCGTCGAAAAAGCCATCCGCGACGCGGACCTGGGCTTGAACCCGTCGGCACAGGGTGACCTGATCCGCGTTCCGACGCCGCCGCTGACGGAAGAGCGCCGCAAGGAAATGGTCAAGCTGGTCAAGAGCGAAGCGGAAGACGCGAAGATTGCCGTGCGTAACATTCGCCGCGATGCAAACGAGTCGCTGAAGAAACTGGTCAAGGAAAAAGCCTGCTCCGAGGATGATGAGCGCCGCTCGTCGGAAGAAGTGCAGAAACTGACGGACAAGTTTATCGCCGACATCGACAAGATGGTGGTCGACAAAGAAAAAGAAGTGCTGACGGTCTAGTTTTCAGTTCTTTTGACGCTGCCCGGGAAAGCATGGCTTTTCCGGGCAGTGCTATTTGGCGCATAATAGTTATCTTTTATTTTTGGTATTCGTGTTTTCATGATCTATTCGAGTTCGACAACGGCAGTACCCGAGGTGGGCACGGTGCCGCGCCATGTGGCAATCATTATGGATGGCAATGGCCGCTGGGCAACCAAACGCTTCCTGCCCCGCGTGGCTGGCCACGTCAAGGGCGCCGACGCCGTGCGCGGCGTCGTCGAGACCTGTCTCGAGCGGGGCGTCGAGTATCTGACCCTGTTTGCCTTCAGCTCGGAAAACTGGCGACGCCCGGAAGAAGAGGTGTCGATGCTGATGCGCCTGTTCGTCACCATGCTGGAACGCGAAGTGGTCAAGATGCATGCCAACGACATCCGCCTGAAAGTCGTGGGCGACCTGTCGCGCTTTAATGAGCAGCTGCAAACGCTGATCGCCAATGCGGAACGCAAGACGGCACGCAATACGCGCCTGACGGTGACCATCTGCGCCAACTATGGCGGCCGATGGGACATCATGCAGGCAGTCAACAAAATGACGGCCGAGGCTGCCGCCAACGGCCAGCCCGCCACGCACGCATACACGGAAGAGCAATTGGCGCCGCACCTGGCCATGGCCTATGCGCCCGAGCCCGACCTGTTCATCCGCACGGGCGGGGAACAGCGCATCTCCAATTTCCTGCTGTGGCAACTGGCGTACACTGAGTTGTTTTTCACCGAAACCTTCTGGCCCGACTTCAATGACGAGTGCCTCGACGCGGCAATCGCGTCTTACCAGCAGCGCGAACGGCGCTTTGGCCGTACCAGCGCGCAACTAACTGAAAAGACAAACTGATGCTGAAAACACGGATAATCACCGCCCTGGTCTTGTTGGCGGTCTTGCTGCCGGTTCTGTATCTGAATTATTTCCCCGCCTTCGCCGTGATCGCCACGGCGTTCTTCGGCGCCGCCGTATGGGAAAGCTTCCGCATTTTCAAAAATCGCCAGGCGCTGCTGATCGCCGCCGTCTGGACTGCTGCCTTCGCTTATACGTTTTTTGTCGGCAACGGCATGGCGCAGCTCAATTTCTGGTTCGCCCTGTGCGTGGCCATCTGGCTGATCCGCTTCGTGCCCTCGCTGGCGACGGGCTTGTCGCCCACCGAAGGCCTGGGCAATACCTTGCTCAGCCTGGTCTATCCGGTCACCATCGTCGGCTGCTTCGTCGCCATCATCGCCTTGTTCCTGCATAGCCCGCTGTACCTGCTGTCCGTGATGGCGCTCGTCTGGATCGCCGATATCGGCGCGTATTTCTCGGGCAAGGCTTTCGGCAAGCGCAAGCTGGCGCCAAGTATTTCCCCGGGGAAATCCTGGGAGGGCGCCATCGGCGGCGGCATCGCCGTGCTCGTCATCGCCGCCATCACCATCGTTGCCGCGCCATCGCTGCCGGTCCTGCAAGACACCTTCGCCGTGCAGCTGCAATTGCGCCGCGGATGGCTGGTCGCCTTGCTGGTGCTGCTGCTGATCGTCGCCGCCAGCATCGTCGGCGACCTGTTCGAATCCCAATTGAAGCGCCGCGCCGGCATCAAGGACAGCAGCAACCTGCTGCCTGGCCATGGCGGCGTACTCGACCGTATCGACGCACTGATCCCGGTCTTGCCATTTGCCGCCCTCGTGGCCAGCTGGCTTTAAGGAAACTCATGCAATACATCACCATCCTTGGCGCCACCGGTTCGATCGGCGTGTCTACCCTGGACGTGCTCGCGCGTCATCCCGAGCAATACAGCGTGTATGCGCTGAGCGCGCATACCCGTGTGGCCGAACTGGCCGCCCAGTGCCTGCAGTTCCGTCCCCAGCGCGCCGTCGTCGCCACGGCTGACGCGGCCCTTGAACTGACGCGCTTGCTGCGCGGGCAGGGCGTCGATACGCAAGTCGAGTATGGCGAGGCGGCCCTGTGCGCCATTGCCAGCGCGCCGCAGGTGACGGGCGTGATGGCGGCCATCGTCGGTGCGGCCGGCCTGGCGCCCACCTTGGCGGCGGCACGTGCCGGAAAGAAAGTATTACTGGCCAATAAGGAAGCACTGGTCATGTCGGGCCAGCTGTTCATCGACGCCGTGCACGACAACGGCGCCGTGCTGCTGCCCATCGACAGCGAGCACAACGCAATCTTCCAATGCATGCCGCACGCCCATGGCCGCGCGCCAGGCGCCGCCGGCGTGGCAAAGATCGTGCTGACGGCGTCCGGCGGCCCCTTCCTCACGCGCGACGTCGAGACGCTGGACAAGGTCACGCCGGACCAGGCCTGCAAGCACCCGACCTGGGCCATGGGACGCAAGATTTCCGTCGATTCGGCCACCATGATGAACAAGGGCCTGGAAGTGATCGAGGCCCACTGGCTGTTCGGCGCCCCGGCCGAGCAGATCGAGGTGCTGATCCATCCGCAAAGCGTGATCCATTCGATGGTGTCGTACATCGACGGTTCTGTGCTGGCCCAGCTGGGCAATCCCGACATGCGCACGCCCATCGCCCATGCGCTCGCGTATCCGCAGCGTATCGCTTCCGGCGTGGCGCAGCTGGACCTGGCCCAGGTGGCCACCTTGCAGTTCGAACGTCCCGATTTCCGCCGTTTCCCCTGCCTGGCGCTGGCGTTCGACGCCTTGCGCGCAGGCGGCACGGCGCCGGCCCTGCTCAACGCGGCCAATGAAGTGGCCGTGCAAGCCTTCCTCGACGAACAGATCGGCTTCCGCCAGATCGACCGCGTCATCGCGCATGTGATCGAGACGGTGCCGCATGGCGCCGCCTCCAGCATCGAGGCCGTGATGGAGCAGGACCGCCTGGCCCGCGCTGCCGCCCACGCGTATATCGCCCAAAGGCTGGCTGCATGACGCTCATCACTACCTTGCTGGCCTTTATCGTCGCGCTCGGTTCACTGATCACCTTGCACGAGCTGGGCCACTATCTGGTGGCGCGCTGGTGCGGCGTGAAGGTGCTGCGTTTTTCGATCGGCATGGGAAAAGTGGTGTATTCGCGCAAGTTTGGCAAGGACCAGACGGAATGGGCGATTTCCGCGCTGCCGCTGGGCGGCTATGTCAGCATGCTCGACAGCCGCGCACAAGACCTCAGCGACTTGCCGGAAAGCGAATTGCGCCGCGAATTCACGCGCCAGAGCGTGTGGCGCCGCATCGCCATCGTGGCGGCCGGCCCGCTGGCCAATTTCCTCGTCGCCATCGTGCTGTACGCTGGCCTGTTCATGCATGGCATCGAAGAGCCGTCGAGCAAGCTGGGCCCCGTGGCCGAGCAGACGGCTGCCTATACGGCAGGCTTGCGCAGCGGCGATACGGTCGAGGCGGTGAATGGCAAGGCCGTGGCCAGCTGGTCCGAGCTGCGCTGGGAACTGATCCAGGCCGCCCTCGACAAGCAGCCGGCGCGCATCGAAGTGCGCCGTCCCGACCGGGGCCAGCAGGAAGCGACCTTGCCGACGGCGAGCCTGACGGAAACGGACCTGGAAGGCGACGTGCTGGGCAAGCTGGGCCTGACCCTGGCCCGTTCGGCGCCCACCCTGATGGAAATCATGCCAGGCGGCGCTGCCGCGCGCGCCGGCCTGCAGAAGGGCGACGAGCTGCTGGCCATCGACGAGCAGCCCGTGCACGACGTGGCGGCCGTCATCGCCACCCTGAGCCAGGCGCCGGGCCGGACCTTGCAATTGCAGCTCTTGCGCCAGGGCCAAGACCTGACCTTGGCCATCACGCCGGACGCCGTGCCGGGCACAGGAGCAGAGGGAGCTGTAACAGTTGGTAAGATCCAGGCAAAGCTGGGACAGGTGCCGGATATGATCACCGTGGCCTCCGGACCGTTTTCTGCCGTGGGCAAGGCGTCCGCCAAGGTCTGGGATACCAGTGTCATGAGCCTGAAAATGCTGGGTAAAATGATCACCGGCCAGGTCTCGCTGAAGAATGTGACGGGTCCCATTACCATCGCCGATTACGCGGGCCAGACGGCGCGCATCGGCCTGGTGAGCTACCTGAGCTTCATCGCCTTCATCAGTATCAGTCTGGGCGTGATGAATTTGCTACCCATTCCTGTTCTGGATGGCGGGCATTTGCTGTATTATTCGCTGGAAGTTTTGACCGGACGCCCCTTGCCGGAGCGCGTAGGCGAGATTGCCCAGCGCCTGGGGATCGGTTTGTTGCTGACCTTGATGGTGCTTGCCGTCTTTAATGACGTGTTGCGATTGCTGAATTAGGGCCGTGGTTGATGCCATTGCGTGAGTCGCACAAGCAATCTTTTGTGTATGTTGTCCATTGATTTACCCATTGAATAACCCCAATGAAATTACATTCTGCTCGTTTTGCCTTGCCTTCCTTTCGTCGCAGCCTGATCGGCGCTGCCGTCATGGCCTTCTGTGCCGGCCACGCGCTGGCCGTCCAGCCATTCACTGTCAAGGATATCCGGGTCGAAGGGATCCAGCGTACTGAAGCGGGCACTGTTTTCAGCTACCTGCCGGTGCGCGTGGGCGAGACGTTCTCCGACGAGAAGAGTGTCGCCGCCATCAAAGCCCTGTATGCGACGGGTTTTTTCAAGGATGTGCGCCTGGAAGTCGACGGCGACGTGCTGGTGGTGCTGGTCGAGGAACGCCCGGCCATCGCTTCCGTGGAATTTACCGGCACCAAGGAATTTGAAAAGGACGTGCTGGTCAAGGCGCTGAAGGAAATCGGCGTCGGTGAAGCCAAGATCTTCGACAAGGCGTCCGTCGACCGCGCGGAACAGGAGCTCAAGCGCCAGTACCTGTCGCATGGCCTGTACGGCGTGAAGATCACCACCACCGTCACGCCGATCGAGCGCAACCGCGTCAACGTGGTGTTTGCCGTCGACGAGGGCGACGTGGCCCGCATCAAGCAGATCAACATCGTCGGCAACAAGGCCTTCAGCGACAAGGAATTGCGCGAACAGCTGGCCCTGAACACGGGCGGCTGGTTCAGCTGGTACACCAAGGCCGATCAGTATTCGAAGACCAAGCTGACGGGCGACATCGAGTCGCTCAAGTCCTACTACCTGGACCGCGGCTATATCGAGATGCAGGTCGACTCGACGCAAGTGTCGATCACGCCCGATAAAAAAGATATCTACCTGACCATCAATATCACCGAAGGCGAGAAGTACAAGATCGCCGGCACCAAGTTCGAAGGCGAGATGTTCGGCCGCGAAGAGGAGCTGAAAGCCCTGAACCTGATGCGCGAAGGCGAGATCTATTCGGGCGCGCGCCTGACGGCCACGAACAAGCGCATCCAGGACCGCCTGGCCACGTTCGGCTATGCCTTTGCCAACGTCAACGCGAATCCGGAAATCAACCGCGAAAAGCATGAAGTGGGCTTTACCTTCTTCATCGATCCGGGCAAGCGCGTGTATGTGCGCCACATGAATATCGCCGGCAACACCACCACGCGCGATGAAGTCATCCGCCGCGAATTCCGCCAGTTCGAATCGTCCTGGTATGACAGCAACAAGATCAAGCTGTCGCGCGACCGCGTCGACCGCCTGGGCTACTTCAAGGACGTGACCATCGACACGCCGGAAGCGCAGGGCACGACCGACCAGGTCGACGTCAACGTGACGGTGGTGGAAAAGCCGACGGGTAACTTCCTGATCGGCGGCGCGTTCTCGCAGTCGGAGAAGTTCACCTTGTCGGCATCGATTTCGCAGGCCAACTTCGCCGGTAGCGGCAACACGGTGGGCATCGAACTCAATACCAGCCATTACAGCCGTACGATTGCGTTTTCGCAAACCAATCCGTACTATACGGACGATGGCATTTCGCGCAGTTTCGAAGTCTACCTGCGTACGACGGAACCGCCGGCGCTGAACATCGGCAGCTACAAGATCAAGCAAACGGGTGGCCGCGTCAGCTTCGGCGTGCCGTTCTCGGAAGTCGACACCGTCTTCTTCGGCATCGGCGCCGAGCGTTCGCGCATCGAAACGGACATCACCAGCCCGATCCGCTTCAAGCAGTACGTGATCGACAATGGCGGCCCGTCGGACGGTATCGGTTCGGCTACCACGAATTCCATCCCGCTGACGGCGGCATGGCAGCGCGACAGCCGCGACAGCGCCCTGACGCCATCGATCGGCCGCTACCAGCGCGTCAATCTGGAGGCTGACCTGATCGGCGACCAGAAATACTTCCGTGCCATCTATGAGCACCAGTATTTCCGTCCGCTGTTCAGCAAGGTCACCCTGGCGCTGAAGGGCGAGATCGATTACGGCCACGGTATCGGCAATCACGTGTACCCCGTCTTCAAGAACTTCTACGGCGGCGGTATCGGTTCGGTCCGCGGCTACCTGAGTTCTTCGCTGGGCGCGGTCGAACCGAGCACCAACGATGCACTGGGCGGCGCGTCGCGCCTGATCGGCAACGCGGAACTGCAGATGCCATTCCCCGGTTCGGGCAATGACCGCAGCCTGCGCTGGTTCGGTTTCCTTGACGGCGGCCAGGTCTACCAGGAAGGCGAAAAAATGCGGATCTCGCAATTGCGCTATTCTGCTGGCTTGGGCATCAGCTGGATTTCGCCGGTGGGCCCGCTCAAGCTGAGCTATGCCAAGCCGCTGAACGCCAAGCCGACGGACCGCCTGGAGCGCTTCCAGTTCCAGATGGGTACCGGTTTCTAACCGGCCATCTGAACGGGGGCGACAGCTTTTACTTTTTGACCATGGAGTATCATGAACACCGCATCCGCTACCCTGCCCAAGTCCCTTGCCGTGATCGCATTGTGCTGGAGTTCGCTGTTGCCGGTGCAGGCGCAGGCTCAGGAGTCGAAGATCGCCTGGATCAGCAGCGAACGTATTTATAACGAATCAAGGCTGGCCAAGCTGGCCAGCGCCAAGCTGGCCGAAGAGTTCCGCTCGCGCGAAAAGGCCGTGCAGGAACTGGCGGCCCGCTTCAAGGTCGCCAACGAAGCGCTGGAAAAGGATATGCCGACCCTGAGCGAGGCGGAGCGCGCCAAGCGCCAGCGCGAGTTTTTCGAGCTGGACAAGGAGCTGCAACGCCGCCAGCGCGAGTTCCGCGAAGACCTGAGCCAGCGCACGAACGAAGAGCGCAGCGCCATCGCGGAAAAAGCCAACACCATCATCCAGCAGATGGCGCATATCGAAGGCTATGACATCGTGCTGCAGGAAGCCCTGTGGGCCAGCCCGCGCATCGACATTACCGACAAGGTCTTGAAGGCGCTGGACAAGTAATCGACACGGTTTGAAGCCTGCCAGTGCATGCGCTGCGTGCACTGGCAGGCGTATTTATAAAGGTAATCAGATGGGCACTCGACTAGGAGACTTGGTCGAACGCTTCGGTGGGCAATTGGCGGGAGATCCCAACCTGGAAGTGACAGGGATCGCACCGCTGGCCGACGCCGGCGCTTCGCACATCAGCTTTCTCAGCAATAGTAAATTCCGCGCACAGGCCGCCCAGAGCGGCGCCGCCGCGCTGATCCTCACGCCGGCCGACGACGCGCTGATCGGCGCCGAGTACGCGGGCGCGCGCATCGTCACACCGAATCCCTATGTCTATTTCGCGCGCGCGGCGCAGTATTTCGCCGCCCTGCACGAGATCAAGGCCCCGGCCGGCATCCATCCGAGCGCCTTTGTGGACGCCAGCGCGCAAGTCGATGCCAGCGCCTCCATCGGCGTGCACGCGGTGATCGAAGCGGGCGCCGTGATTGGCGCCGGCTGCGTCATCGGCCCTGGCTGCGTGGTGGGCCGCGATGCCGTCATCGGCGCGGGCACGCAACTGCTGGCCAACGTGACGTTCCATGCGCGCTGCGTGATCGGCCAGCGCGGCATCATCCATTCGGGCGCCGTGATCGGCACCGACGGATTCGGCTTCGCCAACGAGGGCGGCGTGTACATCAAGATCCCGCAGACGGGCAGGGTGGTGATCGGTGACGATGTCGACATCGGCGCCAACACCACCATCGACCGCGGCGCACTGGCCGACACCATCATCGAAGACGGCGTCAAGCTCGATAACCAGATCCAGATCGGCCACAACTGCCATATCGGCGCGCACACGGCCATGGCCGGCTGCGTCGGCGTGGCCGGCAGCGCCATCATCGGCAAGTACTGCACCTTTGGCGGCGCCGCCATGGTGCTGGGCCATTTGACGATCGCCGACCGCGTCCACGTGGGCTCGGGCAGCATGGTCTCGCGCTCGATCGCGGAACCGGGCCAGTACACGGGTTTTTATCCGCTGGCCAAGAACGCCGACTGGGAAAAGAGCGCCGCCATCGTGCGCAACCTGTCAAGCATGCGCGAGAAGATCCGCACGCTTGAAAAAACAATTAAAACACTGACCACGCAAGACGAAAAATGACTACTGAAAAAAAGACCCTCGACATCCTGGCCATCAAATCGCTGCTGCCGCACCGCTATCCGCTGCTGCTGGTTGATCGCGTACTGGACTGGGAAGCGAACAAGACCATCACCGCCATCAAGAACGTGACGGTGAACGAAGAGTTCTTCCAGGGGCACTTCCCGCACAAGCCGGTCATGCCGGGCGTGCTGATGATCGAAGCGCTGGCGCAGACGGCGGCCTTGCTGTCGTTCCTGTCGATGGGCGTGAAACCGGACGAGAATTCGGTGGTGTACTTCGTCGGCATCGACAATGCGCGCTTCAAGCGTCCTGTCGAACCGGGCGACCAGCTGAAGATGGACGTGGAAATCCTGCGCGTCTCGCGCGGCATCTGGAAATACAAGGCAGTCGGTTCCGTCGACGGCAAAGTGGCGCTGGAAGCGGAACTGATGTGCACCATCCGCAGCGCGCAGGATGCGAGCCAGTCTGCGAGCCAGCCAGCGGGGCAGTAATGGCGGCCATCCACTCCACGGCAGTCATCGATCCGAAGGCCGAGCTCGACAGCTCGGTCGAGGTGGGTCCGTACACCATCATCGGTCCGCACGTGCGCATCGGCGCCGGTACCAGGGTCGGCCCGCACGTGGTCATCGACGGCCATACGACGATCGGCAGCGACAACCACCTGTTCCAGTTTTCCTCCATCGGCGCGCAGCCGCAGGATAAGAAATGGGCGGGCGAGGCGACGCGCCTGGAAATCGGCGACCGCAATACCATCCGCGAATTCTGCACCTTCAACACGGGAACCGTGCAGGGTGGCGGCGTCACGCGCCTGGGCAATGACAACTGGATTTCGGCGTATGTGCACCTGGCGCACGACTGCCTGGTGGGCAACAACACGATTTTCTCGAACAATGCCCAGCTGGCGGGCCACGTGGAAATCGGCGACTGGGTCATCATGAGCGGTTTCGCCAATGTGCACCAGTTCTGCAAGATCGGCGCACACGCCTTTGTCGGCATGAGCACCAGCCTGACGCAGGACGTGCCGCCGTTCGTGCTGTTGAACGGCAATCCGGCGCAAGCGCATGGCGTGAATATCGAAGGCCTGAAGCGCCGCGGCTTTACGCGCGAACAGATCAACGGCATCCGCGCCGCGTACAAAATCATCTATCGTTCCGGCCTGACCCTGGAAGAATCCAAGGCAGCCCTGTTCGAAGAAGAAGCGGCGTCGTCGCCCGACGTGGCGGAACACATTCGCTCCATGCGCGAATTCCTTGGCGTGGCGTCGCGTGGCATCGTCCGCTGACCAGGCCAGCGGCCTGTCGGTCGCCATCGTCGCCGGCGAGGTGTCGGGCGACCTGCTGGCCAGCCGGCTGCTGTCCGGCCTCGTGCCGCAGCTGCCCGGCGCACGCTTCCACGGCATCGGCGGCGAGCACATGGCCAAACAGGGATTTGTTTCCGACTGGCCGCTGGACAAGCTGACGGTACGGGGCCTGTTCGAGATCATTCCCCGCTACCGCGAAATCAAGGGCATCCAGAACGCGCTGCGCGACCAGCTGCTGGCCGAGCGGCCCGCCGTCTTCATCGGCGCCGACTACCCGGGCTTCAACCTGGGTCTGGAGCAGCAGCTGAAGCAAGGCGGCATCCCCACCGTGCATTACATCGGGCCGCAGATCTGGGCCTGGCGCGGCGGACGCATCAAGAAAATCATCAAGGCCGTTTCGCACATGCTGGTGATCTTCCCGTTCGAGGAAGAGATCTACCGCAAGGCGGGCGTGCCCGTCACCTATGTGGGCCATCCGCTGGCCGAAATGATACCCCTGCAGCCCGACGAGGCGGCCGCGCGCCGCACCCTGGGCTTGCCGGAAGACGCCAATGTGGTGACCCTGATGCCGGGCAGCCGCATGGGCGAACTCAAATACAATGCGGTGGCATTCGTGGCTGCCTGCAAGCTGCTGCTGGCGCGCGACCGCTCCCTGCGTTTCGTCGCGCCCATGGCCGGCGAGAAGCAGCGCCAGTACTTCCTGCAGCTGGTCCGCGAAGCGGGCCTGCAGGACGTCGAGATATTGCTGACCGATGGCGGCTCGCACACGGCCATCTGCGCCGCCGATGCGGTGCTGGTGGCGTCGGGCACGGCGTCGCTGGAAGTGGCGCTGTACAAGAAGCCCATGGTCATCGCCTACAAGATGATGCGCGCCTCGTGGGAAATCATGCGCCACATGGGCTACCAGCCGTGGATAGGCTTGCCGAATATCCTGGCGCGCGACTACCTGGTGCCCGAGCTGCTGCAGAATGCGGCCAGCCCCGAAGCGCTGGCCGAGGCCATGTGGCAGCAGCTGAGCGACGTGCCCGGGCGCCTGCGCCTGGTGCAGCGCTTCACTGACATGCATCACAGCCTGCTGCGCGACAGTGCGCGCGAGAGCGCCAACGCGGTCATGCAGGTCATCGCTGCCAACCGCAAGTAACTCCCGATCACCGCTTCAACCGCCGTACCAACCAAAGACTCAACGTGAAAAATATCTATCCCGGCCTGTTTGACGACTTGCCATTCTCGCCCGACGAAATCGTTTGCGGCGTCGACGAGGCAGGGCGCGGCCCGCTGGCCGGCCCCGTCTTCGCCGCCGCCGTGATCCTCGATCCGAACCAGCCCATCGACGGCTTGCGCGATTCGAAAAAGCTCACCGAAGCCAAACGCGACCTGCTGGCGCCGCAGATCAAGGCCAAGGCCCTGGCCTGGGCCATTGCCGAAGCGTCGGAAGAGGAAATCGACCGCCTGAACATCCTGCAGGCATCGATGCTGGCCATGCGCCGCGCCGTCGAAGCCTTGGCGACCGTGCCGACCCTGGCCCTGATCGACGGCAACCGCTGCCCCGTGATGCCGGTACGCGGCATGGCCATCATCGGCGGCGACCACAAGGTCGATGCGATTTCCGCCGCCTCCATCCTGGCCAAGACGGCGCGCGACGCGGCCCTCGTGCACCTGCATGCGGCCTATCCCGAGTACTGCTTCGACCAGCACAAGGGCTATGGCACCAAGCTGCACCTGGAGCGGCTGCACCTGCACGGCGCCTCGCCCGTGCACCGCCGTTCGTTCGCGCCCGTGCGCAACGTCATTGCGCTGTTCGGCGCGCAGGAGGTGGTGGCATGAAGACGATCACTTCGCGCGACAATGCGCAATACAAGGACTTGCTGAAGCTGGCGGGCAGTTCGCAGGCGCGCCGCAAGTCGGGCCGCACCCTGCTCGATGGCGTGCACCTGTGCCAGTCCTACCTGCAGCTGCGCGGCATGCCGGAACAATGCATCGTCAGCGAAAGCGCCTTGCAGAACCCGGAAGTGGCGGACATCGTCGGCCAGCTGGAAAGCCAGCGCGCACATGTGCTGGGCTTGCCCGATGCGCTGTACAACGCGGTCAGCCAGGTGGAACACGGCGTGGGTGTGATGTTCCTCATCGAGACGCCGGAACGGGCCGTCACACAGCCCCTGAGCGTGTCGGCCGTGCTGCTCGATAACCTGCAAGACCCGGGCAACGTGGGGTCCATCCTGCGCAGCGCGGCCGCCGCCGGCATCACGCAGGTGTACTGCAGCGCCGGCACGGCTTTCTGCTGGTCGCCGAAGGTGCTGCGCGCGGCGATGGGCGCGCACTTCGTGCTCGACATCTTTGAAAACGTCGACCTGGCCGCGCTGGTTTCCAGCGCGAAGGTGGCGACCCTGGCCACCAGCGGCTATGCCACGCAGCGCTTGTACGACGTCGACCTGCGCCAGCCCGTGGCCTGGCTGTTCGGCCATGAAGGGCAGGGCGTGGCCGACGACCTGCTGTCGATGGCCACGCACCAGGTGGTCATTCCCCACCTGGGCCAGATCGAATCGCTGAACGTGGCCGCCTGCGCCGCCGTGTGCTTCTTCGAACAGCTGCGCCAGGGCCAGTCCTGATACGTTGAAAGCCAAGCCCGCCATGCCTGACCATCCAGTTCTGCCTTTGCTTGCCGACGGTGCCACGCGTGACGAGGCCTGGTGGCGCCAGGCCGCCGCGTTCTATCCCGCGCCGCCGGACGCCCTCGTCAATCTCGAACACGGCTATTTCGGCGCCATGGCCGCACCCGTGCAAGCGGCCTTCGAACAGGCCGTGCGCTACACGAATGAGCAGCTGAGTCCTTTCGTGCGCGGCGAATTCACGCGCACGCATGTGGATATTCTGCGCCAGCGTGTCGCTGAACTGATCCATGCCGAACCGCACGAGATCCTGCTGACGCGCAGCGGCACCGAGTCCATGCAGGTGCTGATCACGCAATACCATGGCCTGGCGCCCGGCGATACCGTGCTGTGGAGTAATCTCGACTATCCTGCCATGCGCACGGCGATGCGCTGGCTGGCGCAGCGCCGCGGCGTCACCAGCACGCAAGTCGCATTGCGCTTGCCCATCAGCGATGACGAGATCGTCGCCCGCTACGCGCAAGCCATGCGCCAGGCCGTCAAGCCCAGATTGCTGCTGCTGTCGCAGGTAACGCCGGCCAACGGCCAGCAACTGCCGGTGCGGGAAATCATGGCGCTGGCGCGCGAACACGGCATCGACGTGCTGCTCGACAGCGCCCATGCGCTGGGACAGGTCGACGTGGACGTGCAGGCCCTGGGCGTCGATTTCGCCGGGTTCAATCTGCACAAATGGCTGGGCGCGCCGGCGGGACTGGGCGTCGTGTACATCCGCGCATCGCAGCTGCACAAGATCGAACCGCATTTTGGCGACGACGATTATGCGCCAACGGATATCCGCAGCCGCCTGCACATGGGCATGCCGCCGATCGGCGCCATCCTGGCCGCGCCAGCCGCACTGGACTTCCATGCGCGCCTGGGCGGCACGCCGGCCAAGACGGAACGCCTGGCCTGGCTGCGCACGTACTGGGTCAGCCGCGTCGCGCAACTGCCCGGCGTGCGGCTGCTGTCGCCGCTCGATGCGAAGCGGGGCACGGCGCTGGTGGCCTTTGCCGTCGACGGCATGCGTGCGCGCGAACTGCAGCAGGCTTTATTGCACCGCTTCGGCGTGTTTACCGTCGAACGCAATATCGGCGACACCGATGTCGTGCGCGCCACGGTGGCCATTACGACGCAGACCAGTGAACTCGATCAGCTGGTCGCCGCGCTAACGGTGCTTTCGCGCGAAACGAACGCCTGACAAAACTATCGCGAGCGGACGCGCAGCAGGTTTGGTCAAGCGTTCTAGTACTCGCGGCGGTTCGGCTTGATCTCCTGCAGGATCGTCGTGGAGATCTCTTCGATCGACTTGGTGGTCGAGGAGAGCCAGCGGATACCCTCGCGTTTCATCATTTTTTCCGCCTCGTTGACCTCGTAACGGCAATTTTCGATGGCTGCATACTTGCTTCCAGCGCGTCTTTCGTTGCGTATTTCCGACAAACGTTCGGGCGTAATGCTCAATCCAAAAATTTTATTCTTAAATTCCAGCAAGGCCGAAGGCAGCTTGTCGCGCTCGAAATCGTCGGGAATCAGCGGATAATTGGCCGCCTTGATGCCATATTGCATGGCCAGATACAGGCTGGTCGGGGTCTTGCCAGAGCGGGAAACACCGACCAGAATGACATCGGCCGAGGACAGGTTCTTGTGCGACTGGCCGTCGTCGTGCGCCAGCGAATAGTTGATCGCCTCGATGCGGTTCTTGTACTCCTCGCTGTCGACGATATTGTGCGAGCGGCCGATGGTGTGGGTCGACATCACGCCCAGTTCCTGCTCCAGCGGGGCGACAAAGGTCTGGATCAGGTCCATGTGCATGCCGCTGGACTTGCGGATCACGGCCGACAGGTCGTTCTTCACCAGCGTGGAGAAAATGATCGGGCGCTGGCCATCGGCGGCGAACGCTTCGTTGATCTTGCGCGCCGCCTCGTAGGCCTTGTCCATGGTATCGATGAAGGGCAGGCGGATCTGGCGGAAGCGCAGATCGAACTGCGTCAGCACCGAGTGGCCGAACGTCTCGGCGGTGATGCCGGTGCCGTCGGAAACGAAGAAGACGGTGCGGGCCGCGGAGGGCAGAGGGGGGCGTGGATCTTGTGTCATGGGTTTTCGGATCAAGATTGTGCGTCGTCAATTTGCGCCGCACAAGGTAAAATGGCTGCAACGGTATGATTGTGCTGCACGACGCCAAGAATAACAAGAAGACTGTCTGTGCGCCTCGCGTAAAGATTTCTATCATCAGTAAGGGTGTCATTATGACCAACGCAGTATCGCAACAGCAGGAAGACAAGGACGCGGCGTATGTTGCCTCGTTCGAGCATTTGCGCATGACGGATGTCGAATCCGTCGGCGGCAAGAACGCCTCCCTGGGCGAAATGATCAGCCAGCTGGCGGAAGCCGGCGTACGCGTGCCTGGCGGCTTTGCCACCACGGCGCAGGCCTTCCGCGATTTCCTGTCGTACAGCGCCAACGGCGGCCTGCCGCTGGCCGAACGCATCGCCCAGCGCCTCGAAGGGCTGAACATCGATGACGTGCGTTCGCTGGCGCAAGCCGGTGCCGAGATCCGTCAATGGATCGTGGAAACGCCATTCCAGCCACGCCTGGCTGCCGAAATCGACCAGTTCTACGCCAAGCTGGTGGCCGATTCCGACACGGAAATGTCGTTTGCCGTGCGCTCGTCAGCTACGGCGGAAGACTTGCCCGACGCTTCTTTTGCCGGCCAGCAAGAAACCTTCCTGAACGTGGTCGGCATCGACAATGTGCTCGAGGCCATGAAACAGGTGTTCGCGTCGCTGTACAACGACCGCGCCATCTCCTACCGCGTGCACAAGGGTTTCACGCACGCTGAAGTGGCCTTGTCGGCCGGCGTGCAGCGCATGGTGCGTTCCGACCTGGGCGCGGCCGGCGTGATGTTTACCATCGATACCGAATCGGGCTTCAAGGACGTGGTCTTCGTCACTTCCAGCTATGGCCTGGGCGAGACCGTGGTGCAGGGCGCCGTCAATCCCGACGAATTCTATGTGCACAAGCCGATGCTGGAAAAGGGCAAGTCGCCCGTGATCCGCCGCAATATCGGCTCGAAGCTGCTGAAGATGGAATTCACGAACGAAGCGAAAGCCGGCCGTTCCGTGAAAACCGTCGATGTGCCCGTTGAAATGCGCAACCGCTACTCGCTGAACGACAGCGAAGTGGTGGAACTGGCAAAGTACGCCGTCATCATCGAGAACCACTACGGCCGTCCGATGGACATCGAGTGGGGCAAGGATGGCCGCGACGGCAAGCTGTACATCCTGCAGGCGCGTCCCGAGACCGTCAAGTCGCAGCAAAAGGCGACCGACGTGCAGGAACGCTTCAAGCTGAAAAGCACGGGCACCGTGCTGACGTCCGGCCGCGCCATCGGCCAGAAGATCGGCGCCGGCCCCGTGCGCGTGATTCACGACCCGGCCGACATGGAACGCGTGCAGCCAGGCGACGTCCTCGTTGCCGACATGACGGACCCGAACTGGGAGCCGGTCATGAAGCGCGCGTCGGCCATCGTCACCAACCGTGGCGGCCGTACTTGCCATGCTGCAATTATCGCGCGTGAGCTGGGCGTGCCGGCCGTCGTCGGCTGCGGCAACGCTACCGACGTGCTGAAAGACGGCACCTTCGTCACCGTCGTGTGCTCCGAAGGCGACGAGGGCAAGATCTACGATGGCTTGCTGGAAACGGAAGTGTCGGAAGTGTCGCGCGGCGAATTGCCGAAGCTCGACACCAAGATCATGCTCAACGTGGGCAATCCGCAGCTGGCGTTCGACTTCCAGTCCGTGCCGAATGCGGGCGTGGGCCTGGCGCGCCTGGAATTCATCATCAATAACAATATTGGTGTGCATCCGCGCGCGATCCTCGAATACCCGAACATCGATGCCGACCTGAAAAAGGCCGTGGAATCGGTGGCGCGCGGCCACGCTTCGCCAAAGGCGTTCTATATCGACAAGCTGGCCGAAGGCATCGCCACCATCGCTGCCGCGTTCTGGCCGAAAAAAGTCATCGTGCGCCTGTCCGACTTCAAGTCGAACGAGTACAAGAAGCTGATCGGCGGTTCGCGCTACGAGCCGGACGAGGAAAACCCGATGCTGGGCTTCCGCGGCGCGGCGCGCTACCTGTCGGCCGACTTCTCCGAAGCATTCAACATGGAATGCGAAGCGATGAAGCGCGTGCGCAACGACATGGGCCTGACCAACGTGGAAATCATGGTGCCATTCGTGCGCACCCTGGGCCAGGCCGAGAAAGTCATCGACCTGCTGGCGAAGAATGGCTTGAAGCGTGGCGAGAACGACCTGCGCGTCATCATGATGTGCGAAGTGCCGTCGAACGCCATCCTGGCCGACCAGTTCCTCGACCATTTCGACGGCTTCTCGATTGGTTCGAACGACCTGACCCAGCTGACCCTGGGCCTGGACCGCGATTCCGGCATGGAATTGCTGGCGGCCGACTTCGACGAGCGCGATCCAGCCGTGAAAGCCCTGCTGGCCCTGGCCATCAAGGCTTGCCTGGCACGCGGCAAGTACATCGGCATTTGCGGCCAGGGTCCTTCCGATCATCCGGACTTCGCCGTCTGGCTGATGGAGCAGGGCATCGAATCGATGTCCCTGAATCCGGACTCGGTGATTGATACCTGGCAGAAGCTCGCTGCGCTGAAAGCGTAAGCGTCCTGCTTGCTTCCTGAAAACCCGCTGCCGTTGACCTGGCAGCGGGTTTTTTTATGCCTGCCATGCCGGCGAGGCGATAACCATGCGGCGCACGCCTGTATTCGATGGCTTTGCGCCAGATCAGCTAAAATGATTCCACCAATACATTGAAACGGGAGTTCTCATGGCAAGCAAGAAACCGAGCAAAGCTGCAAAGATCGACATCGGCATTTCCGAAGCGGACCGCGCGAAGATCGCGGAAGGCCTGTCCGGCCTGCTGGCCGACAGCTACACCTTGTACCTGATGACCCATAACTTTCACTGGAACGTCAAGGGGCCGATGTTCAACACCCTGCACCTGATGTTCATGACGCAATACACGGAGCAGTGGGGCGCGCTGGACCTGATCGCAGAGCGCATCCGCGCCCTCGGTTATCCGGCACCGGGCACCTACAAGGAATTCGTCAAGCTGGCCTCGATCAAGGAAATCGACGGCGTGCCGCCGGCGCTGGACATGGTCAGCCACCTGGTGGCGGCACAGGAAGCGACCGCGCGCACGGCGCGCCGCCTGTTCCCTTTGCTGGAAAAAGCCAATGACCAGCCGACGGCCGACCTGATCACGCAGCGCCTGGATCTGCATGAAAAGACGGCGTGGATGCTGCGCAGCCTGCTGGAAGAGTAATTGCCGGGCTGGCGGTGCTAATTCGCCCCAGGCTATTGACGCCATCAGGAATTGCGTTAGACTGCTTGTATATAGGTGTTTGGCAAGAATAATATCAGGCAGTACTGCGCATTAAACCCCGTCGCTTATATAGGCTGCGGGGTTTTTTATTTTCGGATTCATAAAGATGGAGGCATCATGGCTGAATGGGTAGGCTGGTTTGTGGCGGCTGGCGCGGTATTGATCCTGGAACTGTTTACGGGCACGTTTTATCTGCTGATGATCGCCATCGGCATCGGTGCCGGAGGATTGGTGGCGCTGGCGGGCGGCAATGGCAGCTGGCAGGCCCTGACGGCCGCCATTGTCGGCGTGGCGGCCACGCTGTTACTGCGGCGCAGCCGTTTTGGCAAGGCGGCGCGGCGCGATGCGGCGCAGGACCCGAATGTGAATCTCGATATCGGCCAAAGCGTGGCAGTCGCGCATTGGGTCGATGGCGCTGCGCGCGTCATGTATCGCGGCGCCTTGTGGGATGTGGAACTGATTCCCGGCAGCGATGCGCAGGCGGGGCATTACACCATCCGCGCCGTGCGTGGCAGCCGTTTGATTGTTGGATAACCTGGAGAGTGGATTATGGAAGTAAGCATCGGAAGCGTGTCGCTGATCTTGTTATTGCTGGCATTGGTATTTGTCTTCAAGACCGTCAATGTGGTGCCGCAGCAGCATGCCTGGGTGGTAGAGCGCCTGGGCAAGTTCCATGCGGTATTGGGTCCCGGCCTGAATATCGTCGTGCCTTTTGTTGACCGCATCGCTTACAAGCACGTGCTCAAGGAAATCCCGCTCGACGTACCGCCGCAGGTATGCATTACGCGCGACAATACGCAATTGCAGGTCGATGGCATTCTGTATTTCCAGATTACCGACGCCATGCGTGCTTCATATGGTTCGTCGAATTATATTGCCGCCATTACGCAACTGGCGCAAACGACCTTGCGTTCGGTGATCGGTAAAATGGAACTCGACAAGACATTTGAAGAGCGCGACCATATCAATACGGCCATCGTGAATGCCATCGATGAATCGGCGGCGAATTGGGGTGTCAAGGTATTGCGCTATGAAATCAAGGATTTGACGCCGCCCAAGGAAATCCTGCATGCGATGCAGGCGCAGATTACGGCCGAGCGCGAAAAGCGTGCCCTGATTGCCGCCTCGGAAGGGCGCAAGCAGGAACAGATCAATATCGCCAGCGGCGAGCGCGAAGCGGCGATTGCCCGCTCGGAAGGTGAAAAGCAGGCATCGATCAACCGCGCCGAAGGCCAGGCCACGGCCATCGTCGCGCTGGCGCAGGCCAGTGCCGAGGCGCTGCGCCAGGTGGGCGCCGCCATCCGCGAGCCGGGCGGCGAGGATGCCGTCAACCTGAAAGTGGCCGAGCAGTATGTGGGCGCATTCGCGCAATTGGCGAAAACGAATAACTCGATTATCGTGCCGGCCAATCTGGGCGACATGAGCGGTTTGATTGCCACGGCGATGCAGGTGGTAAAAACGCAGAAGCCGAAAGGCGGCGTGGCTATTCCCTGATTGTCTGCTGGCTTGGTGAATAGCAAGTCCGTAGCAAGTTTGTTGTCAATACTGCCCGCCTTATGGCGGGCAGTTTGCATTTACGCTGGCTGGAATATATGGCGATGCCAGGGCAGCAGTATCTGCGCGTGGAGCAGTAACGTTGAAAATCTTTTCTTCATGTTATGCTGTGCGCACTTTCGGGACTATATGCTCTGTCGTGCGGCGCTTGTCTTTTCGATTGGAATAGAATCTGCTGCTCATGCGTGGCGATGGTTGTGCCGATAGCCGCGACGAATATCCGGGCGGTATTTTGGCAGCCGATGCGTAATTGGCGATAGTATTGCCTCCATGTGTATTTTCAATTGCCATTTATAATTACTATAAATTGCAATGAAACAAAAAGTACTGCAGAATAAATGCTGCCGATGGCGTTGTATTGAATTCCAGCCGCACAAAGCAGGGACGCTTACGCAGCCGGTCCATGCGCGATGGCGGTTCCCGGGATTGACGATTTTCAGGGTCTGAAAGCAGGGAGAGTCGGGTTTTTGGTAAAAGAATTGTAAAAAACAATCAAATCTTAAGAAAAATCACCTCAGTCGCGTTACAATTGGATAGAATTTAACTGTTCAGTTATATTTTTCAACTCACACAAGGAAATATCATGGATCTGTCCAGCTTATCCCTGTCCGAACTGCGCACCTTGCAGGACGACATCAAGAAACAAATGAAGAAACGCGAACAAGACGATCTGTCCAAAGCGCGCGAGCAAATCCTGGCGATTGCCCAGAGCGTGGGCGTTTCCGTAAAAGATCTGGTTGGCACGGGTATTCGCGCTAAAACCGGCACGGTCGCAGTACGTTATCGCAATCCGGATGATGCGACGCAGCAGTGGACTGGCCGTGGCCGTCAACCGAAATGGGTCAAAGAGTGGACCGATTCGGGCAAGTCGCGTGATCTGCTGAAGGTTTGATCCTGAAGGGTTAAAAAACCGTTCATTCGGATGCTTGTCCTGTGAAGTAGTACAGGTGTAGTACAAGGCAGCATGCAAGCATCCGGAACTTTCTTTATTCGTCGTCCTTGGCCAGCCAGGCCAGTTTCATTCATCTCTGCTTATCTTCATGGTATTTTTGTCTATACCAGTCTTTTTCCGCCTTATCTATTTTCCCCTCCCTGTTTTAATTCCGTCGCGCTGTGCTTTCCGCTTGCCGCAGGCAATGGGCAAAATAAAACCCGGCATCTAGCCGGGTTTGCTGTTACGGACGCAGCACACTGCGCGCAGTGCCGGATCAGCGGCGGTGCGACTTCATTGCTGCCTGCACTTCGCGCGCGCCATCGCGGTCGCGTTCTGCTGCCCGCTTGTCGTGCTGTTTCTTGCCTTTGGCCAGGCCGATTTCGCATTTCACGCGGCCGCCCTTGTAGTGCAGGTTGAGCGGCACCAGCGTATAGCCGGAACGTTCCACCTTGCCGATCAGTTTATCCATTTCCGCGCGGTGCAGCAGCAGCTTGCGCGTGCGTACGGCTTCCGGGTGGATATGGGTGGAGGCGGTCGGCAGGGCGCTGATATGCGCGCCGAACAGGAAGAGTTCGTCGCCGCGGACGACAACGTAGGCTTCCTTGATTTGTACGCGGGCGTCGCGGATGGCTTTGACTTCCCAGCCTTCCAGCACGATGCCCGCTTCGTAGCGATCCTCGATAAAGTAGTCGTGGAAGGCTTTTCTGTTGTCTGCTATGGTCATGAGATGGTAAATGTGCGCGGGTCGGTTAAACTACTGTCTCGCGCAAGCGCGATAAAATCAAATGTATCCAACATCATAGCAAATGGTTCTTCAATGGCAGTAGTACATAAATCAGTTTTTCTCGGCTATAGCGCCGAACAAATGTTCGCGCTGGTGGCGGCGGTGGAGGATTATCCCAAATTCCTGCCCTGGTGCGGTGCGGTCGAGATTCGCGAGCGGGGCGAGAACACGGTTGTCGCCAGCGTGGGCATACATTACCACGGCGTGCGCCAAAGCTTCACCACGTCCAACGAGAACGTGCCACCGAGCTCCATCAAGATGAAGCTGGTGGACGGTCCTTTCAAGACCCTCGATGGCGTATGGACCTTCAAGGCCTTGCGTGAAGACGCCTGCAAGATCGAACTGGATCTGCACTACGAGTTTTCCAGCCGCGTGCTCGAGCAGATCATCGGTCCCGTCTTCGGCATGATCGCCAACAGCATGGTCGACTCCTTCTGCAAGCGTGCGGAGACGGTGTATGGCTGAGGCCGACATCCAGGTGCAAGTCTGCCACGCCTTGCCGGATAGCAGCTTCCTGCGCACCTTGACGGTGCCTGCGGGCACGACCATCGAGCAGGCCGTGGCGCAGAGCGGCTTGCTGCAAGCCATTCCCGGCATCGACCTGGCCATCAATATGGTCGGCATCTATGGCAAGAAGAAGACGCCCGATACCGTCTTGCACGAGCATGACCGGGTGGAAGTGTACCGGCCCCTGCAGGCGGACCCGAAAGAGGCGCGCCGGCGCCGCGCCAGCAGCAAGCCTGCCAAGGGTTGAGCGGGCAGGACGGCAGCAGCCTGACCCCTGCCAGGCGGCGACATTTTTTGCTATTTTCAAATATCTTTTCTATGCTGCAAGGACGGAGGGCGCTTTTTTCTGTATAATCTGCTTTTGCGCCAATAGGAAATGCTATGCGTCTACTTCAAAAAGCACTCACATTCGATGACGTGCTGCTCGTCCCAGCCTACTCCAACGTTCTGCCCGCCGATACGTCCCTCAAAACTCGCCTGACCCGCAATATCACCCTGAATATTCCCTTGCTGTCCGCAGCCATGGATACGGTGACGGAAGCCCGTCTGGCGATCGCGATGGCCCAGGAAGGCGGCATCGGTATCATCCACAAGAATTTGAATCCGAAGGACCAGGCACGTGAAGTGGCCCGTGTAAAACGTTTCGAAGCCGGCGTGCTGCGCGATCCGATCACGATTCCGCCAGACATGAAAATCCGCGACGTGATCGCGCTGACGGAACAATACGGCATCAGCGGTTTCCCTGTCGTCAAGGGCAAGGAAGTGGTCGGCATCATTACCAACCGCGATTTGCGCTTTGAAAAGGAACTCGACGCGGAAGCCTCCGCCAAGATGACCCCGCGCGAAAAACTCGTCGTCGTCAACGAAGATGCGGACACGGCCGAAGCCAAGCGCCTGATGAACAAGCACCGCCTCGAGCGCGTGCTGGTCGTTAATGACGCGTTCGAACTGCGCGGTCTGATCACCGTCAAGGATATCCAGAAGTCGACTTCGCACCCGTTCGCGTCGAAAGACAGCCAGGGCAAACTGCTGGTCGGCGCTGCCGTCGGCGTGGGCGCCAAGGATGAAGAGCGCATCGACCTGCTGGTCGCTGCCGGCGTCGACGTGCTGGTGGTCGATACGGCCCACGGCCACTCGCAAGGCATCCTCGACCGCGTACGCTGGATCAAGACCAAGTACCCGCAAGTGGAAGTGATTGGCGGCAATATCGCTACCGCCGCTGCCGCCAAGGCGCTGGTGGAATACGGCGCCGACGCCGTCAAGGTCGGCATCGGTCCTGGCTCCATCTGCACCACGCGTATCGTCGCCGGTGTGGGCGTGCCGCAAATCACGGCCATCTCGAACGTGGCGGAAGCACTGGAAGGCACGGGCGTGCCATGTATCGCCGACGGCGGCATCCGCTTCTCGGGCGATATTTCGAAAGCGCTGGCCGCTGGCGCCTCGACCGTCATGATGGGCTCCATGTTTGCCGGCACGGAAGAAGCGCCAGGCGAAGTGATCCTGTACCAGGGCCGCAGCTACAAGTCCTACCGCGGCATGGGTTCGCTGGGCGCGATGTCCGATGGTTCGGCTGACCGTTATTTCCAGGACGCCACCATGAAGGCCGACAAGTTCGTACCGGAAGGTATCGAAGGCCGCGTCGCCTACAAGGGCAGCGTGCTGGCGATCATCTTCCAGCTGGTGGGCGGCGTGCGTCAATCGATGGGTTACTGCGGTTGCGCCACCATCGACGAATTGCGCGAAAAAGCGGAATTCGTGGAAATCACCTCGGCCGGCATGCGCGAGTCGCATGTCCATGATGTGCAGATCACGAAAGAAGCACCGAACTACCGCTCCGAATAAGCGGTAGCGATAGTCCGGACCGGCGCCTTAGGCGCCGGTCTTGCAATTGACCCTGAATAAAGTCCCCATCATGCATTCTAAAATCCTCATTCTCGATTTCGGTTCCCAAGTCACCCAGTTGATCGCCCGCCGAGTGCGCGATTCCGGCGTGTTTTCCGAAGTCTTCCCGTATGACGTCAGCGACGAATTCGTGCGCAACTACGGTGCTGCCGGCGTGATCCTGTCGGGCAGCCACAATTCCACCCTGGACGGCGATTCGCCGCGCGCGCCGCAAGCCGTGTTCGAGCTGGGCGTGCCCGTGCTGGGCATCTGCTACGGCATGCAAACCATGGCGGCCCAGCTGGGCGGCAAGGTGGAAAACGGCCTGGTACGCGAATTCGGCTACGCCGAGGTGCGCGCCCGCAGCCATACCAAGCTGCTCAACGGTATTGCCGACTTCGTCACCGACGAAGGCCATGGCATGCTGAAAGTGTGGATGAGCCACGGCGACAAGGTGCTGGAAATGCCGCCAGGCTTCAAGCTGATGGGCAACACCCCGAGCTGCCCGATCGCCGCCATGGCCGACGAAGAGCGCCAGTTCTACGGCGTGCAATTCCACCCGGAAGTGACCCACACGGTGCAGGGCAAGGCCATGATCGGCCGCTTCGTGCATGAAATCTGCGGCTGCAAGTCGGACTGGAACATGCCCGACTACATCAGCGAAGCGGTGGAAAAGATCCGCGCGCAAGTGGGGACGGATGAAGTCATCCTGGGCCTGTCCGGCGGCGTCGATTCGTCCGTCGCGGCAGCGCTGATCCACCGCGCCATCGGCGACCAGCTGACCTGCGTGTTCGTCGACCACGGCCTGCTGCGCCTGGACGAAGGCAAGATGGTGATGGATATGTTCGCCAAGAACCTGGGCGTGAAAGTCATCCGCGTCGATGCGGAAGACCAGTTCATGGGCCACCTGGCCGGCGTCACCGATCCCGAGCAGAAGCGCAAGATCATCGGCCGCGAATTCGTCGAAGTGTTCCAGGTCGAGTCTGGCAAGCTGGTCAACGCCAAATGGTTGGCGCAAGGCACGATTTATCCGGACGTCATCGAATCGGCGGGCAAGGGCAAAAAAGGCCAGACCATCAAGAGCCACCACAACGTGGGCGGCTTGCCGGACACCATGAAGCTCAAGCTGCTCGAACCGCTGCGCGAACTGTTCAAGGATGAAGTGCGCAAGCTCGGCGTCGCGCTCGGCTTGCCGCATGACATGGTCTACCGCCACCCATTCCCGGGCCCGGGCCTGGGCGTGCGCATCCTCGGCGAAGTCAAGAAAGACTACGCCGACCTGCTGCGCCGCGCCGATGCCATCTTCATCGAAGAATTGCGCAACACGCCATACGAATTCGTCGCCGGCCAGGCCGTCGATCCGGATGCGCTGCCAGCGAACTGGTACGAAGCGACCAGCCAGGCTTTCGCCGTGTTCCTGCCCGTCAAATCGGTGGGCGTGATGGGCGATGGCCGCACCTACGAATACGTGGTGGCCCTGCGCGCCGTGCAAACGCAGGACTTCATGACGGCCCACTGGGCGCACTTGCCGCACAGCTTGCTGGGCAAGGTGTCGAACCGCATCATCAACGAAGTACGCGGCATCAACCGCGTCGTCTACGATATTTCGGGCAAGCCGCCGGCGACCATCGAATGGGAGTGATGGGTTCGCTTTAACTGCTTGATTTAAAGTGAAAAATTGATGGCCGTTGATAATTCAAAAAGTTATCAATGGCCATTTTTTAATGTGCGTGCGGTTGATCCGTCGCGCCGAGGACATGCGTGCATTGACGTCTGCACCGCGATCCCAGGTCAATGACTCCACCCAGCCATCAGGCAGTTTTTTGACTGCACAGGTCAACGCATGGATCACGCTCGGCGTATTTCCCCGAGAGTTGCACCACTCCATCTACCGCGATTTTTCAGCAAGGTAGTGATCCCGCTATTTCTCGCTCTTGCTTGCGGACTCGGCGCAATCCGCGGCTTTTTTGGGGATGGCATCGAGGCCTTGACGCGCGAGGTGCAGCAGCTCTATTTCTACGGTGCTGCCATTTTGCATGGACAGGCGCTTCACGGCGGAGGCAAGCACGGGGGGAAGTTCCAGAAAATGCAGGATCAGCGCCCCTCCGGCCGGCACTGGCGGGTCGATTTGCGTCGCTCTGGCGATGGGCAACGTCCCATGCATAAGCCAGGCGGTGCTGACGCCGAGGGCCGCGGCAATCTTGTCTGCCGCGTCCATAAGCAGTTTGGCTTTGCCTGATTCATAGCGATACAGTTGCGTGGGATTGATGCCCGCCCGTTCGGCAAGCTGCACTTGTGAGATATGAAGATTCTCGCGGCAGCTTTTGAGGCGCTCAGAAACATGGGTGTTGCCAGACATACATATTGCCTTTCAATATACAACGTTCGTGAATGACCGGCTGTGACGCAGCTGTCTCCACAGTGATGAAAGGAACGAGAGCGTCTTGCTAGCCACAGCCTGGTCAACAGCAGTGATTTTACCGCCCGGGAGCGGCATGGCGGCATCCCTGGTTTCGTATTCCTTCCGGTCGGCCCGGCCAAGGTCGAGATCGTGTACGAGTGCCGGAACTGACCCTGCCCCGCAGGGGAGGGCGTTGGGCGCAGTAGAGCTTGTCAAAAGACGGCCTGCGCTGCATGAGCTACCTTGCTTGACCTCGCTCTCAGGTCCTGGATGTCAGCGCTCAGGATGGATGAAATACTGACGAATACGGTTTTTCTTGCGGAAGCATGTGCTTTGCTTCCTCAAACTTTTCTTGGGCGAGCAGCGCATGGATTGCGTGGGCCAGCGGCGTCACATCCGCCACCCTGGTTATCCATTGATTTACGTAAAGTTCTACCGCCTTTTTGCTGAGGCCGATCTGAATGGCTCTGTGAGCTTGCGGCCGCAACAGCAGGTCCCGCTCCGGGTCCCATTGGATGCGCACGGGCGATGCCTCTTTCTTCGCCGACCATTCTTCCTTGCTCATGGATGCATCCGCGTGGCTCAGGCAGCCGTGCTCCAGCGCCCATTCAAATCCCGCTCTGCTGATATCGATCGCCAGTATGCGTTGCTGACCAGCGTCTTTGAATCCCCAGCCCGCGCGATACATCATCCATAAGAAAGACGGTTTAATCCAGGTCATGCGTTCCATCTTGAACGGGGGCGAAGTAAATGTGCCGTTCGTCAATGCTCCATCCGCGATCGCATCCGGATAGGCTTGATAGACACGGATGGTCGATTCGTCGTAGGTGGCCCTGATCTGACGTTCAGGGATGGCTGATGTTGGGCGCTGATCATCTTGTTGCATTGTTACCTTGGTTGAAGCCAGGGAGAATCCCGGCGAGTTTGAACATGATGCTGACAGTGCCGCCCGACTCCTGCGCGTGGCCTAAGCAATCTTTCTGCCAGCCATGCGTCGCCGGTGGATAGCCCATGCCGGTGGACCCGCGAGGAGGGTGGCAAGGTGGATGGCCTGACTGGTGAAAGTGGGGCGTGGTCAGCTTCGTAAATCTTACACGACCTTGGCCTTGTCCCGCTGCATGCGTGGGATGCCTAGCTTGCCGATCAAGACGGTGGGAAGGCTGGGGGCATTCTGACGCGATCTTGGTTAATACGGTACGCATCACCATCGCCTGCCCACCTGTTTTACTAGTGGTAATTGGATAGTTGAATGACAGTTACCAAAGAGCTAAAGTTCTCAAGAAATAAATAAAATTGCCATGCGGAAATAATTATTTTATAATCTACTTAAGAAAATAATTACGTAAGGCAACATATGCACCTGCGCTTGACGCCATGGTGCGGTGTATTTTTGTTTAGCGGCACCTTGTGTGCCGCCGTGTCCGCGCAGACCCGTCCTGAAATCGCGCCGCCCCTTCCCACCCCGCCTGGCAGCAGCCAGCGCGACGATGCCAGCCAAGAACTGATACGCCAGCAAGAACGCGAGCGCGTCCTGCGCCAGCAGCAGGAACGCACGCCCGACGTGCGCCTGCTCGAGGCGCCTACGGCCGCGTCAGCCAACCGCCTGCCCGCGGGCGAATCGCCATGCTTTACCATCGATCACCTGGAGTTGCGGGGCGAGGATGCCGCGCAATTCCAGTGGGCGCTGGGCGCCGCCAGCCGCGACGACCTGGGTGCGCCGGACTCTGCGCCGGACTCTGCGCTGGGCCGCTGCCTGGGCACGCAAGCCATCAATGTGCTGATGGGCCGCATGCAGAACGCCATCATCGCGCGCGGCTTTGTCACCACGCGCGTGCTGGCCGAGCCGCAGGATTTAAGCCGTGGCACCCTGGCCTTGACGTTGATACCGGGGCGCATCCGCCAGATCGGCTTTGCGCCCGGCACCAATCCCCGCGCCACTTGGTGGAATGCCGTGCCGGCGCGGCCCGGCGACTTGCTCAATGTGCGTGACACGGAGCAGGCGCTGGAGAATTTCAAGCGCGTGCCGACGGCCGAAGCCGATATCCAGATCATGCCGGCCGAGGGCGGCAATGCGAAGCCGGGCGAGAGCGACCTGCAGATCCAGTGGAAGCAGGGCTTGCCATTCCGCCTGGCGCTGGGCCTTGACGACGGCGGCTCGCGTTCGACGGGCAAGCTGCAGGGCAGCGTGACCCTGTCGTACGACCACTGGCTGACCCTGAACGACCTGTTTTATCTGAGTCTGAATCAGAACGTCGACGGCAACCGCCAGGGTCCGCGCGGCACGGGCGGCATGGTGGCCCACTATTCGATTCCCTATGCCTACTGGCTGCTGGCCTTCACGGCCAGCGACAGCCGCTACCACCAGTCCGTGGCAGGCATCAGCCAGGACTACAACTACAGCGGCGCCAGCCAGAACCGCGAAGTCAAGTTGTCGCGCCTGATCTACCGCGACGCCTCGCGCAAGACGATGGTGTCGCTACGGGGTTGGCAGCGTTCTGCGCAGAACTTCATCGACGACACGGAAGTGGAAGTACAGCGCCGCCGCATGGCGGGCTGGGAACTGGGGCTTGGCCACCGCGAATTCCTGGGCCAGGCCACCCTGGACCTGAACCTGCAATACCGGCGCGGCACGGGCGCGATGGATGCGCTGGCCGCGCCCGAGGAAGCGTTCGGCGAAGGCACGTCGCGCTTCAAGCTGCTGCTGGCCGACGCGGCCCTGGCAGCGCCGTTCACGCTGGCCGGCCAGTCGCTGCGCTATTCCGGCAGCTGGCGCATGCAGCACAACCGCACACCGCTGGTGCCGCAGGACCGCTTTGCCATCGGCGGGCGGTATACCGTGCGCGGCTATGACGGCGAAAGCAGCCTGTCGGCCGAACGGGGCTGGCTGTTGCGCAACGAGTTGGGCGTGCCGCTGGGCAGCAGCGGCCAGGAAGCGTATGCGGGCGTCGACCATGGCGAAGTGGCCGGACCATCTGCCGCCTGGCTGATCGCCACCAATTTGACAGGTGCCTTCGTGGGCCTGCGCGGCCAGTGGCTGGGTGTGCAGTACGACGCCTTTGTCGGCTGGCCCGTGCGCAAGCCCGAGCTGTTCCGTACGGCCAGCCATACGGCTGGCTTCAGCCTGAACGCCAGCTATTAATGTGAGACACCGCGACTGATCAGCCGTTCTCTTCTCTCTATCGCATCATTTAATTGTCATTAGGACATTTCATGAACAAGAACCTGTACCGCATCATCTTCAATAAACGCCGTGGCCAACTGATGGTCGTCGCCGAAAATGCATCCTCGCAAGGCAAGGCGGCCAAGGGCGAAGGCAGCTTGACGCATGGCGTGTTTGAAGGCGATGGGGGCGGCGGGCTCAATGGGCGCTTGCGGCCGCTGGCCTTGGCGATATTTGCCGCGCTGGGCATGGTGAGTTTTGTTGCGGGCCCGGCCATGGGACAGATCGTGGCCGATCCGAACGCGCCGGGCCGCCAGCGCCCGACCGTGGTGCAAAGCGCGAACGGCGTGACGCAGGTGAACATCCAGACGCCGAGCGCGGCAGGTGTATCGCGCAACACCTACAGCCAGTTCGACGTGACGGCGAATGGCGCCATCCTCAACAACAGCCGCGGCAACGTGCAGACGCAGACGGGTGGCTGGGTGCAAGGCAATCCATGGCTGGCGGGCGGTAGCGCGCGCGTGATCCTCAACGAAGTCAACTCGGCCAACCCCAGCCAGCTGCGTGGCTATGTGGAAGTGGCGGGCCAGCGGGCCGAAGTCGTCATCGCCAATCCGGCCGGCGTGAGCGTCGATGGCGGCGGTTTTATTAACGCCAGCCGGGTCGTGCTGACGACGGGCACGCCGATGCTCAACGATGGCAGCCTGGATGGCTACATGGTGCAGCGCGGCGTGGTCACCATCAACGGCCGCGGCCTGGACACGTCGCTGAGCGACTACACGGCCATCCTGGCGCGCGCCGCACAGATCAATGGCGGCATCTGGGCGCAGGAACTGAAGGTGGTGACGGGCAGCAACCAGATCGATGCGGCGCATGGTGTGGCGGGTGCCGCGGCTGGCGTAGGGCCGGCCCCGGCGTATGCGCTGGACGTGGCGCAGCTGGGCGGCATGTACGCGGGCAAGATCACCCTGATCGGCACGGAAGCGGGCCTGGGCGTGCGCAACGCGGGCGTGTTGGCGGCCACGGCCGGCAACCTGGTGCTGCAATCGAATGGCTGGTTAAGCAACAGCGGCAACATCCAGTCGGCCGGCAGCGGCAGCCAGACCAGCATTGCGGTGACGGGCGATGTGGCCAACAGCGGTACCGTGTATGCGGGCGGCGACAGCCAGGTGCAGGCGCAGGGCAATATTGCCAACAGCGGCGTGATCGGCGCGCAGAACAATGTCGAGGTGCACGCCACGGGTGCCGCGGCGCGCATCGACGGGGCGGCGGGTTCCGTGCTGGCCGCAGGTCTGAACCTGGACAACAGCTTGACGGCTAGCGGCAAGCTGAACGTTTCTGCTGGCGACACCATTGCCGTGCACGGCACAGCCGTGGCGGGCGGCGACAGCAGCCTGGCGGCGCGTCAGCTCGATTTAACTGGGGCGCAAGTGTCGGGCGTGAATGTGGCTTTGGGCGCCAGCGCGGGCGACCTCGACGCGGGCCGCGCGCAGGTCAGCGCGCGCGAACGCCTGCAGCTGGACGCGGCGCGCACCGTGCGCAGCGATGCGGCGCAACTGACGGGCCAGCAATTGGGCGTGCATGCGCACGACCTGTCGAACGTAGGCGGCCAGCTCACGCAGCTGGGTGCTGGCGACCTGTCTATTCAATTGCCGGGAGCGCTGGACAACACGCGCGGCGTCATCGCCACGAATAGCCAGGCCTTGCGCCTGCAGGCCGCGAGTCTGAGCAACCAGGACGGGCAGATCCAGCATGCGGGCACGGGTGCGCTGGAGATTGGCGCAGCGCAGATCAACTTGCAGCGCGGCAGCATCGTCAGCAATGGCGCCATGGCGTTGAGTGGGGAACAGGTCGATCACCGCGATGCCCGCACGGTAGCGGGGCAGCTCAGCATTGACGCCGGGACCTTGGACAACCGGGGCGGCAGTCTGGCGCAGAGCGGCCAGAGTGACACACGCGTACAGGTGCGCGGTGCGCTGGACAATCGCGGTGGCACGCTGGAAAGCAATGGCGCTTTGAGCGTGCAGGCGGGCAGCGTGCAAAACCAGAAGGGCCGCATTGTCTCGGCCACGGATGTGGTGCTGTCGACGGGCGTGCTGGACAACACGGAAGCGACCCTGGCGGCCGGCGGCAAGCTGCGCCTCGACAGTGGCGACGTGGATAATACGCGGGGACAGATCCAGGCGCTGGCGGACGATGCGGCCCTGACGGTCGCAAAACTGAACAATTCTGCCGGCAGCGTGTTTGCCGGCGGCAATCTGGCCACCCAGGCCAGCGACGTGTTCAACAGTGGCAACCTGTATGCGGCCGGCAGCCAGGCGCTGCAAGTGCGCGGTGCGATCAGCAACAGCGGCGTGATCGCTGCGCAAGGCGACAACCGCATCGATGCCCGCCGCATCGACAGCGCGGCCGGCAGCCTGCTGGGCGCCGGCGTGCGCGCCGACGGCAGCCTGGCCGGCAACGGCCAGTTGGCCCTGACGGCCACGCAAGCGATCGGCGCCCATGGCCAGAATCTGGCGGCAGGCAAGACCAGCATGCATGCTGCCGCCATCGATCTGAGCGGCAGCCAGACGGGCGGCGCGGCGATTACCCTGAACGCCAGTACCGGCCATGTCGTTACCGATACCGCACTGGTGACGACCACGGGTTTGCTGTCCGTGACGGCGGCCGGCAGCAGCCAGGCCCTGTCGAACGTGCGCGGCACCTTGAGCGCGGGTCAGCTGGACCTGAAAACGGGATCGCTGGACAACCGCGGCGGTACGTTGATCCAGACGGGCACTGGCGATACGGAGTTAACAGGCAGCACCCTGGACAACACGGGCGGACGCATTGCCGTCAACAGTGCCAACCTGGCGTTGACGGCGGAACAGCTGACCAACCGCGACGGCAGCATCGAGCACGCGGGCACGGGCAGCTTGCACCTTGAAGCAACGCGCTTCGATGATGAACGGGGCAAGGTGACAGGCAATGGGCTGGTTGATATCCAGGCGGGCACGCTCGATCACCGCCAGGCAATCACGTCCGGGCAGCAGGTCACCGTGCAGGCCGGCAATCTGGACAACCGCGACGGCACCATGCAGCAGACGGGACCAGGACAGATGCGCGTGGACGTAGCGCAGGCGCTGGACAATACGCGCGGCAGCATTGCCGGCAATGGCAGTGTACAGGTGCAGGCTGGCGTGCTGGACAACAGCAAGGGCCGGATCACCTCGGCTGCGTCGGCCGACATCGTCAGCAAGGGTGTACTGAACAATACCGATGGCGTGATCGCCGCGACCACTGGCCTGCAGGTGGGTGGTAATGCGCTGGACAACACGCGCGGCGTGTTGCAGGCGGACAATTTGCGTCTGGATGCTGTGACCTTGCTGAACCAGCAGGGAACAGTGAGCGCCGGCACGGACCTGACCGCGCGCATCAGCGGTGATTTAACGAATGCTGGCCTGCTGTACGCGGGCCGCAACCAGCAACTGACGGTCGGTGGCTTGCTGAATAACAGCGGTTCCATTGCCTCCGTTGGTAACACCATTATTTCCGCTGGCAAAGTGACCAGTAGCGGCTTGCTGGGCGCTGGCGTGAAAGCGGATGGCAGCCTGGGTACGGCAGGCGACTTGACCATCAACGCCGATGGCGTGCTGCAAGCGAGCGGACAGAACTTGGCGGCAGGCGGCGCTCAGTTGACAGGTGCATCGGTCGATCTGTCGGGTAGCCAGACGGGTGCGGCGAACATCGCCATCACGGCAACTGCTGGTGATGTCGTGACGAACAAGGCAGTGATTTCCGCGAGTAACGTGCTGGCCATCACCGCTAATGCTGCCAATGGCCAAGCTCTGGTGAACAACCAGGGCCAACTGGTGGCCGGACAGTTGCAGCTGAACGTGGCGAACCTGAACAACGCCAGTGGCGAGATCGTGCAGACGGGCACGGGCGACACCGTCATCACCACCGGCAAACTCGACAACACGGCGGGCCGCATCGCCGCCAATAGCGCTAACCTGGCCCTGAATGCGACGGTGTTGACGAACGTCAATGGCAAGCTGGAGCACGCGGGGGCAGGCATCCTGGCGATTAACGCAGGCCAGTTCAACAACCAGTCCGGCAAGATCACGGGCAATGGCAAGCTCGATATCACGGCAGCGACCTTCGACCACCGCAATGCGACGACGGTGGCGAACCAACTGACCATCAACGCCGGCAGCCTGGATAACCGTGCCGGCAGCCTGGCGCAGACGGGTAGCGGCTTGATGACGGTGAACGCTACCGGCCAGCTGGACAACACGGGCGGCAAGATCGAGGGCAATGGCGATGCGCTGGTAAAGGCAACCACCTTGCTGAACAGCACGGGCCGCATCGTGGCGGCGCAGGATGCCACATTGAACGTGGGCAGCCTGGACAATACGCAGGGCACGGTGGCGGCGGGACGTCATCTGCAGCTGTCCGGTGGCGACATTGATAACACCAAGGGCCAATTGCAAGCCGTGGCCGGCAACGCCACCTTGAATGTGGCGAACTTGAACAATACCGCAGGCAACGTGTTTGCCGGCGCCAACTTGAGCAGCACGCTCGACACCTTGAGCAATACGGGCAGCCTGTATGCTGCCGGCAACCAGACTTTGACCGCCAGCGGCGCCATCGTCAACACGGGCGTGATCGCGGCGCAGGGCAACACCAGCCTGACGGCGAAAACCCTCGACAGCAGCGCAAGCAGCCTGATTGGCGCCGGGATGCAGGCTGATGGCAAACTGGGCACGGCAGGCGAGCTGACGATCAGCACGACACAAGCGCTGGCCGCGCATGGCCAGGTCCTGGCGGCGGGTAAGGCGACCCTGACAGGCGCCAGCGTGGATCTGGCAGGTAGCCAGACCAGCGCCGCGAACATCGGCCTGACGGCAACAACGGGTGACGTCAGCACGACCAAGGCGGTCGTGACAACGGCGGGCGCGCTGAACGTGACGACGAGCGCCTCCCTGCACAACACGGAAGGCACGTTGCAGGCAGGCCAGCTCGATTTGCATGTGGGCAATCTGGATAACGCCAAGGGCACTATCTTGCAGACGGGCACGGGCGACACGCGCATCGTCACCGGCAATCTGGACAATACAGCCGGACGCATTGCCGTCAACAGCAAGGATTTGAACATCGATGCCGTCAGCGTCAGCAACAAGGACGGCAAGATCGAGCACGCGGGTACGGGCCTCTTGAATCTGCAGGCAGGCGTGCTGGACAACAGCAAGGGCCGTATTACCTCGGCTGCGTCGGCCGACATCGTCAGCAAAGGTGTACTGAACAATACCGATGGCGTGATGGCAGCGACTGCCGACTTGCATGTGGGCGGTGTGACTATCGACAACACGCGTGGCGTATTGCAGGCGGACAATTTGCGTCTCGATGCGGCATCGTTGCTGAACCAGCAGGGAACAGTGAGCGCCGGTACGGACCTGACAGCGAAAGTGAGCGGTGACCTGAACAACGCGGGGCTGCTGTATGCAGGCCGCCATCAGCAACTGACGGCCGGTGGCTTGCTGAAGAACAGCGGTTCCATCGCCTCCGTTGGTAACACCATTATTTCCGCTGGCAAAGTCACCAGCAGCGGCTTGCTGGGCGCTGGCGTGAAAGCGGACGGCAGCCTGGGTACGGCGGGCGATCTGACGATTAATGCCGATGGCGTGCTACAAGCGAACGGACAGAACCTGGCGGCGGGCAGTGCGACGCTGACGGGTTCCAGTGTGGATCTGTCGAACAGCCAGACGGGTGCGGCAAACATCGCCATCACGGCAGCTACTGGTGATGTCGTGACGAACAAGGCGGTGATTTCCGCTAGCAATCTGCTGTCTATCACCGCCAACGCGAACAACGCGCAGTCACTGGTGAACAACCAGGGCCAGCTGGTGGGCGGCCAGCTGCAACTGAATGTGGCCAACCTGAACAACGCCAGCGGCGAGATCGTGCAGACGGGCACGGGCGACACCGTCATCACCACCGGAAAACTCGACAACACGGCAGGCCGCATCGCCGCCAACAGCGCGAACCTGGCCTTGAACGCGACGGTGTTGACGAACATCAATGGCAAGCTGGAGCACGCTGGCGCGGGCATCCTGGCCATCAACGCGGGCCAGTTCAACAACCAGTCCGGCAAGATCACGGGCAATGGCAAGCTCGATATCACGGCAGCCACCCTGGACCACCGCAATGCGACGACGGTGGCCAATCAGCTGACCGTCAATGCCGGCAGCCTGGACAACCTCGGCGGCAGCCTGGCACAGACAGGCACCGGACGGATGACGGTGAGCGCTACCGGCCAGCTGGACAACACGGGCGGCAAGATCGAAGGCAATGGCGATGCGCTGGTAAACGCCCAGGTATTGCTGAACCATACGGGCCGCATCGTGGCGGCGCAGGACGCCGAGCTTACGGTGGGCAGCCTGGATAATACGCAAGGCACGGTGGCAGCGGGGCGCCATCTGCAACTGTCCGGTGGCGATATCGACAATACCAAGGGGCAATTGCAGGCCGTAGCCGGCAACGCCACCTTGAACGTGGCGAACTTGAACAATACCGCAGGCAACGTGTTTGCCGGCGCCAACCTGGATGCGACACTGGCCAGCCTGAACAACACGGGCAGCCTGTACGCAGCCGGCAACCAGACCTTGACCGCCAGCGGCGGCATCATCAACACAGGCGTGATCGCGGCGCAGGGCAACACCAGCCTGACGGCGAAAACTCTCGACAGCAGCGCAAGCAGCTTGATTGGCGCGGGCATGCAGGCTGATGGCAAGCTGGGCACAAGTGGCGACCTGACGATCAGCACAACACAAACGCTGGCCGCGCACGGCCAGAACCTGGCTGGGGGCAAGGCGACCCTGACAGCCGCCAGCGTGGACCTGGCAGGCAGCCAGACCAGTGCGGCCAACATCGGCCTGACGGCAACAACGGGTGACGTCAGCACGAACAAGGCGGTGGTGACGACGCCAGGCACATTGAGCATCACGAGCAATGTCACCTTGCACAACACGGAAGGCACGGTGCAGGCGGGCCAGCTCGATCTGCATGCGGGCAATCTGGATAACGCCAAGGGCACTATCTTGCAGACGGGTACGGGTGACACGAATATCGTCACCGGCAATCTGGACAATACAGCGGGCCGCATCGCGGTCAACAGCAAAGACTTGAACATCGATGTGGCCACGCTGACGAACCGCGATGGCAAGATCGAACATGCAGGCACGGGCCTTTTGAATCTGCAAGCGGGCGTGCTGGACAACAGCAAGGGCCGCATCACCTCGGCTGCATCGGCCGATATCGTCAGCAAGGGGACACTGAATAATACCGATGGCGTAATGGCAGCGACTGCTGACTTGCATGTGGGCGGTGTGAATATCGACAACACGCGCGGCGTGTTGCAGGCGGACAATTTGCGTCTGGACGCTGTGACCTTGCTGAACCAGCAAGGGACAGTCAGTGCCGGCACGGATTTGACGGCGAAAGTGAGCGGTGACCTGAACAACGCTGGCCTGCTGTACGCGGGCCGCCACCAGCAACTGACGGTGGGGGGATTGCTGAACAACACGGGATCGATTGCCTCCGTCAACAACACCCATATTACCGCTGGCAAAGTCACCAGCAGCGGCCTGCTGGGCGCCGGTGTGAAAGCCGATGGTAGCCTGGGTACGGCGGGCGATCTGACGATTAATGCCGATGGCGTGCTGCAAGCGAGCGGACAAAACCTGGCGGCAGGCAGTGCGACGCTGACGGGGGCCAGTGTGGATCTGTCGAACAGCCAGACGGGCGCCGCAAACATCGCCATCACGGCAACTACTGGCGATGTCGTGACGAACAAGGCGGTGATTTCCGCGAGTAACGTGCTGGCCATTACGGCCAACGCACATAACGCCCAGTCACTGGTAAATAGCCAGGGCCAGCTGGTGGGCGGCCAGTTGCAGCTGAACGTCGCCAACCTGAACAACGCCAGCGGCGAGATCGTGCAGACGGGCACAGGCGACACCGTCATCACGACAGGCAAGCTGGACAACACGGCGGGCCGCATCGCCGCCAACAGCGCGAACCTGGCCTTGAACGCGATGGTGTTGACGAACGTCAATGGCAAGCTGGAGCATGCAGGCGCGGGCGTGCTGGCCATCAACGCGGGCCAGTTCAACAACCAGTATGGCAAGATCACGGGCAATGGCAAGCTGGATATCACGGCAGCCACCTTCGACCACCGCAAGGCGACGACGGTGGCCAATCAGCTGACCATCAACGCCGGCAGCCTGGACAACCGTGCTGGCAGCCTGGCGCAGACGGGTACCGGCCTGATGACGGTGGCGGCCACCGGCCAGCTGGACAATACGGGCGGCAAGATCGAGGGTAACGGCGATGCGCTGGTAAAGGCAACCACCTTGCTGAACAACACGGGTCGCATCGTGGCGGCACAGGATGCCGAGTCGAGCATCGGTAGCCTGGATAACACGGAAGGTACCGTGGCAGCCGGGCGCAACCTGGCATTGAACGGTGGCGATATCGACAATACCAAGGGCCAGCTGCAAGCCGTGGCCGGCAATGCTACCCTGACTGTTGCGAACTTGAACAATACCGCAGGCAACGTGTTTGCCGGCGGCAACCTGAGTACCACGCTTGATACCTTGAGCAATACGGGCAGCCTGTATGCGGCTGGGAATCAATCCCTGACGGCAACAGGCGCCATCGTCAACACGGGCGTCATCGCAACACAGGGCAACACCAGCCTGACGGCGCAAACCCTCGACAGCAGCGCAAGCAGCTTGCTCGGTGCCGGCATGCAAGCCGATGGCAAGCTGGGCATGACCGGTGACCTGACGATCAGCACGACACAAACGCTGGCCGCGCACGGCCAGGTCCTGGCGGCGGGTAAGGCGACCCTGACAGGCGCCAGCGTGGATCTGGCAGGTAGCCAGACCAGCGCCGCGAACATCGGCCTGACGGCAACAATGGGTGACGTCAGCACGAACAAGGCGGTCGTGACAACGGCGGGCACGCTGAATGTGACAACGAGCGCCACCTTGCACAACACGGAAGGCACGGTGCAGGCCGGTCAACTGGATATGCATGTAGGCAACCTGGACAACGCCAAGGGCACCATCTTGCAGACTGGCACGGGCGACACGCGCATCGTCACCGGCAGTCTGGACAATACGGCCGGCCGCATCGCCGTCAACAGCGCGAACGTGACCCTCGATGCCGTCACCGTCACCAACAAGGACGGCAAGATTGAACATGCGGGTACGGGAAGCCTGGCTATCAAGGCGCCAACACTCGATGGTAGCGGTGGCACGATTATCGGTAATGGTCTTGTTGATATCGCTGCTGGGGAATTTAATCACAGTAAGGCAGTTACATCGGCAAACCAGCTGCTTGTTCAGGCCGCGGCGATGAATAACCAGGGCGGGAAGTTGCAGACGACCGGCAAGGCCGAAGTGCACGTGCAGCAAGGTCTGGAAAACGGTGGTGGCATCATTGCGGCAAATGGTCTGTTGCAAGTCACGGCCGCCAGACTCGATAATACCAAGGGCAGCATCAATGCTGCCACCGATGCCAGTATCCTGATGCTCGGTGCGCTCAACAATACGGGGGGCGTGATTGCTGGCGGGGAAACCTCGCAGGTGACAGCGCAAGCCATCGACAATACGCATGGCGTGCTGCAGGCGGGGAAAGGAAAATTGGGGATCGATGCCGGCAGCCTCCTTAATACTGGCGGTGAAATCAGCGCCGGGACAGCTCTGACGGCGACGGTATACGGCGACATGAATAATGCCGGCCTGTTGTATGCCGGGGGCGAACAGTCTCTGAAGGTGGCGGGTGCGCTCGTCAATACGGGCTCCATTGCGGCGCTGGGCAGCACCACTGTGGTAGTGGGCAGCATGACGGGCAACGGGTTGCTTGCCGCGGGATTGAAGACGGACGGATCGTTGGCGCAAACGGGGGACTTGAGTGTCCGCGCTGGCGGTGCCCTGCAGCTAGGCGGGAAAAATCTCGCTGCCGGCAACATCGTATTGGACGGTGCGGCGCTTGATCTTTCGGGCAGCCAGACCAGCGGTGTCAATATCGCCTTGGCCGCCGGTAGCGGTGACATCAACACCGCGCGCGCCACGGTCAGCACGCCGGGCCTGCTGAGCATCATGGCCAGTGCGCAGAACGGTCAAACCTTGCTCAACCAGCAAGGTAGCTTGAACGCCGGACAGCTCGACTTCCGCTTGGCCAATGTAAACAATGCCGGCGGCAGCATTATTCAGACAGGGAGCGGCGACAGCGCCATTGTACTGACAGGAACTGGCGGCACCCTGGACAATACAGGCGGACGCATTGCCGCCAACAGCCAGAACTTGCAATTAAAAGCAGCGAAGTTGACGAATACGGATGGCAAGATCGAGCACGCCGGTAGCGGCACACTGACGATCAGCGCGGCGAACTTGTATGCGCAGCGGAGCCAGATTACGGGTAATGGCGCACTGGATGTGCGGGCTGATTATGTGGATCACCGCAACGGTAGCGCAATTGCACAGCAAGTAAATTTTGCGACCGCGACGCTGGACAACCGCCACGGCGAACTCTTGCAATTGGGAACCGGCAAGGCATCGATTACGGCCAGCATCAGCCTGGATAACGGAAACGGCAAGATTGAAAGTAACGGCAGCGCTGTGCTGGACACGGGCCTGTTGTTGAACCAATCCGGGCGCATCGTGTCCGGCGGCTCGCTGGAGGTGGGTGCAAGCGGGGGACTGGATAACAGCGATGGTACCGTGGCCGGCAGCAAGGGCCTGTCGTTGACGGCGGGCGATGTCAATAACGCGCGCGGCAGCTTGCAGGCGTTGACTGGCAATGCCAGCTTGCATGTGAAGGACTTCAGCAATATTGGCGGCAGTGTATTTGCCGGCGCTAATTTGTTGACACAAGCAGCCAATGTCACCAGCACGGGCAGCCTGTACGCGGGCGGTACTCAGACACTGACCGCTATTGGCAAGTTCAGCAACAGCGGTGTGGTTGCTGCGTTGGGCGATACCAGCATTTCCGCAGCCAGCCTGGACAGCAGCAAGGGTGGCTTGATTGCGGCAGGCATGCAGGCGGATGGGAAACTGGCCGCGACGGGCAATCTTGCGATCACGACAGGGCAGGATTTGCGCGCAGCAGGACAGAACTTAGCGGCGGGAAATATCGTTCTCAAGGGGAGTGCGCTTGACTTGGACGGTAGCCTCAGCAACGGTGCCAATATCGCGCTGACAGCTACCGGCGGCAACATCAGTACCAGTGGCGCCATCGTCAATACCATCGGCACTCTGAGTGTTGAGGCACAGTCCAATAGTGGGCAGCGCTGGAATAACAGCTCGGGCGAGATTGTTGCCGGGCAGTTGCAGGTGCAAACAGCGAACTTGAGCAACAACAAGGGCAGTATCGTGCAAAGCGGTAGTGGCGATACCTCCATCGCGATGCGGGCACCGGGCGGCATTCTTGACAATACCGATGGCCGTATTGCCGTCAACAGTACCAACTTGACACTGGGGGCGGGCACCCTGGCCAATGTGGGCGGAAAAATTGAGCACGCCAGCAACGGCTTGTTGGCCATCGATGTGGGGGCCTTCAATGGGCAACGGGGCCAGATCACGGCCAACGGGAAACTGGATATTACCGCAACGAGCATCGATCATCGCAATGCCAGCACGCAAGCTGGACAACTGACGATCAAGACAGGCAACCTGGATAACAATCAAGGCGAGCTGATTCAACTGGGGCAGGGCGCAAGTAGCATCGTTGCCTCGCAAACACTGAATAATCAAGGCGGCAAGATCGCCAGCAACGGCAATGCCACGGTGAGCGCACAGACGCTGAATAACCAGGGCGGCACCTTGCAGGCTGCAGGCACATCCACGCTGCAGCTGACTGCTGGCACGAGCCTCGACAATACCAGCGGCACGATCGCAGCCGGCAGCAACGCCACGCTTCAGGTGGGGCATTTGCTCAACCATGGCGGCTCTCTGACCGCCAGTGGTGCCATGACGGTAACGGTTGCGCAGGCGCTCGACAATTCGGCTGGTCTGTTGGCGGCCAATGGCAATCTGGACCTGAGCGCGTCCAGTCTCGACAATACGGACGGCAAACTGGCCAGTATCACGGGCAATCTGATCGCCAGTACGGGCCAGTTGCTCAACGATAGCGGGAAAATACAGGCCGGTGGCGACATCACCGTGCATAGCGCGAGCCTCAGCAATTCTCTGGCGGCAGGCCATGCGGAGGCGGGTAGCATTACGGGCCGCAATGTCAGTATTGATACAAACGGCCAGACGCTGGGAAATTCCCTGGGGACTATTGCCGCTACGCAAACACTGAATTTGCAGACGGGGGCGCTGAACAATGAAGGCGGCCTGCTCCAGGCAGGAGGCCCGCTGGTGCTCAACACGCACGGTCAGACCTTGAATAACAACAATGCGTCGGCCTATGCGGTACGTCATCCGGGTGCGGCGGGCGGCATCAGCAGCGGCGCTGGCGTGACCTTGGCGACAGGCGGCTGGAACAACGTTGGCGGGTACTTCGGCTCTGCCGGCCAGGTCAGCGGCAGCAGCGGCTATATCGATAACCGCAACGGGAAAATAGTCTCGACTGCTGGCCTCGATCTTGCCATTGGGGGACTGGGAAATCAGGGTGGACAAGTACAAGTCGTGGGTAACCTGGGCTTGCAGGCGGGGAGCGGCACGATCGACAATACCTCCGGCCTGATCCGCAGCGGCACCACGGTAACCCTGGGCGCAGGCGCGATTGTCAATCAATCCACACAGGGTGCCAGCCAGGGAATAGAGGGGCGGGACGTCAATCTGTCTGCGGCAAGCGTGAACAATAGCCAGGGTGGCTTGCGTGCTGATAATAATTTGACTATCCGCAGTAGCGGCAGCGTGAACAACACTGCTGGTCTCATCAGCGCAAACAATGCCGTCAGTGTGCAGGACGATGGCAGCAATCGTACTCTGGCGATAGCGAATGCCGGCGGTACCTTGATTGGCGGCCAGCTGGCCGCCATCCGGGCGGCGACCTTGAGCGGCGCCGGCAACGTGATGTCGAAAGGCGACTTGAATCTCGACCTGGTTGGCAACTACACGGTAGATGCCGGGGCGCAAGTGATTGCCAATCGTAACGCTACGCTGGCGGTTTCGGGCAATCTCGTCAATGCAGGCAAAGTACAGGCAGGCAACACGCTGGCGATCAATGCCGGCAATCTCGATAACACCGCGAGCGGCGACATCAACGCCAATCTCAGCCAGGTGAGGGTAGGCGGCACGCTGATTAACCGCGGGGTGATCGATGGCGTGTACACGCAGATCGACGCGGGCACCCTGAATAATATTGGTAGCGGACGCATCTACGGTAGTGAGCTGAGCATCGCCGCAGGCAGGTTGAATAACGATGTCGAAGGCGGCGTCGCCGCGACCATCGCTTCGCGCGGCAGCCTGGATATCGGCGCCACGACAATCAGCAACCGCGAGCATGCGTTGATCTTCAGCTCAGGCGATATGGCCATCGGCGGTAGCTTGGATACCAATCGCCGGGCCAGCGGTCGGGCTGGAAGCTTGACTAATGCCAGTGCGACGATTCAGGCGCTTGGCGATCTGGCCTTATGGTCCAACGAAGTCTATTTGCTGAACAACCACTTCAAGGTTGAATTCACGACGCAAGGCAAGAAAGAGTATTTCTCAGAGTTCATGCCCTATGACGGTAACACATATACAGACGGAAGTCCTGGAGTCTATACCAAGATCAATTCCAGCCGTGAACTTGAACTCTATGTGCATGGAAACATGTTCAGCGAATTTATCTGGCGAACGTATAGCCGCACGATCACTACCAGCACAGTGACCGAGTCTGATCCAGCGTTAATAACGGCAGGTGGAAATCTGACGGTGATCGCGAATACGGGCGTTAACGAAAATAGCCGTTTTATCGCTGGCAAGACGTTGAACGTTGAAAACAAGATAGAGAATCGTTACACCGGGAACCAGACGTTGATCACCAAAGTAGGTACAGACACCTACTATGAGTATGAGCACCTGGATCTAGTCGAAGATTTAGAGTCGAACCTTGGCCCAAGTAACGACTTCCGTAAGGGAGAAGTTCATGAGGTAGAAGTCATTAATGGTGCCCCTGTTTCCGGCGGCAATCCCGTACCTGCACCTGTCAATGGCGTAGCAAGCCGGCAGGGAGTAACTTCCAGCGATGCTCCCAATGCGGCTGGCGCTACCAAGGTGCAGGTTTCATTGAACAACGTCAGCAGCGCCACCTTGACGATGGCAGGCGTTAACCCTACTAGTGGAGAATCCGCCAATGCTGTAACCGGCTCTGGCGGTTCGTCTGGTAGCAATGCATTGGGTGAGGCGGGCAAAGCCGGGGCAATGGGGACGGTAGGCGGCCGCGTCGTCGATCGGGTCTCTGGTGCAGGTGGAGCCGGTCATGTCTCGACTATCGATCAGACGTCCTTGGAGACGAACGGCGCCGCAATCCGTGCTGATCAGGCAAACGCCGTCCAGGCCCCTGATGCTGCCGGCCGTGCCGGTACGGCCGGGCAACACGGCAGTATTGACAAGGTGTCGGGTGCGTCGGCCGGAGCGGCCTCGGGAACAGTGCCTGTTGCCGGTATTGCGGATCCCAGCAAGCTGGAGGCCGGTACTCAGAGCGGCCCACAAAGCGTGCATGCCGCTGCAGGCATACACGCTAGCGACCGAACGGATAACGCGGGCTTGGTCGCCAATATCGGCGAAGTTGCCAATAGCGGCGTGCAGGCGGTGCGTGGCGCTGGTGGTGTTGTCAATGCCGGCAAGTTGGCAGTGGCGGCAGTGGGAAGTGCCGCAGGGATCGCAAATGGCGCCGGTCCGGCTGGCAGCGATCGGACAGGCAATGCCGGCAAGTCAAACAGTATCGCCGCGGTCGCCGCCAAAGCGGTATTGAAGGCGGATGGCGTGGCCGCTGTCGCCCAGACTGACATCAATACTGGCGAAACCGCCAGCATTGGTGCGGCCGTGGGAGCGGCGGCGAAGGCTGCCCCCGGCGCCACGGTAGGCCAGGCACGATCCGCGCAGATACAGCAGGTGGCGCTGGCGAATCCGCATGGCAAGGCCGAGGTGGTCAGGACGGGCGCCAAGCCCGTGCAGTTGCCGAACGCCAGCCTGTTCAAGATCAGCCCGTCGGCCTCGGCGCATTATCTGGTCGAGACCGATCCACGTTTCGCCAGCTACCGTACCTGGACGGGGTCCGACTACATGAGCAGCAAGGTGCAGCTTGACCCGGCTGTCACACAGAAGCGCCTGGGCGATGGCTTCTATGAACAACAGTTGGTCAGGGAGCAGTTGGCCGACCTGACCGGCCACCGTTTCACCGGCGACTATACGAACGACGAGGAACAATACCGTGGCCTGATGGATGCCGGCGTCAGTTATGCCCAGCAATGGGGGCTTCGCCCTGGCGTGGCGTTGACGGCTGAACAGATGGCGGCATTGACCAGTGACATTGTCTGGCTGGTTGAACGCGAAGTGACGCTGGCCGATGGCAGCACGCAGAAGGCGCTGGTGCCGCAAGTGTATGTGCGCTTGCGCGCCGATGATATCGATGGCATGGGCGCGCTATTGGCAGGCAAGGACGTCAACATCAATATCAAGGGCGATCTGACCAATAGTGGCACCATCGCCGGACGCAATGTGGTATTGCTGAATGCTGAGAATGTGAATAATCTGGGCGGCCGCATTGACGGCGATGCCGTTGGCATTGCAGCGCGTAACGATTTGAATAACATCAGCGGTACCATCTCGGCCAACAGCACCTTGCAGGCAAGCGCCGGACGCGATATCAATATCGCCACAGCGACGTTTGGTCAAGGACGCGATTTTGACCGCGTGGCGGGCCTGTATGTCAGCGGAGGCGAATCAGGCGGTAGCAACATGATGCTATCGGCCGGGCGAGACGTCAGTATCGCCGGCGCCATCGTCAGCAATGCTGGCAAAGGCGGTGCTACCACTATCTCTGCTGGGCGTGACCTGAGCGTGACCACAGTCGTTGCCTCTGCCAGTGAAGGCCTTTCAGCAGCGCGCGTCAAGGATATGGCGAGCGAGGTGCAAAGCGATAAAGTGACATTGATTGCAGGCAACGATATCAATAACCGCGGTAGTAGCATCGTGGCCGAAACGCAATTGCTGGCCAGTGCCGGACGTGATATCAACATTGTTACGACCACCGTCAGCACCGGCAGAGAGCGACGTACCGACAGCAGTATTGTTACGGATACCAGCACAGTCGTTGATAAAGTCGCCGGCATGTACGTGACAGGCACGGGTGAAGGCAATGCCCTGATCGCCCAGGCAGGGCGCGATGTGACGGTGACGGGTGGTGTTATCGCCAACGCGGGCGTGAATGGCCTGACCAGCGTGATTGCTGGCAATAACCTGACCCTCAACACCGTCGCCGTCGCGTCGACGCACGATGACGTGCGCAATGCAGACAATTACCGCAAAGAAAGCAAAACAGGTGAAGTGGGAAGCCAGATTATCGGCGCTGGCGATGTCAATTTTCAGGCGGGCCATGACCTGTCGGCGCGTGCGGCCGAAGTGCAGGCGGGCGGGGCGCTGGGACTGGTGGCGGGCCATGACATCAGCCTGGTCAATGGCGTGGCCACCGACAGTCTGGATGTGGCAAGCAAGGTCAAGAAGAGCGGTACTTTTTCCAGCAAAACGACGACTACACGCGATCTCGTGCAGACCAGCACCGCGCAGGGGACTTCATTGACGGGTAATACCGTCGATATCGCCGCCGGGCATGACCTCATGGTGGCAGGCTCCTCGATCCTTGCGCACGAGGCAGCCAATTTAATCGCGAAAAACGATATCAGCATCGAATCTGTCGGGCTGGACGGCAAGGAAATCCATTCCAAGGAAGTGAAAAAGAGCGGCGCCTTTGGCTTGAGCAAGTCGCTGACCAGCCAGGCCGACGATGGCCGCACCACGAACCAGGCAGGCAGTGCCGTCAGTGGTGGCAGTGTGACGATGGTGGGCGGACGCGACGTCGCCATCAAGGGCAGCACGGTAGTGGCCGATGGCAACATTGACTTGACCGCCTTGCGCAACCTGAGCATCGTCAGCGCCGAGAACGACAAGGACACGACGTCGAGCAGCTTCAGCAAGAAGTCCGGCTTTATCGGCAGCATCAACCAGCCGGCTTTCGGCACCGTCAAAACCACCAGCGATGGCAAGAGCACAAGCGTGGCGCAAGTGGGCAGCCAGATTGCCAGCCTGGGCGGCAATGTGTCGCTGCGCGCGGGCGAGACGTACACGCAGACGGCCAGCGAAGTGCTGGCCACCGGCACGGGTGCGAATGGCGGCTTGCCTGGCGATATCAGCATCGTGGGCAAGAACGTGTTGATCAAGGAGGCGTATAACAGCAATGCCAGCGAGCAGCACACGACTTTCAGCAAGGTGGCCCTTGGCGGTACGGTCAACGTGCCAATTGTCGATGCTGTGAAAAGCATCGGCAGCCTGGCAAAAGCAGCCGAACAGACGAAAGACTCGCGCATGCAGGCGTTGGCGGCCGTGACTTTGGCATCGAAGGCCACGGATCTGGCTGGCATGGCGTCGAAGGGATTGACCAACACGGCCGGCATCAAGATCAGCGTCAGCCTGGGCAGCAGCAAGAGCGAAAGCGAGATGCATCAGAGCAGCAGCACGGTGGTTGGCAGCGCCGTCAATGCGGCTGGCAACGTCAGCATCGTTGCGACAGGTGGAGGGGCGGACAGTGACTTGACGGTAGCCGGCAGCAAGATTGGCGCGGGCGGCAATCTCACCCTGTTCGCTGACGACAAGATCAACTTGCTCGCGGCGCAAAATACGGCGACGCAAACGAGCAAGAACAGCAGCAGCGGTTCCAGCATCGGCATCGGCTATACCTTTGGCGGCACGCAAAATGGTTTCAGCCTTGATATCGCGGCAAACCAGGCGCGCGGCAAGGCCGATGGCACGGACAATTACTACACCAACACCTATGTGACGGCAGGTAAGACTGCGACCATCATCAGTGGTGGCGACACAACCTTGCAAGGCGCGATTTTGGCGGCAGACACGGTCAAGGGCGCCATCGGCGGCAACCTGAACATTATCAGCCTGCAGGATACAAGCACCTACGCCAGCAAGAGCAGCAGCGCGGGTTTCAACATGAGCTTGTGCATTCCTCCGTTCTGCTATGGGGCCAGCAGTGTCGGCGGCAGCGTGTCGAAAAGCAAGGCCAGCGGCGACTTTGCCAGTGTTACGGAACAAAGCGGCATCAAGGCGGGCGACGGCGGCTTCCAGATCAACGTCACCGGCAATACCGACCTGCAGGCGGGTGTGATTGCCAGCACTGGCAAGGCGATCACGGACGGCAAGAACTCGCTGATCACAGGTACTTTGACGACGAGCGAGCTGCAAAACAAGGATGAGCATTCGGCTAGCGGGTTCAGCTTGAGCGGATCCGTCAGCGGCAAGATGGGCGATCAGAGCACAGCCAAAACGACTGAAGGCAAGGACGCAGCGAAGATGAAGTCCAATCCGGGAGGCTCGGCCGGTATCGGTAGCGTATCGGGCAGCCAGAGCAGCACGACGGGTTCGGGCATAAGCGGCGGCACTATTCTCATCACGGATGCAGAGAAGCAACAAGCGCTGACGGGCAAGACGGCGACGGAAATGCTGGCTGAACTGAACCGTGACGTCAGCACTGAGAAGGATAGTAGTGGCGCCCTAAATAAGGCATGGGACGGCAAGAAGCTGGAGAAGGAAACGCAGGCGCAGATGACAATCACGGCGGCGTTCGGTTCAATGGCTGCGAAGGAGATCGGGGATTACGCAGACAGGAAAATGAAAGATGCCAGGGATGCGGGCGATCTGGCGGAGGCTGCGAAATGGGAGGAAGGCGGGGTTTATCGTGTTGCTGCGCATACGGCGGCCGGTGCACTTGCGGGAGGTGTCGGTGGCGCGCTTGGGGCCGGAGCCAGCGCTGCTGCCATGCCCAAGATCGGTGAGATGATCGATGGTATGGATCTGCCTGAGCCAGTTAAGCAGGCATTGGGAGCAGTGACTGCAACGGCAATTGGTACAGTGACTGGTGGTATAGCCGGTACGGCAAGCGCACTGAATACTGACCTGAACAATCGACAGTTGCATCCAACTGAACGGCAATGGGCCAAAGAAAATGCGAAAAAATATATGCAATATCTCTCTGAAAAGACAGGGGAGAAAATATCTTTAGAAGAATCATTTCAACGGCTATTGTCTGCAGGCTATGCTGTTGTCGACGATCATGCAGGTCGCGCCGGCAAGAGTGATGAAGTCGCAAAGCAGTATATTTCTGAAAAAAAACCGAAAGAGTTGTTTGTGGCGACGGCCGCTGAACGTGCCAATCCATTTCTTAATGGAAATAAAGATAATTCATTATCTCCAGAGCAACAGGCGCGATTCGGTGCCAAGACGCCAGGTGAATTTGCAAGCAAAAAAGTTACTAAAGCTTATGACTATGTTGGAGTGCCTTGTGCGAATAAGTGTGGCGATAAATTTGATGCGATATCTGCTGCAATTGTGGCATTGAATGATGCTAAAATTCTTTATCAAGGTGATGTTGGTAGTATTAAGGTAATTGATCAGCAAATAAATCTTTTAAAGGATGGAATTTCTCAGGATGAGATTGTGGTGGGTGCATCTCAATCAATTAGTTCCACAGATAAAGACATTGCATATATGTTGCTTGGTGGAGCATCAAAGAAGATTGTTGATAAAGTTGGCGGTAAATTTGTTGCAGATAATATTGAAACAGCTTCTATGGCCATTGAAGTAAAAAAATTGCGCGCAGCTTTGCGATCTGATAACAAAAGCAGCGGAAATATGGCGATTGCTAATGTGGATATTGAGGGCCTCCCTAAGACTATGGCGGCTCATAGTGCTGTTGATGAAGCTGAGAAAGGGTTGGTTGGAAAAGGAGGGGGTAATTTCTTTGCTCAAAAAATCGAGAATGTTAGTGGTCGAAGCATTGATCGAATTACTGACTCTGAGTACAAAATATTAGATAATATTGCTGATATTCTTGGGAGTAATTTTTCTACCAATGGGCGGGTTAAAATATTGACGGAAAGGCCAGCATGTGATAGTTGCTTGGGAGTGGTCGAACAATTTATGAAGAAGTATCCAAATATTAAGGTTGAGGTGGTCGATAATCGTGGTGTTACGTTGGGTAAAAAGACGGTTGTTACTCCTTCATTTAGGGATTATGCCAATGGGGTGAAAAAATGAGCTATGAATTTCTTGAGGATTACCTTCCTGATGATATGCGAGTGAATTACAAAATAATAAAATGGTGGTTTTTTAAGTATGCCTATAGATATTGTCGAAATCGTATTGATCGTATGAATTCGGCAGCGGATTTTTGGGCTGATAATGAATCTGAATATGCTTATGCCTATGAGCAATTTAATTATGGTATTGAGCAGCCTCTTGAATATTTAATGATTCATGTTGTATCTCTCATTGTTGATTCTGGTAGAGGTTCGCAACGATTTTTCGATTTTCATCGTGGCGAGATTGATGAAATTTTAAGGCTGAATAAATTGGAGGATTTGTTTTTAATGATTGATGATGAGGTTGAGTTGAGAGATTTTAAGTGTGATCTAAAGGCTTTAAAGATTTTTTAATTTATATATTATTTACGGATGGGGGCGTGTGCCAGTGCTCGTTTGACGAACAGGGGGCGTATTAGGTACCTATACCAGCACCTATGCCTCGCCCAAAATTGATGCATGATTGATAGTATCGACCTGCCTGATCCCGTCAAACAGGCCTTGGGGGCCGGGGGTAGGTCTGGTATTCGTACCCGATCTCAGCCTTGGCCGTCGCGATCTGCAGCAAGTTGCGCTTTATTAAATGCCGATACGGTCCGACAGACTGCCCTGCTCGAGACGTGAAAAGTGGCGGCGGTGTGGGAGATGGTAAAGCGGTTGCAGATAAGCGTGTGCCACTGCCTCGTCTCTGGCGCTATTACGGGCGTGATATTGCCCCGAGTGACAGTGTGACCGCGTAGCGCTGCTGCCTTGGCGTATCTTTGAATGTATTGGAGCGCTGCGACTGCTGATGTACCGAAACGAAGGCGTCATCGCTCAGAAGCCTCTGGTAGCAGGTATGGGCGAACGGACTAGTTTCGCCCATACCTGCCGCTACAAGCCGAGAATAGTTGGCGACCGCCTCGTCGCGCGTAGCGCCAAACTGGCTCAAGAGCCGGTCACGCGCCAACCAGTACGGAGCTGGCGCGTCGTCCAAAAAATAGCGATGACTGTTCCAGTGCCACTCATCGGGCGGTGCCACCAGGTGCGCCCGGACCGGATTCAGTACGATGTAGTGTGCCAATTCCAACAGATAGTTTTCTTTCTGCACCAAGATAGCTTTGTAGCGGCCCTGCAATATTTGTCCGACAAGCTGGTGGTGCCAATTGAAATGCTGGGTATATAAGCCGTTCAGTTAGCGCATGCCCTGCGACAGATTTGCCTCGACCGTTTCAACGAGCAGATGATAATGATTGCCCATTTGGCAGAAGTTATGCATGACAAAATGGTGCGGCTTGCATACCAGGGCTAGCACTTTTTGCCAGGCAAGACGATCGGTATCATCCCGGTAAATGGTGCGACGCCGGTCGCCGCGTGAAGTAACGTGCTAGAGAGCAGCGGCGAACTCAAGTCGTAGTGGTCGCGTCATGCGGTAGACGGTATCTGAGCAATGCACATTGGCACTGAGCTTGCGCAGAGGTTCCTATGTCGGTATGGCTCAGGCCGTGTCGTAATGGCGGACCTGATCCCGTCTCTCTACCTGGGAGCGCCCTTGTTTCGTATTCCTTCCGGTCGGCCTGGATCAATGGCAGCGGCCAAGCAGGAAATTATGGCTCAGGGCCTGAGGCCGGGGTGCAGCACGGCGGCGCCGTCAAAGCGCCCGGAGGACAGGTCGCCAGCGCTTCGTCGGCCTGTGGCAGCGGATAAACCAATGACGCCGTCTTGAGGCTGAAACGTTCTGCGAGCGCTAAGAACGCCAAATCGTCGGAGCGGGTCAGCGACTTCGTTGGATGAAGCGCAACTTGCCGCAGGTCGGCACGGCCAATGTTGAGATTGTGTACGAATGCGGGATCAGCCCCCGCCCTGATAAAACTTAATGGAGCGAATACCTCAACTAAACTGGCGCTACAGATGTAGCGATAATGTGGCAGTGACCATAAAATCAAACGGAGGTAGGACGTGATGGCGGAACGTAGTCCAGCAGACAGGTTGAAAAATCTTTTGTCAATTTTGGAGGGGGGAGTTGCCGACTCCGTTGATAGCTACATGTATCGGCGCAAGAAAATGCGGCTAGGTGCTGTTCTCACAACTCTGGCTGAACACGCGCGTATTAGCGCCATTGGCGGTTTCTTCGTGGAAGGAAATCTCGATAAGTTTAAGCAGAACTGTTATCTCGCTAGCCGGTTGGCACTGGCGAGCATTGGACAGGGTGGTGGCGCGAGCTTCTGTGTTGGAGGTGAATTGTTGTATGGTATGCTTTCCGACAACGAGAAAGTGATCGCCGCACTCGCAGTTGCGGAAACCGAACAGCTTGTTCGACAGCGTAACGGCCCCACTCTCACTGCATTTCATGTCCACATGATCCAACTTGCATTGCGCGGTGACGACGTTGCCTTGCTGTCCAAAATTGAGAAGGTGGCCAAGAACGGCCGCAAGCCAGATCGTGCCGACAGTGCTGCAGGCCAGGATTTTTTCTCCCTGTTGCTTAAACGTGAGCAAGCTGGCCTGGAGAATTTCATACAGACGCGAAGTGCGCGCATCAAGAGTGCGGATGTGTCCGAAGAAAATTTCCTTTCCTATCTGGGTGTGCTGCAGACCAAGCTATGCTGGATCAGGGGTATCCCCGTCCAAATCGACAGCCCCCTGGTACCGATGGCATTGATGCCGGTGCGCCCTTTGGCGCACTATGACGATGTCTATGAATTCCTTGCTCCTGAATGGGTTTCTCCTCCCCAAGGTGTCGTCGCAGACATGCTGCGTTGGATAAAAAGACAGTTTGAGTGATTCAGTAAGCGGTATGCGTCTGCCATTTGGCTCTTGGAATAATGTTTGCTCAGTGTCTGAGCGACAGATTTACCCCTCATTTCCTTCCTGCCTCTCATCCCGCGTAAGTGCCCCTTACTCCAGCTCAGATATCATCGGTATGTATGGTATGGATCGAATATCGATGATAGTCCGACCTCGCTCTTTAATTAAGTGGGCGTAGTATGTTAAAAATTTGGTGGATTTTTTAAGTGTGACTGAAAGGTGTTGAAAATTTCACAAGTATTAATTTTATCTTCAGGAAAATTTTTATATATATCGGTATTCGCTTGTGGCATCGAAGCAGATATTGAATGAAAACATTGCCATTAACCAGCCTGCCACCAGCGGAAACTCGCTCATCTTCGCGGCGATTTGCCGGCGCGGCAAGAAGAGCTCATTCCCGATGCGTTCAGGCTGGCCGATGGTGTTGGCGGCCGGCTGTCCAGCCAGCCACGCCACGTCCATCTGCCTTGATCGCTTCCATGCCTCACGCGCCTGCCAGCACGTAGCGTACCGAGCGGGCCATCATCAGGGGCTTGTCGCTGCTGTCGTCGTTGGCGGAAAACAGGCTGATGTCGAAAAACAGGGCCGCGTTCGTATGCGACGGCTGGGTCTGCGAATCCCAGGTGGCGATAAAGGCAGCCAGCTCTTGCGCCAGCGTGTCGATCGAGGCCTGGTGGTCGCCATTGATCTGCAGCTTGACCGCCGGCAGCAAGGCGATCGGCAGCAGCGGCACCAGCCTGGTTTCGGCGGCGGCCACGGCGCTGCGCGCGCCACGCACGGCGCCTGCTGCGGCTGACTGGCGTAGCAGTTCATAACCGTAGCTCACGGCAATTTTCAGCGTGCGCTCCAGATTGCCGGTAGCAGCGCTGCGGGTTAGCAAGCTTTGCAGGAAAGCTTGCAGCGCCGCTGCCAGCTGGTCGATGGAACCGCTGCCGATATCGACGTCGTGGTCTGCCTGCAGCAGCGGAATCAGCGGTGCAGGAAAGGCCGTGTACGGCGTCTGGTAGACGAATAGCGGGCTGGTCTGAACGCCGTCGACCAGGTCGGCATTGCGCACCACCGAGGCCGATAGCGTGAAGTTAGGCACCATCACGGCATCGAGACTGGCCACCGTGGCCTGGTATTGCAGCGCGCTATCGCGCGGTACGCCGGCCGGATAGGCATATACGGCCTGCGATGGCGTCGACGACTGCAAGGTGAGCGCCGCCATGCCGGCGCCGCTGGCATCCACCGCCAGCGCCGGCCACAGCGGTGCCGGGTTGGCGGACGCGGCGCGGACCAGCAGCGTGCTCAGGTCCGGGCCGCTGCCAGGCGCCCGGGTCAGCGTGTAGGCATAGGTGCCGGGGACGATTTCGGTGCCGGCCATGGCCATCGACGTCAAGCGCGGCGGGGTCACCGCTGCCGTCGTTGGCCATGCGGCGGCCACGGCCGCAGCCAGCGCGGCGAAGGCGGCCACCGCACCCACGGTGGCGGCGCTGGCCGGGCTGCCGCAACGGTGCGCCGCCAGCAGGCCCGCATCGGCGCCAAGCGCGGGCCAGACTGTGATGAACTGCGCCAGCGCGGCGAACAGGGCGTCGACATTGCCGGCGTCGGCCTGGCGGCCCAGCGCGTCGCCCGCAGCGGTGCCGACGTCGATGCGCAGTGCGCACTGGTCCTGGTCGGCATCCTGGTGGGTCCAGGTGGCGTCGGCATTCCAGCGCACCAGGTCGTTGCCGCTGAGCGGCACGGGGATGGACGCGCTGGCGTTTTGGCCGACCAGCGTGGGCGGCAACGGATATGCGCGCAGCGAAATCGGCAGTACCACGCCGGCGATGCTGCCGGTGGCGCTGTCGGCCGGATGGACCAGGGTCAGCCAGGTGGAGGTCTGGTAGCCGTTGCTGTCTGGCAGGGCGGTGGGCCGTTCGATCTGCGCCACTTCGTAGCCGATATCGACGGTGGCCATGCGCGCGCTGGCCGGCGCCTGCAGGCTGAGCAGGAACGACGCGAGCACCGGCGCGCCCGTGTCGGCCAGCACCACCTTGGCGGTGGACAGCGAGGCATTGTTCAGGCGGGCCGACGAGTCGGCTGGGATCAGGCTTGCGCGGCCGGACAGGCGCGGCGCCATGCGTGCATCGGTGAACGGCGCATCGACCTCGACGCTGGCCTGCACCACGCCCTCGATCAGGTAGGCGCTCGACAGTTGCTGCAGCAGCGCCTGTTCCATCGAAGCGACCGCGTCCGCGCGGCGCGGGTCGGGCTGGCCGTATTCGCCGGGGCCCTGGCCACCCAGCACGTACTGCACGCGGCCTGCCACGGCGGCGGCCAGCGTGCGTTTGGCGCTGACGATGGTATCGAAGCCAGCCAGCGAGATTTCCTGCGCCGGCACCGCATAGTCGGGAGCCAGCATGCGGTCCATGGCTTCCAGGAAGGTTGCGCCCCATACGTCGAGGTCGATGCCGGCAAAGCTCAGCGGCAGCGCGGCGCCGCTCAGTCCCGTGCCCGACACGTAAGGCGTGACCGGCACCGAGCCCGACACCAGCGAGGTCAACAATGGTGGAATGGCAAACGAGCGCACCGTCGATGCCGGATCGAAGCGGTAGCCGATCGCGGGACCGCGCCGATTGCCGAAATTGACGATCCATAGCGCGTGCTGGCCGGGATTGTCGCTCTCGGCATCGGCTGCGCCGGTAGCCACGCGCACGCCGGGCAAGGCGCTTTCCACCGCGCTGGCCAGGGCGTCGAGCGACAGCGCTGCGGCCTGGCCGGCGGCCGCTTGCGGCGGCAGGTTCACTGTCGCCAGGCCGATGCCGGGGATGGCTTTGAAGTCGTCGGCGATCAGGCCGGTATTGCGCCGTTCGGTGATCGCTACCTTCAGCTCGACAATCGGTTCGGCGAACGCCGGCGCGATCTGCACCGACGCCGACCACGCGAGCGGCGGCGGCAGGATCAGGGCGCCCGGCACGATCAGGGCGACGTCGGCCAGTGCGGCGGCCAGCGCATCGAGCGTGGGTGCCGTGCCGCCGGGCGGCGTGTACAGGCCGATCAGGGCGTTGAAGGTATCGAACTGGCCGGTGGTGTGGGCTATGCCATCGAACGGCGGCAAGGTAACTCCCGACGCCAGCAAGCCCAGCGTGCCGGCATTGGTGCGCGCCACGCCCGCCACGCTGCCCGCATAGCGCGCGGCGATGCGGGTCAGTGTATCGGCCTGGCCGTCGCTCTGGGCCAGCGCGCACATCGGCGGCGTGATCCAGCACGCGCCGGGCCGGATCAGTTGCGTCGTGGTGGCATTGTCGCGCGCCAGCGAGGCGGGCGTGACAGTATGGTTCGCTTGCGCAAAAGCGCTCACCAGCGATGCGAAGGTGGAATCGGCAAGCGACGTTACCGTGGCGCCGCTGGCGGCGTCCAGCACCGGCGCGCCGGCCAGGAACAGGCCGGGCAGGTCGATGTTCAAGGTGCCCAGCGCGCTGGCGTCGTTGCCGGCGAACTTGGCCGCGATGGCCGCGAGCGTGCTGTCCGTGGCCTGGCTGCGGTACACCGCGTGACGGTCGTGGCCCTGGTTGTCGATGGAGGACGGAAGCGCCAGCTCGGCCTTGGGCGCCAGCACGGCGCCCGCGTTGACGGCGGGTGCCGGTGCAAGACCGTCCCAGCGCGCCAGGCCCAGCGCCGCCAGTGGCACCGGCTGGTTCGCCGCAAAGTGGGCCAGCGTGGTGCCGGCTGCGGGCGCGTCCGCGCTGACCACGCGCAGATACAGCGAGGTACCGGCCGCAAACAGGTTCGGCACGGTGGCGTTGACGGCCGCCAGGGTGGCGATCGGCACGCCGAAGCGCTGCGCCAGCGAGCCGAGCGAGTCGTGCGCGGACGGCAGCAGGTCGTCGACCGACAGCGTCACGGGCGTGGCGAACAAGCCCGCCACGTTCTGGTTGGCGAGGGCGATCTCGCCGATGGTGACATTGCGCTGCAGCCCGGAGAATTTGCCCACCAGCGTGGCAAAGCTGTCGTTGTCCGTGGTGAGCTGGGCACCGGCAACGGCGAGCGCCAGGCCGTTGCGCAGCGCCGCCTGCGGGTTGGCCGTGCCCAGGCCGCTGACGGAACACTGGCTGGCGGCGGCCAGCGCGGCCAGGGTGTCGCCGGCGCCAGGGATGAGGGGCCGCGGCGGCGCCACCAGGTCGTTGGCCGGATCGAGCAAGGCCCATGGATTTTGCCGCACCAGCAGCTGCGCATCGATCTCCCAGGCTTTTGCAATGCCGTCCAGCGTATCGCCGGCCACGGTGGTGTACAGCTGCGGCACGTCGAGCGGCGTCGCGCCGAACACGCTGGCGTAGAGCGCGGCGCCGTTGGCGTTGAACAGCCCGGCCGGCGCCAGCGTATGGCGCGCCGCGACGTCGCCCAGCGTTTCGCCGCCGCTGGCGCTGAAGACGGCGGCGCGGGTTGCGCACAGCGCGTCGAGCACGGTCCAGGCCGACATGACGAAGCCCTGGATCTCCGTGGAAGACAACGCATGCTGAACTTGCGGCGCTTCCAGCGTGGTCGCCAGCGTGAAGCCGATATCCGGCTGCGCCAGCTGGTAGTAGACGCGCGCGTAGGTGGCGCGATCGGTGGCCGCGTTGCGTAGCGCGCTATCGGGGCTTACCGTCGGCGAGACGCAATACTTATCGAGCTGCATCGACAGTGCCACTTGCAGCGCGGGATCGGCGCTGCCGTCGCCGCTGAGCGTGTAGGCCAGCGCCGTCGCCGGCCAGCGCGCCATGCCGAGCAATTCGTCGAAATAGCGTACGGGCTGGCTCAGGGTCTGGGCGCCACCCGGCATCGGCAAGGTGTTGCCGTATGGGTCGGCAAATTCGAACGCGAGCGTCACCTGCGCACCGGCGTCCACGCCGGCATACGGGCTGCGCGCTGCCGCCGGCAGTGCGGGACTGCGGCTGCCGCAGGCGTTGAGCGCGAACGGCGCGATCGCCACTGCCTGGTGGTAGTCCCAGTGGTCATTGAGCGTGTCCGATGGCGCGTTGGCGCCGTTTTCCGTCGGCAGGCTTTGGGCCGGGCCGGTCGGCACGGCCGCGCCGCTGGCGTAGAATCCGGCCGGGCCGGTCAGGTTGGGCACCACGCGCTGCGCCAGCATGTGGAACAGCTCGGCAACGATGCTGTCGCCATCCATCGCGGTTGCCTGAAGCGCGTTGGACGGGTCCGGGTTCGGGCGGTTGAGCTGGAAACCGGCGTTGCCGGCCGCGATGGCGGGGGCGCGGCTCAGTGCCCCGGCGCTGAACTGCAGCAGGCCCGTGGGCACCAGCAGCGCCGCGTGGGCATTGCCCGCGTAGCTCGCCAGCGCCGCGGGCGTCAGGCCATTGCGCGCGGCCAGCGTGCCCAGCGTGTCGTCCAGGCGCACGGCGTCGGTGCCGGAGGGGACCTCGGCCAGCGCACCGGGGCGCAGCAGTTGCGGAACGTCCGCGTTGATGGTGGCAATGGCGCCGGCATCGAGCGCCAGGCCAAACGTCTGCAGGGCATAGGCCTGTGCATCGTTCAGCGAACTTTGCCCGGGCACCAGCCAGGTTGCCGGCTGTACGAATACATTGCTGGTGCCGGGATCGAGGTTGTCGCCGGCGATGGCGCAGTTATTGAAGGGCAGTATGGGCGCATGCGCGCCATTTTGCGATTTCAGCACGATCAGCAGCGTCAGTTCCGCTTGCGCACCCTTGCTGAACAAGGCGGCCGGCAGCGCGTCATTGGGCGCCGCGTAGCGCAGGTAGTAGCCGCCGCTGCGCACGATCGAGCATTCCCACAGCATCTGCACGAAGGCCGCCGCCTGAGCCAGCGGGGCCACATAGGTCGGGGCGCCGCTTTGCTGGTCGAGCAGGAACGGCGAGCGTTGCGACCGCAGCAGCGGCGCGGCGCTATGACTGAGGGTCGACAGGTTGGTCTGGACCAGCGCGGTCGGGGCGCCCAGGTCGTCCGAGAACATGCCGCTGGCCGTCGATGCGGGATTCGGCGAATACAGCAGGAACAGGGTGGCGTCGTCGTGGCCCAGTTGCGCCAGCACGGCGTCGAGCAGGGCGAGCCCGCTGTCGTCGACGCCGGTCACCATGATGGTCGAGGCGCCGCTGGCGCTGGCCGCGGCCGCGCCGGACAGCTGCTGCACGCCGACCCGTACCGCCGTAGCCCACGCATACGCCCTGGCGCCGCGGACGCTCATGCCGGCGCCGGCGGTTTCCTGGGTGCCGATGGAAAGGGCGTACGGCGGCTGCGCGGCGCCGTCGGCCTGCAGCTGCGCGCACAGCGCGTCCGGGAACATCCAGATATCGGGGCTGCCGGTGACGCTGCCGGCGGCGGCCGGCGCATACACGGCGTCGGCCGGCAAGCTGGCAGGCTGCCAGGCCAGGTGGCGCTGCAAGGTGTAGCGCGTGGGCGCAAGCCGGAACAGCGGCAGCGCGGCAAGAGAGACGGGCGGGGCGAAGGCGGCGCCGCCGATCGCGGCGATGACGTCGCGCTGCTCGCTACTGAGCGGAAACGCCAGCGGGGCGGGATTGACCATCCAGCTGGTTTTTCCATCCGGCGCCAGCGTGAACTGGTAATCGTCGGCCAGCGGCGGGGCCAGCGCGAACTGCTGCCCGGTTTGCGCGTACAGGGGCAGGGTGGCGATGGCGCCCAGCGCATGCGGCTCGCGCATCTGTTCCAGCGTCAGCTTCCGGAACGCGCTGTCGGCTGGGTCCGGCAAGCGCAGGCCGGACAGCATGAAGCGCGACGCCATCGGCGCAATCGTACGCCACTGGGTGGCGGCCAGCGCGGCAAGCAACTGCTTGACCGTCATCTGCTCGGCGTCGGCGACGATGATCTGCGCATTGGCGGCAAAGACCGGCGTCTGCGAAGCGTCGAGCGTAGCGGCCAGGCCGTCCAGGCTCAGGTTGAACAGCGAGGCCAGGCTGGTGAAGCTGTCGCCCGCGCGCACCGCGTAGGCCAGGTCCGGCAGGTCCAGCATCGCTTGCGGCGCCAGCAGCGCCGTCGCCGGCGGCAGCGCCAGCAGCGCCGCAGTGACCGTGGCCGGCGTGGTCATCAGCATATCGGCCAGGCTGTCGATGCTGTCGCCGGCCAGCAGCGTATGCGCTACGGGGGGCAAGGCCAGGGCAAGACCGGCCGGCAGCGGCGCGGCCGGGTCGGCTGACGGCAGCGTGTTGTGCGCGATGACCCAGGCGGCGGCAGCTGCATTGTCGATCAGGCCGCCGGCCAGGCCGATCAGCGAAGCGGCGACCGAGGTGAAGGTATCGCCCGCAACCGTGGCATAGGGGCCGAACGGCGAATGCGGCGGCATTGCCAGCTGCGCAAAGCGCACGGGATCGATGGGCAGGCGCAGGGCCGCGATCGGGTCCTGCGTGGGAAACACCGCGGGATTGGCCTCGAGCAGGGCTTGCGCCTGCGTCTGCAGGCCTGGCAGCTGCTGCAAAAAGCTCTGCGGCGCGGCGCGCGCCAGCAGGCGCGTGACGATCAGGTTCACGCTTTCGCCGGTCAGGCTGGTCCAGGCCAGGCCGCCGAAGGCGACGCTGATCCCGGCGCCGAGCAGGGCGCCGTTGGCGGCGTTGCGCCGGGCCAGTCCGGCTGCGCTCAGCTGCGCGTCGGCCGGGAGCACCTTGTTGAAGGCCGCGGCGACGCTGGCAAAGCTTTCGCCCAGCGCGACCTGGTGCTGCACGCCGGCAAACGTGATGCGGCTGCCTTGCGCCAGCAGCGCTGTTTTGGCGCGGTTCGGCGAGACCACATTCAAGGCGGGCAAGCCCGGGTCGCCCAGTGCCGCGCGTACCTGGGTGATGCCGAATGGCTGGTCCAGGCTGAAAGGCAAACTCTGCATGACGTCGCCGGCCGCCTTGACCACCGAGCGCATCAGCATGGCGAAGTACTGCTCGAACACCACCTGCGCCATCGGCGTGGGCGCGGCGGCGCGCACCATGGGGGCGGCCGCATCGCCGCTTTGGGCGACGAACTGTTCGTAGTCGACCGCCAGCAGCGCGAAATAGGCGCGCATTTTCTCGAGCGTGGTGGCGTCCAGCGCGTTGTAGGCGCCGAAATCGAGCGGCGCGCCCGCGCCGGCCGTCATGCTGAGTACGGGCGGCATGGGGAACACGGCCACCCCCGTCTCGTCGCCGTTCGCCTGCGCGGCCGGCGCTGCGATGGTGAACCGGTAGTTCAGCCCCAGGAAGGTGTCCAGGAAGCCGCCGTAGCTGAGCGCGGCCGCCAGCGTGGCGTCGTCGGCGAACGCGCGTGCCAGCAGCGCCACGTCGTCGTGGCTGACCAGGGTCGCATCGGTTTCGCCCAGCGTGGCGCGCGCATTGAGGATGGCGCAGCGCACCAGGCCCTCGAGCACGTCGCCGATGCCGGCATCTGCGGCACCGGCCTGGAGCGCCGTGTGCGCGCGCAAGCCGGCCGCGCGAGCCGGGATGCCGTTGCCTATGCCGAGCAGCATGACGCCAGCCACGCCGCCATTGGCCCTGGTGAAGGCGGGCATCGCGTGCAGGGTGACGGCGCGCGGCGCGGCGAAGACGGTTTGCGGCTGCCAGTCGAGCGTGATGTCGCCGGCGTCCAGGCGGCGCTGGATCAGCTGGCGCCGCGCCAGGCGGGAAAAATCGGCGTGCATGCGCTGCTGCGGCGCGTGCACGCCGGCGTTGTCGGCAAACAGCTGCAGGCGCGCCGGCGCACCGCTGCCGGAAGCCAGCACCCACGGCGTGGGCGAGGCCGATCCGATGCTGAACGAGGCGCTGACGGTGGCGCTGAACGAGCAGTGGATGGTGAAGAACACGATCTTGATGCTGACCTGGACGGATACGCCGACCGACATCGAAATGAGGATGGGCTGATGGGCTTCGATGACCACGATCACGCTGGCATAGGCCGTTACCGAGACGCTGGCCTGGATGATGTAGAAGTCGATGGTGCCGTACAGGCGGCCGACGATGGAGACGGTCCCCTGCAGCCAGTAGTATTCCACCTTGTCCACGGCGGCGTCGCTGGGGTTGAACCAGCCGATCACACCCTCGACGATGCCGACCACGACCACCGATAGTCCGCCCGACAGTATCCCTTCGTCGATGGTCTTGCCGACGCCGACCGACAGCGCGATGCCGAACTCGATGACGGGGTCGAAGCGGCCGTTGCTGATCCTGGGGACGCGGCTCGAGGTGTCGCCGTCGAGCAGGGCGAAGTAGAAGCCGCCATAGCCGATAAAGGGGAACACTTGCAGGCAGAATGAATTGCTGAAATCCAGGCCCTTGGGGAAGCCCAGGTCGATGCGGAAATTGCCGTTGCTGTAGATGTCGATGGTGACTTGCGGCAAGGTCAGCGACACCTCGCCAAACTCCAGGTGGCGCATGGCGTCGGGCAGCTGCAGCTCGATATGGTAGACGCCGATGGTGTCGGTGACCTTGCGGTACAGGATTTCGAACTTGAGTCCGGCAAAGCTCTTGGCGCGCTCGCCCGCCAGACTGATCAGGAGGCCGTACAGGTTCGGATCGTTGAACACGAACGCCAGCTTGACGGTGCCGAGCACGGTAAAGTCGGCGCCCACCAGCCAGCTGCTGTCGCTGCGAAAGCGCAGTCCGTCGGGCGAGGTGAGGTTGGGCAGGTTCGAGCCGCCGGCCGGCAGGGCCAGCTGTTCCAGCTTGGCGATGACGGCTTCCACGTTGGCCGGCTGCCAGCTGGGCGCAAAGCCCACGTGCTGGCCGATGCCCACATAGCGCAGGTCCAGCAGCTTGTCGCCGCCGCCCGGCACAGCGGGAGGGTTGTCGTTGATCGGGTCCCAGGCCAGCGGCGGCTTGCCGGAGTCGCCGCCGAATTCCACGCCCAGCAGATTGCCCGCGAGCGTGATCTTCGTCGTGCTGGGGCCCTTGGCGTTCTGTTGCCAGGAGATGCCGAGCTGGGTCAGCGTCAGGAAGCCGAGATCGATCGTCTTCACATAGTCGATGTCGACCTTTTTGTTGGTGATGTCGACCTTGAGCACCAGGGCGTCGAGCGAGATGTCGAGCAGTTTGTCCCACGGCGCGCCGAACGACACCGTATAAGTGGGGTCGACCAGGTGCACGAGGTGGCCCAGCATGGTGCCGACCGTCTCGTCGACCAAGTGCACGGTGAAGGTGCAGCCCACTTTGGGATCGCTGCTTAGCGCGGCGTTGACCTGGGCCCGGATCGGCCCCAGGCCGATCACCCCGTCCAAAGTGGCGCTGTACTTCTTGACGGGACCGGACGCATCGATTGCCACGCTGATGGCCATGTCCTCGACCGTCAGCAGGCGCGTGCCGAACAGCGCGATGCTGGCGCTGGCGATGGCGCCGATGCCCAGCTGGCGGCTGGTTTTGTCGATATCGATCCAAAAATTGCCCACCGAAATGGTGAGCAGGTCGGCCGGCACGTTCAGGTCGCCGCCGAACAGGGTCTTGTTGACGGCGGCCAGCGACAGCACGACCGGAGCGCCGCTCTGGCGGCCCGTGATGTGCAGGCTGGGCAGATACACGTCGACGTCGAACTGCATCTTGCCGTCGTAATCGAAACCCGCATGCAGCAGCAGCGTCTGTACCGTGCCAGGCCGGAGGAAAGTGACGTCCCAGGTTGCCCTGAGCGATAGCGTATAGGCGTCCCACAGGGGCCAGGGCTTGAGCGTACCCACGACCAGGGTCAGCGCGTTGACCTGGGCCGAGGTGGTCAGGGTCATGTTGTAGCCGATGAAGCCGAAGGTGTCGAAATACGGCTTGAGCTCCTGGGCCGGGCCGCTGAAGAATGCGTTCCACGATTGGCCGCCGACCAGCGAACCGAGGCTGAGCAGGCTGGCGCTGAAGGCGCGCGGCATCACCGACAGCTGGATCAATGGCGATTCCGGGTCCGACAGCGGCAGCGCCAGGGTCACGTCGAGCACCACCTGGCCGTCGTTTGCCGATCCGGCCGAGATCGTCGCGGCCAGCGCGACGTCGGTGAAGTGCTGGACGGTGCCGTCGGCCCCCGTGGTGGTCGCGTACTGGACGACGACGCGCGGCTGCTCCAGCGTCAGGATGCCGTCGATGCCGAACGGCGCGATATTCAGCTCGGCCCCGAGCCGGAACGCCAGCTGGCCCTTGGCGTCGCGCAGCAGATCGCCGCCCAGCGGGAGCGCGGCCTTCAGCTGCAGCAGGTCGGCCAGCGCGCGCAGGATGCCGTCCGGGACCAGGCTGCAGGCCAGGCGCAATCCCTGGTCCGCCTGGGCGCTGGCGAGCACCAGCGCGCTGCCGGTGAGGGCCAGCTGGTCGTAGGGCTCGAATGCGATTTCGGGGAAGCTGCTGCCCAGCGCCCAGTCGGCTGCCGCGCCGCTGGCCAGCTGCTGCGGCTGCAAGGTCAGGGTGACGTCGATGCTGCTGCCGAACGCGAAGGCGATCGACGCCGCGCGCCCGTCCAGGTTCAGGAAACCGTCGGCACCGGACGGCACGCCGGCACCGGCAAGCGTAAAGCCGGCCGCCGGCGGGTCGAGCGGGATCGTGGCCGGGTCCACCAGCAGCAGTACGGCGCCGTCGTCACGTTGCAGGTTGCGGCGCACCAGGTCGTCGAAGCCGCTGATGCCCAGCAGGGCATCGTCGATCCGGACCTGGCCGTTGCTGCCTGCCTGTTGCCTGAGGGCGTACGCGAGCTGCTGTGCTGTGAGCATGGTTGTTCTTATACGGTGAGGAGTATGGGGAGATGGTCGCTGGTGCCGTCGGCCAGCACGGCTGGCGCACTGGGAATGCCCGCGGGCGTGCCGATCTTGCCGAAATTGAAGCGGTCGCGAAAACGGTCCACCGGTATCGGATTGTCGCCGCGCGTGAAATCCGACAGCGCATAGCTCATGGCCCGCCCGATCCGGCTTGGAGTCTGAGCGACCCGGTCGATCGCCTCGCACAGACAGTTGTCGATGTTGCCCGCTTCGGCGCCCAGATGGATCAGGGCAAAATCGAGCGTCTCGTTTTTACTGTAATTGCCCGGCGTCGCGTCGGGTCCGCGCCTGAGCATGGTGGGGCCGAATTGCGGAAAACGGTTATAGAATGTCTGGATCGGCCCCGGATACAGCTTGGCGAATCCCTTACTGAATGTCGAGTTCATCGACAGGTAGCCGGAGCCCGTTGGCGCGCTGACATCGACGTTGAAGTCGCCCGCGATCAGGATGATTTTCTTGGCCGCGTCGACAAACCCGATGCGCCGGATCGCGTCGGCGGCACGCGCGCCGTTGGCGGTGTCGCAATGGACGGAATACAGTTCGAGCGTGCGCTGGGGCGCGGCCACTTCGGTAAACGTGGTCAGGAAGGGGCGGCGCGAGGTGGGATCGGGAAACCCCGTGATGTCGGCGAACGAGGTCGTCCCGGCCCAGGTGCTATCGGCCGGCACCACGTTGGCGTAGGCGCCCGTGTAGGCGGCAGGCGTGCCCGCCGCAGCCGGCCCGGTGGCCGTATTGATCCACGGGCCCGTGAAGGTGACGTTCTTGCTGTTCCAGAAAACGCCGATGCACTCGGTGTAGCGGCTGCCGCCGTCGATGATGTCGATCTGGGTCGAGTTGATGCGTTGCGGCGGCACCAGGTACCAGGTGTTGCCCAGCATCGAACGCAGGTGCGCCAGCAGCAGGATCAGTCCGGCCGGACCGCCGCTGCTGCTGTCGGCCAGGGTGCCCGGTTCGCCGGCGGAGGCGCGCGGCTCGACCACGACAAACACGTCGGCCGCCGTGCGCCTGACGGTGCTGACGATGTAGCTCAGCGTGGCCAGGGCGCGCGCGGCGTCGTTCTTGGTGCGGCTCAGGTTTTCCGCTTCGGCATAGCCGGTGGCAGTCTGCCCCACGATGCGGCTGCTCGAGAAAAATTTGATGTTCCAGACCAGCACTTTCATGTTGCGTCCCCCTGCGGCCCGCCCAGCGCCCGCAGCGCGGTCTGGCGCAAGGCCGCGTGCGCCAAACGGTCCTTGGCGCCGGCGGGTTTTTGGGCCTGGTCCTTGGTGTAGGCGGCATACCAGCCCAGGCTCGAGTTGTGCTGGTCGTCGGGATTGCCAAACAGGGCCATGTCGATTTGTCCTCCGGTGGGAAAGCTGATGCCCAGGAACTTGAGCGCCAGTGCGTTGAGCAGCAGGTAATAGGTGGAGGCGCCGTTCTGTCCCAGCACCAGGGCACGGAAGCCCAGGTCGAGCACGCCTTCGATGCTGATCGTGTCCTTGCCGCCATCGCTGCCGGGCAGCTTGAGGCCGACGAAGACCTGGTAGCTGCCGGCGGCCGGACTCCAGGCCGCGATGAACTGGGCGATGAAGCCCGCTTTGGCGGCCAGCGCGCCCAGGGTGCCCAGATCGAGGTCGAACACCAGGCCGTACCAGGGATAGGCCAGGTCGCTCTGGGTCAGCGCGCTTTGCAAGCCCAGATAGCCAGCCCCGCCCGGCGTGCTGACGGAATCGGCTTGCAGCAGTGCTGCCAGCGACAGGGGAAAGTGCTGGTACAGGCTGTCTGGCCGGGCGACGCTGGTGGCCAGGTCGAACGCCATGCCGCCCGCATCGAAGGCAAAGCGCGCGCTGTCCTGCTGGTCGGGCGCGAATGCCATGCGTATCATCAGCTTGCTGAAGCGCAGGCCGGCGGGCGCGTCGCCGCCGCTGCGGCCGAACGAGAACACGTCCATCTCGAGCGCGGCAAAATCGAGCAGGCCGGCCAGCGCGAAATACGTATGGGTCAAGCCATCGTTGGCGGAATCGAATTCGGTGACGAATTGCGCGCTGCCCACCTCGATGGCGTTGAACACATTGCCGGCCACGATGGGGAAGACCTTCGGCTGGTTTTGCGCAGTGCGGAACAGGTAGGTGTCGTGCACGACGCCGGCCACGGTCTGGCGCTGCAGGGCGCCGAACAGGTACAGTATGCTGTCGGCGGGCGCCTGGTCGACCGCGTCGCCAAACAGCTGGCGCACCATCAGTTCGACCTTGCTGGCGAACGAGGCGATCGCCGAGTTCAGAAAGCGCACCTTGAGCGAATCGACCTGGAACTGGTAGGGCGCGCCGCTCGCGCGTAGCGGCGTGACGGGCGCGTTATAGTCGACCAGGCCGAACATCGACGACGGCCGCAGCGTCAGCGGGGTGGCGCTGGCGTCGATCTTGCTGATCTCGATCGCCAGGTGGTGGGCGCGAAACAGCGACGGGTCGATTCCCGCCGCCAAGCCCTTGCATTGCTGGGGGAGCTGGGCCAGCGGCGTGCTCACGTTCAGGAACAGGATGCCTTGCCAGTTCGGATCGGTGACGGCCGTGACGAAGGCGGCGAAATCGATGTCGCCGCGGCCGTTGTCGAACTGGGCGATCGCGTCGCTGATCTGCGCGCCGATGCGCGCGCTGGCGGCGCCGTCGTCCAGGTTGAAGGGCACAGGCGCAGGAGCACCGGCTACCCGGGCCTGCGCCCAGCTGCCGGGATCGTTGATCAGGTCGGCCAGCGCGCCGCGCGCGAATTTCCAGATCATGGCGGTGTGCAGGGCCGGCGGCGTGGTGGCCGGGGTCCACTGGTCGGCGTCGAGCGCGAAGCGCCAGTCTTGGATGGTGATCTCGCGCTGCGCGGGGTCGGGCGACAGGTAGGGGGCAATCGCGGCGGGATTGCTCATGACCAGCAGCAGCTGGTTGCTGGCCAGCGCCGTGCGCAGCGGATCGCCGTTGGCGATGGTGTGCAGCGCGAAGCGGCTGCCGTCGGCCATTTGCGCGATGACGAGGGACTCGATGGTGTGCAAGGTGGGGTCGGCAAACTGCGCGAGCAGGCCTTGCGGGGTGACGCTGCCCAGGCCGGTGCTGGCGCTGGCCGCCACGCCAGGCTGCGCGCGCCAGGCCGCGGCGGCTGGCGCGCTGCCGCGCGCGGCGATCGTGGCGCGCCGCAGCGGGCTGATGACCCGGGTTTCCAGCATCCGGCAGGCGGCCAGGTCCTGCCCGTCGATGCCCGCATACGGCAGCAGCGGCATGGCGTTGGCCGCGGTCACGGCGGCCGGCAGCGTGTTCGCTCCCACCTCCAGATACACCAGCGGCGCCAGCGCGCCGGCGTTGGACGGCTGGTACAGCACCGCGCCATCGGGCTGGGCGAAGTAGCTGAGTGCAGCAGCCTCGCCCGCCAGCCACGCGCAGGGCAGGGCCCAGGCGGTCGTCGCGCCAGCCGTCAGGCGGGTGGGCGCGGCGTTGGCCGCCGCGGGATCGAAGCCGTCGGCAAACGCGGGCGCGCCGCTGAAGAACGACAGCGCATTGGCTGCGGCCAGGCCGATATATTCGACGCCCGACAGGCCGCACATGAAGCGGCTGCCCGCCGCCGTGGCCATGACCGTGGCGGCGCTGGGCGCCTGGGCCTGCGGCTGGCCGCTGGCGGCGACGAGAAAGTCGCCTTTCGGAATCAGGGTGTAGAGGTCGTCGGACGAGGCGGGAAATGCGCTGGGCCGGGCTGCCAGCACCAGCCGCGCCGGCGTGGCCGTGGGGCCGCTCGCGTCCTGCAGCGGCGCCAGGGTCAATGCGTGGCCGGTGACGCCCGCATAGCAGGAGGTGAGGGCGCCGGTGGCCGCCGCGAATGCAAAAAAGCTGCGTTCCTCGGCCGCGCTCCACGGCGCCAGCGTCGCTTGCAGCGTGGGTGTCTGGGCCACGTCGAACAGGGGATAGTGCAGTGAACTGAGCAAGGTGGCATCGTCCGTGCCGCTGCCAGCGGTGGGATAGTAGGTGCGCATGCCGACATCGAGCAAGGCCAGGTCGGGCACGCCGCCGGTGGCGCCCAGTGCCAGCTGGAATTGCAGGCTGCCGGCATGCTCGCCCTGCAGCGCGATGCTGACCGGGCCGGTGCCGCCCAGCGCACTGGCGCCAAAGCCGCAGCTGAACGCAATGGCGCCCGCGTTCTGCGACAGCGTGAACCCTGGCTGCGCCGGGTCCAGGCCGAAGGCCGTGCCCACGCCGACCGTCAGCGCGTAGTTACGGTAAGGCAGGTATAGCGTGCGCGAAGTGCGCAAGCCGCCTTGCGCCAGCGCCAGTACGTAGCCGTTGAGCTGGCCGTTCGCGGGCACGCCGCTGTCGAACCAGGCGATGCGCGGCGAGCTGAAACTGGGCTGGCCCAGCAAGTTCCAGGCGGCGATGGCAAAGGCCGTCTCGCCACCGGCCGCCAGCGGCTGTTCGAGGAACAGGTAGGTGCCGGGCATGGCCCAGGTCTGGGCCAGGGTCAGGATGGCGCCGCCTTGCGCGCCTGGCGGCAGCAGGAAGCCGCGGCGCACCGAGCCGGGCGGCGGCACGGTGCCATCGTCGGAGGCGGCGTACAGCAGCGGACAGCTTGGCGACTGCAGGAACTGCAGGCCGGCGGCAGCGGCGTTCAAGACGGGCTTCCAAACGCGATGGTTACATAGTCGCCGGCCAGCAGCGGCAGCGCGAACGCCTGCACGTCGTTGACCAGCGCGTTGGGCGCGGCAAACTGGACGGTGAAATAGGCCACGGCGCCCGGATTGGCATTCGTCGTCAGCGCAAGCCGGCTGAGCGATACCACGCGCTGGGCCTGCGCGACCGGCAGCCAGGTGGTGTAGCGCTCGAGCAGATTGGCGACGGTGGTTCCCACCGGCAGGTATACCGATTCCGGGTTTGCATTGTTACCCAGCTGTAGCAGGACCGCGATCTCGGGAATGACCACGTCGCGCCCGAAGAAAGTGGCGGTGAGTGCGGGATTGCTGCGCAGGGCGGCCAGCGTGGCGGCCCCCGTGATCTGGACGTTGGTGCTGGCGCTGCTGCTGCCCGGGGCGCCGGCCGCAATGACGTTTTGCGGATAGATCAGGCGGTGATGGCGAAATGCGCTGCCTGATTGCTGCAGATCGATCAGGCTGTTTACGGGACCGGATGGGGACTGCGGCGGGACCAGTTGCGGTGCGGCGATGGTGCCGAGGAAGGCATCGAAGGCTTGCACTGCCGTGCCGTTGGCCACATTGGTGCTGACGTGCCATGCCAGCGAACCGGTGGCGACATATGCCGAGAACGCCTGGTTCGGCGGCGCCAGGTACTGGCGCTGCGATGGCTCGCTGCGCAGGCGCATGCCGGGGCGCAGGTCGACCGAGGCGGGGGCGCCGGTGCCGATGCCCGTTTCCAGGCCGCAGCCGTACAGCAGCAGCTCGCCGAGCGGCAGCGGCAGGTACTGGATCAGGGTGGCGGCGATTTGCGCGGTGGCGCCCGGTACCAGCAGCGGCGGCGAGCTGAGCTCGAAAGCCGTCTCGATGCCGGCCACGAACGCCAGAAAATTGCTGCGCAAGGCGGCGCGCGACGCGGGCCTGGTGTTCCACGCGTTCAGGCCGGTGAGCGTGAGCTTGAGCGTGACGCTGGCCCGGGTCGGCGGCGGATTGAAGGTCACCGCCATCGCGAAGTCGGGGTTGCTCAGCTTGAGTGTGGATGGATCGCCCAGTCCCGTCCACAAGTTGGGGAGCGCCAGCGGCACAGGCGGCGACTGCTTGCCATAGGTGAACTGCGGCGGCAGCAGCCAGGCCTGCAGCTCGCCAGGCGCATCGGGCCCGCTATACGAGGTGTACACCACATAACTGTTGTTAGGACTGAATGACGGCACGGTGATCCTCGCTTATGCACGCTGATGCGTTTATCGGGCGGTCAGCCCGGCCTGGGTATACACGTAATAATCGGTGGGCCGCAAGCTGCCCGCCGTGATGCGCAGCTGAATCTTGTAAGTCTGGGAACCGATGTTCATTGCCTGGCCAATCCAGTAGCCAGCGCTTTGCTGGATGGGATAGCCGGGGCTGCCAAAGACGTTTCCTTCGATGACGCTGAAGCCGGTGATGACGACCGTGTCGCCGGAACCCGTGTCGATCGGGTAGGCGGAATAACCGATCAGTGCGCCGACCGGCACCACGCTGTGCAGCGTCATGCTGCCCTCGCCGGTGCTGCCGGTGTTCAATTGGTTATCCATCAGGTAGATGCCGGCCGTGATGCTGCTGCCGCCGGCACCGGCCACATAGGCGGTGTCGACGGCGATCACGACCTGCGCCTGGACGGCTGCCGCAGAGGCGGGCGCCTGTACGGCACGCACGAAAGCGCCAGCCATGCGGACTTGCTCCGGCGCCGGATTAGCGCGCGGTAATGAACGGATCCCAGTTGATGTAGTAGTCGGTCGGACGCAAGCCGCCGGCCGTCACTTTTACCTGGATCTGGTAGGTCTGGTTGCCCGCATTGGTGGCCTGGCCGATCCAGTAGTTAGGCTTGATCTGCAGCGGATAGCCCTGGTTGCCGAACACGTTGCCCTGAGAAACGTTGAAGCCGGTGATGGCGACCGTATCCCCCGAATTCTGATCCAGGGGGTAGACGGTGAAACCGATCAGGTTGCCGACCGGGCATACCGTGCTCAGTTCCAGCTGTCCCTCGCCGGAGCTGCCGGAGTTCAGCTGGTCGTCCATCATGTAGACGCCGGTATTGATGTTGTTGCCGGCCGTTGCCACGATGAACGCAGTGTCGATCACGATCGAAATCTGGGTTTGCGGGTTGGGAATGGCGGCATTCTGGGGAACGGCGCGGACGAAAGGTTGCTGCGTTGCCTGATAGCTCATGAGATTCTCCCGTCCGGTTAGTGGGCTGCGATGCCAGGATTGATGCTCAGGGAAATGCCGGAGCCGCCTGGCGCCTGGACATTGAGGCCCAAGGCATAGTTGCCGCTGGTGCCGCTTTGCGCCTGACCCGTGAAGTTCCAATTGTCCACGCGCTGCGGCTGGCCGCTGTCGCCCCAGACGTTCGAGTTGCCAATCGACTGGATCTGGACGGAACCGCCCGAAGCGACAAAATTCGGATCGATCGGTATGATCGTCCAGCAGATGAACGAACCGCGCGTGCAATTGGTTTGAAGGTTGACGGAACCCTCGTTTTGACTGCCGCCCGAAGTGCGGTTGTCGACCAGGTAGATGCCCTTGGTCTGTCCCGCCTGTACGGCATTGGTATCGATCCAGATCTGGATGAATACACTGCACTGTGAAATTGGAGTTGCCATATCAAATGCCTCGCTTTTTGTTGAGAAACGTGGAATTTCAGGTACCCGGTAGAACGCTGTTGCGCCGTCATCACTGCAGAGATATGTATCGTCTTGCTGGTCAAGGACATCGTCGACTTGCCTATGCCGATATTGATGAGCGCCGCGACAAGATAAACTCTAGCGGAATTCAGAATAAGATTTCTCTTCAATTGTAACAACGTTAACTAAATTTTCATTTTGTTATGTTTACTACATAAGCCGCCTTGTGGAAACCGTTGTATGGGGATGCAAAAACCGCCGCTTCAATGCCGAATGCGCAGGCCGCCACGTGGCCCGCCTGTTGCCGGGGATCGGGGATTTTTCCGGCGTGGCCATTCTGGCGGGCGATCCCACGGGTACTATTGACGATGCCTGCGCCGCGGCCGTGAGGGAACCGTTCCCGACGACGTAGGTCGTGGCGGCGCGTTTGCGCAAAGATGAGCACCTTACCTTTTGGAGTATCGATGATAGACACGGCACTGAACTTTGTAGTTCACGAACTGAACAGTTTTTTGAGGGCACGCTTGGGCAGTACCGATTCGGTGGCGGTGCTGTCCGGCTTGTCGGCCATGGATGGCTCGGCCTTGCCGGTGTTCGAGGGCAAGCTGGTCGTCACCCTCGTCAATATCGGCCAGGAAACGACCGCGCCGGCGCCCGGCATTCCGGTCCGGACCTCGGGTGGTGGTTACGCGGGTGCTCCCGCGCCGCTGCACCTGAACCTGTACGTGATGATGTCCGCGTCCTTCGACCACTACGCGGAGGGCCTGAAAGTACTCAGCTACGTGTTGGGCTACTTCCAGGCCCGGCCCGCGTTCGACGCGCAGAGCGGTCCTGGCTTCCCCACCGGCCTGGACAAGCTGTCGTGCGAACTGGTCAGCCTCAGCACGCAGGAATTGCATAATGTGTGGGCCGTACTGGGCGCCCGGTACCGGCCGTCGGCGCTCTACAAGCTGCGCATGGTGACGCGGCAGCAGGATGGGCCCGGCACGGTGACGCCCGCCATAGGCTAGCGGCGGTACGTCCCGGCGGCTTGCCATGCGCTGCAATAGCCATGAGGGGAGGCCGCCGATGCAGATGCAAGGCATCGCTATCTCTCCAAATCACTTCGATTCGCGCAGGCCCCGATTTCTCAGGGGTGCGGGTTGCTGCAAAAAATGCACACAGAAGGTCTCGGTGGCTTCATGACAGCACTGGCCATTGCCTGCCCACCTGTCTTACTAGTGGTAATTGGATAGTTGAAAGGTAGTTACTAAATCGCTAAAGTTCTCAAGAAATAAATATAGTTGCTATATAGAAATAGTTATTTTATAATTTACTTACATAAATAATTATTTGAGGCAACATATGCACCTGCGCTTGACGCCATGGTGCGGTGTATTTTTGTTTAGCGGCACCCTGTGTGCCGCCGTGTCCGCGCAGACCCGTCCCGACATCGCGCCGCCCCTTCCCACCCCGCCTGGCGCCAGCCAGCGCGACGATGCCAGCCAAGAACTGATACGCCAGCAAGAACGCGAGCGCGTCCTGCGCCAGCAGCAGGAACGCATGCCCGACGTGCGCCTGCTTGAGGCGCCTACGGCCGCATCCGCCAACCGCCTGCCCGCAGGCGAATCGCCATGCTTTACCATCGACCACCTGGAGTTGCGGGGCGAGGATGCCGCGCAATTCCAGTGGGCGCTGGGCGCCGCCAGCCGCGACGACCTGGGCACGCCGGACTCTGCGCTGGGCCGTTGCCTGGGCACGCAGGCCATCAATGTGCTGATGGGCCGCATGCAGAACGCCATCATCGCGCGCGGTTACGTCACCACGCGCGTGCTGGCCGAGCCGCAGGACTTGAGCAAGGGCACCTTAACCCTGACCTTGATACCGGGGCGCATCCGCCAGATCGGCTTTGCGCCCGGCACCAACCCCCGCGCCACCTGGTGGAATGCCGTGCCGGCGCGCCCGGGCGACTTGCTCAACGTGCGCGACACGGAGCAGGCGCTGGAGAATTTCAAGCGCGTGCCGACGGCCGAAGCCGATATCCAGATCATGCCGGCCGAGGGCGGCAACGCGAAGCCGGGCGAGAGCGACCTGCAGATCCAGTGGAAGCAGGGCTTGCCATTCCGCCTGGCGCTGGGCCTCGACGATGGCGGTTCGCGCTCGACGGGCAAGCTGCAGGGCAGCGTGACCCTGTCGTATGACCACTGGCTGACCCTGAACGACCTGTTTTACCTGAGTCTGAACCAGAACGTCGACGGCGACCGCGACGGTCCGCGCGGCACGGCCGGCATGGTGGCCCACTATTCGATTCCCTACGCCTATTGGCTGCTGGCTTTCACGGCCAGCGACAGCCATTACCACCAGTCCGTGGCCGGCATCAGCCAGGACTACAACTACAGCGGCGCCAGCCAGAACCGCGAAGTCAAGTTGTCGCGTTTGATCTACCGCGACGCCTCGCGCAAGACGACGGTGTCGCTACGGGGCTGGCAGCGTTCCGCGCAGAACTTCATCGACGACACGGAAGTGGAAGTGCAGCGCCGCCGCATGGCGGGCTGGGAGCTGGGCATCGGCCACCGCGAATTCCTGGGCCAGGCCACCCTGGACCTGAACCTGCAATACCGGCGTGGCACGGGCGCGATGGATGCGCTGGCCGCGCCCGAGGAAGCGTTCGGCGAAGGCACGTCGCGCTTCAAGCTGCTGCTGGCCGACGCGGCCCTGGCAGCCCCGTTCACGCTAGCCGGCCAGTCGCTGCGCTATTCCGGCAGCTGGCGCATGCAGCACAACCGCACGCCGCTGGTGCCGCAAGACCGTTTTGCCATCGGCGGGCGGTATACCGTGCGCGGCTATGACGGCGAAAGCAGCCTGTCGGCCGAACGGGGCTGGCTGCTGCGCAACGAGCTGGGCGTGCCGCTGGGCAGCAGCGGCCAGGAAGCGTATGCGGGACTCGACCACGGCGAAGTGGCCGGACCATCTGCCGCCTGGCTGATCGCCACCAATTTGACAGGTGCCTTCGTGGGCCTGCGCGGCCAATGGCAGGGCGTGCAGTACGACGCCTTTGTCGGCTGGCCCGTACGCAAGCCTGAGCTGTTCCGCACGGCCAGCCATACGGCCGGCTTCAGCCTGAACGCCAGCTATTAATCTGAGACACCGCGACTGATCAGCCGTTCTCTTCTCTCTATCGCATCATTTAATTGTCATTAGGACATTTCATGAACAAGAACCTGTACCGCATCATCTTCAATAAACGCCGTGGCCAATTGATGGTGGTCGCCGAAAATGCTAGTTCGCAAGGCAAGGCGGCCAAGGGCGAAGGCGGCTTGGACAGCGGCGTGTTTGAAGGCGATGGCGGCGGGCTAAGTTTCAGTGTGAATGGCAAGTTGCGGCCGCTGGCCTTGGCAATATTTGCCGCGCTGGGCATGGTGAGCTTTGTGGCGGGGCCGGCCATGGGACAGATCGTGGCCGATCCGAACGCGCCGGGCCGCCAGCGTCCGACCGTGGTGCAAAGCGCGAACGGCGTGACGCAGGTCAATATCCAGACACCAAGCGCGGCAGGGGTATCGCGCAATACCTATAGCCAGTTCGACGTGACGGCGAATGGCGCCATCCTCAACAACAGCCGCGGCAACGTGCAGACGCAGACGGGTGGCTGGGTGCAGGGCAATCCATGGTTGGCGGGCGGCAGCGCGCGCGTGATCTTGAATGAAGTCAATTCGGCCAACCCCAGCCAGCTGCGCGGCTATGTCGAGGTAGCGGGGCAGCGGGCCGAAGTCGTCATCGCCAACCCGGCCGGCGTAGCCATCGATGGCGGTGGTTTCATCAACGCCAGCCGGGTCGTGCTGACGACGGGCACGCCGATGCTCAACGATGGCAGCCTGGACGGCTACATGGTGCAGCGCGGCGTGGTCACCATCAACGGCCGCGGCCTGGACACGTCGCTGAGCGACTACACGGCCATCCTGGCGCGCGCCGCGCAGATCAACGGCGGCATCTGGGCGCAGGAATTGAAAGTCGTCACAGGTACTAACCAGATCGATGCGGCGCATGGCGTGGCGGGCGCTGCGGCTGGCGTGGGGCCGGCCCCGGCATATGCGCTGGACGTGGCGCAGCTGGGTGGCATGTACGCGGGCAAGATCACCCTGATCGGCACGGAAGCGGGCCTGGGCGTGCGCAACGCGGGCGTGTTGGCGGCCACGGCCGGCAACCTGGTGCTGCAATCGAATGGCTGGTTGAGCAACAGCGGCAATATCCAGTCGGCCGGCAGCGGCAGCCAGACCAGCATTGCGGTGACGGGCGACGTGGCCAACAGCGGTACCGTGTATGCGGGCGGCGACAGCCAGGTGCAGGCGCAGGGCAATATTGCCAACAGCGGCGTGATCGGCGCGCAGAAGAATGTCGAGGTGCACGCCACGGGCGCCGTTGCGCGCATCGATGGGGCGGCGGGTTCCGTGCTGGCCGCAGGTCTGAATCTGGACAACACCTTGACGGCTAGCGGCAAGCTGAACGTGACGGCAGGCGATGTGGTGGCTGTGCACGGCACGGCTGTGGCGGGCGGCGACAGCAGCCTGGCGGCACGCCAGCTCGATTTGACGGGTGCGCAAGTGTCGGGCGCAAATGTCGGCCTGGGTGCCAGCGCGGGCGACCTCGACGCCAGCCGCGCGCAGGTCAGCGCGCGCGAACGCCTCCAGCTGGACGCGGCGCGCACCGTGCGCAGCGATGCGGCGCAACTGACGGGCCAGCAATTGGGCGTGCATGCGCACGACCTGTCGAACGTGGGCGGCCAGCTCACGCAGCTGGGTGCTGGCGACCTGTCCATTCAATTGCCAGGAGCGCTGGACAACACGCGCGGCGTCATCGCCACGAACAGCCAGGCCTTGCGCCTGCAGGCGGCGAGTCTGAGCAACCAGGACGGGCAGATCCAGCATGCGGGCACGGGTGCGCTGGAGATTGGCGCAGCCCAAGTCAACTTGCAGCGCGGCAGCATCGTCAGCAACGGCGCCATGGCGCTGAGTGGGGAACAGGTCGACCATCGCGATGCCCGCACGGTAGCTGGGAAATTGAACATCGATGCAGGCAGCCTCGATAACCGGGGTGGCAGCCTGGCGCAGAGCGGCCAGGGAGCGACCGGCGTGCAGGTGCGCAACGGCTTGGACAACCGCAGTGGCGCGCTGGAAAGCAATGGCGCTTTGAGCGTGCAGGCGGGCAGCGCGCAAAACCAGAAGGGCCGTATCGTCTCGGCCACGGATGTGGTGCTGTCGACGGGCGTGCTGGACAACACCGAAGCGACCCTGGCCGCGGGCGGCACACTGCGCCTGGACAGTGGCGACGTGGACAATACGCGGGGACAGATCCAGGCGCTGGCGGGCGATGCCAGTCTGTCCGTGGCAAAGCTGAACAATACGGCCGGCAGCGTGTTTGCCGGTGGCAACCTGGCCACCCAGGCCAGCGACGTGCTCAACAGCGGCAACTTGTATGCGGCCGGCAGCCAGGCGCTGCAGGTGCGCGGCGCCGTCAGCAACAGCGGCGTGATCGCTGCGCAAGGCGACAACCGTATCGATGCCAGCCGTATCGACAGTGCGGCCGGCAGCCTGCTGGGCGCCGGCGTGCGCGCCGACGGCAGCCTGGCCGGCAATGGCCAGTTACAACTGACGGCAGCGCAGGCGATCGGCGCCCATGGCCAGAATCTGGCGGCAGGCAAGACGAGCGTGCATGCTGCCGCCATTGATCTCAGCGGCAGCCAGACGGGCGGCGCGGCGATTACCCTGAACGTCAGTACCGGCCATGTCGTCACCGATACCGCACTGGTGACGACCACGGGTTTGCTGTCCGTGACGGCGGCCGGCAGCAGCCAGGCCCTGTCGAACGTGCGCGGCACCTTGAGCGCGGGCCAGCTGGACCTGAAAACGGGATCGCTGGACAACCGCGGCGGCACGGTGATCCAGACGGGGATGGGCGATACCACCTTGCAAGGCAGCACCCTGGACAACACGGGCGGCCGCATTGCCGTCAACAGCGCCAACCTGGCGTTGACGGCGGAACAGCTGACCAACCGCGACGGCAGCATCGAACACGCGGGCACGGGCAGCTTGCACCTTGAAGCAACGCGCTTCGATGACGAACGGGGCAAGATCACGGGCAATGGCCTGGTGGATATCCAGGCGGAGACGATCGATCACCGCCAGGCAATCACGTCCGGGCAGCAGGTCACCGTGCAGGCCGGTAATCTGGACAACCGCGACGGCACCGTGCAGCAGACAGGACCAGGACAAATGCGCGTGGACGTGGCGCAGACCCTGGACAACACGCGCGGCAGCATTGCGGGCAATGGCAGCGTGCAGGTGCAGGTTGGCGTGCTGGACAACAGCAAGGGGCGCATCACCTCGGCGGCGGCTGCTTCTGTCGTTAGTAAAGGTACGTTGAACAATACCGATGGCGTGATCGCCGCGACCACTGGCTTGCAGGTGGGTGGTACTGCGCTGGACAACACGCGCGGCGTCTTGCAGGCGGACATGTTGCGTCTGGATGCGGCATCCTTGCTGAACCAGCAAGGGACAGTGAGCGCCGGTACGGACCTGACGGCCAAAGTGAGCGGCGACCTGAACAACGCGGGCTTGCTGTACGCGGGCCGTAATCAGCAACTGACGGTCGGTGGCTTGCTGAACAACAGTGGCTCCATTGCTTCCGTCAACAACACCCATATTACGGCTGGCAAAGTCACCAGCAGCGGCTTGCTGGGCGCCGGCGTGAAAGCGGACGGCAGCCTGGGTACGGCAGGCGATCTGACGATCAATGCCGATGGCGTGCTGCAAGCGAGCGGACAGAACCTGGCAGCAGGCAGTGCTCAGTTGACAGGTGCATCGGTCGATTTGTCGAGTAGCCAGACAGGCGCGGCGAACATTGCCATCACGGCAACTACTGGTGATGTGCTGACGAACAAGGCGGTGATTTCCGCCAGCAATCTGCTGGCCCTCACCGCCAACGCAAATAACGCTCAGTCACTGGTAAATAACCAAGGCCAACTGGTAGGCGGCCAGTTGCAACTGAACGTGGCGAACCTGAACAACGCCAGCGGCGAGATCGTGCAGACGGGCACCGGCGACACCGTCATTACCACGGGAAAACTCGACAACACGGCCGGTCGCATCGCCGCCAACAGCGCGAACTTGGCCTTGAATGCGACCGTGCTGACGAACATCAATGGCAAGCTGGAGCATGCAGGCGCCGGCATCCTGGCGATTAACGCAGGGCAGTTCAACAACCAGTCCGGCAAGATCACGGGCAATGGCAAGCTCGATATCACGGCAGTTACTTTCGAGCACCGCAATGCGACGACGGTGGCGAACCAGCTGACCATCAGCGCTGGCAGCCTGGACAATCGCAGCGGCAGCTTGGCACAGACAGGTACCGGACTGATGACGGTGAGCGCTACCGGCCAGCTGGACAACACGGGCGGCAAGATCGAAGGCAATGGCGATGCGCTGGTCAACGCCGAGGTATTGCTGAACCATACGGGCCGCATCGTGGCGGCGCAGGATGCCACATTGAATGTGGGTAGCCTGGACAATACCGAAGGCACGGTGGCGGCAGGGCGTCATTTGGCATTGAACGGTGGCGACATTGATAACACCAAGGGCCAGTTGCAAGCCTTGGCCGGCAATGCCACCCTGACTGCGGCGAACTTGAACAATACCGCCGGCAATGTGTTTGCCGGCGCCAACCTGAACGCGACACTGGCCAGCCTGAACAACACGGGCAGCCTGTACGCAGCCGGTAACCAGACCTTGAACGCTAGTGGCGCCATCATGAACACGGGCGTGATCGCCGCGCAGGGCAACACCAGCCTGACGGCGAAAACCCTCGACAGCAGCGCAAGCAGCTTGCTCGGTGCCGGCATGCAGGCTGATGGCAAACTGGGCACGGCCGGTGACCTGACGATCAGCACTACACAAACACTGGCCGCACATGGCCAGAACCTGGCTGGGGGCAAGGCGACCCTGACAGGCGCCAGCCTGGACCTGGCCGGCAGTCAGACCAGCGCCGCCAACATCGGCCTGACGGCAACAACCGGCAACGTCAGCACGAACAAGGCGGTCGTGACAACGGCGGGCACGCTGAATGTGTCGACGAGCGCCTCCCTGCACAACACGGAAGGCACGGTGCAGGCAGGCCAGCTCGACTTGCATGTGGCCAATCTGGACAACGCAAAAGGTACCATCTTGCAGACGGGCACGGGCGACACGCGCATCGTCACCGGTAGTCTGGACAATACAGCGGGCCGCATCGCCGTCAACAGCAAGAACTTGAATATCGATGCCGTCAAGGTCACGAACCAGGACGGCAAGATCGAGCACGCGGGTACGGGCCTCTTGAATCTGCAAGCGGGTGTGCTGGACAACAGCAAGGGCCGCATCACCTCGGCTGCATCGGCCGACATCGTCAGCAAGGGCGTCCTGAATAATACCGACGGGGTGATGGCAGCGACTGCCGACTTGCATGTGGGCGGTGTAAATATCGACAACACGCGCGGCGTCTTGCAGGCGGACAATTTGCATCTCGATGCGACGACCTTGCTGAACCAGCAGGGGACAGTGAGCGCCGGCACGGACCTGACGGCCAAAGTGAGCGGTGACCTGAACAACGCGGGCCTGTTGTATGCGGGCCGCAACCAGCAACTGACGGTCGGTGGCTTGCTGAACAACACGGGATCGATTGCTTCCGTGAATAACACGACGATTACCGCTGGCAAAGTCACGAGCAGCGGCTTGCTGGGCGCCGGCGTGAAGGCGGACGGCAGTCTGGGCACGGCGGGCGATCTGACGATCAATGCCGATGGCGTGCTGCAAGCGAGCGGACAGAACCTGGCGGCGGGCAGCGCCGTGCTGAAGGGCGACTCCATTGATCTGTCGGGTAGCCAGACGGGTGCGGCAAACATCGCCATCACGGCAACTACTAGCGATGTACTGACGAATAAAGCCGTCATCTCGGCCAGCAACGTGCTGGCCATCACCGCCAACGCAAATAACGCCCAGTCACTGGTAAATAGCCAGGGCCACTTGGTGGCCGGTCAGCTGCAGATGAACGTGGCGAACCTGAACAACGCCAGCGGCGAGATCGTGCAGACGGGCACGGGCGACACCGTCATTACCACCGGAAAACTCGACAACACGGCGGGCCGTATCGCCGTCAATAGCGCAAACCTGGCCCTGAACGCGACGGTGCTGACGAATATCAATGGCAAGCTGGAGCACGCAGGTGCCGGCATCCTGGCGATTAACGCAGGGCAATTCAACAACCAGTTCGGCAAGATCACGGGCAATGGCAAGCTCGACATCACGGCAGCCACCTTCGACCACCGCAATGCAACGACGGTGGCCAATCAGCTGACCATCAACGCGGGCAGCCTGGACAATCGCAGCGGCAGCCTGGCGCAGACGGGTGCTGGCCTGATGACGGTGAACGCTACCGGCCAGCTGGACAACACGGGCGGCAAGATCGAAGGCAATGGCGATGCGCTGGTAAAGGCAACCACCTTGCTGAACAGCACGGGCCGCATCGTGGCGGCGCAGGATGCCACATTGAACGTGGGCAGCCTGGACAACACCGAAGGCACGGTGGCGGCAGGGCGTCACCTGGCATTGAGCGGTGGTGACATCGACAATACCAAGGGCCAATTGCAGGCCGTGACCGGCAACGCCACCTTGACTGTGGCGAACTTGAACAATACCGCAGGCAACGTGTTTGCCGGCGCCAACCTGAACGCGACACTGGTCAGTTTGAACAACACGGGCAGCCTGTATGCGTCTGGGAATCAATCCCTGACCGCAACAGGCGCCATTGTGAACACGGGCGTCATCGCCGCGCAGGGCAACACCAGCCTGACGGCAAAGACGCTTGACAGCAGCGCAAGCAGCCTGATTGGCGCGGGTATGCAGGCTGATGGCAAGCTGGGCACGGCAGGTGACCTGACGATCAGCACAACACAAGCGTTGGCCGCGCATGGCCAAAACCTGGCGGCAGGCAACGCCAATCTGACAGGTGCCAGCGTGGATCTGGCCGGCAGCCAGACCAGCGCGGCCAACATCGGCTTGACGGCAACAACGGGTGACGTCAGCACGAACAAGGCGGTCGTGACGACGCCAGGCACGCTCAACATCACGAGTAATGCCACTTTGCACAACACGGAAGGTACTTTGCAGGCAGGTCAGCTCGATTTGCATGTGGCTAATCTGGACAACGCAAAAGGTGCCATCTTGCAGACGGGCACGGGCGACACGCGCATCGTCACAGGCAGTCTGGACAATACAGCGGGCCGCATTGCTGTCAACAGCACAAACTTGAACATCGATGCCGTCAGCGTCACCAACAAGGACGGCAAGATCGAGCATGCAGGCACAGGCATTTTGTCGGTGCAAGCGGGCGTGCTGGACAACAGCAAGGGCCGCATCACGTCCGCTGCGTCGGCTGACATCGTCAGCAAAAGTACACTGAATAATACCGATGGCGTCATGGCAGCGACTGCCGACTTGCATGTGGGCGGTGTGAATATCGACAACACGCGCGGCGTGTTGCAGGCGGACAATTTGCGTCTGGACGCTGTGACCTTGCTGAACCAGCAAGGGACAGTGAGCGCCGGCACGGATCTGACGGCGCGCATCAGTGATACGCTGAACAACGCTGGTCTGCTGTATGCGGGCCGCAATCAGCAACTGACGGTGGGTGGCTTGCTGAACAACAGTGGCTCCATTGCCTCCGTCAACAACACCCATATTACCGCTGGCAAAGTCACCAGCAGCGGACTGCTGGGCGCCGGCGTGAAAGCGGACGGCAGCCTGGGTACGGCGGGCGACTTGACCATCAATGCCGATGGCGTCTTGCAGGCGGGCGGACAGAACCTGGCGGCGGGCAGTGCGACGCTGACGGGTTCCAGTGTGGATCTGTCGAACAGCCAGACGGGTGCGGCAAACATCGCCATCACGGCAACTACTGGTGATGTCCTGACGAGTAAAGCCGTCATCTCGGCCAGCAACGTGCTGGCCATCACCGCCAACGCAAACAACGCCCAGTCGTTGGTGAACAGCCAGGGCCAGCTGGTGGCCGGACAGTTGCAGTTGAACGTGGCGAATTTGAACAACGCCAGCGGCGAAATCGTGCAGACGGGCAGCGGCGACACCGTCATTACCACCGGCAAACTGGACAACACGGCGGGCCGCATCGCCGCCAATAGCGCTAACCTGGCGCTGAACGCGACGGTGCTGACGAACATCAATGGCAAGCTGGAGCACGCAGGCGCGGGCGTGCTGGCCATCAATGCGGGCCAGTTCAACAACCAGTCCGGCAAGATCACGGGCAATGGCAAGCTGGACATCACGGCAGCCACCTTCGACCACCGCAATGCGACCACCATCGCGAACCAGCTGACCATCAGCGCTGGCAGCCTGGACAACCGCAGCGGCAGCCTGGCGCAGACGGGTGCCGGCCTGATGAGCATCAATGCTACCGGCTTGCTGGACAACACGGGCGGCAAGATCGAGGGCAATGGCGATGCGCTGATGAAGGCAGCCACCCTGCTGAACAGCACTGGCCGCATCGTGGCGGCGCAGGATGCCATATTGAACGTGGGCAGCCTGGACAACACGGAAGGCACGGTGGCAGCTGGGCACCATCTGCAGCTGTCCGGTGGCGATATCGACAATACCAAGGGTCAATTGCAAGCCGTGGCCGGCAACGCTACCTTGAATGTGGCGAACTTGAACAATACCGCAGGCAACGTGTTTGCCGGCGCCAACCTGAACGCGACACTGGTCAGCCTGAACAACACGGGCAGCCTGTACGCAGCCGGTAACCAGACTGTGAACGCCAGCGGCACCATTGTCAATACGGGCGTGATCGCGGCGCAGGGCAATACCAGCTTGACGGCGAAAACCCTCGACAGCAGCGCAAGCAGCTTGCTCGGTGCGGGCATGCAGGCTGATGGCAAGCTGGGCATGACCGGTGACCTGACGATCAGCACAACACAAGCGCTGGCCGCACATGGCCAGAATCTGGCGGCAGGCAATGCCAATCTGACGGGCGCCAGCTTGGATCTGGCAGGCAGCCAGACCAGCGCCGCGAACATCGGTCTGACGGCAACAACGGGTGATGTCAGTACCAACAAGGCTGTCGTGACAACGGCGGGCACGCTGAATGTGACGACGAGCGCCTCCCTGCACAACACGGAAGGCACGTTGCAGGCAGGCCAGCTCGACCTGCATGTGGGCAATCTGGATAACTCCAAGGCCACTATCTTGCAGACGGGCACGGGCGACACGCGCATCGTCACCGGTAGTCTGGACAATACAGCGGGGCGCATCGCGGTCAACAGCAAGAACCTGAACATCGATGCCGTCAGCGTTACCAACAAGGACGGCAAGATCGAGCATGCAGGCACGGGGACGTTGAATTTGCAGGCAGGCGTGCTGGACAACAGCAAGGGCCGCATCACCTCGTCGGCAGCTGCTTCTGTCGTTAGTAAAGGTACGTTGAACAATACCGATGGCGTGATCGCCGCGACCACTGGCCTGCAGGTGGGTGGTACTGCGCTGGATAACACGCGCGGCGTGTTGCAGGCGGATAATTTGCAATTGGATGCCGCGAATGTGCTGAACCAGCAGGGGACAGTGAGCGCTGGCACGGACCTGACAGCCAAAGTGAGTGGTGACCTGAACAACGCGGGGCTGCTGTACGCGGGCCGCAACCAGCAACTGACGGTCGGTGGCTTGCTGAACAACAGTGGCTCCGTTGCTTCCGTCAACAACACCCATATTACCGCTGGCAAAGTCACCAGCAGTGGCTTGCTGGGCGCTGGCGTGAAAGCGGACGGCAGCCTGGGTACGGCGGGCGACTTGACCATCAATGCCGATGGCGTGCTGCAGGCGAGCGGCCAGAACCTGGCGGCGGGCAGTGCGACGCTGAGGGGTTCCAGTGTGGATCTGTCGGGGAGCCAGACGGGTGCGGCAAACATCGCCATCACGGCAACTACTGGTGATGTACTGACGAACAAGGCGGTGATTTCCGCCAGCAATCTGCTGGCCATCACCGCCAACGCAAATAACGCCCAGTCGTTGGTGAACAGCCAGGGCCAACTGGTGGGCGGCCAGTTGCAGCTGAACGTGGCGAACCTGAACAACGCCAGCGGCGAGATCGTGCAGACGGGCACCGGCGACACCGTCATTACCACGGGAAAACTCGACAACACGGCGGGCCGCATCGCCGCCAACAGCGCGAACCTGGCCTTGAATGCGACGGTGCTGACGAACGTCAATGGCAAGCTGGAGCATGCAGGCGCGGGCGTGCTGGCCATCAACGCGGGGCAATTCAACAACCAGTTCGGCAAGATCACGGGCAATGGCAAGCTCGATATCACGGCAGCTACCCTGGATCACCGCAATGCGACGACGGTGGCCAACCAGCTGACCATCAACGCGGGCAGCCTGGACAACCGTGCCGGCAGCCTGGCGCAGACGGGTACGGGACGGATGACTGTGGCGGCTACCGGCCAGCTGGACAACACGGGCGGCAAGATCGAGGGCAATGGCGATGCGCTGGTCAACGCCGAGGTATTGCTGAACCATACGGGCCGCATCGTGGCGGCGCAGGATGCCACATTGAACGTGGGCAGCCTGGACAACACCGAAGGTACGGTGGCGGCAGGGCGTCACCTGGCATTGAGCGGTGGCGACATCGACAATACCAAGGGCCAATTGCAAGCCGTGGCCGGCAACGCTACCCTGACTGCGGCGAACTTGAACAATACTGCAGGCAACGTCTTTGCCGGCGCCAACCTGAACGCGACACTGGCCAGCCTGAACAACACGGGCAGCCTGTACGCAGCCGGTAACCAGACCTTGAACGCTAGTGGCGCCATCATGAACACGGGCGTGATCGCCGCGCAGGGCAACACCAGCCTGACGGCAAAGACGCTCGACAGCAGCACAAGCAGCCTGATCGGCGCAGGGATGCAGGCTGATGGCAAGCTGGGGACAGCTGGCGACCTGACGATCAGCACGACACAAACGCTGGCTGCACATGGCCAAAATCTGGCGGCGGGCAACGCTAACCTGACAGGCGGTAACGTGGATCTGGCAGGCAGCCAGACCAGCGCCGCCAACATCGGCCTGACAGCAACCCAGGGCGATGTCAGTACCAACAAGGCGGTGGTGACGACGCCAGGCACATTGAGCATCACGAGCAATGCCACCTTGCACAACACGGAAGGCACGTTGCAGGCAGGCCAGCTCGATCTGCATGTAGGCAACCTGGACAACGCCAAGGGCACCATCTTGCAGACGGGCATGGGAGACACGAGCATCGTCACCGGCAGTCTGGACAATACAGCGGGCCGCATTGCCGTCAACAGCAAAGACTTGAACATCGATGCGGCCACGCTGGCGAACCGCGATGGCAAGATCGAACATGCGGGTACGGGCCTCTTGAATCTGCAGGCGGGCGTACTGGACAACAGCAAGGGCCGCATCACGTCCGCTGCATCGGCGAGCATTACCAGCAAGGGAGCGCTGAATAATACCGATGGCGTGATGGCAGCGACTGCCGATTTGCATGTGGGTGGCGTGAATATCGATAACACGCGCGGCGTCTTGCAGGCGGACATGTTGCGTCTGGATGCTGTGACCTTGCTGAACCAGCAAGGGACAGTGAGCGCGGGCACGGACCTGACGGCCAAAGTGAGCGGTGACCTGAACAACGCGGGGCTGCTGTACGCGGGCCGCCACCAGCAACTGACGGTGGGGGGATTGCTGAACAACACGGGATCGATTGCCTCCGTCAACAACACCCATATTACCGCTGGCAAAGTCACCAGCAGCGGCCTGCTGGGCGCCGGTGTGAAAGCCGATGGTAGCCTGGGTACGGCGGGCGATCTGACGATTAATGCCGATGGCGTGCTGCAAGCGAGCGGACAAAACCTGGCGGCAGGCAGTGCGACGCTGACGGGTTCCAGTGTGGATCTGTCGAACAGCCAGACGGGCGCCGCAAACATCGCCATCACGGCAACTACTGGCGATGTCGTGACGAACAAGGCGGTGATTTCCGCGAGTAACGTGCTGGCCATTACGGCCAACGCACATAACGCCCAGTCACTGGTAAATAGCCAGGGCCAGCTGGTGGGCGGCCAGTTGCAGCTGAACGTGGCGAATTTGAACAACGCCAGCGGCGAGATCGTGCAGACGGGCACGGGCGATACCGTCATCACGACAGGCAAGCTGGACAACACGGCGGGTCGCATCGCCGCCAACAGCGCGAACCTGGCCCTGAACGCGATGGTGTTGACGAACGTCAATGGCAAGCTGGAGCATGCAGGCGCGGGCGTGCTGGCCATCAACGCGGGCCAGTTCAACAACCAGTATGGCAAGATCACGGGCAATGGCAAGCTGGATATCACGGCAGCCACCTTCGACCACCGCAAGGCGACGACGGTGGCCAATCAGCTGACCATCAACGCCGGCAGCCTGGACAACCGTGCTGGCAGCCTGGCGCAGACGGGTACCGGCCTGATGACGGTGGCGGCCACCGGCCAGCTGGACAATACGGGCGGCAAGATCGAGGGTAACGGCGATGCGCTGGTAAAGGCAACCACCTTGCTGAACAACACGGGTCGCATCGTGGCGGCGCAGGACGCTGAGCTTACGGTGGGCAGCCTGGATAACACGCAAGGTACGGTGGCGGCAGGACGTCATCTGCAGCTGTCCGGTGGCGACATCGACAATACCAAGGGGCAATTGCAGGCCGTGGCCGGTAATGCCACCCTGAACGTGGCTGACCTGAACAATACCGCAGGCAACGTGTTTGCCGGCGGCAACCTGAACGCGACACTGGCCAGTCTGAACAATACGGGCAGCCTGTACGCAGCCGGTAACCAGACCTTGAACGCTAGTGGCGCCATCACGAACACGGGTGTGATCGCCGCGCAGGGCAATACCAGCTTGACGGCAAAGACGCTCGACAGCAGCGCAAGCAGCCTCATTGGTGCCGGCATCCAGGCCGATGGCAAGCTGGGCGCGGCTGGCGAATTGACCCTGAATACCACGCAAACGCTGGCTACGCATGGCCAGGTCCTGGCGGCAGGCAATGCCAAACTGACAGGCGCCACGCTCGACATCGGCGGCAGCCAGACCAGCGCCGCGAACATCGGCCTGACGGCAACCAAAGGCGATGTCAGTACGAACAAGGCCGTGGTGACGACGCCGGGCACATTGAACGTCACGAGCAACGCGACCCTGCATAACACGGAAGGTACCTTGCAGGCGGGCCAGCTCGACCTGCACGTGGGCAATCTGGACAATGCCAAGGGCACAGTCTTACAGACTGGTATTGGCGATACCAGCATCGTCACCGGCAATCTGGACAATACGGCTGGCCGTATCGCCGTCAACAGCGCAAACTTGCACATCGATGCCGTCAGCGTCACAAACAAAGAAGGCAAGATCGAGCACGCAGGCACGCGGACATTGAATCTGCAGGTGGGCGTGCTGGACAACAGCAAGGGCCGCATCACGTCCGCTGCGTCGGCGGACATCGTCAGCAAGGGCGTACTGAACAATACCGACGGCGTGATTGCCGCGACTGCTGACTTGCACGTCGGCGGCGCCGCGCTGGACAACACCCGAGGTGTATTGCAAGCGGATACCTTGCGTCTGGATGCTGCGACCTTGCTGAACCAGCAGGGGACGGTCAGCGCCGGCACGGACCTGACGGCGAAAGTGAGCGGTGACCTGAGCAACGCTGGCCTGCTGTACGCAGGCCGCAACCAGCAACTGACGGTGGGTGGTCTGTTGAACAACACGGGATCGATTGCTTCCGTCAACAATACCCATATTACCGCTGGCAAAGTGACCAGCAGCGGCTTGCTGGGCGCTGGAGTGAAAGCGGACGGTAGCCTGGGCATGGCAGGTGATCTGACCATCAACGCGGATGGCGTCTTGCAGGCGAGCGGGCAGAACCTGGCGGCGGGTAGCGCTCAGTTGACTGGCGCATCGGTCGATTTGTCGGGTAGCCAGACTGGCGCGGCAAACATCGCCATCACGGCAAATACTGGCGATGTCGTGACGAATAAGGCGGTGATTTCCGCGAGCAATCTGCTGGCCATCACCGCCAACGCACATAACGCCCAGTCACTGGTAAATAACCAGGGCCAGCTGGTTGGCGGACAGTTGCAGCTGAACGTGGCGAATCTAAACAACGCCAGCGGGGAGATCGTGCAGACGGGCACGGGCGACACCGTCATCACCACAGGCAAGCTGGACAACACGGCGGGCCGCATCGCCGCCAACAGCGCGAACCTGGCCCTGAACGCGACGGTGCTGACGAATATCAATGGCAAGCTGGAGCATGCAGGCGCCGGCGTGCTGGCGATTAACGCAGGGCAATTCAACAACCAGTACGGCAAGATCACGGGCAATGGCAAGCTGGACATCACGGCAGCCACCTTCGACCACCGCAATGCCACGACGGTGGCGAACCAGCTGACCATCAACGCCGGCAGCCTGGACAACCGTGCCGGCAGCCTGGCACAGACGGGTACCGGGCTGATGACGGTGGCGGCTACCGGCCAGCTGGACAACACGGGCGGCAAGATCGAGGGCAATGGCGATGCGCTGGTCAAGGCAAACACTTTGCTGAACAACACGGGCCGCATCGTGGCGGCGCAGGATGCCACATTGAACGTGAGCAGCCTGGACAACACGGAAGGCACGGTGGCCGCGGGACGCCATCTGGCATTGTCCGGTGGCGATATCGACAACACCAAGGGCCAATTGCAGGCAGTGGCCGGGGATGCCACGCTGAATGCCGGCAAATTCAACAATACGGCCGGCAACGTGTTTGCTGGCGCCAACTTGAACGCCACCTTGGCTAGCCTGGACAACACCGGCAGCCTGTATGCTGCCGGCAACCAGACCTTGAACGCCAGTGGCGCCATCACGAACACGGGCGTGATCGCCGCGCAGGGCAACACCAGCCTGACGGCGAAAACCCTCGACAGCAGCGCAAGCAGCCTGATTGGCGCGGGCATGCAGGCCGATGGCAAGCTGGGCACAACTGGCGACCTGACGATCAGTACAACACAAACGCTGGCCGCGCACGGCCAGAACCTGGCTGGGGGCAAGGCGACGCTGACAGGCGCCAGCGTGGATCTGGCAGGCAGCCAGACCAGCGCCGCGAACATCGGCCTGACGGCAACAACGGGTGACGTCAGCACGAACAAGGCGGTGGTCACGACGCCAGGTGCGCTCAACATCACGAGCAATGCCACCTTGCACAACACGGAAGGCACGGTGCAGGCAGGCCAGCTCGACCTGCACGTGGGCAATCTCGACAACGCCAAGGGTACCGTGATCCAGACGGGCACAGGCGATACCGTCATCCAGACGGGCAATCTCGACAACAGCGCCGGGCGCATCGCCGTCAATAGCGCCAATCTGACCCTGGGCGCGGCCACCTTGACGAATGCGGGCGGCAAGATTGAGCATGCGGGTGCCGGCACCCTGGCCATCACGGCAGCCACCTTGCAGGGCGCCGGCGGCAGCATCATCGGCAATGGCGCCGTCGATCTGAAGGCCGGCCTGCTTGACCACGCCAACGCCACCACGACGGGACGCTCCCTGAACGTGCAGGCCGACAGCCTGAGCAACCGGGGCGGCCATCTGCTGCAGACGGGTACCGGTAATATGCACGTCGCCGTCACGGGTTTGCTGGACAATACGAGTGGCGAGATGGCCGGCAACGGCACCTTGTCGGTGCAGACCGGCAGCCTGGACAACACCAAAGGCAAGATCACTTCGGCCACGTCCGCCGATATCGTCAGCACCGGCACACTCGTCAATACAGACGGCGTGATTGCGGCGGCAACCGATCTGCACCTGGGCGGCGCCATCGACAATACGCGCGGCTTGCTGCAGGCGGGCACTGGCGCCATGCGCCTGGACGCGGCCAGCGTGCGCAATGCGCAAGGCATGCTCAGCGCGGGTACGGATATCACGGCCAAGGTCAGCGGCGACGTGCTCAACGCGGGCGTGCTGTATGCGGGACGCAACCAGAGCCTGGAGATCGGCGGCTTGCTGAGCAATACGGGGTCGCTGGCCGCCCTGGGCAATACGACGATCACGGCGGGCAGTCTGAGCGGCAACGGCCTGCTGGCAGCGGGCATGCGCGCCGATGGTAGCTTTGCTTCGGCCGGTGACTTGACGGTAAAAACGAATGGTATCTTGCAGGCTGGCGGCCAGAACATGGCAGCCGGCCAGCTGCAATTGACGGGCGCGTCGGTCGACGTGGCCGGCAGCCAGACCAGTGCGGCGCATATCGGCTTGACGGCCCTGGCGGGCAATGTGACGACCAGCAAGGCCGTCGTGTCGACCAATGGCCTATTGAGCATCACGGCCAATGCCGCCAACGGGCAGGCATTGGTGAACCAGGGCGGCAGCTTGAGTGCGGGGCAATTGTCCTTGCGCGTGGCCAACCTGGACAACGCCAAGGGTAGCTTGATACAGACGGGCACGGGCGACACCGTCATCGAGACGGGCGTGCTGGACAATACGGGCGGGCGCATCGCCGTCAACAGCGCCAACCTGCGCCTGCAGGCGGGCGACCTGACGAATATCGACGGCAAGATCGAACATGCGGGCAAGGGCGTGCTGGAGATCCGCGCCACGAATCTGTATGGCCAGCGGGGCCAGCTGACGGGCAATGGCGCGCTGCAGGTGGCGGCCAGTTACCTCGATCACCGCAATGCCAGCCTGCTGGCGCAGCAGGTGAACGTCTCCGCCGGCATCCTCGACAATCGCCAGGGGCAGATTACGCAGCTGGGCACGAGTGCGGCAACAGTGCTGGCCAGCACGCGCCTGGACAATAGCGGCGGCAAGATCGAGGCAAATGGCAATGTACGCGTGGAAACGGGCGCCTTGTTGAATGACCATGGCCGTATTGCGTCCGCACAAGATGTCAATGTGGCGGCGACGGGCAAGCTGGACAATACCTCCGGCGTGATCATTGCCGGCCGCGACCTGACCGTGGCTGGCGGCACGGTGGACAACACCCTGGGCCAGCTGCAAGCGGCGGGCGGCAATGCGCAATTGACGATGGACGAGCTGCTCAATGCGCAGGGCAGCATCGTTGCCAGCGGCAATCTGACGACGGCGGCGGGCAGCGTGCGCAACAGCGGCAGCCTGTTTGCCGGCGCAGAGCAGGTACTGACCGTGACGGGGGCGCTGGAAAATACCGGCGTGATCCTGGCCCAGGGCAACAACACCATCAGCGCCAACAGTGTCAATAGCAGCGCAGCCAGCCTGATCGGCGCGGGTGTGAAAGCCGATGGCAGCCTGCAAACGAGCGGCAACTTGCAGGTCACGGCGCAGCAGGCGCTGGGTGCCCATGGGCAAGTGTTGGCGGCAGGCAATGCCGTCCTGAGCGGCGGCAGCGTCGACCTCGGTGGCAGCCGCAGCAGCGCCGGCAATATCAGTCTGACGGCGACAACGGGCGACGTTAGCACCAGCGGCGCCGTGGTCACCACGCCGGGCGCCCTGACCATTACGGCAGGCGGGACTGGCCAGACGTGGACCAACCAGCGCGGCGATATCAGCGCAGGCCAGCTGGCCGTTGGCGTTGGTAACCTGAACAACCAGCAAGGCAGCATCGTGCAGACGGGGGCCGGCAATACGGCCATCGACCTGACATCGCCAGCGGGCGTGCTGGACAACACGGGCGGGCGTATCGCCGTCAACAGCGCCAACCTGAGCCTGAAAGCGGGTACGCTGACGAATACGGATGGCAAGATCGAGCATGCGGGCAGCGGCACCTTGAGCCTGCAAGCGAACCAGCTGAACGACCAGCGCGGACAGATCACGGGCAATGGCGCGCTGGTCGTCACGGCCGGCGCCATCGACCACCGCAACGCCAGCACCATCGCGCAGCAAATCAGCGTGACGGGTAGCACTCTGGACAATGGCGGCGGCAACCTGACGCAGCTGGGCAAAGGCGACACCAGCATTCAACTGACGACCAGCCTGGATAACCGCGGCGGCACCATCGCCAGCAACGGCAACACGAATATCGTCGCACCAAGCCTCGATAACCAGGGCGGCAAGCTGCAGGCGGCCGGTACGGCCAACCTGACGGTGACGGCAAGCAGCGTGCTCGACAACCGCCATGGCGGCGCCATCGCCGGCGGCGGCAATGTCGTGCTGGGTGCCGGAAATCTGCTGAACCAGGGCGGCAGCGCCACGGCAGGAGGGCAGCTGACGGCAAATGTGACGCAGGCATTGAACAATGCGGGCGGCATGCTGGCGGCCACGGGCAACGTGAGCGTGAACGCGGCCAGCATCGACAACAGCGCCGGCGGCAAGCTGGCTTCGGTGCAGGGCCTGTTGACGGTCACGTCCACGGGCGCCACCGTCAACGACGGCGGCACCCTGCAGTCGGGCGGCGATATTATCCTGCGCAATGGCGGCCTGTCGAACGGGCTGGGCACCATCGCGGGCGCGAACGTCACGCTCGATACGCATGGCCAGGCCTTCAACAACACCCAGGGCACCTTGGCGGGCACGGGCACCGTCAACTTGCAGACGGGGCTGCTGAACAACGATGGCGGCTTGCTGCAGTCGGGCGGCGCCATGACCATCGATACGCACGGCAATGCTTTACTCAACACCAATGCGGGCGCGTATGCGGTGCGCCATCCGGGCAGCGCGGGCGGCATCAGCAGCGGCGCAGGATTGGCCCTGCAAACGGGCAGCTGGAACAATGCGGGCGGCTATCTGGGTGCGGCCGGCAACATCACGGGCAGCGTGGGCCAGCTGGACAACCGCGGCGGCCAGGTGGTGGGCAAGTCGGCGCTGGACCTGGCCCTGAGCGGCTTGCAAAACCAGGGCGGGCAAATCCAGGTGCTGGGTAATATCGGCTTGAACGCGGGTGGCGGCAGTATCAACAACCAGCAAGGCTTGATCCGCTCCGGCGCGGCCGTTACCGTGACGGGCGGCGCCATCGACAATGCCAGCACCCTGGGTGCGAACCAGGGCATCGAAGGCGTGCACGTGACCTTGAACAGCGCCAATGTCAGCAATGTGCAGGGTGCGGTGCGCGCGGACGGCAACCTGGCGATCAACAGCGCAGGCAGCATCAACAATACCCTGGGCATGTTGAGTGCCGGCAGCACGCTGTCGTTGCAGGATAACGGCCCCGGCCGTGGCCTGGCCATCACCAACACGGGCGGCACCATCATCGGTGGCCAGCGCACCGATATCCGCGCAGGCAGCTTGAGCGGCGACGGCAAGGTATTGTCGCAGCAAGACCTGGCGCTGGACCTGGCCGGCAATTTCACGCTGAACGCGGGTGCCGAGATCATGGCCAATGGCAATGCCGGTATCACTATCGGCGGATTGCTGACCAATGCCGGCAAGATCCAGGCGCGCAGCACCCTGACCCTGGGCGCGGCCAATTTCGATAACACGGCCACGGGCGACATCAATGCGGGCACGACGCGCGTCAACGTCGGCGGCGTATTGAACAACCGGGGCGTGATCGACGGCATCAACACGGAACTGAACGTCGGCACGCTGAACAACATGGGCACGGGCCGCATCTACGGCGACCATCTGAGCATCGGCGGCGGCACCATCAACAACGACGTGGAAGGCGGCGTGGCGGCCACCATCGCCGCACGCACCCGCCTCGACATTGGCGTGACGACACTCAACAACCGCGAGCACAGCCTGATCTTCAGCGGCGGCGATATTTCCATCGGCGGCTATCTGGACGGCAACCGCATCGCCACGGGCTGGGCGGGATCGGTGACGAATGCGAGTGCGACGATCGAGGCGCTGGGGAATCTGGAGATGGGGGCGAGTCAGTTCCGAAATTTAAATACGCATTTCAGGATCGAGACGCTCGATAGCGGGACCGTAAGTGTCATAGAGTACGGGAGCCTGCTCCCTGGTGAAAAGGACAAGCGCTTTCGAAGCGTAGGTGGTCAGATTGTTGATGCAAATGGGATAGTACAAAAAGAGTACGTCATCTACCGGCTGACACGTACCTCGCGTACAGAAACCGTGGTGGATACCGATCCGGCGAAACTGCTGGCGGGTGGCAATGTGACGATTCGCTCCAGCGATGCGCGCAACGAGCAAAGCCATGTCATTGCAGGTGGGAAGCTCTACATGGAAGGAACCGCGCTTGTCAATCCGCCAGTTGATCTGCATACCTATTCGAAGGAGACGGGAACATCCGAGAATGTCTTGTATATGCCATCGAGCGCCTGGGGTGGCTATGTTCAGAAACCGATGGGAGAGCAGAACCTGACGCCGGTCGAACATAGCTCGGCGGATCCGGTCAAACAGATTTATCAAAAAACGCCAAACGCATCGCCATCGTCGGCAGGCGTGAGCGGCGTCAATGGCGGCACCAGCGCCACCGGCGCCACCAATGCAAATGTGACGCACACGGCAGTGAGTGGCACGCCTGGCAGCGTTGCAGGTGTGAGTGCTGCTGGCGGGACAGGCGCCGGGGTAGCCAGCGGCACGGGGGCATTGAACGGCTCCAGCGGCACGGGCAATGCGGGGCAGGTGGGCAATGTCGACGCGCTCAGCGGTTCGGCCGTCGCCGGCGCCACGGGTGCGGGCGGACAGACGTCAACGTTGGGCATCGACACTGGCCGCGCCACGGTGGGGGCCGATGGCGAGAGCGCGGCTGCCGTGGCAGCGCAAGGTAGCCAAGATGGCAGTGGCCGGATTGGCAACGCGGGGAAAACAGCCGGCCATGGCGCGGTGCAGGGCGGTTCCGCCGGCGCGGCCACAGGAAGCGGCGCCGCCAGCACGGTTGATTCGGCCCTGCTGGCGCGTGACTCGCAGGGTGGTCCCGGCGCGGTCGGCGGAGGCAGCGGCTTGCAAGGTAGCGGACGTCTCGGCGACGCTGGCCAGTCGGCCGGGCATGGGGGCGTACAGGGCGGCTCTGTAGGTACCGTTGGCGGTGCCGCCGGGGCTGGCAAGGTCGATCCCGCCTTGCTGGCAGGTGGGACGCAAGGCGGACCCGATGCGGTAGGGGGGACCGGCGGCTTGCAAGGTAGCGGGCGTCTCGGCAACGCTGGCCAGTCGGCCGGGCACGGGGGCGTACAGGGCGGCGCTGTAGGTACCGTTGGCGGTGCCGCCGGGGCTGGCACGGTCGATCCTGCCTTGCTGGCAGGTGGGACGCAAGGCGGACCCGCTGCGGTAGGCGGGACCGGCGGTGTGCAGGGCAGCGGACGCCTTGGCAGCGGGGGCCAGGCAGCCGGTCACGGCAGTGTGCAGGATGGCGGTGTTGCCGCCGTCGGCGGAGTGGCTGGTGCCGGCAAGGTCGATGCGGACTTGCTGGCGAAAAATACGCAAGGTGGTCCTGCCTCAGTGGGCGGCGGCAATGGCTTGCAGGGGAGCGAGCGTGCCGGCAATGCTGGCCAGGCGCTCAGCCTGGCGGGCGTCAAGCAGGAACTTGCGGCAGGCGCTACGGGGCCGGGCAAGGCCACACAGTCCGGCATGGCCGCAGCGCATGGCGCCACGGTGTCGAGCGCCACCGGCAGCGCAGCGCAGGTGGCCGGCGCCGGCGGCGCGTCCGCCGGACGCATGACGGTCATCGGCCAGGTGGCTTTGGCGAACCCTTCGGGGCGCGCGCAAGTCGTGCGCACGACGTCGCCTTCCACGCAAATTCCGAATGCCAGCCTGTTCAGGACGAGTCCCGGACCTGCATCGCGCTTCCTCGTGGAAACGGATCCCCGTTTTGCCAATTACAAGGACTGGACGGGGTCGGACTACCTGACCAGCAAGGTCCAGCTCGATCCGACAGTGACGCAAAAGCGCCTGGGCGACGGTTTTTACGAGCAACGCCTGGTGCGCGAGCAGATCGCGGAATTGACGGGGCAGCGCTTCACCGGCGACTATTCCAGCGATGACCAGCAGTATCGGGGACTGATGGATGCCGGTGCCGCCTTTGCCCAGACCTGGGACCTGCGTCCCGGTCTGGCGCTGACACCGGCACAGATGGCGGCGCTGACCAGCGATATCGTCTGGCTGGTGGAGCAGGACGTGACCTTGGCCGATGGTTCCACGCAAAAGGTGCTTGTGCCGCAAGTCTACGTGCGCGTGCGTGAAGACGACCTCGATGGCGCCGGCAGTCTGTTGGCAGGCAAGGAGGTCGATATCCGCTTGTCGGGCGACCTGGTGAATGGCGGCACCATTGCCGGCCGTGAAGTCGTGTTGCTGAATGCGGAGAATGTCAGCAATCTGGGGGGGCGTGTCGGTGCCGATAACGTCGGCATCGCGGCGCGCAACGATTTGAATAATATCGGCGGTACCATTTCGGCCAATAGCGCACTGCAGGCGAGCGCGGGACGCGACATTAATATTTCCACCAATACGCTGGAAGACGGGCGCTATCTGGGGCGGGTGGCAGGGCTGTACGTGAGTGGCGATACGGCCAGTGGCAGCAGCCTGGTGCTGTCTGCGGGAAGGGATGTCAGTATTGCTGGCGGTATTGTCAGCAATACCGGGCCGGGCGGCGTCACGGCAATCTCTGCCGGGCGCGACCTGAGCGTCGATACGGTGGTGGCTACCTCCGGCAGCGGCTTGTCGGCCAAGCGTATCGAGCAGCAGGCAGGCGAAGTACACGGCGACAAAGTGGCGCTGATCGCCGGCAATGACATCAATAACCGCGGCGGCAGCGTTGTGGCGGAATCCCAGTTGCTGGCCAGTGCAGGCCGCGATATCAACGTGGTCAGCACCACCGTCAGCAATGCCAGCCAGGACGGGCCAGGCTACACGTCGACCAGCACCACCATCGGCTCGACGGCAGGCATGTACGTGACGGGCACGGACAAAGGCAATGCCCTCGTCGTGCAGGCAGGGCGCGATGTGACGGTAACGGGCGGCGTGATCGCCAACGCGGGCGTGAATGGCCAGACCAGCGTGATTGCGGGCAATAACCTGACCCTCAATACCGTCACCGTGGCCTCCACCCACAATGACATACGCAACGCCGACAATTACAGCAAGCAGAGCAAGACGGGGGAAGTGGGCAGCCAGATCATGGGCGCCGGCAACGTCAATTTGCAGGCGGGCCATGATCTGACGGCGCGTGCGGCGGACGTGCAGGCGAACGGGACGCTGGGCCTGCTGGCGGGCAATGACATCAGCCTGGTCAATGGTTTCCAGAATGAAGTGAGCGATACCGCCAGCAAATCGACGAAGGAGGGCTTCTGGAACAAGACCACGACGACCAAGCACGATGTGGTCGATACCACCACGGCGATCGGCACTTCGCTGGGCGGCAGCAGCGTGACGGTGCAGGCGGGGCACGATCTGCAAGTCACCGGCTCGAGCATCTTGAGCGACGATGCGACGCGTTTACTGGCAGGTAACAACATCACGATCGACGCGGCCACCAATACCGTGTACGAGCTGCACCATTCCAGTACCAAGAAAAGCGGTTTCATGAGCAGTGGCGGCATCGGCTTCAGCTACGGCACCAAGACTACGACGGTGGACCAGGAGCGCGACGCCACCTTGCAAAGCGGCGAGGCGCGCAGCTCGATCGGTGCCACGGGCGGCGCGCTGACGATGGTCGCCGGCAATAACGTGACGATAGGTGGCAGCGATATTCTTGCCGCCACCGATCTCGATATCATCGGCAAGAGCGTCACCATCAAGCCGGGCCAGGACAATGAGAAGGGGAAATTTGAAGTCAAGACGACGCAGGATGGCTTGACCCTGGCTCTGGGCGGCAGCGTGATCAGCGCCATTCAGACCCTGCAAACCATGAGTTCGGCGGCCAGCACGGCCAAGGATGGCCGCGTCACAGCCATGGCGGCGGCGACCACGGCCATGGCCGCCAAGGACGCTGCCAAGGACATGATGAAGGAAGGCGGTCCAAGCATCAGCATCAGCCTGACGGCGGGCCATTCGGAAAGCATCCAGACGCAAACGACGGCCAGCACCACGCATAGCGGTAGCGTATTGACAGGCAATAATATCAATATCACGGCTCTGGGCGGTGGCAAGGATAGCAACATCAATATCCTGGGCAGCGACCTGAACGCGAAAAACGATATTCGCCTGCATGCCGATAACAACGTCAATCTGCTGGCCGCGCAGGACACGGAAAGCCAGCACAGCAAGAGTTCGAGCCTGAGTGCGTCGGCAGGCGTGGCGGCCAGTGTCAGCAGCAAGGGCATGTCTTTCGGCTTCACGGCCAGCGTCAGCGGCAGCAAGGGGCATGAGGACGGAGATGGCACGACGCAGCTCAATACGCATGTGAAAGCGGGCGACAAGCTGGTCATCAGCAGCGGCGGCGATACCAACATCAAGGGTGCCGTGACCAGCGCCAACCAGGTGATTGGCGACATCAAGGGCAATCTGAACCTGGAGAGTCTGCAAGACCTGGCCAAGTTCGACAGCAAGAGCCAGAGCATGTCCGTCAGTGGTACCGTGGGCTTTGGCGCCAGCGTCAGCGGCAGCTATAGCCAGAGCAACATGCACAACGACTATGCCAGCGTGCAGGAGCAAAGCGGCATCAAGGCGGGCGACGGCGGCTTCCAGATCAAGGTCGGCGGCAATACGGACCTGAAAGGCGCCGTCATCAGCGCCACGGAGGCGGGTAAGCCAAACAGCAGCCTGATTACCTCGACCTTGACGCACAGCGACATTGCCAACCATGCGATATCGAAGGGCAGCAGTGTGGGGGTGTCGGGTGGATTTTCGGTCGCTGGCAAGGCGGGCGAAGAGAATAAGAACTTGACCAATGTTGGAGGTGACGGCGGTATCACCAAAGGCCTGCCTGCCATTGTCGCACTCAGCGAGAACGCCAGCAGTACTACACGTAGCGGTATCAGCGGCGGCACTCTGGTCATCACAGATGATGCGGCCCAGCGCGCGGCGACGGGCAAGGGAGCGGAAGAAGCTGTCGCGGGTGTGAACCGCGATGTGACGACCGGAGTGGATAGCAGTGGCAAGATTGGCAATAATTTTGACAAGGCCGCGTTGCAGGCGACGATGGATGTGACGGCGGCGTTTGCGGCAGCGGCGGCGAAAGAGGTGGGAGATTATGCCGACAAACGCTTGGCGGAATCAAAAGAACTCGCGAAGCAAGCGAATGATGAAAAAGATCCTGTCAAAAAAGCCGAGTTACTGCAGCAGAGTAAGGAGCTGGCAGAAACATGGAAGGAGGGTGGTTTTGCTAAGACTGCTATGCATACTGCAATTGGTGGTATCGTCGGCGGGGCTGGTGGGGCATTAGGTGCGGGGGCAGCAGAAATGACGACCCATGCCCTATCGGGGCAAATTGCTAAGTTGGGCCTGCCTAAAGAACTGCATAGTGCATTGTTGTTGGCAGCTAGTGCATCCGTAGGTGCTGTGGCCGGCGGCGTGGCTGGGGCAAACAGCGCGTTAAATGAGGTGGCGAATAATTACCTTAACCACAACAAGGTAGGCATTGAAAATTCGGAGCGGGAGCAATATGAAGCAGCACTGGCTGCTTGCAAAAGTCCAGGTGACCCGTCTTGTAAAACCGCTGAAGCTTTGGCGAAGAAGTCTGCGGAAAGGGATGTATTGTTGGCGTCTGTTTGTGCTGCGGGTCTGAAGGATGATTGTGCAGTGTTGACAAATAGAGCTATTTCTTATGGCAATAAAGTAATTTACGATAATAATAATGTGCCACATGCAATATCGAAAAATGAGTCGATGCTGCAGGCAATTCCAGATTATCGTTCTGGTACTAATCATTTTCGCATGGCAGATAGTTTGCGTGATGGATTGGAAATTGCCGGGTCAGATTTTATTGTTGCTAAAGTGTTTTCTTCTATTGCGACAAAAGGGAAATATTTGTATGATTTGCTACCTGATGCATTACGTATAGGTGGAAATGGTTCGGCGGCAGCACAAGAGGCAGCGGCGAAATTAAATAATTTCTATCGAGATGGATCTTCCCCTGAGTTGATACATCAAATGTATAACCAAGCAGCGATAAGTTCAACTCACAATGCTGCCGCTTCGGAAGTTGTTTTAGGGAAGTATATTGCAGGCAACAGTAATTCATATGAGGCGGTTGCTCAGGCCCGTGGTTCAACATACTTTTCGATGTCTGACTGGTCTGCTGTCCAAGGGCAGTTGGGTGCTGATAAAATGTGGGATATAAATAAAACTTTTTTAAATCAACAAATAGCACAGAATAAGAGTTTTGTGTTTACTGCGGATCCCGCAGCGATTTCTGCCGGCTATTTTACAAAGCTTGAATTTCAACATCTAATGGAAAATGGCTATAAGGTAATACAACAAGGAGGTTTTTATCGTGCTATTAAAAAATAATGAAGAAAGTTTTGAATTTCTTTTCAATGCTATTGGCGATTACTATGAGAAAAATGGAAATCGAGAAGTTTATAGATTTGAAAATGTTAGGCCTGTTGGAGTGGAAGGGGAGGATTATTATGTGAGATACCTTTTGGAGAGGAAGCATGTTGTAGAATATCGGATAGCTCAAGATAGGGGGGGGTTTATAGCGATTCCTTCTCTGGCAATAGGTCCTCATTATTTTAATCCTGGAGAATTTTGGGATTATAAAAATTCTCGACGGTTTACGTTGGAAGCCTCTATAGAAGGAATTGAGCATAACTTAAAACTTCTTGATGAATTCTTCGGGCGAGGTTAGAAGATCCTTGATGCGCCGGGGGGCGGTACGGCATTTATACACGATTTTATCCTTGGGCATCTTTTTATGCGGCAAATTACGCTTTATTAAATACCGACACGGCCCGGTTGACTGTCCAACTCGAGACGTGAAAAGCGGCGGCGATGAAGGGCATGGTAAAGCGTTAGGTAAAGTAGCGTGTGCCATTGCCTCGCCCCTGTCGGTATAAGGTGCCTGATGTTGCGTGAGGGGCGTGTGATCGCGCGGTGCTGCTGCCTCAGGGGGGGGCTTTGCATGCATCGGAGCGCTGCGATTGTTGATGTGCCGAAACGAAGGCGTCATCGGCCAGGAAAATCTGGTGACCGGTTTGAACAAGCGGATTTTCCTCTTCCGTTCCGTCCGCGACGAACCGGCAATGACAGATAGATCCGCTGAGGGTATTTTTGAGGGTATCGGTAGCTGAGTAGTTTGGAAATCACCGAAAAATCAAACGCTTAGCCACCTCATTGACAATCGAATGGGAATAAACTCCCGTCCGGCATCGTAAGGCCAATGCCGAATCAATGAAACAGCCAAGCTCCTGCGTTTATTTTTTTACCTGGCGGCATTCGCAGATACCTGCATCGGTTATGCCGTCTGCCCCTGGCCGGCCAGCCGTGCCAGGGTCTCCTGCGCATTCATGGATTTGGCCAGCGAGACGGCGCTCATGCCGCGGCTGTCCACGGCGTCGATGCGGGCACCGTGCTGCAGCAGCAGGTCGAGGATGGCCAGGCGGTTGAACATGGCGGCCATCATCAAGGGGGTCTTGCCGTCCGGGCTGGCACCTTCCACGCTGGCGCCGTGCTTGAGCAGCAGTTCGGCGATGTCGAGGTAGCCTTTGTAGGCCACGCCGGCCAGCGGCGTCTGGCCCTGGTCGTTGGGGACGTTGGCGTCGGCGCCCGCTTCGAGCAGCAGGCGCGACGTTTCCAGGTGGCCGAGGTAGCTGGCCAGCATGATCAGGCTGTCGCCTTTTTCGTTGCGGAAGTTGACGGGCACGCCTTGCGCGACCATGGCGCCCAGTTGCTGCGTATCGCCTTCGCGCACCAGCGCGAACAGGCCCTGGATGAATTCCAGGGTTTCGGCATCCATCGTTGCGGGGAGTTTGCGTGCATCGGTGTTCATCGTGTGTTTCCTGCGAAAGTGGGACAGGCTTGCAGTCTACTATGCGACTGGCGCCAGCGCCTTTTGCCGCGCGGCCAGTGCCGCGCCGATGAAGAGGGCGATGGCCGAGGCGATCAAGCCCCGCTCCAGTCCCGCGGGGCCGTCGGCAATCCAGCCGACGACGATGGGGCCGACGATCTGGCCCAGCGCGAACACGGTCGTGTAGGCGCTGATGCCGGCCGTCCACGATGGCTGCGGCAAGTTATGCCGCACCAGGGCCGTGGTCGACGCCACCACCGACAGGAATACGGCGCCGAATACCAGGCCGGAAATGAACACGACGGGCACAAAGCTCGTCAGCGCGGGCAGGATGGTGACTGCGCCCAGCACGGCGTTCAGGATCGCCAGCGATTCGCCGCCCTTGTAGCGGTCGAGCATGCGTGCCCAGATGCGCGACGATGCCACCACCGCCAGGCCCAGGAGCGTGTAGAACACGGTAATCTGCGTGGGCGGCATGCCTTGCTGCTTGAGCAGGGCGATGACGAAGGTCATGTAGCCGATGTAGCCGACGCCAAACATGAAATAGCCGGCCAGGCTGGGGGCAAAATCGCGCCAGGCGAAGGGGCGCGGGGCGTCGAGGGTGCGTGGCGCTTCGCCGATGGCTTTCGCCGGCACGGCCATGAGGGCGGTGGCGGCCAGGCAGGCGATGCCCAGTGCCAGCCAGGGCCATTGCCATGCATGGGCGGCGCCGTGCGCGTGCGCGGAGGCCAGCGCGGCCGGCACCAGCAGGGCCGACAGTGCGATGCCGAAACCCGTGCCGCCGTAGTACAGGCCGATGTAGAAGCCGGCGCGCTGGCTGTGCATGGAACCGAGCCGGGCCGCCAGCACGCCGCCGGCGATGAAAATGAAGGCGCTGGCGACGCCCGCGCACACGCGCTGCAGGAACAGGGCGGCCGTGTCGCTGACCAGGCCCGACATCAGCATGAAGAGGCTGGCCAGCACGGAACCGGCGATCAGCAAACGCCACACGCCCAGGCGGCGCATCAGCGCCGGCGCGGCCAGGGCGCCGAGAAAGTAGCCGAGCGCATTGAAGGTGTTCATGGACCCTGCCAGCAGGTAGGACCAGCCCAGGTCGGCGCGCATGGGCGGCAGCAGCAAGCCGTAGGAAAAGCGCGACAGGCCCAGCGCGATGGCGGCGCCCAGCGAGAGGGCCAGCGCCGTGGCCAGCGGATGGGCCGGGGAAGAATCGTGTGTCGGCATGGCCTGGTGACCCATCTATGTGAAAACGTACCGTGGAGCTGGCGCCGGGGTAGAGCACGCCGGCGGACAAGGTCTGCCGGTGGCAGTGGAATCCGGCCCTTACCGCAGGCCGGTTTTTGCTGCCAAGTTAATGAATCGGCCTGCAGAAGTCAAGCCGGCGCCGTTTCTTTTCCACAGCTCTGTTGGCATGTGTTGCGTCTGAAAAGCGTCGGGAACAATGCAATCCTCGCCATCGTTACTTTTGGAGAGAATTGTGAGACATGCAATACCATATAATTGCAATTAGGAAATTAACTTGCCTAAAATCAATTTTTGCAGGTTGCTCCTGATCATCCATCTCATAAGGGCACTATGAACAAGAATAAACCCGGCGCGTTGTTGATTGCAGCGCTGATTGGCGCGGCGTTGGCGGGCTGCGCTTCCGAATCGTCGCAAGCCCTGGCTGTCCCCACGGTCGCCAGCGCGGCCCGTCCCTACGTTGGTCCACGCACCCTGATCGCTGTCGGCAAGTTCGACAACCGCTCCAACTTCATGCGCGGCATCTTTTCCGATGGCGTCGACCGCCTGGGCAGCCAATCGAAAACGATCCTGATTGCGCACCTGCAGACGTCCAACCGTTTCAACGTCCTCGACCGCGACAACATGGCGGAACTCAAGCAGGAAGCCGAGTTCAAGAAGCAGGGCCAGAACATCAAGGGCGCGGACTTCGTCGTGACCGGCGACGTGACCGAATTCGGCCGCAAGGAAGTAGGCGACAAGCAATTGTTCGGCATCATGGGCCGCGGCAAGACGCAAGTGGCATATGCCAAAGTGACATTGAACGTCGTTAACATCGCCACCTCGGAAGTCGTGTATTCGGCCGCCGGCGCCGGCGAATACAGCCTGTCGAACCGTGAAGTGCTGGGCTTTGGCGGCACCGCCAGCTATGACGCCACCCTCAACGGCAAGGTATTGGATCTGGCCATGCGCGAAGCGGTCGAGCGCCTGGTGGCTGGCGTCGAAGCGGGCGCACTGCGCAAACAATAAGGTATCCCATGAAACAGACAATGATGAACAAGGGCGCAGCTCTGCTGGCGCTGCTCGCCTGTGCCGCACTGACCGGTTGCGCCACGCAATCGAAGAGCCTGTACCAATGGGAAGGCTACCAGCCGCAAGTGTATGAATACCTGAAGGGCGAAAGTCCGGAGCAGCAGATCGCCGCCATGGAAAAAGACCTGCAAGTGATCAGCGCGAAGGGCAACCATGCGCCGCCGGGTTTCCATGCCCATCTGGGCATGCTGTACTCGATCACGGGCAAGCCGGAGCAGGTCGAAGCACAGTTCGAAGACGAGAAAAAACTGTTCCCGGAATCGACGCCGTACATGGACTTCCTGTTGGGTAAAATGAAAAAAGGCGAGAAATTATGATGTCGCGCATGTTGAAAATGGCCTTGTGCCTGGGTCCCGCCATCTTCATGGTCGGTTGCGCCACCAAGCAGGCCGCATACGACTATACGGCTTTCAAGGCTGCCAAGCCCCGTTCGATCGTCGTCTTGCCGCCGTTGAACAACTCGCCGGAAGTCAATGCCGGCAACAGCGTCTACGCGCAAGTGACGTATCCGCTGGCCGAAGCGGGCTACTACGTGCTGCCGGTCGCCGTGGTCGGTGAAACCTTCAAGCAGAACGGCTTGACGAACGCTGCCGATATCCACGGCGTCGATGCGAAAAAGCTCAACGAGATCTTTGGCGCCGATGCGGGCCTGTACGTAACGATCTCCAAGTACGGCACGACTTACGCCGTGATCGACAGCGTGACGGTGGTGTCGGTCGACGCCAAGCTGGTTGACCTGAAGACGGGCGCCTTGCTGTGGCAGGGCGCGGCCAGCGCATCCAGCAATGAAGGCAATAACAGCGGTGGCGGCGGTCTGATCGGCGCCCTGGTGACGGCGGCAGTCAAGCAGATCATCAACACCAGCACCGATGCCAGCCATCCTATCGCCGGTACCGCCAATGCGCGCCTGCTGTCGGCCGGCGTGCCGAATGGCCTGCTGTACGGTCCCCGTTCGGAACGCTACCTGGCGCAGTAATCGTCCGCTGGTACCATGCACAGGCCCTGCATCGGCAGGGCTTGCTGCAGGGCCGATATGGGCAGTGACCACCAGCGCCGGAGGAAATCGTGGACTCGTCCTCCGGCGCTGTCTTTCCTGAGTTCGTGCAGATTCCAGGCAGGGAGCAAGCGATGGGCATTCAATTCAACGTCCGCTACAACGTGGAAACAGACGATTTGCAAGGCAACTCCGTGCTGGTTTTCCTGAAGCTGCAGAACCCGCAGGGCCATTACCGCAGCCATGCCTGGCAGGTGTTGACGGGGTCGGCGGGTGCCACCGAATCGTTCCACTACGAGGACAGGATCTCGACCGACGTGAACAGTTTCGGCATCACGGGCAACAGGATCGTCTCGGGCCGCCAGGTCATCGCGCCGGGCCAGCTGCTGTCGGCCGTGAGTCCGCATGGCTTGTCGCCGCTGCTGCAGCCCGCCGCCGCCTCGCTGGCGCAATCGAAGCTGACGCCGTCGCAATGCGGCGTCATGAACGAGACCAGCCCGTTCATTCCATTCAGCTGCAACTGGTATGTGAATGACCGGCCGGTCGCGACCATGCCCGATGTCGATGTCAACATGACGGTCGGTTTCGAATACCAGCCCAGCCTGTATTTCGTCGTGGCCATGCGGCCGACGGCGGGCCAGACCTACAGCCTGGAGAGTTTCGCAGACATGACGCAGTATGCGATGCCGGTCTCGGCGTCCGAAGTGGACGTCACCTTGCACCGCAGCCAGGATGCGTGGCGCTTCGACTTCGCCGCCCGCTAGCGCGCGCCGCGACCGGCGCTGCTTACACCTCGACGGCCAGGTCGTCGAAGTCGGCCAGGGTGCCGCCATTGGCGATCAGCTGCTCGAAGCTTTGCCGGCGGCGCAGATCGATGTCCGTGTTGCTGACGCCCCGTTTCCAGTAGCCCGCTACCAGCACCTGCTCTTTCGCCAGGCCCGCGTCGATGCGGAAATACTGGCGGATGGCGCGCATTTCATCGCGTTCGCCGGCGCCCCAGATGACGTAACCGTGCGGATCCGGCAAGGCCCTGGCCTGGGCTGCCAGCGGCCCGTCCGGCGCCACGTGGGCCGTGCCCAGGCGCTGCAATGCCAGGCCCGGCACGGCGGGTAATTCCTCGAACGCGGCGGCATCATCGGTCACGACCCAGCCGATGCCGGCCGCGCCGGCGGGCCATTGCTGCAACATGGCGTACAGGGCGGGAATGCCCGTCTCGTCGAGGAAGAGGGCGATTTTCTTTTCGGCATCGGCAGGAACGACGAATTGCGGGCGCGGTCCCGTCAGGCGGAAGACATCGCCCGCGCGCAGGTTGCTACCCCAGCGCATCATCGGACTCGCGTGTGCGTGCCGCACGATATCGAAGGTAAACGTTCCTGCCTGCGCGTCATAGCTGCGCACGGTGTAGATGCGCGACGCGCCGCCATACGCGGGGCCGTCGAGATGGATGCGGAAAGCCACGTTGGGCAGCGCCCAGTGGGGATCGTCGCCGGAACGCTCCAGGCGGGCCGTGACGCGCAGCACGCTGGGAACGGGGTGCGCGATGGCGACGACGGCGGCCGTGACTTCATGCAGGCTGCGGTCATGTTCGGCATTGCGCAGGGGGCCGCCGGATTGCTGTTCTAGGGGTGTTGCCATGGTAAGTACTCCTTGGTATTGGGTAATTAGTTTCATCATGCTAAACTAATTATCTGAAACCGACAACGCAGCTGCCGCCACGGACAATCACGATGACTATTGCCACAACTTCGCCCCGTCCCGGGCGTCCTCCCAGCATCACGCGCGAGCGCATCGCGGACGCGGGCATCGCGCTGGGCTTGCCCGCCATGACTTTCACGGGCGTGGCCGCCTTGCTGGGCGTCAGCCACGTGGCGCTGTACAAGCACGTGGCGCACCTGGCCGCGCTCAAGCTGCTGGTGGCGGAGGAGATTTTTTCGCGCTGGCAATTGCCGGCGCCCGGCGAGGGTGACCTGGAGCACTACCTGCTGCGTTTCAGCGCTTCGCTGCGCGCACTGGTCAAGTCGCATCCGGGGCTGGCGCCCTACCTGCTGCGCAGGAAGGCGACGACACCGGCCATGCTGGCCCGGATCGACGCCCACCAGACGCAGGTGGCGCACGCCTACCAGTTGCCGAAGCAGCGCGCCCGCTGGCTGCTGTCGACCGTGGCCTTGCACTGCGTGGCCCTGGCCGACACCGCGTATGCGCCGGCCGGCGACGCATGGCAAGACGGGGACGAGGACGATAGCGATAGCGATAGCGACAGGGCCATCGAGGCCGAGTTCGACCTGGGCATGCGTGCGCTGGTGATCGGGGCGCTGGCCATGCGAATGCAGTGATGCCGCTTCCTGGCTACGCCTGCGCGTGGTCCGGCCGCCATTGCCCGCTGGCACGCGGCAGCACCAGGGTCACCACCAGGCCCCGTTCCTCGCCATTGCGCAACGATAATTCCCCATGGTGCGCCAGCGCCACCGTCTGGGCGATGGACAGGCCCAGGCCGAAGCCGCCCGTGGCGGCGTTGCGCGATGTTTCCAGCCGATAAAACGGTTCCAGCGCCCGCTGCAGCAGCGCTTCGGGAATGCCGGGGCCGTCGTCGCGTACCTCGATCGTCACCTGGTTTGCCTCGTCGCGCACGAGCACGCGGGCCGCGCTGCCATAGCGGATGGCATTGTCGACGATGTTTTGCAGGCAGCGCTTCAGGCTGCGCGGGTGGGCGGGCAGGGGTGCGGCATCGCCCGTAATGCTGACCTGGCCGCCCGTTTCCGCGCAATCGCTGCGCAGGCTGGCCAGCAGGCTGTCGATATCGACCATCTGCCGCTGTTCGTGCAAGCCGCTGTCCTGCACCATGGTCAGGGTGGCGCCCACCAGTGCATCCATTTCATCGAGGTCACGGCGAAATTTCACGCGCTCCCCCTCGCCGGGCAGCAGCTCCGTGCGCAGTTTCATGCGCGTGATGGGCGAGCGCAGATCGTGCGAGACGGCAGCCAGGAAGCGCGTGCGCTCGGCGATATTGTCGATCAGGCGGCGCTGCATGGCGTTGAACGCCTGCGACGCCTTGCGCACTTCCGTGGGACCATGCGTGCTCAAGGGCGGGCTGAAGATGTTTTCGCCCAGCTTGTCGGCCGCGCTGGCCAGCTTGCCCAGCGGCTGCATCACGAGGCGCACGGCCAGCCAGGCCAGCAGCAGGATGGCGGCGATGCGCAGCACGTAGATGCGCAGCAGATAGTCGATGGCCGCCGCGCGCGGCGCCGTGCTCATGCCCGCCTGGCCTTCGCGCGCTTCCGCCTGCAGCCAGGCGCCGTCGTGCAGGCGCAGCTGGACGACGAAATGGCCCGTGGGAAAGGGATCGCGCAGCAGGGTCAGCCAGTTGCCTTCGCGGGGCGCCGCGTGCGCCAGCTCGCTGGCCAGCACGCGCACGCCATGATGCGCCAGTTCATCGGCCTGGCCGCCCAGGCGCTGGCGCAGCACGTCAAGGAACAGTTCGCTGCTGAAGACGTCGTTGCGGTCCAGGGGCGGCGGCGTCGCGGCAGGGCCGTCGACGGCGCGCACGTTAAAGTCCGCGCTGCTGATGGCGGCCAGCATGGCGGGGCGGCTGGCGGCCGGCACGGCGTCGAGCATGCGCACGGCGTCGGCCAGGCGGGTGGCGGCCAGGCGCGTGGGAATTTCCATTGCCTTGCCGTAACGCATGTCATACCAGATGGTGCCCGTCAGGGCTTGCGCGGCCAGCATGCCGAGCACCAGCACCAGGGCCAGGCGGCCCGACAGGCTGCGCGGCCACAGCCGTTGCAGCACGGCGGCCAGGCCCGTCATTCTTCGTACGCCACGTCGGCGTTGAGCATGTAGCCGCCATTGCGGATGGTCTTGATCAGGGCCGGCAGGCGCGGATTGTCGCCCAGCTGCTGGCGCAGCCGGCTGACGCACACGTCGATCGAACGGTCGAAGGGCAGGCTTTCCTTGCCATACACGGCGGCCAGCAGGAAGTCGCGGCTCAGGGTGCGTTTCGGATGGTCGAGCAAGGCCCGCAGCACCAGGTAGTCGGAACTGCCCAGCGACAAGGTCACGCCTTGGGGCGAGCGCATCTGGCGCGCGCGCGTGTCGAGCTGCCAGCCTTCGAAACGCAGCGTGCCGATGCGGTCCGCTTCGTGCTTTTCCGGGAAGCTGCGGGCGCGGCGGATGATGACCTTGATGCGCGCCAGCAATTCGCGGGGATCGAACGGTTTCGGCAGGTAATCGTCGGCGCCCACTTCCAGGCCCACGATGCGGTCGACCAGCGTGCCGCGCGCCGTCAGCATGATGACGGGAATATTGCGCCGCGCGCGCAACTGGCGGCACAGTTCCAGGCCATCGTCGCCGGGCAGCATCAGGTCGAGGATGATCATGTCGATGGGCGTGCTGGCCAGCACTTGCCACATTTCATCGCCACCGGACGCCGCATGCGCCTGGTAGCCCGCGTTGACCAGATATGCCGACAGCAATTGCCGGATTTCCACATCGTCGTCGACGATCAATACCTGGTCCGCCCGTTTCGTTCCTGTAGCCATGTTCCTGCTGTCAATGGTGATGTGTTGCGCATTTTTGTAATGGCATGTGACGGCCATGCGGCGCCAACACATTTCATTACATTCCTGTCCGCGGGCCTGTTCTGGCCCTGCCAGCCGGCCATTATAGTGCCTGTAGTGAGAATCATTACAATCGGCAAAGGGAAGCTACATGCATCAGGAGAAACAATTTAGCCGCGGCAATAGCACGGCCAGGACCATCGAATCGCTGTTCGGCCAGTACGGCAAGCTGTCGGCCACCGCCGGGCTGGCGTTGACGTCGCTGGGCGCCACGGGCGCGGCCCTGGCGGCCGATGCGGCCGATGCAGCCGCGTCGGCCGCCACGCAGCCGCAGCAATTGAACGAGGTGGTCGTCAAGGCCGAGCGCGAAGCGCCCGCCTACAAGCCGGAACACCTGAGTTCGGCGAAATTCGCCCAGCCCCTGCGCGACACGCCGCAAAGCATCACCATCGTGCCGCGCGAAGTGCTGACGGAGCAAAATGCGCAAAACCTGCAGGACATCCTGAAGAACGTGCCTGGCATTACGTTTACGTCGGGCGAGGGCAACCTGGGCTGGGGCGATTTGTTTACCATCCGCGGTTTTTCTTCCGAGCAAAGCCTGACGGTGGACGGCATGCGCGATGCGGGCATGTCCAGCCGCAACGACACGTTCAACCTGGAGCAGGTGGAAGTGTTCAAGGGCACCGGTTCCATCGAATCGGGCACTTCGGCCGTGGGCGGCACCGTCAACCTGGTCAGCAAGGAAGCCAGACTGGGCAATGCGAATACGGCGTCCTTCGGCGTGGGCAGCGCGGCCTACCGCCGCGTGACGGCCGATGTGAACAAGCAATTGGGCACGGGCAGCGCCCTGCGGCTGAATGTCATGAAGCAAAAGAACGACGTGCCAGGGCGCGACGTGACGAAGAGCGACCGCCAGGGCCTGGCCTTGTCGGTGGGCACGGGCCTGGACAGCGCCACGCGCGTATGGGTCGACCTGTTCCACCAGGAAGATGACAACGTGCCCGACGGCGGCTTGCCGATCCAGCGGGGCACGGGCGGCCAGCCCATGGCCAACGTGCCGCACAGCGCCTGGTTCGGCGCCGACAGCTACACCCAGCGCACCACGTCGGATGCGGCCACCATCAAGGTCGAGCACGATTTCGCGCCGGGCGTGAAGCTGCGCAACCAGACGCGCTGGGCGCTGACGGACAATCTGTCCGTGCTGTCGCCGGCCCGCTTCAATGCGGCCAGCGCCGGCGGCGCCACCCTGGGCACGTCGCTGGGCTACACGGGCGTGGGCGGCTTGACGAAAATCAATGGCATCGCCGCGTACACGGATGCCGGCAACAAGACGGATGCGTATGGCGTGCTGCGCGGCAGCGATTTCGGCACCTCGAAACGCTACAGGATCCTGGCGAACCAGACCGATGCGAGCGTCGCCTTTGACACGGGACCCGTGCGGCACGAACTGGTGGCGGGCCTGGACCTGTACCGCGAGACCTATGGCGACTACCAGCGCACGGTGAATGCCCCCGCGGGTACCCTGTGGTTCGACATGGCCCATCCGCAAGTGGCGCAGGGCAGCGTGGCCACCGTCAAGGGCAATGGCGGCCTGGAATCGGTGATCAGCAATGCGGGCCTGTACGTGACGGACGCCATCCGTTTTACGCCGCAATGGCGCATGGTGGCGTCCCTGCGCTACGACCACTGGAAGGCGGACACGTCGCTGAAGGGCGTGCATACCTCGCACAGCAGCGACGGCGCCGCCAGCGGCCGCCTCGCCGTCCTGTACAAGCCTGTCGACGAGGCCAGCCTGTACCTGGCGTACGCGCAGGCGGCCCAGCCGTCGGCCCTGGGCGCGTCGACGAACAATGCCATCTACGGCTCGGCGGCGGCATCCGCGTATGCGCCGGCCACGTCGAAGACCATGGAGCTGGGCGGCAAGTGGGACGTGCTGCGCCACCGCCTGGCGTTGACGGCCGCCGTGTTCCGCACGCAGGTGAGCGATTCCTGGGAGTACGGCGACGGCGACGTCTCGCCCGTGCGCGCCTTGCCGGCCAAGCGGGTCAAGGGCGCGGAACTGGGCGTGCAGGGCAATGTCACGGAGCAATGGTCCGTGTATGGCGGCATGTCGCGTCTGATGAGCATGCAGACCAAGGGCGTCAACCGCGGCAGCGAAGCGAAGAATGTGCCGGACTGGACCTTCAATCTGTGGACCTCGTACACGCCCATGGCGGGCCTGGTGCTCAGTTATGGCGCGCAGTACGTGGGCGAGCGCCGCTATTCGGACAATGCCTATGTGGGCGGCTTGAACAATAACAGCAGCACCGTTGCCGGCCCTGCGGGCAAGGCGCCCACCTATGTGTTCGACACGGAAAAGGCGCCGTCGTACTGGGTGCAAAGCCTTGCCGCGCGCTACCGGGTCAACCCGCGCTTGGCGCTCAACCTGAACGTGCAAAACCTGGCCAACAAGTTTTACTGGGCGCGCATCGGTTCCTCGCTGGATGGTTTCCAGCTGTACGGCGTGCCCGGCGCCAGCCGCAGCGTCAGCCTGAGCGCGGACCTGAGCTTCTGATGCTGGCCAGTGTCAAGGCGCTGAGCCGGCTGCCGGCAGCGGACTGGTCCGCCATGCTGGCGGGCGCGGAAGGCGCTGGCGGCGATGCGCAAGCGCTGGCGTGGCTGCAACTGGCAGCCCGCCAGGGCGTGCCGCGCGCGCAGGCCATCCTTGCGCAGCGCCTGCTGGTGGGGCAGGGCGTGCCGCCGGACCCTGCGCAAGCCGTGCACTGGTTCCGCCAGGCGGCCGCGCGCGACGATGTGGAAGCCGTCAACATGCTGGGCCGCTGCCTGGAAAACGGCTGGGGCGTGGCGGAGGATGCGCAGCTGGCCGTGTACTGGTACCGGCAGGCGGCCGCAGGCGGACTGGACTGGGGCATGTACAACCTGGCGAATCTGCTGATGAGCGGCAAGGGCCTTGCCGCCGACCGGCCTGCCGCGCTGGCGCTGTACCGCCAGGCCGCCCGCCTGGGCCACGCCAAGTCCATCAATATCCTCGGCCGTTTTTATGAAGAAGGCTGGGAAATGCTGCCCGACCCGGCGCAGGCGGCCGTGCTGTATTGCCAGGCGGCTATCGGTGGCGACTTTCGCGGCCAGTTCAACCATGCGCGTCTGCTGTTGCAGCGGGGCAAGCCGCAACAGGCCGTGGCCTGGCTGCGCCGCATTCCCGCCACGGCCACGCCCGCGTTCATGGCCAATCTGCACCCGTGGCTGGCGCAATCGGACGTGCCCGCCGTGCGCGCGCTGGCGGGCGAACCATTATTTACTGAATAAGAGAGCAACATCATGCTGCATTTGAAAGCCGTGCTGAACGACACCGAACTGGCGCACGCGCGCACGGCGCTGGAAGGCGCCGATTGGGAAGATGGCAGGGTCACGTCGGGCAGTTTGCCGGAGAGTATCAAGCGCAACGGGCAATTGCCCCAGCAGGGACCGCTGGCGCAGCACTTGCAGCAGCTGGTGCTGCAAGCCTTGCGCCGCAACCAGCTGTTCTTTTCGGCCGCCTTGCCGCGCCACATCGCGCCGCCCATGTTCAGCCGCTACGACGGCGAACGCCAGGACTACCTGGACGAGCACGTGGACGTGGCCATGCGCTACCTGCCCGATGGCGGGCGGGTGCGCACGGACCTGTCCTGTACTTTATTCCTCAGCAATCCCGAGGAATACGAGGGCGGCGAGCTGGTGCTGGCCGACAGCTGGCGCGACGAGCACGTCAAGCTGGCGGCTGGCGACATGCTGCTGTATCCGGCCGACAAGGTCCACCGGGTCAATCCCGTCAGCAAAGGTTGCCGTTATGCCAGCTTCTTTTGGCTGGAAAGCATGGTGCGTGACGAAGCGCAGCGCCGGCTGCTGTTCCAGATGGACCGCGACCTGATGCTGCTGCGCATCGAAGAGCAGCACGCCTCGTCCACGGCCGTGCTGGGCCTGACGGGCGCGTATCACAACCTGCTGCGCATGTGGGCGCAGGGCTGAGCGCATTTGCGCTACCATGCCTGCATCGTCGAAGGAGAACAGCATGAGCGAGGCTTGCCGGCATCTACATGACATCCATACCCGTGGCGCCAATGGCGATGGCTGCGAGGAATGCCTGAAAACGGGCGACAGCTGGGTACATTTGCGCGTCTGCATGGTGTGCGGCCATGTGGGCTGTTGCGACGACTCGAAAAACCGGCATGCGAGCCGGCACTTCCACGCCACGGGCCACCCCATCATCCGCTCGAAGGAGCCGGGCGAGACCTGGGGCTGGTGCTTTGTGGACCAGCTGTTCTATGACCCGATCTAGCCGGCCATCCGATGGCTTGCCGCCAGCCAAGGTAAGATGACGGCTTTTTCAAGATCTTGAGAGGCCCGGGTGCGCGTGCTGCTGGTGGAAGACGATCCGATGATCGGGGAAAGCCTGGTCGAAGGCTTGCGCGGCGAGTGCTATGCCGTGGACTGGGTGCGCGATGGCCACGATGCGGAGCTGGCGCTGGCCGGCTTTGCCTACGATTTGATGCTGCTGGACCTGGGCTTGCCAGGCAAAGAAGGCATGGATGTGCTGCGCGGCGCGCGGGCGCGTGGCGCCGAATTGCCCGTGCTGATCATCACGGCGCGCGACGGCACGCCCGCGCGCGTGGCAGGGCTCGACAGCGGCGCCGACGATTACCTGGTCAAGCCGTTCGACCTCGACGAGCTGCTGGCGCGCATCCGCGCGCTGCTGCGGCGCCGCGTCAGCCGTTCGCGCTCCGTCATCGAGCATGGCGCGCTGACCCTGGACCTGGCCAGCCACGACGTCACGTTCGAGGGAGAGCAGATCAAGCTGCCGCCGCGCGAGTTTTCCGTGCTGCGCGCCTTGCTCGACCATCCGGGCAAGGTCGTGTCGAAGCGCCAGCTGGGCGAAAAGCTGTATGGCTGGGATAGCGAAGTGGAAAGCAATACCGTCGACGTGTACGTGTACCAGCTGCGCAAGAAGTTCGGCGCGGACTGCATCCAGACGGTGCGCGGCGTGGGCTACAAGATGCGGGTAGCATCTTGCTGACCATCCGCCGCCAATTGCAGCTGGGCTTGTTGGCCGCCACCTTGATGTGCGTGCTGGGGGCGGGTATTTCGCTGTTCCGCTCGCTGCTGGAAGAAACCAATGAACTGGCCGATCTGCAGCTGCGCCAGCTGGCCGTGGCCTTGCCCGACGAATTCGAGCCGCAGACTGGCTTGCCCGCCGCGCAGGACCCGGAAGAAGCGTTCGTGCTGCAGGCGTGGGACGAGGATGGGCAGCCATTGCCCGTCTTGCCGGACCAGCCGCAATTGCCGCGCTATGCGCTGGCCGGCTTTGCCGATGTCCTGGTGCAGGGCGAGGACTGGCGCCTGTACGGCGTGACGCGGCGCGGCCGCTACGTGCAGGTGGCGCAGGCGCAGGCCGTGCGCGACCAGCTGGCCTGGCAAATGACCGTGCGGGCGGGCGCGCCGCTGCTGGCGTTTGCGCTGCTCCTGGGGCTGCTGATCGTCGTCGTGGTGGGACGCGCGCTGGCGCCCCTGCAGCGCCTGGCCGCATCGGTGGCGGGCCGTTCGCCCGATGCACTCACGCCGCTGGCGGCCGACGACATGCCGCCCGAACTGCGGCCCGTGGCGCTGGCGCTCAACAGCCTGATGGGGCAGTTCGAGGCGGCGCTGACGGCGCAGCGTACCTTTGTCGCCGATGCCGCGCATGAATTGCGTTCGCCGCTGACGGCATTGAAACTGCAGCTGCAGGTGGCCGAGCGCGCCGCCAGCGAGGAAGAGCGCCGCGTGGCCCTGGCGCGCCTGCATGAACGGCTGGACCGCAGCACGCACCTGGTGCGCCAGCTGCTCAGCCTGGCACGCCATGAGACGGCGCTGGCGGCCAGCCAGCTGCACACGGTGGACCTGGGACAGTTGCTGGAAGCGGCCGTGGCCGACCACAGCGCGCTGGCCGACAGCCGCGAAATCGACCTGGGCGTGGTGGAAACGCTGCCGGCCACGGTGCTGGTGCAGGCGGACCCGGACGGCTTGCAAGTGCTGCTCAATAACCTGATCGACAACGCCTTGCGCTACACGCAGCAAGGCGGCCGGGTCGACCTGCAGGCGGCGCTGGAAGAGGGCCGGCCCCTGCTGCGCGTCTCCGACAACGGCCCCGGGGTTCCGCGCCAGCACCATGCGCGCCTGTTCGACCGCTTCTTCCGTCCCGACGGCAACGACGCCTGGGGCTGCGGCCTGGGCCTGTCCATCGTGCGCCACATCGCCGAGCACCACCAGGCCGACATCGCACTGGCCGACGGGGAGGCGGGGCGGGGCTTGCAGGTGACGGTGCGCTTTCCGCAGGCAGCCTGAACGGACAAAAAAAAAGCGGATGCCGGCGAAGGCATCCGCTTTTCAGTTGCAGGCGAAGCGCTTACGCCAGCTCGGTGATGAATTGCGCGCGCGCGGGGCGCACTTTTTTCAGGTCCACCAGCCAGTCGCCTTCGCCGGCGCGGTAGCCCAGCGGCAGCATGACGACGGAGCGCAAGCCTTTTTCGCGCAAGCCCAGGATTTCGTCGACCTTGGCCGGATCAAAACCTTCCATCGGCGTCGAATCGACTTTTTCCTGCGCCGCGGCGATCAGGGCCGTGCCCACGCCGATATACGCCTGGCGCGCCGCGTGCTGGTAGTTGGTTTCCGCGTCGCGTTGCGGATACGTGGCCAGGATCTGCTGGCGGTACGCTTCCCAGCCTTCATTCCTGAAGCCGCGCACTTCGTTGACGAGGTCGAAGCGGGCGTTGATGCGTTCCACCGTGTAATTATCCCAGGCGGCAAACACCAGCAGGTGCGAGGAATCCGTCACCTGGGCCTGGTTCCACGCATGCGGCTTGATCTGCTCGCGCAGGGCCGGATTCGTCACCACGAACACTTCATATGGGTGCAGGCCGCTGGAGCTGGCCGTCAGGCGCACGGCTTCCAGGATGCGCTCGACCTTGTCTTGCGGCACCGTTTTCGCCGGGTCCATCTTCTTGGTGGCGTAGCGCCATTGCAATGTTTCGAGCAAATCGGACATGTAAATCCCTTTCATAATGAATAGTTCAGATTGGAAATGATAGCGGATTCAGCCATTTCAAGTGCGGCGGGTAAAAGAACTTGTCGTTCGTGCCCAAATTAGCGCACTCGGGCACTGTTGTCTACAGGCCAACCATGGCAAGTTCCACAGCCGGGTAGCGCGCGCCCTGCACGGCGGCGGGCGCGATGGCGGCGCCGATGGCGGCCAGCTCGCTTGCGCTCAGCGCGACTTGCGCGGCGGCCACGTTTTCTTCCAGGTGCGCCAGGCTGCGGGCGCCGGGAATGGGCACGATGTCGCTGCCTTGCGCCAGCAGCCAGGCCAGGGCCAGCTGGGCCGCCGTGACGCCGCGCGCGGCCGCCAGGCCTTGCAGCGCAGCCACCAGGCGCCCGTTGGCCGCCATCGCCGGCGCCTGGAAGCGGGGCAGGCTGTGGCGGTAGTCGTCGGGCGCCAGCGTGGTGCTGGAAGGAAGCTGGCCCGTCAGGAAGCCCCGGCCCAGCGGGCTGTAGGGCACGAAGCCGATGCCCAGTTCGCGGCAGGCGGGCAGCACCTGCGCTTCCACGTCGCGGCTCCACAGCGAATATTCGGACTGCACGGCTGCAATCGGGTGGACGGCGTGGGCGCGGCGCAGGGTGGCGGCCGACACTTCCGACAGCCCCAGGTGGCGTACCTTGCCGGCCCGGACCAGGCCGGCCATGGCGCCCACCACGTCTTCGATGGGCACGGCGGGGTCCACGCGGTGCTGGTACAGCAGGTCGATGCTGTCGATGCCGAGCCGGGACAGCGATGCTTCCACGGCCTGCACGATGTGCTCGGGCCGGCTGTCCACGCCCGCCATGCGTTCCACGCCCTGGCCGTGCGGCAATATCTTGAAGCCGAACTTGGTGGCGATGCTGACCTTGCCGCGCAGCTGCTTCAGGGCGCGGCCCACCAGTTCCTCGTTGGCGTAGGGGCCGTAGACTTCCGCCGTGTCGATCAGGGTCACGCCCAGTTCCACGGCGCGGTGCAGCACGCGCAGCGAGGCGGCCTCGTCCGCGCCGCCGTAGGCAAAGCTCATGCCCATGCAGCCCAGGCCGATGGGGGCGACCTGCAAGCCGGAGGTGCCCAGTGTTCTGTATTCCATTGCCATTCCTTGTCAAAAGAGAGGCAATCAGTATGCTGGAAGGAACACCATGCGATAAGATCGCTTATCCTGCATGTATTACTGAAAATGGCTCATGAATAATGGCTGACCTGAATGAATTGACGGCCTTTGCCGCCGTCGCCCGCCTGCGCAGCTTTCGCAAGGCGGCGCTGGAACGGGGCGTGTCCGCCTCGGCCCTCAGCCATGCGCTGCGCGCGCTGGAAGAGCGCCTGGGCGTGCGCCTGCTGAACCGCACCACGCGCAGCGTCACGCCCACCGAGGCGGGGCAGCAGTTGCTGGCGCGGCTGGCGCCGGCCATGCGCGAAATCACGGACGCCTTGCTGGACCTGAGCACCTTGCAGGATGTGCCCGCAGGCAAGCTGCGCCTGAACGTGCCCCGTCCCGCCGCCAGGCTGCTGCTGGCGCCCATGCTGGCGCAATTTGTCGCCCGCTATCCGCGCGTGCAAGTGGAACTCGTCACCGATGACGGCATGATCGACATCGTGCGCGACGGGTTTGACGCGGGCATCCGCTTCGGCGAGCACGTGGCGGCCGACATGATCGCCGTGCCCGTGGGCGCGCCGCAGCCGTTCGTGGTGGTGGCGTCGCCCGCCTACCTGGCGACGCATGGCGCACCAAGCACGCCGCGCGCGCTGCTCGGGCATGCCTGCATCGGCCGGCGTTTTCCCAGCGGGCGCCAGTATGCGTGGGAATTCGGCCAGGCGGGCGAGGGCGTCAGCATCGCCGTCGGCGGCCCGCTGGTGTTCGACGACGATGAGCTGATGCTGCGCGCGGCCCGCGACGGCGCGGGACTGGCGTATGTGTATGAAGCCGATGCGCGCGCCGATATCGCGGCGGGGCGGCTGGTCTGCGTGCTGGAGCGCTGCCTGCCGCCGCCGCCCCGCTACTTCCTGTACTACCCGAGCCGGCGGCAGATGCCGTCCGTGCTGCGCGTATTTGTCGACATGGTGCGCGCCGATGCGGCCACGCCGCCGCAGGCGCCCGCGTAGTCAGCCCGCGGCCGGCGGCGCGCCATGCTCGACGGGCCATTTGACGGTGAACAGGCTGCCGCCCGCCTTGCCGCGCGTGCAGGCGGCGCTGCCGCCGTGCGCGCGGGCGATGGCCTCGACCACGGCCAGTCCCAGGCCGCTGCCCGCATTCAGGTCGACCCTGGCGCTGTCGCCGCGGCGGAACGCTTCGAATACGTGCGGCGCCAGTTCTTCCGGAATGCCGGGACCCGCATCTTCGACGCTGAGGCAATACTGGCCCGCCTGCACGCGGGTGCGCACGCGCAGCAGGCCCGGATGCGCATAGCGGCGCGCGTTGTCGAGCAGGGCCAGCACGATTTGCCGGATGCGCGCCGCGTCGCAGCAGACGGGATGGTCGGACAGGTGCAGTTGCAGGGCAAAGCCGGCCGCTTCCATGTCCGGCGCCAGCAGGCGGCCCACTTCCTCGATTTCCAGGGTCAGGTCCGTCCACGCCATGCGCAGCTGCATGTAGCCGCTGTCGGCCAGGCTCAGGGTGCGCAAGTCCTCGATCAGGCGGCCCAGGTCCTCCACTTGCGCCAGCAGGCTGGAAAACGGCACTTCCTCGGGCTTGAAGACACCGTCGACGACGCCTTGCAGGGTGCCGCGCAGGATGGTCACGGGCGTGCGCAGTTCGTGCGCGATGGCCGCATTCCACGTTTCGCTTTCCTTGGCCGCCCGCTGCAAGCGTTCGGCCATGCTGTTGAAGTCATCGACCAGCATGGCCGTCTCGCCCAGGCTGCGGTCGCCCGCGAACGCGCGCGCGGACAGGTCGCCATGCGCCACGCGGCGCACGCTGTCCATCACGGAATTGATCGGTTTGAGAATGCGCGAAGCGAGCTTGATGGCGAAAAACGCCGCCAGCCCCAGGCCGAAGATGGTGATGGCGAAGATCCACAGCCATTCGGCCGTCGTCGGCGACCAGTCGTCCGGTTCGGACAGCATGCCGGGGTCGATCTTGAAGGCGATGGCAAAGAAGGTCCAGGAACCGATCCAGATGAGCAGGATGCTGCTGACCATCAGCACGGACATCGACAGCACGATCTGCCGGTTCAAGCCGGTGAAGCGCATCAGAGCTCGCCTTCCAGCCGGTAGCCCACGCCGCGCAGGCTGGCCGGCATGTTCATCACGCCCGCTTCCTCCAGCTTCTTGCGCAGCTTGCTGACGTGGCTGTCCACCGTGCGCTCCAGCGAATTGCTCTCGGGCATGCAGGACTCCAGCAGTTCCAGGCGGCTGCACACGCGGCGCGGCGTGCGCGCCAGGTGGGCCAGCAGGCGGAATTCCGTCAGGGTCAGGCTGAGGGGCACGGGCATGCCGTCGCGCAGCACGCTGGCCACATACGTTTCCTGGTCGATTTCGATGGCCCCGCAGCGCAGGCGCTGGCCGCCCACCGGGTGGTGGCGCACGCGCGAGCGGCGCAGCACGGCCGCCACGCGGGCCACCACTTCGGCCGGATTGAAGGGCTTGATGATGTAGTCGTCCGCGCCCACGCGCAGGGCGGCCAGCTTGTCCGCATCCTGGTCGCGCGCCGTCAGCATGATGACGGGCGTTTCGCCGCGCCGGCGCACTTCCGTCAGCACGCCCCAGCCATCGACACGGGGCATTTGCACGTCGAGCAGCAGCAGGTCGGGCGCCAGCGCCAGGTGCTGGTTCAGCGCTTCCTGGCCATCGGGCGCGAACGCCGTGCGGTAGCCGTCGCGCTCCAGGTAGCCGGACAGGATGCGGGCGATTTGCGGTTCGTCTTCGGCGATCAGGATGAGGGCGGAAGGCGGCGTGGTGGCAAGGAAGGAGGGTTGCGTGGAGCTGTGGAGATAGTTCATGCAAATAGTCTAGCATTCTTCGCTCTCTCCATCGAATCTCCACATTTCTTTGACGGAACATCCACGCAAGCCTTCTATGCTGCGCTTATCTGTCGACCGGACCGCCGGTTGGGATCTGCCATAGAGAAAGACCATGCATCCGAGCCACCTCACCAAGAAAAACATGTTGATCGCCGCGGCACTGCTCAGCCTTGCCGCCTGTTCCAAACCCGCGCCGGAAGAAGGCGCCGCACCGCCCGCCGCCGTGACGGTGCTCAAGCTGCAGGCGGCGCCCGTGCTCCTCAGCGACGAATTGCCGGGCAGGGTAGCGGCCTTCCGCACGGCCGACATCCGCCCGCAGGTGGGCGGCATCGTGCTGCGCCGCCAGTTCGAGCAGGGCGCCGAAGTGCAGGCGGGGCAGAAGCTGTTCCAGCTGAACCCCGCACCGTTCCAGGCGGACGTCGACTCGGCCGCCGCCGCCCTGCAGCATGCGGTGGCCACGGCCAACCGCGCCAGCAGCCAGGCCGAGCGTCTGAAACCGCTGGTCGAGGCGGACGCCATCAGCCGCCAGGCGTATGACGATGCCGTGGCCCAGCGCGAGCAAGCCGTGGCCACCGTGGCGCAGGCGCGGGCCAGCCTGGCGCGCCGCCGCCTGGACCTGGCCTTTGCCAGCATCGAGGCGCCTATCGCGGGGCGCATCGGCTCCGAACTGGTGACGGAAGGCGCGCTCGTGGGCCTGGCCGATGCAACGCCGATGGCGCGCATCCAGCAGATCGACAAGGTGTATGTGGACGTGCGCCAGCCGGCCGCCGCGCTGGCCGCGCTGCGGGCCGCGAACGCGGACGGCAAGGGCGGCGCGGACAAGCTGCCCGTCACCATCCTGGGCGCCGATGGCCAGCCGCATCCCGTCACGGGGCGCATCCTGTTCTCCGGCATCAGCGTCGATGCGGGCACGGGCGACGCCGTCATCCGCGTGCTGGTTGACAATCCGCAGCGCCAGCTGTTGCCGGGCATGTTCGTGCGGGCCCGCATCGCCCGCGCCGTGCAGGCCGATGGCGTGCTGGTGCCGCAGCAAGCCGTCTTGCGCGGCAGCGACGGCCAGGCGCAGGCCTGGGTACTCGATGGCGCGCACAAGGCCAGCCTGAAACCGGTAACCGTGGGCGACGTGGTCGAGCACCAGTACGTCGTCAACGGCGGCCTGAAGGCGGGCGACACGGTCGTCATCGAAGGCCAGGAACGTTTGCAGCCGGGCGCCACCGCCGCGCCCCAGCCGTGGAAGCGGGCCGCCGCCGTTGCCACCGCCGCTCCCGTCAGCGCCGTGCGCTGACCAGTACTTATTGAAAGCTTAATGATATGCCTCAATTTTTCATCAACCGCCCCGTCTTTGCGTGGGTGGTGGCGGTCTTCATCGTCCTGTTCGGACTGATCGCCATACCGCAATTGCCGATTGCGCGCTTCCCTTCGGTGGCGCCGCCCAGCGTCAGCATCAGCGCCAGCTACCCTGGCGCCACGCCGCAAACCATGAACGATTCCGTGGTGGGCCTGATCGAGCGTGAACTGTCGGGCGTCAAGCACCTGCTGTATTTCGAGTCGTCCACCGATACCTCGGGCTCGGCCTCGATCACCGTCACCTTCCAGCCCGGCACGAATCCGGAAATGGCGCAGGTGGACGTGCAAAACCGCCTGAAAGCCATCGAGCCGCGCCTGCCGCAAGCCGTGCGGCAAAACGGCTTGACGGTGGAATCGGCGTCGTCCGGCTTCCTGATGATCGTCAGCCTGATTTCCGAGACTGGCCAGCACGATGAAGTGGCGCTGGGCGACTACCTGGCGCGCAACGTGACGGAAGAGCTGCGCCGCATCCCCGGCGTGGGCAAGGTGCAGCTGTTCGGCTCCGAGCGGGCCATGCGCATCTGGGTCGACCCGGCCAAGCTGGTGTCGTACAACATCGCGATGGGCGATATCACGGCCGCCGTGGCGCAGCAAAATGCGCAGATCGCGCCGGGCCGCCTGGGCGATTCGCCCGCCGTGCATGGCCAGCGCGTCACCATCCCGCTGACGGTGCAGGGCCAGCTGCAAACGCCGGCCGAATTTGCCGCCATCGTGCTGCGCGCGAATGCGGACGGCTCGAAAGTGACCATCGGCGACGTGGCGCGCGTATCGCTGGGCGCGCAAAGCTTCAATTTCAGCATCCGCGAAAACGGGCAAGCCGCTTCGGGCGCCGCCATCATGCTGTCGCCGGGCGCGAACGCCGTGCAGACGGCCAGCGCCGTGCGCGCGCGCATGGCCGAACTGGCGCACACCATGCCGGCCGGGATCAAGTACTCGGTGCCGTTCGATACGGCGCCGTTCGTGAAGATCTCGATCGAGAAGGTCGTCGTCACCTTGCTGGAGGCGATGGTGCTGGTCTTCCTCGTCATGTACCTGTTCCTGCAAAAGATACGCTACACCCTGATTCCCGCCATCGTCGCGCCGATTGCCCTGATGGGGACGTTTACGGTGATGCTGCTGGCCGGTTACTCCGTCAACGTGCTGACGATGTTCGGCATGGTGCTGGCCATCGGCATCATCGTCGATGACGCCATCGTCGTGGTGGAAGCGGTGGAACGCCTGATGGCCACGGAAGGCTTGTCGCCGAAGGAAGCGACGTCGAAGGCCATGCGCGAAATCACGGGCGCCGTGGTGGGCATCACCCTGGTGCTGACGGCCGTGTTCATCCCCATGGCCCTGGCCAGCGGCTCCGTGGGCGCCATCTACCGCCAGTTCACCCTGGCCATGGCCGTATCGATTTTGTTCTCGGCCTTCCTGGCTCTGACCCTGACGCCGGCCCTGTGCGCCACCATGCTGAAACCCATCGGTCCGCACGACCATGACAAGAAGGGCTTCTTCCTGTGGTTCGACCGCCAGTTTGAGCGCATGACGGCCCGCTATGAAAAAGGCGTGGTGGCCATGCTGAAACGCGCAGGCCGCTCGATGGTGGTCTACGGCGCCATCGTCGCCGCATTGGGCGTGGCCTTCGTGCAGCTGCCGTCGGCCTTCCTGCCGGAAGAGGACCAGGGCTATTTCATTACCTCGATCCAGCTGCCGTCCGACGCCACCATGGAGCGCACGCTCGATGTCGTCAAGCTGTACGAGCAGCACGTGGCCACGCGGCCCGGCATCGAAGTGAACCAGTCCATCCTCGGCTTCAGCTTTTCCGGCGCGGGACCGAATGCGGGCCTGGCCTTCACCATGCTGAAGGACTGGAAGCAGCGCAACGGCGCCACGGCGCAGGAAGAAGTGGCGCTGGCGCAGGCGGCCATGTCGCAGGCGAAGGAGGGCGTGATCATGAGCCTGATGCCGCCCGCCATCGATGAACTGGGTAATTCGTCCGGCTTTTCCCTGCGTCTGCAGGACCGTGCCGGCCAGGGCATCGCTGCCCTGCAGGCAGCGCAGAACCAGCTGCTGGGCCTGGCCGCGCAAAGCAGCAAGGTGGCGGGCGTGTATCCGGACGGCTTGCCGCCCGGCGCCAGCGTGCGCCTCGATATCGACCGCACCAAGGCGGAAGCGCTGGGCGTGTCGTTTACGGCCATTGCCGACATGCTGACGGCGGCCATGGGGTCGACCTATGTCAACGATTTCCCCAACGCGGGCCGCATGCAGCAAGTGATCATCCAGGCCGATGCGCCGTCGCGCATGCAGCTGAACGACGTGCTGGCCTTGCGCATCCGCAATAACGCGGGCGGCATGGTGGCCCTGGGCGAACTGGTGCGCCCCGTGTGGAGCGAATCGCCGCTGCAACTGGTGCGCTACCAGGGGTATCCTGCCGCGCGCATCTCGGGCAGCGCGGCGCCCGGCGTCTCGAGCGGCGACGCCATGCTGGAAATGGAACGCCTGGTGAAACAGCTGCCGCCCGGCTTCGCGCTGGCCTGGACGGGCCAGTCGCTGCAGGAGAAGGAATCGGCCTCGCAAGCGCCCATGCTGATGGCGCTGTCGATGCTGGTGGTCTTCCTCGTGCTGGCGGCCCTGTATGAAAGCTGGAGCATTCCCGTGTCCGTGATGCTGGTGGTGCCGCTGGGCTTGCTGGGCGCCGTGCTGGCCGTGATGTTGCGCGGCATGCCGAACGACGTGTTCTTCAAGGTGGGCATGATCACCATCATCGGCCTGTCGGCGAAGAACGCCATCCTGATCGTCGAATATGCGCGCCAGTTGCAGGCGCAGGGCAAGGGACTGGTCGAAGCGACGGTGGAAGCGGCCCGCCTGCGCTTGCGCCCGATTTTGATGACGTCGCTGGCGTTCGCGCTGGGCGTGGTACCGCTGATGCTGGCCACGGGTGCCAGCGCCGAGACGCAGCACGCGATCGGCACGGGCGTGTTCGGCGGCATGATCACGGCCACCGTGCTGGCCGTGTTTTTCGTGCCCGTGTTCTTTGTCGTGGTGCTGGGCGCCGTCGACAAGATGGCAAATTATTTCTTAAAAGACAGTAAGCGCAATCGCACCGCGGTCAACGCGGTGGAAGGAGAGTCGTAATGCGTTCGATATTCATCATGCCCTTGGCCGCGCTGGCCTTGTCGGCCTGTTCGCTGACGCCGTCGCTGGTCAAGCCGGCGCCGCCCATCCCCGCCAGCTACCATGCGGGCGAGGCGGCCGCGCCGGCAGGCATGGCCGGCACTGCCGCCGACCTGGGCTGGCGCCAGATGCTGCTCGACGCGCGCCTGCAGCGCCTGGTCAGCCTGGCGCTGGAAAACAACCGCGACTTGCGCGTGGCCTCGCTCAACGTGGAAGCCGTGCGGGCCCAGTACCAGATCCAGGATGCGGGCCGCTATCCGGCCATCGGCGCGAATGCGGGCGGCGTGCGCCAGCGCGCTGCCGACGGCGTAACGCAAAAACAGTTCACGGCCGGCATCGCCATGAGCGCGTTCGAGATCGACCTGTTCGGCCGCCTGGCTTCCCTGTCGGACGCGGCGTTTGCCCGCTACCTGGCCACGGAGCAGGGCCAGCGCGCCGCCCACATGGCCTTGATCGGCGGCGTGGCCGACGCCTACCTGGAGCAGCGCCTGGCCGAGGAACAGCTGGCGCTGGCGCGGCAAACCCTGGCCGACTGGCGCCAGGCCCTGGTCCTGACGCAGCGCCTGCACGGCGCGCAGCAGGGCAGCGGCCTGGACGTGGCGCAAGCGCAAGGGCAGGCGGCCACGGCGGAAGCGGACGTGCAGGCCCGCGAGCGGGCCAGTGCCTTGGCGCGCAACAACCTGGAACTGCTGCTGGGCGCGCCATTGCCCGCCGACCTGCCCGCCGGCCGCGCGCTCGATGGCCAGCCTGTGCTGACGCAGCTGCCGCCCGGCCTGCCATCGGACTTGCTGGCGCGGCGGCCCGACATCGTGCAAGCCGAATACGCGCTGGTGGCGGCGAATGCGGAAATCGGCGCCGCCCGCGCCGCCTTCTTCCCCCGTCTGTCGCTGACGGCGTCGCTGGGTTTTGCCAGTCCGGAGCTGGGCGACTTGTTCCGCGGCAGCGCGCGCAGCTGGTCGTTCGCGCCGCAAGTGACGCAGCCGCTGTTCCAGGGCGGCCAGCTGCGCGCGGAACTGCAGCTGTCGCGCCTGCGCAAGGACGTCGCCGTGCTGCAGTATGAACAGGCGATCCAGGCGGCGTTTCGCGAGGTGCGCGACGGCCTGGCCGGCAGCGCCACGTATGCGCAGCAGATCGCCGCGCAGCAGCGCGTGGTGGCCGCGGCGCAACAGCGCCAGCGCCTGTCGCAGCTGCGCTACGACGCGGGCCAGGACAGCCGGCTGGAATTGCTCGACGCGCAGCGCCAGTCGTATGCGGCGCAGCAAGCCTTGCTCGACGCGCGGCGCGACCAGTTCAAGTCTGCCGTGGCCCTGTACAAGGCGCTGGGAGGCGGGCTGGAAGAGTAGGGACTATGCGCGCCTTGCCGACGGCGCAAGGACCAGCGACCACGATTCCCTGCCCGGACGCAGGGCATAGACGACCAGGGTGCCGTCGCCGCTGGAGTCGGCCAGCACGGCCGCCACGCCGTGAACGGGATCGCCGGACAGGGCGCGCATGTCGAAGCCTGGCATGGCCAGGCGGCTCCACCTCGGCTGGGCGCCCATGTCCAGCATGAACAAGCGTCCCTCGCCGTAGGCGATGAAGCCATCCTGACAATTCCCCGTCACCATCTCGAAGGCGAGCGGTGGCGCCGGCAGCGCCGTCCAGGCGTCGCCGGTGCTGCCGCTCTTCAGCTTTGCTGCCGCACCGTCGGCCAGCGCCAGCACGCCATGCTGCCAGTCGCCGGCGATCAGCGCGGCCTTGCCGCTGAACGGCGGGGCGGCGCAGGCTTGCCATGCGTTCCCGCCGCCAGCGGCGGCGCCGTCCAGCCGGTACAGGCGGCGGCCATCGGCGGCCAGCAGCAGGTAACCCTCCAGGGGGCCGCCCGCCAGGCCGGCGATGCCCGTGCCGGCGGGCGGCGGGGCGACGTCTTTCCAGCGCGCATTCGGCTGGCCCAGGACGGAGAGATAGCGGATGGCCGTGCCATGGGCCACCGTGACGAAGCCCGCGCCGTCGCCGTGCAGGCAGGCAAACGCAGCTTCGCCGGGCACGAAGCCGGCGGCCGGCGGGGAATCCAGCCATGCCGACCATGTTTCGACCTGGCCCTGGCTGCGCACCGCGCCATCGTCGCCCAGCAGCACGATGCCGGTTGCGGGGTTGCCGGCGATGCGGATGTAGTTGCTCATGCGGGTTTCCTCGTGGAAGTATCGGTTAGTATCGCTTTGCTGCGGGTCTACCATGCCACATGCAGGGGCTGCGGCATCCATGGATGCCGGATGACGGTCATGGACCATGGCAGCTGGCGCATCAGCACATCGACCGTCTTGCGTTGCACGGTCAGGGTGGCGTCTGCGCCGCGCCATTGCAGCCGGCCTTCGCGCTGCAGGAAGGTCGCGCGCAAGGCCGTGATCGAGACGGCGCCTATGACGGGCCAATTGACGATGACCGCATGCAGCAGCTGGTCGCATAGCGCCAGTTCTTCCTGGCCAAGGTCGACGGGCGGGGCAGGGAAGTCAAGGGGCAGGCCGCACAGCAGCTTGTTCAGCGGCAGTGCCGGCTCCGGTGCGTCGCTCCTGCCATCCGTCAGGTAGTGCAGCAGCCGCACGGCGCGCGCGCCCTGTTCGCCGCGCAGCTGCGGCCTGCCATCGCCGCCAGTGGCGAGCAGGTCCAGCCGCTGGAACATTGCCGGCAGGAAGGGATGGACCAGCGCCAGGCCGGCATTGCCGATGCAAACGATGTCGGGAGAATGTGCCGCGTCGATCATGTGCTTATCCCGTAAATGCCGCGATCGGACGGTTGCGCGCCAGGCTCCAGCCCGTCGTGTACTGGGCGCCGGGCTGGCCGTCCGCCTGCTGCACGCTGTGGCTCCAGAGGATTTCCGTAAAGTTCAGCTTGAACTGTTCGGTGGGCATGTCATCGGGATGGGTTTGCAGCTGGATTTCGCTGATCAGGGCGTCGCGCAGGGAAATGGTGATGAGGTTGGCCGTCTTGCCGCCCGTATGGCGGGCGATGTACAGCCTGGTCGGCTGGGCCGCGCCCCTGCCCAGCGGCTCGGCGCGCAGACACAGCTCATACAGTTTGACGGACGTCTGGTCGACATATTTGACACAGGTAAACTCGGTGATGACGGGCCGGCCCGACGTGCGCGCAGAGTTGCTGACGTCCGTCGTCACTTGCTGCTTCATGCCTTGATGTAAAGACACCAGCTCGATGCACTGGCCCATGCCCCGCAGCGCAGCGGCGTCGCGCCAGATGGCGTCGATATCGCCACCCTTGCTTTCACCGTCCGGCGCCTTACCGAATACCAATTCCCCGTTGCCGGGTTCCAGCAAGATCAAATCCATGAAGAACTCCTCCGCTTGATGTCAGATGCCGTTGTGCGACAGGCAGCCCTTGAGCCGGTGTGGCCGGGTCCAGCCCGCTTCGCTGGCGTGATCGACAAAACTGATGGACAGCTGCGCGAAGCCTGGCGAAGTGAAATATACGCTGGCCGTCGCATCCTGGCGCTCACGGGTGATGAACCACTGCGCGTCGCCGTGCGCCAGGCCCCAGCTGGTCGCGCGGTGCACCAGCAAGTCGGCATTGCCGCGTGGCACGATGGCCACCCGCACGTCGGCTTCGCCCATGTTGTTGGTCTGATAGATGCGCGCCACTTTCCTGTCCCCCGTTTCAATCGTGCCTGCGACTATACACCGAAAAAATTGCCTAAACACAAGCATAAATCGCGCCGAAATAAATTTTTTGCGCCGCTGCATCCAAACGCGGGCATGGCGGGTAGTACAGGGGTGCGCTCGCTGCGACCGCGGCATGAGCGGCACCTTCACTCACTCTTACAGGGGCCACGACCATGCCGACATTACCGACCTTGCCATCTTTGCCGTTTTCCAGGCTGCTGCTTGTTTCCGCGGTCGCCATGACCGTGTCCGCCTGCGGCGGCAGCGGCCATGACGATGCTGTCGTCACGCCACCGCCGCCCGCAGTCGTGGCCGGCGATGTCTTCGTGCTCACCGCCAGCAATAAACTGCTGTCGTTCGATCGCGCCACGCCTGCCACCATCCGCACCACGGCCACCGTGACGGGTTTGCAGACGGGTGAAAACCTGCTGGGCATCGATTTCCGTCCCGCCGATGGCCAGCTGTATGGCGTCGGCAGCACGGGGCGCATCTATACCCTGAATGGCGTGACGGGCGCTGCCACCGTCAAAGCCACCCTGGCAGCCGATGCCAGCGACACCACGGCGCCCTACACGGCGCTGGCCGGCACGGAATTCGGCGTCGACTTCAATCCGGTGGCCGACCGCCTGCGCATCGTCAGCAACACGGGCCAGAGCCTGCGCATCAATGTCGACACGGGCGCCACCACCACGGATGGCAATATCAATGGCGGCGCGGCCACGACGGCCATCACGGCGGCGGCCTACAGCAACAGCTTCGCCGGCACGGCCAGCACCACCTTGTTTGTCATCGATGCGGCCAATGCCACCCTGTACACGCAAAATCCGCCCAACAACGGCACCCTGGCCGGCGCCGTGCCGCTGGGCGTGGCGGCGACCGGCGTGGCCGGTTTCGACATCGATGCGCGCACCAACACGGGTTATGCCGTCATGACGGTGGCCGGCGTGCGTAATCTGTACACCCTGAACCTGGCGGCGGCGACTGCGCCGGCGACCCTGGTGGCGGCCGTCGGCGTGACGGAAGACTTGCGCGGCATCGCCTTGACAGTGCCTGCCGCACCCATCGCGTATGGCTTGACGGACGACGCCCGCATCGTCACCTTCAAGACGGCCACGCCGAACACGCTGGACGCCAACGTGGCCATCACCGGCCTGGCGGCGGGCGAGCGCCTGCTGGGCTTTGACATCCGTCCCAAGGATGGCTTGCTGTACGGCGTCTCCTCGGCGGGGCGCATCGTCACCATCGATCCGGCGACTGGCGCGGCCAGCGTCAAGGCGACGCTGGCCGCCGATGCGGCGGACGCCAGCGCGCCCTACACGGCCATCGCCGGAACGGCCTTTGGCGTGGACTTCAATCCCGTCGCCGACCGCTTGCGCGTGATCGCTAACACGGGGCAAAGCTTGCGCATCAATGTCGACACGGGCGCCACCACCACCGATGGCGCCATCAACCGCGCGGGTGCGGCGCCGGTTGTGACGGCGGCGGCCTACAGCAACAGCTTTGCCGGCACGACGGCCACCACGCTGTTCGATATCGACACGGCCAGCGCCAGTCTGGCCCTGCAAAATCCGCCAAATGACGGTACCCTCGTCAATGTGGGGCTGCTGGGCGTGGCGGCGGCGGGCGACGTCGGCTTCGATATCGCGGGCGGTGCCAACGGCCTGGCGCTGGCGGTCCTGCGCACTTCCGCCACTGGCCCCAGCTCGCTGTACCGCATCGACCTGGCGACGGGCGCGGCGGTGCTGAGCGGCGGCGCGGCGGCGCCAGCGGCGTCCGCCATCGGTAACGGCACGGTGGGGCTGGTCGATATCGCCATCGCATTAAAATAAGGAAGCGACGCCGCAGCTTTGCATTGATTCAATAATTCCAGTATTATTGAATTATTGTTCAAATTCACAGGCTGCGGCGCATGGTGCCCGCGACGCCGCATTGCACGGGACCATTACCGCATGCTGACCGCTTTCCTGATCTTCCTGGCTACCCTGACTCTCGTTATCTGGCAACCGCGCGGCCTGGGCATCGGCTGGAGCGCCGTCATCGGCGCCGGCGTCGCCTTGCTGGCCGGCGTAATCCACTGGGGCGACATTCCCGTCGTCTGGCATATCGTGTGGAATGCCACCGGCACCTTCATTGCCGTGATCATCATCAGCCTGCTGCTGGACGCGGCCGGTTTCTTCGAATGGGCCGCCTTGCACGTGGCGCGCTGGGGCGGGGGCAGCGGCAGCAAACTGTTCGTGCTGCTGGTCTTGCTGGGCGCCCTGGTGTCCGCCGTGTTTGCCAACGACGGCGCCGCGCTGATCCTGACGCCCATCGTCATCGCCATGCTGCGGGCGCTGAAGTTTTCCGCCAAGGCCACCCTGGCCTACGTGATGGCGGCCGGTTTCATCGCCGACACGGCCAGCCTGCCGCTGGTGGTGTCGAACCTGGTCAATATCGTCTCGGCCGACTTCTTCAAGATCGGCTTTGCCGAATACGCGTCCGTGATGGTGCCCGTCAACGTGGTGGCCGTGCTTGCCACCCTGGCGGCCTTGCTGCTCTTTTTCCGCCAAGATATTCCGCGCGACTATGACGTGGCGCAATTAAAACGCCCGGATGCCGCCATCCGCGACCTGGCCACCTTCCGCGCGGGCTGGCTGGTGCTGGCGCTGCTACTGGTGGGATTTTTCTCGCAAGAAAGCCTGGGCGTGCCCATCAGCCTGATCGCCGCCGTGGGCGCCGCGCTGCTGCTGGGCGTGGCCGCCAGGGGCCATGTGATTTCCACGCGCCACGTGATCCGCCATGCGCCGTGGCATATCGTCGTCTTTTCGCTGGGCATGTACCTGGTCGTGTACGGCTTGCGCAATGCGGGCTTGACGGCGTACCTGACGGGCATGCTGAACCACTTCGGCCAGTATGGCGTGTGGGGCGCGGCCATGGGCACGGGCGTGCTGACGGCGCTGTTGTCGTCCGTGATGAACAACCTGCCGACGGTGCTGGTGGGCGCGCTGGCCATCGACCCGACCACGGCGCAGGGCGCCGTGCGCGAAGCGATGATCTACGCCAACGTCATCGGCAGCGACCTGGGACCGAAGATCACGCCCATCGGCAGCCTGGCCACCTTGCTGTGGCTGCATGTGCTCGACAGCAAGAAAATTCACATTTCCTGGGGCTACTATTTCCGCGTCGGCATCGTGCTGACTGTGCCCGTGCTGCTGGTGACCCTTGCGGCACTGGCGCTGCGCCTGGGCTGAGTTGCGTGTATGGTGATGGCTGACAGCAATTTTGACGGGAAAGCCATGAAATTACTACTTGTGGGGGCCACGGGCCTGGTGGGCCGCGAAGTGCTGCGCCTGGCGCTGCTGGATGCGCGCGTCAGCCATGTCGCCGCCCCCGTGCGTAAGGCCTTGCCGCCGCACCCGAAGCTGGACGCGCCCCTCGTCGATTTCGATCAGCTGCCGACCGACGCATCGTGGTGGCAGGCGGACGCCGTCATCTGCACCCTGGGCACGACCATGAAGGCGGCGGGCACGCGCCAGCTGTTCCGCAGGGTCGACCACGACTATCCGCTGGCCGTGGCGCGCCTGGCGCTGGCGGCCGGCACGCGCACGTATGCGCTCAACTCGGCGGCCGGCGCCAACGCCGCTTCGCGCATCTTCTATAACCGCGTCAAGGGCGAGCTGGAACGCGACCTGGAAGCGCTGGGCTTTGACTCGCTCACCCACGTGCGCCCGGGCCTGATCGGCGGCGAGCGCGACGAAGTGCGCACGGGCGAGGGCGCCGCCTTGCGCATCCTGCGCGTGCTCGGTCCCGTGCTGCCGCGCCGCTGGCGCATCAATCCCGCGCCCCGCATCGCCGGCGCCTTGCTGGAAGCGGCCATCGCCGCCGCGCCGGGCGTGCACGTGGTGACATCGGAGCGGCTGCTGTGAGCGCGCGCCCGTATAATTTGTGCTCCTGTCCCTGAAAGTACAACACATGCAGACTGTACGTCCTTACCAGGCCGGCGACCGCGATGCCTGCCTGGCCCTGTTCGACGGCAATACGCCGCGCTTTTTCGATCCGTCCGAACGCGCGGACTTTGCCGCCTGGCTCGATACCTCGCCGCATCCCTACCTGGTCATCCTGCGCGGCGGCCGCCTCGTCGCCTGCGGCGGCCATGCGCTGGACGGGGACGGCACCGTCGCCGCCCTGTGCTGGGGCATGGTGGCGCAGGACGTGCATGGACAGGGGCTGGGCCGCGCGCTGACGCAGGCGCGCCTGGATGCCATCCGCGCCTTGCCGCAGGTGGCCAGCGTGCGCATGAATACCAGCCAGCACACGCAGGGCTTCTATGCCGCGTTCGGCTTCGAGACGGTGAAGGTGACGCCCGATGGTTTCGGGCCCGGCATCGACCAGTGGGACATGCTCTTGACACTCTCTGCAAAGGACGCATCGTGACAGCCATCGACAGCCATATCGCCGCCGTGCCGCTGGAAAAAGCGTACCGCCTGCTCAACCACGGGCCGTCCATCCTCGTTTCGGCGCGCCATGCCGGCATCGACAACGTGATGGCCGCCGCCTGGGCCTGCGCCCTCGATTTCGCGCCGCCGAAACTGACCGTGGTGCTGGACAAGGCCACGCGCACGCGCGCGCTGGTCGAGGGCAGCGGCACGTTCGTCATCCAGGTGCCGACGGCCGCGCAATTGCAGCTGACGCACGCCGTGGGCACGCACAGCCTCGACGCGCAGCCGGACAAGCTGGCGCGCGCGGGCGTCCAGCTGTTTCAGATGGAAGGTGTGGAGGCGCCGTGCGTGGCCGGGTGTTCCGCCTGGCTGGCGTGCCGCTTGCTCCCCGAGCCGCACAACCAGGCCGCCTACGACCTGTTCATCGGCGAAGTGGTGGGCGCCTGGGCCGACACGCGCGTGTTCCGCGACGGGCACTGGCATTTCGAGGAGGCCGATCCGTCCTGGCGCAGCCTGCACTACATCGCGGGCGGGCGTTTTTATGCGATCGGCGAGGCGCTCGACGCGCAGCAGTGATCAGTCGAGCGCGATGACCCTGTCGTCGGGGCCCGGCACGCAGCCGTCGGCGATGGCTTCCCAGCCCCGGTGCACCACCACCTGCCTGCCGTCGTGGCAGATTTCCACGCGTTCGCTGGCGGGCAGGCGCTGGCGCGCGAACGCTTCCAGGCTGGCCGGCAGGCTCACTGCCAGCTGCATCGTGCCGATGGCTTCGGGCGGATGGTCGTCCATGTGCACGAGGGGCACGAAGATGGAACCGAGCATCAGCCAGCGCGCGCCCACGTCGACGGGGGCGGGCGCATACGGCGCGGCGCGCAGCCAGTCCTGGGCGCGCGCGCGCAGGTCGCTGCCCGCGGCCAGCTCTCCCCAGGCGGCGGCCAGCAATTCCACCACCCACTGATTGCAGTTCTGGTATTTCAGGCTGAACGCATAGGCGTTGGCGCTGTAGCGGCCCGCCAGCAACTGCTGCACGCGCACGGGATCGAGCAGGGCGCGGCGCAGGGGCGGCACGGTTTCCGCCGGCAGCTTGAGCAGCGAGATGTAGCCGAGCGAGGGATTGTCCGTGCCCATGGCGAAACCGGCCGTGCCCTGGTCGAAGATGCGCGGGCGGCCTTCATCGCAGGCGTAGTACAGCTGGCGCGCGGACCAGCCGCTGTCGTCGTCGTGGCGCCAGGCCAGCGCCGCGTGCGAATAGCGGATGCCGAAGCGGGCCAGGTCCAGGCCGGAACGGCTGATCAGGGCCACGCTGCCCTCGGTGGCGGCCAGCTCCTCGCGCACGACGGCGGCAAAGCGCAACAGGCGGTCCTGTTCGGCAGCCGTGAGTTCCTGGGCGCGGTCGCAAAAGCGCGACGAGGCGAGCGCAGTGCCTGCCTGGGCGGCGCCAGCCAGCGCCAGTGCGGCGCAGCCGGCCAGCAGCCGCAGGGTCATCCGTCGTATCAAAGGCTGACGGGACGCGTGGCCAGTTCGCCGTACCAGTCGTCGGCCAGCACGAGGAAGAAGGCGGCGCGCGTGTCGTTGCGCGAGAATTCGATGCCGTAGGCGCGTTTTTGCGCATGCACCATGTCGCCCTGCGCCAGCTGCTGCTTGTCGAGCGCTGCCTGCGGCAAGTCCAGCACCAGCGGCGTGGCCGTGGCGTCGGCCTGCATGGTCAGGCGCGTCATGCCCTTACGGCCCGGCACGGCGGCCACGTCGATGATGCGGTAGGGGCCATTGGCCACCTTGTTGTCGCGCGAAGAGCTGTTGCTCGATCCCTTGAGCGAATCGGAAATGCTGCCGCTCGACTGGGAACCGGCGCTGGAGGCCGAGGAAACGAAGCTGTCGGCGTTGGCGTTGCACGCCACGGTCAGTGCTGCGGCCAGGCCGAGCATGCGTAAGGAGGTAGTCAAGGCAGTTTTCCAGTGAACTGAGAGGCAGTGGCAATAACATCAATGAAAGCGGACCGGGTCCATCCCGGCCCGCGCCATCATAGCAGATCGGCCATCAGCTGAGCAGTACCTCGATCAGTCCTTTCGCTTCGGCCGACGGCTGCGTGCGCAGCGCCTGCAGCACGGGATCGTGTTCCAGGTAGGCTTGCAGCGCCTCGCTGACGGTGATGCCCGCCTGCGGCAGCGGCGAGGGCACGGGCGCCAGCGCCTTGGCCAGCAGCAGGGTGTCGCGCAAGCCTTCGGGCGGCAGCATGATGGTCGAACCGGGCAAGGCATTGACGGCATCGGCCACGGGCAGCGGCACGCCCAGCTGGCGCATCAGCGCGCGGCCGATCACTTCCAGCGTGGGCGCCATCTGCGTTTCCAGCTGGGCGTACAGGCCCGGGGTCTTGTCGGCCTGGGCCAGCAGATAAAAGCCCGCCACTTCATGCACGATGCCGGCGAACAGCGCCGTATCGGCATCCGTGTGCGTGACGGTGGTGGCCAGGCCGTGCGCGAGCGCGGCCACGTGCACGGTGTGCGCCCACAGCTGGGTGGCGCGGGCGCGCAAGGCGTCGTCGCGGATGCCCGCGTTCAGCTGGCGGATCACGGCCGCCGTCGCCAGCGCATACAGGTTGCGGTGTCCCAGCCGTTCGACGGCGGCGCGCACGCTGGTGATGGCGGGCGCCTGGCCGGGCGCGAACAGGGCCGAATTGGCCAGCGCCACGGCGCGCGCCGACAAGGTGGGTTCGCACAGCAGCAGGCGGCTGATGTCGGCCGAGTGGCAATCCGGGTTGGCCAGTTCCTTTTGCAGGAGCAGGGCCGTATTGATGCTGGTAGGAAACGCCAGCGTTTCCGTTTCGGCGCTGGCCAGAAGCTGCGCCAGACTGCTGAGGGTGTTGACGTGCATGGATAGGGACGGGAAGTAGCAATGCCCCATATTAGCAGGCAATCGAGGCTGCACGGCGCCCGCCAGCCTTGACCGCCATGCGCGGCGCACGGGGAGCAAGGCCTCGATTCATGAGCTGTGCTTATAGACCTTAGTAGATTGAGCTGTCTATTCACGGTGGGCGAGGGCGGTTACGCTTGACCTGCCGCCACCTTGTCGGGCATGCGGCTTGTCCCTTATCAATGTTTACAAGGAATGCATATGCGTGATGAAGTCCTCCAGCCGCAACGGCGCACGTTCCTCAATACCTCGCTGGCCGTGGTGGCCGGCGGCGCCGGCATGGCGCTGGCAGGTTCCGCCCAGGCGCAAGCGCCGGCGTCCGCGCCCACCCGGCCCATGGTCGTGGGCCACCCCCAGCGCAACGGCGTCGCTATCGAGCGCGTCACTTTTCCCAACACCGGCGCGCAGACGGTGATTGCGGCCAACCTGTTCACGCCGGCCCGCTTTGACGCGTCCAGGAAATATCGGGCCATCGTCATCGGCCACCCGTTCGGCGGCGTGAAGGAGCAGACGGCGGGCTTGCATGCGCAAAAACTGGCGGAACTGGGCTACGTGACCCTGGCCTTCGACGCTTCCCATTACGGCGACAGCAGCGGCGTGCCCCGCTACACGGAAGTGCCGGGCACGCGCGTGGGCGATTACAGCGCCTGCGTCGATTTCCTCGCCTGTCATGCTGCCGTGGACCCGGCGCGCATCGGCGTGCTCGGTATTTGCGGCGGTGGCGGCTATGCCGTCAGCGCGGCGCAGATCGACCACCGCATCAAGGCCATCGCCACCGTCAGCATGTACGACATGGGCCGCGCGCGCCGCCAGGGGCTGGGCGACACGCTCACCTACGAGCAGCGCATGCAGACCTTGGACGAGATCGGGGAACAGCGCACGCGCGAAGCGCGCGGCGAAGCACGGCGCGACATCCGCGCGCTGCCCGAGTCGGCCGGGCCGGATGCGCAGGAAATCGTGCGCGAATTCCTCGATTACTACGCCACGCCCCGCGGCAGCCACCCGCACTCGACCAGCCTGTACGCCTTTACGAGCCTGGCGCCGATGATGAATTTCTTCCCGTTCGCGCAGATCGAGACGATTGCGCCGCGCCCCTTGCTGATGATCGTGGGCGAGCGCGCCCCGTCGGCCTACTTCAGCGAAGATGCCTACGGCAAGGCGGCGCAGCCGAAGGAACTGTTCGTCGTGCCGGGCGCTTCGCACGTGGACCTGTATGACCGGCCGGCTTACATCGCGCAGTCGCTGGCCAGGCTGGACGCGTTCTTCCGCCAGCACCTGGGGGCGTGATGGGCAGCGTCTCGAACGGCATGAAAACGGGCTTGCTGGCGGCCTGCCTGGCGCTGCCGGCCCTGGCGCCGGCGCAACAGCTGGATGGGGAAGTCAAAGCGCCCTCGCGCGCGCAGCAATTGATGGGCGATATCGCTCCGAAGATGGCCGAGCTCACCGACAAGGTGCTGTATGGCGATATCTGGGAGCGTCCCCAGCTGTCCAAACGCGACCGCAGCCTGGTGACCGTCAGCGCGCTGGTGGCCATGCACCGTCCCGACCAGCTGAAATCGCATCTGCTGCTGGCGCGCCAGAACGGCTTGAGCGAAGAGGAACTGGTCGAGGCGCTCACGCACCTGGCGTTCTATACGGGCTGGCCGAACGCCGTCTCGGCGCTGGCCGTGGCGAAAGAGGTCTTCCGTAAACAATAACCGCAATGACCGCAATGACCGCCGCCGCGCGCGGCAAGAAAGGAAATACCCATGCATCGATACGCTGCGGCACTCTTGCCGCTTTGCCTGCCCGCCGGGGCAGCCTCTGTTGAGGCTGCTGCCGCACCAGCGGCCGTCACCGTCACGCGCGCAGCCGCCTTGCCCACCAGCATCGGCGACGCCGCCTATTTCACGGGGACGGTCGCAGTGGACGCCAGGTTCCAGCAGCCGTCTCCGGCCCGCGCGGGCGGCGCCATCGTCAGCTTTGCACCGGGCGCCCGCACGGCGTGGCATACGCATCCGCTGGGCCAGACCCTGATCGTCACGCAAGGCCAGGGCTGGGTGCAGCACTGGCAGGGACCGCTGCAAGCGCTGGCCGTGGGCGACGTGGCGTGGATACCGCCCGGCGTCAAGCACTGGCATGGCGCGACGGCCACGTCCGCCATGCAGCACGTCGCCATTGCGGAGGCGCAGGACGGGACGGCCGTCAGCTGGCTGGAACAGGTGGCGGACGAGCACTATCCCCGCTGAGGCGCCGGCTGGCGGCGCCGAGGGCGCGCACGCTAGGGCAGCAGCAGCGCATGCTGGCTGGCCGTATGGAAATCGCGCCACACGCGGTTGATGGTGCTGTCTTCGCGCGCCGCGTACAGGCCGCAGTACGGGTACAGGCCGTCGACGGCCGCGCGGCACAGCGCCACCAGGTCCAGCGAGCTTGCCTGTACGGCTTGCATGGCGTCCCCGTTGAGCGCCGCGCCGCCCGCCACCTGCGCCCAGCTGTCGTCCAGCACGGCATAGAAATGCGCGCGGGCGGCCGCGAACGCGTCTTTCCTGTCTTGCAGCATGGCGGCCACTTGCGGCACCTCCAGCAGCGGCAAGCCGGCGCGTGCATGGCGCCGGTGGCGCATGCATTCCTCGGCCAGCGCCATGAAGTGGCTGGCCATGCCGGCCACGTTGGCCGCCAGGGTCACGTAGGCCAGCGAATAGAACGGATAGCGGTACAGGGGGCCATCGGCCGTGGCGGCCGAAGGATCGATGGCGAAGCCGTGCTCCTGGCTTACCCACTCGCCATCGATGCGGTAGCTGTGCGAGGCGCTGGCGCGCATGCCCAGACTGTTCCACGACGGCACCAGCTGCACCAGCGCGGCGGGCACGAGGAAGGCGCGGATGCGCGGCTTGCCTTCGTCATCGAGCAGGGGCTGGCCATCGCGCTGCAGCCGGGCGTTCAGCGTGAAGTGGGTTGCCATGGGCGCGCCGCTGGCGTAGTCCCAGCTGCCCGTGATGCGGTAGCCGTCGCCTTCCTGTTCCGCGTATCCCGTGGCCGCGCCGCTGCCGCCCAGGCAGACGCGGGGGGTGCCGATGATTGCCCGCGCCATGGCGGGCGCCAGAAAGCCCGCGAACCAGCCCGCGCCCGCGCACAGGGTCAGCACCCAGCCCATGCTGCCGTCGACGGCGGCCACGGCTTCTTCCAGGCGCACCACCTGCGGCAAGGGCAGCTCGGCGCCGCCCGCGCTGCGCGGCGCCAGCATCGTCAGCCAGCCGCGCCGGTGCAGCAGCGCCTGCTGGGCCGGATGCAGGAAGCGGACGGCATCGGCTGCCGGTGCATGGCGCGCGATGCGTCGCGCGTCGCGCCCGGAAAGGGCGGGGAGGAGGGGAGCAATGGCAAGGTGCGGCATGGGCGGTATCGGACAATGGCGAAGGCGGGCATTTTCGCACAGAGCTGCATGCCGCGGGCGGCGGGAACGCGTTGCCATGGGGCGGCCGTTGCCGTGTGCCGTTGGCGCACCGTGCAACGCCGTCCCTTGCGTCAAATCACTTTCCGATCTGTTTGCTGACCACATTTTCCTGCTGGTTCAGCGCGCGCTGGTCCGCCTTGGTGATATGGCCGTTGTCGAGCTTGGCCATGCTGCGCTCTTCGCGGCGGATGCTGCGGTCCTCGCGGTGCAGGGCGGCCGCCTGTCCCTTGCTGATTTCGCCTTCCTTGACTTCCTTGTGGATGCGCGCGTTCTGATGCGCGAGGCGGTTGTTCACCTGCTCGCGGCGGGGATGGTTTTTCTGCCAGGTCGTTTCAGCGGCAAAGCTGCTGGCGGCAGCCGAGGCAAGCACGATTACGGTGATGGCGGACAGGACGGTGGTTTTCATTGTAGTCTCCAGGTGGTCGATCAGGGATGTCACACTGCCTGAACGCGCTGCCGGGGCCGCCGGTAGACAGTTTTTATGTATAAAATGTAAGCAAATGTGGCCGGAAACACCGTTTTGCCGCATCATGGAGCCGATGAGCGCCACCCACCAGGAGCATCGCCATGAGCGCACCGGCTGCGACGCAAACGAACCGCTGGCAGGATGTCAGCGCGGGCCTGTCGATCGCCGGCCTGCTGCTGCCGGAAGCGGTGGCGTATGCCAGCATCGGCAACCTGGCGCCGCAGGCGGGCATCCTGGCCCTGTTTGCGGGCCTGCTGTGCTATGGCGTGCTGGGCACGAGCCGCTTTGCCATCGTTTCGGCCACGTCGTCGTCGGCCGCTGTGCTGGCCGCGGCCATGGCTTCCCTGGCGGGCGGCACGGCGGGCCACCGGCTCATGCTGATGGCGGGCCTGGTGATACTGACGGGCGGGTTCTTCCTGCTGGCCTGGGTGGCCAGGCTGGGCAGCGTCACGCAATTCATCGCCAAGCCCGTGCTGCGGGGCTTTTCCTTCGGCCTGGCCATCGTGATCATCGTGAAACAGTTGCCCGGCGTGCTGGGCGTGCAGCCGCCGCAGGGCGACATGCTGCATCTCGTTCCCGGCCTGCTGGCGCGGGCAGGGCAGTGGAACGGGCGCGGCGCGGCCCTGTGCGGGGCGGCGCTGCTGTTGCTGTTCCTGCTGCGGGGCAGGCAGCGCTGGCCCGCCGGCCTGATCGTCATCGCGCTGGGCATAGCCGCCGGCCAGTGGCTCGACTTGCCGGGTCACGGCGTGGCCCTGGTGGGTGCCATCGATATCAGCCTGGCCATACCCGTGCTGCCGCGCCTGACGCAGGAGGAATGGACGCGCCTGGCCGAGCTGGCGTTTGCGCTGGCGCTGATCCTGTATGCGGAATCGTATGGCGCCATCCGCAGTTTTGCCTTGAAGCATGGCGACCCCGTGGCGCCCGAGCGCGACTTGCTGGCGCTGGGTGCGGCAAACGTGGTGGCGGGATTGCTGCAAGCCATGCCGGTGGGCGCCGGCTATTCGGCCACGTCGGCCAACGAGGCGGCGGGCGCCACCTCGCGCCTGGCGGGACTGGTGGCGGCCGCCGTGGTGGGGCTGATCGTGCTGACCCTGCTGCCGCTGGTGGCGCTCACGCCCGTGCCCGTGCTGGCCGCCGTCGTCATCCACGCCGTCAGCCATACCCTCAATCCCGTGGCGCTGCGGCCGTATTTCGCCTGGCGCCGCGACCGCCTGCTGGTACTGGCGGCAATTGCCGGCGTGCTGCTGTTCGGCGTGCTCGACGGCTTGCTGGTGGCCATCGCCATCAGCCTGCTGCTGATGCTGCGCCGCCTGTCGCGGCCCGGCATGTCCGTGCTGGGGCGGCTGGGCGACAGCCACGACTACGTGAAGCTGGCGCTGCACCGCGATGCCCGCGCGCAGCCGGCGCTGCTGATACTGCGCCTCGACGAGCCCCTGTTCTTCGTCAATGCCGAGCGCAGCCTGCATCTGGCGCGCGCCTTGGTGGAAGAGCGGTCCGGTCCGCTGCGCCAGGTGATCCTCAGCCTGGAAGAGTCGCCGGACCTCGATGGCAGCAGCGTCGAAGCCTTGCGCGACTTTGCCGCGTTCGTGCGTGGGCGGGGACTGGGCCTGGCCTTGGCGCGGCTGAAGGAGCCCGCATGCACGGTGCTGCAGCTGGCGCTGCAGGACATGCTGGCCGCCGAAGGGGCGCCGGCTTTGCTGCTCAGCGAATTGAGCGTGGCCGAAGCCGTGCGCCTGCTGGCCGCCGCCACGCCTGAAAAGTAGCGGCGACTATGCTACGCTGGCGGCCAGGTCACGCATCGGGGAGACGGTATGACAAGCGCGAAACCGCAACTGGTCAAGGGAAGGCTGAACAAGCTGCTGCCCACGCAGATCACGGTCGGCATGGCCGAGGTGGCGCTCAAGCGCGCGCACTGGGCCAGCCTGGGCAGGAAGGCGCGGACGGCGGCGCTGGCCGATCACTGGTTTCCCAGCATCATAGGCCCGGAAGGGCGCCACTACATCGTCGACCACCACCATTTCGGCCTGGCGCTGCACCAGGAAGGCGTGAAGACCGTCAGCCTGATGATATTGAAGGATTTGTCCTGGCTGGAACCGCTGCACTTCTGGCATGTGATGGACCACCACCAGTGGGTGCACCCGTACGACAGCGAGGGCTTGCGCCGCGATTTCTCCGCCATCCCCCGGCACCTGAGCGCCTTGCACGACGATCCCTACCGCAGCCTGGCCGGCGAATTGCGCAGCGCGGGCGGCTACGCCAAGGACGTGACGCCGTTCAGCGAATTCCTGTGGGCCGATTTCTTCCGCAGCCGCATCGCGCCCGCCATGCTGAAGAAAAACTTCCCCAAGGCCCTGGCGCAAGCGATGAAGCTGGCGCGCAGCCAGCAAGCGCGCTATTTGCCCGGCTGGAGCGGCGTCGTGCCGCCCGCCTGAACTGTCCGCCTGAACAACCCGCCTGAACTACCGGCCGCTACAGCAGGAAGGCGCTGCCGGCCGCCAGTATGCCGGCCGCCGCCGCGCCCACGGAACCCCACAGCAGCCAGCGGCGCCGCGTCAGCACGGTGATGGCGGCCAGCGCCACGGCGATCTGGATGAAGGTCAGGGCCATGGCCAGCCGTTCGTGCGGGCGCAGCTTGGCTTCCGATTCCTCGCCCAGCTTTCTCGATTGCTCTTCCAGCTGGCGCGCCTGCGCCTGCACCAGCGCCTTTTCCCGTTCCTGCCTGGCTTGTTCCGCCAGGAAGCGGGCGCGCACCTCGGGTACACTGGCCAGCGCGGCCGTCGCCTCGGCGATATGGCCCTTCGTCGACTTCGCCTGGTACAGGGCCCACTGGTCGCTGGCCTGTGCCTGCTTGAGGATGCTCTCGTTCTTCAGGAACATGGCTTCGTTCTGCGCATTGCCGCTCTGGTAGCTGATCAGGGCGCCGATGGTGGCGAGAATGGCCGTCATCAGGGCGATTTTCTGCGTCAGGCCATCGCGCTCCTTCTCCGTTGCCTCTTCCACGGCGTGTTCATGGGGGCTCGGTACTTCATATTCTTCTTCCATGACGGATCTTTCGCGGGAGCAGGTGGGAGGAAACGAATTGGCAGCAAACGGACGCCAGCATGACGATACTACCGCATCTGCCGTACAAGCCGGCGGGCGCCGTCCCATGGCGCGAGCGGGCAGGAGCGGCTAGCGTACGGCGCACCCGTTCCTCCCTGAACGATGGCAGGGACACCCCGTGCGCGCCGATGCGGCTGACCACCATGGCGGTGCACGGCCAGCCGGCAAAGGCGTGGCCCGTGCACGGGGACCATGGCGCTCAAGCGGCCTTGGCCAGCCCTTCCGCTTCCCAGGCCGCCTTGACGCTGTCGCGCTGGGCCACTTTGCCCAGGAAGGCTTGCAGATGCGTGAGCGCGGACAGATCCACGCCCAGGCCTGGGGCCCAGCCCGTGATGACGAACAGATAGGCGTCGGCGACCGTGAACGTGTCGCCCGTCAGGTAGGCGCGGCCTTCCAGGCGGCTGTCGATCCACTTGTATTTCTTGCCCAGCTGTTCGATGAACAAGGCCTTGGTGGCCGCGTCGATGCGGGGATCGAACAGGGGGCTGAACGACTTGTGCAGCTCGGACGTGATGTAGTTCTGCCATTCCAGCACCTTGTAACGGGCAAGGCTGCCCACGGGCGGCAGCAGATCCTGTCTGCCGGCCTGTTCGGCGACGTACTGGGCGATGACGGGGCCTTCGCTCAAGGCCGTACCATCGTCGAGGGCCAGCAGCGGCACCTGGCCTTTCGGGTTCTGTTCGTAGTAATTGCCGCCATCCTGCGTGCGGTGCTGGCCCAGGTCGACCTTGACCAGGGTGAACGGCGTGCCCGTTTCGCGCAGGATGATGTGCGGTGCCTGCGAGCAGGCGCCCGGCGAGTAGAAGAGTTTCATGACGATCCTTGAACAGGTGGGAAAGAAGCCACTATAGTCCTGCGCCGGCGCACGGTAAACGCGTGTTCGTGCAATTCACTGTTCACTGCGGGTAAAGGATTGCGCTGGCTCAAACCCCGCGATAGCGCAAGGCGTCGAGCAGCACGGTAAACGCGGGCGACGGGTGGCGCCGGCTCGGGTAGTACAGCTTGTAGCCCGCATAGGCGGGGCACCAGTCGTCCAGCACGCGGACCAGGCGGCCATCGGCCAGGCAGGGCAGCACCGCATCTTCCGGCATGCAGGCCAGGCCCAGGCCATCGAGGGCCGAATGCAGGCGCAGCGCCAGATTGTTGACGATCATCTGCCCCTCCACCCGCACTTTCAATTCCTGCCCGTCCTTGGCAAATTCCCAGGCAAACAGGCCGCCCAGGGTGGGCAAACGCATGTTGATGCAGTTGTGCGCCATCAAGTCCTGCGGCGTGACGGGCGCCGGATGGCGGCTGAAATACGCGGGCGAGGCGACGATGGCCATGCGGAAATCCGGGCCGATGGGCATGGCGATCATGTCCTTGGCCACTTGTTCGCCCAGCCGCACGCCCGCATCGCAGCGCGCGGCCACGATATCGGTCATGCCGTTGTCGACGACGATTTCGATGTTGATGTCCGGATACTGGGGCAGCAAGCGGGCGATGGCCGGCTGCAGCACCGTCAGCGCCGAGTGCTCGCCCGCGCTGATGCGGATGTTGCCAGCCGGCTTGTCGCGCCGTGCGCTGAGCAGGGCCAGTTCCGCCTCGATCTCGTCGAAGCGGGGCGCCACCGTGCGCAGCAGCTGTTCGCCCGCTTCCGTAGGCGAGACGCTGCGCGTGGTGCGCACCAGCAGGCGCAAATCGAGCCGTGCCTCCAGCGCGCGCACCGTCTGGCTCAGCGCCGACTGCGACACGCCCAGCTTGCCCGCCGCCCGGGTAAAACTGCCTTCGCGGGCCACGGCCACGAAGGCGAGGATATCGTTGAAGTTGGTTTGTGCCATGGCGGATGTCTTTCCAATTCATTAGTTGTGCTAATAAGTTCATGCGGACTTTACCATCTATTCATCGTAATGCATACGGCTTACAGTGATGGCATGAACAATCCGCCAGCTGCTACTCCCTCCGCCGCGCCGCACAAGGCGGCCATCCTCGCCATCATCCTCGTCAGCTACGTGATGATCGTGCTCGACACGTCCATCGTGCTGACGGGCTTGCCGAAAATCCACCAGGAACTGGGTTTTACGGATACGGGCCTGGCCTGGGTGCAAAGCGCCTACACCCTGACCTTTGGCGGCTTGCTGCTGCTGGCCGCGCGCGCCGGCGATATCTATGGCCGGCGGCGCCTGCTGCAGCTGGGCCTGGTGTTGTTTACCGTGGCGTCGCTGGCCATCGGCCTGGCGCAGTCGCCGGCCATGCTGGTCGCCGCACGCGCCATCCAGGGCGTGGGTGCGGCCATTGTGGCGCCATCGACCTTGGCCTTGCTGCAAACCACGTTTACGCAAGGGCGCGAACGCACGCGCGCCATCGCCCTGTACAGCGCCGTGGCGGGCATTGCCGCCAGCGTGGGCCTGGTGCTGGGCGGCGTGCTGGCCGAATGGCTGTCGTGGCGCGTGGGATTTTTCATCAACCTGCCCATCGGCGCCGCCATGCTGGCGGCAACCCAGCGCTACCTCGCCGAGAGTGAAATGAAGCAGGGTCGTTTCGACGTGGCCGGCGCGGCCAGCTCCACCGTCGGCATGGCGGCCCTCGTGTACGGCTTGATCCGCTCGGCCGGCGCCGGCTGGGGAGACGGTCTGACGCAAGGTGCATTGGCGGCGGGCGTGCTGCTGCTGGCCGCTTTCATCGCCATCGAACGGCGCGCCGCGCACGCGATCCTGCCGCTGCGCCTGTTTGGCAGCCGCCAGCGCAATGCCGCGTACGGAGCCCGCGTGCTGTTCCTGGGCGCCATGATCGGTTTCTTCTTTTTCACCACGCAATTCCTGCAAGTGGTGCTGCGTTATCCGCCATCGTTGACGGGCCTGGCCTTCCTGCCCATGACGCTGGTGAACTTTGGCGTGGCCCTGTGCGTGCCGCGCCTGACGCGCCGCCTGGGCAATGCGCGCCTGCTGGCCGTGGGACTGGCGACAACGGCGCTGGGCATGGCATGGCTGAGCCGCGTCGATGCGGGCACGGTGTACTGGCTGGGCGTGGCCTTGCCCATGGTGCTGATCGGCGCGGGCCAGGGCATGGCCTTGAGTCCGCTGACGGCGGCCGGGGTGGCCGGCGTGCCCGCGCAGGATGCGGGCGCCGCCTCGGGCCTCGTCAACGTGGCGCACCAGATGGGCAATGCGCTGGGACTGGCGGTGCTGGTGGCCGTGGCCGGCCTGGGCGCAAGCCAGCTGGCGGGCGTGCCGCTGCTGGCGCACCGCGTCACGGTGGCCCTGGGCGGCGCCAGCGCCATGCTGGCACTGGCCTTGCTGCTGGTGCTGTCAAGCCGCCGCGGCGGCTGACCATGCGCGCAGCAACTGCCCGAACGCATCGGCGGCGGCCGTGCTGCCGGCGGCGCGCCACAGCAGCTGGAAGCGGGCGGCGGGCAGGGCGGGCAAGCCGTGCTGGCCATCGATCACCACCATGCCCGGCTCCAGGTCGCCTTGCGGCAAGGCCGTGATGGCCAGCCCTGCCAGCACGGCGGCGCGCAAGCCTTGCTGGCTGGGCGAGGTAAACGCCACGCGCCAGTCGAGACCGGCGCCATCGAGGGCATCGACGCCCACCTGCCGGTGCATGCAGGGCACCGGTGAAAATGCCAATGGCAGCGGCGCCTGGCCGTCGTGCCGGAAATCCTGCGCCGCCGCCCAGACGAAGCGCGTGCGGCGCAGCACGGCCGCGTCATCTTGCCCGTCCGCCAGGGCCATGACGACGGCCAGGTCCAGCGCATCGGCGGCGACCAGTTTCTGTAAATCAAGATAGGTGCCCACCGTCACATCCAGGCGCACGGCGGGAAACAGGTGGGCAAACTGCACGAGCAGGGCAGGCAGGCGCGCGCCCATGAAATTTTCCGGCACGCCAAAGCGCACGGCGCCCGCAATCGCGGAACGCTGGAAGCGCCGCGACAGCGCATCCTGGGCGGCGAGGATCTGCCGCGCGTGGCGCAGGAAATCCTCGCCGTCTTCCGTCAGGCGCAGGCTGCGCGTCGTGCGCACCAGCAGCGTGGTGCCTGCCTGTTCTTCGAGGCGGCGGATCTGGTGGCTGATGGCGGACTGGCTCAGGTGCAGCCGTTCGGCGGCGCGCGTAAAGCCGCCCGTGTCCGCGACGGCAACCAGGGCGCGCAGCAGGGCGGTATCGAAGTCCATGGGGTCCCGTGATTCATGATGAAAATGAATGAATTGTACAAAATTTTATCATTTCCCTCATGAGTCGCGGCTTTCTAGAATGGTGGCTCCCCGTGCGCCGGCATCGCGCGCACCTCCATGACTACCGTACTCAAGGCTTCGATGCTACTTACTACTTCGCAACAAAATGCACTGACCCTGGCCGCCGTCTGCCTGGCCTCGCTCATGTTCGGCCTGGAAATATCCAGCGTGCCCGTCATCCTGCCCACCCTGGAAACCGTGCTGCATGGCGACTTCAAGGACTTGCAGTGGATCATGAACGCCTACACCCTGGCTTGCACCACCGTGCTGATGGCTACGGGCACCCTGGCCGACCGCTATGGCCGCAAGCGCTTGCTGCTGGCCAGCCTGGCGCTGTTCGGCCTCAGTTCGCTGGCATGCGGCTGGGCCGGCAGCACGGGCGTGCTGATCGCCGCGCGCGCGCTGCAAGGCATGGCGGGCGGCGCCATGCTGATTTGCCAGGTGGCCGTGCTGTCCCAGCAGTTCCCGGCGGGCGCCGCGCGGGGCAGGGCGTTCGGCGCCTGGGGCATCGTGTTTGGCCTGGGCCTGGGCTTCGGTCCCATCATCGGCGCGGCCATCGTGGCGCTGTCGAATTGGCAATGGGTATTTCTCGTGCACGGGCCGCTGGCCGCCGTTGCGCTGCTGCTGGCGGGCCTGGGCGTGAGCGAGTCGCGCGACCCGCAGCGGCGCAAGCTGGACATGGCCGGCATCGCCACCCTGTCGCTGGCCGTGTTCAGCCTGGCCTGGTGCCTTACGTAGGGACCGGCGCTGGGATTCACGGACCTGCGTACGCTGGCCAGCCTGGCCGTGGCGCTGGCCAGCCTGCTGCTGTTTGCCGTCATCGAACGGCGCTAGGCTGACCCGATGATCGATTTTTCCGTGTTTCGCATCCGTCGCTTCTCGGGCGCGCTGCTCGGTTCGGCGGGCATGAATTGCAGTTTCTGGCCGCTCATGATTTATCTGCCCCTGTATGTGCAGCATGGCCTCGGCTACAGCAGCCTGGGCACGGGCCTGACCTTGCTGGCCTACACCTTGCCCACCTTGCTCGTGCCGCCGCTGGCCGAACGGCTGGCGCTGCGCTACCGGGCCGATGCCGTCATTCCTGCCGGCTTGCTGGCCATCGGCGCGGGTTTGCTGCTGATGTGCTGGGGCAGCCGCGCGGACGCCGCCAGCTGGCTGACGATCCTGCCCGGCTGCCTGCTGGCGGGCACGGGCCTGGGGCTGACGAATACCCCCGTCACCAACACGACGACGGGGGCCGTGCCCGGCGAGCGGGCGGGCATGGCGTCCAGCATCGACATCAGCGCGCGCATGGTCAGCCTGTCCATCAATATCGCGCTGATGGGCTTTATCCTCGTCGCAGCCATCCAGTCCGCCTTGCGCCAGCATGTGCCCGGCGGACCGGGTGGGGCCGCCTTGCGCGCCGTGGCGGAAGACTTGTCCGCAGGTAAGGGCGCCAGCGCATTGCCGGCCGGCGTGGCGAAGCTTGCGCTGGCACAGGGCTTTGGCGCCGTGATGCTGTACGGCGGGGTGGCTGCCTGCCTGTTCGCCGTGGCCAGCTGGCTGGTATTTGGCGCCGGGCGGGCGGGGCAGGCGACAGGCTTGCCGGCGCGCTGAGATCCATGGCTCGGGGAGGCTATAATCTGGGCACGTTGACAAGTGTTGCTCAACGTCATTACGAGGCCGCCATGCATAAACTGATTTCCGAACTCACCCGCCTGTATCTGTTCGATGAACAGCAGCAATACGTTGATGCGGATGGCGGCGCGCAGCCGCTGACGCCGGCCGTGCTGGCGCGCCATCTGTCGGGCGAACAGACGGTAGCGGTGCGACTCGTGACCGGGAGCGGCCTGGCGCGCGCGCTGGTGCTGGAGTTTGGCGGCAAGGGCGGCGGCGAAGCGCACTGGAGCGCGCTGTGCACGATCGCCAATGCCGTGCAGCACGAGCTGGACTTGCCGGCGCCCGCCGTCAGCATCTCGGGCACGGCATTCCAGTTATGGCTGTCGCTGGCCACGCCCGTGCCCGTCGCCCAGGCGCGCCAGTTCGCGCAACTGCTGCGCTCGACCTTTCTACCTGCCTCGACCGACATCCTCGCCGTCGCGCCGCCCGCCTACGTGGAACAGGTGGCGCTGCCGCCTTGCCTGCAGCCATCCGGCAAGTGGGCCGCCTTCATCCACCCCAGCATGGGCGCCGCCTTCGTCGACGAACCGGGCCTGGACATGGCCCCGCCGCCCGCCGCGCAGCTGGGCTTCCTGGAAAGCTTGCGCAGCATCAACCCGGCCCAGTTTGCGCAGGCGCTGGCGCAGTTGCAGGGGCATGCGGGGTTGGCCGAGGCAGTGCCTGCCGCCGCTCCCGCTCCCGTCGCCCCATCACCGGCGATCGCGCCCGCTACCCAGCCAGGCTTGCTGTTGCAGGACGCCACCCTGGAAGACATCGTGCGCTGGCTGCACGCGCGCAACATCGAACCGACGTTCCGGCACCGGCTGCCGTAGGCGCCGCATGGCTGGCCTGAGGTGAACAAACAATACAGTCAGAGGCTGTTGATAAATGAGCAAATGCGAGCTGATTGATGCGTATGACGACCTTGGAATGACCGAGCTTCTTTACGCTGTGTTTTAGGCGACCTTGCTCAAGTACAAGAATTGCTACAACAAGGTGCAAACCCTCACAAGCCCCACCGTGATGCTCCTGCCGCCACGCCGCTTTGGCATGCGTTGGCCTATTCGAGGTCGCTCAGGCGCTCCGTGCCCATGGCGTTCGCTAGAGAACGGCCGGGTCCGGTCAGACGCGGTCATGGACACTTGCGAGAACAGTCCCAAGGGGCCCAAAATGCTTAGTGATGTAGAGTGCCGCGCTCTTGCAATCGCCGAACAGCATATTCCGGATTCAGTTCAGGAAGGTTATACGCTTGGGGACGACTGGGTATGTCCACAGTGCTTTGGAGACCTAACCTGTTATTTCAACTGGACAAGTGCATAGACTTGTCTTAGCTTTTCCATGGACGGCCAGAAGCCCGTATCCCCGGCGTACGCTCTAAAGTGAGTTACCTCCAATATGAACCGACAACAACTGTTGCGACAATGGGAATTCCCTCATCTCGACCATGGAGGAATAACGCTAGTTGCACGAACAGACGCAGAGAAATGCTTGCGGATGATTCTTGAGCAGAAGTGCCGTCTGCAGGGGTATGATGGATTTACGTTACATAGCGATGGTCAGCTTCAACCGCATATGGAATGGAGTGCAAGTTGGTCATGGGAGCATCTGCCGTCTTTTGCTGAGATGCTAAAGGATGTTCTTGAATCGCCTGCTTCAGTGACTCATTTCGAATTCGTTTTTTCGAACGATATCTGAAACTTGTTCGGCACTTGGTCGTACTGCGAGGGTCTCCAATCGGCCTATTGTGTAGAAAAACGCAGGTACGTTGACATTTAGATAGAAATCCTGCCAGCCTAGACTGGTCAGTACCACCGCTATTGAATGATCACCGACTGATTGGAAGTCTGAGTTCTCCTGAAATTGTTGCCGTTCGACTTTTTCAAAGGGTGAAAGCGGACGGTCACGTAGGCTCCGGGTCTGCTTGCAGGCTGATTTTTTGTTCATCCACACCCGATTATTGAAACAAGGAAATGCCAGCGATGAAGAATCTCCTGCTTGCCGTTGCGCTGTGCCTGGCCGCAGGCGTGTCGCCGGCGTCACCAGTATCGCTCGCCGCCGACGCCGCGCCCACGGTCACCATCGAGAACGCGTTTTCGCCCGATGGCGGGGCGGAGGCGCTGGTGCTCAAGGTCATCGATAGCGCGGCGTCGAGCATCCGGCTGGCCGCCTATTCCTTCAGCTCGCCCCATGTGGTCGCGGCCTTGCTGCGCGCGCGGCAGCGGGGCGTGGACGTCAGGGTGCTCGTCGATGCGCGGCGCAACGCGCGCAAGAACAGCCGGGCCGCCTTGAACCGGCTCGTCGATGCGGGTATTCCCACCCGCATCATTTCCCGCTACGCGCTGCATCACGACAAGTACATCGTTGCCGATGGCGTGACCGTGCAGAACGGCAGCTTCAATTACACGGCCGATGCCGCTACCGCCAACAGCGAAAACGTGCTCGTCGTGTGGAATAGCGCGGTCCTGGCGCAATCGTACCTGGCGCACTGGGAAAACCGCTGGGCCAGCGGCGTCGACTATGCGCGCGTGCCGCAGCCCTGATCATTGCTCCTGCGCCGCGCCTTGCGCGCGCAGCCAGTCGAATACTTGCCCGACGATGGGCGAACGCGGATGTTCCGCCACGCCCGACAGCCACCAGGTGGCGCCCGGCACCCTGGGGTAAGCGGGCAGCACGTGCAGCAGGCCGCGCGCCAGGCTGGCATCGACCAGCAGGCGCGGCAGGCAGGCGATGCCGCGCCCGTCGAGCGTGGCGTCGAGCAACAGGCGCGCGTCGTCGTAGATGGCCCGCTTGCGAAAGCGCGCCAGCGGACCCAGGAACAAGGGGGCCGTCGCGTCGCCCGTCAAGCTTTCTTCCAGACACACCAGATCCGCGTGCAGGTGATGCGTCTCCTGCGGCACGCCGGCCAGCCGCGCCGCCAGCTCGCTGTTGGCCACCAATACCCATTCATCGTGCAGCAGGGGGATTTCCAGCAAGTCCGGCTGCAGCAGGGGACGGTCGCCGATGGCGATATCGACGTCGATTTCATCGACGAAGCGGGCGCTCTCGTCCACCGACAGCAGCAGGCACAGTTCGGGCAGCTGCGTTTCCAGCGCCCGCAGCCGCGGCTGCAGCCAGCCGTGCAGCACGGGCGCCGGACACACCAGCACCACGAGACCAGGATCGAGATAGGTGGCGATGCGCCCCAGGCCGCTGCGCAGCACGGTCATCGAGCGCTGCACGCTGCGCAGCAGCACTTCGCCCGCCACCGTCAGCTCCACGCCCCGTCCCGCGCGGCGGAACAGGGGCTGCTTGACCTGTTCTTCCAGCAACTGCACCTGATGGCTGATGGCCGACTGCGTCACGTGCAGTTCGTCGGCCGCGCGCGAGAAATTGCCGTGGCGGGCAGCCGCTTCAAAGCCCATCAATAACTTCAGCGAAGGAATGCGATGTTCTGACATATGAGAAAACTTAATGAATTAAAGCAAATCATATCATTTGTTTTCATATCTTGATCCCGCCACAATGCCGTGCATGCCAACGCGCCGGCAAACGGTGCGCGGCACTCTGACTAACTAATCAAGGATGGATATGAATACACGTCGATATTTCTTGCGTCATTGCATGGTGGGTGGCAGCGCGCTGGCCATGGGCGGCATGCTGGCCGCGTGTGGCGGCGGTGCTGTGGAAGCGGGCCCCGTTACGCCCACGCCGCCCAGCATTAGCGGCGGTGGCGTCAATCAGGCGGACGGCTGGCGCATGCCCGACGAGGCCGAAGCCCACAAGGCGACGTGGATGGCGTATGGCGCCTCGAGCGCCGTGTGGACGCGCGCGCAAGTGCCGCAGGTGCAGCTGGCCCTGGTGCGCATCGCCAATGCGATAGCCGCCTACGAACCCGTCAACATGCTGGTGCGCCCGGCGGAACTGGCCAGCGCGCGGCAATTGCTCGACGCGCGCGTGAATCTGATTGCCGCCGAGATGGACGATTTATGGATGCGCGACACGGGCCCCGTCTTCGTGCGCAAGCCGAACGGCGAGCGGGCCGGCGTGAAGTTCAACTTCAATGGCTGGGGCAACAAGCAGCAGTTCGGCAAGGATGGGCAGGTGGCGGACACGGTCGCGGCCCAGGCCCGGGTGCCGCTGCTGGCCACGCGCCTGGTGCTGGAAGGCGGGGCGCTGGAAGTCGATGGCAAGGGCACGGCCATCATCACGGAAAGTTGCGTGCTGAACAATAACCGCAATCCGGGCTGGAGCAAGGCCGACTGCGAAGCGGAACTGCAGCGCCTGCTGGGCATCCGCAAGGTGATCTGGTTGCCAGGCATCAAGAACAAGGACATCACGGATGCCCATACGGACTTTTACGCCCGCTTCGTGCGCCCCGGCGTCGTGGTGGCGCACCGCGAGATGGATACGGAATCGTACGACTACGCGGTGGCCCGCCGCCACCTGGAGATCTTGCGCGGCGCCACCGATGCCGATAATCAGCCGCTGCAGATCGTCGTCATCGACGGTCCCGAGAAAATTCGGCCTGGAAACAACCCGAATACCTTCGCCGCCGGCTATATCAATTACTATGCCACCAGCAGCGCCATTTTCTTGCCGGAATTCGGCGATGCGCAGGCGGACGCCAGCGCCAGGGCGCAGTATGCGCAGCTGTATCCGGGGCGCGCCGTGGTGCAGATCAATATCGATCCCATCGCGGCCGGCGGCGGCGGCATCCATTGCACCACGCAGCAGGAACCGGCATAAACGCGCATCACAGGAGAACAGCATGCAACGACGACATTTTCTCTCGGGCGCCATGGGCCTGGCGGCAGGCGCCGCCGTGGGCTTGCCCGCCGCTTTGCCTGCCTCGTCGGCCCTGGCCGCAGGGGCCGGCTGGCGCATGCCCGACGAAGGCGAGCGCCACGCGGCCACGTGGATGGCCTTTGGCGCGAATGACGAGGTGTGGGGCAAGCGCCTGAAGGCGGGCGCGCAGGCGAACCTGGCGCGCATCGCGCAAGCGATTGCCAGCGTCGAACCCGTGCACATGCTCGTCAACGAGGAAGACTACGACGTGGCCGCTCGCCTGTGCGGCAACAAGGTCAAGCTGCTGGTGCAGCCCATCGACGACCTGTGGATGCGCGACACGGGCCCCGTCTTCGTCAGGAAGGCGGGCGGCGCGCTGGCCGGCGTGAATTTCAATTTCAATGGCTGGGGCGAAAAGCAGGACTATGACGACGATGCGCTGGTGGCTGGTTTTGTGGCCGGACGCGCCGGCGTTGCCGTGCTGGAAAGCAGCCTGGTGCTGGAAGGGGGCGGCATCGAAGTCGATGGCCAGGGCACGGCCATCATCACGGAAAGCTGCGTGCTGAACGCCAACCGCAACCCCGGCGTTGGCAAGGCAAAGTGCGAGCAGGAACTGCACCGGCTGCTGGGCATCGAGAAAGTCATCTGGCTGCCCGGCATCGCGGGCCAGGACATCACCGATGGCCACACGGATTTCTATGCGCGCTTCTGCGCTCCCGGCGTCGTCGCGGCCGGCTTTGAAAACGACCCTGCTTCGCCCGAGCGCGCCGTCACCCAGCGCCACCTCGACATCCTGCGCAAGGCCACGGATGCGCGCGGCCGTCCGCTGCAGGTGGTGGTCCTGCCCGGTCCGGGCCAGGTGCGCCCGCAATATGAAAACAAGGATTTCGCCGCCGGCTACATCAATTTCTATGTCTGCAACGGCGCCGTGCTGTGCCCGGAATTCGGCGATGCGGCAGCCGACCGCAACACCAAAGCCATCCTGCGCGAACACTTCCCCGGGCGCGACATCGTGCAGCTGAACATCGACGCCATCGCGGCCGGCGGCGGCGGTATCCACTGCACCACGCAGCAGCAGCCGGCGTAGGCGCGGATCGCTGAGGGAAATTCGCTGCTTTCCTGACGCGCGGCTCGTGTAAGATTTGCCAGCCGCGCGCATGCGCTTACAAGAATGGGAAGAAAATGAATAGCTGGTCTCCTCGCACCGTCCGCGGACTGCTTTTTTTGGGCATCGGCATGTGTGCCTTTAAATTGCAGCCGGTAATGACTGCCGCCCTGGCCAGCTCATTGTTCTGGTCCGGCTTGTCGCGATCGGGATTGAGCCTCGTCGGCATGGTCTGCCTGGCTGCCGGCGTTTATCTGCTGGCCACGCGGTATAAAAAATAGGACACGGGGCAGTCATCCGTCCACTGCCAGCCGCGCCTGGCAAGCCCGCAGGCTGTCCTTGTCCTACGTCACCTCAGCGCCATCCTGGAATCAGCGGGCCATTTCCCGCGCCAGGGTGGCCACCAGTTCCGCCGCGCCCATTTCCCGCGCCAGCGGGGCGCCCTGGCCAGCCCATTGCGCGGCAAATTCGCTGTCGCCGCGCAGGCTGGCCGCTGCATTCAACTGTTTGGCGGCATCGTAGGCGACGGGATAGTCGGCTGGCGGCGGGCTGCCCGGCGCTTCGCCATGTGCGATCAGGCGGTTCACCATGCCCCGCGCCAGGCGGCCCGAGAGCACGCTGGTTAGCCGGGTGCTGGCCGCCCGCCCGCTTTTCAGGTTGGCGCGGTAGCCCGCATTGGCCGCCGACTCCGGGCATAGCACGAACGCTGTGCCCAGCTGGGCAGCCGCGGCGCCCAGGTCCAGCGCCGCGCGGATGCCTTGTCCATCCATGATGCCGCCGGCCGCGACGAGGGGCAGGGCGGTGCTGCCCGCCAGCAGGCGCAGCAGCACGGAAGTGCTGTGGCGCTCGTCCTGCGCCTGCGGATCGAAGACGCCGCGATGCCCGCCCGCTTCCACGCCCTGCGCCACGATGGCGTCGACGCCGGCCTGTTCGATGAGCAGCGCCTCGCGCACATTGGTGGCCGTGGCCATCGTGTAGATGCCCGCCTGGCGCAGGGCCGCGATCTGCTGCGCCGCCGGCAAGCCGAAATGGAAGCTGACGACGGCGGGACGCAGTTCCAGCAGCAGGTCGAATGCCGCAGCATGGCCGATGAAGGTTTGATAGATCTCGTCCAGCTGCGTGGGCAGGGCCGCGCCCAGCTCCGCAAACAGGGGCGCCAGATGGGCCAGCCAGGCCGCTTCGCGCCGCGCATCCCTGACGGCCGGCGCATGGCAGAACACATTCACATTGAAGGGCTTGTCCGTCAGCGCGCGCGTGTCCGCGATCATCTGGCGCGCCTGCGCCGCCGTGCCCGCGCCGATGGCCAGGGAGCCCAGGCCGCCCGCATTCGAGACGGCAGCGGCCATGCGCGGCGTGGAGACGCCCGCCATCGGCGCCTGGATGATGGGGTATTGCAGGCCGAGGCGGTCGAGGAAGGGCTGGGATGAAGTCATGATGATTCCTTCATGAAGTTGAGGATGCTGCATTTGATTCGTATTTTGAGAATATAATACCATAATCATTTTCAAAAAGAGAATACGATGGATTTGGAATCATTGCGGATTTTTTGCTCGGTCGCCAGTGAACTGAGCGTCACCCAGGCCGCTGCCCGCCTGGGTCGCGCGCCGTCCAGCGTCACCACGCGCATCCAGCAGCTGGAAGCCGATGTCGGCGCGGAACTGTTCGTGCGCACCAACAAGCGCATGGCCCTGACGGCGGCGGGCGAGCGTTTTCTCGAGTATGCACAGCGCCTGCTGGCGCTGGCGGACGAGGCCCGGCATGTCGTCACGGGCGGGCGCGAGGGCGGCACCTTGCGCGTCGGCAGCATGGAAAGCACGGCGGCCAGCCGCCTGCCTGCCTTGCTGGCCGCCTATCACGCGCGGTATCCGGCGACGCGGCTGGCGTTGAGCACGGGGCCGTCGCGTCCCCTGATCGAGCAGGTGCGCACGGGCTTGCTCGACTGCGCGTTTGTTGCCTTGCCGCCATCGTTCGGCGGCGCCGCCGCGCTGGAGGAGCTGGGACTGGCATCGAGGGCCGCGTGGCGCGAGGAGTTGTGCCTGCTGCTGCCGGCCAGCGAAGCGCAGGCGCGGCGGGCCGCGGACGTGGCCACGCGTTCGCTGGCGGCGTTTCTCCAGGGCTGCACCTACCGCGGCATCGCGGAAGACTTGCTGGGCGTGGCCGGCAGCACGCAGTGGCGGGTGCAGGAAATGAGTTCGTATCACACCATGATCGCCTGCGTGGCGGCGGGTGCCTGCGTGACCCTGCTGCCGGCCAGCGTGCTGGCGCTGTCGGACGCGCCCGCAAGCTTGAAAACCTTGCCTGCAGGGCAGATTGACACCGTGCTGGTGTGGCGCGCGGGCTTCGACGTGCCCGCGTTCCAGCACTTGCTGGCGCAACTCGGCGCGGCGGCGCCGTGAGCGGGGCCATCAGGCTGCGCGCGGCCATCGCCGGGGCGGCCATCCTCGCCATCGGCATGGGCTTCGGCCGCTTTGCCTTCACGGCCATCTATCCGCACATGGTTGGCGAAGGCGTCTTGAGCTTGCGCGACGGCAGCTTGGCCGCCTCGGCCAACTATGCTGGCTACTTGCTGGGCGCCATCCTGGCCATGCGCGCGCGGGCGCACAGCGCGCACCGGCTGTGTTTGTGGTCCGTGGCCGGCACGGCGCTGTGCCTGGGCGTGCTGGCCTTGTCCATGCCCGTCTGGCTCATCGTGACGGTGCGGGGCGTGGCGGGCGTCTTCAGCGCGCTGGCCATGGTGGCTGCCTCGCTGTGGCTGCTGGAGCGGCGCCGCCACGCGCGCGGCGCGCCGCTGCTGTATGCGGGCGTGGGGGCGGGCATCGCCGTGTCGGCCGAATTGCTGGTGCTGGCATCGTACCTGGGCTGGCACAGTGCCGGCATGTGGCTGCTGCTGGCCGGCGTCACCGCGCTGGCGGGACTGGCGGCCGCGCCCGCCATTGCCGCCGGCGGCCAGGCGAGCCCGAACGCGCCGCCGGCGCCAGCTTCTGCGCCGGCGCTGGCGCCCGTGGCGCCGTGGCCGCTCGTGCTGATCTACGGACTGGCAGGGCTCGGCTACATCGTTACGGCCACGTATCTGCCCGTGCTGGTGGGCGTAGCCTTGCCCAATCTCAATTCCGCCCACGTGTGGGCCGTGTTCGGCCTGGGCGCGGCGCCCTCGTGTTTCCTGTGGCACCGGCTGCATGAGCGGCTGGGCACGCGCCGGGCGCTGCGGCTGAACCTGGCGTTGCAGGCGCTGGGCGTGGCGCTGCCCGTGCTGGCGCCGTCGGCCGCCGGCTACCTGCTCAGCGCCATCCTCGTCGGCGGCACGTTTGTAGGCACGGTGACCATCGCCATGCCGGCCGCGCAGCGGGCCGCAGGCAAGGCGGGCGCCAACATGATGGCCATCATGACGGTCGTGTATGGCGTGGGCCAGATCACCGGCCCCGTGCTGGCCGGCAGCCTGTATGCGCAGTCGCATAGTTTCAACAGCGCACTACTGGCGGCGGCCGGCGCGCTGCTGCTGGCCATTGCCGTGAGCCTGCGGCTGTAAGCTGCCGGCGTCAGAGGTCGAATGCGCTGCGCATGAAGTCGCTGCGCAGCGCGTTGACCCTGGCGGAATCGCGCGTGTAGTACAGCTTGTTCGTCAGCAGCACCGCATAGCGGCCGCGCCGGGGACTGAGCCACATGGCCGTGCCCGTGAAACCCAGATGGCACCAGACGTCGTCCTGCGCCAGCGTGCCTGCCGCCGGGTGCCAGAACAGGCCGCGCGACGGCGTCAGGGCGCCCGTCTGCACCGTCAGCGAGTCGCGCACCCAGCCGGCGTCAAACACCTCGCCGTGGCGGCCCGCCTGCGGCGCCAGCATCGCCCGCAGGAAGCGCTGCAGGTCGGGCACGTTGGAAAACAGCCCGGAGATGCCGCACACGCCGCCCAGCAGCCGGGTGGAAAAATCATGCACGACGCCGGACAGGTGCGCGCCCGCCTGCTCGCAATACTCGGTGGGCGCGACCAGAGCGCCATGCGCGGCGGGCAGGGGGCCGAAGCCCGTGGCGGCCATGCCCAGCGGCCGCAGCACGTGCTCGTCGAACGCCTGGTCCAGGGGCATGCCCAGCAAGCGCTCGATGACAAAGCCGAGGATCAGGGCCGCGCGGTCCGTGTATTCCACGGCCTGGCCCGGCGTGCCTTCCAGCGGCTCGCGCAGCACGCCGCGCACGATATCGTCGTACACCTCGCCATAGCTGGCGCGCAGGCGGGCGCGCAGCGGCAAGCCGGCCGTATGGGTGAGCAGCTGGAACACCGTGATGGGCGCCAGCGCGTAGCCGGCCGTGCCGGGCAGCAGGTCGGCCAGGCGGTCGTCCAGGCGCAGGCGCCGGCGGTTCAGCAGCCAGCCCACCAGCGGCCAGACGCTGACGACCTTGGTCAGCGAAGCGATGTCGAACAGGGTGTCGACCTGCATGGCGGCGCTGGCGGGCTCTGGCGTGAGCCGCCCGGCTGCGCCCGCCACGCCGTCGTGCATATCGTGGTCGACTGTTCCAAAGGCCCAGGCCGCGCCTGGGAAAATGTCATCCTGTACGCCGGCCTGCGCCAGCGCCGCCAGGTGGTTTTCACGTTCCGTTATCCGCATGTTGACTGTACTGTGTTTTGTTCGCCATTATCCGTCATTGTCACCCCGATCCAGCGCGCCACCGATTGCGCCAGCCATTCACCTTCGTCGAGCGGCAAGTCGTGGCCCGCATCGCCGTGGATCAGGCAGTCCGCCTGCCAGGCGCGCGCCAGGCGCTGCGAACAGCGGTGGTCGACCAGCCGGTCTTGTGCGCCCGCCATCACCAGCACGGGCATGGCGGGCCGGCTGGCGGGGGCGCGGTAGCGGGCGGCCGACAGCAGTTGGCGCAGCGCATTGCGCCGGCTGACGGGGTATTGCTGCTGGTAACTCAGCCAGCTGTCCAGCAAGGCCGCATTGCCGGCGCCGTGGCGGCGGCTCGTCAGGCGCAGGATCAGCGCTTCCTGGCTGCGCGGGTCGCCCAGCAGCAGCTGGCGCAGCAGGGCGCCGTAGTTTTGCCAGCGCAGCCGCCGGTAAAACGGGCTGTAGGGCCGCATGCTGGTGTTGACCAGCACGCAGCGGGCGATTTCCTGCGGGTAACGGCTCGCCCATTCCACGGCCACCATGCCGCCCAGCGACAGGGCCAGCAAGTGGTAGGGCGCGGGGATGCCCCGTTCCAGCAGCTGCCGGCGGCAGTCTTCCACCATGTCCGCCACGCGCGTGGCGCTCGTTTGCAGGTGGCGCGTGCCATTGCCGGGCAGGTCGGGCGTGACGATGCGCGCGCCGGGCAAGGCGTGCGCGAGGGTGGCGGGAAAGTGGCCCCAGTGGCGCTGTTCGCGCATCAGGCCGCGCAGCAGGACCCAGGTGGGCGGCCCGCTCATGATTCATACCATTGCGCCAGGGCGCGCCGGCGCTGCGCCTTGCGCAGCAAGCCTTCCGGCACCCAGCGGCCGTGGCTGCTGGCGGCGCGCATGAGGAAATCGAACCACACGAGGTGGCGGCGCAGCACGCGCTGCAGCCGGTGCGCGGCCGTGGGGTTGAACATGCTGACCCGGTTGAACAGCTGGCGCGGGTTTTTCTTGACCCACAGCCAGGAACCCATTTCCAGGGTCAGCGGCAGGAACACGCGGCCCGTATGGCTGGTGCCGTTCAGGTACAGATAATCCCACAGGTCGCCATGCGTGCGGTATTGCCGGCTCTGCGGCTCGAACACATAGTTGTGGTTGGGGTAGCTCTGGCTGAACAGCTCTTCCAGCGCGCCGATTTCGGCCAGGTGTTCGATGGGCACCTTGGTATGCGCGTGGGGAAACCAGATGCGGTCGCGCAAGCCGAAACCGGAATGGCAATCGAGGGCGATGCTGAACTGGCGCGACAGCAGTTCGCGCTCGACGAGGTCGCACACGGCCTGGCTTTCCAGTTCCATGGGGTCGTGCGCCGCGCCCCGGTACCAGGGCAGGCGGGCGCTGTAGCGCTGTCCGCCCAGCATGAACGGCACTTTTTCGCGCGCGCTCAGGGGCGCATTGCGCATCAGGTCCACGCCGCGGGGATTGCTGCGCGTGGCTTGCCACATGCCGCCCGGGTTGACCAGCGGCATGAACACGAGGCGCATGGTTTCCAGCTGCTGGTGCAGGGTGGCGTCCCAGCGCAGGCGCGCGACCAGGCTTTCCAGGAAGGACAGCAGCACTTGCGTGCCGATGCGCTCGAGGCCGTGGATGCCGCCAAAAAAGCCCAGCACGGGCACGTCGGGGCCGGGATTGCCCATGGCAATCGTGTACACGGGAAACTCGCGCCCATCCATGGCGATGCTGCAGGGCGCAGCCACTTCCAGGTGGCTGCCGCCCTCGTCGATGAGGCGCTTCAGCATGACCAGCTCGGGCAGATTCTTTTCGATCATCAGGCGTCTGAATGGGAATGTGACAGCCAGTGTAGCCGAAATCGTTGCTGGGGCAGACGTCTCGCATGGCGAAATTTATTGACCGCAAGCATGTCACGAAGCCGTCATTTTTGCTGTGTAGGCTATTGCAGTTGAAGCAAGAATTGTTACTTGGCAATACCTCGTTTCCACGCGGTTCCACCCTCACACGATAGCGACACGATAGCGATATGACAGGCAGCCCGGCATCCGTCCATGTGCTTGCGCTGGCGGGATACCTGGTTCTGCTGGGCTTCCTGACCGCGGTGGGGCCCGTGCGGGCGCAGTCCGCCGACGGCCCCGTGCTGCAGTTCGATATTGCCGCGCAAAACCTGGGCGACGCGCTGGACCTGTACAGCCGCCGCACGGGCATCGCCGTGCTGATGGACCAGCGCTACGCGCAGCGCCAGTCGGCCGCCGTGCGCGGCGCCCATGCGCCCGGCGCGGCCCTGCAAGTTTTGCTGGCGGGCACGGGGCTGCAATCGCGCCTGTCCGACGCGCAAGCCGTCATCGTGTACGCACCGGCACGCACAGCCGCCGCCGCAGCGGAGCTGCCGCCGGCCGCCGTCGTGGCCGCCGCCGACATCCCGGGCGCCGTGCAGAACGGCGGCGACCATGCGGCCTATGTGAGCCGCTTGCAGCACGTGCTGCTGGGGTTGCTGTGCCGCGCGGCGCAGACGCGTCCCGGCGGCTACCGGCTGGCGCTGCAGCTATACCTGAACCGCGCCGGCGTGGTGGACCGCGTGCACCTGCTCGACAGCACGGGGCTGCGCGCGCGCGACACGGCCATCGCGCGCCTGGTGCTGGGCATGCGCGTGGGCGCGGCGCCGCTGCCATCGATGCCGCAGCCCGTTTCGATCCTGCTGCTGCCGCAAGGACCTGGCAGCGAAGTCGATTGCGCCGCCAGCGCGCCGGGAGGGGCGGCGCCATGAGCATGCCCGACCTGCGCACCAAGCTGAAACGCCACCTCAGTTCGCGTTACGCCGTGCTGCGCTGGCGCCTCGAACGGGTGGTCGGCTGCAAGCACAATGCGGCCGATGCGCTGCAGGAAACGTGGCTGCGCCTCGAAGCGATGGTGGCGCCGGGCCCCGCCGCCGCGCCCGTCCATAATCCCGACGCCTATCTGCTGCGCATGGCCGCCAATATCGCCACCGATGCCTACCGCCGCGACCGCATCATCGTCACGGAACGCGAACGCGAAGAGCTGATGCACATGGCCGACGAAACGGGCGACGACATCAGCGACCCCGCCCGCATCGTCTCGGCGCGCCTCGACGTGCAGGCGCTCGACGCGGCCTTGGCGGACCTGTCGCCGCGCCGCCGCGCCATCCTGACGGCCGCCAGGGTCGATGGCTTGCTCAACGCGGAGATCGCCGAGCGCTTCGGCATTTCCGTGGCGATGGTGAAGAAAGAATTGCAGGCCGCCATGCAACACTGTAAAACGTGCATGGCCGACGCCGAGGCCGCCCAGCGCAGCGATGTGTCGGGCCGCCGTAAATATTGATGAATCTCATGACTGCTCCTGACCGCGATCCACGCGCCCCTTCCGAAACCGCCGACGGCGATGCCGCCATCGGCCAGCAAGCCGCCGTCTGGTGGGCGCGGCTGCGCGGCGACGATTTCACGCAGGCGGACGCCGACGCCTTGCGCGCCTGGTGCGCGCGCAGCCCCGCGCATGCGCGCGCCTGGCGCGAGCTGGGACAAGTGTGGCAGGCGCTGGATCCCGCCTTGAGCCGCGCCGCCGCCACGCCGCAGCGGGCGGCCGTGCTGGCGTTTCCGGCGCGTCCCGGGCGGCGCGCCTTCCTGGGCGGCGCGCTGGCGGCCGGCGTGGCCGTGCTGGCCTTGCGTCCGCCGCTGGGCGCCTGGCCATCGCTGCAGGAATTGCGCGCCGACTACCGCACGGGCACGGGCGAACAGCGGCAAGTGGCCCTGTCGCAGCAGATGACGGTGCAGATGAATACGCAGACGCGCATCAATGTGCTGGCGCCGGAATCGATCGAACTGCTGGGCGGCGAAGCGGAAATCCTCGCCAGCGGCGCGCGCCAGCCCGTGACGGTGGCGGCGGGGGCAGGGCGCTTGCTGGCGCAGTCGGCCCGTTTCAATATCCGCCACACGGGCGATGCCGTCTGCGTCACCTGCCTGGCGGGCGCCGTGGACGTGGTCTGGCAGCAGCGGCGCCAGACCCTCGATGCGGGGCAGCAACTGGTGTACGACGACGGGGGCGCGCAAGCCGTCACGGCCGCGCCTGCGGGCGAGGCCAGCGCGTGGCGTACGGGCGCGCTGTCGTTCGTCGGCAAGCCGCTGTCCGAGGTGGTCGATGAAATCAACCGCTACCGGCCCGGCCGCGTGCTGCTGCGCAATGCCGAGCTGGGCCGCCGCCTCGTGCGCATGCGTTTTTCCATCGGGCAAACCGATGGCGCGCTGGCGATGATACGCGACCTGTACGGCGCGCAAATGACCAGCCTGCCTGGCGGCATCGTGCTGCTCAGCTGATATCCGTTTGCCCTGCGGCAGGGCAGATAAAAATATTTTTCAAAAAACATTATCCCTTCCGCCGTCCAGCTACGTCATGGAGGCATGGACGCTTGCGCTACCGCCAGGCTCCGTTCCCTTCTCTCTAGCCAGGAAACCATTGCCATGACCAAGCTTCACACTGCCCAGCGCCCAGTCCCAAACGTCGACACGGGCGCGCAGCGGTCCTCCACGCTGGGCAGCCGCTTGCGGCTCACGCCGCTCGCTTACGCGCTGACCACCATGCTGATGGCGGGCGCCTTTGCCACGCCCGCGCGTGCGCAGCAGGCGTTCAGCGGCAGCTGGTTCGCGGCCAAGGGCGCGGCGCAGAATACGGCGGCCACCTCGGGCCGGCTGCCGAATGGCCAGCCGCTGCCGCCGGGCAGCCGGCCCGAGGGCCAGCAACAGCAGGCAAATGCGCAGTTGCAGCGCTCGCTCAACAACCTGAACCTGGCCGCGCGCGCCATCGCCGCCCAGCAAGCGGCCCAGGCGCAGGCGCGCCAGGCTGCCGCGGGCGGCGCCAGTGCGCCAAATGGCCTGGCACAGGGCGGCTTGCAGGTCGACACCAACAGCCTGACGGCCGGCTGGCTCAATGCCCAGGCGCCCGTGCAGACGGTAGCGGCGGGCAAGACGGCCGTGGTGGTGCAGCAGACGGCGGACAAGGCCATCCTGAACTGGGAAACGTTTAACGTCGGCAAGGACACGACATTGACGTTCCAGCAGCAAAAGGATTGGGCCGTGCTGAACCGGGTCAACGATCCGCAAGCGCGTCCCAGCCAGATCCAGGGCCAGATCAAGGCCGATGGCACGGTGCTGCTGGTCAACCGCAACGGCATCGTGTTTACGGGCACGAGCCAGGTCGACACGCGCAGCCTGGTGGCGGCCGCGGCCCGCATCAGCGATGCGCAATTCCAGAAAAACGGCATCTACAGTGCCGGCACGGCCGGCGCCACGACGTTGACGGATGCGGCCGGCAAGGTGCAGGTGCAGGCGGGCGCGCGCCTGGCCAGCAATGCGCCCAAGGGCAGCACGGAAGGGGGCGGCTACGTGATGCTGCTGGGCCAGGAAGTCCACAACGGGGGAGAAATCAGCACGCCGAAAGGCCAGGCCCTGCTGGCCGCCGGCGACAGTTTCGCCATCAAGAAAGGCGTGGGCACGGACGGCAATCCCCTGTCGACCACGCGCGGCAGCGCAGTCACGCCCCAGTTCGCGGCCGGCAGCACGGCGGGCAAGGTGGTCAACACGGGCCTGATCCAGGCGCGCGAAGGCGACGTCACTCTGGCCGGGCGCACGGTGCAGCAGGACGGCGTGCTGCTCGCGTCCACCACCACGGCCACGCGCGGCACCATTCACCTGAACGCGCTGGGCAGCGACGCGGCCGTCACCGTGGGACGGGGCGCCACCACGGCCATCCTCGTCGAGGACGACGGCAAGACGACGGCGCTCGACAGCCAGCGCGACGCCATGCGCGGCCCGGCCGTGACGTCCACGGAAAATATCCTCGCCGTCAACGACCGCCGCGACCAGTCGCGCATCGAGATCGGCAGCGCCGGCACGGTGGAATTCATGGGCGATTCCTTGACCCTGGCCACGGGCGGCCAGATCGCCGTCAACGCGGCCAGCCGCAGCCTGCTGCGCGACGGCGCGCAGCTCGACGTCTCCGGCGCCGTGGGCGTGAAGGTGGCGATGGAAGCGAACAATGTCGAAATTAACGTGCAGGGCAACGAGCAGCGCGATGCGCCCGTCAACCGCGACGGCAAGGCCTTGATCAACAACAATATCTGGGTGGACCGCCGCAAGCTCGTGTTCGTACCAAAAGGCACGAACGGCTACGACAGCGACCGCTGGTACACGGCGGGCGGCTTGCTGGAAGTGGCCGGTTACCTGGGCACGCAGGGCCATTCCGTCAGCGAATGGATGGCGCAGGGCGGCACGGTCAGCTTCGGCGGCAAGGACGTCGTCACACAGCTTGGCTCCAGCATCAACCTGTCGGGCGGCACCCTGGACGTGCAGACGGGCGCGCTGCGCCAGACCTGGCTGAAAGGCGCGGACGGCAAGCTATATGAGGCCGGCAGCGCGCCCGCGGACCTTGCGTATGCGGGCGTGTACAAGGGTTACGAGGAAGAGCACGCGCGCTGGGGCAAGGATGCCAGCGCCTTTTACGCCAATCCATTGATCGCCGCGCAGAAGCGCCTGGAAAACGGCTACACGGTGGGCCGCGACGCGGGCAAGCTGGTGGTGGCCACGGGATCGGCCGTGCTGGAAGGGGGCATCGCGGGCGACGTCTTCCAGGGCGAGCGCCAGGCGCAGGCGCCGCAAGCGCTGCTGGACGGTTACCAGCAGTCGCAGCTGGCGGCCGCGCAGCGGGGCCAGCTGATCGTGGGCCAGTATCAGCCCATGTTCGACAAGCGCACGGGCGTGCTGCAGCATGCGCTGTCGGCCGTCATGGACGAGGTGCGCCTGACGCGCGTGCAGGACGGCATCGCCGCCGGCCTCGACGTGACAGGCGTGCTGTCCACTGAGCGCGAGGGCAAGCTGCTGCTCGACACCACCTTGCTGAATAATCAGCAATTGGGCGCCCTGCGCATCGCCGCCAAGGGCGCGATCACCGTCGACAGCGCGCTGCAGGTGGCCGATGGCGGCAATATCACCCTGTTCGGCAAGGACGTGGCCATCAATGCCAGCCTGCGCAGCCGTGGCGGCAGCATCGCGGCCGGCAACGTGCTGAACCAGATCGGTTCGCTGGGCATGCTCGATACCTTCGTCAATCCGGGCGTGCCCCCGGGCACGCTGGTGCTGGCCGACGGCGTCACGCTCGATACCAGCGGCTTGCTCAGTAACGTGCTGCGCGACCCGCTGGCCGCCGCCGGCCTGCCTTATATGAACGGCGGCAGCATATCGTTGCGAACGTATGGCGACGTGCGCATCGGCAATGGCAGCCTGGTCGACGTCAGTTCCGGCGCGGCCATCCTGGCGCAGGCGAAACAGCAGGGCGGCAAGGGCGGCAACGTGACCTTGGCCAGCTACGGACCGAAGGCCGACCTGGTGCTGGGCGAGGGCGCGCAAGTGCGCGGCCACGGCGTGGCGGGCGGCGGCAAGCTGGAATTGCAGGCCAACAAGATCATGATCGGCAACGTTGAAAAACCCGCCGCGGGTGCCCTGCAGCTGGACGGCGGCTTCTTCGACAAGGGTTTTTCCAGCTACAGCCTGGTCGGCAAGCAGGGCGTGACGGTAGCGGACGGCACGCAGGTGGACGTGCGCATGCCGGTATTGCGCGTGGTGGACAATGAAAAACTGGCCCTGTGGACGCCGGAACAGGTCACGGAAAATCCGCTGAAGGGCACCTTGACGCAGCGCAAGGGCGCCAGCCTGGCCGTGCAGGTGGGCGATATCCAGTCCGGCGCGGCCGACATGGCCATCGCCGAGTTGCTGGTGGGCAAGAATGCCGTGGTCAGCGTCGATGCGGGCCAGTCCATCAAGCTGTCCAGCGTGGGCCAGCTGACGGTGGAAGGGCGCCTGAACGCATGGGGCGGCAAGATCAGCCTGGGCGGCGTGGGCGTCGACAAGCCCGTGTCCGAGGCGGTGGAGGCGGCCGGCCATGGCCGCTCCATCTGGATCGGCGACAACGCCGTGCTCGACGTGGCATCGCGCGCCGTCAGCGCCACGGACGCGCAGGGTCGGCGCTACGGCAAGGTGGTCGATGGCGGCAGCATCGTCGTCGGCGGCGAGATCGACCATGCGCAGGGCAGCACCTCGGCGGCCAGCCTGTTCGTCGTCGTGCGCGACGGCGCCGTGCTCGACGCGTCCGGCGCGCACGCCGTGCTCGACGTCAATGGCGACGCCATCGACGTGGCCAGCGCGGGCGGCAGCATCGCGCTGGCGTCGAACAACGGCCTGTACCTCGATGGCCAGCTGCGGGCCAGGGCGGGCGGCGCGGGCGCGGCGGGCGGCACCCTGTCCGTGGCCACGGGCACGCCCGAATACCTGAAAGTGCTGGCCACGCCCAAGGTGCTGCAGGGCCGCCAGCTGCGGCTGACGCAGCGCCAGGCGGCCAGCGATCTGGCCGGCGGTGTGACGGCGCGGGAAGCGGCCCAGGACGGGCCGCAGGCGCTGCAGTACGGCCATGGCCGTTTTTCCGTGGAACAGGTGGAGGCAGGCGGTTTCGGCAATCTGGCCCTGCTGGGCGCCGCCAGCTTCGATGGCGACGTGTCGCTGACGATGCGGCAAAGCTTCCAGCTGTACGGCGGGCCTGTGCTGTCGCCCGGCAGTTCGCCCGACGCGAAGGTCAGCGTGGCGGCGCCGTATGTGCGGCTGGCCAGCATCAAGCCGGCCGGCCGCGATTTCTATACGACGCCCGGCAGCGCAGGGAAGTCGCCGGTCGCCAGCCAGATCAGCATAGCGGGCGACCTGATCGACGTGCGCGGCATGGTCGAAGTCGTGGCCAACGACGTGCGCCTGACCAGCCGCGGCGACCTGCGCTTCCTGCTGTCGCCGCTGGGCTGGGATGGCAACCAGCCGTCGACGGTGCTGTCTTCGCCGGGCGACATGACCCTCAAGGTGGCCCAGATGTATCCGGCCACGGGCGCCGGCGCTGCCGTGCGCGTGGGCATGGATATAAAAAACGGCAATATCGTCTACGATCCCGAGCGCAGCCTGACCATTGCGCGCAGCACGGACAGCATTCCCGCCGTGCCGTACTCGGCCTTTGGCATGCTGCAGCTGGGCGCCGCCCATATCGAGCAGGGCGGCATCGTGCGCGCGCCGCTGGGCCTGCTTAACCTGGGCCTCAGCCTGCGCGCGGACGAGAATAGCCTGAGCATCAATTTCTTGCCTGGCAGTATCACCTCCGTCAGCGCCGCCGGCATGGTCATGCCGTATGGCGGCACGGCCGATGGCCAGAACTGGAACGTCGATGGCAAGAAGACGGAGTTTCTCGGCGTCGGCGGCAGTAGCGTCAACGGCACCATGCGCATCGGCGTCGATATCGCCAGTGTGGCCGTGGCCGTCAAGCCGGGCGCGCTGCTGGACTTGTCGGGCGGCGGCGAACTGACGGGCGCCGGCTTCATCGCCGGCCGCGGCGGCTCCACCGATGCGCGCTACCATCCGCTGGTGCAAGTGGGGGCGAACGGCGGGTTTGTCCTGCCGGGCCTGGCGACGAATCCCGTGTACGCCATCGTGCCGGGCGTGCAGGCGCCGCAGGCGCCCGTGGGCGGCGACCAGGCCGCTTCCGACCCGGTCGTGGGCCGGCAGGTGACGATAGGCAGCGGCGTGCCGGGTTTGCCCGCCGGCACCTACACGTTGATGCCATCGACCTACGCCCTGTTGCCGGGCGCCTTCCGCGTGGAACTGAACGGCCTGGCGGGGCAGGCGAGTGGCGGCGCCCCGGCGCAGCCGCTGCGCAACGGTTCCTGGGCAGCGCCCGGCACGCTGTCGATCGCGGGCACGGATATCCGCGCGCCGCTGGCCAGCCAGCTGATACTCACGCCGGCCAAGGTCTTGCGCACGTATTCGCAGTACAACGAAATGGGCTATACGGCGTTTGCCCTGGCCGACGCGCAAACGCGGGGCATTCCCCGCGCGCTGCTGCCGGCCGATGCGAAGACGTTCAAGCTGCAACTGGCGCCCGGCGCCGGCATCGACTCCTTCCAGTTCGAGGGCACGGGCAAGTTCGGCGCGGCCACGGGCGGCTTCGGCGGCACCGTGTCGGTGATCGCGGGCGGCCCAGAGGATCTTGAAATCATCGCCGACGGCGCGCCCGCCACGCCGGGTTTTGACGGCGTCACGCTGCATGCCGGCAGCCTGAACGCGATGGGCGCGGCGCGCATCGTCATCGGTTCCACGCCCATCATCAATTACGGACAGGGCGGTAATTACATCAGTTTTGGCACGGCGCAGGCACACAATATCTACCTGCGCCGCGGCGCCATCCTGGCGGCGCCGGAAGTGATGCTGCTGGCGCGCGATCCCTGGAATACGGACTTGACCGCCGGCCTGATCGATGTTGCGCCAGGCGCGGGCATCAACACGGTGGGCCGCGGCAAGGCCGCCTATGACTCCAACGACGGTTTTATCTACCAGAGCAACGAGGGCATCCATATGCTGGCCGCCTCGAACGGCTTGATGAATGTGGTCCCTGTCGGCGGTTCGGCGCGCGGCGGCATCAGCATCGGCGTGTGCGGCGACGCCTGCGCCGGCACGGCCAGCCTGTACTCGGAAGGCACCTTGCTGATGTCGACGAACGGCAGTTTCGAGCTGGACAACTCGGCCCGCTACGGCACGCGCAACCTGAGCCTGGCGGTAGGCGCCATCAACATGGGCAGCAGCGAGGCGCTGGCGGCGGCCCAGGCCAGCGGCACGCGTTCCAGCGGCCTGGCCATGAACCAGGGCGTGCTGGAGCGCCTGCTGCGCGGCGACACCAGCACGGGCGCGCCGGCCCTGCAGGCGTTGATGCTGAGCGCGGCCGACAGCGTCAATTTCTATGGCGACGTGGTGCTCGATACCTACGACAAGACGACGGGCAAGTCCACCCTGGAGCGCCTGGTGCTGACCACGCCGGCCATGTATGGCCAGGGCGACGACGGCGCGGTGGCCACCATCCGCACGGCCAAGCTGATCTGGGGCGGCGCCCTGTCGCAGGCCGGCAATGTGATCACGCACGGCGCCGGCACGGGCAGCGGCACCCTGAACCTGGAGGCGGAGCGCATCGATTTCGGTTTCGGCCCGTTCACGCAGCCGGCCGGCGTCGCCTCGTTCGACCGCCTGGCGCTGGGTTTTGCCAATGTCAACCTGAAGGCCAGCGGACAGGTCACGGCCAACCACAAGGGCAGCCTGTCCGTCTACCAGGCGCAGGACGGCTACGAGACGGGCAAGGGCTACCAGTACAGCGGCGGCAAACTGAACATCATCACGCCGCTGCTGACGGGCGAGGCCGGTTCCACGCATAGCTACACGGCGGGCGGCGCCCTGACGGTGGCGGCGCCGGCCGGCGTGGCGCCGGCCGCGCCCGTCAAGAACAACGATGGGCTCGGTGCTCAGTTGAGCTTGAACGGCGACAGCGTCAGCGTGGCCACGGCCGTGGTGCTGCCGAGCGGCGAGCTCACCGTCAGCGCGCAGCATGACATCACCGTGGCGGACGGCGCCCGCCTCGACCTGGCGGGCCGCAAGAGCACTTTCTTTGACGTGGATAAATACAGCTGGGGCGGCGACGTGACCCTGGACAGCCGCGCCGGCGACATCCGCCAGGGTGCCGGGAGCGTGATCGACCTGTCGGCCGACAACAACCGCGCCGGCAGCCTGAAGGCCGTGGCGCTCGACGGCGCTGCCGGCATGGTGGACTTGCAGGGCAAGATCCTGGGCGGCGCCAGCGGCAGCTACGACGCGGGCGGCACCATGGTGCCGTACAAGAAGGGCAGCGTGGACGTGCGCGCGCAAACCCTGGGCGCGGGCGGCAAGCTTGACAGCCAGTTCGCGTCGCTGAACCAGCGCCTGACGGAAGGCGGCGTGACGGGCGCGCGCAGCTTCCAGCTGAAACGGGGAGACTTGACCATCGGCAATGAGGTCAAGGCGGGCGAAGTGCAGGTGTCCGTCGACAATGGCAGTCTCGCCGTCGCAGGCGTGATCGATGCCAGCGGCGAGCGCGTGGGCAGCATCCGCCTGGCCGGCAAGCATGGATTGACGTTGGCCGGCAACGCCGTGCTCGACGCGCATGGCACCGTCCTGCGCGTCGACAGCTATGGCAAGATCATCGACAGCCCGAACCGCGCCACGGTGGAACTGAATGCGGGCGAGGGCGCATTGAACCTGGCCGGCGGCGCGCAGATCGACGTGCGCCACGGCACGGCCGCCGTGGCGGGCAAGGGCAAGGGCGAATATGACGGCGCCGCGCGCGGCACGGTGGAATTGTATGCGCCGCGCTTGGGCAGCGGCGGCGCGCGCACGGATGCGGACGCCGCCACATTTGGCGACATCGCCATTGCGGCCGGCGGCGGCTTGACCATCCGCGGCGCGAAATCCATCGCCGTCAACGCCATGCAGCGCTACGACGACGCGGCCTACGCCACAGTGCCGGGCGCCAATGGACAGCCGGTGCAAGACCTGTCGGCCAGCGGCCGCCCCTACCAGGTGATCAACCAGGCGTATCTGGACAGCAAGCACGGCGACAGCACGGCCTTCATCGATGCGGCGCTGGCCAATACGGCCTTGCGCAACGGCAAACTGGCGGGCCTGGCCACGGCCGCGTATGCCGATGCGCTGCATGTGCGTCCCGGCGTCGATATCGTCGGCAAGACGGCGGACGGCGACCTGGTGGTGCAGGGCGACCTGGATCTGTCGGGCATGCGCTACGCGAGCCTCAATCCCCGCTTCCAGCGCACGACCGTGCGCGGCTCGGGCGAGGTGGGCAGCCTGCTGCTGCGCGCCGGCGGCGATTTGAATATTTACGGCAGCATCAACGACGGCTTCGCGCCGCCGCCCGCCACCAAGGACGAGAACGGCTGGCGCCTGCTGCCGGGGCGCGACATCAATGGCAGCGACGTCATCGTGCCGGGCAAGGGCGTGACCGTGGCCGATGGCACGCTGTTCCCGGGCGGCATCGCGCTCAATTATGACCTGCCCATCAAGGGTTTCAATTTGATGGCCAATACGCGCCTGCCCGTGGCCGTGACCCTGGACCAGGCCATGACCGTGCCGGCCGGTACGGTGCTGGCGGCTGCCGTGCGCGACAGTGCCGGCAATATCGTCCACGCGGCCGGCACCTTGCTGGCCACGGAGCAGACCTTCACCGCCGGCATGCGTCTGGACGCCGGCAGTGTGCTCAAGCAAGCGGTGAAAGTGAGCGCCATGACCTGGCCCAAGGGCGTGGCGCTGCCTGGCGTGGCCGGTGAACGCTCGGTCTTCGTACTCGATGGCAACCTGGCGCTGGCCGTGGGCTCGTTGATCCCGTCCGGCACCGACGTCAAGCTGTTGCCCGGTGTGGCGGCCATCGAGCTGCGTCCGGAAGTGGCGGGCAGCCAGGGCAAGCTGTGGGCCATCGCACCCATGCTGGCCGAAGGCTCGCAAGCGTGGGGCATGCGCCTGGTGGCCGGCGCCGACCTGGACGGGGCCGACACGCGCGCCGTGCAGGCGCATCCCGCGCACGGCACCCTGCGCCTGGCCGACAGCCACTACGGCATGTACGGCATCCTGGTCCCGCCGAAGGGCGTGCAGTACTGGAGCAAGGAAGCGGGAGAGCAGGGCATCGAAGGCATCGTGGCGGGCGAACCGATTTCCGAGGAATTTCTCAATCAGAACGGCACCACGATTGCGACGTTCTGCGCCGACACCCCCAGCTGGTGCGATCTGAGGGTGTCCTACGTGTGGACCAAAGTAGGCGCGGAAGAGTTTGCCGACCCCAAAACCAAGGAGGGCGACCTGCTCGATCCGGTGGCGCTGGGCTGGCCCACCATTTGCGAGGAGAACCCCACCTGGTGCGGCACGCCGAACCCCACGTTCGACTACAAGGCGAGCAGCCTGCGCCACAGCGTGCTGCGCACGGGCACGGGCGACCTGGACCTCGTCAGCGGCGGCGACCTGCGCGTGGACAGCCTGTATGGCGTGTACACGGCGGGCATGTCGTCTTCGCCGACGGTGGCCGGCGATCCGTACAACCTGCCGCGCTCGCGCAATGCGAACGGTACGGTGCTGGGCAACCCCGACGGCGCGCATGAACGCCTGGTCGATGGCGGCACCGACAGCATCTACCGGGCATGGTATCCGGACCAGGGCGGCAATCTGCTGCTGAAGGTGGCGGGTAACTTGAGCGGCTCGTTGCTCAACGCCTCGAGCGCCAACAACGAGCGTCCCGTCAGCAAGGATGGCCTGGCCGATTCGGTGCCGGTGGGCAACTGGCTGTGGCGCCAGGGCAGCGGCGGCGTGGCCACGGGCGGCCCGGCCCAGCCGACGGCGTGGTGGATCAACTTCGGCAGCTATATGCGCCGCGATACCCTGGCCGACACCGTGCTGGGTTTTACGGGCTTCGGTACCCTGGGCGGCGGCAATGTGCGCGCCGAGGTGGCGGGTGATGCGGGCGTGCAGACGCTGCTGACGGGCAGTTCCTATAACGCCAACATCAATCCCCGTTCGCAGGGCTTGCTGCTGGCCGTGGGCAGCACGGGCCGCGTGCAGGCCGACGGCAGCCTGCTGCTGACGGGCGGCGGCGACCTCGACCTGCGCGTGGGCGGTGCGCTCAATCCCGCCAGCACGCCCGGTGGAGGCTATCTGAATGGCGCGCTGGTCGACTTGCGGGGCCACGCGGAAACGTCGGCCACACAGCTGGGCAGCCTGGCGCTGCAGTACGGTTCGCAGCCTACCCAGCACGTACCGCTGGAAACGCGGGCCTATGACGCCTTCACGGCCACGCGTGCCACGCCGCGCGGCGGCATGCTCCTGGTACCCGGCGACGCCACCTTCAGCGTGGCGACCCTGGGCGACCAGGCGCTGCAGGATGTGGCCGACCCCGGCCGCGTGTCCCTGCCCAATGCCACGCCATTCACCGGCCCGTCCGGAGAGCAGGGCTATGGCTACAGCTGGTTCAGCCTGTGGACGCCGCGCACGGCGCTCGACCTGTTCTCTGCCGGCGGCAATATGACTCCCCTGAGCGGGTCGCTTGGCACGGCCACCGACCTGGCCATCGTCTACCCGTCCATCGTGCGGGCCGCGGCGCCGCATGGCAGCTTGTATTACGGCAAAGCAGTTGTCGACGCGATTGCCGCCACCAGTTATGCTGATCCGCTGATGCTGGCGCCATCGCCCAATGCGCAGCTGCAGTGGCTCGCCGGCGATTCCATCTATGCGGGCGGCTATGCCGTCAGCCAGTCCAGTGCTGCCGCCGACAGCATCGTCACGCCGTTCAAGCCTGGCTTTACGGGCTGGGATATCAGGACTTACGTGACCGATCCTCTGGCTGCCAATATCTCAAGCAAGGGGACGCCAGCAACGAAATGGAACTTCCCGCTGTTTGCCTTTGGACCGAATTCCTCGTCCGGCCCGGCGAACAGCGGTACGCAGGCCGCCCGCATCTATGCCGCCACGGGCGACCTGGTGGGCGTGAATAGCGGCCGCATCATCGAATTCACCGATGCCGCGCATGCGGGCATCACCTGGTACGAGGGAGGGCAAGCCGTGTGGATGAAGGCGGGACGCGATATCGTCAGCAGCGGCACGGCGCAGCTGGAAGCCCTGGATGGCACCGCCGCCGGCGAGATGCGCTTCAGGATTCTCAGCAACCTTTTCGTGCACAACAATGCATATGACGTATCGGTGGTCTCGGCCGGGCGCGACATCCTGGGCAGTTCCTTCAACGTGGCCGGTCCCGGCACGCTGGACATCAGCGCGGGCCGCAACATATTGATGCAGGACAAGGGCAGCGTCGTCAGCCTCGGTCCCGTCGTGACGGGAGACAAGCGTCCGGGCGCCGGCATCGCCATGCAGGCAGGCGTGGGGGCGGCCGGCCTCGATTACCTGCGCTTCGTCAAGCCGTATCTGGACCCGGCGAACGTGGCGCAGAAGGGCGTGCCGCTGGCGGACCAGGCGGGCAAGGTGGTGAAAGCGTACGACAGCGAATTGGCAACCTGGCTCGGTGAGCGCTACGGCTTCAAGGGCACGGCGGCCGAAGCGCTGGCCTTTTATCTCGCCTTGCCCGAGCCGCAGCAGCGCGTATTCGCCCGCACCGTGTATTTTGCGGAACTGAAGGCGGGCGGGCGCGAATACAACGATGCGGACAGCTCGCGTTATGGCAGCTTCTTGCGCAGCCGCAACGCCATCGCGGGCCTGGCGCCGGCCACGGACGCCAGCGGCAAGGCGATGTCGTATGCGGGCGATATCGTCATGTACCGCGGCACGTATGCCGCCTACAATCCGCTTTCGCTGAACTATGACCGCATCGTTCCCCGCAGCGGCTACGTGCACACGAATTTCGGCGGCGATATCGAGCTGCTGACGCCAGGCGGCAAGCAGGTGCTGGGCATCGAAGGCGAGGCGCCCCCGTCGACCTCGGGCGTCATCACCAAGGGCGGCGGCAATATCGACCTGTTCTCGCACGGCAGCATCCTGCTGGGCCAGAGCCGCATCATGACGACGTTTGGCGGCGACATCCTCGGCTGGTCGTCGCAGGGCGACATCAACGCGGGGCGCGGTTCAAAGTCGACCATCGTCTACACGCCGCCCAAGCGCGTGTATGACAACTGGGGCAACGTGACCCTGTCGTCGGACGTGCCCAGCACGGGCGCCGGCATCGCCACCCTGGCGCCGATCGCGGAAGTGCCGGCCGGCGACGTGGACTTGCTGGCCCCGCTGGGCACCATCGACGCGGGCGAGGCGGGCATCCGCGTCTCGGGCAACGTCAACCTGGCCGCGCTGAAAGTGATGAATGCAGCCAACATCCAGGTCAAGGGCGAGGCCAAGGGCATGCCGACGGTGGCGTCCGTCAACGTGGCGGCCATGACGAACGCCAGCGCGGCCGCTTCCCAGGCCACGGCGGCGGCGCAGGACGTGGTGCAGCGCGAGCGCGCCGCCACCCGTTCCGCGCAGCCATCCGTGTTCACGGTGCGCGTGCTGGGCTTTGGCAGCGAGGCGCCGCCCGACAGCGCGCAAGCGGCACCGCAGGATGGCGCACGCATCGAGGCGGCCGATTACAACCCCCGCAGCGCCGTGCGCGTGCTGGGACTGGGGACGTTGCCGGAATCGGCCACGCGCCAGCTGACGGCGCAAGAGCGCAGCAGGTTGTCGCCATGATGGCCGGCATGGCGAAGGCGGCCGATGCCTTGCCCTTGCGCATGCCGGGCGCTGGCGGGCATGCGGGCATGGCCTGGTACCGGCCCGCCATCCGGCCCCGCCTGCGGGCGGCCAACGATGTGGCCCCGCCGCCATCGTTGCCCGCTCAGGGCGCCCGGCTGCAGGCGGTGCTGGAAGGCAATTACGCGGCGCTGCACCGGCGCCTGACGCGCCACCTGGGCTGCGCCGAGCTGGCCAGCGACAGCCTGCACGACGCCTGGCTGCGCCTGGGCGCGTGGACGGCAGGCGATGGCGCGCCGCTGGCGCACAGCCCCGCCGCCTATGTGTTCCGCGTGGCCTGCAACGCGGCCGTGGACAGCCTGCGCCGCAACCGCGCCTGGCTGTATGCGGACGAGCGTGACGGGGATGATGCCGCCGGCCTGGTCGATTTCCTCGCCGATACGGCGGCAGGGCCGGAACGCCTGGCCGAGCTGCAGGCCGACGTGCGCCGCCTGGCGCAGGCCGTCGAACTGCTGCCGCGGCGCCACCGGCAAGTGCTCGAAGCGCTGCGCGTGGACGAGCTGACCCGCCAGGAAGTGGCCGAACGGCACGACATGTCACTGCGCAACGTCGATACGGCCTTGCGCCAGGCGCTCGACCATTGCGCCCGCCACACGGGCTACGCGGCGCTGGGCGGAGTCGGCACGCCGCGGCGCAGTTTGCGCTTGCGCAAAGGACCAGCGCACATGGGCGGCTGACGGCTGATCTGCGTTCGTTCGCGTACAGACGCGTACATCTGCTGCTGCCAGACTGGCACTTCGGGCCTGCATGCGCCCACCCAGCCAGTCCACAGCCAGGAGGAAGCGCGACATGACAGAGTGTAATCACATCAATGCGGGCCGGCGCGGCTTGCTGATCGCCGGCGCGCTGTCGGCCACGGCCGTGGCCGTGCCCCGCGTGGCGGGCGCCGCGGAAGCGGTGACTGCGTCCACCCAGGCCGGTGTTGCACCGCCGCCCGTCCTGATGCAGGTGAGCCTCGACGTCAACGGCCAGCGCCGCAGCCTGGAACTCGACACGCGCACCACCTTGCTCGACGCCTTGCGCGAACACCTGCACCTGACGGGAACCAAGAAGGGCTGCGACCACGGCCAGTGCGGCGCCTGCACCGTCATGCTGGACGGCCAGCGCATCAATGCCTGCCTGACCCTGGCCGTGATGCATGACGGCGCCACGGTCACCACCATCGAGGGACTGGGCACGCCCGACAGACTGCATCCCATGCAAGCGGCCTTCATCGCGCATGACGGCTACCAGTGCGGCTACTGCACCCCGGGGCAGATCTGTTCGGCCGTGGCCGCGCTGGGAGAGATCCGCCAGGGCATTCCCAGCCACGTCAGCGTCGACCTGAACGCGCCGCCGCAGGCGACGCCGGAAGAATTGCGCGAACGCATGAGCGGCAATCTTTGCCGCTGCGGCGCGTATTCCAACATCATCGAAGCCATCGCGGAAGTGGCGGGGAGGCCGGCATGAGAGTGTTCAGCTATGAAAAGGCCGCCACGCCGGCCGAAGCGGCGGCCGCCGCCGTGCGCACGCCGGGCGCCCGCTTCATCGCGGGCGGCACGAATCTGCTCGACCTGATGAAGCTGGAGATTGAAACCCCCGCGCATTTGATCGACGTCAATGGCCTGGCCCTGGATAAAGTGGAAGCTACACAGGACGGGGGCTTGCGCATCGGCGCCCTCGTGCGCAACACGGCGCTGGCGGCCCATGCCACCGTGCGGCGCGATTACGCAGTCCTGTCGCGCGCCTTGCTGGCCGGCGCTTCGGCGCAATTGCGCAACAAGGCGACGACGGCCGGCAACCTGCTGCAGCGCACGCGCTGCCCGTATTTCTACGACACGAACCAGGCGTGCAACAAGCGCGTGCCGGGCAGCGGCTGCTCGGCCATCGCCGGCTTCAGCCGGCCGCTGGCCATTCTGGGCGGCAGCGACGCCTGCATCGCCACGCATCCCAGCGACATGGCCGTGGCCATGCGCGTGCTCGACGCGGCCATCGACACGGTGCGGGCCGACGGCAGCACGCGCAGCATCCCCATCGCGGACTTTTACCGCTTGCCGGGCAGCACGCCGCAGCGGGAAACGGTGCTGCAGCCGGGCGAACTGATCACCAGCGTCACCCTGCCGCGGCCCGTAGCCGGCATCCACATCTACCGCAAGGTGCGCGACCGCGCCTCGTATGCGTTCGCGCTCGTGTCCGTGGCAGCGATTATCTTGCCGGACGGCACGGGCAGGCTGGCCCTGGGCGGCGTCGCACCGCAGCCGTGGAGAGTGGCCGCGGCGGAGCAATCGATGCCCGACGGCGCCGCCGCCGTGAGCGCGCGCCTGCTGGCCGGCGCCAGACCGACGGCCGACAACGCTTACAAACTCATCCTGGCGCAGCGCACGATTGCGGCCGTGATGGCGCAAGCATCCGCACGGAAGGGCTAGACCATGAAATTCACGACACCGGCCACCACCAATCCCATCGACCAACTGAAAGTCGTGGGCCGCGCCACGGACCGCATCGACGGCCCCCTGAAAACCACGGGCACGGCGCCGTACGCGTACGAGCAGAACAAGGCTGCGCCGCACGCCGCCTACGGCTATGTCGTGGGCGCGGCCATTGCCAAGGGCCGCATCGATGCCATCGATACGGGTGCGGCCCGGCGCGCGCCCGGCGTGCTGGCCGTGGTGACGGCGGCATCGGCAGGGAAATTGGGAAAAGGCAAGATGAACACGGCCAATCTGCTGGGCGGCCCGGACATCCAGCATTACCACCAGGCCATTGCGCTGGTGGTGGCGGAAACGTTCGAGCAAGCCCGTTCGGCCGCGCAGTTGCTCGACGTGAAATATGTGGCGCAGCCGGGCGCCTTCGACCTGGCCCAGGCCAGGAGTGCGGCGGTCAAGCCCAAGGACGGCAAGCCCGACAGCAAGACGGGCAACTTCGCGGGCGCGTATGCGAATGCCCCCGTGCGCCTGGACGCCAGCTACACGACGCCCGACCAGTCGCATGCCATGATGGAGCCGCACGCCTCGATTGCCGCCTGGGACGGCGACAAGGTGACGGTCTGGACGGCGAACCAGATGGTGGACTGGGGCCGGGGCGACCTGGCCCGCACCTTGGGCGTGCCGAAAGACAAGGTGCGCATCGTCTCGCCCTACATCGGCGGCGGTTTCGGCGGCAAGCTGTTCGTGCGCGCGGAAGCCTTGCTGGCGGCGCTGGGCGCGCGCGCGGCGCAGCGTCCCGTCAAGGTAGCCCTGACGCGGCCCCTGATGTTCAACAACACGACGCACCGGCCCGCCACCATCCAGCGCGTGCGCATCGGCGCCGCGCGCGACGGCAAGATCACGGCCATCGGCCATGAATCGTGGTCCGGCGACTTGAAAGGGGGGCAGCCGGAAACGGCCGTGATGCAGACGCGGCTGCTGTATGCGGGGCCGAACCGCATGACGGCCATGCGCCTGGCCGTGCTGGACTTGCCGGAAGGTAATGCCATGCGCGCGCCGGGCGAGGCGCCGGGGCTGATGGCGCTGGAAATCGCCATGGACGAGATGGCGGATAAATTAAAAATGGACCCCATCGTCTTTCGCATCCTCAACGACACGAAAGTGGATCCGGAAAAACCGGGCAGGCCGTTTTCCCAGCGCCGCCTGATCGACTGCCTGCGCACGGGGGCTGTGGAGTTCGGCTGGAAGGCGCGCCAGCCGCAGCCGGGCGCGCGGCGCGACGGCCGCTGGCTCGTGGGCATGGGCGTGGCGGCCGCGTTCCGCAACAACCTGGTCATGAAGTCCGCGGCCAGGGTGCGCCTGGACGGCAACGGCGTGATCACGGTGGAAACGGACATGACGGATATCGGCACGGGCAGCTATACCATCATTGCCCAGACGGCGGCGGAAATGCTGGGCGTGACCTTGAACAAGGTGGTCGTGCGCCTGGGCGACTCGGATTTCCCCGTGTCGGCCGGTTCGGGCGGGCAGTGGGGCGGCAACAGTGCCACGGCCGGCGTGTATGCGGCGTGCGTGCGCCTGCGCCAGGCCATCGCGGGCAAGCTGGGCTTTGATGAAAGCCAGGCGCGCTTTTCGGATGGGCAAGTGAGCGAGGGCGAACGCAGCGTGCCCCTGGCGGCGGCCGCCTTCCATGGCGACGTGGTAGCCGAAGACCATATGGAATACGGCGATCTCGACAAGAAATTCCAGCAATCGACGTTTGGCGCCCATTTCGTGGAAGTGGGCGTGGACAGCGACACGGGCGAAGTGCGCGTGCGCCGCATGCTGGCCGTGTGCGCGGCCGGCCGCATCCTCAACCCGAAAGCGGCGCGCAGCCAGGTGATCGGCGCCATGACCATGGGCGTGGGCGCGGCCCTGATGGAAGAACTGGTGGTCGACCGGCGCCGCGGCTACTTCGTCAACCACGACCTGGCCGGCTACGAAGTGCCCGTGCATGCCGACATCCCGCACCAGGACGTCATCTTTTTAGATGAAACGGACCCCATGTCCTCGCCCATGAAGGCGAAAGGGGTAGGCGAGCTGGGCATCTGCGGCGTGGCGGCCGCCATCGCGAATGCTGTCTACAACGCGACGGGGGTGAGGGTGCGCGAGTATCCGGTGACCCTGGACAAGCTGCTGGCGAAATTGCCGGAATCGTCGCGGCTTGCGTGAGCGGGGCCGGCTATTGGGATTTTGTGCCTGCACTGCTATATTGTCGAAACATTCAACGAACATATGGGAGTGGCATGCAGCGCAAACTGTTGCTGGTGGTGGGTCTTTTTACCTTGAACATGGCCGCCCAGGCCTCGTCCCTGCCCGATTATCCCTTCATTTTCCAGACAGGGACGGCCCAGGTGGAAGTGCCGCCGGACATGGCCGTCATGGAGATCACCGTTGCCAGCCGGGGCGCCGATGCGGCAAAAACCTTGGGCGTGGTCAATGCCGGTACCGCCGAGGTCTTCCAGTTGCTGGGCAAGGTGAAAATTGCGCAGGCGGATATCCAGGCTTCCGAAATCATGCGCACGCTCGATTATTCAGGCAGGGAAAAACGCGATTCGCCGCCCATGTATGTCATCAACCGCAACCTGCGCGTGTGGGTCCGGGATTTGGCGGCATGGACGCCGCTGGTGTCGGAGCTGGCCGGCATGAAAAACATCACCCGGATGGATACGGAATTCAAGACCAGCGCGCACGACGCGCTGGTCGCTGAACTGGACCTGAAGGCTGCCAGGGATGCGGAAACGAAGGCGGCGCGCATTGCCAAATCGTTCAACCGGAAGATCGTCTCCGTCATGGCCATATCGGAAGCGTCGTTTCAATCGCTGGAGCGCACGCTGATGCATGCCGGCAATGAGGGTTTCGCGCCACCACCCTTTATTCCTCCCACGGAACCTTCGTCGGCCGTCCGCGCGCCGGGCAGCATCGCACTGGAGAAGAGCGTGAATGTCTTGTTCAAGTTGGAATAAGTGCAGCTGGCGGCGCGGCATGTCACTGCGCGCCCGGATTAGCTAAACAAGCGCTTTCCAGGCGATAACTTCCGCGTCCGTGAGGGCCGGCCCCCAGCCTGCGCGCAGTGACGCATCGTGTTGCGTATATTGCTCCAGCTCCGGCACGGCCACGCCGTGTTGCCCGCAGATGCGCAAGACCGCTTCCAGCTGCCGCCTGCTTGCCGGCAGATCGTCGCCATACCAGGTCGATGCGCTCGTTTCCAGCACGTGTTGCACCAGCTGCGTCAAGGTGTCGCGCAGATGCCCGGGGACGGCCTGGCATGCGTCGTCCGGCCATGGGTCGCCCATGCCCGTAATGGGCAGGCAGGCGAAGCCTTGCTGCCAGGCGGCAAAATCGCCGGCCCCGAGCTGCGCCACCTTCCAGACGTGATCGGTGAACGCGGACAGGGCCGGATGGCCGATGCCATGGCGCCGGCAAAAACGCTGCAGGCAGCTAGCGGCAATGCACTGGCGTGCAATCACGGAGAGGGCGTCTATCGGGAGGCTGGACATGGACGGGCAGTGCTTTCAAAGGTTGGGAGCGTTGTTCGCGCAGGACAACCATAGCAAAATTGCGCGACATCCTCCAGTCTCTGCAATATAATGAGAATCATTATCATTCATATCGCCGGATCGCTCCTTGTCTGCCTTGCCTTTCCCCTCGAATGACGCCGCCCTGGCCGCCAGCCTGTTCACGGGCCACCAGGGCTGGCTGCTGCAGCGCCTGCTGTTGCGCTTGCGTAACCGGGCGGAAGCGGAGGATGTGGCGTCGGAAACTTTCGTGCGCGTGCTGCATGCGGGGCGCCTGGCCGCCATCCGCGAGCCGCGCGCCTACCTGACGACGGTGGCGAAAAGCATCTTGCTGCAGCAGTGGCGGCGGCGCGATATCGAGCAGGCGTACATCGCGACCCTGGCCCAGCTGCCGGACGCCGTGCAGCCGTCGCCGGAAGAGCGCGCCGTGCTGCTCGAAGCGCTGGAGCGCCTGTCGCGCGCGCTCGATACCCTGTCCGTCAAGGCGCGCCGCGCCTTCCTGATGAGCCAGCTCGACGGCCTCACGTATGCGCAGATCGCCGATGCACTGGGCGTGTCGGCCAGCATGGTGCGCCAGTACATGGCGCAAGGCTTGCGCTGCTGCCTGGCCGCCGCGGACGCGGCATGAGCGTTTCCGCATCGATGCCTGCCCCTTCCGTACAGGATGCCGCCATCGGCTGGCTGGTCGAACTCAGTTCGGGCGAGGCCGATGCGGACCAGCACCAGGCGTTTGCGCGCTGGCTGGCGGCCGATGCGCGCCATGCGGCCGCCTGGCGCACCCTGGGGCAAGCCGTGGAACGCAGCGTCGGCCCGCTGCAGGGGGCGGGCGGGGCGGGGGCCGTCGGACAGACTTTGGTCCGCGCCGCGCAGCACGACAGGCAGCGGCGCCAGCTGCTGCAGGGCGCCCTGTGCCTGGCGGGCGCGGCCTTCGGCGGCGCCTGGCTGCTGCGCGGCAGTCCTTTCTTGCCGGACTGGAGCACCGACCTGCATACGGCCACGGCCACGCGGGGCCGCTTTGCGCTGGCCGACGGCAGCGTGCTGACCCTCGACGCCCGTTCCTCGGCCGACACGGATGTCGGCCATGGACACCGGCAAGCCACCTTGCGCCAGGGCCAGCTGCTGGCGCGCGTGGCGGCGGGGTCTACCCCCTTCTTGTTGCGCAGCAAGCACGGCACGGTGGCGGCGCAGGGCGGCGCGCTGATGCTGCGGCGCGAAGAACGGGGCACCGTGGCGCTGGCCGTGCACGGCGACGTGGAAGTGCGTCCCGCCGGCAACGGCTTGGCGCGCGTGCTGCGCCAGGGCCAGGCGGCGCGTTTCGACGGGGAACGCCTGCGCATGTTGCCGGACCTGGCGGCAAGCCAGGCGACGGCGTGGGAGCAGGGCATGCTGGTGGCCGTCGACCAGCCGCTAGGCGATCTCGTGGCCGCCTTGCGGCCCTACCACCACGGCTACCTCGACATCACGCCGGCCGCCGCCGCGCTGCGCGTGTCGGGCAATTACTCGCTCGACGACAGCGCTGCCACCCTGCTGGCGCTGGCGGAAACCCTGCCGGTCACCTTGCGGCAAGGTCCCGGCGGCTGGTGGTCCGGCATTGATCTGAAACACAGCTGATTTATTTGGCTATGTCACCGTCAAATGTGGGAATGCTCCCAGCGTTGCTTTCAATAATGTTTCTGGTGAGCGGATGCGCCTGGCGTCGAGTATCCAGCGCCAGCCCAGGTAATTGGGCAGGTAGCGCG
>NZ_JAZARD010000002.1:839181-1309858 GCF_036231885.1 Janthinobacterium sp. P210006 | reverse complement strand
GCCACGCAGCAAGGCCATGCCTGCCTGCCGCTGGCGCCGGTTCAGGCGAGCAAACTGGGCGATAAAACGGATCCATTCGGCTGGCTGCATGATCGGCTCCCTGCATTGTGAATATGCAGAGTCAGACAGCACAGCCAACGGAAGATTCCGGCATTTCCCCTACTTGCCGATGACAGAGCCTTTTTATTTGCCGCGCGCCACAGGCGCCGCTTCGCAGCGGCCCCGCGTCATGGGAAAGTCGATGGTGGTGAACTTGCCCTTCAAGGTGCCAACGATGCTGGCATGCAGGATGCGCTCGCTGTCGCGGCGGTAGATGATGCGGCTCGGAAAGTCGTTGTCCAGGTTGGCGAAGATGAATTCATTCGGCTTGTCCTGGCGCAGCAGGTTGAAGATGACGGGCGGCTGGCCCGACGGCTGCACGATGTAGGCCAGCTGGCCCGGGTCGGTCAGGCGGATCTGCACGAATTCAAAGGCCGTCGTCTTGCCGCCCTTGACGGTGCGGCTGGTGCCCAGGATGGTGCCGCCGGCGGCCGTGCTCCATTGTTCCCCTGAGCCAGGTTCGGCGCCGTCGACGTTCCAGCAGCCGGCCAGCCAGGCCAGCTTGTCCACGGTTTCCGGCGGCGGCACGGTTTTTTCCGCGGCCTGGGCGGCGCCCATGGCCAGCAGCGCTGCCAGCAAGGTAGTTGCGAGTCGTTGCATGCCGTCTCCTGTCGTTGCGATGTGTTGGCGGTCACCAGTGCACGCCGGCGGCGCGCCTGCCCAGTGTAGCCGATGCTGGGCCGCGCACGGCAAACACTTTATACTCGGGAAAGATGCCGTCCCTCACCACCCTTACGCCAAGGACCACCATGCACGACACTCCCACGCAGCCGCACGGCGCCGCCAGGCCGGACCAGTCCGACTATCGCTACATCAGCTTGAACAGCCTGGGCCTGGACCCGGAACAGCTCGATTTCTACCAGCTGCTGCTGGCCTGCAGGGCCAGGGGGGAAGCCGAGGAAAGCTTGCGACAGGTGACGCGTTTCCGCATGGATGGTTATGGCAAGGCCCGCTTCATCGGCAGCCTGGACGCGTTGCCGGCGCCGCTGGCCACCTTTCCCCTGTGGCGCGCCGAGCTCGAAGGCTGGCGCGGCGAGCTGGCGCGCGAGGAATTGCTGGCGCGGGTCAGCGGGCCGCTGGGCCAGCCTGTCGGCGCCTTCCTCGCCTTGGCCGGCTGGCGCGCGGCATTGCCCGACATTTGGCAAACCCTGCTGGTGCTGGGATGGCGGCAGGCGGGTTCTCCGGCCGATGCCGCGCTGGCGGCGCAATTGACGGATGTGCTGCGTGTCGTGCATTTTCTGCAGGTACTGGAAGGCAATCGCGCCAAGCTGGACGCACATGGCGCGCGCCGCGACGTGCTGGGGGCGCATCTGCTGTGGCCGGCAGAAGGCATGCCGTTGCCCCGTTGAGGCGGGCAGGGCGCCCGCCGCGGGAGATTATTCTTTTGGCGTAATGCGCGGCAAGACGACGGTCAGGGCCGTGCCGCCTGGCGGATTGGCTGTCAGGTTCAGGCTGCCGCCCAGGTAGTGCACGCGTTCGCGCACGGAGCGCAAGCCGTGCTTGCTCATTTCCACGGCTTCCCTGGCGGGCAGGCCTTTGCCGTTATCCTTGACGGTCATCATCAGCGCTTCATCGTTGTCGTCGATGATGATGTCCACTTCCGTGGCGTTGGCGTGCGTGGCGATGTTGCTGAGCGCTTCTTCCAGGGTGCGCAGCAGGGCCACGCCCACGTTGCGCGGGCAAATCAGTTCATCGTCGGGCAGGCTGCAGCGCACGGTGATCTTGTGCTGTTCGGCAAATTGCGCGGCCAGCTCGCCCAGCGCCACATTGACACCCAGAAACTCCAGCTTGTCGTTCCAGAGCTTCATCTGCATCTGGCGGTTGGTTTCGATCACATTGAGCAGCAATTGCTTCATGGTCGCCGCACGGTCGAGCAAGGCCGCTTCCTGCGGCATCTTTTGCGTCAGCAGCGACAAATGCATGGTCAGCGCCGTCAGCGAGGAACCGAGGCTGTCGTGCAGCTGGCGCGACAGGGCGCGCCGTTCATTGTCCCAGCTGGTATTGACATGACCCAGCAACTCGCTGAGATCGGCGGCGCGTTCCGCATCGGCCTGGGCCGCTTCCTTGTTCGGATCTGTTTGTGCGGACATAGCGCCCCGTGTATGGTGAAAAGTAAGGACCAAAATTCCAGTGGTGGATCATACATGAGGATTTCATCGCAAGGCGCATGGATGGAAAATTTCTGTCTTTTCGGCAATTTTAATCTCCTCCCATCATTATTGTGTTATGGGCATTATTATCGTTTGCGTCATGGTGGAACCGTTCCCGCCGTTACGTACGGCTGCGCACATACCGGAATTGCGCGCGCTGCCATAGTGGGGCCATGCATTCTCCCGTGCAGCATAGCCGCCCCGCGGCGCAGGGCGCAGCACCGGCCCGCTTATTGAAACGAAAGGACATGCCATGAATATCGATACCATCGTCGACAAGGAATACCTCGACAAAAGCTTCCGCGACATCGTTAATGCCCCCATCAGCGCCTTGCGCGGCGTCAGCGCGAAGGATGCCAAGGCCTTGCAGCAGGCGTTCGGCGTGACCACCGTGCGCGAACTGTCCAACCTCAACTTCGTCAAATGGGCCAGTGCGCTGGCCATCCTGGCCGATGAAGAGGGCATGAGCGGCGAAGAGCGGGCCAAGGAAGAATTGCTCGATGACGCCGTGGAAATGACCTTTCCCGCCAGCGACCCGATTTCCGTCGATGCCGGCATCACGCGCATCGAAGTGCCGCCGGAAACCGTCAATGCACAGACGGACCACCAGCATGCGGGCCAGCATGAAGTGACGGCTGGCAAAAAGTAGGGTATCCGGCCATAAAAAAACCGGCTTGCCCCGATGGCTTGCCGGTTTTTTCACGTGCCGCGCGCCGTAACGTCAGGCGATCGAGGGGATGCTGCTTTTCTGCATGTTGACCTGCGACGCCATCACTTCGTGGGGCGAGCAGCAAAAGCGGTTCTTGCCGGCGCGCTTGGCTTCATACAGGGCCGTGTCGGCCGCGCCCAGCAGGGATTCGACGGTGCTGGCGTCGTCCGGGTAGATGGCGATGCCGATGCTGGTCGACAGGCGCAACGTCAGGTCGTTGATGAAGTACGGTTCGGAAATGACTTCGATCAGCTTGGCCGCCGGTTCGCGCGCATCGCCCTTGCCGGCCAGGTTGCCCAGCACGATGACGAATTCGTCGCCGCCGATGCGCGCCACCGTGTCTTCCTTGCGCGAGGCGCCCACCAAGCGGGCCGCCACCATTTTCAGGATTTCATCGCCATAGCCGTGGCCGTAGCTGTCGTTGATGGCCTTGAAGCCGTCCAGGTCCAGGTACAGGATGGCCGACTTGCCGCGGCTGCGGGCCGATTGCTGCAGGGTGTGCTCGATGCGGTCTTCCAGCAGGCGCCGGTTCGGCAAGCCCGTCAGGGGGTCGTGCAGGGCCAGCTCCTGCTGCTGCTTGCTGTATTGGGCCAGTTCCTTGTACAGCAGGCGCACTTCCAGCATGTTGTGGATGCGCTTGTGTACTTCCATCAGGTCGAACGGCTTGCTGATGAAGTCGCGCGCACCCGCTTCCAGGGCGGCGATCTTGAAACTGGGCTGCGCCGTCAGGGCCAGCACGGGCAGGTAGCCGCCATGCTCGATTTCCTTCAAGCCTTTCATGACCTGGAAACCATTGAGTTCCGGCATTTGCAGATCCAGCAAGATCAAGTCGTAGCAATGTTCCCGGTGCAGGGGGCAGACCTGGGCCGGACGCATGGTAGCCGTGACATTGGTGTAGCCGGCATCGCGCAGGATTTCCAGCATCAGGTCGACATTGTCGGGTGAATCGTCAACGACCAAAATTTTGGCTTTCAAAATCTCATCTTGGCTGGGCATGTAGGGTCTCGGTTAATGCGGTCTATGCAACGCTGGCTTTCACCGCAGCGAACGGGCTGGCGGGGCGGCTGACGGCGGGCTGGAAAGATAGTAGCGCCTTGCAACAAGATAGGGCGCACAACTGCGCTTGAACTCGCTTCTGCCATGCATGACAGCCAAGGCGGACGCTCTCCTGCCTGCCGCGCAGGTGTGCTTCTGCATTTCAGTGTAGCAAACTTGATCTTAGTTGCTTGTAGGACAGTGCCGCGTCTGAAAGTAGGAAGGCTAAACCACAAAATAGTCATTTTGTTCTGCACTATGTATTTCTTTGCATCATCTTTTTAGGGCAGGGAAGTTCCATCAGGACGGGGTGGCGCTCATGCGCGCCGCCGCCAGCTGCGCCACGGCCTCCAGCAGTTCGGCCGGGTCCAGCGGTTTCGAGACCCAGGCCTGGAAGCCGCTGGCCAGCGCCCGCTGGCGATCTTGCGGCTGTGCAAACGCCGTCAGCGCCAGCGCGGGCAGGCTGGCCGCATCGTGGGAAGCGCGCGCGCGGATTTGCGCCAGCAAGTCGAAACCGTCCGCATCGGGCATGCCGATGTCGCTGACCAGCACGTGCGGCGCCACCTGGTCCAGCAGTTGCAGCGCTTGCGCCGCGCTGCCGGCGCAATGCACTTCGGCGTTGTTGTCGCGCAAGATGCGTTCCGTCAGTTCGCGCGCATCGGCTTCGTCATCGACCAGCAGCACCTTGACGCCGCGCAAGTCGTGGCTGGCGGCCCGCTCGCTGCCCGCCTGGCGCGCCGGCGCGGCCGGCGTCGCCAGGGGCAGGCGCACGGTGAAGCTGGCGCCCTGCATGTCGCCGGCGCTGCTGGCCGCGACCGTGCCGCCGTGCTGCTCCACCAGGTGCTTGACGATGGCCAGGCCCAGCCCCAGGCCGCCATGCCGGCGCGTGGTGGAGGCGTCTGCCTGGCGGAAACGGTCGAAGACGTGGGGCAGGAAATCCTTCCGGATGCCGACGCCGTTGTCGGCCACCGTGATGGCCAGGCGGCCCGCTTCGCGGTGCACGCCAATATCGACGCGTCCCCCTTGCGGCGTGAACTTCAGGGCGTTCGACAGCAGGTTCCAGATCACTTGCTGGATGCGGCTGGGGTCGCCCGTGATGCTGCCCGCATCGCTGGCGATGCTGCTGTGGATGGCGATGTGCTTGGCGTCGGCCGCCGGACGCAGGGTTTCGATGGCCGAGGCGATGATGCTGGCGGGCGCGAGGGTCTGCAGGTCGAGCAGTACCTTGTCGGAAGTGATGCGGCTCATGTCGAGCAAGTCTTCGATCAGCTGCGCCTGCGCGCGCGCGTTGCGCTCGATGCTTTGCAGGCCACGGTGCAGGTCCGCCTGGTCGCGCGTGCCACGCCGCAGCACCTGGGCCCAGCCCAGGATGGCCGACAGCGGCGTGCGCAGTTCGTGCGACAGGGTGGCGAGAAAATCGTCTTTCAGCTGGTTCGTGCGCTCGGCCTCGGCGCGCGCCTCGCGTTCGCTGTCGAGCAGCACCTTGCGCTCTTCGGCTGCGCGCGTGGCCGCCGCGTACAGGCGCGTATTGTCGAGCGCGACGGCAGCCTGGGCCGCGATGGCCGAGACGATGCGTTCGCTGCGCGCGCTGAACATGCCCGTCTGCGGATGGCCCAGCAGCAAGCGCCCCAGCAACAGGCCCGAGCGCGAGCTGACGGGCAGGCTCAGGCAGCTGCGCAAGGTGGGCGCGCCGTCGGCGCTGGCATCGGGCGCCGCCAGCAAGTCGTTCTGGCGCGTGGCGGGGCCCTGGCGCAGTTCCGTGGCGATGGCTTCGGCCTGGCGCAGGCTGATGCCGTTGACGGCGCGCGCCGCGGGCAGGGCGCCGGGGCTGTCGTGGATGTCGCCCGCCTCGTCGTAATAAAAGGCGCCGAAGCGCGCGCCGCTGATGCGCGTGGCCGCATCGACGGTTTCCTGCAGCAGGGCGGGCAGGTCGAGCGTGCCGGCCAGGGCCGCGCCCGTGTTGTTGAGCAGTTCGAGCACGCGCGTTTCATCGCGCAAGGCTTCCTGCGCGCGCTTGACCTGGTCGACGTCGGTGCTCGTGCCGAACCAGCGCAGCAGCTGGCCGCCCCGGTCGCGCACGGGATTGGCGCGCGTCAGGAACCAGCGGTACTGGCCGTCGGCGCCGCGGATGGGAAACTCCATCTCGAACGGCGCGCCATCGCGCAGCGCGGCCTTCCAGCCTTGCAGCATGGACGGCAGGTGCTGCACGTCGTAGGCGATGCTCCAGCCGTCGCCCGCCATCTGTTCAGCGCTGGTGCCCGTGTAGTCGTGCCAGCGCTGGTTGTACCAGGCAATGGTGCCGTCGAAGCTGGCGATCCAGGCCAGCTGCGGGATGGAATTGGCCAGCGCGCGCAAGTCTTCCCCGCTCTGGCGCAAGCTTTCCTCGGCCGCCTTGCGCTGGCTGATATCCTGGATGTACGTGGTCAAGCCGTCGCTGGAAGGGAAGATGCGCACTTCCAGCCAGCGCCCCAGCGGCGGATACAGCAGCTCGAAACTGCTGCTGTGCTGTTGCGCCATGGCGCGCCGGTATTGCACTTCCAGTTCCGTGCCCTGCAAGGCGGGGCAAGCTTGCCACAGGCTGCGGCCAGCCAGGCTGGCGTCAGGCGGGCGCTGCGGGGCGAACATGTCGGCGCCGCGCGTATTGATGTAGCGGATGGTCCAGTCGGGGTCGAGCAGGCAGAAACCGTCGGTAATGCTTTCCAGTAAATTGGCCAGGCGCTCGTCTGACAGGCTCAGCGGCGCTGATGGGGGCAGCAGATATTGCTTGCGGTCATGCTTGGCCATCGGAAATCCTGCACCAGTTAGTTTGCCGTACGGGCCGCCGCCTGGCGGCGCTCTGGCAGCGCGTGCTGCCGTCGCTGAGCTCATTCGAATGCGTCATGATGGGGTCTGCCAGCCGTCATGGATAAATGGATGGAGGCGCAAGCGCAAGCACCCCTGCCTGCCTGTTATTGTAGCCCCAAGCGGTGCGCCGCCACCGCACGCTTGCGCGCCCCGGCGCCGTCACTTTGCCATTGCTTGCAGATAGCACTGGACAGGGCGGGGAGCAGTCCCTATAATCCCGCTTCTTTCGAGACAGCAACTTCTCGATGCGCTGGATGCCACTGCGAAAGCAGGAACATCCATCGTGCAAGGCCGAAGCTTTTGGCAGTGAAAAGGTGGTTGATGGTGCGGGGCGGTATTCTGCAAAATCAGCTAAGCGATTGAAAAATCGAACTTTTCAAAGCGAAATGAATACGCTATAATGTTTGCCTGCGCGGCTGTAGCTCAGCTGGATAGAGTACTTGGCTACGAACCAAGGGGTCGTGGGTTCAATTCCTGCCAGCCGCACCAGAATACTGAAAATCAGACTTTGCCTGGTTTTGTTGTAACAATTTTCACCTCCATGTTGTCAATGGAATGTTGTAGAAGTTTTGCGGCTGTAGCTCAGCTGGATAGAGTACTTGGCTACGAACCAAGGGGTCGTGGGTTCAATTCCTGCCAGCCGCACCAGTATTGCCAACATCGGGTTTCCCATGTTGATGAAAGTTTCAAGCTTCGCGCCGTCCGGCGAAGTGTGTCAGAGTTTGCGGCTGTAGCTCAGCTGGATAGAGTACTTGGCTACGAACCAAGGGGTCGTGGGTTCAATTCCTGCCAGCCGCACCAGTATCAGCAGTAAAGAAAAAACCCGGAAAGCTTGCTTTCCGGGTTTTTTTTCGTCCATGGCAACGGCCGCTTGCAGCGCGCCGCCGGCATCGCGGCGCGCTGCAGTCCGCAAATGCCGCGTCAGTTCGGATAGGGCTGGCCCGACGATGCCTGGTTGCCCAGGACGATGGTGGTCACCCACAGTCCGCCAGTCGTCACGGGGCCGGTGAACTTGAACAGCGAGGTGCCCGGCTGCGCCGGGTCCGCCACATTCGACGCCAGGGCATTGAGTCCCGAGGTCGTGAACGTGCACGAGGTTTCTTGTCCAACGGCATTTTGCTCCGCGTTCAGCACGGGCGTGGCGTTATTGAACAGGTACAGGCCGCAATTATCCATTTTCGAACCGTAGGTGGCAGACTGCGTGTAGTTGAAGGTTACCGCGCCGTCGAGCAGGGTCACGGCCGCAATGGACGACAGTTTTGCCGGCGTGATGCTGGTGATCGCGGCGAACAGGCTGGCCTGGTTTGCCTTGGCAAACGCTTTCGACAGCGGCACGGCATTGATCTGGAACGGGAAGGCGCTGACGGCGCCGTTCGGCGTTTTCAGGGTCCAGACGTAGACTTTTCCAGGCGCCGCTTTCGTTTCGTCGATGCAGGCCGTGCCGGCGCCCAGGCCCGGCGTGCCGGCGGGCAGGCTGGCCAGGTCCTGGCAGCTCTGGATCGCTTCGGCGTTATTGTAGAAAGCGCTGGCAGCGCCATTGCTGTCGGCAATCCGCATGTGGGTGTAGCCCGTGGCTGGCAGGATCAGCTGCAGTTTGCTGCCGGCCGTGCCCGGTGTCTGGAAGTCGCCGAATGTCGTCAGGCCGGGGCCTCGCACATCGATCTTGTTGATGGCCGGATTCTCCTGCAGCACGGTGTCGAGCTCGACGTGCGCGGCCCATTCGCGCGCAAAGCTGGCTGCGCCTGCACCATCGAGGCTGCGCTGGATGCGCGCATTCATGTGCATGTCCAGGTGGCCGCTGCCGGCCAGTTTCCAGCCGCCGGCGCAGCCGCTGGTGTCGCTCGTCTTGACCAGCTTCCAGTTGAGCATGCCCGCATCCGTTCCGATGCGCAGCTGCACCCATGCGCTGCTCGGCTTGCCTGCGGTGAAGGCGATGGCCGTCGCCCCGGCGCCCAGGCGATTGCCGATGAAGTCCGCCACGCGCGTCGTCGAAGTGCTGGTCGACGAGGTCAGTGCGGCAATTTCGTCCGTGCTCAACGGTTGCATGTTGACGCTGGCCAAGCCCAGTGCTTCGATCGTCAGCCCCGCATGGGCGGCCTGGTCCGTGCTGGTCAGGGCCGACACGATTTCCGCCTTGCCCACCGCCGTACCCATGTTGAACGTGCCGTCGATGAACGGCGACACGGCTGCCGCCGACGGCACGACAAAGCCCGTCTTCGGATACAGCGCACTGAGCGAAGCCATGCAGGCGCGGATTTCCGGCAAGACGCTGGCTGCGGCGTTCGCCTTGGCCAGGTCCGCATCCGATGGCGGCGTCGCGGCGGGTATCGTCGACGCGCCGCCGGCAGCGGCAGGCAAGGTCACGCTGCCCAGCGTGCTGTTGGTGGCAATCAGGGTGACCGTCGCCATGGCGCCTTGCGCTTCCGCGGGCGCGACGAGGATCTGGTCCAGCACGGCATCCATGCCCGTGCCGTTGGCAAGAAAGGCGCCCGTCAGCGGATTGGTGTTGCTGGTGTTAATCGGCTTGATCATGGCGACGACTGCGGCGATGGCCGCATCGAGCCGTTGCTGGGTCGCGGCACTGGCCAGCGCCGCCGTGCAGGCGGCCGGCACGGCATTGGCAACGGGCGCGCAGACGCTGGCCAGGGCAATGCCGCCGGGCTGGCCCGATGCCGCGGAGACGATCAGGTCCGTCAGCGGCGTGATATTGACGGTTTGCCCCGCTGCGGTGGCGATGGAATTCATGGTCACCTGCTTGCCGCCGGCCGTGCCGGTGATGCTCAGGAGAAAGGGCGCCGTCATGCCGCCCACGTCGAGCGTATAGGCGCCGCCGGCGCCGGTGCTGACGGCCACGGATACTTTGCCCTTGCTGTCGATGGCGATCACGCTGCCCGAGACGGGCGCGCCGACGGCGGCCGTGCCGCTGAGCGTCGTGGCCGGCGGCGGTACGACGGGCACGACGGGGGGAATGGGTGCAACGGGCGCAATCGGGTCGGCGGAGCCGCTGCTGCCGCCGCCGCAGGCGGCAAGCATGAGGGTGGCGGCGCAGGCGGCCGCCAGAGGCAATAATTGGCGCATATTCATTTTCATGACATCCCCTTAGTATTTTTTTTAAAATTACTGCTAGTAAACATTCTCAAAGTTTTCCAACAATTGCAATTTATTTTTCTTGGATGCATTAATAATGATGAAGAAGTAATGTGCGTGTCGGTTTTGCGCCGCAGTTGAAAAATAAACATGATGAAATAGATAACTGTGCGGGATACGCGTGCCGCCGCAAAACAGGAGTGGCCGTCAATTGTGAAATATCGCCGCTACGCCCTTTGCCATTCTGCAAAGCCCTGCTATAATCTTGTCTTAGGCGGCTGTAGCTCAGCTGGATAGAGTACTTGGCTACGAACCAAGGGGTCGTGGGTTCAATTCCTGCCAGCCGCACCAGAATATTGGGGGTCAGATTGTAAAATCTGATCCCCTTTTTCGTTTCCGAATGGTTTTACGACACGCGTTTGGCGCCGCGCCGGTATTGCAGGCGAAATGCGCGCGGCGTGACTTGCTTGGCGGCGCGGAACTGGCGGTTGAAATGTGCGAGGTTGCGGTAGCCCGCCTCTTGCGCGATGGCGGCAATGGCCAGGTCGCTTTCGATCAGCTGTTGGCAGGCGCGGCCGATGCGCAGCCGCGCCAGGTATTCGCCCGGCGTGCAATGCGCATGGCGCTTGAAGCCGCGGTGAAAGGCGCCCAGCGACAGGGCCGCCCGCTGCGCCAGCGTTTCCAGTGCAATCTCTTCCCGAAAATGCGCGTGCATGAAGTCAAACACGCTGGCCATGCGCCTTTGCTGCCCGTCGGGCAGCGCCGCCTGCGCGGTCGAGGCCAGCGGCCGCGCGTCCCCATCAGCCGCCAGGTCCAGCAGCACGTCGAGCAGCAGCGGCAAGCGCTGCGGCACGGGCAGCGCATGCAGCTGCAACAGCCTGGCCGCGCTGCGCGCGCTCGTGTCCGCTGAAAAATGCAGGGCCGGGCCGGCGCGGGCCGCCAGTTGCCGCAAGCTGTGCAATTCCGGAAAACAGGCCGCCAACTGCTCCACCCATTCCAGGGAAAACCACACGACGACGGCCAGCATGGGTTGCGCGCTGTCGATGCGCTCGCTGGCCGACCACGTGTGCGGCAAATTCGGCCCCAGCAGCACCAAGTCGCCCGGTTCGAAATCGCCCAGGTGGTCGCCGATGTAGCGTTGCCCCCGGGCATTGACGGTCAAGGTCAGTTCGAACTGCGGGTGGTAATGCCAGATGAAGGGGATGGTGTCGAGTTCGCGCCACAGCAAGCCCCAGGAGTGGCCCGTCGGTATCGTGACTTGTTCGAATAAAGGCGTCATTGTGACGTTTGAAGCGTGTCGGTAGTCAGGATAGTACCAGTATTGGTTGCTGCGCACGCATTTTCTCCCGAGCTTCCATCGCACAATCTGTCTTACACCAATACAGGAGACAGCGATGCAAAACCAGGTTCAGCACGTCAACCCGCAATATGGCGTAGGCCGCCCCGGCAACCCGTCCGTGGCTTACACGGAACAGACGCAGTTGCGCGACATCCGGAAACAGCTGCCGCTGCGCGTGCTGTCCGACAGCGATTTTCTGCACTGGCAAACCTATGGCTATGTGATCGTCAAGGATGCCGTGCCGCCAGAACAGGTGCAGCGCACGACGGATTTCCTGTGGGAATTCCAGGGACTCGACCAGCACGATGCGTCCACCTGGAACCGGGACCAGTTGCGCGACCACGCGATGAAAGAGCTCAACGGTTCGGGCATGGTCGAGGCCTACCACAACCAGACCCTGTGGGATAACCGCCAGACCCAGCGCGTCTACGACGCCTTCGTCGACATCTGGGACCGCCAGGATTTGTGGGTGACCATCGACCGTGCCAACCTGAACACGCCCAACAATGGCAAGCGCAAGTTCGGCGGCTTCATCCACTGGGATGCAGACACCACGCTGGACCCGCTGCCCGTCAACGTGCAGGGCGTGCTGGCCCTGTCCGACACTTCGCCCGACAGCGGCGGTTTCCAGTGCTATCCGGAACTGTTCAACAATTTGCTGGCGTGGCGCAAGACCGTGCCCCTGGACCGCAATCCGTGGCAGCCGGACCTGGCGACGGTGCCGTACCCGATGGAATTCATCGCCATGAAGAAAGGGGAGTTGTTGATTTTTAACAGCCTGCTGGCGCATGGCATCCGCCCGAACACGTCGGCGGACCAGGTGCGCCTGGCGCAATACATTTCCTTCACGCCAGCGCAGGAAGACAATCAAACCTTGCGCGACTGGCGCGTGCAAAGCTGGCGCGAGCGCAGCGCGCCGCAAGGCTATGCGTTTCCCGGCGACCCCGAGGAAAAGGAAAAGCTGCGCTATCCGCAGGCGCAGTTGAGCGAACTGGGCGAGAAAATCCTCGGCGCGCGCGCCTGGTAAGTGTGGCGCCAGGTCCGGCGGCATTGCCCGCCGGATAGACAATTGCGGGCAAATGCACGATCATGGTTCGACTTGCCATCGACCGAGGAAACGCATGAGTATCATCACCTGCATCGAAGACTTGCGCGTGCTGGCCCAGAAACGGGTGCCGCGCATGTTTTACGACTACGCCGATTCCGGCTCCTGGACGGAATCGACGTACCGGGCCAACAGCAGCGATTTCGCCAGGATCAAGTTCCGCCAGCGCGTGGCCGTCAACCTGGAAAACCGCAGCCTGGCCTCGACCATGGTGGGCCAGCACGTCTCGATGCCGGTGGCCCTGTCGCCCACGGGCCTGACGGGCATGCAGCATGCGGATGGCGAAATCCTCGCGGCCCAGGCTGCCGAGCGCTTCGGCGTACCGTTCACCCTGTCGACGATGAGCATCTGCTCGATCGAGGATGTGGCGGCCAACACGACAAAGCCGTTCTGGTTCCAGCTGTACGTGATGAAGGACCGCGAATTCATCAACCGCCTGATCGACCGCGCCAAGGCCGCCAAGTGCGGCGCGCTGGTGCTGACGCTGGACTTGCAGGTGCTGGGCCAGCGCCACAAGGACTTGCGCAACGGCCTGTCGGCGCCGCCGAAACTCACCATTCCCAACATCATTAACATGGCCACCAAGCCGCGCTGGGTGGCGGGCATGCTGGGCACGAAACGGCGCGGCTTCGGCAACATCGTCGGCCACGCCACGTCCGTGTCCGACATGTCGTCGCTGTCGGCCTGGACGCAGCAGCAGTTCGACCTGAGCCTGTCGTGGGCGGACGTGGAATGGATCAAGCAGCGCTGGGGCGGCAAGCTGATCATCAAGGGCATCATGGACGCGGAAGACGCGCGCCTGGCAGTAAGCAGCGGCGCCGACGCGCTGATCGTCTCGAACCACGGCGGCCGCCAGCTCGATGGCGCGCAATCGTCGATCGCCGCCTTGCCCGCCATCGTCGACGCCGTGGGCAGCCAGATCGAAGTGCACATGGACGGCGGCATCCGCTCGGGCCAGGACGTGATCAAGGCCGTGGCCCTGGGCGCCAAGGGCGTGTACATCGGCCGTCCGTTTTTGTACGGCCTGGGCGCCATGGGCGGGCCGGGCGTCACCAAGTGCCTGGACATCATCCGCAACGAGCTGGACCTGACGATGGCGTTCTGCGGCTTGCGCGACTTGCAGCAGGTGGACAAGAAGATCCTGCTGCCGGGAACGTTTTAAGCCGTTACGCGCACGATGTGAAACCCCTCCGATGCCTGGGGCGGCACGAAGTGGCGCGTGATTTCATCAAATTGCGCGTCGCTGGTGGAGAACGGGTGCAGTCCGCTTTCATTGCGAATGCGCAAGCGGGCCTTGCATGTGTCGTCCGGTACGTCCAGGTAATGCAGCACGTGCGGCGTGCCTGCCTGCTGGAACAGGTCGCGCATCCAGGCGCGGCTGGCCGGCGTATTCGCGGGGAAATCGAGGACGACGGACACGCCCGCCTGCAGCATCTGCAGGGCCAGAGGCGCGATGGCTGCGCGCAGCCGCGCCGCGCACGCCACATAGTCGGCCAGGCTGGCGATCTGGCCCGGATACAGCTGCGCCAGCAAGCTGTCTTCGCTGATGCGCACCGTATGCGGCGCGCTGGCCAGCCGGGCGCTCAAGGTGGATTTGCCCGAGGCGATCTTGCCGCACACGAGGTGCAGGGTGGGGGCGGAAGGGACGGCAGGACTGGACGTGGTATGCATGGGCGCTCGCTAAGTAGGGAAATCAAGCCTGCGAGACGTTTTGACCAGTGACTGCAAATCAAAGCCGCCTCTCGGGCGGCTTTGGCAACGACACTCCTGCTAAGCCACCATGTTACGAATGGCGGCAATAATGGAGGGCAGGGGGCGGTAGGTCGGTTGCATGATGCAACGATGCCATGCGATGGGCTGCGCTGTCAAGCGGGGCCGATACGCGTCCATGGCTCGCTGAACGCATCCCCGTCGAGCGGGTGCGCATGCGGGTCGTCTTGCCGGAACAGGCCGCCGATCGGCATGTCCTGGATGGCGTGCGTGAAACCGCCGTACGGCGAGGCGCTGCCCCACTGGCGCCGCGTGTGGGCAAAGACGACGGCGTCTTGCTGCGCGGCCAGTTGCGCCAGCGATTGCCGCAAGGTGGCAGCCGCAGCGGGACCCTGGTCCGTGGCGATGGCGCACACCAGGCGCTGGCCGAACTGCAAGGGCTTGCCTGCCAGGCCCAGCAGCGATTCGTTGACCAGGGCGAGGAACAAATCGGGCGCCTGGCCGTCCTTTTCGCAGGTGGTCCAGGCGGGCGCCCATGCTTCCAGGCTCATGAAGCGCGCCTCCGTCGTCGCCGGCCCGTGCGTCCACTTCGCATGCGACTTGTCGTCCCAGCCCAGGCGGCCAAAGGAAACCGGCTTGCCCTTGGGCGTGTATTGCAGGCTGCGCACGCCAGCCTTGCCCCGCGTTCCCGCCTGGGCCACGATGCCATCGAGGCTGGCGGCGAACGGCGTCCATTGCGCCGATTCCCACAGCGGCGCGGCATCGGGCGCGGCCAGCAGCAGGAAGACTTCGTAATCACGTGAAAAAAACGCCATGCTACTCCTTCAATAAATCAAAAAAACTTGCCACCTCATGCGGATGGCGTGAGCTCGCCATGCCTGTTGCGCTATGCGGCCGCATCGGACAGCGTGATGGCGGCGCGCTGGCTGGGGCGCAGCAGGTAGACGCCGTACAGGCACAGGGGCAGCACGGCCAGCAGGGCGACATAGGGCAGGATCGAGGCGCCGTCTTCGGCCGGGTGCGGCAAGGTGGCCGTCACGAGCGCGTAATCCCACAGCCCATGCACGAACACCATCGGCCATACCGAGCGCGTGCGCAGGCGGATGGCCGCATAGCCGACACCCTGCAAGGTGGCGGCGATCGCTTGCCACAGGGCGCCGCTGACGTCGCCCGTGGCCAGGCCGTTGGCCGTGTGGGCCAGGCCGAACAGCGCCGACGACATCAAGACGGCCGGCCAGACGGCGTAGCGGTCCAGCATGCCTTGCAGCAAAATGGCGCGGAACATCAGTTCTTCCGAGATGGCCACCAGCGCCGCATTGCAGGCGACGATCAGCAGCACGCGCGGCTGGGGCCAGCCGCCGGCCCAGGCCAGCAACAGCATCAGCAGGGCATACAGCAGGGGCGGCCAGACCAGCCACAGCGTCTTCCATGGCTGCGGCGCGCACAGGCCCGCCGCGCGTGGCCGGCTTGACGCCAGCAGCAGCGCCAGCGCGAACACGGCGGCCAGCGCCCACGACAGTCCGATGCCGCCGGTCACCGTTGTCCCCAGGGGCGCGCGGCCGGCCGATTCCAGCCAGCGCCCGCCCACGGTCAGGCCCAGCCAGACGGCCAGCGCGGCGATGGCGAGCGGCATGCTGAGGTGGATTTTTTTAGGGATGGACATGGCTGGCCTCATGTTGCCGGCGCGTCGCTGCTGACGCGATTGCGGCCGCTGTTTTTCGACTGGTACAGCAAGGCGTCGGCCTGGCGTATCAGCGCGCTGCTGTCGGTGTGGTGGTCCTGTTCCGGATGGAGCGTGGCGGCGCCCAGGCTGACGGTGACGACGCCGTTGGCGCTGGCCGCATGCGGGATCTGCAACGCTTCCACGGCCGCCCGGATGGCTTCGGCAACGTCCAGCGCACCCGCGGCGCCGGTGCCGGGCATGATGACGGCGAACTCTTCGCCGCCGTAGCGGGCCGCCAGGTCTTCGCTCCGGCTGACGCTGTGCGCCACGGCGCCCGCAACGGCTTGCAGGCAAGCGTCGCCCGCCACGTGGCCATACTGGTCGTTAAATTTTTTAAAGAAATCCACGTCGAGCATGATCAGCGACACCCCGTTTCCGTTGCGCTGGGCGCGCTTCAATTCCTGGGCCAGCGTTTCATCGAAACAACGGCGGTTGGCCAGTCCCGTCAAGCCGTCCTGCGAGGCCCGCGCTGCCAGGTCCGCATTGGCGCGCTGCAACTGCGTTGTGGCCAGGCGCAGGCTGGCCTCGATACGGTCGCGCAGCGCAATCTGGCGCATCAGCTTGCGGAACAGGTAGATCAGCGCCGCCCCTGCCGCCAGCGACGCCAGCACGATTTGAATGCTCAGCCTTTGCCATTCGGCGAAGATATCTTCCCTGGACAAGCCCGCCGCCACGATGAGGGGAAAGCGCTGCAGGTGGCGATAGCTGTACAGCCGCTCGATTTCATCCACTTTCGCCGTCATCATCGCCGTGCCGACAGGCCCTTTTTCGCGGTAGGCGCGCAGGAGTGCGCCCGACGAGATATCCATGCCGATGACGTCGGCCTGGAAGGGCCGCCGGTAGATCAGCGTGCCGTCATCGAGGGCAAAGAAGGCCGTGCCCGTATTGCCGAGATTGAGCGTGGCATACACGCGCTCGAAGGAATCGAGCCCCAGGGTGATCAGCACCACGCCGGCAAATGAGCCGTCCGCCGCTTCGACCCGGCGCGACACGGGCAAGACCCATTGCCCGCTCGATTTGCTGCGCACGGGGGCACTGATGTGGCTGCTTAACTGCGCATGTGTCTTGTGATAGATAAAGTAATTGCGGTCGGCATTGTTGCCGTCCTGCTGGACGCCGGACGAGGCGGCAAGCCACTCTCCCTGGCGGTCAAAAATGTAGACGCCGTTAATTTCCACGATATTCCGCGACAGCTGCTGCAGATGCGATTGCAGGCGCGCGCCCGTCGCGTCGCTATTGCCTTCGCGCCGGATCTGTTCGACGATATCTTCCAGCATGACGTCGGCGATTTCCAGTTCCATGTACGCTTGCGTGGCCAGGGTGCGCGCCATGTGTTCCGTCGTCGCCCTGGCTTCGCGCAGGCGCACTTCGCGCGAAGACCAGACGATCCAGATGGTCATGCCCAGCAGCATGGCGCACATGCAAAAGAAGGCGATGCTGGCCCAGGCGATCAGCGGCCGCTTGTGGCTACCCGTCGCCCCGGGCTGTGCAGGGAGGGCACCGGCGTCCCGTGCATTGTGATTGGCGGCGTCCTTTACTGCATCCATAAGCGCATCGTGAAGTTGCATCAATGATATGTGGAAAATATTGCCATACTACATTAAAAGCACGCGCACAAAGTTGCCACATCGTTATAGTTGCATGGAATAATAGGCGTCGATCATTTGAATCCAGATTGGAGTTGCATGGCCTACACGAAAATCCTCACCACTGAGCGCCTGATCCTGCGCAAACCGCAGGCATCGGATGAAGCGGACTTGTTCGCCATGCATTCCGACCCTGAAGTGATGCGCTATTTCAGCGAACCGCCGTGGCAAGACCCCAGCCTCGCCGCAGGCAAGCTTGCCGAGGATATCGCCGCCTTCGAGAGGGAAGACTATTTCCGCTTCGCCGTCACGCTGAAGGCGACGGGCGAATACATCGGCAGCTGCAGCCTGTTTTCCGAGCACCGCCAGAACCGCCGCGCCGAAATCGGCTATGCGCTGGCGCGGCCGCACTGGGGCAAGGGCTATATGCAGGAAGCGCTGACGGCGCTGCTGGAATACGCATTCGTCGAGCGCGACCTGAACCGCCTGGAAGCCGATATCGACCCGCTCAATACGGGGTCGGCCAGCGCGCTGGAGCGCCAGGGTTTTAACAAGGAAGGGTTCTTGCCTGAACGGTGGATCGTCGGCGGCCACGTCAGCGATACGGCCCTGTACGGCTTGCTGCGGCGCGAGTGGGAAGCGCGGCGCAAGGCCGCCGGGTGAGCGGGCAAACCATCGACGCGGTCCAGCGCTGGCTGGGCCACGCCTTGCCGGCGCACTACCTGGGCTTTATCGGGGACTGGCACGAGGGCATGCGCGGCGAACAGGTATTGCTGTACGGCGCAGAGAGCTTGCGCGAACGTAACGAAACCTATGACACGCAGCAAGCTTGCCCCGGCTACGTGACTATCGGCGACGACAGCGGCGGGCGCGCCGTCATGCTGGCCCTCGATGGCGGCGACCGCGCCGTGTACCTGGTGGGCCACGGCTCCATGCAGCGCGACGATTTCGAGCGGGTCGCCGACGATTTTCACGCTTGGCTGGCCGATGGCTGTCCAGTCGGCTGACGCGGGTGCACGCGATGAAAACCGCCGATCTGCCTGTTTCCACCCACCCCCTGGTGACTGTGCGCCACTTGCAGCGCGACGATGCGCGCGCCTGGTATGCGTATCTGGCCGACCCCGCCGTCGTGGAGCATACGAGCTGGGACTTGCGGGGCATCGACGACCTGCTGCCCAATTTCGATGCCTATGCATCGGCCGATCCTGCGTCGCCCATGCGCCTTGCCGTGGTGCTGCGCGATGGCGGCCAGCTGGTGGGCACCATCGGCTTCAATGCGATTTCCCCGCAGCACCGCACGGCGGAGATCGCCTACGACCTGGCGCCCGCCGTGTGGGGGCAGGGCGTGGCCACGTCCCTCGTGAACGCTGTCGCGGACTGGGGCTTGCAGCGCCTCGGCTTCGTGCGCATCCAGGCGGCCGTGCTCGACAGCAATGAACGTTCGATCCGCGTGCTCGAACGCTGCGCTTTCGCGCGGGAAGGCTATTTGCGCTGCTACCGCCAGATTCGGGGTAGATCCGGCAACTTCTGGCTGTACGCGCGCATTGCCGGCAATCCATGAGCAATCCTTCCTTGAGCATCTTGCTGGTGGAAGACCACCTGGCCATCGCGCGCCAGGTGCTCGACTTCCTCGATGGCTTGCGCTGGCAGACCGACCATGCGGGCACGGGCGCGCTGGCGGTGCAATTGGCCACGCGCAACCGCTATGATGTGGTGCTGCTGGACCTGAATCTGCCCGACATCGACGGCTTGCACGTGTGCCGCGCCATCAAGGCCGGTGCGCCCAGCAATGTGCCCATCCTGATGCTGACGGCGCGCGACGCGTATGAAGACAAGGCGCGGGGCTTTCGCGATGGCGCCGACGATTACCTGACCAAGCCGTTTGACTTGCGCGAACTGGCCTTGCGCTGCGAAGCGCTGGCGCGCCGGCACCAGCTGCACGTGCACGAGGAAATGCGCGTGGGGCCATTCACCCTGCAGACGCGCGCAGGGCGCGCCCTGCTCGGCGATGCGGCATTGCCGCTGACGCAGACGGGTTTCAAGATCTTGCTGCTGCTGTGCCGAGAATACCCGCATGCCGTATCGCGCTCGGCCTTGCTGCAGCAGCTGTGGGGCAGCCAGCCGCCCGACAGCGATGCGCTCAAATCGCACGTGTATGCGCTGCGCAAGCAGCTGGAGCTGGTTGGCGGGGCTGGCGCGGCGGGCTTGCTGGTGACCATACCGCAGCTGGGCTACCGCCTGGCCTTTGATGCGGCTGAGCATGGCTAAGTCGATCCGGCAGCGCCTGTTTGCCGCGCTGGCCGGCTTCGCCGTCCTGCTGTGCCTGTGCTACACGGGCCTGGCGCTGGTGATTGCCTACGTGACGGAAGACATGCTGGTGCAGCGCCTGCTGGAACGGGAAGCGGCGGCCGTCAGCCAGCGCATGCGCGAGCACGGTGAGCTTACGCCTTCTGGCAGCGACCTCATCACGGTTTATGGTGCTTACCTTGACTTGCCTCAAGCGGTGCGCCAGCACGTGCCGCCATCGGCGCCCCGCGCCGAAGTGTTTACCACGACGGGCCAGCATTATCACGTGCTGGCGCTGGACCTCGTTGCCGCCGGCCAGCCGCAGCGCGCGTATCTGCTGGCCGGCGTGGCGCTGGCGCTGGTCGGCCTGGCCCTGCTGCTCGCGTACTGGCTGGCGCGGCGCCTCGTGCTGCCCTTGCAGCGCCTGGCCCGGGAAGCGCGCGTGCTGGCGCCCGGCAGCGCCGTCCATTTCAGCGAGCGCGACCGTCCCGACGAGATCGGTTTCCTGGCGCGCCGCCTGGAAAGCACATTTTCCGAGCTGCAAACGGCCTTGCAGCGCGAACATGCATTTGCGCGCGACGTCAGCCACGAGCTGCGCACGCCCCTGACCCTCATGCACCTGGCGCTGGCGGATGCGCATCCGCTGACTGCGCAAGGGCAGGTGCAGCTGCGGCAAGGCGTGGACGAGATGCGCGCCACCATCGAAGTGCTGTTTGCGCTGGCGCGGGCAGAGCAGCTGCCCGGCGAGCTGGTGGAGTTGCGCGGCTGCATCGAGCAATGCCTGCTGCGCCTGCTCGAAGACACGCCCTGGGATGCCCGCCTGCTGGCGCTGGACTTGCCCGAGCGGCTGGACGTGCTGGGCAACGGGCAACTGATGATGTTGCTCATCAATAATTGCCTGGCGAATGCGCTGTTTCATGGCGATCCCGATTGCCGTATCGATATTGCGTATGCGCAAGGCCAGCTGAACATCGTCAATACGGTGCAGGCGGGGCAGCCACGGCGCATCCACGGTTTCGCGCATGGCCAGGACCTGCTGCTGCGCCTGGCGCAAGCGATGGGCTGGCATATTGCCTTCCACCCGGGCGCGGCGCAATACCGCGTCGTCATCGTGCCCGTCCCGGCGCCATAAAAGGGCGCAATTTCACCGCGATTTCACCTGCACCTGCTTATGCTGGCGGCTCTTTTACCGTGAAGGGATGCCCATGAAAACCGCCATCAGCCTGTTGCTCCTGTGCTGCCTGTCCACGCCCGTGCTGGCCCAGGTGCAATCGCTGCAGCACAAGGACGACAAGCGCCGCTACATCATCTACACGCCGGCCGCTTATGAAAGCCAGCCGCGGCGAGCGTTTCCCGTCGTCTTCAATTTCCATGGCGGCGGCATGAGCATGGCGGAACAGATGCTGTACACGCAGATGAACGGGGCGGCCGAGCGGCACCAGTTCATTGTCGTGTATCCGCAAGGCATCAAGCAGGACTGGAACGTGGGCTTCGGCATGGATTACCTGGCGGGCACGGACGATGTCGGTTTTACGCAAGCCATGTTGAGTAAACTCAAACAGGATTACCGCATCGACGACAAGCGCATCTATGCGACGGGCCTGTCGCGCGGCGGCTTCTTTGCCCTGCGCCTGGCGGCTGAGCTGCCCCGGCAGTTCGCGGCCGTCGCTTCGGTGGGCGCGCCCATGCCGGAACCCGTGATGCAGCACCACACGCAGACGGACAAGGTGGGCATGCTGCTGATACAGGGGACGGCCGACAAGGTGGTGCTGTTCGAGGGCAAGGCCGCCAGCTATCTGTCGGCGGACGCCACGTTCGATTACTGGCGCAGGCACAACGCCATCGGCGGCGCCGCGCCGCAGCCGCGCCTGATTCCGGGCCCTGCCGGCGACGCCACGCAAGTGAGCTGGCTGGAGCAGGGGAGCGGTGCCGGCGGCGCCAGCGTGGCCTTGCTCACGGTCCAGGATGGCGGCCACACATGGCCCGGCGCCGATGCCTTCAATATCGGCCTGCCCATCGGCAAGACCACGCGCGCCATCGATGCCAATGAGGTGATCTGGGAATTTTTCAGCAGGCACCGGCGCTAAGGCTAGGTTGACGCGGGAGGCTGTGGCACACTCTGCTCATCTTGACTCTTGCACCAGGAAATGATGAACAGCCATCCCGTCACCATCTTTTGCCGTTCGCTGGCGCAACTCGTCGCTATGCTCGACAAGACCGGCACGGCGCCGCAGATGCTGGCAGCGCGCTTGCACCCGGACATGCTGCCGTTCGCCCAGCAAGTGCGCGCGGCCGTGAGTTTTTCGCTGCGCGGCTGCTGTCCGCTGGCGGGGCTGGCAGTGGCCGATTTCAGCGCGGCGGCCAGCTTGCAGGAACAGATCGCTCAGACCATGCGCTATCTCAAGGACATTCCCCCGGAGCGTTTTGACGGGCCGCCAGACCGCCTCTGCCGCGACCGCGCCGGCTTCGCCGACCTGGCCTTGCCCGCCGGCGAGTATTTGAACCTGTACATTGTGCCGAATTTCTATTTTCACTTCGGCATGGCGTATGCGATCGCGCGCAGCGCCGGCGCAGCCATCGGCAAGGGCGATTTCGATGGCTATCATGCGTATGCGCCGGGGTTCAGCTTTGAAGGTCCCGCTGCGCCGTAGCCGCTACAGTCCCGCTTCCTTCCACGACGCCAGCCCCAGCCGCTTCAGCAGCCGGCCCGATAATCCGCAGCTCCAGCAGCTGATCTGGATCTGCCGGTGCCGTGTCGGATCTGCATGCCAGGCTTGCTCGGCGTAGGCGAGCAGGGCGTCGTTGAGGGCAGATTTCTCGGCGACGGGCGGCAGGCGCGACATCAATTCAAGCACGCCGTGGGTGGACTCCCTGATCTGCAGCAAACCGGCCAGCAGGGCCCGCAGCACGGCGCCGTCGATGCCGGTGCTCGCCTGCGTGTAGCGTTGCTGCCAACTCAGGCTGCGCTGCGACCACAGGGCCAGCAGCGGCGGCACGTCGGCCGGCTGCAGTTCCCCGATCAACTCGTCCGCTTCGAGGAACAGGTCGAGGCGGTCGTATTCGTCGCCGTCCAGGCCCAGCAGTGCATCGAGTTCGTTCAAGACGCTCATGCCACCACGTTCGTGGGCGCGCCCCGCTCGAATGCTTCCACGTTGGCGATCAGGATGTCGGCCAGCTTCTGCATGGCTTCGCCGCTGGCCCAGGCCGTATGGGGCGTGAGGATGAAGTTGGGCAGGCGCAAATTTAGAAGCGGGTTGTCGGGCGGCGGCGGTTCCTTGGACAGCACGTCGAAGCCGGCGCCGGCGATGACGCCGCGTGTCAGGGCGTCGGCCAGCGCCGTCTCGTCGACGAGGCCGCCCCGCGCCGTATTGATCAATAGCGACGTGGGCTGCATGCGCGCCAGTTCCTTTGCTCCGATGATGTTGCGCGTCTTGTCCGTCAGGGGCAGGTGCAGGCTCAGCACGTCGGAACTGGCCAGCAATTCGTCGAAGCCCACTTCCTTCACGCCATCCTCATTGATGGGCGAACGGTTGTGCACGATCACCTGCATGCCGAAGGCGCGTCCCAGCTGGGCCACGGACTTGCCCAGCGCGCCATAGCCGAGCAATCCCAGGCGGCTGCCCGCCAGGTCGCGGATGGGGTGGCCGAACAGGCAGAAACGCTCAGAGGCTTGCCACAGTCCCGCTTCCACATCGGCGCGGTAGGCAACGAGCTGGCGGCGCAGGGCCAGCATCAGGGCCAGGGTATGTTCGGGCACGGTGGCGCGCGCATAGTCGCGGATATTGGCCACCACGATGCCCCGCTCGCGGCAGGCGGCCAGGTCGAGGATATCCGTGCCCGTGGCGGCCACGGCGATCATTTGCAGGTCCGGCAATTGCGCCAGCTCGGCCGCGCGCAGCGGCACCTTGTTCGTGATGGCGATGGTGGCGCCTTGCAGGTGTTCTACCGTCTGTGCGCTGCCCCGGGTGTGCGCATGCTCTTCCCAGCGGTGCGCGAAGGCGGGCGGGCGCACGGTGGCGATCAGGCTGTCGCGGTCGAGGAAGACGATGCGGTGGGACGATGTGCTTGCTGCGGTCATGGCTGGGCCTCGGTCTGGGTGGCGCGCGCGCCGGGAAGGCTGCTCTTGCCCTTCAGTTGCGTGGCCGGGTGGTTGGTAAACATGTCGGCAACCCATTCGACAAACACGCGCACCTTGGCGGACAGGTGGCGGTTGGGCGGATAGATCACGTGGATGGGCAGCGGGTCGGATTCCCAATCGCCCAGCAATTCCACCATTTTGCCCTGTTCCATCAGCGGCGCAAGCATGAAATGCGTCATCTGCACGATGCCCAGGCCCGCCAGGCCGGCGGCCGCGTAGGCATTCGAGTCGTTCAGGGCGATATGGCTGGGCATGGACATCTGGATGCGTTCGCCGGCGCGCGTGAAATCCCAGTCGAAGGTCTTGCCCGTCTTGGCGGAGAAGAAATTCACGCCCCGGTGCTGCGCCAGGTCGTTCGGGTGCAGCGGCGTGCCGTACCGCGCCAGGTAGCCGGGCGCGGCGCAGGTGATGAAATGCAGTACGCCGACGCGGCGCGCGATCAGGTTCAGGTCGCCCAATTCGCCGCCGCGCACGGCGCAATCGACGCCTTCCTCGATCAGGTCGACGGGGCGGTCGCTGCAGCCCAGTTCCAGCGAGATGTCCGGGTAGCGGGCGAAGAAGTCGGGCAGGGCGGGGATGATCAGTTCGCTGGCCAGGGCCGTGGGCGCGTCCACGCGCAGCCGCCCGCTGGGGCTCAGGCGCGTGCGCGACAGCGATTCCTCCGCCTCGCGCACGTCCGACAGGATGCGCACGCAGCGTTCGTAGTACGCGGCGCCGTCGGACGTGATGCTGACGTGGCGCGTGGTGCGGTTGAGCAACTTAACCGACAGGCTCGTTTCCAGCGACTGGATCAGGGTCGAGACGGTGGCTTTCGGCAGCTGCATGTTTTCCGCCGCCCGCGTAAAGCCGCCCGCATCGACGACTTGGATGAAAACTTCCATGGCTTGCAGCTTGTTCACTTGATTCCCTATCACTTTTTGCGCGATTATTCAGGATTCTGAACAATCAATTCGCCATTGCACTCTTTATCAGATTGTAGATCAAGTCTATAGTTGTTGTACTGCAGCATAAATGTGATTGCCGCAGGAAGTTCACAGGAGAAAAATCATGGGTCATCGGAATGGAATCTTTGCAGTGCTCGCTCTCGCTATGAGCTCGCTCGCTCTGGCCGCGATGGTATCGACGGATGCATACTCGATGGCGGCGCAAAGCGAAGCCAGCGGTTATAGCGCCCTGACCCATGAAGTGGGCGGTGCCGCCCTGTTGTGCCTGAACGACACCATGCTCGATGCTGCGGTGCAGCCCGTGGTGGCGCAATGAGTTTTGCCGAGACCGCTGCCGAGCTGGCGCCTGGCCAGGCGCTGAAGATACGCGACATCCAGGTGCAGGGCGCGCAGGATGCGCTGGGCGCGCGCGTCTACACGGCCGGCGTGCCGGGCGCCAAGCAGCCGAACCTGATGGTCTTCTTCCATGGCGGCGGCTTTGTCGACGGCGACCTGGACGATGCGGACGACTTCCTGCGCTGCCTCGTGCTGAGCAACCCCGACCACGTGGTGCTGGCCGCGAACTATACCTTGGCCAAAGTGCGGCCATTCCCCGCCGCCGTGGAAGACGCGCATGCCGTGCTGCTGTGGGCAAAGAAGAACAAGTCCAAGCTGGGCTGGACGGGCAAGCAGATGGTAGTGTCGGGCATCGAGGCGGGCGCCAACCTGGCCGCCGTATGCGCGATGATGTCGCGCGACCGGGGCGGACCGCCCCTCGCGGGCCAGGTGCTGATCATGCCGATGCTCGATCCCGGCCTGTCGACGTGCTCGATGCGCACCTTGCCGACCTGTCCTGACCTGGCGGAAGTGGCCGACCAGTGCGCCGCCGCCTACCGCGGCTACCTGCCGAATGCGGCTGACCGTACCCACCCGTACGCGTCGCCATTGCAGTCGAGCCGCCTGAAGAACCTGCCGCCAGCCTTGATCCTGTCCAGCGAAGACGACCCATTGCGCGACGAGGCTGAACAATACGGCAGCAAATTGATCGCCTGCGGCATCAAGACGACCGTGCGGCGCATGGCCGCCGCGCCGCTGCAAGACGCTACCGCTCGTAATGAGTGCGCGTGCAAGGTACAGGTATTGAGCGAAATTAGCAGTTTCGTCGCCGGACTGGGGCAGGAGCCCGAGTCATGACGCCGCCATCCGCGGCACCGCAAAAAAATTACACTAATCAGTTTACTTTTTGAGTTTTGGTTGCTACACTACGCAGTGTAGTTCCCTTCCTGCCTGAGTTGTGCGTTCGCACAGCCAGCTTTGTCGTCCCCGTCCGCTTTTAAGCAGCTGGCGGCCTGTTTACCTTTGATCGAGCGCCGTCGGGCGCCATGGCACCACCATTCACTTTTTAAGCTGGGTTGCTTCCTGCCGCCCATACCATTAGAAATTTTCATAAAACAGGGAAATAAAATGAAAAACGTTCAACAATTTTCCACTCTGCTGAAGCCCCTGGCTGCGTCGCTGGCGCTGGCAGGACTGGTGGCAGTGAGCCTGGCCGGCTGCGATTCGGCCAACAGCAAGGTGCCCGACGCGCCAGCGGCCGGCGGCCCGCCTATCTCGGCCGCCGCCGTGGTGGAAAAACAGATCACGGAAACGCAGGAATTCTCGGGCCGCCTGGAGGCGATCGAGCGCGTGGAAATCCGCTCGAGAGTCGGTGGCTTCATCACGGCCGTCAACTTCAAGCCGGGCAGCGAAGTCAAAAAAGGCGACGTGCTGTTCGTCATCGATCCGCGTCCGTTCCAGGCCGAAGTGTCGCGCGCCGAAGGCACGGCCGCCTCGGCCCGCGCCAAGGCGGAACTGGCCAAGCTGGAATTGTCGCGCGCTGAAAAACTGCTGGCCGAAAAAGCCATCGCCCAGCGCGAATTCGATGAAAAAGCCTCGGGCTTGAAAGAGCTGGACGCGAACGCCCGCTCGGCGCAAGCCGCGTATGAAGCGGCCAGGCTGAACCTGTCGTACACGCAGGTGCAGGCACCGATCAGCGGCCGCGTCAGCAAGGCGGAAATCACCGTCGGCAACCTGATCGACGCTTCCGCCATCCTCACTTCCGTGGTGTCGACGGACCGCATCTACGCCAGCTTCGACGGCGATGAAGATACGTATCTGCGCGTGGCCGGCACGGCGCAAAAGGGCACGCCCGTCACCGTCAAGGTGGGTCTGGCCAACGAAACGGGCTTCCCGCATGAAGGCAAGCTGGAATTCGTCGACAACCAGCTCGATCCGGCCACGGGCAGCGTGCGCATGCGCGCCACCTTCGCCAACGCCGAGCGCCAGCTGGTGCCGGGCCTGTTCGCGCGCATCCAGCTCGACGGCGGCAACGGCCCGCAGGCGCAAAGCACGGCGCTGCTGATCAGCGACCGCGCCGTCGGCACGGACCAGAGCCGCAAATACGTGTACGTGGTGGGCGCCGACAACAAGGCCGAATACCGCGCCGTCAAGCTGGGCCCGAATTCGGACGGCTTGCGCGTGGTGCGCGAAGGCCTCAAGGCCGGCGAGAAGATCGTCGTCAACGGCTTGCAGCGCGTGCGTCCCGGCGCGCCCGTGACGCCGCAGATGGTGGCCATGGACTTCGACCCGACCGCACCTGTCGCCCCAGCGAAACCTGAAGCAAAAGACGCCAAGATCGCCGCGAAAGCAGCATCGACTTCCAAGGAATAAACATGAATTTTTCCCGCTTTTTCATCGACAAGCCGATTTTCGCGGCGGTGCTGTCGATTGTCATATTCGTGGCCGGGCTGCTGTCGATTTTCGGCCTGCCCATCTCCGAATATCCCGACGTCGTGCCGCCGTCCGTGGTGGTGCGCGCGCAATACCCGGGCGCCAACCCGAAAGTGATCGCCGAAACCGTGGCCGCGCCGCTCGAAGAGCAGATCAACGGCGTCGAGAACATGCTCTACATGTCCTCGCAAAACACGTCCGATGGCGCGATGATGCTGACCGTGACCTTCAAGATCGGCACCAACGTCGAGCAGGCCGAGACGCAGGTGCAGAACCGCGTGCAGCGCGCCTTGCCGCGCCTGCCCGAGGAAGTGCGCCAGATCGGCGTGACGACCGTCAAGTCGTCGCCCAACCTGACCATGGTGGTGCACCTGGTTTCGCCGAACAAGCGCTATGACGACATGTACCTGCGTAACTACGCGGTGCTGAACGTCAAGGACCAGCTGGCACGCCTGCCCGGCATGGGCGACATCCAGATCTTCGGCGCCGGCGACTATGCCATGCGCATCTGGCTGGACCCGCAGAAAGTGGCGGCGCGCGGCATGACGGCCAATGACGTCGTCGACGCCATCCGCGAGCAGAACGTGCAGGTGGCTGCCGGCGTGATCGGCGCTTCGCCGGCGAAGAACTCGGACTTCCAGCTGACCGTCAATACCCAGGGCCGCCTGCAGACGCCCGAGGAATTCGGCGCCATCATCGTGCGCACGAATGCCGACGGCGCCGTCACGCACCTCAAGGACGTGGCGCGCGTGGAAATGGGCGCCAACAGCTACTCGCTGCGTTCGCTGCTGAACAATAATCCGGCCGTCGGCATGGGTATTTTCGAAGCTCCGAATGCCAACGCGCTGCAGCTGTCGTCCGACGTGCGCGCCAAGATGGACGAACTGAAAAAAGACTTCCCGCAAGGCGTGGAATACCGCATCGAATACGACCCCACGCAGTTCGTGCGCTCGTCCATCGAAGCGGTGATCCATACCCTGCTGGAGGCCATCGCCCTGGTGGTGCTGGTGGTGATCATCTTCCTGCAAACCTGGCGCGCATCGATCATTCCGCTCCTGGCCGTTCCCGTGTCGATTGTCGGTACCTTTGCCGTGATGCTGGGCTTTGGCTTCTCGATCAACACCCTGTCGCTGTTCGGCCTCGTGCTGGCCATTGGTATCGTCGTCGATGACGCCATCGTGGTGGTGGAAAACGTCGAGCGCAACATCGAGGAAGGCTTGTCGCCGCGCGACGCCACCATCCAGGCCATGAAAGAGGTCAGCGGTCCTATCGTCGCCATCGCCCTGGTGCTGTGCGCCGTGTTCGTGCCGATCGCCTTCGTGCCGGGCTTGTCCGGCGAGTTCTACCGCCAGTTCGCGCTGACGATCGCCATTTCGACCGTGATCTCCGCTTTCAGCTCGCTGACCCTGGCGCCAGCCCTGTCGGCCGCGCTGCTGAAACCGCACGATGCGCCGAAAGACGCGCTGACGCGCGGCATGGACATGGTCTTCGGCCGCTTTTTCGCCTGGTTCAACCGCTTCTTCGGCCGCGCTTCGCACCGCTATGAAGCAGGCGTGAAGGGGGTATTGGGCCGCAAGAGCGCGTCGCTGGGTGTGTATGCGCTGCTGGTCGTTGCCGCCATCTTCACCTTCAAGTCCGTGCCGGCCGGCTTCGTGCCAGCGCAGGACAAGCAATACCTGGTGGGCTTTGCGCAATTGCCCGACGCCGCTTCGCTGGACCGCACGGAAGATGTCGTGCGCCGCATGTCCGACGTCATCAAGTCGGTGCCTGGCGTCGAATCGACGATCGCCTTCCCCGGCCTGTCGATCAACGACTTCACCAATGCGCCGAACGCCGGCATCGTGTTCGCCACCCTGAAACCGTTCGACGAACGCACCACCAAGGAGCTGTCCGGCGGCGCCATCGCGGCCGAGATCAACAAGCGCCTGGGCGGCATCCAGGACGCCTTCATCATGGTCTTCCCGCCACCGCCCGTCAACGGCCTCGGTACCATCGGCGGCTTCAAGATGATGATCGAAGACCGCGGCAACCTCGGTTACGACGCGCTGTACAACGCCACCCAGGCGCTGGCCGCCAAGGCATACCAGACGCCGGAACTGGCGGGCGTGTTCTCGGGCTACCAGATCAACGTGCCGCAGCTGTTTGCCGACGTCGACCGCGTGAAGGCCAAGCAGATGGGTGTGCAGCTGCAAACGATCTACCAGACCTTGCAGATCAACCTCGGCTCGCTGTACGTGAATGACTTCAACCAGTTTGGCCGCACCTACCAGGTGCGCGTGCAGGCCGATGCCGCGTTCCGTTCGCATGCGCAGGATATCGCGCAGCTGAAGGTACGCAATGACAAGGGCGAGATGATCCCGCTGTCGTCGCTGATGCGCGTCAAGGACAGCTATGGCCCGGACCGCGTGCAGCGCTACAACGCCTATGCCGCAGCCGACTTCAATGGCGGCGCCGCACCTGGCGTCTCGAGTGGCCAGGCGCAGGTTGCGCTGGAACGCATCGCCAAGGAAGTGCTGCCGCAGGGGATTTCGTATGAATGGACGGAGCTGACCTACCAGGACATCTTGTCCGGCAATACGATGATCTATGTCTTCCCGCTGTGCGTGCTGCTGGTGTTCCTGGTGCTGGCCGCCCAGTACGAAAGCTGGACCCTGCCGCTGGCCGTGATCCTGATCGTGCCGATGTCCATCCTGTGCGCCTTGCTGGGCGTCAAATTGACCGGTGGCGACAACAACGTGTTTACGCAGATCGCGCTGTTCGTGCTGGTGGGGTTGGCGTCGAAGAATGCGATCCTGATCGTGGAATTTGCCCGCGAACTGGAAGAGCATGGCCGCACCGTCGTGCAAGCGGCGCTGGAAGCCTGCCGTCTGCGTCTGCGTCCGATCCTGATGACGTCGATCGCCTTCATCATGGGCGTGGTGCCTCTGGTGTTCTCGCACGGCGCCGGTTCGGAAATGCGCCATGCGATGGGTGTGGCGGTGTTCGCCGGCATGCTGGGCGTGACCTTCTTCGGCCTGTTCCTGACGCCCGTGTTCTATGTATTGCTGCGCACCCTGGCGCAGCGTTTTGAGAAAAAACCAGCCGATGCTGCCGCCAAGCCTGCCGCCGCGCCAGCATTGAACCTGGAAGGAGATATATATTGAAAACCAACGCAACTACGCGGGTCACCGTGCTGCGCACGGCCTTGACCGCGATGGCCGCCGCCGTGCTGCTGGCCGCCTGCGCGGCGCCCGAATTCAAGCAGCCGCAGATCGAGACGCCGGCGGCGTTCAAGGAAGCGCAAACGCCTGCCGTGCAGACGGCAGCCGATGGCACGCGCTGGAAACAGGGCGTGCCAGCCGAGCGCCAGGCGCGCGGCGAGTGGTGGCTGGCGTTCAATGATCCGGCTCTCACGAGCCTGATCAACGAAGCCACGCAGGCCAATGCCAACCTGGCCGTGGCCGCCGCCCGCGTCAAACAGGCGAGGGCCATTGCCGGCATCGCCGAAGCGGACCGCATCCCGCAAGTGGGCGTGAACGTGGGCGGCCAGCGCAACCGCGCCTCGGCCGTGTCGCTGGGCTTGCCGAACGGCGCGCCGGTGGCGGCCACGAATGTCTACCAGGCCAACCTGACGGCCAGCTACGAAGTCGACCTGTTCGGCCGCGTGGCATCGAACGTCAGCGCCTCGCGCAGCGATGCGCTGGCCGTGGAAGCGACCTACCGCTCGGTGCTGCTGTCCCTGCAGGCCGACGTGGCGCAAACCTACTTCCAGCTGCGCGCCACGGACGCCGAACTGGCGACCCTGGAACAGACGGTGCGCCTGCGCGAGGAAAGCGTGCATGTGAACCAGCGCCGCTATGACCTGGGCGACATCGGCGAATTCGATCTGTCCCGTGCCCGCACGGAGCTGTCGACGACGCGCGCCGAAGCCATCGGCTTGCAGCGCCAGCGCGCCACCAGCGAGCATGCGCTGGCCGTCCTGCTGGGTAAACCGGCCGCCAGCTTCACGGCGACCGTCAACCCGTTGCAGGACAGCGGCTTCCTGCCCGTGATCCCGGCCGGCATGCCGTCGTCGCTGCTGGAGCGCCGTCCTGACATCGCGTCGGCGCAGCGCACCATGGAAGCGTCGAATGCCCGCATCGGCGTGGCGAAATCGGCCATGTTCCCCGCGCTGACCCTGAATGCATCCGGCGGCGGCGCGTCCGACACCTTCTCGGACATCTTCAAGTGGAGCAGCCGTTCCTGGCTGCTGGGCGCCTTGATGTCGATGCCGATCATCGACGGCGGCCGCAACAAGGCGGCCGTGAGCCGCAGCGAAGCGCAGCTGGAAGAATCGGTGGCGACGTATCGCCAGAGCGTGCTGGTGGCCTTTGCCGAGGTGGAAGACAACCTGGCCGGCCTGCGCATCCTGTCTGGCCAGACGCAGCAGATCGACGAAGCCGTCGTCTCGGCGCGCCGTTCGGCCGACCTGGCGCAAAAGCTGTACGACGCGGGCCGTTCCAGCTACCTGGACCTGCTCGACGCGCAGCGCAACCTGGCGTCCATCGAACGCAATGCCGTGCAGCTGCGCGGCAACCGCGCCGTCACCACGGTGGCGCTGATCCGCGCCCTGGGCGGCGGCTGGGGTGAGACGGAGCCGCAGGTGGCGGCCAACTGATTTCCGGCACCGCGGGCTGGCATGTCCGGCCCGCGGCAAGGAACATCGTCAAAACGGCGTCGTGCGCTTGCACGGCGCCGTTTTTTTTGTTTTCAGTGAATTGAATCCGTTTGCGGCAAGGCCGCGTAAGTACTCCTGCAATCATGCAAACGCAGTCATCCAGGAGATACCATCATGCGCACCTTTATTCCCGCAGCACTGTTTGTCACATCCATGCTGGCCGCCAGCGCCCCGTTTGCCGCCGACATGACGACCATGGTGGGCGGCCAGAGCATGTATCCCAGCAAGGACATCGTCGACAATGCCGTCAATTCGGCCGACCACACGACCCTGGTCGCAGCCGTCAAGGCGGCCGGCCTGGTCGATACCCTGAAAGGCAAGGGCCCGTTCACCGTGTTCGCGCCGACGAATGCGGCGTTTGGCAAGTTGCCGGCTGGCACCGTCGACACCCTGGTCAAGCCGGAAAGCAAGGCGACCCTGACGAAAATCCTCACCTATCACGTGGTGCCCGGCAAGTACGACTTCAAGGCGCTGGCCCGGGAAATCAAGATGCACGATGGCAAAGCCACCTTGCCCACGGCCAGCGGCGGCAAGCTGATGTTCGCCATGAACGGCATGCACAACATCGTCGTGATGGATGAGAGCGGCAATAGCGCCAACATCAGCACCTATGACGTGTACCAATCGAATGGCGTGATCAATGTCATCGACACGGTCCTGATGCCGAAATAAGCGGATGAAAGAGAGTACGAAATAGCGGACGAAAAAAAAGACAGGGAAACCCCTGTCTTTTTTGCCTGCATGGCGCCGATTACTTGGCTGGCGCTGCTGCTGGTGCGGAAGCTGCCGCTGCGGCCGGAGCTGCTGGCGTTGCCGGTGCTGCCTTCTTCGCCTTGTGGTGCTTGGCTTTCTTGTGCGCTGCCGGTTTGACGGCGGCTGGCGCTTCAGCCTTGGCTGCTGGTGCAACGGCGGCGGCAGAAGCTGCCGGAGCGGCCGGTGCTGCAGGCGCGGCTGGCGTCTGGGCGAAAGCGGCGGTGGCGAACAGGCTGGCGATCAGGGTAGCGATAACTTTTTTCATGATGAATTCCTTGGTATGGTGTGGTCAGTAAAGTGTGCGGGAATTACTTGGCTGGTGCCGCTTCGGCGGTGGCCGATGCCAGTTTCGCATCTGCCTTGGCCTTGGTTTTTTTCGCCGTGTGGTGGGCCTTGGCCTTGGTCGCGGCAGCGTCGGTTTTGGCGCTGGCTACTTCCGTTTTCGCGGCGACGACTGCCTTGGCTTCCTTGGCGTCCGCTTTGACGACGGCCTTGGTGTGGGCCGCTTCCACTTTGGCGGGAACCGAGGCTGCTGGAGCTGCGGGCGTTTGAGCAAAGGCAGCGGTTGCGAACAGGCCGGCGATCAGGGTAGCGCTCAGGTTGAAAATGCGTTTTTTCATGGTGCAGTCCTCAGTGGTGGTTTGTCTGGTATGTCTGTTGGTGCCGGGATGATTCCCGTGTCACTGAGCATAAAACGCGGCCCCGAGCGCTTGCGTTGACGGTCATTACAAACGCTTACATCTGCGTTGCATCCACGGCCAAAATGGCTTTCAGGATGTCTTCCGAACGGCGCTGCCCGTAGCCCTTGCCGTAGGCGCTGGAAGCCACGCTCACCACCATGCGGCGCGCGGGGATGACATAGATCTTGTTGCCGCCATTGCCCGAGGCGAAATACACGGCAATCTTCCGGCTTCCGACGTCCTGCGTCTTCGCGTACCAGAAATAGCCGTAGCTGTCCGCGTAGCGGTCCGCGGCGCCGATGGCCACGCGCGGCGCCAGCGCGGCCTTGATCCATGCCGCATCGATCACGGGCCGGCCGTCAACCTTGCCGTCGTCGAGCACCAGCTGGCCAATTCTTGCCGTGTCGCGCGCGCGCAGCGACAAATTGCCCTGGCCTTTCGGGTGGTTTGCCACGTCGCGGCCCCAGCTCCAGCGCGTGATGCCCAGCGGCGCGAACAATACCTTGGCGGCGTAGGCTTCCAGGTCGGTGCCGCTGGCGTTTTCCACCACGCGCCCGGCGATGTAGGACCCCAGCGAGTTGTAGCGGTAGACGCTGCCTGGCGCCGCGGCGGCCGGCACGCCGCGCACGAAGGCGGCGGGGTCGGACGCTTCATCGAGCTTGTCTTCATTGCCCGGCGAGTGTTCGTCTTCGTCGAAGGCGGCCAGGCCCGAACGCATGGTCAGCAAGTCGTCGAGCACCACCTTGCCCGCGGGACTGCCCGCCACGTCGGGCCAGTAGTCGCCCACCGTTTTGCCGGTGGCCAGCTGGCCCCGCGCCACGGCCGCGCCCACCAGCAGCGCGGTGATGCTCTTGCCGGCCGAGCGGATGTCGTGCAGGGTCTCGGCCGTCTCGCCGTTGTAATAGCGTTCGGCGACGATGGCGCCGTCGCGCAGCACGACGACGGCGCGCAAGTCGCCATGGCTGTCGCGGTCCTGGGCTTGCAGCACTTGCGCCAGAGTGGCGGGGGCCTCTTGCGCGCCGGCGGCGCAGGGCAGGGACAGGGCGGCAAGCAGCAACAAGGGCAGGTGGCGCATGGACAGCTTTCGTGGCGATGGCGGGAGTGCCAGTGTCGCCCATGCGCGCCGCTTTGTCGCGCGCAAGCTGGCCTGTTCGATGAAGTTCGCATGAAGGCGCGGCGAAACAGGCGATATCTGGCGCCCCGGCATGCAAAAAGGACAGCCGAAGCTGTCCTTTGTATTGCAGGCGAAGGTAGCCACGCAAGCGCAGACCCGGCGGACGCGCTCCCGTGGCCGGATTCGCGCTTACTTCGCTGGCGCTGCCGGTGCTGCCGGAGCGGTTTCCGCCGCTTTTGCCGCATCCGCTTTGACCTTGGCCTTGCCTGCCTTGTGATGGGCCTTGGCCTTGGTGGCTTTGGCGTCGGCCTTGGCGCTGGCCACGTCGGCTTTCGCGTCGGCGGCGGCAACCGCTTCTTTCGCATCGGCTTTCACAACAGCCTTGGTTTCCTTGGCTTCTGCCTTGGCGACTGCTTTCGTGTGGGCCGCTTCCGCCTTGGCGGGCGCTGCCGGGGCGGCAGGGGTTTGGGCGAAGGCTGCGGTAGCGAACAGGCCGGCGATGAGGGTAGCGATAACTTTTTTCATTTTATTTTCCTGGCGAGTGGTAAGCGATTGTGTGGGAGATTACTTGGCTGCTGCTGGTGCGGCTTCCGCGGTGGCCGAAGCCAGTTTTGCATCTGCCTTGGCCTTGGTTTTCTTGGCTGCGTGGTGTGCCTTGGCCTTGGTGGCCGCCGCTTCCGTTTTGGCGCTGGCGACTTCCGTTTTCGCGGCGACGACGGCTTTCGCTTCTTTCGCGTCCGCTTTCACGGCCGTTTGCGCTTCCTTGGCGTCGGCTTTCACGACGGCCTTGGTGTGGGCTGCTTCCACTTTGGCGGGCGCTGCCGGAGCTGCTGGCGTTTGAGCAAAGGCAGCGGTAGCGAACAGGCCGGCGATCAGGGTGGCGATAACTTTTTTCATGGTGCAGTCCTCAGTGGTGGTTTGTCTGGTATGTCTGTCGGTGCCGGGATGATTCCCGTGTCACTGAGCATAAAACGCGTCCCAGGTTGAGTTCGTTGACCTTGTTTACACTTTCTTACAATCAGGTGTTTTATCGGCTGTTGCTGCGTGATGCGGGCATGAAAATGCAAAAAGACAGCCGAAGCTGTCTTTTTGTGTGGCGCAAAAAGTGCGCGGAACTGATTATTTGGCTGCTGCTGCGGTCGCTTCAGTTTTGGCTTCGTCAGCCTTGGCTTTGGCTTTTTTCGCTTTGTGATGGGCTTTGGCCTTGGTGGCGGCTGCGTCAGCTTTGGCGCTGGCGACATCGGCCTTGGCATCGGCAGCGACGGCGGCTTCTTTGGCATCGGCTTTGACGACGGCTTTGGTTTCCTTGGCTTCCGCTTTAGCCACTTCCTTGGTGTGCTTGGCTTCGGCCTTGGCAGGCACGGCTGGCGTTTGAGCAAAGGCTGCGGTAGCGAACAAGCCGGCGATCAGAGTAGCGATTACTTTTTTCATGGTGCAGTTCCTCGAGAAGTGGGGTTGTAGTTCAGGAGATGCATTTCCCCTGTCACTGAGCCAAAAACGCGCCGCGCGCCAATACCGTTGACAGGCAATTACAAATACTTACACTTGTCGCGTAACCGCCTTGCGGGACCAGCGCGCGCCGGGGGCGTTCTGTTAGCTGGCGTACGGCGCCACGGCCCATGGCGGCCTAGACTCGATGCCATCGTCACCGCATGGGTTCGCCATGAAAGCCGCCTTGAAAACCTATCGAGCGAAGCGCAATTTCGCTGTCACGCCCGAGCCTGCGGAGGGCGGCGAAGAGGCGGGCGGGGCGCTGGCCTTCGTGATTCAGAAGCACTGGGCCAGCCGCCTGCACTATGATTTCCGCCTGGAACTGGACGGCACGCTGAAAAGCTGGGCCGTGCCGAAAGGGCCCAGCTACGACCCGCACGACAAGCGCATGGCGGTGCAGGTGGAAGACCATCCGCTGGCCTACGCCCGTTTTGAAGGCACGATTCCCGCCAAGCAGTATGGCGCAGGCAAGGTCATTATCTGGGACAAGGGCACGTGGCAGCCGCAGCCCGCCACGCCGGACGCGCGCGCGGCCCTGGCGGCCGGTGAGCTGAAATTCACCTTGCACGGCCACAAGCTGCAGGGCAACTGGGTGCTGGTGCGCATGAAAGGCAAGGGGGATCAACACAGCGAAAAGCAGCCGGCCTGGCTGCTGATCAAGGAAAAGGACGGGTTTGCCCGGCCCGCCCTGGAATTTTCCGTCGTCGATGAGCAGGCTGACAGCGTTGCGCACAAGGCCATGCCCAGGCGCAAGAAGAGCGGCGAGCCGGCGCCAGCGCCAGCGGCCAGGCTGCCCGCCACCGTGGCTCCCCAGCTGGCCACCCTGGCCGATGCGCCGCCGCCCGATGCCCAGCAGTGGCTGTTCGAGGTGAAGTTCGACGGTTACCGCCTGCTCGCGCGCTGCGATGGCGAACGGGTCAAATTGATCACGCGCAACGGCAATGACTGGACGGCCAGGTTGCCCACGCTGCGGCAGGCGCTGGAAAAGCTGGGCTTGCCGCCAGGCTGGTATGACGGCGAAATCGTCGTCCAGGACGCCAGCGGCCACCCGGACTTTGGCGCCCTGCAGCGGGCGTTCGACGGGGAAACGACGGGCGACATCGTGTATTACCTGTTCGACGTGCCGTATTTCGATGGCCACGATCTGCGGGGCCAGCCTGTCGAGGCGCGCAGGGCCTTGCTGGAACAGCTGCTGCGGAGTTTGCCCGCTTCGCCGCTGGTGCGCTTCAGCGAGGCGCTTGATGCTGCGCCGCAGCAACTGCTGGACCACGCTTGCCGCCTGGGGCTGGAAGGTGTGATCGGCAAGCGGCGCGGCTCGCCCTATGCCACGCGCCGTTCCGGCGACTGGATCAAGCTCAAATGCGGGCTGCGCCAGGAATTCGTCATCGGCGGCTATACGGCGCCGCAGGGCGCGCGCGAAGGGCTCGGTTCGCTGTTGCTGGGCGTGCACGATGCGCACGGGGATTTGCGCTACGCGGGCAATGTGGGCAGCGGCTTCGACGATGCGGCCTTGCGCGACTTGCGGCGCCGGCTCGACGCGCTGGCCATCGAGACGAGTCCGTTTGCGGGCAAGGCGGGCGGCGTGCGCGAGCCCCTGTGGGTCAGACCGCAACTGGTGGCCGAAGTGAGTTTTGCGCAATGGACCAGCGGCGGGGCAGTGCGCCATGCCGTGTTTCACGGCTTGCGCGAGGATAAACGGCCGGCCGCCATCGTGCGGGAACGGCCACAGCGAATCGACCACGGCAAGGAGAACACCATGCGCAAGCACGATGAGGGGGAGGAAGACAGCGTCTTGCCGGCCAGCTTCAAGGTCAGCCACGCGGATCGGGTAATCGACAGGGACAGCGGCGCCAGGAAGATCGACCTGGTGCGCTATTACGCGCTGGTGGGCAAGCTGATGCTCGTGCATTTAAAGGGGCGGCCCGTCTCGCTGGTGCGCGCGCCGGCCGGCGTGGGCGGCGAGCTGTTCTTCCAGAAGCATGCGGATACGTCGACCATGCCCGGCGTCCGGCAGCTCGACGCAAGCTTGGGCCCCGAACATCCGCCCATGCTGGAAGTGGCCAGCGTGCAGGGCTTGTTGTCGGCGGCGCAGTGGAATGTGGTGGAATTTCACACGCAAAACGCGCTGGCCAGCGCCTACGATACGCCGAACCGCCTGGTGTTCGACCTGGACCCGGGCAAGGGCGTGGCCTGGCCCGCCATCCGCGAGGCGGCCGTGCTGCTGCGCGCCTTCCTGACGGAGCTGGGCTTGCCCTCCTGGCTGAAAACCAGCGGCGGCAAGGGCTTGCACGTGGTCGTGCCGATCCGCCCCAAGCACGACTGGGAGACGGTCAAGGCGTTTTCGCAAGCCATCGTGGCGCACATGGCCCGGCTGATACCGGAGCGTTTTGTCGTGAAAAGCGGCCCCGCCAACCGCGTGGGCAAGATATTCATCGACTATTTACGTAACGGCAAGGGGGCCACCACCGTGTGCGCGTGGTCGGCCCGCACGCGTTCCGGGCTGGGCATTTCCGTGCCGCTGGCCTGGGATGAGCTCGACCAGCTGAAGGCGGGCGACCAGTGGAACGTGGGCAATGTCCACAGCCGCCTCGACGTGGGCAATGCCCCATGGGCGGGCTATGCGCGCAGCGCCAGGGGAATCGACGGGGCCATGCAGAAACTGGGATTCACGGCGCCCGCTTGACGGGCAGGGTGGCGCGCGCCAGCTGCAGCGCTTCGTCGATGGCCGCGGTGAGCTGGGCAATCTCGACGGGTTTGGTCAGGTAGCGGAAAAATCCCGAGGCCAGGCCATGCCGGATATCGCCCTTCATGGCGTTGGCCGTCAGCGCGATGACGGGGATGTGCGCCGTGCGCGTATCGTTGCGCAGGATGCGCTGCGCCTGGTTGCCATTCATGCCGGGCAGGTTGATATCCATCAAGATGACGTCGGGATGGTGTTCCAGCGCCAGCGCGATGCCCTGGCGCGCGTCCGTGGCCGCGATCATGCGCAGGTGGGGCAGAAAACTGACGATGTCTTCCACCAGCCGCAGGCTGGCCGGATTGTCTTCCACGTACAGCAGCAGCGCCTGGCCATCGGCGTCGTTGCCGGCGTCGGCGGCGGGTCCGGACAGCGCTTCCGTTTCCGGTTGCAGGCTGGACGATGGCGCGGCCATGGTGTCCAGTTCGATCCAGAACACGCTGCCGACGCCGAGGCAGCTGTGCACGCCCATGCAGCCGCCCATCAATTCGACCAGGCGCTTGGTGACGACCAGGCCGATGCCCGTGCCTTCCTCGCTGCCCGCCTCCTGTCCCAGGCGGTTAAATGGCTGGAACAGTTCCGCCATCTGCGCGTCGCCCAGGCCCTTGCCCGTGTCGCGGATGGCGATGCGCACCCGTTGCGCATCGGGCTGCGAGACTTCCAGCTCCACCTTGCCGGCCGGGCGGTTGTACTTGATGGCGTTCGACAGCAGGTTCAGCAGCACTTGCTTGAGGCGCGTATGGTCGGCTCTCACCGTCAGCGGCGCGCAAGCGGGAAAGACCAGCAGGATCTGGCGCTGCAGCGCCTGTTCTTCCACCATCACGCGTACTTCCTCGATCAGCGGGGGCAGGGCCACGGCTTCCATCGACAGGCTCAGGCTGCCTGATTCGATCTTTGCCAGGTCGAGGATTTCATTGATCAAGGTCAGCAGATGGCGGCCCGACGTGACGATGTTTTGCACGAACGCCCGTTTTTGCAGCGAGGTGGCGGGCAGGGCTTCGTTGGCCAGCAGCTGGGCAAAGCCGAGGATGGCGTTGAGCGGCGTGCGCAGCTCGTGCGACATGCTGGTGAGAAAGCGGTCCTTGGCCAGGCTGGCCCGTTCCAGTTCGATCTTCTGTTCGTTGAGCGTGTGCTCGATGTGCTTGCGTTCCGTGATGTCGCGGATGGCCGCTGAAACGAGCACGCCTTCCTCCGTTTCCAGCGGCGACAGGCTGATTTCCACGGGAAACTCGCTGCCGTCGCGGCGCAAGCCGTACAGTTCCAGGCCCGCGCCCATGGAGCGGGCGCGCGGCGCCGCGGAAAAAGCCTGGCGGTGGTGCGGATGGTCGACCGCGTAGCGGGCCGGGATCAGCACTTCGACGTTGCGCCCCAGCAACTCCGCGCGCGAGTGGCCGAACAGCCGCTCCGTCTGCGAATTGACGAGTACGATCTCGCCGTCGCCGTTGACGATGACAATGGCATCGGGCGCCGATTCGAGCAGGCCGCGGAACTTCTGCTCGGCCCGGCGCCGGTCGCTGACGTCGCGGATGGCGCTGATGACGAAGGTGCCGATTTCCGTCTGGATGGGCGAGAGGCTGATTTCGACGGGAAATTCGACATTGTCCTTGCGCAAACCCAGCAATTCCAGGTCGGCGCCCATGGTGCGCGTGCGGGGCTGGTCGAAATAGCGCGCGCGGTGCGCCACATGCGCGTGGCGCAGGCGCTGCGGCAGCAGGCTATCGATTTGCCTGCCGCTCAATTCGCCTTCCCCGTAGCCGAACAGGCGCTGCGCCTGCTGGTTGGCCAGCACGATGGCGCCCGTGGCATTGACCATGATGACGCTGTCCGGCGTCGATTCGAACAGCACGCGGTAGCGCGCGTCGACAAACTGGGCGTCGCGCGCCGCTCTCAGCACGGTCGTATCTTTCATGGTGGAAATCAGGTAGCGGGGCCCGTCCGCTCTGGCCTGTGCCGGCTGGCACGCCACGTCCACATAGATGAGCTCACCATCCTTGCGCCGCCGCAGCGCTTCGCGGTCGTAGCTGCCGTGCAAGGCCAGTTGTTCGTCGATCAGCGGGGCCGCCTCGGCCTGTCCCGGCAGCGAGATCAGTTCCCACAGCGTGCGGCCCAGCGCCTCGTCGCCGGCATAGCCGAAGATACGCTGCGCCCCGGCCGTCCAGCGCACGACGGCGTGGTCTTCGCTCGTGACGACCACGCCGCCAGGGGCGCCGCTGAGGATAAGCTGATCTAACTCGGCATCCATTTCGTTCCCGCACGCATGACTGGGCTTGCCGGGCGGCAGGCTGTGTGCATACGCTAGCGAGAAGCATGATCAAAGTCAACGTCTTTAGTTGTTTGCAGGGCCATCCAGCCGGCAGGCGTGCTTCAGGCCGCCTTGCGCTTGGCTGGGGGCGCTTTGCGGGCCGCGGCGCTGGCTGCTCGCTTGCGCGGCGGTGGGGCGGGCGCCTTCCTGCCCAGGCTTTGCTGCAGCAGGGCGACCAGGTCGATCACATTGCTGCCGTGCTCTTCTTCCGGCGCCGGCGCGGGCGGCGTGATGGTCTTGGTCTGCCTGGCCTTGATTTTCTTCTTGACCAGTGCCAGCACGTCTTCGCGGTAGCTGTCGTGGTATTGCTCAGGTTGCCAAGTCTCGCTCATGCCTTCCACCAGCGACAGTGCCATCTTGAGTTCCTTGTCGGAAATGCCCGCCGCTTTCAGTGTGCTGCCGGGCAAATCCAGGTCGTCCGTGGGACGCAGCTCATCGGCGTAGCGCAGGGTGTTGAGCACGATGGCGTCGCCCACGCAGACGAGCGCGCACAAATGCTGCTTGGTGCGCATGACTACGCTGGCGATGCCCACCTTATTGGCTTTGCGCAAGGTTTCGCGCAGCAGCGCATAGACTTTCTCGCCGCCCTTGGCGGGCAGCAGGTAATACGGGTGTTCATAAAACGTCAGCGGCACTTCGGACGCATCGACAAAGGTGAGGATGTCGATGGTTTGCGTGGCCTTCACATTGGCTTGCCTTAAATCCTCGTCGGACAGCACCACGTATGCATCCGTCTTGTATTCATAGCCCTTGATGATATCGTCCCATTCCACTTCCTTGCCCGTCCGTTTGTTGTAGCGCTTGTAGCCGATGGGGGCGAAGTCGCGCCGGTCCAGCATGGACAGGTCCAGTTCATGGTCGAGGCTGGCGGAGATCAGCTCGACGGGGATGTGCACGAGGCCGAAGCTGATGGCGCCTTTCCACAGTGCGCGCGCCATCGCCTATTCCCCCACCTTGCCGGTGACGGGCAGCACGATGCCCGTGATGTAGCTGGAACAGGCGGGCGAGGCCAGGAAAACGTAGGCGGGCGACAATTCTTCGGGTTGGGCCGGGCGGTGCATGTCCGTGTCCGCGCCGAAGTTCCTGATGTCTTCCGGCGATTTGTCGGCCGGGTTGAGGGGCGTCCATACGGGGCCCGGCGCGATGGCGTTGACGCGGATGCCCTTGTCCAGCAGGTTGCCGGCCAGCGCCATGGTGAAGGCATGGATGGCGCCCTTGGTAGTGGAATAGTCGAGCAAGTGTTTCGACCCTTGCAAGCCCGTCACGGAGCCCGTGTTGATGATGGACGCGCCCCGCTGCAAATGGGGCAGCACGGCCTTGGCCATGTGAAAGTAGCCGTAGACATTGGTTTTCATGGTCAGGTCGAAGCGTTCCTCGCTCAGGTCCAGCAGGGACTCCGCATGTTCCTGGAACGCGGCGTTGTTTACCAGCACGTCGATATGGCTGAACTTTTCCATCACCTGGCTGACGGCTTGCTGGCAAAAGCCCTGCTCGCGCACGTCGCCGGGGATCAGCAGGCAGCTTTGGCCTTCCGCTTCCACGTAGCGCTTCGTTTCGTTGGCGTCCGCATGTTCGTTCAGGTAAATGATGGCCACGTCCGCCCCTTCGCGCGCGTACAGCACGGCCACGGCGCGGCCGATGCCCGAATCGCCGCCCGTGATGATGGCCACCATGCCGGCCAGCTTGCCGCTGCCGCAGTAGTCGGGGGCCAGGAAACGGGGCTTGAGCTGCATCTGCGCTTCGATGCCGGGCTTGGCCAGGTGCTGGGCGGGCAGGGGCGGCGCCGGCTGGTTGCGGCTGCCCGTCTGCACGGCTTGCCTGCTGTCCCGTTTGTCCTGCTTGGCGGCATCGCGCCGCTGGTCTTTCTGATCCTGCTCCTGTTGTATGCTGCGCTGCAAGTTGCCGGCGGACTGGTCCTTGTTCTCGTTCATGCTGGCCTCCGTGGAAACGAAGATCCAGTATCGGCGCGGCACAAGCATCGAACGGTGCGCTTGTTAACAGAGTGGCGCAAACAGGTGTAAAGTTATATGATGGTTGACATTATTGTGGGAGGGCAGCATGAAAGTGAGCAGAGAACAGGCGGCGCTGAACCGCGAGCGCATCGTCGAGGTGGCGGCACGGTTGTTCCGCGAAAAAGGTTACGACGGCATCGGCGTGGCCGACCTGATGAAGAACGCAGGCCTCACGCATGGGGGCTTTTACGGCCATTTTGCGTCGAAGGAAGACCTGATGATCGAGGCGTGCCAGCATGCGCTGGATAAATCGCTGGAAGGCTGGCACGCCCGCGTGGAGCAGGATCCGCAAGGGGCGCTGCCGGCCATCATCGACAATTACCTGACGGCCAGGCACCGCGACCAGCCCGGCGGCGGCTGTCCGGCGGCAGCCATGGGCGTCGACGTGGCGCGCATGTCGCCGGGCGCGCGTCCCGTGTTTGCCAGGGCCACGCAGCAGCAGTTTGCCTTGCTGCAGGGCTTGCTGCCCGACGGTGCGCCGCAAGAGCGGCGCCAGCAGGCGATCGCCACGTTTGCCGCCATGGTGGGTGCCATGGTGCTGGCCCGTTCCGTCGATGACGAAGTCCTGTCGGGGGAAATCCTCGATGCCGTGAAGGCGCAATTGCTGCAAGACTGATCGCCGCAGCCGCAGTACCCCCTGTCAGCCGGCCTCGTCGCATGATAGGCTTCGGTTTTCAGATTTTGGGATTTCATCATGCTGCTTTGGCTCAGGCAATACCGGCGTCCTCTGTTGGCCGGGGACATCACTGCCGGTATCGTTGTCGCCATGATGATGGTGCCGCAAGGCATGGCCTACGCGCTGGTGGCCGGCTTGCCGCCCGTGGTGGGCATTTATGCCAGCATCCTGCCGCCCGTGCTGTACGCCTTGTTCGGCAGCAGCATGACGCAATCGGTGGGCCCCATGGCCATCGTGTCGCTGATGACGGCCGCGGCCCTGGCGCCGCTGGCCGATCCCGGCTCTTCCCTGTATATCGTGCTGGCCGCCCAGCTGGCCTTCATCAGCGGCCTGGTCCTGCTGCTGTGCGGCGTGCTGCGCCTGGGCTTCATGGCCAGTTTCCTGTCGCGTCCCGTGATCAGCGGTTTCAGCAATGGCGCCGCCATCCTGATCATCTGGGGCCAGGTCACGCCCTTGCTGGGCGCGAGCCTGCCCCACTGGCATCTGCCCAGCCTCGTGCTGGGGCTGTCCAGCCTGCTGTTCCTGTGGCTGGCCAAGCGCTATCTGGCGCGCCTGCTGCAGCGCTGCGGCTTGAACAAGGTGGCGGCCGACGTGGGCGCGCGCCTGGCGCCCATGGCGCTGGTGCTGGCCGGCATCGCCCTGGTTGCCTATTGCGGTCTGGAAGCCATGGGCGTGCAGACGACGGGCCACGTGCCCAGCGGCTTGCCGGGCCTGAACCTGGCCACGTCCGGCGCCCATTGGCGCACCCTGCTGTCGCCGGCGCTGCTGATCGCCTTCATCATCTTTCTGATGAGCATGTCCGCCGCCCAGACCCTGGCGCAAAAGCGCGGCGAAAAACTGCACACCAACCGCGAACTGCTGGGCCTGGGCGCGGCCAATGTGGCCAGCGCGCTGTCGGGCGGCTTCCCCGTCACGGGCTCGATTTCGCGTTCGGCCGTCAATTTTCAGGCGGGCGCCAACACGCCGCTGGCCAGCATCATCACGGCCGGCTTGCTGGCGTTGGCGCTGGTGGCGCCCACGGGCTGGCTGGCCCTGCTGCCGCTGCCCGTGCTGGCGGCCACCATCATCTTTGCCGTGGCCAGCCTGCTGGACTGGGATACCTTGAAACTGTCGTGGCGCTACGACCGCAGCGATGCGCTGGCCCTGCTGGCGACGACGGCCGGCGTGCTGGTGCTGGGCGTGGAAGCGGGCGTGGTGATCGGCGTGCTGCTGTCGATGGGCACCCTGATCTGGCGCGCCAGCCGTCCGCACATCGCCGTGCTGGGACGTATCCCGAATAGCGAGCACTTCCGCAACGTGGAGCGTTATGAAGCGCAGACCCTGCCGGACGTCTTGCTGCTGCGCATAGATGCGGGCCTGTTCTTCGGCAATGTCGAGGCGGTGACGGAACGCGTGGAAGAAGAGTTGCGCGCCCATCCGACGGCGCGCCACCTGGTGCTGGTGCTGTCGGCCGTCAACCAGATCGACAGCACGGCCCTGCTGGGCTTGATCGAGCTCAATGGTGCGCTGAACAAGCGCGGCATCAGCTTGAACCTGGCTGAAGTGAAGGGCCCCGTGATGGACCGCTTGCGCCAGAGCAGTTTATTGAAGGACCTGAGCGGCAAGCTGTACCTGAGCACGGCGCTGGCGACAAACGATTTGAGCGGGAGCAAAGCATGACCATGGAATTGAATCTGCACGGCGAAGCGCGTGCGATTGACAGCATCGTTGCGCTGGAACAAGCGCTGCAGCAGGCGCGTGCGCTGGCCCAGTGCGAGCTGTGGCTGACCCAGGCGACGGATGCGGAGCAGGGACCGGCCCTGTGCATGCTGCGCAATGGCGGCAATGCCTGGCTGATGTATCTGTCGGGGCAGGACGATCTGAGTTTTCACTCGCTCGGTGACGAGGAGGCGGATGGCGCCTGCAGCTACCTGCTGACGAATGGCCAGGTGGACGAGTATCCGGAAGCGTGGTGCATTGATGTGGAACAATGCCAACGTGCCTTCCTCGCTTTTTTCAAGACAGGCGGCGCGCAGCCGGCCGTCATTGCCTGGGAGGCCGATTGACATGCCGCACACCATCATCGCCGGCATCGACCGCGATTTGCTCGCTGCGCTCGACGCCAGGGCAGGTTTATTGACGCTGCGCGCCATCCTGCTGCGCTACCAGGCCAGCGGGGTGACGGCCGCGCAAGTGGCCGGCTTGCTGCAGGATCTGCGCGCCGCCACGCAGGATGAGGCGCTGGAAGACGCGATACTGGACGCCCTCGACATGGTGACGGGCTGGTGCGGTCCGGAGTTACGGGTATGGGACGAGGCAGGGGGTAACCGTGCATCCTGAAAAGTTCAAGCAGGTGGCGGCGCTGTCGTCCGCCGAACGCCATGCTTACTTTGTGCGCAAGGTGGCCGATACGCAAGAAGTGTGGGGCTTGCACCATGACGGCTGGGCCACGGCGCAGCTTGAGGGCAAGGTGGCCATTCCGTTCTGGCCGGAAGCGGCATTCGCGCAAGCGTGCGCCAGCGGCGACTGGGAACATTTCCAACCGCGCGCCATCGCGCTCGACGATTTTCTGAATAAATGGCTGCCCGGCATGGCGGAGAATCACCAACTGGCGTTCGTGTTTCACGTGCCGCAAGGCAGCGCCAGCATCGCGGCGCCTGGCGATTTGCTGGCGCACTTGCAGCAGGAGGCAGAACAGTATGAATAATCAGGAAGAACGCTTCGACGCCTGGTACGACGGCTCGGCCATCTGCCTGATCGCCGTCGGTGCGCAAGGCAGCCCGCTGGACCTGGGCGACGACGAAGTGCGCGCCCTGATCGCGAAGCTGCAGCAATGTCTGGCAGAGTCCGAGGCGGGCGCGGTGCCTGACTGAAGGTTCAGGCGGGCGTCAGCGCCTTTTCCATCGCCACGCTGGCCAGGCTGATGCCGCTGGGATGCGCATACGCTTCCTCGCGCAAGGCCGTAAAACCGGCCGCCGCGTAAAACGGCACGGCATTCAGCGACGCGGACAGGTGCAGGCGCGCAATGCCGCGCCCACGCGCCAATTGCTCCAGCGCCGCCAGCAGCCGCTTGCCGATGCCGAGTCCCGCGCGCACCGGATCGACAAACACGGCATCGACTTCCTGTTTATTGGCATCCAGCATGGCGTAGCCGGCAATGATCTCGCCCTGCATCGCCACGATGCCGCCACCGGCAGCCAGCATGGCGGCATAGCCGTCCGGCACGGGCGAGGCCGTCCACACGCCAATTTGCTCCGGCGCATAGTGCGTAGCGCAACTGACGCGCACAGCCACCGTGCGCAGCGCCCACAGGGCGGCGATGTCGTCGGGCACGGCGGGGCGCAGGGTGATGGTCATGGAGGCTTTCCGGGCAAAAGGCCATGCTAGCGCAATAGCTGACATGGTGCCAGCAAGGGCTTATCCGGCCGTCATTGCGCAGGCTTGTCCGGATCGATGTAGTAGGACCCTGGCGGTGCCCCCGGCACCTTCACCCGGAACTTCAGACCGGACAGCAGCTTGTCCCACAAGGCTATGGCTTCGTCATCAGTGAGTGATGCGGCCTTGGCTGCACCGACGGTGTTGTGGGCAACCTTCGTGTACATGTGCACCTCCAGCACAGATGGATTCGCGATATCGCGAGGTTTGCCGACCAAGGCCCATTCAAAATCGTGCACGCCATCTGTTCGTCTTATCAGCGACTCTTCTCCTTGCCAGTGCTGGACGTTGCGTTTGCCCTCGCGTAGCAAGGTTCTCTTGGGATAGCGATTGCCTTGCCGGTCTTTTGCTTGCTGAATTCGGTGAATTAAGGAAAGGTCACCTCTCACATTCCTTTCGAACTCAGCAGGTGAGTAATCACCATACGCGTTCTTATTCGAGCTGACGGAGAATGTTACATCTGGGAGGCTGGGGAGATAGAGTCCTGTATTGACTATTTCTTGTTCGTTATAACTATTATCAAAAATGAATCCATAGGGAATGCAGTTGCCGGATTCGGACGGTATCTCGTCTTCTTTGCGTAGATGTAAATTTTTTGCTCGAACTACTTGTTTTTGTTCGGCACTTTTCTTGGTCTGACCTTCTGGGGTCGAATCTCCTATCGTAAATGTGATGTTTCCTTTTGTAATGTATGTGTTGAAATATATATCACCTTCTTTTTTGGTGTATTCATTTTCAAAATACTGAATCTGCCAACTTTCTTCAATTGGGCCTATGCCGTTGTAGATAATTTCCGAGGTTGGATTATTGAGCTTTATTTTTTCAATATCCTCTAAAACCTGTATGTCCCTTCCTGCCAATCCATCGGTTCTTATTCCAATCGTTGATGGAAGGGATGCCCCGCCAGAAATCAATTCAGCCTCTTGCGGTATGCGCAGGGCATAACGCCCAAAACATGCTAATTTCGTTTGCAGAAAGAGCACTTCAAGACGTTTAGTAAGAGCGATATTTTCTGACACGGTATTCTCCTCAATGGTGCTTCGTGCTTTGCAAGGTTGAAATAATCCAAATGCTGTAATGGTGGTGAAAAGAATTAATATTTTTTTTTGATTAAACATGATTAATTCCACTTTGCGTTTTTTGCGATTTGTATGACGGAATACAGCATTGAAGCAAGTACATTGGGATTTGAGTAGCTATCTTGATGTCCGTAATCAGTACCATCTTTTACCCCGTGAATGAATAATCTTTCTTTTTTAAAGCACTTTTCTAAATTTTTTGATGGAACTGTGTCATCGCCAGCGGCACTGGCTGGCATTAGCTTTAATCGTAATTTTTTAGGGCCAGCTTGAACAACAAGCTCATTTTTAGCATTGTCTTCAAGTAATGTCCATTTTTCAGATGGAGGTAAATTTTGACTTTCCTTAGGAGCTGATAGTCCGCTGTTGAATCCTTCAATTACTTTAAATACGACATTCCCATAACTTAACCTCTTTGGCGAGGCGCAGTAGCTTGCAAAGGTGGTGGTGTAAAAAGTTTCTTTTATTGAGTTCAAGAATTTGAATGCATCGTTAAGCCTATACTTGACATTCTCAAGGCCACCTCCACTTTTTTTGTCGATGTTTGCCGGATTTATCCATTTCGGATTTATTAGCCGCCACCACGCATTCGGTGGCTGCAAGTAAATAGCATCCAATGCTGTAGCACCCTCGCGCGGCCAGCTCCACAGTTCTTTGTCTTGCTGATCTACCACCCTGAGCCATTTTTCACCGTAGACGACGCCAGGCATCATCTCGAGCGGTGCCGGAGCATTCGCCAGAATGGCGGTCGCATGGATGCCATTGATGCCAAGTACCTCTGCTTCGTATTCACCCGCAGTAGTGTCTTTTTCCTGAAAACCGAAGCGCATGCGTTTATATGCTCCGGCGGCGCCGATGGCTGGCATAACACTGTGATAAATGCCAAGTATTGTCAGGTCATTGTCGTTGACTATTTTTCCATAGTCAGGGTGTATCAAGGCCCGGGCCAGCAGGCCACCCATGCTGTGCGTGACCAGAATGACTTCATGACATTTGAAGCCCCGTTCACGATAACCTTTGACCAGGCCTCTTAGGCGTCTGGCAATGGTCACAGCAGTGACGCCATTGCTCTGCACAAAGTTGTAGCCCATCGCGTGAACTGGATACCAGCATGCTGCGATTTTTTTCAAGTCTTCTTCAGTTATGGGATTGCCTGATACGCCACCAAACGTTGAAGGGTCTTTCATCACCGACGCACTCAAGCCACTTGTCCCGCGCCAGACTGGATGCAGCTTTCCGCCTAACACTATATTGTTCATGTGCTTTTCAGTGTGTTGGAGCATGGAACCATAAGCTCCATCAAACAACACTTCGCTCCAGCCGCGCCATCGTGCCACCTGCGCTGGAGTTGCGAACACTTGCGGTTTCCCTTGTACAGGACGACTGCCGGGGTTGATTCTGCTCGAACCCATCAGGGGGGGAATGGGCGTCAGACTGTCAGGAACATTCTGATGTCGCATATCGGAAGCCATTGTTTCTGGTCCCTCCGCGTCAAATCGCCCATTGTTTTCTGTGTAATGGTAGTACTCGACTTCTGTTTCGTTGGGATCAAACACCAATTGACGTTGTTGAGGCGTAGCCTCTCTGAACCATCCGCCAAAACCAGTTCCGGCGGCAACATCTGCCATTCCTCCCACCCCCATCAGGTCGTCCGGTCGCCATGCTCGATTGTCTGGGCGCTCCAACTGTTTTTGCCGCACCTTGGACATACGTAAGTTGCTGCCCATGACACCTGGCAGAAAAATGATTGGTATCACTTTGCCTGGGGGCTTGGCGAGCTCATGACGTGCCGTGTCGCTGGTCTTGGTCATCTGCACCGCGTATTCGGCCCATCCGCCCACACCCTGTGTAAATTGTCTCGGATGATTGCCTCGCTTATTTAACTCATCGCTATCGCTCATGGCAGTTCTCCCTTGTAGCGAATGATGTAGCTGTCCATGCCAGTGGATTTTTGTAGTTGCGTGGAACCATCCTCCGCGCTTTTTCCAGCCACGTTGCCGTCATCGCGCAGGATTTCAAAAGCAATGCCAACGGCCGGCGTATCGTCGGCATTCACTAGCAAGACTTCCTGATCAAAACTGCTGTGTGGCCGTTCATTGAATTCCTGCGACACGCTCTTGGGCGCCAGGGTTTCCAGGTTGCCGTTGAAGAGCACGGGGGAAGAGGTGAAGAACTGCACCTTGTCGCTGATTTCCAGCATGTGGTTGGCGCCGTGCAGGCGTATGCCTTTCTTGCCCTTGATGTTGACCCAGTCCGCTTCGCTGATCAGCGACAAGACTTTCTGGGCGAGGATCTCTACCTCGTCGCTGTGGGCCTGGATGGATACCTTGCCGCTGGCGGCAATCAGTTTCATGCCGGCCTTGTGCACGAACAGGCTGAAGGTCTTGGCGATGCTGGCAAAGATGCTATCGCCGCTGGCGAGTGAAATATTCTTGCTGCTGGTGAGCGCCACGTGTTCGCCTGCGGCCAGGTGAATCGACTGGGCTGTGCTCAGTTCGATGCCGGCTGGGCTGGCCAGCAGCAAATGCGGTTCGGACAGTTCCGGGAAATCGCCGCCTGCGCCTTTGATGGCGGCGTTTTGCCGCTGGATGGATTCGGCGACGGCGCCTTGTTGTGCGGCGCTGTCTTGCGCGCCAGCGTCGACGGCCATGTCGGCCAAGCCTTGCTGCAGCTGGCGTGCTTGCGCCAGGCGGGCCTGTGTTTCGTCGAGCTGCTTGACCGAGGCGGCGCCTGCCGGCGTTTCGGTGGTGATCAACATGCCCTTGGCGGCGCGCAAGGCGCCCCAGGCGTTGCTGGCCAATTCAAAACCCGCACCGCGCGCTTCCTTGCGTCCGGCGTTGTCGTCGATGCGCGTGATGCGACCCAATGAAAGCCGGCTGTCCTGGTGTTCGCTGCGCAGCTGTCCCTGGATCGCCCCCTTGGTATCGTCGAGGACGAGGTGGTTGGCACTGCGGGCGCCCAGTTCGCGGCTGCGCAAGCCGGACAGGGCACGTTGCTGCGGCAATTGCCAGGGGGGCGGGTTGGCGCTGTTGTAGACGACACCGATGACGATGGGATGGTCGATATTGCCGTCCTGGAATTGCACGACGACTTCCTGGCCCACGCGGGGCAAGGCGATTTGTCCCATTTGCGGGCCCGCCATCGGCATCATGACCCGGATCCATGGCGAGCTGCGTTCGTCGAATTCACCCAGGCGGTCCCAGTGAAATTGCAGGCGGATGCGTCCCAGTGCATCGGTATGGATTTCCTCCCCGGCCGGTCCGACGACCAGCGCCGTCTGCACGCCGGCAACGATGCATGGCGTGCTGTTGTAGCCACGGCCCGGCCGCCAGCGGATGTCCCGGCGCACGCAGACCAGCTTGTTCGCGTAATGCGAGGGCGCGCTGGGGCCTGCCTGATAATTATTACTGGCGCTGTGCTCGGCTGACAGGATCAGGTACTCGCGTTCTGCGATACTATCCGGGCGTTCCTGGCCAGGTTGATAGCGTCTTTCCTCGGCGCTGAAATGTCCATCGAGCCGGAAGCAAAAGCCAGGCTGTGCGCTACGGTGATTGCCAGCTGCCTCGAAATACTGGCGCAGATGGTCGCTTTCTTCCATGCGGCGTTGTGCCAGTAACTCTCCATCATCGACAGTCTGATAGCCATAGGCGCCCGTGTTTTCGTACAGTTCGTGGGCAAATACATCACCCTGGCGATTCAGGGAGTAGCCGCTGGCAAGGCGTGGCTGTGGATTTTTATAGTCGAAACTGGCCAAGGTCAGCTGTCCGGAGCCGAGCCGGCGCACGGCTTGCCATTGTTGCAGGCCATCGTCTTCCATGGAACCCGATTCGGAGTGGAAACGCATGGCGCTGTCACCCGATGTTGTATCGACCATGTCAGCCAAGGTGCTATTGTCTGCGAGCCACAAGGTATGGCCATCGGCGCGGTGCGCGTACCAGTAATGCCAGCCCAGCGCTTCCCAGCGCCGGTGCAGGTGGTTGTAGTCGGTTTCATTGTGCTGATTGGCGCAGGTGATCTGCGGGTCGTCGCCATGGATGCTGGTTTTCCAGTCGCGCTGCTCGTAGTGGGCAAACGTCGTTTCAGTCAGCTGCATCACGCTTTGCCCATGGAAGGACACATTGTCCTGACGCAGCCGGGCGAAAGCCAGCCACGGTTGCAACACCATCCGGTACCACGCAAAGCCGCCATCAGCGCGCAGCAGGCAGAATTCGCCTACATAGCCGTTAAAGTGGCGCAGCGTTCCGTCGTCGCGCACCATCGAAATGGTCACCATGCGGCCCATCATGGCCTTGAGCGCGATATGCGCGTCATCGGACAGCAGTTCTGCCTCGAAGCGGAAGTCGCGCGACACTTCCTCCGTGGCCGTCAGCGAATTGACCAGCAGGATGGCGCCGGCGGGTCCGTCTTCATGGGGGAAATCGATTTTCAGCAAGCGCTGCTCTTGCGCGGCGAGGTCTGGGGCAGATAGTGTCCCCTGGATGTTTGCATGCATGGCCTGCCTCCGTTATAGCGATGAGATCAGACGAGCGCCGCAGGCTGTGGCATCGTCGTCATAGGCGTACGGCTTGCCCATGTGTTTTGCGCCGGCACCATCCGGCGTGATGGGAAAGCTGCCCTTGCACTTGGGGCAGAAGGTCGTGTCGTCGGCCAGCGCTGCGGTTTTCCCCATCACGGTGCTGCCGGACGATGCGCTGGTGACCTTGCCGCCATGATCGGTTGCGTCTCCGAGCCGGATGACGCCGCGTCCCGCATGTTTCATGATTGCCTCGCTTTCCAGATATGAACTGTTCAAGCCAGCTGCAGCAAATAACGCACCTCGGCGCCGCTTACCTTTCCTTGTGCCGCCTGCAAAAACGTCGTCCAGCCAAGGCGTCGTCTTTCTGACGGATGGGAGGTCAGGAGCAGAGGGGTAATGCAGGGCGGACTCAGTATCAGCCGCACTTCATATTGCAAGTCCGGTACACCAAACAGCGCCAGCATCTTTGCCAGTGCCGCCGCACCTGCGCTGCGTGGCAAGAAACGTTGCAGACCGGCGGGATCCAGCGGTCCGATATGCAGGCAGACGCGCATGTCATGGCGCCAAAGCCGACGGCCAAGGGTTGCGCCGCGCGCCAGAGTAAAGTTGGCACTGCCTAGCAGGCTGCGCCGATTTTTTTCCAGATAGTCCCAGCCACCGACAAATTGTTGCAGGGCGATTGGTACGCCGCAATACTCGGCCAGCACGGGAGCTATCGCTTGCGCGGAGACGGGGCGGCAGCGCAGCAGACCCGCGTACCAGGCCGAGACGTCCTGCGTCACGGTGTCAGCTTCGTCTGCCGATGGCAGCGCAGTGGGCTGCACACCGGCCAATGCCGACAGCAAAAGCAGTTGCTCATCCCTTGCCTGGGTCTGGAGCGGGGACTCCAGTCGATACTTTTCCCACGACTGGTAATACAGCGCAACCATGCGGTGCGAAAAGATATCGAGGAAAGCCTGGACGCCGGCGTCTTTGGTAAGCAAACGGTAGGCGGCGATGCGTTCCGAGTAGTGCAGGGGCAATGTGCCGCCGGCGCCCAGAAAACTCATGAACGTCGGTATCACGTTCAGTTGTTCATTGTCGTCGAGCGACAGCCTCTCGATTTCACTGGCTGGAAAACGCAATGACAAGCTGTTCTTGAAGCGCAACACCTGGCCGAAGGCCTGCGCATGGGCCACGTCCTGCCGCCGCAGCCAGCACAGCAGAATTCGCACCGCCTGCACGAATTGATAGCGGTATGGTTCGGCCAGCAAGTGCCGAATCACACCAGATTCTGCAGTCCGCTTCTTGGTTTGCATCGGATCAGCTCCTCTCCGCTTCGCAGCGACAGCACCACCAGTTCGATGAAACTGTTGATTTGCACATACAGCCCAAGGAAGTGATCGATTACCTGCACAAACAAGTACATGCTGCTGCCGACAAACGCTTCCTCGTCCAGCGTGATGCGTACCTCCACGCCATGCGCCAGCGAGGTGCCACGCTTGTGCCGCAGCCATGTCGTGGTCGGCGCATGCGCCAGCGCGACGATGCCGTTGATCTGGCGTTGCGATGTGGCCGATTGGGACAAGTCGTACAGTGTCAGCATTTCGCGCAACCCCGGCAGGCCTTCCTGGACCAGTGCATGGTGATTCAGCGCCAGATGCGAAATCAGGCGCCAGTGCAGGCCCGCGCCGGCTGAAAAGCGTCGGGGCTGGCTTGGGCGCCGCAACAACTGCAGTGCCGCTCCGCCGCCGCACGGTTGCAAGTCCCCTGGTTGCTGGCCGTATTTGAGTGCAAGGGGAAGATCGCGGTTACTGCATGTCAGCGACAGCGACAGGCTGGCCTTTTCATGGATCAAGGGATTGAAGTCGCTATCGACCAGCGTGATTTTCTTTTCATGACCAGGACTTCGGATGGCCAAAGCCGTATCGTGTCGCATGACCCAGTAATGGCCTTGTTGTGCCGCACCTTCGCCATGGCGCAGGCTGTATAGCGGCCGAAATTCCGTGAGCGTGCTTTCGCCTCCCCGTTGGCGCAGCAAACGCACCGCATCGACGGTGACGATTTCGTAAGCATGCGCATGGGTGGCATGTGCCAGCACAGCGTAGTCGGTTTTCTGCCTGGTAACGGAGATCGGCACGCCTTCCTGGCGGAAAAGATTGACCGCCGGACTGCAGCCCAGCTTTAAGTGTTCGCTGGAGAGGCTGGACAACATGCGTGCCGTAGCGGAATCAGGGCGCAGACCGGCCATGCACAGATGCAGGGTAAAGCGCTGGCAGCCGGGCGGCAGGGCAGAGCTCAGCGCCGCGATATCGATGTCAAAGAAATTGAATTTTTCCGGATACACAAAAAACTCGCTCAGGATGCGGTACGCCGGCTGCGATCGTGCGCCGAAAGGTATCAAGGCATCCGTATCGGCGAAGCCGACAGGCGTCAAAGGCACGGCGGGCAATGCCGTCCATTGCAGCGCGTCGACTGAAACGAAGGCGCAGACCGTCTGCATGAACAGGGCATCGCGCAATGCGGCGGAAAAGGATGCTTCGCTATCGATGAAAACGCGCAGCGATGCGGGTGCGGCGTCGAGGTGCCGGATGCCGATGTTCAGCGAGGAACTCGCTGATGCTGGCAGGCGCACGCCTGGTGGCGCCTTGATCATCGCATCGAAGACCGCGCTTTCCAGTAGCGATGCACCTGTTGTCATGTCGTAGACCGTCTTGAAGCGGCAGCGCACGCCGCGCACGGGCGTCGAGTCCATTTCACTGCCGGCCGGCAGGTGCAATACCCCCGCTCCTGCCGCCGGGTCGGACTGGCGCACGATGGTGCACGATGGGAAGGGCCGCAGATAATGCGGGAACAGGGCTTCGAACAAGGCTTCGGTAAATTGCGGATAGTCGTCATCGAGCCGTTTTGAAATACGTGCCGCCAGCATGGCCACCGATTCGATCAAGTGTTCGACATGCGGATCTTCGCAAGACTCGCCGGACAGGTGTAATTTGCCGGCGATCTTCGGATAGCGTTCGGAGAACTCGCGGCAATGTCGCCGCAGCATTACCAGTTCGCGTTCGAAATACGGCAGCAAGTCCTCCATCTCTATCTTCCCTCCCTGGCGTCTTTGCGGCGGAACGGTCAGTATCCGAGTGTTTTCTCAAAGGCAAATTGCGTTTGCGCAAATAATTGAACGAGGTTGCTGCGCAACATCAAGGACTTCTCAGCTGGCAACATCAGACTAGCAAGGTAGCAAGATTCCAATGGTTAACATGGAGAAAGCAATGACTTTGCCATCCAAATTACTTTGGTCCGAGGGCCTGGCTATCGGTCCCCAGCAGTTCCAGCAACTGGACCGCTACCATGAAGCGCGCCTGCAACGTCTGGCGTCATTGATTAATCCACATTTATGGGGCGTGCATGGAGTCAGCTGGAATGCGGATGCACTGGCCAACAATAGCTTGCGGGCGGACGCCATGTCGCTTGTCTTTCAGGATGGCGAGATATTTGACGCTCCGCTTGGCGATGTCTTGCCTGGTGCGGTCGACCTGTCCAAGTTGCCTTCCAGTGAACATAGTTTTACTTTCTATGCCGCGCTGCCCACGCTGCAGGCCCATGGCGGCAATCTGAACTCTGCAGGCGCGCGCTATGCCCAGGCGGATATCGAAACCCCGGACCTGTACAGTGAGGCAGTCAGCATAGACGTGGCTTATCTGAAAAAACGCGTGTATCTGCTGTCGCACCTGGATCCCCTGAGTGATTACCTTGCCATCCCGGTCATCCGTTTATACCGTGCTGGCAATGGCAGCTTCGAAGTTGATACCTCCTTCATTCCGCCTGGCCTGACCATCAGCGCCGAATCCTCGCTGGCGAAAATGCTCGATTCGCTGATCGACCGCATGGGGGCGAAAATTGAAGCGCTGTACAGCCGCCATCGTCAGCCCGGTAAAAATACGGTTGAATTTCATGGCGGAGATGTTTCCTCGTTCTGGATGCTCAATACCTTGAGCACGGCCAGCGCCACGCTCAGTCATTGCGCCAGTTACCGGCGCCACCATCCCGTGTATTTGTTTGAAAAATTGATGGCGTTGGCCGGCGGCTTGATGACGTTTTCTAAAAAATACGCACTGAGCGACTTGCCGGCTTATTGTCACGATGATGCGGCTCCCGGTTTCGGCAAGCTCGATGGCATCATTCGCGACCTGATCGATACGGTGCTCCTGTCGCGTTACTTCCCGATTACGCTGTCCAACGATATGCAACAAAACACCCACTATCACGGTTTGCTCGATGCCACGCGCATTGACCGGCAGACGGAACTTTGTCTTGCGGTAAACGCCGATATGCCGGCGCTGGAACTGGTCGCCACCGTGCCGTTGCAATTCAAAATTTCGTCTCCGGACAATATCGAACTATTGCTGGGCCGGGCGCTCCCGGGGGCTGAATTGCGCCATATGGCCCAAGTGCCCGCCGAGGTGCCGGTGCGGCCCAATACCTACTACTTTTCGATTGACAACAAAAGCAGTATTTATGACAGCATGATCAAGGCCCAGGCGATTGCGATTTATGTGCCGTCTGGCATAAAAGGCCTGAAGCTGGAATTGTTCGGCATCAGCGGCGCCGCCGCGTAACGATGGTTGGCATTGCGAGCGGACGCATTGTGAAAAGATTACCCGAAGGAATAGACTTGCCCCTGCAGTTGACGTTATCATGTTTTTGTAAGTGTCGGTGGCTGATCCGTCGGCGCATAGTTGAAACATGGTGACAGGCGAGAGTGAGCATGGGCATGGCGAATGATGCGTGATGTGTCGGGCGGCTTGCGGCCTGGCGGCGGGATGGGGAGGGCGGTGCGCCGCTGCGGCCGCGCCTTGCTGCTGGCGTTCTGTGTCGCCGCGCCGCCTGTGGCCTTGCCGGCCGCGCCACCGCCGCAGCACGGCCAGCGCGTGCTGTTCCTCAACGCTTACGATTATGGCCGCGCCGGCGTGGAATCGTACACGCGCACCTATGTGGCCGCCATGGTGGCCGCGGGCCTGGCCAGCGAAGACATCATGGTCGAGCACCTGAACCTCAATACCCAGGGCGACCCGGCGCTGCGCAACGAGATGCGCGATTTGTTGCTTTTAAGATACACCCAGATGATGGGACGCAAGGCCGACCTGATCATCGCCATGCAGCAGCCGGCGCTCGATTTCCTGTTGTCGGACCTGGCGCCGCTGGCGCGCGGCGTGCCCGTGCTGGCGATTAACACCTCGGGCAAGGCCTTGCCGGCCGGCAGTCCGCTGGCCATCTGGCAGCAAAAGGCGAATGTGGATTTTCCCGGCACCCTGGCGCAAGCCATGGCGCTGTTCCCGGAGACCAAGACCATCGTCATGGCAGTCGGCGCCAGCGAAGCCGACCAGGCCCTGAAGCGCAGCATGCAGCAGGCGGCGCAGGCGTGGCAGGGCAAGGTGGCCATGCGCTATCTCGACGACCTGAGCCTGGAACAGATGCGCGCGGCGGTGGCGCACCTGCCTGCCGACACGCTGCTGGTGGCGGGCAATGTCAACCGCGACGTGGATGGCGCCATCGCCACGCCCGTGCAGTTTTCCGCGCAACTGGCGCAGCTGGCCAACGTCCCCACCTTCGGCATGTATAACGCGACGGTCGGCAAGGGCATCCTGGGCGGCTCCATCCTGCATATCGAACGGGCCGCGCAGCAGGTGGCGCAGATGTCGCTGGCCATGCTGGCAGGCAAGGCGCCTGTCGCGCCGGGCGCCTTGCTGCCGCCGGCCCATCCGGTGCCCATGTACGACTGGGAACAGTTGCAACGCTGGGATGCCGATATCAGCCGGCTGCCGCCGCACACCCTGTTCATTAACCGGCCGCCGCAGCTGTGGCACGAACACCGCGTCGCCGTGCTGCTGGTGGGCGGCGTCTTCATCGTGATGGCCGGCCTGCTGAGCGCCTTGCTGCTGCAGCGGCGGCGTCTGCGCCGCGCCGAGAGCGAGGCGCGCGAGAGCGAGCAGCGCTTCCGCATCCTGGTCGAGCATGCGCCGGAAGCCATCGTCGTGTACGACCTGGACCTGGACCGTTTCATCGACGCCAACAGCAGCGCGCAGCGCATGCTGGGCCTGTCGCGCGAAGCATTGCTGCGCAAGGGACCCTTCGACCTGTACAGTGCGGAGCAGCCCGACGCCTTGCCGCTGGGCCTGATGGTGGAAGAACATTTGCGCCGCGCCATGCTGGGCGAGCCCATCCTCGTCGAGCGCAATGTGCGGCGTGCCGACGGCAGCGTGTTTCCCTGCGAAGTGCGGCTGGTCAAACTGCCCATGGAAGGGCGGCGCCTGGTGCGCAGCGGCATCGTCGACATTTCCGAGCGCAAGCACAGCGAGCAGGAATTGCTCGGTTACCGCGACCACCTGGAAGAACTGGTGCAGCAGCGCACGGCCGCCCTGTCCGTGGCCGTCACCGAAGCCGAATCGGCGAACCGCGCAAAAAGCGTGTTCCTGGCCAACATGAGCCACGAATTGCGCACACCCTTGAATTCCGTGATCGGGTTTTCGCAGATGATGGCCGATTCGAGCAGCATGTTCGAGGAAGAAAAGCATAACCTGGCCATCATCAACCGCGCCGGCCACCATTTGCTCACCCTGATCAACGACATCCTGGAACTGTCGAAAATCGAGGCGGGCCGCATGCAGCTGCAAGCGGGGCCCGTGGACTTGAATGGCTTGCTCGACGAGGTGCTGGAAATGGTGCGCATGCGTTCACGCGACCAGGGCATCGCGCTGCGGCTCGAGCGCTCCGGCGTGCCGCCGCTGGTGCGCCTCGATGGCGCCAAGCTGCGCCAGGTGCTGCTCAATTTGCTGTCGAACGCGCTCAAGTTCATCGAGCAGGGCAGCGTGACCCTGTCGCTGGCGTGCCAGGCGGCAGACGATGGGCAGGTGGCGCTGGCGTTTGCCGTGCGCGATACGGGCAGCGGCATCGCGGAAGAAGACCTGGAACGCATCTTTGAACCGTTCGTGCAGGCCGACAGCGCCGTGGCGCAGGCCGGCACGGGACTGGGGCTGACGATTTCGCGCGAATTCGTGCGCCTGATGGGGGGCGAACTGCGCGTCGATTCCACCTTGGGAGAGGGCTCCGTCTTCCGCTTCGACCTGCGCGCGCCCGTGCTGCAGCAGCCGGCCATCGCGGCGCTGGCGCCGGGCCGCGTGGCGCGCCTGCCGCCGGCCCAGCGCGGGCGCATGGTGCTGCTGGTCGACGACGACGACAACTGCCGCAAGCTGCTGGCCGGCTTGCTGGCGCCGCTGGGCTTCCAGCTGCAGGAAGCGCCGGGCGGCGCGCAGGCGCAAGCGATGCTGGCGGCGCAGCGCTACGACATGGTGCTCAGCGACTGGCGCATGCCGGACATGGACGGCCTGGCGCTGACGCGCTGGCTGCGCGCGCAAACGGCGCTGGCGCAACCGCGGCTGGTGATCATGACGGCGTCCGCCTTCGAGGAAGAAAAGCAGGAGGCGCTGGCGGCCGGCGCCGACGGCTTCCTGCGCAAGCCGATCGAGCAGGAACACCTGTTCGCCATGCTGGAGCAGCAACTGGGCGTGCGCTTCCAGCGCACGGCCGCCGCGGCGCCGCGCGTGCCGGCGGCCGTCTTTGACCTGCAGCAGGCGCTGGGCCAGCTGGGCGCGGCCGAGCGGCAGGCGCTGCTCGAATCGGTGCAAGCCCTCGACTTGCGGCGCAGCGCCATCGTGCTGGCCGGCGTGGCGACCAGCCTGCCGCAGCTGGCCGCGCATATCGCCGCCATGCTGGAACAGCACCAGTACCAGCCGCTGTGCGCCTTGCTGGCGCAGCTGGCCGGCGAGCCGCAGGGCGAAGACGCATGACGGTGCATGTACCCAAAGGCGCGCGCCTGGGCGGCGTATCCATCGTGCTGGCCGTCAGCGTGGCCCTGACGTTTGTCGTCACCGTGCTGCTGCTGGTGTTTGCCGTGCTGTTCTACCAGTCCGAGCGCGAGCAGCGCTGGCAGCAGCTGCACCGCAGCCTGGCCGTGAGCGCCGACCAGCTGGCCGTGGCCATCGAACTGCCCTTGTGGAATCTCGACGAAAAGCAGATGCAGGCCATCATGCGCAGCATGCTGGGCAAGCGCGACCTGGTGGCCAGTTCCCTCACGCCGGGCATCGGCAAGGAAGCGCTGGTCCTGCGCCGCAATGGGGACGGCGCCATCGACAGCCTCTCCACGCTGTCCGCCGAACCCGACTGGCTGGTGCAGCGGCGCCCCGTGACGATAGGCGGGCAAGTCATCGGCAGCGTTGCCGTGTACGCGACGCCGGCGCTGCTGCATGCGCAGCTGCAGCAGCGCGCGCTGGGCATCGGCGCCATGATCGTGGCGCTCGACGTGATCCTGGTGGCCAGCATCTGGCTGCTCATGTGGTGTTTGATGCTCAAGCCCCTGAAGGCGATCGGCCAGTACGCGGCAGGCGTCAAGGCGGGGCAGGGCGAAGCGTTCGGCACGCCGCCGAAAGCATGGTTCCTGGGCGAGCTGCGCACCCTGTACCGTTCCATCCGCGACATGGTGGCGCTGCTCGACAGCCGCTACCGCGCCCTGCAGCGCAGCGAGGAGCGCGTGCAGATGGCCACCGGCGCGGCCAGCATCGGCATCTGGGACTGGAACGTCTGCAGCGACGCATTGCAGTGGGATGAGCAGATGTACGCGCAGTTCAAGGCCGATGCGGCCAGCGGCATGTCGCCGGCGGCGATCTGGCGCGCGGCGCTGATGCCGGACGACGTGCCGGCCGCCAAGCAGGCCCTGCGCGCCGCGCTGGGCGCCGGCCAGGCATTCACGCACGAGTACCGTATCCTGTGGCCCGATGGCACCGTCCGCTATATCAAGGCCGATGCCGTGATCTTCCGCGACGGGCTGGGCCAGCCCATGCGCCTGGTGGGCTCCAACTACGACATCACGGCGCACCGCGAAGCCGAACTGGAACTGCTGCGCCACCGCCACCACCTGGAAGAGCTGGTGGCCGAGCGCACGAGCGCCTTGTCGGTGGCCGTCAGCCAGGCGCAGGCGGCAAACCGCGCGAAGAGCACCTTCCTGGCGAACATGAGCCATGAACTGCGCACGCCCCTGAATTCCGTGATCGGCTTTTCGCGCCTGATGGCTGCCTCGCCCAACATGCAGGACGATGAAAAGCGCAACCTGGACATCATCCACCGCTCCGGCAATCATTTGCTCACCCTGATCAATGAAATCCTCGAACTGTCGAAGGGCGAGGCGGGGCGTCTGCAGGCGCAGACGGCCGTCGTGGCGCTGGCGCCCCTGCTGCAGGAAGTGATGGACATGCTGGGCATGCGCGCCGAGCAGCAGGGCCTGGCCCTGCGCCTCGATTGCGCGGACCTGCCGGCGGCGGTGCTGCTGGACGCGACGCGCCTGCGCCAGGTGCTGCTGAACCTGATGTCGAACGCCGTCAAGTTCGCCGGCAGCGGCAAGGTCACCTTGCGCGTGCGCGGCGAGCGGCGCGACGGCGATCAATGGATGCTGTCGTTCGCCGTCAGCGACACGGGCATCGGCATCGCCGCGGAAGACCAGCAGCGCATCTTCGAGCCTTTCGTGCAGGCCGACAGCGCGGGACCGAAGGATGGCACGGGCCTGGGCCTGGCCATTTCGCGCGAATTCGTGCAGCTGATGAAAGGCGAACTGACGGTGGTGTCCCTGCCGGGGCAGGGCGCCACCTTCCGTTTCAGCATACCCGCGCAGGCGGCGCAGGCGCCCGTGCCGGCACCCGTGCCGCCGTCCATGCCGGCGCTGGCGCAGCTGCCGCCGGCATTGCAGGCGACGGACTTGCAACTGCTGGCCCCGGAAGAGCGCGCCGCCTTGCTGGTGGCGCTGCGCGAATTGAACCTGGCCAGGGTGGCCCTGCTGCTGGCGGCCCTGCCTGCGGCGGCAGCACCGTTGCTGGCGCCGCTGCAAGCCATGCTCGACCAGCATCAGTACCGGCAGCTGTGCGTCTTGCTGGAGGGCGAGGGCGCGCTGGCGCACACGTGAAAGTGTGGGCTGACAACATCGGATTCAATGAAAAGACGGCCAAAATGCCGTGGATGGATGGTGCTAAATTGCAATAAAGATTATGATGATAGTACGTAGTTCATCGCAAAGAAATGTCTTGTCCAGCGTGGCAACCGACCGCCGCGCCTCATCCAAAGCTGAGAGAACTGCTACATGCACCGCGATTTTTCGGAAGTGAATTCGAAGGGCGAAGTACTGATCGTTGAAGATACGCCCGCTTCGCTGAAGCTGTTGAGCGATTTGCTGGGCGGCGCCGGCTATGCGGTACGCCAGGCGCCGAACGGCGAACTGGCCCTGTGGACGGCCCAGGCGCGCCCGCCGGAGCTGATCCTGCTCGACGTGCGCATGCCGGGCCTCGACGGCTTTGAAGTGTGCCGCCGCCTGAAGGAAATTCCCTCGCTGCGCCAGGTGCCCGTGATCTTCCTGTCGGCCCAGTACGATACGGACGACAAGGTGCGCGGCTTTGCGCTGGGCGCCGTCGACTTCATCGCCAAGCCGTTCCAGGCCGAGGAAATCCTGGCCCGCACCGATGCGCACGTGCGCCTGGCGCGGGCGCAGCTGCAGCTGGCGCAGGAGCGCGCCAACCTGGAACGGCGCGTGGCCGAACGCACGGCCGAACTGGAGCAGGTGGCCAGCACCCTGGCGCGCGAAGTGCAGATCCGCCGCGCCAACGAGGAGTTGCTGCGCCTTTCCGGCCAGGTTTTCGAGGCCACCCAGGACGCCATCCTGATCACGGATTCGGCCGGCGTCATCGTCACGGCCAATCCTGCCTTTACGCGCATTACCGGCTACGCGGCGCAGGAAGTGGTGGGCACGGACATCATGCGCCTGCATGCGGAATACACGGGCGAAGCGGTGCTGCTGGCCATGCGCCAGGGCCTGCGCAGCAGCGGCTGCTGGTCGGGCGAAGTGCAGACGCGGCGCAAGAGCGGCGACACCTATCCCTGCCTGCTCAGTGTCTCCACCGTGCACGGACCCGACGGCGCCGTCGTCAACTACGTGGGCGTCTTCCTCGATATCAGCGAGCGCAAGGCCGAGCAGCACCTGATCGATTTCCTCTCCTACCACGACGCGCTGACGGGCTTGCCGAACCGCGTGCTGCTGCGCGAACGCTTCGAGCAGGCGCGCGCGAACGCCGTGCGCGACGGCCAGCAGGTGGTGCTGATGTGCCTGGACCTGGACCGCTTCAAGAACATCAACGATTCGCACGGCCAGGCCGTGGGCGACAAGGCGCTGCAGGTGGTGGCGCGCTTTCTGTCCGGCTGCGTGCGCGAAGGCGACACGGTGGTGCGCCAGGGCGGCGACGAATTCCAGATCCTGCTGCAGGACGACGCCCTGCTGGGGCGCACCCTGGGGCTGGCGCAAACCATCCTGGCCGGCTTGCGCGAAGAACTCAGCGTCGACGGCGAACGCCTGGCGCTGACCACCAGCATCGGCATCGCCATGTGCCCGGCCGACGGCGACAGCCTCGATGACGTGCTGCGCCACGCCGACACGGCCCTGGTGCGCGCCAAGGAAATGGGGCGCGACCACTACGCCTTCTTCACGGAGCGCATGGGCAGCGATATCCGCGCCCGCCTGGCCATGCAGCAGCAGCTGCGCGGCGCCATCGGCCGCGACGAATTCGAAGTGCATTACCAGCCGCAGATGTGTTTGCGCACGGGCGCCATGCTGGGCGCGGAAGCCTTGCTGCGCTGGGATAACCCCGTGCTGGGCAAGGTGCCGCCCGGCCTGTTCATCGCGCTGGCCGAGGAATACGGCCTGATCACGGCCATCGGCGAATGGGTGCTGGAAAGCGTGTGCGCGCAGATCCGCGCCTGGCACGACGCGGGTCTGGGCAGCATCAAGGTGGCCGTCAACCTGTCGGGCAAGCAGTTCGCGCAGGACCGCACGGTGCCGTTCGTCGAGGCGGCCCTGCGCAAATACGGCATCGCGCCCGCCTGCCTGGGCATCGAGATCACGGAAAGCACGGTGATGGGCGACCCGGACAAGGCGGTGGCGGCCCTCACTCGCCTGAAGGATATCGGCGTGGGCATTTCGCTCGACGATTTCGGCACGGGCTATTCCAGCCTGGGCTACCTGAAGCGCTTTCCCATCGACGTGCTGAAGATCGACAAATCGTTCGTCGATGACGTCACCACCAGCAGCAGCGACGCGGCCATCGCCCGTTCCGTCATCTCGCTGGCGCACAACCTGGACATGCGCGTCATTGCCGAAGGCGTGGAAACGCGCGAACAGGTCGACTTCCTGACCGAGCATGGCTGCGACGAAATGCAGGGCTATTATTTCAGCCGGCCCCTGGCCGCCGACGCCTTGACGGCGCTGCTGCGCGAACGGCGCACCCTGGCCGTCGCCTAGGCGCGCACCGCGCCGCGGCGTGCACGCATGGCTGCACCATGCTGGTGCGCCTGCCGCGTGACGGTGCGCAATTCTCACCTTTTCCCCGTGTAGCGCTGGCACATATCCTGCTTTGTTTGTCGTATCTTCATACGATTGCGACGCATGCCAGACAGCACCCATTCCATCCTGCCTCCCGGCGCCGGCGCGCATAGCGCCTGGCACGCGCAGCTGCGCCTGGGATTTGCCTGGCACGATGGCGTCAGCCGCCTGGTCGAGCGCACGCACAGCGGCCCCCTGCGCGTGCAAAAGCCCCTGTATCCGGAAGGCGATGCCGTCTGCCACGCCATCATCATCCACCCGCCCGGCGGCGTGGTGGGCGGCGACCAGCTGGCCGTCGACGCCACGGCGGGCGAGGGCGCGCACGCCTTGCTCACGTCTCCGGGCGCCGCCAAATGGTACCGCGCGAACGGCCACGTCTCGGGCCAGCACATCGTGCTGCGCGCGGGCAGCGGCGCCGCCATCGAGTGGCTGCCGCAGGAGAGCATCTTCTTCGACCAGGCTTGCGTGCGCCTGCGCCATGAGGTGGAACTGGCGGCGGACGCCAGTTACATCGGCTGCGACATCGTCTGCCTGGGCCGCAGCGCCTCGGGCGAAATTTTCAATACCGGCAGCATCAGCCAGCAGGTGCAGATACGCCGCGGCGGCAAGCTGCTGTGGTGGGAGCAGGGCGTGCTGGCCGCCGGCGGCGTCCTGATGGCCAGCCCCCTGGGATGGGCGGGCCACACGGTATGCGCCACCCTGATCGCCGTCGGCCGTCCCCTGGCGCCCGCCGTGCTGGCGGCCCTGCGCGAGATCGCCGTGCCGGCCGGCGCCCTGTTTGGCGCCACGCAGATGAAATCGCTGGTGGTGGTGCGCCTGCTGTGCGGCGACAGCGAGGCGGCGCGCCGCGTCATGCTGGCCGCCTGGCAGCTGCTGCGCCCCGCCGCGCTGGGGCGCGCCGCCGTCGTGCCCCGCATCTGGAACACTTAGCATCTGGAACACTTAGCATCTGGAACACTTATTCAGGAAAGAAACGCAAGGAAAACCATGGACCTGACTCCCCGCGAAAAAGACAAGCTGCTCATTTTTACGGCCGCGCTGCTGGCCGAACGGCGCCTGGCGCGCGGCTTGAAACTCAATTATCCGGAAGCGGTGGCCCTGATCAGCGCCGCCATCATGGAAGGGGCGCGCGATGGAAAATCCGTGGCGCAGCTGATGTCGGACGGTACGAAAATACTGTCGCGCGCCGACGTCATGGACGGCATCGCCGAGATGATCCCCGATATCCAGGTGGAGGCGACCTTCCCCGATGGCAGCAAGCTGGTGACCGTGCACCACCCGATACCGTAGTTTTTTGACCGGCCAGGGCGCCACCCGCACCCAGGCTGTTTTTTGCGCTGGCGACCCGCCGGCAAGCGTAACGCGATCCTTGAAGGAGCCCCTCATGACACCAGGCGAATACAAATTGGAAGAAGGCGAAATCAGCCTCAATGCGGGCCGCGCCACGGCCACCGTGGTAGTGGCCAACCGGGGCGACCGGCCCATCCAGGTGGGCTCGCATTTCCACTTTTTCGAGGTCAACCCGGCGCTGGCCTTCGAGCGCTGGCGCGCCTACGGCATGCGCCTCAATATCACGGCCGGCACGGCCGTGCGCTTCGAACCGGGCCAGCAGCGCACGGTGGAACTGGTGGCGCTGGCGGGCGAGCGCAAGGTCTACGGCTTCAATGGCGAAGTGATGGGCGAACTGCAAGACACTCCACCAGGAAAGGATTGAGATGGCCAGCATTCCCCGCAGCGCGTATGCCGAGATGTTCGGTCCCACCACGGGCGACCGCATCCGCCTGGCCGACACGGAACTGTTCATCGAGATCGAGCATGACTATGCGATCTACGGCGAAGAGGTGAAGTTCGGCGGCGGCAAGGTGATCCGCGACGGCATGGGCCAGTCGCAGCGCTGCGCGGCCGAGGTGATGGATACCGTCATCACGAATGCCGTCATCCTCGACCACTGGGGCATCGTGAAGGCGGACATCGGCTTGAAAAACGGCCTGATTTTCGGCATCGGCAAGGCGGGCAACCCGGACATCCAGCCGGGCGTGACCCTGGCCATCGGCGGCGCCACCGAGATCATCGCGGGCGAAGGCATGATCGTCACGGCCGGCGGCGTCGATACGCACATCCACTTCATCTGCCCGCAGCAGATCGAGGAAGCCCTGATGAGCGGCGTGACCACCATGCTGGGCGGCGGCACGGGGCCGGCCGTGGGCACGGCCGCCACCACCTGCACGCCGGGACCGTGGCATCTGCACGCTATGCTGGCGGCCGCCGACGCCTTCCCCATGAACCTGGGCTTCATGGGCAAAGGCAACGTCAGCCTGCCGCTGCCCCTGGAAGAGCAGGTGCGCGCGGGCGCCATCGGCCTGAAGCTGCACGAGGACTGGGGCAGCACGCCGGCCGCCATCGACAATTGCCTGTCCGTTGCCGACCGCATGGATATCCAGGTGGCGCTGCACAGCGACACCCTCAACGAGGGCGGCTTCCTCGAGCACACCCTGGCCGCCTTCAAGGACCGCACCATCCACACGTTTCACACGGAAGGGGCGGGCGGCGGCCATGCGCCCGACATCATCGCCGCCGTGGGCCAGTCCAACGTGCTGCCCTCGTCGACCAATCCCACGCGCCCGTTCACCGTCAACACGCTCGACGAGCATCTGGACATGCTGATGGTGTGCCACCACCTGGACCCGGCCATTGCGGAAGACGTGGCCTTTGCCGAGTCGCGCATCCGCCGCGAAACCATCGCCGCGGAAGACATCCTGCACGACATCGGCGCCATTTCCATGATGTCGTCCGACTCGCAAGCCATGGGCAGGGTGGGCGAAGTGATCATGCGCACCTGGCAGACTGCGCACAAGATGAAGGTGCAGCGGGGCGCACTGGCGCCCGACACGGCGCGCAGCGACAACTTCCGCGCCAAACGCTACATCGCCAAGTACACGATCAACCCCGCCATCACGCACGGGATTTCGCACGTGGTGGGCTCTATCGAGGCGGGCAAGATCGCCGATATCGTGCTGTGGAAGCCGGCCTTCTTCGGCGTCAAGCCGTCGATGATTTTAAAAGGCGGCATGATCGCCGCCGCGCAGATGGGCGACCCGAACGCGTCTATCCCCACGCCCCAGCCCGTGCACTACCGCATGATGTTCGGCGCCTTCGGCGGCGGCCTGAAAAAGTCGTTTACGTTTGTGTCGCAGGCAGCCTACGAGCTCGATATCGGCCACCAGCTCAAACTGAACAAATCCGTCATCGCCGTGAAAAACATGCGCGGCTTGCGCAAGGCCGACATGATCCACAACGGCGCCACGCCGCACATGGAAGTGGACCCGGAAACCTATGCCGTGCGCGCCGACGGCCAGCTGCTTGTGTGCGAGGCGGCGTCCGTGCTGCCCATGGCGCAGCGCTATTTTCTATTTTAGGCAGGAGACAAGCATGCTCACATTGCATACCAAACTGGCGGCTGACGATGGCCGCGTCGCCGTTGCCCAACTCGTGCTGCCCTACGACCAGCGCGAAAAATGCCGGCTGCGCGCCGTGCTGTCGAATGGCGAGGACGTCGCCGTGTTCACCGTGCGCGGCACGGTGCTGCGCGACGGCGAGCGCATGACGGGACCGGAAGGGCAGGTGGTGCAGATCGTCGCCGCGCGCGAACCGACCTACCTGGTGCGCTGCCTCGATGCGCACACCCTGCTGCGCTGCGCTTTCCACCTGGGGAACCGCCACACGCAGGCGCAGGTGGGCGACGGCTTTCTGCGCATCCGCAAGGACGTGGTGCTCAAGGAGATGCTGGAAGGCTTGCAGGCGACGGTGACGGAAGAAAGCGCCCCGTTCGAGCCCGAGGCGGGCGCGTATGGCGGCGGCCATGGCCACCATGACGGTCACGGCCAGCACTTGCTGGCGCCCGTGCCGCTGCGGCAGAAAATCCACCGTCCCAGTGATACGCCAGGCAGCGCGTGATGCAGGCGTCCGCCCTGCTGCATCTGCTGCAGTTCGCCAGCCCGGCCTTGCCGATCGGCGCCTACAGCTATTCGCAGGGGCTGGAGGCGGCGCTGGAATCGGGCCTGGTGACGGATGCGGCCACGGCGCGCGGCTGGATCGCGCAGCACCTGGCGCAGGTGGTGGCGCGCTGGGAAGCGCCGCTGTGCTGGCGCTTGATGCAGGCGTTCGCAGCGCAGGACCTGGGCGCCGTGCGGCGCTGGAGCGAGCGCTTCATCGCTTCGCGCGACACGGCGGAATTTCGCGCCGAGACCATCCAGATGGGCTATTCGCTGACCAAGTTGCTGGCCGAACTGGGCGTGGCCGACGGCGTCCTGATCGACATGCTGCAGGGCGAGCCGGAAGTGGCGCTGCCCACCGCGTATGCGTGCGCCGTGGCGGCGCTGGCCATCCCGCGCGAAGAGGCGCTGCTGGCCATGCTGTTTGCCTGGGCGGAAAACCAGGTGCTCGTGTGCGTGAAATCCGTGCCGCTGGGGCAGGTGGCGGGCCAGCGCCTGCTGCTGTCGCTGCGGCCCGACCTGGAAGCGGCGGCGCTGACGGCGCAGACGTTACACGACGACGAGATGGGCAACTGGGCGCCGGGCCTGTCCTTGCTGTCGATGCGGCACGAAGTGCAGTACAGCCGCCTGTACCGTTCCTGAATAATTTTAAGAGAGAGCAAACATGACCTCAATACCATCCAATCCCCTGCGCGTGGGCATCGGCGGGCCCGTCGGCTCGGGCAAGACGGCCCTGTGCGAAATGCTGTGCAAGGGCATGCGCGAGCGCTACGACATGGCCGTCATCACGAACGACATCTACACCAAGGAAGACATGGAAATCCTGCTGCGCGCCGACGCCTTGCCGGCCGAGCGCCTGATGGGCGTGGAGACGGGCGGCTGCCCGCACACGGCCATCCGCGAAGACGCATCCATCAACCTGGAAGCGATCGCGCGCATGCAGGCCGATTTTCCCGATCTCGACTTGATCCTGGTCGAATCGGGCGGGGACAATCTGGCCGCCACCTTCAGTCCGGAACTGTCGGACCTGACGATTTACGTGATCGACGTGGCGGGCGGCGAAAAAATCCCGCGCAAGGGCGGGCCCGGCATCACGCGTTCCGATTTGCTCATCATCAACAAGACGGACCTGGCGCCGTATGTGGGCGCCAACCTGGACATCATGGCCCAGGATGCGAAACGCATGCGCGGCGAACGTCCATTCGTGTTTACCAACCTGCGCAGCGGCGACGGCGTGCAGGTCGTGATCGATTTTATCCGCGAGCAAGGTTTGCTCGACCAACCAGGCAAGGAGCTGCAATGAACGCAAGACTGATGACGAAAACGGCTGCCGCGGCCGCGCTGTGCCTGCTGGCCTTGCCTGCCATGGCCCACCCCGGCCACGGCGAGAGTGCCGGCTTCCTGACCGGTTTCGCCCATCCGTTCACGGGCATCGACCATTTGCTGGCCATGCTGGGCGTGGGCATCTGGGGCGGCCAGCAGCGGCGCGGCCTGGCCCAGCCCGCCACCTTTCTCGGCATGATGCTGCTGGGCGCGCTGGCCGGCATGGCGGGCTTGCGCGTTCCGGGGCTGGAAACGGGCATTGCCGCCACGGTGGCGCTGGTGGGGCTGGCCATCGCGCTGGCGCTGGCCGTGCCGAACTGGCTGGGCATGCTGCTCGTGGGCGTGTTTGCGCTCGCGCATGGCAATGCGCATGGCCAGGAATTGCCGGCCGCTTCGGCCGCGTGCGGCTTCCTGCTGGCGTCGGCCATGCTGCTGTTTGCGGGACGTTTCGTCGGCCAGGTACTGGCCGAGCGCGTGCTGCGCCTGGCCGGCGTGGCCTTGACGGCCGCCGGCGTGGTATTGATGGGGATGAATTAAGCGCCGGGGCGCTTCTCGGACAGCACGATGGGTGCCGCCTTTTCCGGGTGCAAGCCCTGGTGGCCCGCATACACGGCGGCGATGGCGGCCATGTCGGCGTCCTTGTCGCCCGTCAAATAGAGATGGTCGACGACGCCCAGCACCTTGTTCGGGTAGTCTATGTACACCAGCAACAGCGGTACCTTGGCGGCCAGGGCCAGGTGATAGAAGCCGCTTTTCCAGTTCGGGCGGTAGCTGCGCGTCGCTTCCGGCGTGATGGCCAGCCAGTACCAGTCGGCGGCCAGCATGCGTTCGGCCTGGCGCTGGATGGTGCCGCTGGTGGTGCTGCGGTCGACGGGTTCGCCGCCCAGGTAGCGCAGCACCTTGCCCATTGGGCCGCGGAACAGGGAATCCTTGGCCAGCCAGCGGAACGGCAGGGACAGCGCCCATTTGCCGAACAGGCCCACCATGAAATCCCAGTTCGACGTGTGCGGGTAGACGACGGCGATGCCGCGCGGTCCCGGCAGGGGACGGAAGCGCATGCGCCAGCCAAACAGATGCAGCACGCGCAGCGCGCAGCGCTGGTGCCAGGTCGGCAAGTCGCCCGCTTGTACAAATAAATCGTCCATTGATACCCTTCAGTGACACTGTTCTTAATGGGATGGCGCTGGTGGCCATTTTCCTTGAAGCAAAAATTCTGCGCAGGCATTCTATACGGGGCTGGCGGTGGCGACAAGCAGCCGAGGCCGCTATTCATGCGGTGTCGGGGCGGGTGCTGCTGCTATTTTAACCATGCTTGCGCACTGTGTCGGGCACTAAATGCGCCCAATATGGTCAAAACTTGATGCAGTGCTGATCCACCAGACATGGAGCCGTGGCATGAAAAATAGTAGCGAGGATGTGGTTGAAGAGTATGTCCGAACGGACAAGGTGATGGCAGAGCTCGTCGAGCGGGGTGTGGCGTTTCATCACGCCCTGGGCAGGACGGTGGCGACGGCCTACCTGCGCGAGCATGCCGTGCCGGCCGACGTGATACGCCGTGTCTTCAGCAGCGTGCAGGCGCGCCGTCCGGCCCGGCCGGCACGGCGCCGATGGCGCTGAATGCGCTGAAGGGCGGGGGAACGGCGCCGAAAATACGGCGGCGGGCGCCACGCGCACCACGCAGTTTGTTGCGTCGATGCCGTGGCGTCCGCCGCCTGGGGAATGCGCAGCCAGCTGCTGCCCGCGTCGCTGCCGCCTTGAGCGCTGTCTTTGGGCGCTGTGCGCTGTTGCTGAAGCCTGAGCCTGAGCTTAGGCTTGGGCTGCCAGTGCCGGGTAGTCCGTGTAGCCGGCAGCATCGGGCGCGTACAGGGTGTCCGCATTCAGCGGATTCAATGGCGCGTCGCTGTGCAGGCGGATGGGCAGGTCGGGGTTGGCGATGAACCACAGGCCAAAGGCCACGGCGTCCGCTTCGCCCTTGGCCAGCAGGGTTTCGGCCGCTGCCTTGTCCATTTTTTCGTTGGCAATGTAGACGCCGCCGAATTCCTGCTTCAGGTAAGGGCCCAGGCGGTCTTCGCCCAGCGCTTCGCGCGCGCAGATGAAGGCGATGCCGCGCTTGCCCAGCTCGCGTGCCACATAGCCGAAAGTGGCGCGCGGGTCAGAATCGCCCATGTCGTGCGCATCGCGGCGCGGTGCCAGGTGCATGCCCACCTTGTCGGCGCCCCAGACGTCGATGCACGCATCCGTCACTTCCAGCATCAGGCGGGCGCGGTTTTCAATCGACCCGCCGTAGTTGTCGGTGCGCAAGTTGGTGCTGTCTTGCAGGAACTGGTCGAGCAGGTAACCGTTGGCGCCGTGGATTTCCACGCCGTCGAAGCCCGCTTTTTTTGCATTCTCGGCACCCAGGCGGTAGGCTGCCACGATGCCGGGAATCTCTTCCGTATCGAGCGCGCGCGGCGTGACGAATTCCTGTTTCGGGCGCACCAGGCTCACGTGGCCGGCCGGCTTGACGGCGCTGGGCGCCACGGGCAAGTCGCCATCGAGGAAGACGGGCGCGGAAATACGGCCCACATGCCACAGCTGCAGCACGATCAGGCCGCCTGCGTCATGCACGGCCTTGGTGATCTGTTTCCAGCCTTCCACCTGTTCTTCGGACCAGATGCCGGGCGTGTCGGCATAGCCCACGCCCTGCGGCGTGACGGCCGTCGCTTCCGAGATGATCATGCCGGCCGACGCGCGCTGCGTGTAGTACTCGGCCATGAGGGCGTTGGGCACGCGGCCCGGGTTGCCGGCGCGCGAACGCGTCAGCGGTGCCATGATGATGCGGTTTTTCAGTTGCAGGCTGCCAATGGTGATGGGATCGAATAAAGTTGCCATGATTGTCATTTCCTTGTGGGTGCCGGTCAGGCGGCGTTGAGACGGAAGGTGCTTACAAACCTTGCTGCATGTGTTCGAGGAAGGCCTGGATGGTGGCTTCGTTGCGGCTGAAGAAACTCCATTGCCCCACTTTTGTTGCTGAAATCAGGCCCGCCTTATGCAGGCTGGCCAGGTGCGCCGACACCGTCGATTGCGACAGATTCAGGCGGCGGTCGATCAGGCCGGCGCACACGCCCAGGTGCAGCGGGTGGTCCTGTTCCTGAAAATGCTGCTCCGGCTCTTTCAGCCATTGCAAAATCTGCCGGCGTACCGGGTTGGCCAGGGCCTTGTGGATGGCGTCGATATCCATGTTGTTCCTCCTGAACATACAATTCGCTTTTCAACGATGTATATATCGTGATTCTTAAATTTTAATATCGTAATCTTACGATATAAATGAAAAGCGTGCTGGCGGCTTCCGTTTTTTGGGAGGTGTCAGGCGGGAAGGGGATTGCGCTGCAGTACGGCCGGGCCAGTCAGCACGATGCGCACCAGATCCACCTGGCGCTGGGCGCCGGCCTTGGCGGTGGCGCTCTTGATCTGCGTGCGCGCCGTGTGGATGGAAATGCGCTGGCGATCGGCGTATTCCTGCAAGGAATAGCCGTTGACGAGCGCTTCCGTCAGGCGCGCCTCGGCCACCGTCATGCCGTAGAAATTGCGCAGGGTGGCTGCCAGCGAGGTGATCAGGTCGCTGCTGTCGCTGAGGAAAACGGCGATGGCGCTGGCCGCGCCGAACGGGCTGTGCCAGGACGGCAGGGGCGTGACGCGCAGGCGCAGCTGTTCGCCCGTCAATCCGTTCAGCTTGAGTACGCCGCCGGGGCCGCCTGCTGCTGCCGTGCCCGTTTGCGCCGCCTCGTGCAGCAGGCGCCGCAGCGCACCGTTGTCCGCTTCGCGCGGGCAATACAGGGGCGCGCCTTCGCGCAGCTGCAGCAGCCGCGTCGCAGCCGTCATGGCCAGCGCTCGTTCGTTGGCGTACAGCAATTGCGACGTGGCATCCAGCAGCAGCACGCCAAACGGCAGCAGTTCCAGTACCTGGGTGGAACTCTGGGACAGCATTTCCAGCCGGCGCAGCTTGCGCTGCAAGGCAAAAGCCGTTTGCAGGTGCGGCATCAGCGTACGGATCAGCGCCAGCTCGCCCCCGTCGTAGGCGCCGGCCTGTTCGCGGCGCACCACGGTGACATTCGTGGAGCGCTCGCCCCGCAGCTCGACGATGGCCGCCGCCGTATAAAAGATGTCCTGCGGGCGCAGCCAGTCCGTCCAGTATTCGGTTTTCTTCAGGCAATGGTCGGGAAACAGCATGGAGCCGGTGACGACGGCGCCTTCGCGGTGCAGGGTGGCGTCTTCCAGCCACACATTGCGCGCGCCGTAATAACTGGCAAAGCTGGCAAGGGCGTGCGCTTCGAAGCCATACGTGGCGGCCAGGCCGCTGCCCGGCAGCTGGACGTCGACCGAGCGGTTGCTGAAATCATTGGCCCAGATCAAGCCCGCGTGCGACTGCAGCTGTTGCGCAAAGGCGGCCAGGAATTGCGACCAGGCGCCATGCCGCGTGGCCGCGTCGTAGATCAGGGTAATCAGCGCCTGGCTGGCGACGGCGAGCGATGGCATCATAGGCAATCCTCATGGCGGCAAGCGGTGGACAAGACAAAGGGGGCCGCCGCGGCGGCCATCCCCCTTAACGCGATTCCAGCCAGGTCTTGCCGCCCGCCGTGCACGTGTTGAGGCTGGCGTACTGGCTCACATAGTTATAACCGCTGCCGCAGCCGCCTTCGCCGGATTTGACGGGGCCGTAGCAAGCGCCTTCATAGCTGAGCTTACCATTGACGGTCGTGCTTTTGACGCAGAAATTGTAGTTGCTTGCCGTGCTGTTGTTGGGCAAGGTGGTGCCATTGTTCTGGCCGCAACCGAGTTCCTTGCTCACGGCGCGCGCGTAGTCGACCATTTTCTGGTAGGTGCCGCTGTAGTAGGTGTCGGCCGTGGTTTTCTGCCCCTGTTTGCAGGCGGCCACCACGCTGTCGTAGCCGGAGTCCGCCTGGGCGTAATTGCCCGATACCTGGATGCCGCAGGCGCTGGCCTGCTTGCGTTCCGCATCGCCGATCAGGTTGGTGTACTGGCAGTTTGCCGACGTGCCGCCGCTGCTGCCGGCACTGCTGGAGCCGCTGCCCGAGCCACTGTCGCTGCCGCCACCGCCGCAGGCGGACAGCATGAGGCAGCCGAATAAAGTGACGGCAAAGGTGGTTGGATGTGCGTGCATGATTTCCCCTGTGGACGATTACTTGTCACCATGTGTCTGGTGGTATCTTTTTTATTGCTACAAGGAATTGTATCGGGCATGTTTTTTGGAAACATCACCCATTTGGGGTATGCGCAGGCGGAGGGCGGGACGGCCGGCAGGCCGCCCCGGCAGGATCAGGAAAAGTGGAACAGCAGCAAGGCGATGACGGCAGGCACCGTTTGCAGGTAGAGGATGCGCGTCATGACGGTGAGCGCGCCCCACACTCCGGCCACGGCGATGCAGGCCAGGCCGAAGACGGTGAATGCATGGGCGATGGCGGCGTCCGGGTAAAAAAAGCCCAGCGCCAGCGCGGCGACGAGAAAACCGTTATAGCAGCCCTGGTTGGACATGGCGGGACGCACGATCTCCGCCTTTTCCTTGGACAGGCCAAAGACCTTGCGTCCGCGCGCATCGAACAGCACGGTTTCCAGCAGCACGATGTAGACGTGCAGCAGCAGGATGAGGGCGGTAAGAACCTGGGCCAGAATGTGCATCGTCGCTCCTGAATGGTTGAGATGCAGTGATTATGCGGCCACCAGCATGTTTCTTGGCAACTTTTGACTGGAGTGGCAGCACTAGAAAAATGTGCTTGCGGCAAGAGTTTTCACCCGATGGTATACTTTTCCCTTTGCTCCTGTGGGGACGACCCCGCTCGATGACGGGGCTGCATGGCGGGGACGACCCTGCCGCCTCAGGAGAAGTCTATGGCGTGGATCATTTTGGTATTGGCTGGCTTGCTGGAAATCGGCTGGGCCATCGGCCTCAAATACAGCGCCGGTTTTACCCGCCCCCTGCCATCCGTGTTGACCGCCATTTCCATGCTGGGCAGCGTGGTGATGCTGGGCCTGGCCTTGCGCACCTTGCCGCTGGGCACGGCGTACGCGATCTGGACGGGCATCGGCACCGTCGGCACGGCCATCTTCGGCATCATGGTGCTGGGCGAGCCGGCCAGCGCCGCGCGCATCGCCTGCATCGCGCTGATCGTGTCCGGCATCCTGGGCTTGAAGCTGCTCAGCCCGCAGTAAGGCAGTTTTCCTGAAACGCCCTGCGCCGTTGCGCCGCCCTGATCGAACAGGTGGCGGGCGGGCAGGGCGTTGTTGTTTTTATTTACCTTGAAAGGACTGTCGCATGAGCCTCGCCATGACGTATTTCTACCTGGCCATCGCCATCATCGCCGAAGTCATCGCCACCAGCGCCTTGAAGGCGTCCGACGGTTTCAGCCGCCTGGTACCCAGCGTCATCACCGTGATTGGTTACGGCATTGCCTTCTGGTGCCTGTCGCTGACCTTGAAGGTCATTCCTACCGGCATCGTGTACGCGATCTGGTCCGGCGTGGGCATCGTGCTCATTTCCGCCGTGGGCTGGTTCTGGTTCAAGCAAAGCCTGGACACGCCGGCCTTGATCGGCCTGGGGCTGATCATTGCCGGCGTGCTTGTCATCAACTTGTTTTCCAAGTCGGTGGGCCACTAAGAGCCTATCCCAGCAGATGAATACATCCCCTGCTGGCGCCCCTCGGAAGCGAGGACTGCGCTGATCGTCGTCGCGTGGCTCGCCACGCGTCCTCCTCGCGCCTTGTCCGCCCTCCTGATGAACTGCCAGCAGATGACGCTCCCTGCTGGAACAGGCCCTAATCAAAAGCTGCTGGCCACCCGCGCCAGGTAATACCACTCGGCATTGGCTTGCGCGTTGACGTCCGGGAACAGGATGTAGGCGTCGAATTCGGCCGTCACGGGCGTGCCGTCCGCGCGCACGCCGATCTGCTCGCCTTGTTGTACCTTGTCAAAGCTGGACCAGGTCTTGATGAAGCGGTCGTCTGCATGCAGCTTGTCGTGCACGACGACCATGTTCAGCGCTTCCATGTCGGCATCCGCGATGGCTTGCGGCTGCGGCGCGTCGATGAAGCCCAGGAAAGCCAAGGTGTTCATGATGGCGCGGTAAGCCACGTCCGGCGCGGCCGGGTCCGCGTGCTGGCCGCACTCCAGGGTCAAGGCGTAGCCGCCCGTCGAGCGCATGTATTCCGTCGTGCCCACGCCATAGCGCAACACCAGGCCCACCTGGTCGCTATTGCCCAGGCGGCGCTGCACGCCCTGGCCGTAGGCATGCAGCCAGCCGTCGACGAAGCGGCGCACGCCCAGGCGGCGCGCCAGCGCGCGTTCCTTGTCTTCATGTTTGAACGGTTGCAGCGGACCATCGTTGTTGCGCGGTCCCACCATCACGAAAGGCTGGCTGTCGGCATTGAACGAGTGCAAGTCCAGCAGCACGTCGTGCTGGCCCAGCAGCGGGCACAGCCAGTTGGCGATGCGGTCTTCGAAATCCTGCGGATTGTCGTTCGGGAACAGGTTGCGGTTCAGGTTGCGGTCGCCGCTGCGCACGCCCTTGGCGTAGGCCAGCGGATTGGTGATGGGCACGAAGGTGACGCTGCCGGCCACGATGGAGAGGGCGCCGCTGTCGAGTTCAGCCATCACGCGGTGGATGCCCTTGGTGCCGCAGGTTTCATTGCCGTGCACGGCGCCCGTGACGATCAGGCGCGGGCCGCTGCCCTGGCCCGTGTAGTTGATGGACTTGAAGTGGAGTGCGCTGCTCATGCTGGACATATCCTATGCTGTTGCGGGAAGGGAAAGCGGGGTCGGCATATTTTAGCGGGATTCGCGGCAGGCGCCCGCAAAAATGTGGCCATGCCGCCCTCTGGCGTGGCATGATCGGCGCCACCGTTGTTTTCCCTTGCTGATATTCATGCCGTCTTCCCCATCTTCCCCGCGCCTCTCCGGCCTCGATACCTTGCGCGCGCTGGCCATCGTGCTCGTATTCATGAATCATTACTTGCTGTTCGTCAGCGACGGCGGGGCATTCGGTTTCTGGGGAGAGATCGGCTGGACGGGCGTGGACCTGTTCTTTGCCCTCAGCGGCTATTTGATCGGCAACCAGATCTTTGCCGCCCTGCGCAGCGCGCACGGCTTTTCCTTGCCCCGTTTCTATGCGCGGCGCTTTCTGCGCACCTTGCCCAATTTCTATGTCGTGCTGGCCCTGTATTATTTGTGGCCCGCGTTTCGCGGCGACAGCGCGCTGCTGCCGCTGTGGAAATTCCTGACGTTTACGCAAAACATCAACCTGACGCCGGGCACGGCGTTTTCCCATGCCTGGTCCTTGTGCGTGGAAGAGCAGTTCTACGTGCTGCTGCCCGCCGTGGCGCTGCTGATTGCCGCCTGCCGCAAGTCGCTGCTGTGGGCGTGGCTGGCCGTGGCCGCCAGCTTTATCGTGGGCATGCTGCTGCGTGCCTATCTGTGGGAGGAATACGTGCACGTGCCGCGCGGCGGCCTCGGCTATTACAAGTACATTTACTATGCCTCGTGGTGCCGCTTCGACGAGCTGGTGGCGGGCGTGGCGCTGGCGCTGCTGAAAAATTACCACCCGGCCGCGTGGGCGCGCCTCACGTCGCACGGCAACCGCACCTTGCTGGCGGGAATGGCCGGGACGGCGCTGATGTTTTATGTGTTTCTGACCGATCACTATGGCTATGGGGTGACGGTATTCGGCTATCCGGCCCTGGCTGCCAGTTTTGCCTTGCTGCTGGTCGCTGCGCTGAGCCCTGCCAGTCTGCTGTACCGGGTGCGCGTGCCGGGCGCGGCCAGTCTGGCCCTGTGGTCGTATGCGATCTATTTGCTGCACAAGCAGTTGTGCATCGTGCTGCGTCCCGTGCTGCAGGATCTTGGCTGCGGGCCGGACAGCCTGCCTGCCATGCTGGTCATGATTATTCTCAGCATCGCCACGGGCTGGCTCTTATATAGCGTGGTGGAAACGCCGTTCGTGCGCTGGCGGGCGCGCCATGTACCCGCCAATCATGCGTGAAGACTACATGTCGATCACGTCGAGCCCCCGTGGCGTGCCTACCAGCAATTCCAGGATGGCATGCACGCGCAGGTTCGTGTCTTCCTGTTCCGTGTTGTAGATCAATGTGCGCAAGCCGGGCACGGCTTCCGTGATGTGCTCGCTGGCATAGGCATTGATCAGCAACAACACCAAGTCCGTGGCGCCCGCGCCGGGCTGGCGCCGCAGCCTGTCGTGGATCACGTTCAGCAGCGCGCGCTGCATGCGCGGCGTGGGATTGACGATATAGGCGAAGACGCTCGGCGTGTTGGCGATGGCCGCGCAGATGCGCCGTTCCATCTCGTCGGGTTTGACGTCGGAAGCGATATCGAAGTACGCCGCATTCCAGCGCGTGCGCGCATACGGATGGCCGGGCGGGAAGGAGTCGGCCGTTTCGAAACCGCAGACGCGGCTCAGGGTTTTCAGCCAGGCTAATAAGGTGGAGTTCATGCCCCGATTCTAGCGGCATTCCAGGTGTCCCGGGCCCACTCCATATAAAGGAGGCTGACGCCCGGAGAAATGATTAAAGTTTCCTGCAAAACAGCCCTTGTCATTCTGGGAAAGCCTCTCTATAATGCTGGTCTTCGGGGCGGTTAGTTCAGCTGGTTAGAATACTTGGTCGACATCCAAGGGGTCGGGGATTCGAATTCCTCACCGCCCACCAGAATTTTGCAGTAGATGGTTTTTAAGCTGGCGCAAGCCGCAAGCGGTCATTTGAAATACAATGATCAACAAAAGTTTTACGGGCGGTTAGTTCAGCTGGTTAGAATACTTGGTCGACATCCAAGGGGTCGGGGATTCGAATTCCTCACCGCCCACCAGAATGCAGTTAGAGAGAAAGGTAAAACCGGTTATGACACCGCGAACTACTACCAAGCTTTGGGAGTGACGCTAGTCGAACGGGTTTCCTTTGTCTCAAGAAAGTGAAAAACGCGGCTAGTCCGCGTTTTTTTGCGTCTGCGTTTTCCTTTCAGTTATTTTACCCATCACTCATTGCAGTTTTACCTGGCGCCAGCGCCGATATGGAGATCAATATGCTTACAATCCGACTTCCCGATGGTTCCGCCCGTCAATTTGACGGCCCGGTCACCGTGGCCCAGGTTGCGGCCAATATTGGTACCGGCCTGGCCAAAGCTGCCCTGGCGGGCAAGGTCGACGGCAAGCTGGTCGATACCTCCTATCTGATCGAGCAAGACGCGGAACTGGCGATTGTCACGGACAAGGATGCCGATGGCCTGGAAGTGATTCGCCACTCGACGGCCCACTTGCTGGCGTACGCCGTCAAGGAATTGTTCCCGGAAGCACAAGTGACCATCGGTCCCGTGATCGACAACGGCTTTTACTATGACTTCGCCTACAAGCGTCCGTTCACGCCGGAAGATCTGACGGCGATCGAAAAGAAAATGGCCGAACTGGCCAAGAAGGACGAGCAAGTCACGCGCAAGGTTGTGGCCCGCGACGAAGCCATCGAATACTTCAAGGGTATCGGCGAAGCGTACAAGGCTGAGCTGATCGGCTCGATTCCGGCCGACCAGGAAGTGTCGCTGTATTCCGAAGGCAAGTTCACGGACTTGTGCCGCGGCCCCCACGTGCCATCGACGGGCAAGCTGAAAGTGTTCAAGCTGATGAAGCTGGCCGGCGCCTACTGGCGCGGTGACTCGAAAAACGAGATGTTGCAGCGTATCTACGGCACGGCCTGGGCCAAGAAGGAAGACCAGGAACTGTACCTGCACAATCTGGAAGAGGCGGAAAAGCGCGATCACCGCAAACTGGGCAAGCAGCTCGATTTCTTCCATTTCCAGGAAGAAGCGCCGGGCCTGATCTTCTGGCACCCGAAAGGCTGGTCGATCTGGCAACAAGTCGAGCAATACATGCGCAATGTGTACCAGGTCAACGGCTACCAGGAAGTCAAGGCGCCGCAGATTCTGGACCGTGGCCTGTGGGAAAAAACCGGTCACTGGGATAATTACCGTGAAAACATGTTCATCACGGAATCGGAAAACCGCGCCTATGCGCTGAAACCGATGAATTGCCCTGGCCATATCCAGATTTTCAACAATGGCATGCGCAGCTACCGCGACTTGCCATTGCGCTACGGCGAATTCGGCCAATGCCACCGCAACGAGCCGTCGGGCGCCTTGCACGGCATGATGCGCGTGCGCGGCTTTACGCAGGATGACGGTCACATCTTCTGCCTGGAAGAGCAGATCGCCGGCGAAGTGACGGCTTTCCACCAGCAGGCGATGGATGTGTACACGGCTTTCGGCTTTACGAATATTGACGTGAAACTGGCCCTGCGCCCCGATAACCGCATCGGTACGGAAGAGTCGTGGGATTTCGCCGAGGAATCCCTGCGTTCGGCCCTGCGCGCCTGTGGCGTGGAATGGACGGAATTGCCGGGCGAGGGCGCGTTCTACGGTCCGAAGATCGAATACCACCTGAAAGACAGTCTGGGCCGCGCATGGCAAGTGGGCACCGTGCAGATCGACCCGTCGATGCCGGGCCGTCTGGGCGCCGAATACGTGGCCGTCGACAACACGCGCCAGGTGCCCATCATGCTGCACCGCGCGATCGTGGGTTCGCTGGAACGTTTCATCGGCATCCTGATCGAACACTATGCGGGCGCCATGCCGCTGTGGTTGTCGCCAGTGCAAGTGTCGGTGTTGAATATTTCCGACGCTCAAGCTGATTATGTACAAGAAGTAACAACAAAACTGCGCAAAGCGGGGCTGCGCGTACAGGCTGATTTGCGTAACGAGAAGATTACCTATAAAATACGTGAACATTCCGTACAAAAATTGCCTTACATCTTAGTGATTGGCGACAAAGAGCGGGATGCGAATACAGTGGCCGTGCGGGCGCGGGGCAATGTCGATCTGGGCGTCATGTCCGTCGATGCCCTGATAGAGCGACTCAAACATGAAGTCGACACCAAGGCCTGACGAGGAAACTCGCTGCACGACCGTCTTACAAGATTTTTAAAGGAAATTACAATAGCTACTGACAAGTCACATCGCATCAATGGCGAAATCACTGCCCCTGAAATGCGTTTAAGCGGGGTCGATAACGAGCCACTCGGTATCGTAAGTTTGGCTGAAGCCTTCCGCCTGGCGGAAGAGGCAAACGTCGACCTGGTGGAAATTGCGCCTACCGCGCAGCCACCGGTGTGCCGTTTGATGGACTACGGCAAATTTAAGTATTCGGAGCAAAAGAAAGCTCACGAAGCCAAATTGAAGCAAAAGATCATCCTCGTGAAGGAAGTCAAATTCCGTCCGGGGACTGATGATGGTGACTACAATATCAAGTTGCGTAATCTCATCAAGTTCCTTGAGGATGGCGATAAAACCAAAATCACGCTGCGTTTCCGCGGTCGTGAAATGGCGCATCAGGATATTGGCTTCCGCATGCTGGAACGTCTGAAAGCCGATCTGGAGCCGTACGGCCAGGTCGAGCAGTTCCCGAAGATGGAAGGCCGCCAAATGATCATGGTTCTTTCGCCTAAGAAGAAGAAGTAAGTTACAATAGCGTTTTACTGTGGGTGGAAACTGCGCGTGCCAGCATTGGCGCGGCGTCAAACCCCAGGCAGAATTTGCGCGGCCTGGCCAGTAATGTCCGGGCCGCGCAAACTGTAGTGGACTCGCATCCGCTGCACAACATGTGAAAGCAGGCATCTAAGCGCAGCGTCGTGTTGCCACCTGCAATCCTGTTATAAATGGAGCTGTCCGTAAGAGGACAGATTGCTATGCCTAAAATGAAGACCAAAAGCTCCGCGAAAAAACGTTTTCGCGTGCGTCCAGGTGGAACAGTCAAGTCGGGTCACGCGTTCAAACGCCACATCCTGACCAAGAAAACCACCAAAAACAAACGTCAGTTGCGCGGTACCCGTAACATCAACGCATCGGATGTCACATCCGTCATGCGCATGATGCCGACTGCTTAATCTCACACTCAATTTAAGGAGTTACTATGCCTAGAGTAAAACGTGGGGTTACAGCTCGTGCCCGTCATAAGAAGATTCTTGTTCAAGCTAAAGGCTACCGTGGTCGCCGCAGCCGTGTATACCGTGTTGCCAAGCAAGCAGTTATGCGCGCTGGCCAATACGCTTACCGCGATCGCCGCAACAAGAAGCGCGTTTTCCGCCGCCTGTGGATCGCCCGTATCAACGCTGCTTCCCGTGAGCATGGCGTAACGTACAGCGTATTCATGAACGGCTTGAAAAAAGCAAATATCGAACTGGACCGTAAAGTCCTGGCCGATATGGCTGTGATGGACAAGCCAGCATTCGCTGCGATTGTCAACGCAGTTAAAGCAAAAATCGCTGCGTAAGCACGGTCATTGCACAACGTCATCCGCAGGGTGACGTTATAAAGAGCGGGGCAGAGGTGTGAACCTTATGCCCCGTTTCCGTTTTTGATTGTTGGATTTTAGATAACTGAGTCCAGAATTGATGTCCAAAACAGGAAATGCCGCATGAACTCCCTAGAAGAACTCGTCGTCTCGGCCCAGGCTGACTTTATCGCCGCCGCAGACGCTGCCGCACTTGAAAACGCCAAAGCCCGCTACCTGGGCAAGACTGGCCAGATTACTGAAATGATGAAGGGCCTGGGCAAGCTGGACCCGGACGCGCGCAAGGCGCAGGGCGCCCTGATCAACGCCGTCAAAGTGCAGATCGAGGACGCGCTGACGGCGCGCCGTGATGCGCTGGCCGATGCCCAGATGCAAGGCCGTCTGAACGCCGAAGCGATCGACGTGACCCTGCCAGGCCGTGGCCGCATGCCCGGCGGCATCCATCCCGTGATGCGCACGTGGGAGCGGGTCGAGGAAATCTTCCGCTCCATCGGTTTCGACGTGGCCGACGGCCCCGAAATCGAAAACGACTGGACCAATTTCACGGCGCTCAACAGCCCGGAAAACCATCCAGCCCGTTCCATGCAAGACACGTTCTACATCGACGGCAACGACACCGATGGCAAGCCCTTGCTGCTGCGCACGCACACGAGCCCGATGCAGGTGCGCTATGCGCGCACGCACACGCCGCCGATCAAGGTCATCGCGCCGGGCCGCACCTACCGGGTCGACAGCGACGCCACCCATTCGCCCATGTTCCACCAGGTCGAAGGCCTGTGGATCGCCGAAGATATCAGCTTTGCCGACCTGAAGGGCGTGTACCTGAATTTCGTCAAGGCCTTCTTCGAGACGGACGACCTGCAAGTGCGCTTCCGTCCATCGTACTTCCCGTTTACGGAACCGTCGGCCGAGATCGACATCGCCTTCGGTTCGGGCCCGCTGAAAGGCCGCTGGCTGGAAGTGTCGGGCGCCGGCCAGGTGCATCCAACCGTGGTGAAGAACTTCGGCCTCGATCCCGAGAAATTCATCGGTTTTGCTTTCGGCTCCGGCCTGGAACGCTTGACGATGCTGCGTTACGGCATCAACGACCTGCGTCTGTTTTATGAGGGCGACTTGCGTTTCCTGAAGCAGTTCAACTAAGCATTGTTCCGTTTGATTCATGGCGCTTGAGCGCCTGTGCGCTCGCGCTGTGAGCTTTGACCCTTTGAAGGCTTGATTATGCAATTTTCCGAAAACTGGCTCCGTACCATGGTCGATCCGAAGATGACTTCGGACGAACTGGCCCATCTGCTGACCATGTCCGGTCTCGAAGTCGAGGACGTCGATCCTGTCGCCCCGCCGTTCTCGAACGTGGTGGTGGGCCTGGTCCTGGAGATGGAAAAACATCCGAATGCGGACCGCCTGAATGTGTGCCAGGTCGATGTCGGCACGGGCACCATGCTCAACATCGTTTGTGGCGCGCCGAACGTGCGCCCGGGCTTGAAAGTCGTGTGCGCGATGGCGGGTGCCGTGCTGCCCCCTGGCGCCGATGGCAAGCCATTTGAAATCAAGGTAGGCCAGTTGCGCGGCGTCGAGTCGCAAGGCATGCTGTGCTCCGCGCGCGAATTGAAATTGTCGGAAGAAAACGCCGGCTTGATGGAATTGCCGGACGACGCGCCGATCGGCCAGAATTTCCGCGATTACTTTGCGCTCAACGACTTGAAATTCACCATCAAGTTGACGCCAAACAAGGCGGACTGCCTGTCCGTGCTGGGCGTGGCGCGCGAAGTGTCGGCGCTCACGGGCGTGCCCCTGAACGCGCCGCAGTTCCGCACCGTGCCGGTGTCCAGCGACGAAGTGTTGCCAGTGAAAGTCAGCGCGCCGGACCTGTGCGGCCGATTCACGGGCCGCGTGATCCGCGGCTTGAACGCCAAGGCAGCCACGCCGGACTGGATGAAGCAGCGCCTCGAGCGCAGCGGCCAGCGTCCGCTGTCGGCCCTGGTCGACATTTCCAACTATGTCATGCTGGAACTGGGCCGTCCCAGCCACGTGTTTGATCTGGCGAAGATCCACGGCAGCCTGGACGTGCGCTGGGGCAAGGCGGGCGAGTCCGTCAAGCTGTTGAACGGCAACACCATTGCCGTCGACGAGTGGCTCGGCGTCATTGCCGATGACCAGGAAATCGAATCGCTGGCCGGCATCATGGGCGGCGACGCCAGTTCCGTTTCGGACGATACGGACAGCATCTACCTGGAAGCGGCATTCTGGTGGCCGAATGCGATTCAAGGCCGCGCACGCCGCCTGAATTTCTCCACCGATGCGGCGCACCGCTTCGAGCGCGGCGTCGATTTCGCCACCACCGTCGAACACATCGAGCGGATCACGGCCCTGATCGTGGAAATCTGCGGCACGCCGGCCACGACCGTCGGCCCCGTCGATGACCACGTGGTGAACTTGCCGCAGCGCCAGCCTGTGACGATGCGCACGGCGCGCGCGCAAAAAGTCATCGGCGTGCCGCTCAACGACGAGCTGATCGCCGATATCTTCACGCGCCTGGCCCTGCCATTCACCCTGGCCGACGGCGTGTTTTCCGTGACGTCGCCCAGCTACCGTTTCGACATCGAGATCGAGGAAGACCTGATCGAGGAAGTGGCGCGCGTGTACGGTTTTGAAAACATCCCGACCTTGCCGCCCGTGGCCGCAAACGTGATGCAGATTGCACCAGAAAATACCCGTTCCTTGTTTGCGGTGCGTCATGAGCTGGCTGACCTGGGCTTCCAGGAAGTGGTTAACATGAGCTTTGTCGATACGGCATGGGAGCGCGATTTCTCGGGCAACACAAATCCGATCAAATTGCAGAACCCGATCGCCAGCCAGATGAGCGTGATGCGCTCCTCGCTGATCGGCAGCCTGATCGCCAATGTGCGCTACAACCTGAACCGCAAGACGAACCGCGTGCGCATCTTCGAAGTGGGCGCCATCTACCAGCGCGACGACAGCGTGGAAAACGGCCCCTTGTCGGTGGCTGGCTACGCGCAGCCGAAGCGCGTGGCGGCCATGGCCTACGGCGCGGTGGCGGACGAGCAGTGGGGCCAGGCTGCGCGCACGGTCGACTTCTTCGACGTGAAGGCGGACCTGGAAGCGCTGTTTGCGCCCCTGGTCTTGCGTTTCACCAAGGCGGAGCATCCGGCCCTGCATCCGGGCCGTTCGGCCAACGTGGAACTCGATGGCAAGGTCATCGGTTTCATCGGCGAACTGCACCCGCGCTGGATGCAAAAGTACGACTTGCCGCTGGCGCCCGTGCTGTTCGAAGTCGACGCTGCTGCCCTGACGCAACGCATCGTGCCCGTGTACCAGGAAATCTCGAAATTCCCTGGCGCCAGCCGCGACCTGGCCGTCGTCGTCAAGCAATCGGTGGCCGTGCAGGATCTGCTCGACAGCTTCCACGCCGCCGCCAAGGCGAGCCCGGCAGCGCGTATCGTGCAAGCCATTGTTTTATTTGATGAATATCGTGGAAAAGGGCTGGAAGCGGATGAAAAAAGCCTTGCTTTCCGGATTAGCTTGCAAGATACTCAAAACACCCTGCAAGACGATGTCGTCGATGGCCTGATGGCTGTCCTGATCGATGCGGCCAAGCAGGGCCACGACGCGAAATTGCGTTCGTAATTACCGGATCGGCCGTCGCCCAGCGTGACGGCCTTTCCGTCGTCAACCGTAGACGAGCTTGCCATGTGGCGGGCTCGGGCGCACAGAAAAGGCAGGGCAGGAAAATTAATAATAGCGACGTTGATTCCGCCGTACTGCAATCCGCACTGGCCGCCGATCTGCATCGGGCCATGCTGGTTGCCAAAGTGCGCCAGGAAGCGGAAAAAGATTTACCCACCTTGACCAAGGCGGAGCTGGCCGAACTGTTGTTCGAGCAAGTGGGCCTGAACAAGCGCGAAGCGAAAGATATGGTCGAGACCTTTTTCGACGAGATCCGCAATGCGCTGGAGCGGGGCGAGGCCGTCAAGTTGTCCGGTTTCGGCAATTTCCAGTTGCGCGACAAGCCACAACGGCCGGGCCGCAATCCGAAGACGGGCGAAGAGATACCCATCACGGCACGCCGTGTCGTGACCTTTCATGCGAGCCAGAAGCTGAAAAGCATGGTCGAAGAGACCAGTCCGCTGGCCCGTGCTGCCTGAGTGAGTGGCGATGAACGAGCGCATCAGTAAAACCGAGTTGATCGCCTTGCCGCCCATTCCGGCGAAACGCTATTTCACGATCGGCGAGGTGAGCGAGTTGTGCGGCGTCAAACCGCATGTATTGCGCTACTGGGAGCAGGAGTTTTCCCAGCTCAAGCCGGTCAAACGACGTGGCAACCGCCGTTATTATCAGCACCATGAAGTGCTGTTGATACGCCGCATCCGCGAACTGCTGTACGAGCAGGGCTTTACCATCAGCGGCGCGCGCAACAAGCTCGATAGCCGTGGCGCATCGCATGCCGTCCCGGACGAATTGCCTGTGCTGCCGGCCTTGCCCGTCTTGCCGCAGGAAGCGCCGCTGGACCGCGTGTGGATACGGAATGAATTAATTGCGATTTTAAACTTGCTAAAATAAGATTTGTACCAATATAGGTCGGGTTGTCCGATACGGGCTGACCAAGCTGCATGGGCTTGCCGCCCGGGCGTTGCCGGTAACGTACGGCGCGTCATATTTTGAATATAATGTTAATGTTGCGTTTTTGTTAGTGACGCTGAACCGGAGCAGCGTTCAGGTTCCGGTAGTCTTTCCCAGGCCAGGAAAATTTAAGGGGAAACAATGATACGCGTTGCCATTTGTGATGATCACCAAATAGTACGAGCTGGATTCAAACAGATTTTTTCGTCGTCAAGCGATTTCAGTGTCGTGGCGGAAGCCGGTACGGGGCGTGAAGCGCTCGATATCGCCCGCCGCGAGATTTGCGATGTGCTGTTGCTCGATATCGCCATGCCCGATCAGAGCGGCATCGATACCCTGCGCACGATCCGCCAGGGCCAGCCGGAATTGCCCGTGCTGATACTGAGCGGCTATCCCGCGCAGCAATATGCATTGAACTTGTTCAAGATGGGCGCGAATGGCTATCTGAACAAGGAATGCGAAGCCGATGAGCTGATGACGGCCGTGCGCACCGTGTTCCAGGGGCGCCGCTACGTCAGTTCCACCGTGGGCGAATTGCTGGCGCAGTCGTTCGACCGCGACACGAACGCGGCCCTGCATACGGAATTGTCGGACCGCGAATTCCAGGTCTTTTTGCGCCTGGCGCGGGGCGCCACCGTGTCCGATATCGGTGTGGCCTTGTCGCTGAGCATCAAGACGGTGAGCACTTACCGTACGCGCATCATGGAAAAAATGGGCTTGCAATCCAACAGCGACTTGACCTATTACGCAATGAAAAACAATTTGCTTGACTAGCGTAGCGGTGCGATCATGGCAGCATGATCGCGCAGCCAGCTAGCCGGCACAACTTGATGTTGTGCAGTGCAGCAGTCTGTGGCGAGGATTATAATTGGCCGGCGCCGGCGCTTTTTCCCGCGCCGAACCTTGCTAAGGATGCACATCAGGATGTATTTCACCGTTGAACCGGCCCCGAATCACCGCCTGCCCCTCTACAAGACGATCCTGTGCGTGACTTGCGCCTTGTTGCTTGTACTCAATGGTTTCAGTCTCTTCCATAACCTGCAGTCGCTGAAGGGCACGAACGCCTTGCTCAGCCAGAGCGCCCGCGTGGCGGACCGCCTGCAGTATTTGAACGTGCTCGTGCTCGATGCGGAAAGCAGCTTGCGCGGCTATTTCATTTCCGGCTCCGAAACGTATCTGGGACCGTCGAAGACGGCTTCCACCGAAATCGAGAATGAATTCAACGAGCTGCAAACCTTGCTTGCAGGCAGTCCCACCCAGCTGAAAAACCTGGGCCAGCTGCAAAGCTTGATCCGTCGCAAGATGTCGATGCTGCAACAGTCGATCGAGGTCTACAAGCAGGGCGGGCTGGCCGAGATCGTCAACATTTCGCGCGTGACCGATGACCGCGCCACCATGGATGAAATCCGCCTGCAGGTGGTGATCATGACGCGCGAGCAGAATGAAGCGCTGTCGTCCGGCAGTGCCGCCTTTTATCATGAGTACCAGAAAGCCGTACTGCTCGGCATCGGCATCAATGCGCTGGCCATCCTCGTGCTGATCATGTTCTACCAGCTGGTGCGGCGCAGCTTCCAGAACCGCGCGGCCGTCGAGTATGCCTTGCAAAATGCCAATGACACCCTGGAATCGACGGTCAGCAAGCGCACGGAGCAGCTATCCGTGCTGTCGCGCCATTTGATCAGCGTCAACGAAGTGGAAAAGGCGCGCCTGGCGCGCGAGCTGCACGATGAGCTGGGCGCGAATCTGACGTCGATCAGCATGGACCTGGGCGCCGTCACGCAGCAACTGGCGCACACGCAGCCGGAACTGGCGGCACAATTGCGCCGCGCCAAGGCAACCTTGCTGGAAACGGTGGAACTCAAGCGCCGCATCGTCGAAGACTTGCGCCCCAGCCTGCTGGACAACCTGGGCCTGTGCGCCGCCATCGAAAGCTATTGCGAGGATTTTACGCGCATGAGTTCGGTACGCTGCGATACGGACGTGGCCATCAATATCGACAACCGCGAAGCCACCCTGACGATCGCCCTGTTCCGCATCGTGCAGGAATCGCTGACCAACATCCTCAAATATGCGCGCGCGGGCATGGTCAGCGTCACCTTGAAGCGCAACGAGCATGGCCTGGTGCTGCGCGTGATCGACGACGGCATCGGCATCACGGAAGATGCCCTGCAAAAACCCATGTCGCACGGCTTGCTGGGCATGCGCGAGCGGGCCTTGCTGCTGGGCGGCACGCTGACCGTGCGCCAGGGACCGGAAGGCAAGGGCACTTGCGTGGAAGCCGTGATTCCGCTGCCGCTGACGCCGGAGCCGGAAGACATCGACGCGGATGCCGAGGTGTAATTTTTCTTGAGATAAAAAAATTGAGACAAAAAAAATGGCCGGGCATGCAGCCCGGCCATTTTTTTATCCATGCTGCCGGCCTGGCGGCAGCGGTGCATCAGCAGCGCGAGACGTCGCGCAGCAGGCGGTCGTATTCCGTCTTGGCCACCTTGTAGCACTCGCCCGCATAGCATTCCAGGCCGGCGCGGTCCAGAACCGTGATATTGCCGCGGCGATAATGGATCAAGCCTTCTTCCTGCAATTTGCCGGCGGCGGCCGTGATGCTTTCGCGGCGCACGCCCAGCATGATGGAAATCAGCTCTTGCGTCACTTTCAGTTCGTTCGATGGCGAACGGTCCAGGCGGTCCAGCAGCCAGCGGCACAGCTTTTGCTCGATCGAGCTGTGGCGGCCGCCAACGGCGTTCTGCGCCATTTGGGCAAACAGGGCATTGGTGTAGCGCATCAGCAGCTGGGGCAGGGCGCCGCCTTGGTTGAAGGCGTCGCGCAGGCTTTGCGTCTTCAGGCGGTAGCCGTAGCCGGCGCTTTGCACGACAGCCGTGCACATGGCGCGCTCGCCTGCCAGCAGCGAGGCGCCGGCCACGCCTTCATGGCCAACGACGGCGATTTCCGTCGTGGCGCCGTCTTCCATCACGTACAGCAGCGAAATGATGGCCGTGGTGGGGAAGTAGCTGTATTCCAGGTTGTTACCGTAGGCATACAGTTCCTTGCCGAAAGGCAGTTCCACCAGTTCCAGGTCTTCGAACAGCGATTCGAGTGCGGCGCGCGGCAGGGCGGCCAGCAATTCATTCTGTTGGGCACTGCTGAGGCTAACACGCGACGCAAGCTTGATTTCCCGTCCGGCTGCCGGCATGGCGCGCGGCAGCAACTGGTTCTTCTGGACCGGGGTGCTAAGTTGAGTATGGCTCATAGTATTCCTCACAGGCTTTTTACATCGGAGTGCGACTGCCGCGTTGCCGGTCGAAAGCCGTGCCGCATCCATGGGATAACAGCGTTTTTTTTCGACCGCGCGGTGCAGATCGCGATGTAGCTACTTTAAAAGCTTATGTAAGTGGCGAACATAAGATTAGCAGTCGCCACTTTGTAGTCTCTTTTGAGGCGGAATTGTAGTCCTAGTCCTACGTGCACACTTTTGACTAGCTAGCCTTGCGCCGTTCTGCGCGATTTTGTGATATGACGCGGGGTTTGTTGGCGCTCCACAGGCCGGCCGGACGCACGCTGGGCAAGCCGTCGCGCACGGCCGGGGCCGGTGTCTGGCGCGCGCCGGGCGCCTCGTGTTCGCCCAGGCGGAAGCGGCTGACGGCCTGCGTCAGCGCTTCGCCTTCCTGGTGCAGGCGCTGCGAACCGGCACGGGCTTCGTCGACCAGGCCCGCGTTCTGGCGCGTCATGTCGTCGATTTGCGCCAGCGCCTGGTTGATGCGGGCGATCTCGCCATTCTGCTCGGCGCCGGCGCTGCTGATGCGTCCGATCACCACGGCGACTTGCTGTACCGCGTCGACGACTTGCCGCATGGTGCTGCCGGCGGCATTGACCAGTTCGCCGCCCGCATCCACGGTGGCCACGGAATCGCCGATCAGGCGCTTGATTTCCAGTGCCGCCTCGTTCGAGCGCTGCGCCAGGCTGCGCACCTCGGATGCCACGACGGCAAAGCCGCGACCTTGCTCGCCCGCGCGCGCCGCTTCCACGGCCGCGTTCAGGGCCAGGATATTCGTCTGGAAGGCGATGCCGTTGATGACGCCGATGATGTCGACGATCTTGTGCGAGCTGGCCTTGATCGAGGCCATGGTCTCGACCACGGCACCGACGGTCTGGCCGCCGCGCAGGGCCACGTCGGCTGCCGTCGCCACCAGGGTGCGCCCCTGTCCTACGTGGGCTTCGTTGCGGCCCACGGTGGCCGTCAGCTCGCGCATCGAGTCCACGGTGGCGCCCAGCGCGTCCGATTGCGTGGCCGTGTGGCCGGACAGGGCGGCGTTGCCCTGCGCGATATCGGCGCCGGCCGCCGCGATGACGGCCGCGCCGCCGCGGATTTCCTGCACCAGGTTGGCCAGGCCGTGCGTCATGGCGCCGAAGTCGCGCACCAGGTCGCCGATTTCGTCGTGCGCCTGCGAGGTGATGCGCTGCGACAGGTCGCCCGCCGCTGCCGCGCCGACGGCCACGCGCAACTGCGTCACGTCGCGCGCGAACGCGGCGTAGAAGCCCGCGCACAGGTAGGCGGCGGCCAGCAGCACCAGCAGCATGGCCGCCAGGATCAGGGCGCGGCGCGCCTCGTCGCGGGCGATGCGCTGCGCCAGCAGATCGTTCAAGGCGGTGGCGGAGGCGCCGGACAGCGCGTGCAGGGCGTCGATGGCCTGCATGCCGGCCGCGTGGAATTGCGCGCCCGACGTCTGGTCGTAGGAATTCGTCACTTCATTCTTCGTGCGTTCGAGGAAGGCCAGCGCGGCCGGCACGGCTTTCAGCGCCCCTTGCAGGCTGGCGCGCAGTTCCGGCTTGGCGGCGAGGATTTCGTCGAAGCGGGCCGGCAGGCGTTCCAGTTCGTGGCGCGCGATCAGGGCGTTGGCGTTGACGAGTTGATCTTCGTTTGCCTCGAACAGGCCCGTGTCGATGTAGGCGGCGCCGCGCCCGCCGATGTCGGACAGGCTCTCGGCCAGGTCGGGCAGGGTGGCGGTGAAGACGGCGCTCAGGTGGTTGGCACCCGCGTCCGGGTCCAGGCTCAGGTGCGAGCGGTCGGCCACCAGCTGGCCCAGCTTGGCGGCCTGGCGCAGCAGCGCCGTGTGCGCCGCGTAGCTGTCGCGCGCCGCGAGGCCCGCCTGGCGGCCCAGCAGGGCTTGCCACTGCTTCGTCAGTTCGGCCGCCTGGGGCAGGCCTGCGCCGGCCGGCAAGCGCGCCAGGGCCGCCAGCGCGGCCGTGATGCGCGCGTTCAGGGCCGTGTTGTCCATGCCCGCCTTGCCGCTCAGGCGCAAGTGCTCGAGGCCGCGCCGCTGCTGCAGCAGCCGCGTGCCTTCCTGCAGTTGGCGCACATAGGCCACGCCCCGCTGCGCATCCTGCGCCTGCGCCAGCGATTTGCCCAGTTCCGAGATCAGCAAGGTGGTCGCCAGCGCCAGCGGCAGCAGGAAGACGAGGCAGACAAGCATGAATTTGGGCAGCAGGCGCAAGCGCTGCATGAGTCGGATGGCGGGGGTGAGGAGGATTTTCATCGGATTTCCAGGGTAGGGTGGCAACATTTCTGCAGTGCAATGTTGCCTGCGGATTGTGACCCCTTGATGAAGTGCGCGGCAGCCTGCCCGATTCCCGCGTCAATTTTGCCGTTCGCCAGAGTGAAGCAGTTCACACGGAAGGCCGATCCTTCTGTAAAATCGAGGGTTTTTTGCGAGGGCCATATTATGGTCACCAATATGGCCAACGAGAACGACATCATTCCCCCCGATTCCAGCGACAGTGCGGACAGCGCCGCAGCGCCAGCCAGCAGCAAGGCGCCTGCCGTGATCGCGCGCGAAGTGCAGCGCCGCCGCACCTTCGGCATCATTTCCCACCCGGATGCGGGTAAGACCACGTTGACGGAAAAACTGCTGCTGTTCTCGGGCGCGATCCAGATGGCCGGTACCGTCAAGGCGCGCAAATCGGGCCGCCACGCGACGTCGGACTGGATGGAGATCGAGAAGCAGCGCGGCATTTCCGTCGCCTCCTCGGTGATGCAGTTCGAATTCCGCGACCACGTCGTCAACCTGCTCGACACCCCGGGTCACCAGGACTTCTCGGAAGATACCTACCGCGTGCTGACGGCCGTCGACTCGGCGCTGATGGTGATCGATGCGGCCAAGGGCGTGGAAGCGCAGACGATCAAGCTGCTGGCCGTGTGCCGCATGCGCAATACGCCCATCGTCACCTTCATGAACAAGATGGACCGCGAGACGCGCGATCCGCTGGACCTGCTCGACGAACTGGAATCGGTGCTGAAGATCCAGTGCGCGCCCGTCACCTGGCCTATCGGCATGGGCAAGAACTTCCGCGGCGTGTACCACCTGCTGAAGGACGAGATCATGCTGTTCAAGGCCGGTGAAGAGAAGGCCGACGGCGCTTTCGAAATCATCAAGGGCATCGACAACCCGCGCCTGCAGGAGATGTTCCCGCTGGAGATGGACCAGCTGCGCATGGAAGTGGAACTGGTGCACGGCGCGTCGAACCCGTTCAACCTGGAGGAATTCCTCTCCGGCGTGCAGACGCCCGTGTTCTTCGGTTCGGCCATCAACAACTTCGGCGTGCGCGAGATCCTGTCCGCGCTGGTCGACTGGGCACCGGCGCCGCGCCCGCGCGACGCCACCGTGCGTTCCGTCGATCCGACCGAGCAGCCATTCACGGGCTTCGTCTTCAAGATCCAGGCCAATATGGACCCGGCCCACCGCGACCGCATCGCCTTCCTGCGCGTCTGCTCGGGACGTTTCGAGCGCGGCATGAAGGTCAAGCACCTGCGCCTGGGGCGCGAGATCAAGGTGTCGAACGTGGTGACCTTCATGGCTTCCTCGCGCGAACAGGTGGAAGAGGCGTACGCGGGCGACATCATCGGCTTGCCGAACCACGGCAACATGCAGATCGGCGACAGTTTTTCCGAAGGCGAGATGCTGACCTTTACGGGCATTCCGTACTTTGCGCCGGACTTCTTCCGTTCCGTGCGCATCCGCAATCCGCTGAAGATCAAGCAGCTGCACAAGGGCTTGCAGCAGCTGGGCGAAGAGGGTGCGGTGCAGGTCTTCAAGCCGGTGCAGGGCGGCGAACTGGTACTGGGCGCCGTCGGCGTGCTGCAGTTCGAAGTGGTGGCCAGCCGTCTGCTCAACGAGTATGGCGTCGACGCCGTGTTCGAAGGCACCAGCATCAGCAGCGCCCGCTGGGTCAGCTGCGACGACAAGCGCATCCTGCAGGATTTCGAGAACGCGCTGGGCCACAACGTGGCTTATGATGCGGCCGGCAACATGGCCTACCTGGCCACGTCGGGTGTGAACCTGCGTTTGACGGAAGAGCGCTGGCCGAAGCTGACGTTCCACGCGACGCGCGAGCATTCGGCCAAGCTGGCCTAGGGCGCCGGATAAAAAGCCCAGGGCGTTGTTGCCTTGCCTCGCCGTACATTCGTACTGTCTTCGGCAAGGCGCCTAGCCCTGAGCATTTTCTCCTGCACCCTTGTGCAGGCCGTCAGGCGTAGGTCGGATGAGGGCGGCAACGCCGCGCGTAATCCGACACCGGCGCTGGCGGCAATTCAAGCCGGCAGGATCGTGCGCGTACTCCAGTCGCGCCGCTCCAGCAGCAATGCCGTCAGCTGCGCCGCCGTCATGGGACGGGCAAAGAAGAAGCCCTGTGCATTGTCGCAGCCCGCCTTGCGCAAAAACTCCACCTGCTGCAGCGTTTCCACGCCTTCGGCCACCACTTTCAGATGCAGGCTGTGCGCCATCGCGATGATGGCCGTGACGATGGCTTCGCCTTCGCCGGGCAGGTCGTGCACGAAGCTGCGGTCGATCTTCAGCTGGTCGATGGGCAGGCGTTTCAGATACGACATCGAGGAATAGCCGGTGCCGAAATCGTCGATCGACAGGTGGATGCCCGTGTCCTGCAGGCGCCGCATCAGTTCCACGTTGGCGTGGACATTGTCCATCAATACCCCTTCCGTGATTTCCAGCTCCAGCAAGCCATGCGGCAGCTGCGTTTCGTGCAGGATGGCGTGGATATCGTCCATCAGGCCCGGGTCGCGCGCCTGGCAGGCCGACAGGTTGACGGCCACGTGTTCGAGCGAATCGAGCAAGCCCGCCTTGCACCAGGCAGCGGCCTGGCGGCAGGCGCTTTGCAGCACCCAGCGTCCCAGGTCGACGATGATGCCGCTTTCCTCGGCCACGGGGATGAATTCGCTGGGGCTCAGCTGCCCCATCTCGCGGCAGTGCCAGCGGATCAGCGCTTCCACGCCGACGATGCGCCCGCTGCGCAAGTCGATCTGCGGCTGGTAGTGCAGATACAGTTCCTCATTCTGCAGCGCGCGGCGCAGGTTCGCTTCCATGCGCAGGCGGCGCTGCGCGCGCAGCTCCATTTCGGACTGGAATACGGCATAGCGGTTCTTGCCCTGGTGCTTGGCGTGGTACATGGCCGTGTCGGCGTTGCGCGTCAGGGTGGCCACGTCCTGCGCGTCGAACGGGTACAGGCTCACGCCGATGCTGGCGCTGACATACAGCTGGTGGCCTTCGAGGGCGAACGGTTCGGCCAGCACGGCGAGGATCTTGCGCGCCACGCTGGCCATTTCCGACGCGTCGTCGGCCGGTTCGACGATGACGACGAATTCGTCGCCGCCGATGCGGCAGATGATGTCGGTGCTGCGCAGGATGGCCACCAGCCGTTCGGACACCAGCTTGAGCAGCTGATCGCCGCAGTGGTGGCCCAGCGTATCGTTGACCACCTTGAAATTGTCCAGGTCCAGCAGCAGCAGGCCCACGCTGCTGTCCTGGCGGTCGGCGCGGGCCAGCGCGTAGGCCAGGGCGTCGTTGAATTCATGGCGGTTCGGCAGCTGGGTGACGGGGTCGACGTGGGCCAGGTAGTGCAGATGGTTTTCCGCGTGCTGGGCGGCGGCGCGCGTGCGGCGCACCATCAGGACCGTCAGGCCGAATGCGCACAGGCAGACCAGCAGGGTGAAGGCGGAAAATTGCGCCAGGCTCAGGTACAGCGGCGCCAGGCTGGCGCGCAGGTACAGCGCGCCGCCGCCGGGCAAGGCCTGGAGGAGGGCGGCATGGCCGTCCAGGTAATCGAACTGCATGCCGGCCTGCGGCGCCGCGGGCGCGGCATCGCTGCCGCTGCGCGCGTAGCGGGCAAACGGCGCGCCATACGGGCTGTAGAGCAGCGCTTGCTGCACATGCGGGGCGGCGGCGAGGGGAGCGAGCAGCTGCTGCGCCGCAACAGGGTTGTCCTGGCGCAGGGCCAGGGCGGCGGCGGGCGCCAGCATGTCGGCCTGGATGCGCAGGTTACGCTGGAATGATGCTTGGAGGGAATACCACTGGAAGAAGATGAGCAGCAGGCTGGCGATGGCCAGCATGGCGGCCGCGGCCAGCAGGTTCAGCCTGGCAATCCGGTCGCCGCGCCACTGCACCGAGGGCAGCATCAATGGCGCCATCATGACGCATTCTCCTGCCGGCCCCGCTTGCCGCCGCCCCGTGTGATCCCGCCTCGCCCTGCCATACTTTACGTTCCAGTCTGATGAAAGCCGAAGTGAGCCGGAACTCTCAACGTGTTGTTAAGGCCGACATATTGTCATTTTGCAGCGTGAAAGTACAGGGCACGCGGCAATTTATTGTCCGTGCCGCGGGCCAGTGGCGGCAGGCAAGGCGGCAAGACAGGCGGAAAAAGCGGGGCGTGTCTTTCTAATAATAATCGTACTTGAATTTTAATCCTTTTTTTGCCGGCTGGTTTTTTCCTCGTAAAAACATGCCGATGGTAAACAAAATGTCACGAAGAATAACTTCAATGCCGCGGGCGGGCGTGGAACGGATTAACTTCCTGTCTGCATAAGCCATTGCAAGTCATTGATTTTAATAAATTTTAATAGAGAATGCGAGAACGCTATGGCCTTGCTCCGCGAGTTCGTCCATAATCCGCTGATGATGGACGTTCTGATGCTGTTTGTTTTGCCTCGCGCGCGCAAGTAACTCGCCGCCGGCAAAACCGGACGTCGCCCTAATGATAAATAGTGAGGATATCTTGGAAAAAAAACCAAAAATTATTTTGTCGTCACAAGACCTGGAACGACTGGAAGCGTTGTTGTATGCCTTGGGTAATAATCTGTCGCCGGACAAGGCCGCCCTGCTCGATGAGCTGGGTCGCGCCGAAGTGCTGGAGCCGCAGGAAATCCCCCCGACCGTCGTGACGATGAATTCCACCGTGCGCTTCACGGTGGAAAACAAGGAAGAATTCTGCCTGACGCTCGTGTATCCGAAGGACGTGGAAGGCCAGGCCGACCGCATTTCCGTGCTGGCGCCCGTCGGCAGCGCGCTGCTGGGCCTGTCCGTCGGCGATAGCATCGCCTGGCCTATGCCGGGCGGCGTGGTGAAGGTGAAGATCGAGGAAATCGTGTACCAGCCTGAGCGGGCTGGCGAATACCACCGCTAGGCGCGGCAAGCAGTGACGGCGGACGGCGCCTGCCGTTCGCCTGCCAGGCCGTGTTTCCAATAATCAACTATTGCGTTGCACGCGCACCACGAGCCATCCCGCCACGACCGTGAACGTGACGATGATGGCAACGATGATCCAGAAACCCTGCGGGTGCTGGGCCAGCGGAATCCCTCCCACGTTCATGCCCAGCATGCCGGCGATGATATTGATCGGCAAGGCCAGTACGGTGACGATGGTCAGCACGAACAGGCTGCGGCTGTTTTCCTCGTTGACGCTGGCGGCAATCTCTTCCTGCAGCAACTTGATGCGTTCCTGCAAGGACGACATATCGCTGAGCACTACCGAAAATTCCTCCGTCGACTGGCGCAGTTCCAGGCTGTCCAGTTCGGATACCCATGCGGGCGGGCGTTGCAGCAGGCGGAACAGGGCAGCCGGTTCCGGCGCCAGCAGGCGCTGCAGCCGCACCAGCACGCGCCGCATGGCGCCCAGGTCTTCGCGTTTCGGCACCAGGCGCCCGGCCAGCAAGTGGTCTTCGATATCGTCGACCCGCGCCACGGCGTCGCGCACGATGTTGACCAGCACGTCGGCCTGGTCGCGCAGCAGATGGATCAGCAATTCCACCGACGAGCGGATCGGCTCGTGGTTCTTGATGACGGCCTGGCGCAGGCGCTCGATCGATTGCAGCGGCGCGCGGCGCGCCGTGATGACGAGGTTTTGCGCCACGCTGGCCCACATGGTGGAAATGTCGGACGCTTCAAACGAAAAATTGTGCACCACATCGTTGACCACGGCGATCAGGGTGTTTTCCGCCTGTTCGATGCGCGTCGAACGGGAACCCTGGTGCAGGGTTTCATAGAATTCGTCGGCCAGCTGCGTATGCGTCATCAGCCATTTTTCGCTGGCCGCATGCGACAGATTGAAGTGCAGCCAGACGAATTCCTGCGCCGGCCGGGCCGCGCCGTCGGCCAGCCAGGCCAGTGCGGCCGTCGAATCGAGGGCCAGCGGGGGGCCGTCGCGGCCAAACAGGAAGCCCCAGACCAGGCCCGAGGTGTCCGAGCCGTAGGTAAAGCCGGCAGTTTCCATCGCCATCGTGAATCTTTCTCGCGCAGTGTGATTGATCGTCGCGCGATTCTAATACACGGATGTGTCGGGAAAATGACAAGGCCACCGCGAAGGGTGGCCTTGGTGTCAATGCTGCCTAGCTGCGGCGCGGGTTGTCGGGACGGCGGTCGTCGCGGTTCGGGATGCCGTCGCCATCGCGGTCGTGGCGGTTGCCATTGTCGCGGTCATAGCGGTTGGGGATGCCGTCGCGGTCACGGTCGCCGTTCGGGCCCCGTGGCGACCAGCGGCCCTGTTCCATCTGCCAGCGGCCGTCGCGCTGGTTCCAGGCGGGCGGCGCATACACATAGCCGGGGCGTTCGGCGATCCACACGCCTGGCGTCCAGGCGTAGCGCTGGCTGCGCCATTCCCAGTGGCCAGGCGCCCAGATGTAGCCGTGGCGGGCGCGCGGGATGGCTTCGCGGCGCGGTGGCGGCGGGGCGATGCGCACGTCGTCATAGCGCACGGGCTGCACCTGTGCGGCGACCCAGCCGCCACGGTCCAGGCGCCAGCGGTTGTTTTCCTGTATCCAGGCGGCGCGGCGGTACTGGTTGCCGCCCCGTTCGCGCAGCCATTCGCCGCCGGTCCAGACATGGCGCTGGCCATCCCAGTTCCAGTAGCCGGGCGCCCACACATAGCCGGTGCGCGGCGCGGGCACGCTTTCAAACCGTGGCGGAGGCGGGGCGTTGCCGACGACAATGCTGACGCCGAGCTGATTCTGTGCCATCGCCTGCGCGGGCAGGAAGGCTGCGGCGCTGATGGCAAGCATGGCTGCTGCGTAGAGTGTGATGGGTTTCATGGTGTGCTCCATTTCGGTGATTGCGTGAAATGGACTATAGGCGCTTGCCGGCGAGCGGATCGCCTTTGATTCAACTTATTACAATTGACACAATGCTGTGTGTCCGTGTATCCGTGGCAGATACAAATTGGAGGCAAATGGCGGCCTGGCGCGGTGGCTATCCGTAGTGCGTCAGGCGGCATGGGGTCAGCATGGGCGGCTCACAGGGTGCTGGCGGTGGCGTTGCCCAGCAAGGCTTGCCGTTCTTCGATCAGCGAGATTTTCTTTTCCTGTTCCGTCAGGCGCTTGGCGCTGACCACCACCACAGGGATGGCGCCGGCCTGCGCCGTAGCGGCCGCTTTGGCCGTCGCTGGCTGGGTGAAGCTGGCATAGCTGGCACCGCAGGCGATGGCGACGGCGACGGTGAAAATGGCTTCCATGTTTTTCAGGGTTTTCATGATCGTTCCTTTCGGGTGGCGGGTGGGTATGTCTGCACTGTAGCCATGCGCGCGCCGCGGCGCCATGCCGATGCGACCAGCCGTGGTTTTGGCGGGATGGCCTGCAAAAAAACGGCGCTGAAATGCCTGCGCACGGGACTGGCGGGCGACCGCTTGAATTGAGGCCTAATTAGCCCTGTATCCGTGCATATGAATGCAATTGCCCTATGGCATTATTTGACACTGCACAGTGTTGTGCGCCGTGTCGTGCACGCGCGGCGCGCGGCAGGTGCGGCGCCAGCTGTCCTGCTAGAATCGGCACAGCAGCGGGGTTGCGCACACAATAATTCTCATCAGGAGTCACACATGTTCCAATTGTTTGGTTTTGGCGGCGCCCGCTGCCCCCGCTGCGAGCACAAGAACGGCGCTGCCGCCGGTTATTGCGCGCAATGCGGCTTGTCGCTGGGCGCCCCCGACAGCGATGCGGTGCTGCATGCCAATCAATGGCATCTTGCTGATGGGCAACTGGCCCTGTTCTTTGGCGTGCGCGAACTGTCCTCGCTGTTCGGCAGCGCGGCGCGCCGCCTGCAGGTACCCGCCGAGTCGCGCGCCTGGATCGTGCAATCGGACGCTTTCACCGCGATACCGGCCGGCGACTACGACAGCGCCGCCTTCTTTGCCCGCCTGCCCGCGCTGCTGCCGGCCCGTCCGGCCGAAGTGCTGATCGCGCGCGCCGACGCCGTCAGCCTGGAATTCGACTTGCCGGGCCTGGCCAGTACGGAGCTGCTGGGCATTGCCGCCTCCCTGCGCGTGGAGATCGCGCTGGGCCAGCCCGATGCGTTCGCGCGCCAGTTCATGCGCGCACCGGGCGCCGTCACGCGCGCCCACCTGCACGCCTTGCTGCTGCCGTCCGTGCGCCAGATTGCGCTGGAATTCATCGGCAGCCGCGCGCTGCGCGAGATGGATGCGAATGCCGACCTGCGGCCCGAATTGAACGAACGCCTGCAATCGGCCCTGACGCAGCGCCTGGCGCCCAGCGGCCTGGCCGTGGCGCGCGTGGAAACGCTGAGCCTGCGGCACGACAAGCGCGAGGGCGACGGTGATGCCGCCATCGGCACTCTGTGGCTGGGCGGCGCGCCGGCGCAGGCGCTGGAGCAGCACAGCCTGGAGCGCATGAAGCAGCTCGACCAGCTATATGACGAGGAAGAGTGGCAGCGCATCCGCCGCGAAGAGCTGGCGGCGCGCCATGCGCACCGCCGCGCCGAACTGCAGCAGGACGCGGCGGTGGAAAAGGCGGAGTTGAACCACCAGGAAGCGGAGCGCCTGCAAGCGCTGCGCGGACGCCAGATCGACCTGTATGGCCGCATCCTGGAAGCGAAATCGCGGCGCCAGGCGCTCGACCACGGTGCCGCGCTGGCGCTGGGCGAGCTGGAACAGGAACTGGCGCAGAAGGGCGCGCAGCGCACCGAGGAAGCGGCCAACTGGGAACACGTGCGGGCGCTGGCCGCCATCAAGATGCGCAGCGAGCTGGAATTGTCGCAGCTGCATGGGCGCGAACAGATCCAGCTGGCGCAGCAGCGCTTTACCCATCAGGTCCACTTGCAGTCAATCGCGCAGCAGATCGAGAGCGCGCTGCTGATCGATGACGAGACGGGGCGCCGCACCCAGCTGGCGCGCCTGCGCCAGGCGGAAGCGGATGCGGCCCAGCGCGAGGCGCAGCTGGAAGCGGAGCAGCACCAGGCCGCCTGGCAGGGCCTGATGCTGGCCAATGCGGCGCGCAAGCGCGAAGCGGAACGGGTACAGGAGTGGGAAGACCAGATGCAGCTGGCGCGCCAGCGCGAACTGCTGCGCGCCGAGGCGCACAAGGACGAGGCGGCCCAGGTGCAGGCGGCGGAAATCGCGGAAAAGGTGGCGGCGCTGCGGCGCGGCGGCGCGCGCGAGGACGCCATCGCGCAGCAGGAAAAGCTGCTGCGCACCATCGAGGCCGATGGCGTGCATGCGCGCCAGCTGCAGCAGCAAGCGCAGCTGGCGCAGCTCGACGCGCTGGCCATCGAGGAACAGCGCCAGCAGCTGCGCCAGCTGGAACAGGAAGCGCAATGGCAGCGCGATCTGCTGGCCATGGCGCAGCAGCGCGAAAGCGATTACGCGCGCTGGAAGGGCGAATACGAAGCCCTGCTGGCGCAGCAGGCGCATGCGGCCGAACTGGCGCGCATCGACATCGACCGCATCGAGAAGATCGGCTCGCTGAGCGACACGGGCAAGGTGGCCATGGCCGCCGGGCAGAACGCGGCCGCGCTGGCGCAAGTGCTGAAGGTGCAGCTGCAGGCGGGCATGAGTGCCGAGCAGATCCACGCGCTGGCGGCGCTGGCGGCGGCCGAGAACAGCGTCGCGCCGCTGGACGCGCTGCGCATGGCGCAGGACAGCGTGGCGCAGGAACGCAGCTACCTGGAAGGGCAGGCGGAACGCGAACGGCGCCAGCAGCTGGACCTGATCAACCTGCAGAACGCGGCGCACGCGCATGGCCTGTCGGCGCAGGCGCAGCTGGGCGTGGCCGTGGCGCAGGCGCTGCAGCCAGGCGCTGCCGCCGTCGCGCCGGCGCGCTGCAAGAACGGCCATGCGCAGCGCGCGGGCCATCCCGAAGATAAATTCTGCGCCGCCTGCGGCGTCGCCCTGCAGCCTTGATGGAAGCGTTTCACCCCAGATGATGCAAAAAGCACGAGACAAACTGCGGGAACTGCGCGCCCTCCACGACGACGGGCTGCTCAGCGAGCAGGAATTTGAACGCCGCAAGAACGCCATCCTCGACGCCGAGTACGCGCCGCCCGGCGCCACGCCCGCGCCGCTGCCCGTACGCCAGGGCACGGAGCTGGGCTTCATGACGGGCCAGGAAATCGGTCCGCAAAACCGCCGCTACCGGCTCGAACGGCTGATCGGCACGGGCGGCATGGGCCAGGTGTGGCAAGCCACGGACCTGGCCACGCACGCGGAACTGGGCAGCAGCGAAATGGTGGCGCTGAAGATCTTGCCGCCGCAGCTGACGCAAAGCGCCACGCATGCCAAGCTGCTGATCGAGGAAGCCACGCAGGCGCGCAAGCTCGCGCATGAAAACATCGTGCGCGTCTACGAGTGGGCGCAGGACCCGGCCACGGCCAGCTATTTCATCATCATGGAATGCCTCGACGGCGAAGATCTCGAGCATTACCTGGGGCGCCAGGGCGCGCTGCCCCTGTCCACGGTGCAGGAACTGCTGCAGCCGGTGGCCGAGGCCCTGTCGTACGCGTGGGAAAAGCACAAGCTGGTGCACCGCGACATCAAGCCGGGCAATGTCTTCCTGACGGCGAAAGGCGACATCAAACTGCTCGATTATGGCATCGCCTCGCGCGTGCGCAATGCGGGCAGCAGCCTGGCGCTGGAAACGCCGAATGCGGGCACGCACGGTTATCGCGCGCCGGAGTCGGGCACGCACCAGCGCCAGCCCAGCCCGCGCCTGGACGTGTATGCGGTGGCCGTGATGATCTACCAGATGCTGGAAGGGCGCATGCCGTTCGACGACGCGCGCAGCGCCAGCCATCTGCCGTCGGCGCCGCAGGCGCTCAACGCGCAACAGTGGCAAGTGCTGCAGAACGGTTTTTCCCTGACGGCGGAATTGCGGCCCCAATCGGTGCAGGCCTTGCTGGAAGGGCTCGAGCGCGCGGCCGGCCCGTCGCCCGAAGAACTGGCGGAACAGGCGCGCCAGCAGCAGGCGCGCGCGGCGCAGCAGCAGAAGGAAGCGGCGCTGGCTGCCGAGCAGGCCCGCGAAGCGGCGCTGAAAGAGGCGCGCGTGCGCCAGGAAGAGCTGGACCAGCGGCGCAAGGCGGAAATCCAGGCGGCTGCGCTGGAAAAGCAGCGACAGGACAAGCTGCGCCGGGAACAGGAAGCGCAGCGCCATTTCGAAGCGGAAGAGGCGCGCAAACTGCGCAAGGAAGCGCTGCGGGGCCAGTTGCGCGCGCGCCGCGAAGCCGATGCCGCCACGGCCTTGCAGGAACACCAGGAATTGCAGCGCAAGGCCATCGTTGCCAAGGCGGAGGCGGCCTACCGCGCCGAGCAGGAACGGGCACGCCGCGAAGAGGCCAGCCGCGCCGCGGCGCTGCAGCAGCCAGCGCCGGCTGCGGCAGCGGCACCGGCAGCGGTGGCCATCGAGGAGCCGGTGGCCAATGCCGAAGGCATCCTGCGCGACGATTACCTCGACGGTTCGGGCCAGGGCCCGGAACTGGTGCTTATTCCCAGCGGTCGCTTCCAGATGGGCGCGCACGAGACGGAACACAAGGCTGCCATCCAGGCCGGTTCGCAACAGGCGTGGCTGGAGCGCGAGACGCCGCAGCACTGGGTCGGCATCGAGCGCCCGTTCGCCTTGGCGCGCCATCCCGTCAGCGTGGGCGAATGGCGGGCCTTCGTGCAGGCGACGCAATGGGCGGGCGGTTCGGAAACGGACTGGGACAATCCCGGCTTCGTGCAGAACGACCAGCATCCGGTGGTGGGCGTGAGCTGGAATGACGCGCAGCTGTACCTGTCATGGCTGAGCGAGCGCACGGGCCGGCATTACCGCCTGCCCAGCGAAGCGGAGTGGGAATACGCGTGCCGCGCCGGCACGCGCACGGCCTTCAACGTGGGCGACACGATCAGCACGGAACAGGCGAACTACGACGGCCTGTATGTGTACAACGGCGGCCCGCGCGGCGTGTACCGGGGCGGCACCAGCCCGCTGGGCACCTTCGCGCCGAATCCCTGGGGCCTGTTCGACATGCATGGCAATGTGTGGGAATGGGTGCAGGACGTGGTGCACGACAATTACGAAGGCGCGCCCGTCGATGGCAGCGCCTGGGAAGAGGGTAGCGACAGCAGCCGGCGCATCCTGCGCGGCGGCTGCTGGCTGTACCACCCGCGCTACCTGCGCTCGGCGCTGCGCAACGGCTTTTCCACCGTGCTGTCGAACGATATCGTGGGCTTCCGCGTGGCGCGCACGCTCGATTAGCATATTGTCAAATCGTTCATCTTGGCGGATACTTCACGCACCTTAACCGTGCCGGAGTATCCGTGTTCAAACGCCGCTTGCTGTCCATCGTGTTCGCCTGCCTGCCCATCGCCGCCCTGGCCGGCGATCTGCCCTCCTATCCCTTCATCCATGCAACGGGCACGGCGTACAGCTTCGTCACGCCGGACCTGGGCGAGATCGACTTCGACGTCAGCGCCTTCGACCCGGCGCCGGATGTCGCCACCGCGCTGGTCCAGACGCGCATCGCGGAAATCAAGGCGCTGCTGGTGGAGCAGGGCTTGTCCGAGGCGGCCGCCGGCATCGAGGTGCGCGACGTGCGCAAGGAAATCCGCAAGGGCGCGGAACAGGACCCGGCCAACCCGCAGTACCAGATCAAGGCGAGCGTGCATATCAACGTGGCCGACCTGTCGAAATGGCCCGCCGTCATGCGTCCGCTGCTGGCCATGCCCAACCTCGATGCGTTTGCCGTCACCTTCGGCGCCACGCAGCGCATCCGCCTGGAAGAGGAGCTGATGGGCGAAGCCGTCAAGGATGCGCAGCGCAAGGCCGATGCCATGGCGCGCGGCTTCGGCAAGCGCGCGGGCGCCGTGGCCGGGATCTCGTCTGACCAGCTGAAAAACCTGGGCAATGCGGTGGGCCTGGTGCCATCGGACCGCTACAATCGCGCGAATAGCCGCCAGCGGCAAAATCCCGACGACATGCTGACGGTCACCAGCCTCAAAATGGCGCAGACGGTCGACGCCCTGTTCCGTATCAAATGACCAGATAGCCGGGGAGCAGGCTGCGCAAAGCGGGCAAACGGTGTAAATTGTGGCTTTCCAAACGCACCAAGGAACGCCATGACCATCAAAGCCATCCGCGACCAGTCGCAACCCATGCGCCATATCGTGCACGTGCGCGATCACATCATTTCCGCCGACGCCTCGGTGGAGGAGGGCGGCGGCGATGCCGGCCCGTCGCCGCACGACCTGTACGACGCGGCCCTGTCGGCCTGCAAGGCGCTCACGGTGGTCTGGTACGCCAGGCACAAGGGCATTCCCCTCGAACACGTGGAAGTGAGCACGGAGCGCGATGCCAGCGAAGAGCGCAAGGGCGTGTACCGCCTGGCCGCCACCCTGCACCTGACGGGCGACCTGACGGATGCGCAGCGCCAGGAATTGCTGTCCGCCGCCGGCAAATGCCCGCTGCACAAATTGATGACGGCCGTCACCACCGAAGTGACGACGGTGCTGGCATGAGCGCGGCCATCCTGAAAAGCCACGAAAAGGACCTCGGTGGCGGCTTCGTCGTGCGGCGCCTGCTGCCTTCCGCCGTCAAGCAGGCCGTCGGCCCCTTCATCTTCTTCGACCATTTCGGCCCCATCGACGTGGCGCCCGACGCCAACCACGACGTGCGCCCCCATCCGCATATCGGCCTGGCCACCGTCACCTATCTGTTCGAGGGCGCGATCGACCACCGCGACAGCATCGGTTCGTATCAGCGCATCGAACCGGGCGCCATCAACTGGATGACGGCCGGGCGCGGCATCGTGCATTCGGAACGCACGCCGCACGACCTGGCCGGCCAGCCGCACCGCACGCACGGCTTGCAGCTGTGGGCCGCGCTGCCGAAGGCGCACGAGGAAGACGAGCCGAGTTTCACGCACACGCCGCAGGCCGACATTCCCGTCGTGCCGCTCGATGGCGCCGTGGTGAAGGTCCTGATCGGCACGGCCTTTGGGCAAACCTCGCCCGTGCGCACCTACATGCAGACCGTGTACCTGGACGTGGCGCTGGAGGCAGGCAAGGAGCTGCGCCTGGACGGCTTGCCGGCGGAAGCGGCGGTTTACCCGGTCAGCGGGGAAGTGCTGGTCGACGGCGTGGCGCTGGTGCCGCACACCATGGCCTTGCTGGAGGCGGGCACCGTGCCTGTCGTGACGGCAGGCGGCGGTCCCGTGCAATTTGTCGTCATCGGCGGCGAGCCGCTGGACGGCCACCGTTTCCTGTTCTGGAATTTCGTCTCGTCCAGCAAGGAGCGCCTGTCGCAGGCGGCCGACGACTGGAGCGCCCAGCGCATGGGACAGGTGCCGGGCGAGACGGAATTCATCCCGCTGCCGAAGGCGCCCCTGCGCCCGGCAACCTAGGCGTCGTTTAGAAGCGGGCGCGCAAGGTCAGTTGCGCCTTGCGCGGCTCGCCATAGAAATTGCCCCACGCAGGCGCGCCCACCGTCTGGTAGTAGCGCTTGTCGAGCAGATTCGTCACGGACAGCGCGGCCGTCCAGTTGCGGTCGATCTGGTAGGCGGCGCGTGCGCTCCACAAGGCGTATGCGCCCTGTGCCACGGTCACGTCGCGCGTGACGCGCGAGCTCTCCGTCTGGAAGTTCACGCCGCCGCCCACGCTCCACTTCTGCAGGGCGCCGGGCAGGCGGTAGTCGCTCCACGCGCGCAGCATGTGGCGCGGCGAGTAGGTGCTGGCGAACATCACGCCCGCATTCGACGTCTGGTCCAGGTACTTGAAATTGTTCAGGGTGTAGCCGGCAAACAGCTGCCAGCCGCGCGCCACTTCGCCGCTGATCTCCGCATCGAGCCCTTCGCTGCGCACCTTGCCCGTCGAGAAATAGCATTCCGTGCCGCTGGAGCAGGTATTGACCAGGTCGAGTTCGGCGCGATTGCGCTGCTCGATGCGGAACAGCGCCAGCGACGCATTGACCTTGCCGTCGAACAGTTCCCCTTTCACGCCCGCTTCCAGGTTGCGGCCTTTCAGCGGGTCGAGCAGGGCGCCGTCCGCCGTGCGCTGATTCTGCGGCTGGAAGATGTCGGAGATGCTGGCATAGCCGGACCAGCGGGGATCGAAGGCGTAGATCACGCCGCCATATGGCGTGAGCACGCCGTTTTCGCGGTACGGGTCGATGTACACGTCGCCCGTGTCGCGGTACACGCTGCTGGACTTGTAGTTCGACACGCGCGCGCCCGCCACCACGGTGAGCGGATCGCTGACGCTGAAGCGGGCCACGCCATACGCGCCCGTCTGCGTCATGGTCGTCACGCTGGGGTCTCCCCGGTAGCTGTTTTGACGGAACCAGGCGTCGCTCGGTTCGGCCACGCCGTGGTTCGGCTGCAGCGGATTATTCGGCTGCTGCAGCAGGGCCAGATTGTAGTCGCTGTCGCTTTCCAGGCGGTTCGTGCTGATGCCGGCGCTGAAACCGTGACGCCGGCCGAAGGCGTTGAATTTGCCGTCGAGCGACAGGTCGATGCCCTTGTTGGTGCTGCCGTAGTCGAACACGCCGCCGTACATCATCATGCCGGCCAGGGTGGCGGGATTGATCGCGCCCTGGCTGAACATGTATTTCACGTCGTGCCGTTCGCGCGTGTAGTTGGCGCTGGCCTTGAGCGACCAGTCCGCGTCGAAGCGGTGCTCGAATTCGGCGAAGACGGCCGTCTGTCTGCTATTCCAGCGGTTCCAGTCGGCGCCCAGGAAGGTCGAACGGGGCAGCTTCGGATCGCTGCCATCGAGGTAACGGGGCATGCCGGAGAAAAACGGCGTCGATTTCAGCTTTTCGTAGCTGGCGCCCGTCGTCAGCTTGCTGCCCGGCGCCAGGTCGAATTCCAGCACGCCGTACAGCACGTCCGTGCGGCTGTCGGCCACGTCATAGAAATAATCGCGCTGGTCGTGCGCGGCCACGGCGCGGCCGCGGATGCTGCCCGATTCGTTCAAGGGGCCGGTGACGTCCACCTCGCCGCGCACGTCGTTCCAGCGGCCCGCGCCCAGCGCCAGCTGCACCTGCTTTTCCGCCAGCGGACGCTTGCGCACCATGTTGATGGCCGCGCCGGGCGAGCCTGTGCCCTGCAGCAGGCCCGTGGCGCCGCGCACGATTTCCACGCGGTCCAGCATGGCCGTATTGCTGGTGAAGCTGTTCGCCTGCGGGTAGTACATGGCGCGGTTCACGCCATCGAACTGGTACGTCTCCACCATGAAGCCGCGCGAATACACATAGCGCCCGCCCATGGGACTGTCGTACATGGTGATGCCGGTGGTGTTGGCCAGCACGGCGTCGATGGTGTTGAGGTTCTGGTCATCCATCTTCTGGCGCGTGACGACGCTGACGGACTGGGGAATCTCGCGCAGGGTCTGCACGCCCTTGCCGACGGTGACGGCGCGCGCCGCGTACGAGTTGCTGTGTTCACTGACGGGGTCGCGCTCCATGCTGGCGCTGACCGTCACGGGGGCCATGGTCTTTTCCACGCCGGCCGCCGAGGCGGAGGGTACGGCCGCCTGGCGCAGCACGTAGGCGCCGTTCGGCAGCTGCACGGCTTCCAGGCCGCTGCCGGCCAGCACCTGGGCAAAGCCCTGAGCGACGCCAAAGCTGCCGCGCACGCCGGGCGAGCGCAGGCCCCGCGTCTGCGCGGGGTCCGTCGACAGGCTGACGCCGGCGGCCACGGCAAAATTGTTGAGGGCGGTGGCCAGCGGGCCGGCGCCGATCGCGTAGCTTTGCGGCGCGGCCGCAGCCTGGCCTTGCGCCAGTGCGGGCGCGGCGATGAAGGCGGCGGGGGCGGCGCAAGCCATGGCGATGACGGCCAGGCGGATGGCGCGCGCGGCGGGATGGAGGACGGGGGTGGTCAATTGCATGTTCGGTCTTTCTGCTCGGAGGGATAGGAAAATGGCCTGTGAATCGGCTTCTTGACTAGGAAGCCGAAGCAGCGCAGCGAAACACCAACCCCTGGCGCAAAAAAAACGAAAAATATCAGGCGGCGCGGGCCGACACCGTGGCCCAGTAGCGCGTGAAGTACGTCACTTGCAGCCCGTGCGAGGCGCACAGGCTTTCCAGCACGGCGTCGATATCGTCGAGGCGGTAGGTGCCCGTGACGGGGCGCTGCGCCACGCCGGCGTCGCACGCCAGGCGTCCGCGCCGGTAGCGCGCCAGTTCCTGCACCAGTTGCTGCAGGGGCCAGTCGGCGGCCACCAGCATGCCGCGCAGCCAGCTGTCCTGGTGCGCGGGCATGGCTTGCGCGTTTTCGGCGCCGTTCGCCGTGAAGCGCAGCTGCTGGCCCGCTTCCACGCGGCGCACGGCGTCAAGGCGCGCCGCGCAGCGCACTTCCACCGCGTGCTCGAACACGCTGACGCTGCTGCCGCCTTGCGTGCAGCGTATGCCGAAGCGCGTGCCCAGCGCGCGGATCACGCCGTGCGGGGTCTCGACCAGGAAGGGGCGCGGGTCGGATGCCGTCGTGATCATGATCTCGCCCTGGTGCAGGCGGATGCGGCGATGGCTGGCGCTGTAATCGACGTCGGCGGCGCTGTCCGTGTTCAGCTCCATGCGCCCGCCGTCGGCCAGCGCCACGTGGCGTCGCTGGCCCGGCGCCGTGCGCAAGGACGCCGTCCAGGCTTGCCACGGCGCGGACTGCAGGCCCGCCTGGCCCAGCGCGATGCCGCCGCCGGCCGCCACCAGCAGGGCAAGTATTCTGGCGGTGGCGCGCCGGCGCTGCTGCGCCGCCTGCAGCGCGGGAAGGGCCAGCGCCGGCGGCAGCGTGCCCAGCTGGCCGTCCATGCGCTGCAGCAGGTCCCAGGCCCGTTCATGTTCGGCGCTGGCGTCGCGCCATGCTTGCAGGGCGGCCGGGTCCGCGCTGCCGCATTTGACTTCGACGTGCCAGTGGGCGGCGGCGGCCAGCACCTTGCGGGCGATGGGGGCGGAAGTGGCAAGCGTGCCGAACATCAGCCGGCCGCCAGCATCAGGCATTCCGTGTAGGCGCGCACCAGGTGTTTCTTGACCGTCGGCAGGGACACGCCGAGGCGCTGGCTGATTTCCACATAGCTCAGTTCTTCGATTTGCGCCAGCAGGAAGATGGCCCGCGTGCGCGCGCCCAGGCTGTCGAGCAGGCGGTCGATGGCGAGCAGGGTTTCGATGATGATGGCATGCGTTTCGGCCGACATGGTTGTTGGCTCGGCTTGCTGCGCCAGCGCTTCCAGGTAGGCCTGCTCCAGCGCCTGGCGCCGGTAGCGGTCGATCAGCAAGCCGCGCGCGATGGTGGCCAGGTAGCCGCGCGGTTCGCGCAGCGGTGCCGCCTCGCGCTTGCCCAGCAGGCGTAGAAAGGTGTCCTGCGCCAGGTCGGCCGCGTCGGCGCGGTTGCCCAGCTTGCCGCGCAGCCAGCCATACAGCCAGCCGTGGTGCTCGCTGTACAGGGTCTGCAGGTGGATGGCATGGGTGGGATGGACGGTGCTCACTGCGTTCTCCAGGCAAGGAAAGGGCTGGGCTGACGGAACGCAGGGTGCCGGCTGGCTGGGCTGTTTGAGAATGATACTCATTATCACATTGCCACACCGCCGGCGTCAATTGGCGTCAGCTTCCCAGGCGCCAGCGCTCCTGCCACTGTTGCAGATCCGCCCAGGCCGTCTGGAGTGCGCTGGCGGACCAGTGCAGCAGGCTGTCCAGCGCCAGCACGCTGCGCTGCCAGTGGATGCCGTCGAAAAACACATGGTCGGCGACGACGGTGGCGGCCAGCCAGGCGGCGATGATGACGATGATGTCGTGGCGGCCGCTTTTCCACCAGCGCAAGGAGTGGCGGCGGAAAATCCAGGGCACGCCCAGCGGATTGGGCCAGTCGGCCAGCAAATGCATGATGCCGCCCGCGGCAAAGCCGAACAGGGGCGGCGCCCAGAAGTGGCGCGGCAATTGCAGCCAGGTGTAGACGAGCAGGGCGATCCAGGCCAGGCCCCAGTGGGTCCATGTGCGGTGCGTGATCCATAGCCGGTGCGTGCGCGCCCACCAGGCCACTTCCAGCCAGTCCGGCGCCGTGCCGCCCAGCGCACCCATGACAAAGGCGAGCATGCTCAGCACTTGATAGGGGCCGCCGGCGCCAGCGTGCGCGACCAGGGCTGCGGCGATCACGCCGGCAGCCCAACCGGTCGCATGATGCGCTTTGTTGGAAGCCATAGGAAATGTAAAACGCCATGCGGGCGCTTTGTGAATTACAAGCAATATTAACTGGATGAATATACAGTATGTAAGGGCAGCGAGGGGTGCTATTTGCAGAATATCTGCCGATAATTTGTTAAATAATGTGTCGGGGCGGTCTGGCCAGCGAGCCCGGCAAGGGATGCCGGGCGGTCAAGTGTGTTGTGCGGCTGATAATGCAATCGGCGCAGGGCGCGCTATGCTGAAAGCAGTTCGACGTTTTGAAGAGGTATCGCCATGAAAATCCCGCGCGAATTGCAGATTCCCGCCATCGTGTTTACGCTGGAAGCGGTGTTTATCCTGGGCCTGTCGATGATTTTCCTGGTGCTCGTGCCGCGCTAGCGTCCGAAAAAAGGCCATAGCTGCGTTGCACTGCCTTGCCGTACATTCGTACTGTCTTCGGCAGCGCGCCTTGCTCTGACCATTTTTCAGACGCTAGCGGTCAGGTGGCGGGAGGCGTTGTATCAGGCAGTTTGCATGGTGCTATCGCACAGCGCCGCGCCTTCGGTGCGGATGATCCAGCATTCCGGATACGGTTCGCTGGCGAAGCGGTTGTGCCGCGCAAAGCCGCTGAGCTTGTCGAGCGCCGTGGCGGGCGCCAGGGCTGTTTCCTTGCCGGTGGCCACGTCCAGGTGCCAGAAACCGCCGTTGCGGTGAAACAGCATGGGCAGCGCGGCCGCGTTGGGGGCGGCCGCGTGGACGGCCAGCGTGGGCTGGGCTTCCGGCAGCAGCAGGTAAAAGCATTCCGCCCGCGCGCCATGGTCGATGCGGTGCAAAATGACGCCGTGCGCGAAGATGGCCGTGACGCTGAGCACGACGATGCCCTTGATGCTGGCCGACAATTCGATGCGCATGCCCAGGCGCAGGGCCACGGGCTTGTGCTTGCCGGGCCACACGCCGTCGAGCAGCAAGCCATAGCGCGACACGTCCTCGATTTCAAAGCCTTGCTGGCTGCGCCGGATGATGGCGTGGCGGCCCGACAGGCGGCGCGTCAAGCCGTTGTTGTCCTGGCCGTCGGGACTGAAATGGCTGAGCAGCACATCGGCTTCCGGGTCCACCAATTCGAAGCGGCCCAGCATGCATTCTTCCAGCGCGAACAGGCGGATCTGGCGCTGTTCGCCCGCTTCCGGCGCCGCATTGACGAGACACGCAGCCTGGCTCGGGTGCGGATGGCAGTGGCTGGCGGCGGGCAGGTCGACTTCGATCAGTTCCTCGTCCCAGGCGATGGTGGTGAAACCCATGTCGATCTTGCCTTGCGGCGCAGACAGATCCACGTGGGCGATGCCGGCATTGCGCGCCGTCACGTCGAGGTTGCAGCCATCGCCGCCCGTGACGCGGGCAATCGAGGCGTCGTCGGCCATCACGCGCACATTTTTGTGCGTGCTGAGGAAGATTTGGTGGATTTCCGTCAGGGTGGCGTCGCGGCGCGGCACCAGGATGACGAAAGTGCATACCCATTTCTGCGCCACGGCACCGTCCACGTGGCTGTGTACTTCCACCTCGATCTGGTATTGCCCGTGTTCCTTGTTGCGTGAGGAAAACTCAACAAACACGGGCCGCCAGTCGCCCCGCGTGGTGCGCACGAAATCATGCTGCACTTGCCCGCGGGGAATCAGGTCCGAGCGCAGGCGCAAGGTCAGCTGCGGCGCGCAAGCGGCGCTCATGCCGCGCAATTCCATTTTCAGGGTTTGCCGTCCGCCTGCCGCACGGGGATCGAAGCCGCTGATGTGCAGGTGGGCTTGCACGGGCTGGTAAGCTGGCGGAACCGCTGGCGGGGCCGCGGGCGTAAACAGGGGCGCGGCGGCGGCCGGCATGGAGACGGATGGACGCGGCGCACCGGCCGGCGCCGCATTGCCGGCATGGGGCGCGGGGCCGGTCACCGCTGGAATGACGGCATCGGAATTGACAGGGTCATGTGCAGGGGCGTGCGGAAGCGCCGTTGCCGAGGGCTCGGAACGGGCGCTGCGCAGTGCGGTCAACAGGTCGTAGCTGCTGGGAGCAGTCGTCGCTTGCGGGTGGTTGCCCGCACAGACTGTATCCCCAGGCAAGACCCAGAACGTACAGTGCGGGTGCTCCGGGTTGCTGCATTTTTTCATGACATTCTGACTCGAATCGAGCGGGGGCATTTTGCCCTCTGTTATACATGAGAGCTTACGCGCTTTTGCGCCCGCTTGGCAACTTTCACGGTGCCGGAATCCACTCTTTTTGCCCAAATTCATGTCCCTGGTCACACCCTGTCATACATGCCATGGAAACCATTGCTCAAAAACACATTTTATGTCTTTCTGGATATGTTATTTTGATATTGCCTGAAACAGGTTTTCCAGCCACGCGCGTGGACGCCGGCTGTGCATGGTGACATTCGCGACAAGAACTGGAAGGCGTTTTGTATTATGCTGGCACAGCCGTTACCCTGATGCCGCCTGACTTCGAAAGACGACCATGCCTGCCCAACGCCCGCGTCAGCTTGCCATCGCCTATGGCGCCACCTTGTGCGTATTCCTGGCCCTCGATGCCCTGTGGCTGGCGGTGCTGATGAAGCCCGTGTATGCCGCAGCGCTGGGGCCGCTGCTGGCGGAATCGCCCCGCTGGGCGCCGGCCGCGCTGTTTTACCTGCTGTACGTGGCGGGGCTGCTGGTCTTTGCCATTCTGCCTGGCTTGCGCGCGCGCCGCGGCCGCACGGCGGCAGCGCTGGGCGCACTGCTGGGGCTGCTGGCCTACGGCACCTATGACTTGAGCAACTATGCGACCTTGCGGGACTGGCCGCTGACCTTGACGCTGATCGACATGGGCTGGGGCGCCGTGCTGTCGGCCGTGTCGGCGGCGGCCGGCTACCTGGCCGCCAGGTAAGGCCAGGCTAACGAGTGCGAAGGTGATTGGGGACTTATCCGCCCGGGACCGTGAATGCCGCGTCAAAGCGCAGCACCAGCATGGTGATGTTGTCACTGTGCAAGCCTTTTGGCGGCTGGGACAGGAAATCGTCGAACAGGGCGCTGACGGCCTGTGCTGCGGTCTTGCCGGCACATAAGGCGGGCCAGCGGCCCGTGAGGGCCAGCGGATCGTCGCAGGCCCAGAAGCCGTCGCTGGCCAGCAGATAGTGGGCGCCGGGTCGCACGCGCAGCACGCGGCGGTCGGCCAGATGGGCGAGGAAGGGCGGCAAGGTGGCCGCATCGAGGCCGCGCAGGGGTTTGTCGAGTTGCAGGCTGTCGCCGATGGCGTTGCCTAAAATAAATGCCTGCGAGATTTGCGGGTGGTGCTGGCCGTGCACGGCGGCGCGCCAGCGCGCCTCGTCGAGCGCACCGCGCATGGCGTACACGGTGGCCGGCACGTGGTCGACGGTGAGGACGCTGGCCACGCCGTCGGCAATTTCATACAGGCGCGAATCGCCCACGTGATACAGCAGCGGCGCTTCGCCGGGCGGCACTTCCAGCAAGGTCAGGGTGGTGCCGGGCGGACGCGCCTGGGCTGGCGCGGCCTTGGCGAAACTGTCCTGCAGCCGCGTGTGCAACTCGTCGAGGCTGGCTGCCAGGCTGGCCGCATCGAGGCAGGCGGGCATGGCCAGCAAGCCTTGCACGGCTGCTTCCGCCGCCTCGCGCCCGTGGCCGTGGCCGCCCATGCCGTCGAGCACGGCAGCGCGCACATGGCCGGGCGGCCAGCCCGGCACCTGGCAGTGGAACGGCATTTGCCGCGACAGGCAGACGGCATGGCCGCTGGCATCGATCAGCAGGAAGTTATCCTGGTTTTCGCGCCGCGGCAGCGGGCCGGCGCCCACGCTGGTGCCGGCGGCAGCATCGAGCCAGGGGCCGAAGTCGAGCTCGTCTTTGATTAAATGCATCGGTTGGTGCGGTCCAGGCGGCCAGCAATGTTGATCATAGGACACAGCTTAGCCGATATTGTGCGTGTGCGATACCTTGCCTATCTAACAAAAAAACCTGCGGCAGCAGGCTGGCGCAGGTTTTTCAGGAGGCGGGGCGACGCTTAGCGGCGATGGCCCCAGCCGTGGCCACGGTCGTGGTCATAATAGTCGCGGCGACCATGGTCGCGGTAGTAGCCGCGGCCCGGCTGCACGTAGATGACAGCCGGCGGGCCGTAGTAGCGCGGTGGCGGCGCGTAATACACGGGCTGCGGCGCCGGCGCGTAGTACACGGGCTGCGGCGCAGGCGCATAATAGGTTTCGCGGTAACCGCCGCGATAGCCGCCACGGTCGTAATAACGGTCATTCGTATTGATGCTGTTGCCGACGGCAGCGCCGATAACGCCACCGACGATTGCGCCGTTACGGCCGCCGGTGCTGTTGCCAATGGCCGCTCCGACGACAGCGCCTGCAACGGTATTGAAGTCGCGGTCACCGGCGACTGCGGCCGAAGACACAGCCACTGCCGCTACCATTACCGCACCCAGGAGTTTCTTGTTCAACATGGCATTTCCTTCCATTCCGGCGAGATCACAATGATCTGCATGGACTGGACTATATCTGCTGCCGCCAGCTTGTTCCACGTCTAATACAACTTATTACAATCCTGCCCGGGCGGTAACAAGTCAGCGCAGGCGCGCCTGCCATTCGGGGCGTAATAAGCTGTACATTTTGACATCGCGCATGACGCCGTTGATGAAAAAGGCCTGGCGCATCAGGCCTTCCTCGGTAAAGCCGTTCTTTTGCGCGATGCGCTCGGAACCGACGTTCTGCGGATCCATCAGCAGCTCGAGCCGGTGATACGGATAGGCTTTGAACAGGTAGTCGACCACCAGGCGCGTCGCTTCGCTGATGTAGCCTTGCCCGTCGCGCTGCCGGTCGAACAGCCGGTAGCCGATCTCGCGCGAGGCCGGGGTGCGGCTCTTGAAATGCGTGATCGTGCCGATGATGTGCTGGGCCTTGTCTTCGATGAGGAACAATTCGCTGTCCTCGGTGACAAAGCCCGATTGCAGGAAGTCGCGCCGCATGGCTTCGGGCGACTTGAATTGCATGGAGAAGAACTCGCCGCGCGAGGGCAGGTCGTTGACGAGGGACAGATAGGTATTCAGGTCGGCGGCCTGCAAATGCCGGATGGTACAGAGAGTTCCCTTGAGCATGGCGGTATCCGGTAACGATCACGATCTGCATGGTAATCGACTCTGGCCGAAACAGGCAATCGATCCCGTAAAAGTTGCTGCAATGACAGAATAAATACGCTATCGTAGAAAGCCGCGCCTTGCCCCTGGCCACGGCGTACCCGCTTCGACCTTGTTGACTGGAATTGAAACACATGAATATCGTCTTGACTGGCGCGCCGCTGCGCCGTTTGTCCTTCGCCCTTGCCTGCGCCATCAGCGCCAACGCCTTTGCCGCCGCGCCGGGCAATGCGCCGCAAGCGCTGGCCCAGGTGCGCGACACGGCACTGCAAAGCGACTGGGCATATGCGCGCCTGGCCGACATGACGGATCTGATCGGCCCGCGCCTGTCCGGCTCCGCCGGCGCCGCTGCCGCCGTGCAGCAGGTGGCCGACACCATGCGCCAGCTGGGCGCCAAGGTTACCCTGCAGCCCGTGAAAGTGCCGCACTGGGTGCGCGGCGTGGAAACGGCGGAAATCGTCGACTATGCGGGCCGTCCGCAGGGCGTGTCGCAGCGCGTGGTGCTCACGGCCCTGGGCGGCTCGGGCGCGACGCCGGCCGCCGGCCTGACGGCGCCCCTGATCATCGTCAAGAGCGTGGAAGAGCTGAAGGCGCGCGCGGCGGAAGTGAAGGGCGCCATCGTGCTGATCGACACGCCATTCGACCAGGAGATGGCCGAGCGCGGCCTGGCCGGCGTGACCTACGGCCAGGGTTCGCGCGCGCGCTTCCTCGGGCCCAAGGCGGCGGCCGACCTGGGTGCGGCGGCCGCGCTGGTGCGCTCGGTGGGCGGCGCCGATTTCCGCATCCCGCACGCGGGCGCCACGGGACTTGATGACAGCAAGCGCATACCCGCCGCCGCCGTCACCGTGGAAGACGCCTTGCTGATGGGCCGCCTGGCCGCGCGCGGCCCGATGAAGCTGCACCTGACCCTGACGCCGCAAAACCTGCCCGAGGCGGACAGCTACAACGTGATTGCCGACTGGCCGGGCACGGACAAGGCCGACGAAGTGGTGGTGGTCTCCGGCCACCTCGATTCCTGGGACCTGGCGACGGGCGCGCATGACGATGGCGCCGGCGTGGTGGCGGCCATGGGCGTGCTGGAAACCCTGAAAAAACTCGACTACCGTCCCCGCCGCACCATCCGCGTGATCGCCTGGATGAACGAGGAAAACGGCGGCCGCGGCGGCCAGGCGTATTTCGAGGCCCACAAGCAGGCGCTGGGCAAGCAGTATGCGGCCATCGAGATGGATAGCGGCGCCGGCCGCCCGTTCGGCATCCTCGCCAGCGTGGGAGCGAAGTCGGAAAAACTGTTTGCGCCGCTGCGCGCGGCCCTGCAGCCGATGGGCGCGCACGCGTTCACGCGCCGCGACGCGCTGGGCACGGGCGACTTGCACCGGCTGGAAACGGCCGGCGTGCCCAGCTTCGAGCCGCTGGTCGACAGCCACAGCTACTTCCACTACCACCACACGCCGGCCGACACGCTGGACAAGGTCGACCCGGAAAACCTGAAGCGCAACGTGGCGCTGATGTCGTCGCTGGCCTGGTTCCTGGCCAATATCGACGGCGAGATCGGCCGCGCGCCGGAGCAGGGCGAGTAAGTCGCCCTGTCGCGGGCCGCCGCCCTGGCGGCGCGGCCCGCGTGTTTGTGCGTGTTTGTTTGCGATCCCCCCAACCCCTGTCCACCGCATGCCATGACACCAGCTTCCACCGCCATCGACGGCGCCATCCAGCAGATCCGTACCTACGTGGCCAGGCGTCCCCACAGCGCCGATACGCTCGAAGGCATAGCGCAGTGGTGGCTGGGCGGGCAATTTCCACGCGAGGCCATCGAGGCCGCGCTGGAGCAGTTGCGCGCCGCGGGTGAACTGGAGCGTATCGAGATCGGCGGGCGCCAGCTGTGGCGCCGGCAACCCATGCCAGGATAAGCATCATGCCGCTGCCCGATCTGAACCTGCTGATCACCCTCGATGTCCTGCTGGCCGAAGGCAGCGTCACGCGCGCCGCGCGGCGCCTGCGCCTGAGCCCATCGGCCATGAGCCGGGCCCTGGCGCGCCTGCGCGAGACGACCGGCGATCCGCTGCTGGTGCGCGCCGGGCGTGAACTGGTGCCCACGCCGCGCGCGCTGGAGCTGCGCGCAAGCGTGGGCTCCCTGCTGGGCGAGGTGCTGGCCGTGCTGGGACCGGCGCAGCAGCTGGACCCGCGCCAGCTGGCGCAGACGTTTACGCTGCGTGCGAGCGACGGCTTCGTGGAAAATTTCGGCCCGGCGCTGCTCGCGCATATCGGCGCGCAGGCGCCCGGCGTGCGGCTGCGGTTCGTGCAAAAAATCGACCGCGAAAGCGTGCTGCTGCGCGAGGGCAGCGTCGACCTGGAGACGGGCGTGATCGGCAGCCTTACCAGCCCGGAAGTGCGCACGCGCCGGCTGTTCGGCGACCGTTTTGTGGGCGTGGTGCGCAGCGGCCATCCGCTGGCGCAAGGCGAGATCAGCGCCGGGCGCTATGCGGCCGGCCAGCATGTGCTGGTGGCGCGGCGCGACCAGGAGACGGGACCGATGGATGACGCGCTGGCCGCCCTGGGTTTGCAGCGTACGGTCGCCAGCATCGTCGGCGGCTTTGCGGCGGCGCTGGCGCTGGCCGCCGGTTCCGACCTGATCGCCACCGTGCCGGAACGCCATACGGGCAAGCTGCGCGCCGGCATGTTCAGCTTTGCGCTGCCGCTGCGCATGCCTGACCTGACCGTGTCGCTGATGTGGCATCCGCGCATGGATGCAGATCCTGCCCACCGCTGGCTGCGCGGCTGCGTGATCGACGCCTGCGCAGGCCAGCTGGACGGAGCCTGACGCCGCCGCTGCCGGCCTGCCGGCGCGGCAGTTCAGGGCCAGCAGCAGCCGGACAGGGAGGCGCCGAGGGCCAGCAGCAGCAACAGCGCTGGCATGGTGCGGCGGCGCATCACGCGCGGTCTCCGGCAGGCGAACGGCGCTTGCCGAAGACGCGGCTGAGCAGGAAAATGGCCAGCGCAGCGAGTATCAGCGCGCTGGCCACGCCAAAGGTGGCATGCATGCCACGGATCATGGCGGCCGGCGGGGCGCTGGCAATATCGCTGGCGCCGGCGGCGAACACGGCGCCCATCACGGAGGCGCCCGTGACGAGGCCCAGGTTGCGCGACAGATTGAGCATGCCGGAGACGAGGCCGCGCTGCTCGGCGGCGATGTCGCCCATCACCGCCGTATTGTTGGCGGCCTGGAACAGCGCGTAGCTGGCCGTCAGCAGCATGATGGGTGCGGCATAGCCGGCGATGCCCAGGCTGGCGGGCAGCAGGGCCAGCGCCAGGCAGGCGCCGGCGGCGCCGCACAGGCCCGCGCCGCCCATGCGCTGCGCGCCGTAGCGGTCCACCAGCCAGCCGGACGGCACGCCGCAGAACGCTGCCACCAGCGGCCCGGCCGCCAGCACCATGCCGGTAGCCGCCGCCCCCAGGCCCAGGCCGCGGGCCAGGTAAAAGGGACCCACCACCAGGGTGGACATCATGACCGTCGACACCAGCATGCTGGCCGCCAGGCCTGCGCCCAGCACGGGGGCACGCAGCATGGGCAGGTGTATCAGCGGCGCCGGCGCCTTGCGTTCGACGCAGACGAACAGCGCGCCGCCGATGCAGGCGGCCAGCAGCAGCGCCGCGTTGCGCACGCCGAAATCGCCGCGGCCCAGGGTCATGGCCAGCGCATAGGCGGCCAGGGTGAGCGCCAGCAGCACGGTGCCGCGGTGGTCGAACACGGGCCGTTTGGCGGCCGCGCCGCGCGGGTCCGCCGGCAGGTACCGCCAGGCCAGCAGCAGCGCCACGCCGGCCAGCGGCACGTTGACGAGAAAAATGGCTTGCCAGCCGAAGCGCGCGATCAGCAGGCCGCCCAGCGCGGGGCCCAGCGTGGTGCCGACGGCCGACATGGTGCCGAGCAGGCCCATGGCGCTGCCCGTCTGCGCCTTGGGCACGGTACTGCCGACAAAGGCCATGGTCAGCGCCATCATGGCGGCCGCGCCCAGGCCTTGCAGGGCGCGCGCGGCGACCAGCAGCCACAAGGTGGGCGCCAGGGCGCACAAGGCGGAGGCAAGGGCAAACAGCGCGATGCCGGCCAGCAGCAGGCGGCGCCTGCCGACCATGTCGCCCAGGCGGCCCACGCTGACGATCAGGGCGGTGATGGCCAGCAGATACGCCAGCACGATCCACTGCACATCCTGGAAGGAAGCATGCAGGGCACTGGCCATGCCGGGCAGGCCCACGTTGGCGATGCTGGTGCCCAGCGCGGGCAGCAGCATCGCCAGGGACAGGCTGGCAAGCGCGCCGCGCACGGGCATCGTGGCGCTGGCGGCCTGGGACGCCTGCTGGCTGGGTGGAGCGGGTTTTGACGGTGAGTGCATGGCGTGGCTGATCCTCGAATGGGGTCATCACATGGTAGCGGCGGATCTGGCATGGCGGAAGGCGCAGCATGTGCACTATGTTGTTGCGTTTGACGCCATATGTGCAGCGCGGCCGAGTCGCTGGCAAGGTCGTTGCGAGCCAGCGGCCAGTACTTCGGACGTTAATCCGAGTAACCCTGCATTTTGTCCGCCGTGTCATGCCGGATGCCCCACCACGGCAAATACGCCTTGTTTTCGCCGCGCGCGCGGAACCACGGCTGGTCGTGGTCTATGGGGCGTACTTTGGCCGGTGGCAAGACCAGCACGCCCGTGACGCTGTCCGGATCGCTGGTGCCCGCAACCAGCACGGGCTGGCCGACGTGGTTCGCATGCGCGATACCCAGGGCGACATTGGTCAGCGTCGTGCCGGCACCCATTTCGCCCAGCAGGGCCGGCGTATTGAAAGTCTGCGGCAGGAAGTCGAATCCTGGGACTTCCAGGGTCAGCGCCTGCGCCAGTTGGCCCAGGCGGTCGGACGACGAGGGCAGGTTCTTGCTGGCGTCGTGGATGACGTAGCCGATGTCTTCCGCCGTCTTGCCGCCATGGCGCGCCGCCTCGGCAAATACCGCCTGCCACGCCTGGACGGTGCGCGGCGGCTTGTCCTTGCCCGCTTCAAAATCGGCTACCTTGCGCGTGGCCGGATAAGCTATCCACGCCAGCGCCGCGCGCTCCGTCTTGTAATCGGGGCCGGCCAGTACCAGCAGCACGAGGTTTTCATTGATCTGCATGGGCTTGGGCCGGCTCGGCGCATCCCAGTTCATGACCCACACGGTTTCCTTCGGATGCGCTTCCAGATAGGCCAGCGCGGCTTGCAGGGAAGTGAAGCCCGCGTTGTTGCCGCCGAGGGTGATGCGCACGTCGGGCGGGGTGGCGCGGGTCCAGAGGGTGGGGAAGTGGGTGTTGCCGATTTCGAAATTGCTGATAATTTCATCTTTTACTGTCTGATGAACTTCTGCTGGATCGAATTTTCCTTCAGGCAGGGCATACTCCACGCGGATGCCTGCGAGTTCGCGCCAATTCTGTTTTTTATCCTTGGGGTAGACGTGGTAGAAGTAGGTGGGGCTGGAAAAATAGATATCGTGGAAATTGCTCATCAGTTCTTGTAAGTACTTATGGTGGTAACCCTTGAACGTTTCCCTTCCATTGATATCGTGGGCAATGGGGGCGACGGCCTGCAAGGTGCTGAAGCCCCTGGGATCCGTCCTGACCATATCGTCATTCTTGTTGGGTTTGGCCAGGCCCAAGGTCCAGAGCAGCTGCCACTCGGTGGGATAGTCGAGCCGCTGCAGCGGATTGAGCCACTGCAGGCCCACCACTTGTGCCCGGAAGGGAACGTGAGCCGTGGTTGTTGGGAGGTCTTCTTCTTTCGGCGCAGGTTTCACGGCGCAGGCTGTCAATAGCGCAAACATGGAGAAAGCGGCGACGGTGGCCAATGTGCGTAGCTCGCGTTGATTTATTACGTAAGCCATCCATCCACCTCACTGCGAGTAGCCTTGCATGTCGTCCGCCGTGTCGTGGCGGATGCCCCACCAGGGCAGATAGGCGTTATTCTCTCCGCGCGCGCGGAACCACGGCTGGTCGTGGTCTATGGGACGTACTTTGGCCGGTGGCAAGACCAGCACGCCCGTGACGCCGTCAGGATCGCTGGTGCCCGCCACCAGCACGGGCTGGCCGACGTGGTTCGCATGGGCGATACCCAGGGCGACATTGGTCAGCGCCGTGCCGGCGCCCATTTCGCCCAGCAGGGCCGGCGTATTGAAGGTCTGCGGCAGGAAGTCGAAGCCGGGCACTTCCAGGCTCAAGGCCTGCGCCAGCCGTGCCAGCCGGTCGGATGACGTGGGCAGGGTTTTATTGGCATCGTGGATGACGTAGCCGATGTCTTCCTTCGTCTTGCCGCCATGGCGCGCCGCCTCGGCAAATAGCGCCTGCCACGCCTGCACGGCGCGCGGCGGCTTGTTCTTGCCCGCTTCAAAATCGGCCACCTTGCGCGTGGCCGGATAAGCTATCCACGCCAGCGCCGCGCGCTCCGTCTTGTAATCGGGACCGGCCAGCACCAGCAGCACGAGGTTTTCATTGATCTGCATGGTCTTCGGCCGGCTCGGCGCATCCCAGTTCATGACCCACACGGTTTCCTTCGGATGCGCTTCCAGATAGGCCAGCGCGGCGTTCAGGGAGATGAAACCCGCGTTGTTGCCGCCCAGCGTAATGCGCACGTCGGGTGGGGTGGCGCGGGTCCAGAGAGTGGGGAAGTGGGGGTTGCCGATGTTGAAGGTGTCAGTGATGGTTTGTTGCGTGAATTGGTGTACTTCTATCAGATCGAATTTTTCTTCCGGCAAGGCATATTCCACGCGGATGCCCGCCAGTTCGCGCCAGTTCTGTTTTTTATCCTTGGGGTAGACATGGTAGAAGTAGGTGGGGCTGGAATAATAAATATCGTGAAAATTGGTCATCAGTTCGCGCAGATATTTATGGTGATAGCCCTTGAACGTTTCCGTGCCATCGATATCGTGGGCAATGGGCGCGACTGCCTGCAAGGTGCTGAAACCCCTGGGATCCGTCCTGACCATATCGTCATTCTTGTTGGGTTTGGCCAGGCCGAGCGTCCAGAGCAGCTGCCACTCGGTCGGATAGTCGCGCCGCTGCAGAGGGTTGAGCCACTGCAGTCCCACCACTTGTGCCCGGAAGGGAACGTGAGCCGTGGTTGTTGGGAGGTCTTCTTCTTTCGGCGCAGGTTTCACGGCGCAGGCTGTCAACAGCGCAAACATGGAGCAGGCGGCAAGCATGGGCAGCGCGAGGAACTGTTTCATGAAGTCTCCAGGTGAATGGACATTCTGGTGACCGGCATCACCGGGCCAGGTGAACCAAAGTGCCAGGAAAATGACGCAGAGAAATGTGGCGAGGGCGCAGGCCAGTCGCTGGTGCGGCGTGGCAATGAGCTTACGCACCGTGAGTCCTCAGCGCAAATTTGCTGGAAGTGCTGGCGGGCTTGGCATTCTGGCGTTCGTCTATGATGCCTTTCGGCTTTCTGGCAGGGCTGTCTTTGTCATTTGCCCAAATAAATAAAGGGACAGTTTTAAATGTGCCGTTGTCGTAGTACTCAAAGAACTCGCTAGACTCGAAAGAGGCGCCTTTCAATAGGCTCCAATCCGCCGCCACCCGTAACTTGTTCAACGCCTCCTGCCCAATCGTGCACACCCCCACCGCCACGTCATACGCCAGCGCCTTTTCCGCGTGCTCGGGATTGGTCATGATGGTCGAGTGATCGGTGGCGTGGGTGTCGATATTGGCGGCCAGGTAGTTCTGGATTTCATGCTTGCGCCAGGCGTTGAATTCCTTGGAAGCCTTGTCCGGCTGGTCCACCGGCGTCTCAGGTTTGCCTTTTTCCACCCAGCCGTCGCGCCTGGCCTGCATGCGCAGCATGCCGTTCTGTTCGTAGCGCAGCGCTGCCTCGGTGTGCGCATCGCCCTTGCCCCGGGAGCGGTAAGGCGCATACGCGTCATCGGCGTCGGCGGCGCGGTCCTTGTGCAGGGAGTCGGCCGGGGCATCGCAGCCTTCGTCAAACGCATCGCCGATGTCGGCAAAGCGTTTTGAATGCGGCAGGAAGGGCACAGGCAGCTTGGGCGCCTTCATCGGCAGCCGCCAGGTCTTGGGCGGCAGGGCGTTGATGCGCGTGCCGGCCGTCTTGGCGAGAATGATGACGATGGGCGCGAACAAGAAGGTCAGTATCTTGCGGCCGATGCCTTTGCTGGCCCGCATGCCTTTTTCGATCGAGTACTCGGCGACCAGTGACCGTGGGTGCCAGAAATCGATGCTGTCCGGTGTCAGGGGCTGGCCATTGCGCTGCCAGATATCGTAGTCCTGTTCATTTTCCTGGCCGACGAGGTGATTTTGCGCAAACACGCGCTGGGTGAAGACGCCGTCGCCGCCCGTATCGGCAATTTCCTGTGCCGACATGCCGCGCCAGCCGATGCCCTGCACGGGCGTGGCGGAGATCACCTGGTCGTGCGGATTGAAATACAAGGTGACCCGGCCATAGGTGGAGCCATGCAAGCCGTGGTCGGCGCGGTCGAATGCGGCCGTATAACTGTCCTTGCGCTCAGGCTTGCGATTGGCGCTGCACTCGTCGACGAAGGCGGCATCCTGCTGCATTGCCGAGCGGGCGCGCAGGATGTTGAAAAACGCTTTCAAGGTTTGCGTGCGCGCCGCGTATTTTTGCCGGCCCGTATTGCCATGTTCGTCCGTCAAATGGCCGCTGACCCAGTTTTCCGTGAAGTTGCTGTCGAGCAGGCTGTAGGGCGGGTTGCACAGCACGTAGCTGTCGGCCACGGCGGACGGCCCGAGCGTTTCACCGAGAAAGGCGGCCGCCATGGCCACCATATTGCCCTGGCTATGGCAGACGATGGTGACGGGCGCGTCGTGCTGGCATGCCCTGATCGATTGCACGAGGCGCGCCAGACGCCAGGCGGCAAACACGAAATACGGGCGCGGCGGGCAGGCATACACTTGCCGGTCATTCGTCGGGTTCATGTGCTGGATATGCATCCACAGGAACAGTTCCTCGGACAATCCCTTGCCCCACAGATCCGGCAGGGCACTGCAACCGTTGGCGAACGGTCCGCCGCCCCAGTAATTCTTTTCGTTGAGATAGATGCCGTCGCCAAACGCCTGCAATTCCTCGCCATTGGCCTTGTAGCCCCAGCGGAAGCGGATCACGGGGGAATTGGCATCGTCTGCCTGCAGGAAGGTGGTGGCGTTGCGCTTGGGATTGAGGAAGCCGTCATCCGTCAATTCGCGCGTGTAGGTGGCGGCCTGCATTTGCCCGGCAGCCGGGCCCGGGATCGCCAGATCCTCGTCGCGGCGTTTCAGGCGCGCATTCAGGCCCGCGCACAGGCCTTGTTCGGCCTGCTCATACCATTCGCCATCGGAATTGACGCCATGCACGAAGATGACGATGCCGGGACGGGGCAGGCGCGTGACGGCCTGGAGCAGCGCATGGCTGAACAAGGCCGTGCCTTCGGCTTGGGCGAGCAGGATGCAGTTGCCAGCTAGCGTGGGGTCGGGCGACATGCGGGCGCTCCGTCAGCGTTAATGAGGAAAAGCGTCGCCCAAGCGAGCTCGGGCAATCTGCACTGTATGCGGATTGCCTGAGGTGGAACTTGCGTGGTGTCAAGAAAGGACGGGCGGCGGGCAGGGAATGCCGGGGCGGTCAGATCGCGTTCAGCGGTATCTTGAGGTAGCGCACGCCGTTTTCTTCCGGCTCGGGCAGCTTGCCCGCATTGATGTTGACCTGGATGGCGGGCAGGATCAAGGTCGGCATGTCGAGGGTGGCGTCGCGGCCCGTGCGCATGGCCACGAACTGTTCTTCCGTGATGCCGTCGCGCAGGTGGATGTTGCTGGCGCGCTGTTCGGCTACCGTCACTTCCCAGCGCGCCTCGCGGCCGTTGGGCGGGTAGTCGTGGCACATGAACAGCCGCGTCTGGGGCGGCAGCGCCAGCAATCGCTGCACGGAACGGTACAGCAGTGCGGCCGAGCCGCCGGGGAAGTCGCAGCGGGCCGAACCCACGTCCGGCATGAACAGGGTGTCGCCGACAAACACGGCGTCGCCGATCTGGTAAGCCAGGTCGGCCGGCGTGTGGCCGGGCACGTGCAGCGCGCGCACTTCCAGCTTGCCGATATAAAACACCTGGTCGGGCGCGAACAGCTGGTCGAACTGCGAGCCGTCGGCCTTGGCCGCACCCTGGTGGTAGACGGCGGCGAACGCCTGCTGCACCGTCTGGATGGCGGCGCCGATGGCCACGTCGCCGCCCAGCTGCTGCTGCAGGTAGGGAGCGGCGGACAGGTGGTCTGCATGCGCATGGGTTTCCAGCAGCCAGCGGCATTGCAAGCGGTGCGCGCGTACGAAGGCGATCACCTTGTCGGCCGACGTGGTCGAGGTGCGGCCCGCCTTCGGATCGTAGTCGAGCACGGAATCGATGATGGCGCAGTCCTGGCCATCCGCCTCGTAGACAACATAGGTGACGGTGGCGGTGGTGGGGTCGAAGAAGGCTTGGATTTGTGGGGTCATCGCGGCGGCAAGGGACGGGCAAGGGATGGACAGGGAAGGGCATTATAGCGCCAGAGTTCGCTGAAAAAATGTTGAAAATTGACATTTAACATGCGGAAAACAGATAAGCGGGCAGGCATGCGCCCGTCACAGTCGTGCGCACCCTGGCGCTTGCTGCGTGGTAACCTCATCCTACAAGGAGGAATTCATGAACGATACCACTGCACGCAGCGAGCAATACCGCGGTTTTACGATTTCGGTGACCCCGCAAAAGGACAATGACGATTTATGGGATTTTACCTACAGCCTGCAGCGCGAAGGCGAGACGGCGGCGCAGGCGATCACGCGCAGCCGCACCCTGGGCGGCTATGCGGCGCCTGAAACGGCTTGCACGGCCGGCCTGGAAGTGGCCAAGACGGAAGTCGATAATCTGCTGCGCCCTTGAGCCAGCGTAAATCGTTTAGCCCGAAAGTGCGCCTGGCTTAGGCTGGCGCGTGAAACACGTCGCTAGCGGCCGCGCTTCATGCTACGATTTCCCCATTGAGTCAGCCACGAAGGAGGCACCCCATGAATAGCAGTTCTAAAATTCACTATAAAGGCTGGGAAATCGTTCCCCTGGCCGTGCCCACCACCGATGGCAAATGGTCGGCCAGCTGCGACATCGAGCGCGCCACGGCGGAAGGCCTGGAAGTGTTCGAAGGCTCGACCATGCAGTTCGTGCGCGACGACGAGGAGGGCGCCATTGCCGCCGCCTGCGAAGAAGCCGTGCGCCAGATCGACAACATCATCGCCAACCCGCTGGTACGGCTGGCCTAGTTCTTTGCTCTTTCAGTGTTCCCGCAGCCGGCATCCGCCGGCTGTTTTTATTGCGCGCCACCGGCGGCGCCTCTGCCTGCCTCCATCTTTTCAGCCAGCGTTGTTGCATGTTTCAATATTGTGTTTCAAAATGAAATAGTGAAACAATAATGAAGCATCGCACTGGACAAACGTGACATCGCCGTTCCGTGGCGTGACAGCCCTGGAGCAGCGCTGGCTGGCCACTTTTCGCCGGTTTTCACTCTGCCGTCCACGTGTTGTGCGCCATGCCTCGCCGGCCTGGCACGGCATTTGCACTACTGATGCTCATAGCCACTCCGTGAAACATTCGGGACCATCCGAAACCCATAAGGTGAACACATGACTCAATACTCCGCAGGTGCCGCATTCCGCAAGGCCGTCCAGGAAGAATCCCCGTTGCAAGTCGTCGGCGCCATCAACGCCAACCACGCCTTGCTGGCCAAGCGCGCCGGCTACAAGGCCATCTACCTGTCCGGCGGCGGCGTCGCGGCCGGTTCCCTGGGCTTGCCCGACCTGGGCATTTCCAGCCTGGACGACGTGCTGACGGACATCCGCCGCATCACCGACGTGTGCGACCTGCCGCTGCTGGTCGATGCCGACACGGGCTTCGGCGCGTCCGCCTTCAACGTGGCGCGCACGGTGAAATCGATGATCAAGTTCGGCGCGGCCGGCCTGCATATCGAAGACCAGGTGGGCGCCAAGCGCTGCGGTCATCGTCCGGGCAAGGAAATCGTGAGCAAGGAAGAAATGGTCGACCGCATCAAGGCGGCCGTCGATGCGCGCACGGACCCGAACTTCGTCATCATGGCGCGCACCGATGCGCTGGCCGTCGATGGCCTGGAAGCGGCACTCGAGCGCGCCGTCGCCTGCGTGGAGGCGGGCGCCGACATGATCTTCCCGGAAGCCATCACGGACCTGGACATGTACGCCACGTTCGCCAAGGCCGTCAACGTGCCCATCCTGGCCAACATCACGGAATTCGGTTCCACGCCGCTGTTCACCCTGGACGAACTGCGCAGCGCCCACGTGGGCCTGGCCCTGTATCCGCTGTCGGCGTTCCGCGCCATGAACAAGGCGGCGGAAAACGTCTACCAGGCGCTGCGCCGCGACGGCACGCAAAAGAATGTCGTCGACACCATGCAGACGCGCATGGAGCTGTATGAATCGATCAACTACCACGATTTCGAGCAAAAGCTCGATGCGCTGTTCGCTGCGCAAAAGAAATAAATAGAGAAGCAGGGGCCGCATGTCGGTCCCGCAGTGACGCACCCGAGACTATTCAATCTGGAGAACACAATGACCGCACCGCAAGCCGCCACTTTCAAGCCTAAAAAATCCGTCGCCCTGTCCGGCGTCACCGCCGGCAACACGGCGCTGTGCTCGGTCGGCAAGACCGGCAACGATTTGCACTACCGCGGCTATGACATCCTGGACGTGGCCGACAGCTGCGAGTTCGAGGAAATCGCCTACCTGCTGGTGCACGGCAAGCTGCCGACCAGCGCCGAACTGAAAGGCTACAAGGCCAAGCTGAAGTCTCTGCGCGGCCTGCCGTCGGCAGTGAAATTGGCGCTGGAAGCGCTGCCTGCCGCCGCCCACCCGATGGACGTGATGCGCACGGGCGTGTCCGCGCTGGGCTGCACCCTGCCGGAAAAGGACGACCATAACGCGCCGGGCGCGCGCGACATCGCCGACCGCCTGATGGCGTCGTTCGGCTCCATGCTGCTGTACTGGTACCACTACAGCCATAACGGCAAGCGCATCGAAGTGGAAACGGACGACGAGTCGATCGGCGGCCACTTCCTGCACCTGCTACACGGCGAAAAACCGTCGGCCTCGTGGGAAAAAGCCATGCACACCTCGCTGATCCTGTACGCGGAACACGAATTCAACGCCTCCACCTTCACCAGCCGCGTGATCGCCGGCACGGGCTCGGACATCCACTCGGCCATCACGGGCGCCATCGGCGCGCTGCGCGGCCCGAAACACGGCGGCGCCAATGAAGTGGCGCTGGACATCCAGAAGCGCTACGACAACGCCGACGAAGCGGAAGCGGACATCCGCGAGCGCGTGGCCAACAAGGAAGTGGTGATCGGCTTCGGCCACCCCGTCTACACGATCTCGGACCCGCGCAACGTGGTCATCAAGGAAGTGGCGCGCAATCTGTCGCTGGAAGCGGGTTCCACGAAGATGTTCGACATCGCCGAGCGCCTGGAATCGGTCATGTGGGAAATCAAGAACATGTTCCCGAATCTGGACTGGTTCTCGGCCGTGTCCTACCACATGATGGGCGTGCCGACGGCGATGTTCACGCCGCTGTTCGTCATCTCGCGCACCTCGGGCTGGGCCGCCCACATCATCGAGCAGCGCATCGACAACAAGATCATCCGCCCGAGCGCCAACTACGTGGGTCCGGAAGACCTGGAATTCGTCCCGATCAAGGACCGCAAATAATGAACGCCAACATGAATACCCTGCACCGCAAATCCTTGCCGGGCACCCAGCTAGACTACTTCGACACGCGCGCCGCCGTCGATGCGATCCAGCCAGGCGCCTACGCCACCTTGCCCTACACTTCGCGCGTGCTGGCGGAGAACCTCGTGCGCCGCTGCGACCCGGCCACCCTGAACGCCTCCCTGAGCCAGTTCATCGAACGCCGCCGCGACCTCGATTTCCCGTGGTTCCCCGCCCGCGTGGTCTGCCATGACATCCTGGGCCAGACGGCCCTGGTGGACCTGGCCGGCCTGCGCGACGCCATCGCGGCCCAGGGCGGCGACCCGGCCCTGGTCAATCCCGTCGTGCCGACGCAGCTGGTGGTCGACCACTCGCTGGCCGTCGAATGCGGCGGTTTCGACCCGGACGCCTTCGCCAAGAACCGTGCCATCGAAGACCGCCGCAATGAAGACCGTTTCGACTTCATCGACTGGACCAAGAAAGCGTTCAAGAACGTCGACGTGATCCCGCCAGGCAACGGCATCCTGCACCAGATCAATCTCGAGCGCATGTCGCCCGTGATCCAGGTCCAGGATGGCGTGGCCTATCCCGATACCCTGGTGGGCACGGATTCGCACACGCCGATGGTCGATGCGCTGGGCGTGATCGCCATCGGCGTGGGCGGCCTGGAAGCGGAAAGCGTGATGCTGGGCCGCGCTTCGTGGATGCGCCTGCCCGACATCATCGGCGTCAAGCTGACGGGCAAGCCGCAGCCGGGCATTACGGCGACCGATACGGTGCTGGCGCTGACGGAATTTTTGCGCAAGCAGAAGGTCGTCTCGTCCTACCTGGAATTCTTCGGCGAGGGCGCGTCGCACCTGACCCTGGGCGACCGCGCCACGATTTCCAACATGGCGCCGGAATTCGGCGCCACGGCCGCCATGTTCTACATCGACGCGCAAACCATCAAATACCTGAAATTGACGGGCCGCGACGACGAACTGGTGAAGCTGGTGGAGCTGTATGCGAAAGAGACGGGCCTGTGGGCCGACAGCCTGGCCGACGCGCAGTACGAGCGCGTCCTGAGCTTCGACCTGTCGTCCGTCGTGCGCAATATCGCGGGTCCGTCGAACCCGCACAACCGCGTGCCGACGTCGGAACTGGCGGCGCGCGGGATTTCCGGCGTGGTGGAAAACGAGCCGGGCAAGATGCCGGACGGCGCCGTCATCATTGCGGCCATCACCAGCTGTACCAATACGAACAACCCGCGCAACATGATCGCCGCCGGCCTGATCGCGCGCAATGCGAACCGCCTGGGCCTCACGCGCAAGCCGTGGGTCAAATCGTCGCTGGCGCCCGGCTCGAAAACGGTGGAGCTGTATCTGCAGGAAGCGGGCCTGATGCCGGAGCTTGAAACATTGGGCTTTGGCGTCGTGGCGTTTGCCTGCACCTCGTGCAACGGCATGTCGGGCGCGCTCGATCCCGTGATCCAGGATGAAGTGGTATCGCGCGACCTGTACGCGACGGCTGTCTTGTCGGGCAACCGCAATTTCGACGGCCGCATCCACCCGTACGCGAAGCAGGCTTTCCTCGCCTCGCCGCCGCTGGTCGTGGCGTATGCGATCGCCGGCACCATCCGCTTCGATATCGAGAAGGACGTGCTGGGCCATGACGCGGATGGCAAGGCTATACTGCTCAAGGATATCTGGCCGTCCGACGAGGAAATCGACGCCATCGTCGCGTCCAGCGTCAAGCCGGAGCAGTTCCGCAAGGTGTATATCCCCATGTTCGCCGCGCAGGCAGATGACGGCATCAAGGTCAGCCCCCTGTACGACTGGCGTCCGCAGACGACATACATCCGCCGTCCTCCGTACTGGGAAGGCGCGCTGGCTGGCGCGCGTCCATTGAAGGGCATGCGTCCGCTGGCCGTCCTGGGCGACAACATCACGACCGACCACCTGTCGCCATCGAACGCCATCATGCTCGACAGCGCGGCCGGCGAATACCTGGCGAAAATGGGCTTGCCCGAGGAAGACTTCAATTCCTACGCGACGCACCGGGGCGACCATCTGACGGCGCAGCGCGCCACGTTTGCCAACCCGACCCTGAAAAACGAGATGGTGATCGAAGACGGCAAGGTCAAGGCGGGTTCGCTCGCGCGCATCGAGCCGGAAGGCAAGATCTCGCGCATGTGGGAAGCCATTGAGGTGTACATGGAGCGCAAGCAGCCCCTGATCATCATCGCCGGCGCCGACTATGGCCAGGGTTCCTCGCGCGACTGGGCCGCCAAGGGCGTGCGCCTGGCCGGCGTGGAAGCCATCGTGGCCGAAGGCTTCGAGCGCATCCACCGCACCAACCTGGTGGGCATGGGTGTCTTGCCGCTGGAATTCTTGCCTGGCGTGAACCGCAAGACCCTGGGCATCGACGGCAGCGAAACCTACGACGTCGCGGGCGAGCGCACGCCGCGCTCCACCCTGACCCTGCTCATTCACCGCAAGAACGGCGAAACGGTGGAAGTGCCCGTCACCTGCCGCCTCGACACGGCGGAAGAGGTGTCGATCTACGAGGCCGGCGGCGTGCTGCAGCGCTTCGCGCAGGATTTCCTCGAGTCGTCGAAGGCGGCGTAAACCAGGGGTCAGACCCGCCGGGTCTGACCCCAGCCTTGTGCGGCGGGGAGGCTGTCGTCTTCGCAGCGCAGGCAAAGAACTTCTGCGGAAATATACAATGACCCACATCCCCCAAATCAAAATCCCCGCCACCTACATGCGTGGCGGCACCAGCAAGGGCGTGTTCTTCCGCCTGCAGGATTTGCCGGCCAGCGCGCAAGTGCCGGGCGCGGCGCGCGATGCCTTGCTGCTGCGCGTGATCGGCAGCCCCGACCCGTACGGCAAGCAGATCGACGGCATGGGCGGCGCCACGTCCAGCACCAGCAAGACGGTGATCCTGTCGGCCAGCACGCAGCCCGAGCACGACGTCGACTACCTGTTTGGCCAGGTTTCCATCGACAAGCCGTTCGTCGACTGGAGCGGCAACTGCGGCAACCTGTCGGCCGCCGTCGGCTCGTTCGCCATCGCCAGCGGCCTGGTAGATCCAGGGCGCGTGCCGCAAAACGGCATCGCCACGGTGCGCATCTGGCAAGCCAATATCGGCAAGACCATCATCGCCCATGTCCCCGTGACGCATGGCGAAGTGCAGGAAACGGGCGACTTCGAGCTCGATGGCGTGACCTTCCCGGCCGCTGAAGTGAAGCTGGAATTCCTCGACCCGGCGGCAGACGAGGAGGGCGGCGACGGCGCCAGCTCGGCCATGTTCCCTACCGGTAACCTCGTCGACGACCTGGACGTGCCCGGCATCGGCGTGTTGAAAGTCACGATGATCAATGCGGGCATCCCGACGATCTTTGTCGACGCGCACGCCATCGGCTACACGGGCACGGAACTGCAGGACGCCATCAATGGCGATCCGGCCGCGCTGGCCCGCTTCGAGACCATCCGCGCGCATGGCGCCTTGCGCATGGGCTTGATTTCCCACCTGGATGAAGCGGCCAAACGCCAGCACACGCCGAAAGTGGCGTTTGTCGCCAGGCCGGCCAGCTATGTGTCGTCCAGCGGCAAGCAGGTGGACGCGGGCGGGATCGACCTGCTGGTGCGCGCCATGTCCATGGGCAAGCTGCACCACGCCATGATGGGCACGGCGGCCGTGGCCATCGGCACGGCGGCCGCCATTCCCGGCACCCTGGTCAACCTGGCGGCGGGCGGCGGCGCGCGTAACTCGGTACGTTTCGGCCATCCGTCCGGTACCCTGATGGTGGGGGCGGAAGCGGCGCTGGTCGATGGCGCCTGGAGCGTCACCAAGGCCATCATGAGCCGCAGCGCGCGCGTGCTGATGGAGGGGGCCGTGCGCATTCCTGGCGATTCCTTCAGCGCATAAGCCTTGCTGGCCGGGCCGCAGGGGCCCGGCCTGTCGTGAATCTCAAGAAAAATTGATTTTTCCGCTAGCCGGAAACTGAACGACGGGGAAAAATGGCGTGACGCCGCGCCATTGCGGCACGTGGCCACCATCAGCACACCTTAACCCTGCCAGACCGGTGAACAGATGCTATTCAATTCCTACGTCTTCCTGTTTGCGTATCTGCCCATCACGGTCGCGGGATTTTTCATCCTGGGACGCCGCAGTCAATGGGGGGCGGCAGCCTGGCTGGCAGGCGCCTCGCTGTTCTTCTACGGCTGGTGGGATTACCGCTACCTGCCATTGCTGCTGGGCTCCGTCATCTTCAATTACGGCTGCGCGGCCCTGCTTGCGCCAGGACGCGCCAGCCACCGCAAAGGCTTGCTGGCGGCGGCCATCGCCGCCAACCTTGGCCTGCTCGCCTACTACAAGTACGCGGGATTTTTCCTTGCCAGCGCGGCGCAATTGCTGGCGCAGCCGCTGCCCGCCTTGCATGTGATTCTGCCGATCGGCATTTCATTTTTTACCTTTACCCAGATCGCCTTTCTGGTCGATACCTACAAGGGCAGGGCGCAGGAAAGCCGCTTCGTCCACTACCTGCTGTTTGTCACGTACTTCCCCCATCTGATTGCCGGCCCCGTACTGCACCACAAGGAAATGATGCCGCAGTTCGCCGACCGGCGCATCTTTCGCCTGTCGGCCAGGAATGTCGCCATCGGCAGCACCATCTTTTTCATCGGCCTGGCAAAAAAAGTGCTGATTGCCGACAATATCGGCCCGTATGCAGCGCCGCTGTTCGACAACCCGGGTACGCCATCGCTGCTGATCGCCTGGGGCGGGGTTCTGGCGTATGCCTTCCAGCTGTACTTCGATTTTTCCGGTTATTCCGACATGGCCATCGGCCTGTCGCGCCTGTTCGGCGTGCGCCTTCCCCTGAATTTCGACTCGCCCTATCAATCGCGCAATATCGCGCAATTCTGGCGCCGCTGGCACATGACCCTGTCGCGCTTCCTGCGCGATTACCTGTACATCCCGCTGGGCGGCAAGCGCTGCGGCCCCGTGCGGCGCTACCTGAACCTGATGATCACGATGGTGCTGGGCGGCTTGTGGCATGGCGCCGGCTGGAATTTCATCGTATGGGGGGCTCTGCATGGCGCCTACCTGGTCATCCACAAGGGCTGGAGCACCGCCGCGCGCCGGTTTCACCTGGCGGGCGATACGCGCGTGGGGAAGGTCCTGGCGACCCTGCTCACCTTTGCCGCCGTCTGTGTTGCCTGGGTCTTCTTTCGCGCTCCCGACATGCCCGTCGCCCTGACGATCATCAAGGGCATGGCGGGTGGCTTTGGCCTCGCCCTGCCCGATGCGCTGGCTGCCCATCTGCTGCCGCTGCACGCTGCGCTGACGGCCATGGGCACGGGCTTTTACCTGGGCGGCGGCACCGTCTTCATCGAGACCTGGACGTGGATAGCGGTGGCGGCGCTGCTGACGTTTGCCATGCCGAATACGCAGCAGATCATGCGCCGTTTCGATCCCGCGCTGGATTTCCAGGCCAGTGCCGCAGCGGACGGGCAGGGCGGGCGGGGTGTGCGGCGCCTGCTCACCTGGCGTGCCTCGCCCGCGTGGGCGGCGGCCATCGCCCTGCTGGCGCTGGCGAGCATGCTGGCGCTGAACCGTCCCGCCGAATTTTTGTATTTCCAGTTCTAGGGGAGGGCAGAACATGACGGCCTCCCCCTTCAAATCGTATCTGGCCACCCTGGCGCTGCTGATGGCGGCAGGCGCCTTGCTGGCTGGCGCTTTCGTGGCCGTCGTCGATCCTTACGGCCTGTATGGCCTTGTGCTGCGCGACGATTTCAATGCGGTCAAGCCGGGCCTGACCCGCTACCAGAACCAGATCAAGCAGGAGCTTGCGCTGCGCAGGCGGCCGCAATTCATCATCCTCGGCAACTCGCGCGCCGAAATCGGCTTCGATCCGCGCGCCAGCGCCTTGTCGGCGCTGGGCGCCGGCTATAACCTGGCGATTCCCGGCACGGGCCTGGCCACGTCCGCCAGCCAGTTCGCGCAATTGCGGCAGGCTGGCGTGCAGCCACGCACGGTCATCGTCGGCGTGGAATTCATCGATTTTCTCAACCCCGCTGCCGCGCCGGCCGCACGCCCTGTCGCCACCACCATGGCCCCGGCTCCTGCGCGCGCGTTCTGGCGCTTCGATACGCTCTTTTCCCTGGCGTCCGTCAAGGATGCCGTGCATACGCTGCGCATCCAGCATGACGCGCAGGCTGCCACCCTGACGGCGGATGGCTTCAATCCCTTGCTGGAATATGGCGCCCATGTGCGCCGCGATGGATACCACAAGATGTTTGCGCAACGGGCGCAGGAAAGCGCCGCCAACTTGCGCCGGAAATCGACGCGCGGCCTTGCCACCGAAGACTTTCACGCCTTGCGCGCCTTTTTGCTGGCGATGGCGGCCACGCAGGCCGACATCAAGCTGGTGATTTATCCGTATCACGCGCAAATGCTGGCCATGTTTGAAGCGGCCGGGCTGTGGCCCCTGTTCGACGAGTGGAAGGCCGGGCTGGTGCTGGCAATGGGCGCGGTCAAGGCGCAGTACCCGGATGCGCGCATTTCCCTCACTGATTTCAGCGGCTATGGCGCGTACAACTGCGAGCGCATTCCCGCCGCCAATGAACGGGATAGTGCCACCCGCTGGTATTGGGAAGCGGGGCATTTCAAGAAGGCGCTGGGCGATATCGTGCTGCAGCGCCTGATGTCGCCCATGACTGGGGCGCCCGGCGACGGGCAGTTCGGCATGCCCCTCGATGGCGCCAGTCTGGCGCAAAACCGCGCGCGCATCGCGCAGGAACGGGGTGCCTGCGCGGCGGCGCAGCCGGCATTGTTTGCAACGCAGCTGCTCGCGACGCAGGATAGCGATACCGGAGGCCGCAGATGAACAGATAAGCACAACATGCAGTAACCAACACCAACAACAACGACAGTTTGCACGCCTACTGGAGGAGACATGAATTTCGCAGCATTTTATCAACGCTCGATCGACACGCCTGACGCTTTCTGGCGTGAGGAAGCGGCAAAGATCGATTGGCATGCCCCGTTTTCGCAAGTGCTCGATTATTCGCGCCCGCCGTTCGCCCGATGGTTCGTCGGCGGCACCACCAATTTGTGCCACAACGCCGTCGACCGCTGGGTGGACAGCCAGGGCGATGCCGCCGCGCTGATCGCCATTTCCACGGAAACCAATACGGAGCGCAGCTACAGCTTTCGCGAGCTGCAGCGCGAAGTGGAGCGCTGCGCCGCCATCCTGCAGTCGCTGGGCGTGGTCAAGGGCGACCGCGTGCTGATCTACATGCCGATGATCGCCGAGGCGGCTTTCGCCATGCTCGCCTGCGCCCGCATCGGCGCCGTGCATTCCGTGGTGTTCGGCGGTTTTGCCGCCAACAGCCTGGCCAGCCGCATCGACGACGCGCAGCCCAAGCTGGTGTTCTCCGCCGATGCGGGTTCGCGCAATGGCAAGGCGATCCCCTACAAGCCGCTGCTCGACGAAGCCATCCGCCTGGCCAGCCACAAGCCGCAGCACGTGCTGCTGGTCGACCGCCACCTGGTGCCGATGGAACTGGTAGCGGGCCGCGACGTCGATTACGCGGCGCTGCGCGCGCAGCATTTCGACGCGCAGGTGCCCGTCGCGTGGCTCGAATCGAACGAACCGTCGTACGTGCTGTACACCTCGGGCACGACGGGCAAGCCCAAGGGCGTGCAGCGCGACGTGGGCGGCTATGCGGTGGCGCTGGCGTCGTCGATGCAGTACAACTTCTGCGGCAAGCCCGGCGAGACCTTCTTTGCCACCTCGGATATCGGCTGGGTGGTGGGCCATTCCTACATCGTGTACGGCCCGCTGATCGCCGGCATGGCCACCATCCTGTACGAAGGCCTGCCCATCTGTCCCGATGCGGGCATCTGGTGGAGCATCGTTGAAAAATACCGGGTCACGCGCATGTTTTCGGCGCCCACGGCCATCCGCGTGCTGCGCAAGCACCCGGTGGAACTGATGCGCAAATACGACCTGTCTTCCCTGAAGGCGCTGTACCTGGCGGGCGAACCGCTCGATGAAACCACCTCGCAATGGATCGCCGATGAACTGCAAGTGGACATCATCGACAACTACTGGCAGACGGAGACGGGCTGGCCGATCTTGTCGGTGGCGAAAGGCGTAGCCGATACGCCCACGCGCCTGGGCAGCCCGGGCATGGCCATGTACGGCTACCAGGTCAAACTGCTCAACGAGGCGACGGGCGAGGAGTGCGGCGCGAACGAGAAGGGCGTGCTGGTGCTGGAAGGCCCGCTGCCGCCCGGCTGCATGCAGACCGTGTACGGCGACGATGAACGTTTCGTCGACACGTACTGGTCCACCTTCAGCGGCCGGCAAGTGTATTCCACGTTCGACTGGGGCGTGCGCGACGCGGACGGCTACTATTTCATTCTGGGCCGCACCGACGATGTGATCAACGTGGCAGGCCACCGCCTGGGCACGCGCGAAATCGAGGAAAGCATCACCAGCCATCCGAACGTGTCGGAGGTGGCGGTGGTGGGCGTGGAGGACAAGCTCAAGGGACAGGTGGCGATGGCTTTCGTGATCCTGAAGGACCCGCAGGGCTTCGACAGCGTCGAAGCGAAAGCGGCGCTGGAGCGCGAAGTGATGGCCGTGGTCGACCGCCAGCTGGGCGCCGTGGCGCGGCCCGCGCGCGTGCTGTTCGTGGCGCAGCTGCCGAAGACGCGTTCGGGCAAGCTGTTGCGCCGCTCGATCCAGGCCATCTGCGAAGGACGCAGCCCGGGCGACCTGACGTCGATGGACGACCCGGCATCGCTGCAGCAGATCCAGGCAGCACTGGCGTAAACGCCAAGTTGAGAGCGAAGTTTATCAATCGATAAATTTCGCTCTCAGATGCGGTCGCTTTCCTTGCGCACGACCCTGCCCACGATCAGGCATTCATTGCCGCGGCACAGCTTGCGGTGGTATTTGCGCTGGTCCGGGTTGTCCGAGGTCAGCCACCACTCGCCGATGTCGCGCGCCATGCGCTTGACCACCGGTTCGCCTTCGTAATTGACGGCAAACACGATGCCGTCGGCCGGCCGGTTGTCGGCCGTATTGATGATCACCACGTCGTCCTCGTACAGGGCCGGCTCCATGCTCTCGCCCTTGACCTTGATCGCCACCAGTTTTTCAGGGCGGTAGCCATTGCGCTCGACCCAGCTGCGCGGCACGCTGATGGTGCTGCCGTCGTGCGTTTCCGGTTCGATGGCAAAGCCCGTGATGCCGGCCGACAGGCGCAACTTGACCTTGCGGATCGGATAGAAGCGCTCATCTTCGCCGTCGACCACCTCCACCGGCTGCACCTCGCCCAGCGCGCGCGCGGCCAGCGCCGCCTGGTCGGGCGCCGCGCCCTGGTCGAAGTACATGCTGTCGAGCTGCAGGTCCGCTTCCAGCTTGCGCGCGATCTTTTCGCTGAAGGCGCGCCCCTCGCGGTACGTGGGCGAGAGGATTTGCGAGATGCGCGCTTCGCTCCAGCCGCTGACGTCGGAAATTTTCTTGCGCGTGTTGTCGTAGCGCTCGCCGATCAGGGCCAGCAGGCGGTCGCGTCTGTATTGATACATATTCATCTCCACATTAAACCTGAAATTTACCGTTTGATAAATTACCAAATGCTTGACTTTAACATTAGCGATTGATAAAGTCTACATGTTGCCTGTCGCAAACGCACTACAGCGTCTGCCGGTTGGCGACACCATGGGAGGTCAGGCAGATGTTGAACAGCAGTCAGTTGGTTGAAAGCAGGGCGGTGCCGCGGCAGGGGCGCCAGTTACAGGGACGCAGCAAGAAGTCGCAGCTGCATATTGCCCGCATTGCGCAGTACATACGCGAGCAGGGCCAGGCCAGCGCGGCGCAATTGTCCGCCCTGCTGGGACTCGATGCGGGCACCATGAGCCGCTATCTGCGCCACATGTGCGGCATGGGACAGATCCACCTGGCGCAGCGTCACTGCACGGAACCGGGGCGCCAGCGTCCCGCCCTGTACGCGCTGGGCGAACAGGATGACGACGCCGACGGCTGGGCGGAGCTGCCGCCGCAGGTGCGCCGCACGGCGTGCTGGCCCAGTGGTGCGGCGCGCCGCGATCCGCTGGTGGCGGCCCTGTTCGGGCCGGCGCAGGAAAACTAAGACAAGAATCAACGAGGAGAAATCATGGGGTTTGCAGAAAAATTCATCGCATCGCTGTCATCGCAGAATCTGCGCGACGATGCCGTCCACCACGACCTGGATGTCATCGCGGCGGCGGCGCTGGCCGGCGACATGGGCGCCTTGCTGTGCCGCGTCAAGTATGCGGATGGCACCGTCAGCCGCCTGTTCGAAGGCAATGCGGGCAACCTGGCCCAATTGCTGCGCGCCTGGACGGCGGCCGTGGCGGAAAAAGGCCGTGCGCGGCGCTGGGTCAAGGCGCAGACGGCCTGGGATGCGCAGGCCGCTACTACCCTGTACCGCCGCGTGGCCGAAGCGTCGCTCGCGCATTGGCTCGACAGCAAATGCAAGGTCTGCCACGGCACGGGCGTGGTCGCCGCCATGCACGCCGGCGCGCCTGTCGCCTGCAAGGCTTGCCACGGCGCCGGCGAAGCGGCCATCAGCTGCTCTGGCGGCTTCGAGCTCGAACGGATCAAGGACATGGTCAGCGAGCTGGAATCGATCTTCCAGTCGCACGGCGCCCGTGCCATGCGCCGCCTCGGTCACTAAAAAGATTTTGCAATATGCCTGGTGATGAAAAAAACGCCCCTACAATAGAGTCTCGATCACGCAGCAACAGCAACACCGGCAACATGGCAGTACGGCAGTACCACATGCTTCTCCACTCGTAATAGACGTGCTCACGGCGCGACACCGATAGGAGAAATCAGCGCAGCGAACGGCCTTCACGGCCTTCACGGCCCTTACGCCCATCTTTCGTCCGGCACGGCCCCGTGCCGTCCGGACGCCAGCCCGCCATCTCACCGTGCGCGGGCTTTTTATTTTCCTGATTACCAGCAGTTCCCCCCTCAAGACCGCAGACGCGGTCTTTTTTTTCATCCCACGAAAGGTATTACTTATGGCATCGACAGCAAACGGCATCGACAGCTTGATCGTTATCAGCAAACAAAGCGCAGAAGGCAGCAAGGCCGCCGCCGGCGGCGGCCAGATCTATCCCCGCGTCACGGCCACCTTCGACACGGAAGCGGACAAATACGCAAGCGCCGAAATCGACGCCAGCCAGCAGCAGGGCGATACCCGCCTGGGCAATTTCCGCACCACGGGCGCCATCAAGGCTGAAGCGGCATGCGGCACATATGCGCCGCTGATGGCCGCGCTGCTGCGCCGCGACTTTACGGCCGGCGGCGTCGCTGCCGCGCAAACCACCATCGCGGCCGCCGCCACGGGCCTGACCCGCAGCGCCGGTTCCTGGCTGTCGGAAGGCTTCCGCGCCGGCAGCGTGGTGCGCATCACGGGCATGACGGCGCCGGCCGCCGCCAACAATGCGAAGAATTTCTTCGTTACCTCGGTGACGGCCACCAACCTGAATGGCCAGTTCATGGACGGTTCGGCCATGATCGTCAAGGCGGCCGGCGATTCCGTCGGCGTGGCGGCGGTGGGCAAGCGCAGTTTCACCCCGTTGACGGGCCACACCACCGACTGGTTCACGGCCGAAGTGCAGGACCCGAAGATCGGCGTGCACCGCAGCTTCGTCGACCAGCTGGTCAGCAAGATGGACATCGCCGTGCAGCCGAACGGCATCACCAGCCTGGACTTCACCCTGATGGGCAAGGCGGAAGGCCCGACCACGGCCGTGCCGTATTTCCCCGCGCCGCTGGCCGCGCCGGGCAATGGCAAGTTCTCGGGCGCCACGGCGATGCTGTCCGTGAACGGCATCCCGTCGCAGATCTGCACCGGCATGTCCGTCTCGCTCGACGGCCAGGTCAAGGTCGATCCCGTGATCGGCTCGAAGTACGCGACAGCCGCCTCGCGCGGCAAGGTGATGGGCTCGGGCCAGTTCACGGTGCTGCTGCAGGACGCCACCTACCTCGACTACTTCAAGTCCGAGACGGAAATCCCGCTGGCCTACGCCATGGCATCGGGTACGGCGCCCGCCGCCGACGTGTTGGCGCTGGCCATGGGCCGCATCAAGATCACCTCGGCCAAGATCGACGACGGCGAGAAAAACAAGATCGTCACCTGCGCCTTCGACGTCCTGCGCTACAAGGGCGCCGATGCGCAGCACGAAGCGACCACCCTGACCATCCAGGACAGCGCGCTGTAACCAGCTAGCACCTGCACCGGGGCCGCCATTGTGGCGGCCCTTTTACTTTTTACCTTGATCGAGAAAGCAGCACACATGAACAACGCACAAAAAATCCAGGCAGGTTTCGACATCGGCAACATCAACGCGGTGGCCGCGCCCGTCACCTTCGACGTGCCCGTCATCTTCGACGCGGACGGCGAAGCGGTGGCCGGCCTGACCATCGTCGGCAAGAACAGCGAGCAATACCGCGTGGCCAACAACGCCGTGCGCGCCGAAGGCTACAAGAAATCGGCGCGCCGCAAGACGGCCATCGACGCGTCCACCGACGAAGGCGCCGAATTGCTGGTGCAAGCCATCGACGGCAACCAGAAGCGTCTGGCGCTGGCCGTGGTCACGGGCTGGTACGGCTTCACCAGCAACGGCGCGCCCGTGCCGCTCGACGCAGCTTTGCTGGAAGCGGCCTTTGAAAAATACCCGACCTGGCAGGAAAAGGTCACCACAGCGCTGGAAAACGAGGCCAATTTTTTGAAACTCTGACGGCCAGCCTGCTGCGCTACGCCGGGCACCAGTTCGAGCGCGGCGCGCGGGCGGCCGACGGCCATGCCAAGGGCGAGCATATCGATGCCGCGCGGCGCCATCCGCTGTACCGCGCGCCGCCCGAGGAGGCGACGCCTCCCATGCCGTTCGAGCTGGCCCACGTGTGGGAATGGTTCGCGCAATTGAACCGCAAGCGCCAGAACGGCATGGCCGTCAATCCTATAGCCAGCACGGAAATCCTCGCCTGGCAGGCGCGCCACGGCATCGCCATCGAGCCGTTCGAGCACCAGTTGCTGGACCAGCTCGACGCGCTGTTTTTGTCGCACCAGCATGCGGCGGGCTGACCCGCATTTTTCAACCCGGCCGCCATGCGCGGCTTTTTTTATGGGCCAACCATGCCAGAGATAACAGAATTAAAACTTGTCATTGACTTGACGAAGGCGACCGACACCGCGCAGGTACTGAAAGCAATCAGCGAGGCCAGCCTGGCTGCGGCCGAAGGCATGAAGGCGGCCAATACGGAGGCGGAATCGTCGGCGCTGTTGCTGCGCGCCCTGGCGGAGCAGGCACGCGATGCCACCGCTGCCTCGAAGGCCCTTGGGGAACTCAATAGCGGCGAGGCGAAATCGCTGGCCGATGCCAGCAAAGTGGTTAGTGGGCTGGGCAATGCCTATACGCGGCTGGCGGCCTTCCGCGCCGCGGGGAGCGCCGCCACGGCCGGCGCAGGCGCCAAATATGGCGCTTTTGCGTTTGATGAACAGCGCCAGGACAAGCTCGATACCGCCGGAAAAGACGCGGCGGATGCCAAAGCAAAGGCGGCACCGGCGGCACCGGCAGCGCCCACGCGCAAATATAGCGAGGCGGAGTGGAAGGAGACAGGGGAGTTTGCCGATAAGTTGGCGACAAAACTGGAGAAGGCCTTTGGCAAGGTCGGCGGGACCATCGGAAAAATGACTGCTGCCATGGTCGGCTTCGGCAAGGCGCAAGAGGATATCGACTTCAACTTCGCCAAGGAAGTGAAGGAAGACCCGTCCGAGAAAGGGCAGGAAAAGGCGCAGGAAAACAAGAAAAAGGCCACGGTCAAGCAGTATCACGACATGGCGACTGCCGCGAAGGGCTTTTTCAAGGAGAAGTCGGCCGGCTATGAACTCATGGAAAAGGTGGAAAAAGGCTTCCGCGCCTATGAATTTGCCATGAATGCCAAGTCGCTGTTTGAAAAGCTGACCAGTATCACCATGGTGACGACGGCAAAAACTGCCGCGACGACGGCGGAAGTCGCCGGTGCGGCGGCATCGGTCGCACCGGTAACTGCCGCGGAAACGGCCAAGTCCAGCGCGTATGGCGTGTCGGCGCTGGCATCGGCCCTGGCGGCACCGTTTCCCGCCAATATAGGCGCATTTGCCATGGTGGCAGGCATGTTGCTGGCAATCGGCGTTGCCGTTTCTGGCGGTGGTGGTGGTGGCGATACCACTGCCAAGGATCGCCAGGCCGCCAACGGCACCGGCACGGTGCTCGGTGATTCGTCCGCGAAGTCGGATTCGATTGCCAAGAGCCTGGAAATCATGGAGAAAAATTCCGGCTTGGGCCTGGCGTACTCCTCGTCGATGGTGATCTCGCTCAAGCAGATCGTCTCGGGTATCGGTGGCCTGGGCAGCCTGCTGGTGCGCTCGGATATTCTGACTGCCGCGCTGGGTACCAAGGGCAGCGCCAGCGGCGGCTTCGTCGGCAATGTCGTCAGCAGCATTTTTGGCGGCAAGACCACCGTGCAGGATGTGGGGATCGTCACCAATTCATCGAGTCTGGGCGCGCTGGATAATGCCGGCTTCAATGTGAATTCGTACGTCGATACCAAGAAATCCGGCGGCTGGTTTTCCAGCGACAAGAAGTCCACGAATCTCACGGCCATGGGCGCGGAAACGAACGACCAGTTTACCAAGATCGTGCTGGGCCTGCGCACGAGCATCGTCTCGGCCGCCGACTTGCTGGGAATGGGCGGCGATGCCTTTACCTCGCGCCTGAATTCTTTCGTCGTCAACCTGGGCAAGATCAGCCTGAAGGACTTGAAGGGCGACGAAGTGCAGAAGGCCCTGGAAGCGGCCTTTTCGAAGCTGGGCGACGACATGGCGAAGTTCGGCGTGGGCGGCCTGGAGAAATACCAGGCAGTGGGCGAGGGCTACCTGGAAACGCTGGCCCGCGTTGCCAACAACTATATGCAGGTATCGGACGTGCTGGCCGTGCTGGGCAAGTCGTTCAACACCACGGGAATGTCCGCAGTGGCACTGAGCGAAAGCCTGATACACGCGGCGGGCGACCTCGACACCCTGACCAGCGGCACCAGCTTCTTCGTGCAGAACTTCCTGAGCGAGGCAGAGCAGATGGACCCCATCACCAAGTCGGTGCGCAGCGCCATGGCGGCGATGGGGCACTCTGGCGTGACGACGAGCGAGCAATTCAAGGCGCTGGTCCTGGCGCAGGATTTGAATACCGCTGCGGGCCAGGACATGTACGTGCAGTTGCTTGCCATCGCCGAACCGTTCAAGAAGGCGGCCGACTATGCGGCCGACCTGGCCGCTGCCACTGGCGAACTGGCCGAAGCAAGCAAGACGGCCAGCGAGATCGCTGGCGAGCGCAAGGACCTGCAGCAGCAATTGAACCAGCTGATGCAAAGCGAAGCGCAGCTGCTGGCCGCCCAGCGCGCCAGCGTCGCGGAAGGCAACCGGGGCTTGTTCGACCAGATCCAGGCCGTCAAGGCAGTGACCAGCGCGAAGGATGCGCTGGCCAAGGCGTATGAAACGGAATCGGCGGCGGCCAAGTCGGCGCTGGAGAAATCGAAATCGTGGGTGACGACCTTGAATGGCCTCAATTCCAGCATGGCGCTGGGCGCCCAGTCGACGCTCACGCCGGAGCAGAAGTATGCGGAGGCGCGGGCCCAGTTCGAGAAGACCCTGGCGGCCGCGAACGCGGGCGACGCGACGGCGCAGTCGGGCTTGTCCGCTGCCGAGCAGGCCTTCCTGACGGCGTCGCAGGTGGTCAACGCTTCCGACGCCCGCTATGCGGCCGATTACGCCCGCGTGGTGGAAGCGAACAAGGAAGCCTTGAAATGGGCTGCCGCGCAAGTCGACGTGCAGCAGGCCAGTCTCGATGCGCTCAATGCCCAGGTATCGGGATTGGTCAAGATCAATGACAGCGTGCTGACGGTAGCGCAGGCCATTGCCGGCTTGCGGGCGGCGATGGGCGGTGCGGCAGATCTTGGCGTGCAGTTCAGCAATCCTCCCGCCGTCGCCTCGCTGGCGGCGATGACTTCTCCCGTCACGGCGGCCGTGTTCGACCCCGTGCGCTACTCGTCGGCGGCGAACGTGGGTGCCGACGTCCTGGTGGCGGAAATCCGCGGCCTGCGCGAAGACAACCAGGCCATGCGCGCCGAATTGGAAGGCTTGCGCGCCGACCAGCGGGCGCAGACGGGCGCCACCATCCAGGCCACCGTCGAATCGAACGCCCATGCCGCCAGGACGGTGGTCGATGGCGTGGACAAATCGTCCCGGGCATCCGCCTGGGCCAATGCAGTGAAAGGAGAGTACGCATGACCGATGCGCAATTTCAGCAGTGGCTGCAAAGTCCGTCGGCCATCCGCATGGTGCTGATCGAAGCACAGGTGAATGTGGCCGGCAGCGAGGTGACGCGGTATATCGCCTCGCGGCCATACATTACCGGTCCGGCTGAAGTGCCGGCAAATACCGTCTACCAGCCGCTGGCCAAGGGCGGCCTGGCCTTCACCGAGCAGGTCAGCCTGTCCGGCGAGGCGGGGCTGTCGGGCGGCGATATCGAGCTCGATAACGCCGATGGCGCGCTCGATGGCTGGCTGGGCGACGTATGGATGAACCGGCCCATCAAGGCCTGGGCCGGCGATCCTTCCTGGCCGCGCGCCGACTTCCAGCTGGTCTTCGACGGCATCATCGCCGACGTGGCCAGCCCGGGACGCGAGTCGGTCAACCTGGTACTGCGCGACAAGCTGCAGCGCCTGAATACGCCGATCTCCGAGGCGAAGCTGGGGGGCGCGACGCCCAACAAGGACGCCATCCTGCCGATACCGTTTGGCGAGTGCCACAACGTCACGCCATTGCTGACCAACCCGGCCACCCTGGAGTACGGTTTTCTCGGCGCCGTGGAGTCGACCTTCGAGGTGCGCACCAACGGCAAGCCGATTGCCGTGGCGCTCAATGACCAGGCGGGACGCTTCAACCTGACCACCGATCCGTTTTCCACGACGATCACGGCCAGTGTGCAGGGCGACAAGGGCGGCGGCTATGCGCCGCGCATCGCCCCGCTGGTGCAGCGCATCGCCACTGCCTACGGCAAGGCGGCCGACCGCTTTACCCCGGCCGACCTGGACCTGGTCAACCTGGCCGCCTTCGATGCGGCCCACCCGCAGCCCGTGGGCTTGTATGTGGCGGACCGCACGAACCAGGCGCAAGCGATCCAGCAACTGGCGGCCAGCGTGGGCGCCCAGGCGGTCATGTCGCGCACCGGCCAGTTGCGCCTGGTGCAGATCGCCTTGCCGGCCGCCGGCGTGCCGCTGGAAATCGGTCCGGAACAGATGCGCGAGCGCTCTCTGCGTCCCGCGCAGCGTCTGCCCGTGACGGCCGCCGTGAAGATCGGCTTCGACCGCAACTGGACGCTGCAGGCAGCCCTGACGACGAGCATTCCGCCCGCGCATGCCGACCTGTATGCGACGGAATGGCTGACGGAGACCGTGGTGGACGAGGCGGTGCGCACACGCTATCGCCTGAGCGATGACCCGGTGCAGATCGATACCTGCCTGAAGACGCGGGCCGACGCCCGCGCGGAAGCGCAGCGGCGCCTGGCCCTGAACAAGGTGCCGCGCACCATTTATGAATTCGATGGAGAACCCGAGATGATGATGCTGGAACTGGGGCAGCCCGTGCGGCTGCGCGCCGAACGCTTTGGCTTGCAGGATGGCGTGCCGGGCGTGGTGGTGCTGCTGTCGCGCTTCTGGCTGACGGGCAGAGTGACGGTGGGGGTGCTCGTATGAGCGCGATTGTGGGGGAACGCGATACGCTGTTGCAGGCGACTGCGGAGCGCTTCAGCACGACGGCCGATGGCAAGGCGATCCTGATGGCCGCCAGCACGCCCGTGTTTCGCGTCAATAGCGCGGGCGAGGGTGCGCCTGGGTCGATCGCCATTACCGCCAAGCCCGTGAACGTGACGGGCGATATCGTGTTTTCGGTATCGTCCGGCACGGCGTTGCGGGTCAACGGCAACGTGGCCACGGTTGATTTTTCCAGTATGACTACCGATACGGCCCTGGTGCAGGCCCGTATCCGGGAGTTTGGCGTCGACTATGTAGCTAATTACATGATCAGCAAGGTTTTCGATGGCGCTGCCGGTGAGACAGGCCTGTCCGGTTTGAACACGGGCCAGGCCTTCGCCTACAAGCGTGCCGCTGCGCCGCCCGGTGATACCCCGGGCGGCGTAATCTTTAACTTTGCTATCGCCGCGATCACGACGCCGGCCGGCAACGACCTGGCCAATGGTTGGTCGAAGAATATTCCGCCCGGCACGGCGCCGTTGTACGTGCGCGTGGCCGCTGCCAGTTCGCGCAATGCCACGGACAGTATCGCCGCCAATGAGTGGGCGGGGGCCGTGCAACTGGCCAAGGACGGCGTCGATGGTTTGAACGTGATTTCCGTGCCCATCTACCAGCGTGGCGCGACCAATATTGCGCCGCCGCTGCCCACGGCCGTCTGCACGTTTACGTTTGCCACGGGAAAATTGTCGGGACTGAACAACGGCTGGTCGACCCAGGTGCCGTCGGCGGGCGGCGCCTATCTGTTCATGTCCGGCGCCACGGCTGTTTCAAGCGCGGCCACCGACGACATCGCCCCAGGCGAATGGGCGGCCGCCGCGCGCCTGGCCGCCGATGGCGCCCCCGGCCAGCGCGGCACGGTGACGGTGACGGCACCTGGTTACTCGGTCTGGTCGGATGCGTCGGCCGTGTATGAGCTGGGGCGTGCAGGCTATGGCGCGCCGCTCAACCGCGATGTGGTGACCTTGTATGACGCGACGCATGTGATGACAAAATTCTTTGTCGACGGTGCATGGCTGGAACTGGGAACCGTGCTAAATGGAAACCTGCTTGTACCTGGAACAGTGGCAACAAAGGCGCTGGCAGCGGACTCCGTCACGGCTGAAAAAATCGATGCACGCGGATTGGCGATAAAGGACCGCGACGGCAAGGTTATTCTCGGCGCCGGCACGCCCTTGACGTCGAACTACCTGGATGCAGGCATAGGCGCGGGTAACCTGATCAGCAACTCCGGTCCCTATCCAGGCACGGTTGGCGGCTACGGTTTGGTGTATTCGTACTCACCGGGCACGACTATTTTCGCGCCGAGTTACGCTCCCTACCTGCCGGGCGGCGCAGGTGGTATTTATATCTGTTGCACGGGAACCGTTTCAGCAGGCTCCAATGCTATTGCCTCTCCAATGCACGATGGGAAATTCCGCAAATTTCCAGTGATTCCCGGCATGCGCTATGAGCTTAGTGCCTATATGACTTCCCATCGCTGCAAAGGCGCCGTCAACATCGCCTTCTACAAAATGGATGGCACTTATCTATCGGAGATACCCGGAAATGTCATAGACAACATCGCCGTAACGGGCGCCCTGAGTGACTGGCCCCGATCGACACTATTTGCCACGGCCCCGGCCGGGGCCGCTTATGCCTCGGCGCGTTGTGTTCTTGTAGGCGATGGCGGAACCGACCCCTATCTCTTCATCTCCCTGTGGTATTTCGGCGTGGCGCTTGCCGCGCAGACGGTTCCATCGGCCTGGGCTGATGGCCCAGGAGCCGGATTTGGGGACAATCTTTACGGCCAGATCACGCCGTCCACTTCTCCGACCTACATCGCCAACGCTGCCATTGTAAATGCACAGATTGGCGGTGATATTTATAGCAGCAATTGGAATGGGAGTGGCAGTACGACGGGATGGTGCCTGGATCGAAATGGGAATCTTCATGCGAATAGTGGCACTTTTCGCGGCACCTTGTCCGGGGTGACGGGCTCGTTTCAACTGATACGCAGTGCAGGCCGTATTCCTGAAGGGAAAGGGGCAGGTTACGACATGACCAGTAGCGGACTGTATTTTTACGACGGCGTCAATTCGCTGCCCTATATTGAGTTGGGGGAATATATCAAATGAGTACCGGTCTGAAAATCCGCCGCGACGGTTTGGTGGTCTTCGATTCGCGCATTGCTGCCGGGGGAGTTTGTCTCGACATCATTGAAATATCGGGTGCCGAGATTGTGCGTTCCTATCCCCTTATGCCAAGAGGCCGTACGCCGATGGTGGTCTACAGCGATGGCGCGACGCACAGTAACTGGAGCTACGACGAACGATCGGGCGTTCCGCGTTTCAGTTTTCCGGCAAGGGGAACGGGATCTTCTCAAAACCGCACATTTGCAGGAATCTATCTCAAATGAATACTGGACTCAGGATCAGCAATGCAATGCAGGAATTGGTAGTGCACAGCGAATCACGTGGCACGGAGTGTATTGGCAAGGCGACATTATCGCATGTGGAACAGCCATCGACTTCCGGAGGCGTTCGCACCGCCGGTTATTCCAGGTATACCTTCACCTCCGCCAGGCCTGTTTTATGGGCTGTCGATCTGCCCCTGGGCCGGCGGGTAGGTATTGTCGGTACCGGCTATAAAAATGGCGTATACACCATCGGCGCCTATTGCGGCGGCAACCCCGATTATGCGGGATTCGATCAGCAGTACGCGGTTGATATATGGGCATTTTCAACGATTTCCGCAGCCAGTTCACGGGGCAGTTCAGGGTTTGGTTTGCTATTGAGAAATAGCAATGGCGCCATTGCCCATGACTTTGCAGCGCCCAATATCACGTTTCCTGTCGCTGCGGGCAATGTGTCTTCCGCTGCGTACTTGCCCGCCACTGGCCGTCCAGTTGCCATCGGTAACAGTCCTTACTACGACGTTGACTATATCGACCGGGAACCCGGTTATATAAAGGTGGATAGCCGGCAATTTCTGCTGCGTGAAAATGATCGCGTCGCATATTCGACAGGTCTGATGTTCATGTCGGGCCTCATGAACGGGAATCCGCCGGAAGGGTCGACGGTCAGCGATCCTTCTCCTTTCTTCGTAATCGACGGGCAGTTTCTGCCATAAAGTTCATTACTGGAATCTATATGAAAAATCTTTGTATTATTTATGACAACGCGGCCGACCGCGCAGTGTTGGCGGCATCGAGCCAGGCCGGCACGCTGGGCCCGGCTAACCTGCAACGTGAAAGCAAGTCCTCGGTGCTTCGTGCGGTTGGCACCCAGTTAAGCATTACGGCAACGTGGCCGTTACCGGAAATTGTCGGTGGCGTGGCGCTGCCGTTTTGCAACTTGACTCCAGCGGCGACCATTCGCGTGCGCGGCTATATCGAGCCTGGCGATGCTGGGCCAGCGTTCGATTCCGGCGTCATGCCGGCGTGCGAGTATGCGCGGCTGGGCATGTGGGACTGGGGGGCGCTGCCGCTGGGTGTGAACGCCTACAGCTACGGCGGCGGTACCTACGCGCGCTGCTGGTTCCAGATGCGCAGCATCAGGAAACTGGTGATCGACCTGGCCGATCCTGACAATCCGGCCGGTTATATCGAAGCTGCGCGCCTGGTGGCGGGCGCTTACTGGAGTCCTGAGCGGAATGCGTCGTATGGGGCTGGCATTACGCCGGTCGACACCAGCAGCCAATACCGCAACGGCGCTGGCAGCCAGAAGGTCGAACGGGGCGCGAGGTACCGCAAGCTGTCGCTGACGCTCGATCACATGACGCCGCTGGACCGCGCCGAGCTGTGGCGCATCGTGCGCGGCAACGGCTTGTCGCTGCCGCTTTTCGTCAGCCTGTATCCCGATAGCGACGACGTCGAGCTGGAGCAGACGCACCAGGTGTATGGACGCCTGGCCAACCTGGCCGCCATCACCGCGCCATCTTTCCAGGCTTATGCCACCAACATCGAAATCGAGGAAATATAAATGACAGCCTTTTTTTACGCCGGACAGAAAGACTTTATTCACCAGCTTAATCAGTTGTCGAATAGCGCGACGGTGCAGCAATCATATTATGGAGTGTCGGCAACAGTACCTGCAACGCGCCCGGACGGTAGCCCTCGCAGAGTTGGTGACAGATATTTTGATACAACAGCTAATGCAGAGAAGACATGGAATGGGACCATTTGGTTTGTGCCTAACCTGTCTGCGGAGCAATTGGCCAGCCCTGATGGGACCGATTACATGGGCTATGCGCCAGTATCAGGACCGGCTGTAAAAGTAACGCAGCGACTTCGTCAGTTTGACATGCTATACAATCCCATTAAGCGCTCCAAAAAGATAGTTATTTTTGGTTCCTCAGTAGCGGCAGGGTACGGGGCTAAAAATATGCAGGGTTGGGCATACAAGTTATCCGTTGCGCTGGCTCCTGCCGGTTATTCCATAGTTAACAAGTCTGTCGCAGGGAATAATGCTGCAGCGCTGATGGGAAGATTTTATTCCGATGTGGTGTCGGAACATCCTGATACGGTAATTGTCGGTATGTCCCTCGGCAATGAGGGACTTGTTGGTAGTGTAAATAAAGAAGCAACTTATAATGCGTATATTAATGGAATACGTGCATTGGTTATTATGTGTAGGGAGCGGGGCTATAAGGTAATAGTGGCAGGTGTTTATTCCAATAATCAATACACCGAAACGGATTATCAATATTTGCTCCAGGCCGATCAGGAACTGGAGAATTCCGATATTCCTTATGTCAACTTTCTTGGAGCAGTTGACGACGGGACCGGTAAATGGCGTACGGGAATGTGGGATGATGCCTTGCATCCTAACGATGCAGGACATGAAGCCATGTACCGCGCGTTTCCTCTATCCTTGATTGAAAGTTTGACCAGTGGACTGGTGTATATTCCTGAATTCGTTAATCCGCGTACCATAGCGGTAACGGAAATGCTAAATGGTGCAATTCCTATACGCTATACCTCGGAAAATGATTTCGGCAGTTTCTCAGTAATGTGTCGTATTCGTCGCACTGCCGCAGGCTTGTCTGGCAAGCCATTAATTTGCATGGAGCATTCGTCTGGGGTATTTCAATCTGTACGCTTGCGAAATTCGATTGATGTGCTGGAACTGGTTTTTGGAAATGGTGAAGGTGGCATTGTATCTACCGTTTCTACCTCCACGTTCGATGAGCATTGTGCGATGGTTACTTTTAACTATTTTTCTGCTGAGTGGAAGTTGTATATTGACGGTGTTTTTCAAGGTAGCGCTGTATCTACCCCTGCGAAAAATCAATCGTATGATACAGTCGTTTTTGGTGGACGTAGCGATAATGCAGGTTTCAACAGCAATGGCTACGAATTCAGCGATTTCACAGTATGGCGCTCGGCCCTAAACCAGGAACAGATCCTTGAGGCTGCCCAAGGGAGAATCAGTAAGGCCTCTTTGAATATGTATTCGCCAGTCGTTGACGCTTTGGTGCCTAACGGCTCTCGTCTAGTCAATCTGGCACCTTCGACAACGTATGGCCGCATCGAGTCCGCTGGATTGGTTACTTTTCCTAGTCGGCAAGTTATTACCGCTCCAGCTCCAAATTCTCTGGTCAAAACGAAATCGAATGGCTATTTGAACGTTTCGTTACTTGATCCGGCGCAACCTATTACTGCCAGTCTGTTGAGTGGTGGCGTTATTACAGCTCCGGGGTCGTTCGTTGTCGGGGTGGCTGGCGCTGGTGTGCAGGGTGAGTCTCGACACATAATTACCAACAACTCAATTTTCTACAAGGTTGATGGCGAACAGGGTTCGGCATTGGGTACAGCTCTACAGATACGTACTCATAGTGCAACAAACCGCAGCATTAACGCCAAAGGTAGCGTAAATACAGGCGGTAATGATTACGCCGAATACATCTACAAATGTAACGGCTGTGCTTCTATTCGGGCCGGTCAGATCATCGGTATCACTGCCAACAACACCATTACAGATAAGTGGACAGATTCAATCATGTTTGTCATCAAGTCCACGGCACCTGCGTTCGTTGGCGGTGATACTTGGTCTGACGGCATTGGCATGGAGCCAACTGCACTAGCTGGAGCGGTGCCGATTCAGCCCACACGTCGTGCAGACGTGGCTATGCCGCACCCCATACCTGATACTGACCCGGCAGAATACGAGGACGTGGTAACCGAGCCGGGCGACAGCGACGAGGAATGGGCAGTAAAGCAGGCCACCTATGGTGCTGCACTGGCCGCCCACAACGTCGCCGTGCAGCAGGACGTCGAGGCCATGGCCGCCTTCGACGCAGCACTGGAAGCGGCGCGCCAGAAGGTCGACCGCATCGCCATCGCCGGCCGCGTGCCGGTCAACGTGCTGGGCGCCCAGCCGGGCGACTACATCGTGCCCATGCAGGACGGCGCCGGCATCAAGGGCATCGCCGTGCGCGAGGACGACCTCACCATGAAGCAGTACCTGCAGGCGGTCGGGCGCGTCATTTCGATCGAGCCGGACGGCCGGGCCTACGTGATGGTCAAAGCCGTGTAGCAAATCAGTCGCTCACCCCAAACCCGCTTCGGCGGGTTTTTTTATTTCGTCCACCAGTACCGGGATAGTCGAGGTGATGCTGTCGAAGCGGCGCCGGGAATATGCCGCCACCGAGCATATCGGCGCTGCCACTGGGTTTATTTCACCAACCATTGATCTCATTCTGGAAAGGGCACTGCTGCCATGAGCAATCTTCGCATCATCCACGACAACGCCGCTGACCGCGCGGTGCTGACGGCATCAAGCCAAACCGGCGAACTGGGTCCGGCCAACCTGCAGCGCGACAGCAAGAATGCCGTGTTACGCGCCAGCGGCACTGCACAGACCATCACCGCCACCTGGCCGACACAGGAGTCCATCGCCTGCGTGGCGCTGATCTCCACCAACATGACCAGCAGCGCGCGCATGCGCGTGCGCGGCTATGCCCAGCCGGGCGATGCCGTGCCGGTATTCGACACAGGCAGCGTCTTCCCGTGCCCGGCTGCTGTGCATGGTTCCTATCCCTGGGGCGCACTGCCGCTCGGCTGGAACGCCTATCAATGGGGTGGCGTGAATACCTGGGCGCGCGGCGGCGGCTCCGACGGCGTGACATGGTTCGCCCCTGCGCGCGTGCGCCAGATAGTGATCGACGTGTCTGCGCCACAAAGCCCGGAAGGCTACCTGGAAATTTCGCGCCTGGTGGTGGGCAACTACTGGTCACCGCAATGTAACGCCGAGTATGGCGCCCAGTTGCAGACGCTCGATAGCAGTGAAAATTACCGCACGGGTGCTGGCGCCTTGAAAACCGCACTGGGCGCGACCAGCGACAAGCTGAGCATCAATCTGACGCACCTGACGCCCATGGACCGCGCCCGCTTCATGCGCATCCTGCGCGAGAACGGCAAGGGCAAGGCGATGCTGTTCAGCTTGTTCCCGGAAAACCCGGATCCGCTGCTGGAGCAGGACTACATGCTGTATGGCAAAGCCAGTAATAGCGATGCGGTAACTACGCCGTACTTTGACACTTATTCTGCACCACTACAAATTGAAGGAATCTGAATGGCCGATAAATTTTATGACGGTATGCCTAACGTCAACGAGAAATTGAATGAAATGGATAGGGCGTTTGCTGCGGGACCGTACAATGCGCTGCCTTTAACTGGCGGCACCATGTCAGGACCGATCACGACGCCGAGCTTCATTACCATGGCGGTGCGTGGCCCTGGCCAGCAGCAGAATGTTGGATTAAGCAATGGCTGGTGGCGCGTTGCGAAGTTTAATGTGGCTGCATCGGGTGGCGAAGCCACTATCCGGATTTCCGGCGCGACCTCGTATTCATCCTATGAAGGTTTTTCCAATGGTATCGAAACGGTGATTTTGCTGCGTTGTGATAACGACGGCAAGATTCGCGGCTCTTGGTACAGCACCGGCGATGGCAAGCATGCCGATATTCAGGGAGTAAAGATAGGCAGCGATGGCGTCATCTATGTGGGCGCGGTGCAGTTTTCCACGCTGTCCTGCTACATCGATTCAAACATGTGGTTTCAGCAAAAGCTGGAGTTCCTGGGTACCGAGCCGCCCAAGGATTCGTGGGATGCCATCGCTGTGTATGCGGTGAGTGTTGGCGGCGCACCAGCCATGACGGTGCGACCGGGAGCCGTCGAGTTGCACACCAATTCTACGTTAAATGGTCCTAAAACCATTCATGCTGGTACGCGCGGCGCACAGCAAAGCAGCTTGTCGATACCGAATGGCGGCAATCCACTGTTGGCAAACACATATTACGAAGTGGGCGCGCTTGGTGTCGGCGGCATACCTGGTGCTGCGTTTCCCGGCCGCTTCCTCTGGTCCACCTCGGCAGGATCCGGTAGCCTTTACTATCAAGGCTACAAGATGAATCTGCGGGCCTATGACGAAAGCAGCGGGACCTTCTCCGCACCTTTGCTGGGCATTACTGGCACGGGCCAGGTGGCGTGGCCGGGCAATATGCGCTGCGGTCCTGCCTCCACAAGCGCGGGGGCGCGCGATCTCCATACTATTTACAAGGACACGACACCGGCGGGAGAGATACTGTACGTGGGCCGTACTGGCGAACCGGCGACGGCGACCCTGGCGGTACTGGCTGGCGCCGGTACGGCATCGTGGGCAGGGAGCATCGCCGTGCTGTATGTGGGCGTCCAGGCCACTGGCCGCAGCATCAATGCCGCCGGCACGATCAATGCCAGCGGCGCCGATTATGCCGAATACCTGTTCAAGACCCCTGCATGCGGCATCGTCGCGGCAGGGCAAGTGATCGGCATCGGCGCAGATGGCAAGCTTACCGATCGTTGGGCCGACGCTATCTCGTTTGCCGTGAAATCCACGGATCCTTGCATGGTGGGCGGCGACAAATGGTCGCAACAACTTGGCCAGCGTCCGGCATCCGTGACACGTACTGTTGATCGCGTTGAATCGCAACTGGTCAGCGAGGCGCAACCAGCTGTCGAGGCCGTCTACGATGGCCTCACCCTGATCACGCCGGCGATTCCCGCCAAGGCTGCCGTGTATCGCGAAGTGCAGCTGGCGGGCGATACCGATGACGAGTGGGCAGCGCGGCAGGCTCCCGGACTTGCCTTCGACGCGGCACTCGAAGCGCTGCGCCAGACGGTGGACCGCGTCGCTTTCGCCGGCCAGGTGCCATGTAACATTCAGGGGGCAGTGCCCGGCCAGTTCATCGTGCCGGTACAGCATGGTGATGGCATTGCAGGCACTGCTATCAATGAGGAGGACTTGACACTCCAGCAATACATGCGCGCCATCGGCAAGGTCATCGCCATCGAAGATGATGGGCGCGCCCGTGTGATTGTGAAGGTGGCATAACGATTGTGCTTGCTACATTTCAACCCGCTTCGGCGGGTTTTTTTATTTCCACCCCTTGAAAGGCAACCATGGCCCTCGAAACTACCGCCGCCGGCGGCGCATTGATCAAACTGTTTGGCGTGCCCGTGCTGGCCGGCGCCGCCGCCACGTCGCTGGGCTTCATGTTCATGTGGCCCCGATCCACGAAGGAGGCATTCATCCGTTTTTGTTCCAGCATCATTATTTCCACCTTTCTCGGCCCCGTGCTGGTGGCCGCCGTGCTGTCGTGGTGGCCCAGCCTGTTCGACAGCGCGAAGACGGTGGCCGGCCTGTATGGCGGCGACCCGGCCACGGGTTTCCTCTTCATCGCCGCGCCGCTGATGGTGGCGGCCGGCTTGCCCGCCTGGTGGGTGCTGGGCGCCTGCGTGCGCTGGTTCGACAAGCGGCGCGGCAAGGATATCGGCGAGCTGGCGGCCGATGCGGCCGCTGCCGTCAAGGACGTGCGGGGCATGCTGTGACAGGCGCGCAATTGATGCAGATCATGCCGCTGGCCGGCCGCCGCGCTACGCTGTTCCTGGCGCCCCTGAATGCTGCGATGGCGGAATTCGGCATCGATACGCCGCTGCGCCAGGCGGCATTCCTGGCGCAGGTGGGCCACGAATCGGGGCAGCTGCGCTATGTGCGCGAGCTGGCCAGCGGCGCCGCTTATGAAGGACGCGCCGACTTGGGGAACGTGGTCGCCGGCGATGGCGTGCGCTTCAAGGGACGCGGCTTGCTGCAGGTGACGGGGCGCGCCAATTATGCGGCGTGCGGCGTGGCGCTGGGCCTGGACCTGCTGGCGGCGCCGCAGTTGCTGGAGCAGACGGCTGCCGCTTGCCGCTCGGCAGGCTGGTTCTGGCAATCGCGCGGCTTGAACCGCCTGGCCGATGCGGGCGACCAGGAGCGTGTGACGCGCCGCATCAACGGTGGCGTAAACGGCCTGGCCGAACGTCTGGCCTTGTATGTCGTCGCGCGCAAGGTGCTGGCATGAAGCCGTCGTTGACCATAGTGGTCATGCTGTTGTTGCTGGGCGCGGCCGTGTTTTGCGCCCAGCGCTGGGGACGCGAAGCGGGCCGTGCCGCGTGCGCGGCCCAGGTGCTGCAGGTGCAGGGCGTGTTGCGGCGCCAGAACCAGGCGCTGAATGCCTTGCGGGAGGAGGGCGTGCGACGGTCGGCGCGGGCAAGGCAGGCGCTGGCCACGGCGCAGGCCGGACAGGCAGACGCGCAGGCGGCAGCGGCGCGCATCCTGGCATTGCAGCCCGAAGGCGATGCCTGCCGCGCTGCCGAGGCGCTGATCGCCCGCGAAACGGCTGAAAGAATCGCTGGCGGGACGCCATGAGCGCGGCAATGACGCGTGCGGCGCCGCTGCTGTGGACCACGCTGCGGGCCTGGAACTATTGGCGTGCTTGCTTGCCGGCCTGTGTATGGGCTTGCCTGCTGGTTTGCCTGCTGGGCGGCTGCGCTGCAGGCCGGCCGGCGCAGGAAGCGGCAACGGAAACGCTGCCCATTGCCGTGCCCTGCAAGGTTGCCCGTCCGTCGGCGCCCGTCTTGCCAGCCGTGCCGCAGCACGGTATTTTTGCGCAGGCGCAAGCCTTGCTGGCGCGCGAGCAGTTGCGCGCGGCCTATGTGCGGCAGCTGGAAGCGCTCGTCGATGGCTGCGCCGGCAGCTAGCACAGGCCGGTAATTCAGCGATGTCGGCGCCTGCGCTGCGGCTCGTTTACGTGCGCCGCGCGCGATTTCCTGGCCGTGTGCGCTTGCTCAGCCGTGCCGCACACGAGATTTTTGCGCAGGCGCAGGCGCAAGCCTTGCTGGCGTGCGAGCAGCTGCGCGCAGCTCATGTGCTGCAGCTGGCAGCGTTCGTTGATGGCTGCGCCGGCAGCTAGCACGGGCTGGTATTCCGCGATGCCGATGCCTGCGCTGCGGCTTGTCTGCTCCGCGCGCGATCCCTTGGCCGCGCGCGCCGGCTATCGCGCTTGGCTTGCACTTGGATTGGTCGCGGCCTGGCATTGGCCTAGTATTGCACCGGCTATCGTTACCTCGCGCCATTCTCGGATGGGGTTTGCGCTGCCGCCCCCGCCGCCGTCTGCTGCTGCCTTCTGGTGCAGCTGCGTGGTGCAGCGCGTCGTGGTGCAGCGCGTCGTGGCGCGCCAGAAAACAGTGCACCGCAGCGCGTTCAGCGCCCGATTTTCATGATCGCGATGATATTTCGGCACAATTTCTGTATACAATCATCGCTGGCACGAAGCGTGCATGGCTTGCTGGAGTCGTCCCATCCAAGGAGCTTCGCATGCATCATCGGCCGCTAATGTGTTCCTGTCATCCCGTTTCTTGTCCCGTTTCTCTCTTGCTTTTCCCTTTCATCTGCGCCCATCCGGGCCGCGGTAACCCAGGAAATGGAGCGTAAATGGCCTCTCCCCGCTTGAAATCCATCCACCGCAGCGCTCCCGGCACCGTACCCGCTGCCCCGTCCCCTGTCGATGAAGTGCTACCTGCCGGCAAGCTGTTCACCCTGGGCTTGCAGCATGTGCTCGTCATGTATGCGGGCGCCATCGCCGTGCCGCTGATCGTCGGCCGTGCCCTCAAGTTGCCGCCCGAGCAGGTGGCAGCGCTGATCAGCGCCGACCTGTTCTGTTGCGGCCTGGTGACCCTGATCCAGTCCCTGGGAATCGGCAAGTACTTCGGCATCCGCCTGCCCGTGATGATGGGCGTCACCTTTGCCGCCGTCAGTCCCATGCTGGCCATGGCCAACAACCCGGCCCTGGGCATCACGGGCATCTTTGGCGCCGTGATCGGCGCCGGCGTCGTGTCCATGCTGATCGCTCCCTTCATCAGCCGCCTGCTGGCCCTGTTTCCGCCCGTGGTTACCGGCAGCATCATCGCCGTAATCGGGGTGTCGCTGATGCGCGTGGGCGTGAACTGGGCCATGGGCGGACCGCCTGCCATGGCGCAAATTGCCGATCCCGCCTTCCTCAAGATGGCCGCAGCGGCCACGGCGGCCGGCTTGCCCGCGCCAGCCGGCCCCGTGCCCCTGATTGCCAATCCCGGCTATGGCGCGCTGGACAATATGGGCATCGCCTTCTTCGTGCTGGCCGTTATCTTGTTGGTGGCCAAGTATGGCCGCGGTTTCCTGTCGAATATTGCGGTACTGGTCGGTATCATCGCTGGCACGGCCCTGTCATTCGCGCTGGGCAAGGCTGATTTCGCCAAGGTGGCCAGCGCCAAGGCCTTTGCCATCGTCACGCCGTTCCAGTTCGGCATGCCCACGTTCGACGTGGTGGCCATCGTGACCATGAGCCTGGTGATGATCGTCGTCATGATCGAGTCGCTGGGCATGTTCCTCGCGCTGGGCGAGATGACGGACAAGCGCATCACGCAGGCCGACATCAGCCGTGGCTTGCGCGTCGATGGCCTTGGTACTTTGATCGGCGGCATTTTCAACACTTTCCCCTATACCTCGTTTTCGCAGAACGTGGGCCTGGTGGGCGTGACGGGCGTGCGCAGCCGTTGGGTTTGCGTGGCGGCCGGCATCATCCTGCTGGTCATGGGCGTGATCCCGAAAATTGCGCAGACGGCCGAGGCAGTGCCGGCGTTCGTGCTGGGCGGGGCAGGGCTGGTGATGTTCGGCATGGTGGCCGCCACCGGCATCCGCATCCTGGCCGGTGTCGACTACAAGAGCAACCGCAACAACCTGTTCATCGTGGCCTTGTCTATCGGCTTCGGCATGCTGCCGCTGGTGGCCGAGCAATATGCGCAGCATATGCCCAAGGCCCTGTCGCCCCTGCTGCATAGCGGCATCCTGCTGGCCGCCATTGTCGCCGTGCTGCTCAATCTGTTCTTCAACGGCCTGGCCTCAAGGGAAGAGGCGAGCAAGCAGGCGCGCGAGAGCAGTCGCGGCAGCGATTGAGGCGCAGCCAGCCGCCGTGAGCGCGCTGCGCGCCGCTCAGCCAGGCGGCAGAAGCTTGAGCACCACGCAATTGCGTCCCGCATCCTTGGCGTGGTACAGCGCGGCGTCGGCCAGGCGCAGCAGGGCGTCCGGATCGGCGGCGCCCGGTGGCGGCTGGATGGCGATGCCGACGCTGATCGTCACGTGCTGCGCATCCGCGCTCGCGTGGGCGATGCCCAGGTCGTCGATGGCGCGCCGCAGCGCTTCGCCGATCTGGCGCGCCTCGTCTGCGCCGGTGTTCGGCAGCACGATCGAAAACTCTTCGCCGCCGTAGCGTGCCGTCAGGTCGCCTGCGCGCCGCATGCCGGCCGTCAGCGCCTGCGCGACACGGATCAGGCATGCGTCGCCGGCCTGGTGGCCGTGGCGGTCGTTGTAGCGCTTGAAGTAGTCGACATCGAGCATGATGACGGCAAGCGGCTGGCCGACGCGCGTGGCGCGTGCACATTCGGTGCGCAGCACGTCGTCGAAATGGCGCCGGTTCGCCAGGCCGGTCAGGCCGTCGGTGATGGACAGGGTCGCCAGTTTGCGGTTGGCGTCCTCCAGCTGCTCGGTGCGTTCGGCAACGCGCCGTTCCAGGCTGTCATGCAGCCGGGCGCTGGAGATCGAGATCATCGCCTGCGCGCCGAGCATGCGCAGGAAGGCGACGCGCTCGCTCGTGAACGAGGCTTCGGCAAGCCGGTTCTCGAAGTACAGGATGCCGTCGATCTGCCCGCCGTGCCGGATCGGCAGGCACATGACGGCGCGCGGCCGCTGCAGCTGCACGTACGGGTCGGCGGCAAAGCGCGAGACGCCCGTGATGCTGTCTTCGATCACCTCGGCACCGGTGCGGATGACGTAGCGAAGCAGCGACAGGGGAAACTGCGGGTCGCTGGCGGCGTTCAGGTCGAGCCGGCGCGCTTGCAGCACGGTGACGACATCGCCATCGCTGTCGCCATCGATACTGGCCTCCAACTGGTAGCTGTCTTCGGCGCGCAGCAGCAGTCGCGCCACCTGTCCGCCGGCGTTTTCGCACACGATGGAAATGAGGCGCGTCAGCACGTTGCGCAGGCCGACTTCGTTCGACAGGATCTGTGTCGCTTTCAGCAGCGACACCAGATCGAGCGCGGAACTGCCGCGCGCGTGGGGGCCGCTATGTGTCGGCGCGCCGCGGCCGTCCATCCTGGACAGCAGCGCATGGTGGCGCGCGCGCAGCTGCGCCACCTTGCCTTCCGCGCCCCACTGGCCGTAATGCGCGATGGCGTCCTGGATGAAAACTGCGGCCACGCGCGCGTGCCCCTGCTCGAGCCAGCATTCGCCGCACAGCTCATTGGCCAGCGCCTGGACGTTGACGTAGCCCGCCAGGCCGGCGGCGTCGATGGCCTGCTGGTAGCAGCGCGTGGCCAGCTGCAGATCCCCCTGATAGCGCGCCATCTCGGCCATCACCAGCAGATGCCTGGCGCCGCTATTGTCCGAGCCTTGCTGGGCCCAGCCGGCCAGGTTCGCCTGCAGCGCCGCGATCGTGGCCAGCACCTCGGCCGCATCGGCACGCGCTGGAGCGCGCCGTAACGCGCGTATCCATATCAGCGCCGCGTAGTAGCTCGATTCGACGACCTTGGCCTGGCCGCGCATGATCTGGGTGATGATGCCGAGCTGGCCGGCCAGCAGCTCGGCGTCGGCGCTGTCGAACAGGCAGGCATTGCGGATCTTCCCCTGCAAATAGTAGGCGCGGTACAGGTGCGAGCCGCCATATTGATCGAGGAAGCGCGCCTCGCTGAACGTTGCGTCGTCGTAGCTGTCGTGGCGGGGCAGGAGGCCCATCAGGCATTTGATCGGCTGGACCGCGGCGGCGACACAGCAATCGGCCATCGCCTGCTGGCCGTTGGCGCGCATCAGTGAAAGGTCGTGCTCGATGTCGTGCATCAGGTGCGGCAGGTAGTCGCCGAGGATCATCCGGTCGGTGGCGCGCACGGCTGCCACCACGCCCACCTGCACGAAATCGGCGATTTCCAGTGCCCAGCCAAAGGCTTCTTCGTACAGGGCGTCGGAGCTGCGTAGCGGCTGCGTCCAGTGATTGCAGAGCGCGCCGAACATCAGGCCCGTGAGCGTGCGCGTCTGCAGGTTGCCACGCCGCCTGGCCAGCGCCATCGCCATCGCGCCGAAGTCGTAGCCGCGCGCGACGTCCCCGCCGTACAGCGCAAGCATCATCGCGTAGCCGATATAGGCGACAGCGCTGAAATCGCTGCTTCCCCGCTGCATGGACAGGCGCGTCATCGATACCACCATCAGCGCGCTCAGGTCCTGCTGGCCTGCGTAGTAACTGGCCATCCACAGGCCCTGCATCATCTGCATCGCGGCCAGCGCGTCCGGCTCGCACATTTCGGGGGCCGCCAGCAAGGTGTCGGGCGCCTGTGCGCCATGCAGGCGTCCGAGTTCGGCAAGAATGTCGGCGAAGCGCGCCTTCATCTGCGCCACCTCGTGCGGTATGTCGATATTCAACTGCGCGAGGCCATCGCGCTGCACGGCAATGGCGTCGAGCAGGCGGCCCTGCAGTTGATACTGGTGCGCCTGGATGGCAATGCAGCGTACCTGCAGCAGCGGCGTCAGGGAGCGGGCCCGCACCAGCGGATAGATCGCCTCGGCAGCATCGAACTGGCCGCACAGGTAGGCCGCTTCGGCCGCGCCCAGCTGCAGGTCGAGCCAGAGGCCGGCGTGCCCGTTCCATGCTTCAGGCGGCAGCAGGCCGAGACCGATCCGCATGTGCTCCAGGGTGGCCTGGAACGCGGCAGAACGCCGCGCCTTGACGCCGGCCTGGAGATTGAGCGCGGCCAGCTGCACGCGCTCGCCTGCATCGTCGATCAGCGTGCGGCCGGCGTTGAGCTGCTCGACGATTTCAAACAGCGTTTCATCCTGGCGTTCCGGCGGTGCGTGCCGCAGGAGCAGGCGTCCGATGAGCAGATGGTTGGCCGCGCGCGTGCCGGCATCGGCGACCAGGTAGGCGGCCTGCTGCACCCGGTCGTGCAGGAACCGGTAGCGGACGCCGCTTTGGCCCGCGTCGGTGCCGCCATGCACGTATTTATAGCGTTCGTCGAGCGGCTGGATCAGTCCTGCCTTGAGCGCCGGCCACAAGTCTTGCTGCGTGTCCCAGGGCGTGCGGCTTGCCGCCAGCGCGAGCGTGTCGAGCGTGAAGCGGTTGCCGCTGGAGGCGGCCAGTTGCAGCAGGCGCTGCGTCACTTCGGGCAGGCGGCGGATTTTCTCCAGCAGTACCTCGACCACGTTGTCGGTGTATCTGGCCTGTTCTATCGCGGGCAGATCCCAGTCCCAGCAATCGTCGGCGGCCCGGTAGTGCAGGTGGCCCGCCTCATTGAGCGCGGCCAGGAACTGGTTGAGGAAAAATGGGTTGCCGGCAGTCTTGCGGTAGCAAATGCGGGTCAATGGCGCGCAGCCGGCGGTAGGCACGCGCACGGTGGCCGATACCATTTGCGCCACCTGCGGCTCGGTCAGTGCGCGCAGTAACAGCGTCGACAGGCGCACGCCGCGTGCGCGCAGCTTGTCTTGCAGCGCGCTGAGCGGATGCGCGGCGCCCACTTCGTTGTCGCGGTAGGCGCCGATCAGCAGCATGCAGCAATTGTCGCCGGAGACCATCAGCAGTTCGATCATCCGCAGCGTGGCCGCATCGGCCCATTGCAGGTCGTCGAGGAACAGCACCAGCGGATGCCCGGCGGTGGCGAAGACGTCGACGAAGCGGGGGAAAAGCCGGTCCAGGCGGTGCTGGGCCTGCGTCGGTGCCGACTCCGGCACCGCGTCGGTGGGGCCGACGATCAATGCCAGCTGGGGTATCAGTTCGACCAGCACGCCCATGCCACTGCCCAGGGCGGCGTGCAGTTTCCCCGACCACTGCCGCAGCGCTTCCTCGGGCAGGCCCAGCAACTGGCGCACCAGTCCCTGGAAGGCCTGGATCAGCGGGGCATAGGGGACGTCGCGCTGCAGCTGGTCGAATTTGCCGGACAGGAAACAGCCGCGCCGGGCGATGATCGGCTTTTGCACTTCGTTGATGACCGCCGACTTGCCGATGCCGGAGTGGCCGGCCACCAGCAGCATTTCGCAGGTGCCCGCCGCGCTGCGTTCGAACGCCGCCAGCAGCGCGGCGATGGCATCTTCGCGCCCATGCAGCGTCTGCGGGACAAGGAAGCGGCCATTGTGGTCGGACAGTTTAAGGGCCTGTGCCGGCTTGTCCGCGCGGCAGGCTGCGAGGTCGCTGCGCAGGCCCTGTAAGCTCTGGTAGCGCTGATCGGCATTTTTCTCCAGCAGCCGCTGGATGATCGGCAGCAGCTGGCCCGGCAAGCTTGCCAGCGCCGGGTGCGACCAGTCGGGATTGCGCGCAATGTGGCAATGCACGAGTTCCATCTCGTCGCCCGTCTCGAACGGCGCCTGGCCGGCCAGCAATTCGTACAAGGTGGCGCCGAGCGCATAGAAATCGGCGCGCCAGTCGACCCGCCGGTTCATGCGCCCCGTCTGTTCCGGCGCCATGTAGCGCAGCGTGCCTTCCAGTGTACTGAGATTGACGATGCCCTGGCTTTCGTATGGCAGTTCGCAGGCGATGCCGAAATCGGTCAGCTGCAGCCGCCGCTGCTCTGCATTCCATACCAGGTTGGAGGGATTGATATCCTTGTGGATCACGCCCTGGCGATGGACTTCCTCCAGCGCGGCGCACAGTTGCAGCGCGATGTCGAAAAAATCGTCGAGCGCCAACGCGGGCTGCGACGGTGTCCTGCGCGCCGCCACCTGCGCGCGCAGAATCTGGTCGAGCGCCTGGCCCCCCGTATCTTCCTGGATCATCGTCCAGCGTCCGCCATGCAGCTGCAGGGCAAGCGGATGCACCACGCCAGGGTGGCGGCAGCGGCGCGCGATCGCATACTCGCGCTTGAATTGTGCCAATTGCTGAAAGGAGGGGAAGGGCTGATTCGGTTTCTTGACGACCAGCGCCGTGCCATCGGCAGCCCGGGCGCGGTAAACCTGCGAGCGGGAACCGCTGTGCAGCTGTTTGATGATCTCGTGGTCGAAAAAGGAGCTCATGGGCTGTAGCGGGACACAGACGGTTGCGGGAGCCTTGAGGCGCAGATTTCGTGGTATTACTTGATTGTAAGTATTATATCAGTAGGGAACCGCGTGGGAGCGAGCCTAGCGAGCGGTGCTGTTGCAAAAATGCCAGTGGCGGGGGGCCGGAACCGGAGGCTCTCTCTGGCATCAACTTTATCCATGCATGGGAGAAGTTCAGATGAGAAAGCCTTCATGTGGGCAGTGCTCACTATGCTGCAAGCCCGTCAGCTTGCAGTATGGGGCGCCAGACTTGAGCAATTTTTTCGAAACCCGTCGGTGTTGGATGCAGTTCATTGGCCCAGTCGTTGTCACTTAATGTGCCGCGGCTATCGATAAGACGAACACGGCCGGGGTAACGAGCGACCAGCCCTTTCAACCGCACGGTGAACTCGTCGATCAAAAAACGGATACAGGCATCTTGCAGGTGAATGGGCACATTTGCGACGACTAGCGCAGCGCGCAGCCAGCTGGTACTTTCGATAAAAGGAAGATGGATGCCGGTTGGCCGGGCATAGTCATAGTTATGCAAATAGATTTTCGTGGGCCCGTTTGCATTTTGCGCCGTATTCCATGTCGCCCCAATGATCTTGTCGATAAGAGCGATGTAGCTTCCGATCACCTTGTTTAACAGCCACTCCAGGCTTTGCTCGTCGTCGCCATGCCGGTAGCAGGCTTCCGCTGTAGTGCAAGCGGAGCAGTCATTCAATAGTAGCGGGCGCAGGTCGGACAGGCCGGCGAAGTCGTTGCCTCCACCGCTGATAAATACCGCTGACAACGAATCCCCATGCAGTTGTAGCGCCGTTTGGATTCTTCTTTTGTAGGTTCCGTATACATAATCGTAGGCTTCGGCACCATTGTTGCCGTGAGCCAGAATGTAATGTTCTTTCGTCTCAACTAAATTTCCTAATTTATTCAAGAGCGACCCGCCGGGAAATAAATACCAAAACCAGCTATCGCCGATTGCCAGGATCGATGGCTGATGAAATTCATTTTGCATCCTCACCTCATCCCAATAAACATTTCTATCCTGCATGATCATTCCTCCCGCGTAGGCTATATTTGAATTCATGCTGAGGTGGCTTGCCAGAACGCAGAAATCTCCCCAGACATTTTGAATGTTTGCTCCTGCCGCCTGTAGCGACGGGCTTGCCCAGGCTACGATGCGGCAGGCTTGCTGTCTATTAGTTAGCGGAGCGTCGGATTAGTTGCATGTTCGGATGCGAACGTCGACTTCGGGATTATTGTGCTGAAAAATCGGGCGGCAACATTCAGGCCTCCATGCAGTCGGCGAGCGTTCAGTGCGGCGATTCTGGGCACGCCAGGCTGGCAGGATTTCTATCGCAAGCCAATAGTGGGGCAGCCTCTTGGCGTGCGCATATGTTGCATGTTCATGCTGTTTCCTTGCCGTCACTCAGTCTTGTAGGTTGGCAAGGTTTCTCTCTGTTCTCGCGGATGATGTTCCGTATTTCTTCAATTAGCCACCACACATGCAGGGGCGTCGCTAGTCCGCCTGTTTGCCCGTGTAAACGTGCTCTTGCGTCGTGGCGTAGCTTTGGCGCCTGGCTGTTTCTGCCTGTTTTTTTGATGGTGCGCGTCAGGTTACCGACCAAGTGCACGTGCTGCCGGCGCGTCGAGTGGCCCAGTTCAGCCATTCAGTGGCAAGTGTCGCCCCGAGCTGCACGCGCCCACTGGCCCCTTTGACCTCGGCGATGGCGCCCAGGTATAGGGCAGGAGATCCTAGCTAGATTGACTATTTTCGATTCACATTAAAATTTTGCATGAATGCCTATATTTCTTTTGATGGGGGAATTATTTTTTGCTTTTTTTTGTTATTGATTTTTCTTATACTGGAAGTAATTAAAAGGAAAATAATTGTTGACATTAGGGAAAATGCAGAAAATTCAAACCAGTTCCGTATTTCGATAGATATTCCTTGTTGTAGGGTTGCTTCGTTAAGCCAGTTAAAAAATATTGCCCAGTCAAATATAGAATTGGTTAGTAGTGATAATATAAATCCAGGTAGGAATATGGGAAGAAATACGATGATGTAATAAATTTCAGAGTCATTCCTTCTTGAATAGTCGGCATAAGTGTTTGAAGCCAGGAGTAGTGACATGAGGTCGGCCATTAACCATAGATAAATTATTTTTCTCGTTATTGTTTTTTCATTAGTCGCGGAATAAAAAATCCACATAGCCCATATAAGCGGCGCAGTAAATATGCACCACAAACTTGCTGTTTTTGGGATAAATAAAAGGCAAGCCATAAATAATGTATATAAAGTGAAATTTATTTTAATTATTTTATTGAATGTTTTATCCATTTTTATGATCTTATGATATTCATCGAAAGTTTGTGAGGAAATTTATTTTGAGTTGCAAGATTTTCTGCAATTTTCAACAACGGAACTATTCATTGCTTTACAGTGTGATGCGCCAGAATTGGTCTCGCTATATTTTGATGTGCCATTTTTCAATGCAGATGCCATTTTGAAGTATCGACCTCGCGAAGTCCTCACGATGAAGGTAAACCATATTGCCTTCAAATTCCAGATGCAAATAGCCGGCGTACCCACGAACGCTGGAACGTTTTTCTGATCAGACCAATACTGGTTGCCAGATGAGACTATGTTCGGATTGCCAGTGCCCTTCGCCGCAGTTAGGGTATTCGAGTGAGTATGATAAATGTCATCATTCGTACCTTGTGTGGGGTAAATCGGAGAAGGAACTTTTCCCTTATTTTCTTGTTGCCTCTAGCAAGCGCTGTGTAGGAATATTTTCCATTTGGCATACGATACACCCGCCCGCCGTACTCGACGCCAGAACTCGCAGTCAGTCCAACAATGTCATTGATTGCAGTAATGGTGGCCGCGTTGGCAGTTTTGTAAGGATCACCAGGTGCCAGTCCAGTCGGGTCTACGTACGAGATTGGATTACCCTCAACATAGGCATAGATATTGATGCCTCCCGCAAGTCCAATTGGATCACTCTGCAAATGCCTCCCCAGCGTCGCATCGTAGTAGTGATGCCAGTTGTACCACAACCCTGACTCGGTATCATGATACGACCTGGAAAGGTGATTGGCCGGCGTGATGACCAGGCGCGCCACGTTGGCGTTGGCACCCAGTTGATCGAGGTCGCCATCGAGGGCAAACGCCAGCATAACGGCCTTGCCCGCCTCGTTGAGGCGGTTGCGCAGGATGGTTTCCGGTTTCCTGATACGCGTTTTCTTCCAGCAGCTTGGTGGCCGGCTCCGATTCCAGCTCCAGCAGGGCTGTGAGGGCGGCGTGCTCGGCTTCCGGCAGCAGGCTCACCAGGTGGGCTTTGCGTGTGCCCAGGATGGTTTCGAAGTCCAGAACCTCGACCACGCTGGGCGCCGGCAACTGGGTCAGGTCGATGGGCGTGCTCATACAGTGACGCCTTGCTTGACGGGCACGGACAGGGTGATGCCCTGGCCATTGGCCGTGCCATCAAGCAGTAGGGCGATGGCGCCGTCCGTGTCGCGCGAGAGCTGTACGCTGGCGAGCTGCAGGCGCGGCTCCCAGCGGCGCAGGGCAAAGGCGGTAGCCGCATAGATGCGCAATTGCGTGGCGCTATTCAGGGGCTGGTCGATCAGCTCGGGCACTTCGGAGCCATAGCGGCGGCGCCGGATGCGCGAGCCAATGGGCGTGGTGAGGATGTCGGTCACGGACTGGCGCAGGTGGCCCAGGCCCGTCAGGCTGCGCCCGGTGGCGGCGTGCATGCCCAGCATCACAGTGGCCCGCCCGACCTGTCGCCGCCGGCCTTAACGCTGGCGTGTGGATGCTTGGCCAGGCTGATGGCGCCGGCCAGCACGTCCTCGCTGGCCTTGATCGTCCCTTGCACGGCCATGGCCACGCGGCCAGTGGCGCAGGCCTTGGCGTTCATGCCGCCGTTCAGGGCGGTGGCGCCGTTGACGGTGGCCGCTTGTTCGACAAGCAAATTGCCCATGACAGTCAGGTCGCCCGTGCAGATGGTGCTGGGCGCGTTCGACGTCACCTTGTCGGCGGTGATGGTGGCCGTGCCGCCGGGGAGGGTGGCCGTCAGGGCATGGGCCGCATGATCGTACTGCAGCACGGCGCCGTCGTGGTGGTGCGTGGTGTGGACAGTGTCGCTGGTTTCGGGCGCGTCAAACGCCTGCGAGTACAGCGCCGGCATGATGATGCCGCGCGTCAGGTCGCCGCCTGGGGAAAAGACGATCACCTGTTCGCCGACTGTGGGCGCCGACCAGGTGCGCGTGCTGCCGGCGCGCCGAGTGGCCTAGTTCAGCCATTCAGTGGCAAGTGTCGGCCCGAGCTGCGCGCGCCCACTGGCCCCTTTGACCTCGGCGATGGCGCCCAGGCGGATCAGGTTTTGCAGCAAGCGGAGGAGGTCGGACAGGTCGGCGTTCATGCAATGCATGTTGCCGAAGTCCGCGTGCGGATGCACGCAGGGGCGGGTTGATAAGCGAGTTAATGGCTTTATAATCGTTGGTTGTCTATCTTTCTATAAAATTTCTCGTTCAATAACGTGGACTTACTTCCTTCATTACCTCTTGTTAGATCAATTCTTATAGGAACATTTGATGTGAAATCGCCTTCGTAGACTTCAATAATTAAAGTTATATCTGAGTCGATCAATCGATTGCTTTTTAAGACTTTGATAATCTTAATTTTTGATCCAATAGGAACTAAATTGGCAAATGCAATCTGATGTCCACCTATGCCAGGGGGAGGCATCAACGTGACATAGTCAACTGGCGCATTTGAGTGTTTTCTGATTCCATGGCCAATTATCGGTCCTGTAATTTCATAGGTTTTTCCGATCAATTTGGAGTAGCCTTCTTTATTGCTAATGTCTATAAATTTCTCAGAATAGCAACCAATTAATCCAAAAACAAAGAAAACAACAATAAATTCATAAAATTTTTTCATGATCTAGCTCCGGAAACGTGGCAATTTAGCCCATTCTCTAAATCCCATGTCTAGTGCTCGAAAGGAGTTTGCTCCTTCTTTTTTACGGAGTCTAAATATGCTCCTGGCATAGTTGGGATATTTTCCTTCCAATCTACTGGTATTGCTAATCTGGATTCTAATGCCGAAGGTCCGATAGTGAATAAGATAGCTCCATATACCCAGCCCAACAGTAGTGTGGGGAAAAAATAAAAGTTGCTAATTGGATATTCTCGAATCAGAATAGATGTTCCCCTGAGTGCAAGTTCTGCAGCAAACGCCGCTGCAATCCCTCCGATAAATCCTATAATTGCACCTAAAAGTACTCGGTTGTACCATGGATAAGTAAAAATAGATCGGTTTAATATGTATATTGATAGGGAAATAAAAGTGAGTAATTTGCACGTAATTGCAAAAATGTTATAGTGTCGAGCAATCAAGCAGGTCCATAAGACCTGTAAGATGGTACTTAATACTATAAAGATAATATTTAATTTCATTATTTTTTTACCTGCGTCACGAAAAATATTTCCTGGGAATAGAGTTCCGCTTGTTACGTTCGGAAAATATGGCGACTGATTTAATACGTTTGAAACATTTACGGCGCATTGAGCGATACCTGGGCTTTGCATTCCTTCAATTTTTTGCAATAACCGTTGTTCCTCTTTTTTGCTTGTATCTTTGCAATTTTTCTCAATTTTCGAGTTGGTGTGGTATTTTGAAAATTTACCTATACTCGCTGTGCTTCCCTCTACGACATCACCAGTGCGGCCGCCGTTGCTTTGTGCGTACGAACCGCTAGGATCAAATAAAATCGGTTGTCCTCTTTCGCCCGCCTGTGACATGTAAAGTGCCGCATGCTCTCGAAATCCCCATGAATTGGTTGTTACCAGCACGCACGTCTCGAGTCCGTTAGAGTCAATAGACGAAATGGGATTTCCCCCAACATATGCATAGGTATTGATACCTCCGACTAGTCCAATTGGATCACTCTGCAATAGCCTACGATAGGATACGGGTGAGATACGGAAAGGGCACAATCGGGATACGCCTGACGCCAACGTGCCCAGCAAAGCTTACTTTGATGGTCGCTCTGCCCTCCGAAGTGCGACCTCTTCGGAAGCCGATTCCCCCTTTTTTGCGTCAATCTTCTTCAGAGAAACCAACAGGTCGTCAATTTCGGCGTCATTCTCCGGCTTCCGAAGTATTGTGATGAGACCGACCAACGCGCCGGCATTCTGACATTTCGCGGCCAGCCAGAAATATTTTTCCGCCTGCTGTAACTCTAGCGATGAATACAAATGATATTGCGCGAGCCTATATGCTGAAACACAATTGCCTTTTTCGGCTTCGGCAACAATTTGAGAAAAATCCCGCTGAGTAAGGTTAAACGGTCGATCTCCACGCTGCGCTTCATTTGCGGGGATTCGTGACTGCTGAAAATAAACGGCGCATCCAATGGCGAGCAACGCAATAATTGATAGCCCTGTCGCTATTAGGATGCCCTTCCGTCGGTGAAAGGTTCTCAATATTTTCTCCCTTTATAGTTCGGATTTGGGGGAGCGTTGTGCCAGATCCCGCCCTCACCACTTGGTGGAATTTTCTCAAGATCGCCACGTGTCGGATATGTAAAATCGCCACCAACATATGCATAGGTGTTGATCCCACCAGCCAAGCCAATCGGATCGCTCTGCACATACCGTCCTAGCGAGGCATCATAGTAACGGTTCCAGTTGTACCACAACCCTGACTCGGTATCGTAATACTGGCCTGGAAAGCCGATATGCATGCCACCAATATTGTCGATGATGACGGTGCGGTCAAATGCCGCGTTGGCGGCGCGCCATGCAATGGCGCCATTCGAGCCGGTCAGCACTTCCGGCCGGCCCAGCTTGTCGTTATGGCTGGCGTAGAACTGGTCGTTGCGCAGCACTTCCGGGCCGACGCCGATAAACAAGGTGGCCTCGATCTGGTAGTCGATGACCTGGGCGGCCTGGACCGTCAGTCGGTCGCCCAGGGTACGCACTTCCTCGGCGTTGAGCGCGCGCGCCACAGTGGTCAGCAGTTCGGCGCTGGCAATGCCCGTGTCGTTGTTGGCCAGCACCGTGACGATGACGCTGGCCCAGGCCCATCAGGCTGCGCCCGGTGGCGGCGTGCATGCCCATCATGGTAGCGGCCCCTCTGACTGGTCGCCACCTTGCTTGACGCCGCCGTGTGGATGCTTGGCCAGGCTGATGGCGCCGGCCAGCACGTCCTCGCTGGCTTTGATCGTGCCTTGCACGGCCATGGCCACGCCGCCAGCCGCGCCGGCCTTGGCGTTCACGCCGCCGTTCAGCGCGGTGGCGCCGTTGACCGTTGCCGATTGCTCGACAAGCAGATTGCCCATGACGGTCAGGTCGCCCGTGCAAATGGTGCTGGGAGCGTTCGATGTCACCTTGTCGGCGGTGATGGTGGCCGTGCCGCCGGGTAAATTGGCCGTCAGGGCGTGGGCCGCATGGTCGTACTGCACCACGGCGCCGTCAGGATAATGGGTTGTATGGACGGACTGGTTCAGTTCCGGCGCGTCAAATGCCTGCGAGAACAGGGCCGGCAGGGTTGTACCGCGCGTCAGGTCGCCGCCTGGGGACAGCACCACGACCTGTTCGCCGACGGTTGGCGCGGACCAAAAACGCGTGTTACCGGCGCGCGGCGTGATCCATTTCAGCCATTCAGTGGTGAGTGTAGGGCCGAGCTGCACGCGCGCCTTGGCGCCGTCCACTTCGGCAATGGTGCCCAGGCGAATCATGTTTTGCAGCAAGCGGGAGAGGTCGGACAGGTCGGCGTTCATGCAGTGCATGTTGCCGAAGTCCGCGTGCGGATGCACGCGGGGGCGGGTTGATATGCAGCTTAGTGGCTACGGCTAAGATGGAGTGATTGGAGCATGCTACTTACGGATCTCGATTTGATAGAAGTCAGGCTGGAAAAGTAAATATTATTATTAAGAAAACTATTGCTGTAAATGATCAATATCAATAACAGAATTTACAAAGCCCGCAAATTCTGCCATTGAAGACGGTATCGTTATAGATGGCAGCCTATGGTCGCTAGTGATGACAATTGTTATTTTTGCTGTACCATCCTTAGCAATTTCTTTGATTGTCTGACGAGAGGGATTAAGGACTCCTTCTAATTCTTGCCAATGTTCAGAAACTTCGTCAGATTGTAGACTTGAATCCAATGACCAAATATTTTGTCTTGGAAGATCTCGCAACTTGTTTCTCTCGCCGCGCATCAATTCGGTGCTCGGAGAGATCCCTGTTTTCTGAGATATTTCTTTTGGTGAAATTTTTGTTCCAAGTAATTCAAAGCAAACCTTCACAATGCTCTCCATGTTTACCACCCCTTAATATTCATATGTAGATATTTAGGTAATCCGGTCCCTTGGCGTGGTCCGGAATACATATTTCCGTTCTTGTCGGAGAAAATGTCATATCTTGAATCTAATTTCAAGTCACGTTTCATTTCGTGCGCATTCTTGTAATTATTGTTTTTGCAGGCTTTATCAAGTTCTTTTTCAGACATCCTTTTTGCACTTCTTGCCTCCTGATCGCTAGGAGTTGTTTTCCCATCCTCATCACAACTTTCAATGTTAAATCCTGGTAACCTAAGAACAACCTTGCAATTAACGGCAAGTCCATTAGCGTCAAAGTATGATACTGGATTTCCAAGCGCGTAAGCATAGGTATTCGTCCCCCCCTCCAATCCAATCGGATCGCTCTGTAAATACCGCCCCAGCGATGCATCATAGTAGCGATTCCAGTTGTACCACAATCCTGATTCAGTGTCGTAATACTGTCCCGGGAAACCGATATGCATGCCGCCGATATTGTCGACAATGACGGTGCGGTCGAATGCCGCGTTGGCGGCGCGCCAGGCGACAGCCCCGGTACTGTTGGTCTGCACTTCCGGCCGGCCCAGTTTGTCATTATGGCTGGCGTAGAACTGGTCGTTGCGCAGCACACCAAGCAATTCTCCCCCTAACCAGACATAGCTGCTGTTGAGTATTCCCTCTTCTAACAGCAACTCGCCACTGGGGCCGTGGATCGACAGTACCCAACCTGCCTGTGTACTCTTAAAATTGCGCTGATTCAATGCATTTACATAATATTCGCCTGCAGCAGTATCGTTGACATTGATTCCCGAAAGGCGATTGAATGCATCGTATGAATAGCTATGACTACCGTCATGTCGTGTTTCGCTTGCGACATTACCGACGGCATCGTAGGAGAACTGCCGAAATTGACCATTGCCGCTCCAGGAATCCAATTGGTTGCTATGTGGACTCGTTATGAAGCTGTAGCTGTTACCCCTTCTATTATGTCCAGTTCGGTTGCCCGCGAGATCCCATGAGAAGGCCTGCTGGTCGCCACTGCGTGAAATGCCAGCTACCCGATCTGCCTGATCGTAATCAATCGACTGCGACATTGCCGGATTGATAGAGTCGGTCATTGCGCCTACCTGACCTACGTTGGAATAGGTATAGGCGGTGTTTTGGGCGCTTCCGAAGACCTGGGTAACCAACGCATCGGCATCGAGTCGTAGTAAGCGCGGAGAGTTATTGCCGAAACGCCAGGCATAACGGGGGCCGCCAGCGGGTTGGTACAGGAAGGAATCGGCTATGGTTGCCCATGTGCCGGCCAAATTACTTGTGATCTTGGAGAGACGGCCGATACCATCATAGCTATAGTTGAGAACCATGCCGCGTGGATAGGTCATGCTTGTGAGGCGTCCGGCGCTGTCATAAGTCCAGTTTGTTATGTAATGATTCGCTAACACAAGGTTAAATTGGGTAATCAATTCTCCTTGGGCGTTATAGGTGTAGCGGGTTTCACCAGTTGCATCGCTAAAGCTTGTCAAGCGCCCCTTGCCGTATGCGCCTTCGTCATAGTTAAAAATTTCGCTGACACCATTGCTGACGCGAGAGCGCTTGCGTCCAAGGCTATCCCAGGAATATATGATGGTTTTACCATCTGCCCGGCTTTCTGAACTCAGGCGGCCAGCACTGTCGTAGCTGAATGTTGTGGTTCCTGTATCTGGGCTGACGACGCTCATAACCTGGCCAAACCCATTGTAGGTATAACGGGTTTGTAGTGGACGAGGATCGGTTACCGATTCCAAATTGCCCTGCTCATCGTACTCCAAAGTTGTTACTCCGCCGTCCGGCGCGGTGCTGTGCACTAGCCGATTAGCGGCATCATATTGATAATCAGTAACGCGCCCTAGAACATCCGTACTGCTTGTCTGATTACCATTATTGTCGTAGCGTTTTTCGACACGTTGGCCATTATTGCCCAGTTGAGTATAGGGCCGGCCCAAAGAATCAAGGACGGTGGTGGCGCTAAAGTCCGTCGTGCCAACGGCAACCGGAACAGTACCATTGAGCTGCGCATATTGGCGGGGGGAACTGTTGCGCACGCTGTTGCCGGGCACGTCGACAGCCAGGTTTACGAGTTCATTGAGCGCATTTCCGACAGATTCCAGCCTGCCCGCCGCATTGTATTTGTAGCGCAGCACACTGCCGTCTGAATTGCTGATCGTGCTGATCTGACGGTCATGGTTATATGTGTAAGCGGTGGTGCGTCCATTCGTATTTTGTGACAACATATTACCGCGTGGGTCGTAGGTGTAACTGGTCGTGACGCCATTGAGGTTCACATAGGTCATCGGTAAGCCGAGCCCGTTGTAGTTGCCCCAAGTTTCCACTTGTCCCAAGGGATTCGTACGTGAAATCAGGTTCCCGGACAAGTCGTATGTGGATGTATATGTTGCGGCGCCAGATGGCAACGACTCGCTGACTGTGCTGCTGGCGATTGCTTCGTTGCCATGGAAATTATAGGTGTATTGCAGCACACGTTGGCTTCCGCTGAGGACATCCGAGTACGTGGTACTTTCAAGCTTGCCTGTCGCCAGTCCTGAATTTACATAGCTGTATTGAATGCGCGCATAGACTTGATTGGTCGAATCGAGAAATTCGGTTTGGTTTATATTGTCGCCACCCCAGCTATTGCGAGTAGTCGATGCAGCGGGTGTGCCAGTGGCTGTCGTTTTTTGCAACAATTTTCCGTCCACGCTGTAGCTGTACGATGTCACTACGCCATTCCAGTCCGTCGTAGTACTTAAATATCCGTTGGCGTCATAGCTGCTTGCAGCAGCCGCAGCGCTGCAGGTAGTGCTTCCTGCCCGGGAAATGCTGGTGTTTTTGAGCTCACCGTTTATGTTGGAAAAACCATGGCGTGTCACGTCTCCCTTGGCAGTCGTGATGGTGGTTCCCGATGCGTCGTAAACGAAGGTATCGACTTCCTCACCGCCGGCCAAACGGCTTTGCTGTACGCGTTTGTCTGGATAGTAGCTATAGGTGCTATAGCGCTCTCCATTGATCGAAATACCGGTGAGCAAGGCTGGATCGGCATTTTCATAATGGTACTGTCGAATGTCTGGTGAGTTGCCCGGCGATGTCACTTTTGCCAGGAGGCCAGAAGCACTATATTCGTAGCTCCATTGACTGTCTGCCGAGTCGCGCACTGTGGCAACCAGGCCATTGCTCCCATAGGTAAATTGAATGTTTTGACCTATGTGATTGGAGATCTTGCTGACGCGATTAACGCCGTTGTACTCATAAAAAATACCTACGCCAGCCAAATTGACAATGCTAAGAATGCGCCCGCCCGTATCATAGGAGTAAATAAGTTTTCCTTTGAACAGAGTCCAGCCATCGGAGGTATATTGCAATTCCCCGACCGTATCGCTACCACCTGGCGTATAGATATAGCTACCTTCCTCGCCGACATCACGTTTGTAGCGATGCGTAAACTGTTTTCCACTTGCATCAGTGACCATCGCTGACGCTGGAATGCACATGGAACCCATTCTGATACAGCCTGCATTGCTGGCAATAATCCTCGGAACATCATATTTTGACAGCCAGTTTTTCCCGAAAAATGTACCGGTTGCCTGGCGGCTGCGATAGGTCCGTTCCAGTCCAAGCCCGTACTCTCCTTGGGAAAAAATCCGTTTCTGTCTTGTGCTTTTCACCGGTAGCGATAACCACTGGATTGTCAGTCGATTGTGGAGCACCGGACAGGCAGTCTTTATCTATATTCGAATTATTCTCATATGTAGGTGCAGCTTTCGGCGAACCACCTTGGCCTCCGTCTCCGGGCTTGGCACCACCAAAACCATAATTGATCGGGCTAGGAGTATAGTCAGTTTTGCAATATTCCGTACCATCCTCTTTATAGGCCCATTTTTTCCAGGACCACACTCGTGTATATGTACGGTGCTGTCGGCATTGGCAGGTGAAGGTGATATCGAGAGGAAACTGGCTATGAAAATGAGGAGGATATTTGCCGAATAAAATTTCACTATTTCTCCTGAGAGATTTGCATAAAATATACCAAAAAAAATAATGTTAGCATTTTAAATTGTTTCTTGGTAGTAATTTCTCTACTGTCGGTTTGCACCTATTCATCGCTTTATTCACCCCGATCTGATGTGATGTAATAGTGATTCGAGTACTAACGTCCGATCCTGATCATTCAAGCCCAGCAGGGGTTGCTCCCAGTACTTGTGGGCGGGGCCTTTTTTGGTAACGCGGTCTTGCTGGCCAAACTGATGCACCCGCGCCACGCGCGCCACCCAGCCAAAGAATTCGATCTCGATCCCGTCGCCGGCGGCCTTTACATTCAGGTGTTTTGAGGTGCGGATCTTGGCGAACGGCGCCGCCTTCTGCCGCATGATCCGTCCATTCTTGCCCTTGAATTCCTCGCGCGGCCTGCGCGCCGGATAGGCTGTGCCATCTGGCCCCTGTTGGGCCTTGATGCGCTGCGCCTCGCTGCGGCGCAGGTCGATGGCCACTTTGTGATTGATGGCGCGGCGCTGGGCCGGCTGCAGCTTGGCCAGCAACGCGCCGGCCCAGGTTGCCAAAGCGTGCAGGTCGCCGCTCACGGTGTCGCCTCGGGCGTTCGCTATTCGGCCAGCAGGGTATCGCCGTCATACAGCTTCCAGAACTCGTCCGCCTAGGCCGGCATGTGCTGTATTTCGGCCAGGTGCTTGATGTCCAGACGGCCAGCTTCGCCGGTCTTGACGGCCGCGCGCTCGCTCAGGTTCAGCTTGATGGAAATGTCGACCGTTTCGAGGTTGTTGAATTCCACCTCGATGACAATACCGTGCTCACTGCATGCCATTCGAACAGGTCAGTGCCGAGCATGGCCATGCAGGGCTGAGCCAGCGATTACATTGCGTGCGGCGCCGCCCGGTCCGATCACGCCAGTCCGCAGACGCCATCCAGAATGACTTCCATTCGGCACAGAATGGCGTTATGAGCATCACCTGTGCTAGAATCTCGCCGCGCTGCCCGGATGGTGAAACTGGTAGACACTGGAGACTTAAAATCTCCCGCCTGTAAGGGCGTGCCGGTTCGATTCCGGCTCCGGGCACCAGCGCACAGAATTCGGCAGCATAAAAAAGCCACTAAGCCCAATGCAATCAACGGGCTAGTGGCTTTTTTTGCGTCCCGCCATTTCCTGTATTCCTGATTAAATCCGACAAAACCAGTTGCGGTTACGCGTGCGGGTTTCTGGCAGCAACTTAGGTGCCGTGTCGGGGGGGAACCGTCCCCAACACGAGCGAGGCCGGGTTTTATTGTCGCCGATCAAGCATCAAAACGTCGCCTTGAACTGTACCCCATATGTGCGCGGTTCGTTGATGATGCCCGTCAGGTTGTCGAAGTCAATGGCGCCCAGCGACTGGATCTGGTTGGTGATGTTGCGGCCGTAGGCGGAGATTTCGTATTTGTCCCATTTGTAGCCGACGCGCAAGCCGCCTTCGAGCAATTCCTTGGCCTTGTATTCCTTCGCTTCATACAGGAAGAAGTTGTAGCTGGTGCGGTAAGCCCAGTCCGTGTAGGCGTAGAACTCGCCATTGGCGAGGGGGATGCTGTATTTCAGGGTGAAGTTGGTTTGCCATTCCGGCGCGCGGGGCAGCGGGTTGCCGTCGATGTAGGCCGTGCCCTTGAATGGGCCGACGGGGTCGGTGACGGTGCAGCCGCTGGCCGGGTTGTTTTGCGCATTGCCGCAACTGAGGACGAACAGTTTCTTGTCCTGGATTTCAGTGTGGTTGTAGCTGCCGCCCAGGGTCATGCTGAGCGAATCGCTGAGATTGGCCTGGAAGTCCAGTTCCACGCCCCGGCCCGTGGCCTTGTCGGCGTTGATCAGCTGGTTCATGTTGACGGCGCCGCTGCCGGCCGTCAGCTGCTTGTCTTTCACGCGGTACTGGAATACGGCCACGCTGAGGCGCGCGCGCTTGTCGAACAGGTCCTGCTTGATGCCGGCCTCGACGGACAGCGCTTTCTCGGCGCCCGCAAACGAGGGGCGGTCGGCCAGGCCGTTCAGGCGGCCCTGCATCGACGGCGCGCGGTAGCCGGTGGCGATGCGCGCGTAGGCATTCGTTTCCGGCGTCAGCACATAGGTGCCGCTCAAGTCCCAGCTGACGTTGTGCGAAGTGTCATGCAAGTTGAAGGGGCCGGCCGTGGTCGCTTCCACGCGCTTGGCCGAGAAATCCTTCTTGTCGCTCGTGTAGCGCAGGCCGGCGCGCAGTTTCAGGGCTTCCGAGACCGTGTAGTTCAGCGAGCCGAAGGCTGCATACGATTTCGAGCTCTGGTTTTGCGTGGCGTAGGCGCTGTTTTGCGGATTGCCGGGTGCCAGGCTGTCAAAGCTGATGCTGTCGATCTGGATATCTTCCTTGAAGTAGAACAAGCCGCCTATCCATTGCAGCGGGCCGCGGGCAGACGATTCGGCGCGGAACTCCTGCGAAATCTGCTTGTGGTTAGGAATCACGTCGGCCGTTTCCACGACGAATGGAATGAAGCCGGGGCCCATGGGCGGGGCATACACGGCGCCATAGCCGCCGTCGACGTCGGCACGGCTGTAGAAATCGAGCTTTTCGTAGCCCGTGATCGAATGCAGGGTCACGCCGGGCAAGTCCCATTTCAGGCGCATGCTGCCGCCCTTGGTTTTCAGGTGCTGGCGGTTGATGCCGTCGGTCGGGTAGGAGCCGTAATCGAAATTGTCGACGAGGTCGTTGGTGCCCTGTTTCAGGATGTTGGCGCGGAACAGCGTTGCCGTGCCGTCGAGGTTGCGCGCATGTACGTTGAACAGCGCCGTGAAGTCGCGCGTGGGCTTGACGAGCACCTGCAGGCGGGCGGCGCTGTCTTCATAGCCTTCGAAGTCGCGCGTGCCGGTGGGGCGGGGGTTGTGCACGCGGTCGTCGCGGCGCTGCGTCTGGCCGGAAAAGCGCAGGGCGACCGTGTCGCTGACGGGCACGTTGAACGCGCCTTCCAGGTTCTTCATGCCATCCTTGCCGAAGCCGCCGCTCAGGTAGCCTTCCGTCTTGAAGACGGGCTTGGCGGAATCGAACTTGATCACGCCGGCCGGCGAGTTGCGGCCGAACAGGGTGCCTTGCGGGCCGCGCAGCACCTCGACCTGGTCCACGTCGAACACGGGAAAGCCTTTCAACATGGCATTTTCCTGCACCACGTCGTCCATGACCAGGCCCACCGGCTGTGAGGCGTTCAGGTCGAAGTCGGTATTGCCCAGGCCACGGATGTAAAAGCGGGGGAAGGTGCGGCCGTAATCCGATTCCACGGAGACGCTGGGCGAGCGGCTGTTGAGGAAGCGGATGTCGGCGCCGCCGGCCGTCAGGGTGTCGAGCTTGTCGCCTTTCAGGGTGGCGATGGACATGGGCACGTCCTTGATGTTTTCCGCGCGCCGCTGCGCCGTCACGATCACCGTTTCCAGCTGGCCGGGACCGGCCTGTGCCGCCGGGGCGGCTGGCTCCGCGACGCTGTCCTGCGCCATCGCTTGCAAGGGAAAGGCGGCAGCGATTGCCAGGGCAATCAGGGTGTGGCGTACGGTGCTGGCATGCGGTGTCATCATGAAACGGCTCCTGTCGGTCAAGGTTGTTCGAAAGGTCCAGGCTGGCGCTAGTCCGCTAGACGAAAAATCATGCTAGCACGGAAAGTTTTGGTATTCATGCCATTTTCCAGCGGCGGCTATTCATATCTGTTTCGACTCAATACACGAATAAAATCGTATTTGTCGTCAATATCTGGCGGGTGCATAGTGGAGTGCCGGCAGGCATGCGGCAACGCAAACAATGGTGCGGCCGACGGCAGTTTTCCCTGCGACAGCACAAAACGCCGGGCGCCATGGCGTATCAACGGCTGGGGCGCGGTGTGGAAAACGCGACAGCGCGCCGTTTTTTTTTGCGCCACCCGATGTTGTTGTGATGCCACATTGCGCGATGGCCCGCTACCGGCCTGCCGTTGCCGCCTGGCGCAGGACCTGCCTTCGATGTTGCCATGAGACATATCCAAGCCCGACTTCGCGTAGAATATAAATTATTCCAAATGGGAAACTTATATTTCTACTATGTCAATTATATCCGCAAGCGCGCCGGCCGGTGACGGCATCCAGCTTTCCGAACTGATCGGCGCCCTGAGCCAGGCGCTCGACATCACGGAAGGGCAGCCAGAAGGCCATTGCATCCGCTGCTGCTGGATCGGCATGCATGTGGGACGCGAACTGGGCATGCCCGATGAAGACTTGTGGAATCTGTACTACACCCTGCTGCTCAAGGATCTGGGCTGCAGCAGCAATGCGGCGCGCATCTGCGAGCTGTACCTGACGGACGATCTGTCTTTCAAGCAAGGCTTCAAGACGGTGGGCGACAGCCTGCCGCAGGTGCTGAAATTCGTCCTCAAGCACACGGGCCTGAAGGCGGGCCTGGCCGAACGCTTCCGCGCCGTGATGACGATTCTGCGCGACGGGCCGCAAATTGCGCAGGACCTGATCGCCACGCGTTGCCAGCGGGGCGCCGACATCGCCCGTTTGCTGCGCTTTCCGGAATCCGTGGCGCAGGGCATCTACAGCCTCGATGAACACCACAATGGACAGGGCAAGCCGGACAAGCTGGCAGGCCCGGCGATCCCCCTGTTTTCCCGCATCGCCTTGCTGGCGCAGGTCATCGACGTGTTTCATACGGCCGATGGCGCGCGCGCTGCCCAGGCCGAAGTGCGCCAGCGCGCGGGCAGCTGGTTCGACCCGCAACTGGTGCAGGCCTTCGAGCGGGCGGCGCAGGCGGGCAATTTCTGGTCCATGCTGCGCTCGCAGGAGATCACGGCCGCCGTGGCGGCGCTGGAGCCGGCGAACCGCTGCGTGCCCGTCGACGAGGATTATCTCGACGACATCGCCGCCGCGTTCGGCCAGGTCGTCGATTCGAAAAGCCCGTACACGAGCGGCCACAGCGCCCGCGTGGCCCTGTACACGGACATGATTGCCGAAGCCATGGGCGTGACCCCGGAACGGCGCCGCTGGCTCAAGCGGGGCGCCTTGCTGCATGACGTGGGTAAACTGGGTGTCAGCAATAGCGTGCTGGACAAGGCTGGCAAACTCGACGCGGAAGAGTGGCAAGCCGTGCAGCAGCATGCGCGCTACACGGAAACGATACTGTCGCGTATCCATGCCTTTGCCGAACTGGCGGTCGTTGCCGCCGCCCATCACGAACGGCTCGATGGCAAGGGCTATCCGCGGGGTTTGACGGCGGACGATATCAGCCTGGAAACGCGCATCATTACCACGGCCGATATTTTCGACGCCATTACGGCCGACCGGCCTTACCGGGGGCCGATCCCCATCCCGAAAGCGCTCGAGATCATGGCTGAAACGGTGGACACGGCCATCGACGCCCAGTGTTTTGCCGCCTTGAAAGCGGCGCTGGCGCGCTTGCCCGAACTCACGCAGCAGGGCGCCGAGCGCTTGGCGGCCTGAGCGCGGGCTGCCGCGTCTTCAGATGGGGAATGCGCCCGCGCCCGACACATTCAGGCAGGCCACCTTGTCGCTGGAAAAATACTTGATTTGTCCCAGGCCGATCGCATAGCAGCCGTCGCTGAGCGGGGAAATGGGGCCCGTGAGTTTTTCGCCGCTGACCAAGGTCACCACCCAGGGCGTGGTGGCCGGTTTGCCCGCGTGGGCCAGCGCGTGTTGTACCAGGTCTGACATGCTGCCTCCGATGGAAATCAAAGCCTGATGATAGCAGTGCCGCACGGGCGTTTGGCGTTGGCGTGAAGGCCAGGCGTGCCGTCTGCGCCACGGCGGGCGCGAAAAGTATGAACTATTGGCATTATTTATTTGTATATTGGCAATCAAATGATATAGTTGACAAGTACCCGAGGCTGAAAGATTTGCCAGAGGCGATGTTTATCGACCATCTTCTGCCGTGCGGTGTTTGTCCGTCGGGCGCCGCGCGCAGTACTTTTGAAAGCCGCACCATGACCAGCCCCTGCCACGACGCACCCCCTCGCTTTTCCATGCCCCCGCCGCCCGTCACCAATACGCCGCTGGAATTCATGCCCACGCACGACCTGTCCTTCTGGGACAGCGATGTGTCGCCGGGCTGCACGGTGTCGCTCGATGCCGCCATGTCGTTCAAGGATGGCTATCCCTCCTTGCGCGTGGATTTGCCTGCGGGCTTGCCTGCAGGCACCGTCGTGCGCGTGGGCACGTCGGGTGCGACGGGCAAAGGCCAGCCCCGCATTCCCTTCGGCTGGGACTTGCGGCGCTTTTCCTTTGCCTTGCGCTCCACGAATGCCGCCATCATGCAGATCGGCGGCATGATTTACCTGGGCGATAGCGAATGGAGTAATTACTGGTACGGTGCGCTGAATGCCTTGCATTACGGCGGCTCGGCCGGGGCGGACACGGTGATGTTCATCGACAATGAATGGTGGGTGCCCAAGCTGGACGCACCGCTCGATTGCGAAGGTGTGCCGACGGCGGCGACCCTGGCGCGCGGCAAGTTTACGGTGCAACTGTCCGCAGCCACCACGCAGCCGGAAACGATCTGGCTGGGCATGTTTGCGGCATTGCCCAAGCGTACCTTGCCCACGGTGATACTGTCGTTTGACGACGGCTTTGCTTCCTGGGATACGTATCTGATGGAGCGCCTGAAGTATTACGGGCTGCCTGCCTCGTTTGCCATCGTCACATCCCTGCTGGGACAGCCCGACTACATGTCGGCCGAGCGCATGAAGGTGCGCTTCGACGACCCGTCGCGCCTGTTCGACTTCATCCTGCACCAGAGCGTGCACGACAATGTCGTGGTGCAGGGTTCCGCCAATTATGTGACGGCGCTGCAGGTGGGTCGCGACCAGATGCGCACGGCAGGCATCAGCGGCGATGGCCCATCGCACCATGCCTGGGTCGAATCGCTGTGGACCGATACGGCCATCGACGCCATGCGCAAGGCCGGTTTCCTGTCGGCCCGCGCTGCCGGCTACACGGCCGAGAGCGGCTTTGACCAGGTGTTTTTTACCGGCAAGGACAAGGCTGCGTTTATCCTGAACACGGCTTCCGTGAGCCTGACGAACGATGTCACGTTTGCACAGGTGCAAACGGCCATCGAAGAGGCGGTGGGCAATGACAGCTTTGTCTTTGTGAACGGCCACGATATCGTCAGGACGCCCGAGTCGACGTACCAGACTTCGTATGCCGTCATCGATGAATTGCTGGCGTGGCTGGCGGGGCAGGTGGCGGCCGGCGCGCTGCAGGTGGTGTCGCATAGCCGCTGGTTTGCCGATACGACGGGCAGGGTGACGGACCGGCGCTGACCGCCCGGGGAGCAGGGCTGCGCCGGCGCCTTACGCGTCGGCCAGCAAGTTCTTCGGCAGTGCCACCGATACCAGTTTCCAGCGCCACAGGCCGTCGCGGGCCAGGGTCAGCTCGCCGATATGGCTTTTGCTGTGGGCGCGCTGCACCACGACGCTGTCCCACGAGGTGTAGCGCAGCTTGTAGTCGGGCTTGGTATTGCGCTTGCGGCCGCTGATATCGCTGACCTTGGCGATCGGGTTTTCGTAGCGGTCATTGAGCTTCATCAGGGCGACGATACCCTCGGGCATCAGCATGGTGTCAAGCAAGGGATCGATGACGTCGGGACTGATGTCGTCGGCCACTTCCGGCGCCGAAAACAGCGCATGCAGTTGCTCTCCCAGGCTGCCGCGCAGCTGCGCCAGGTCGATCTGCGCCGCCAGGGCCTGGGTATCCTCGTCCATGGTCGCCGCACGGATCTTGTTCATGGTGAAATACGGGCTGCCATAGAAGGCGCCGGCCAGCGTGACCAGTGCCACTACAGCGAGAAGCATCATTCTTTTCATTGTGCAATCTCTCGGATGCCTGGCGACCCGGTGCGCCTGAAGTGTTGGCATTCTACATAATATTTCCCAAAATCAATATAGAGGTTTATGTAAATGTTGTTTTAGATCAAGTTTCTTCAAAGTAATTCCGGCGGCAGGGTGATGTCCGTCAATTTCCAGTCCCAGATGCCATGGCGGCGCAGTACAAACTGGCTGGCGGCGGGGCCGGCGCCCGTGCGCCGCAGCACCACTTCGTTCCACGAGCGGTACGCCATGCCGAAGTCGTGGCGCTTGCCGTCTGGCCCCTGTTTGCCGTGCAGGATCAGTACCGTCAGGCCGGGCGGCGAGACGATGGTGTCGAGCATTTCCTTGAACTCTGCCTCGCTGGCCGTTTCGCCCGTCGCCCGCAGTTGGCGCGCCACGCTGGCCCGCAGGGCAGGCAGGTCGGCCTGCTGCGCCAGGTTTTCCAGGCGCACGGATTTCGCCGCAATGCTGATGCGGTACATGGCGATGTAGGGACTGACCCAGGTGAAGCCGATGGCGGCGACGGCAAAAATGAGCGCGGTGGCGGACTTTCTTTTCATGCTATGGCTCGTTGGGTCGCCGCTTGCACGCGGGGGTCAATAGCCGCCAAGGATCTGGTATTCCAAACCTTGATTTCCTGCGCTGCGTATCTGGATGCGGATTTTCCGGAAGGTGACTTCCGCGGGAAAACTGGTGATCTCAAACGACAAGTCTTGCGAAAACGACGGCCGTGCCAGGTCGCCTGCATACTCTCTGTAGGCAATGCGCAAGGTGTGATTGCTGTAGCCCTGGTATAGCAACTGCGAATTGATGGACCTGTCGATAGGCGCGGTTTCCACTCCCGGGCCGAATTTGATGCCGGGGTTGACATCTTCGTGCCACCACATCAGATCGCTGGCGACCATCACCTGGTCCAGCAGGCCATCATTGTTGCGGTCGGCAAAACAGGCATTCCTGGTCATCCCGGGCAGCAGCATGTTGAAGACCTGGCGTTCGGTGCAGTAAGCGGGCTTGCCTTCAATATCGGCGCGGTACAGGAAGTCGCCCTGGATGACGGCAACGCGCCCGCCGCCGATGGACACGGCGCGTCCATCGTAGATCTGATAGCCCGTTTTGCTTGTGTATTGGAATGTGGACAATAGCGCTTCACCTGCCGTGACCTTTGAAACGATGTTCAGTTGCGGATCATGGCCGATGCGCTCCATCGTGCGGCTCGTCTCGCGGACTTCCATGGTGGCGCATCCGCTCAGTAACAGGGCAGCGATGGCGATGCGGCATAATTTTTTCATTGATTTCCTTGTTTGTCCTGGGCGCGCTCATGCACAAGCCGGCGTGCGTCAGGGACGGGGGGCTAAATATTTCCAAATGATAAGTTCAGTTGTCTGTGAAAGAAAGGGAAAATGCGCTTTTTTCCACTGTGGCGGACGATGGCGGACTTCGATCAGCTGTATGGGGGGCGGATGGTGTAGCATTCGTGCCGGCGCGGACCATCGCGCCGCAATATTGAGGACAACCATGAATATCACTATCAATCAGGTGCTGCAGTCGTATATCGACCCGCTGACCGCCAGCGAATACGCGGCGCTCGAACGCAGCCTGCTGGCCGAAGGCTGCCGCGACGCGCTGGTGCTGTGGAACGACGTGCTGATCGACGGGCACAACCGCTACGCCATCTGCCGCCAGCACGGCATCGAATTCAAGACCATCCAGAACACCAGCTTTACCTCGCTCGACGACGTCATGCTGTGGATGATCGACAATCACCTGGCGCGCCGCAGCGTGTCGGACTTCCAGCGCGGCGTGCTGGCCTTGCGCAAGAAGGAAATCGTCGCCGCGCGCAGTCCGGCGCCCGTCAGCGCCCAGGATGCGCCCGAAGGCGAAAACGCGCCGAAGCCACCCATGAGCACGCGCGAAGAGGTGGCCAAGGCGGCGCGCCTGAGCAGCAACCAGATCAGCCAGATCGAGAAGATCCAGAAAGCGGCGTCGCCGGAACTGGTCGAAGCGGTCCGCTCGGGCACGATCTCCATCAATGCGGCAGCCACCGTGGCGTCGCTGCCGCCGGAAGAACAGGTGGCGGCCGTCGCCGGCGGCAAGAAGTTATTACGCCAGGCGGCCAAGGAAATCCGCGAACAGCGCGCCGCCACGCGCACGCCGCGCGAGCCGAAAGTCCACGTGCCGCAGGATACCCCGGAGACGGGCAACGAGCCGTGGGCCGAGAACGCGGCCCAGGCACCGTCCGAAGCGGAACGCCTGCGCGGCGAGATCGCCAGCCTGAAACAGAAGGTGGCGCAGCTGCAGGCGGAGAACGTGGAACTCAACCAGCGCATCGCCGCCTTGATTGACGCATCCTGATCTGGAGTTTGTGCATGTTACGTCGCAGTGCCCTGTTTGCCTCCGTCGCCGTCGCCAGTATTCCCGCGCTGGCCGCGCCCGCCGCTTCCAGCGCCGTTGCTGCCGCGGACATGGCCCGCTGGCAGGCGCAGGCCGCCAATGTCAGCATCGCGCGCGACACCTGGGGCATCCCCCATGTGACGGGCAAGAGCGATGCCGATGCCGTGTTTGGCCTGATGTATGCGCAGGCCGAGGACGATTTTGCGAGAGTCGAACTCAATTACATCAACGCCATGGGGCGCCTGGCGGAAGTGGAGGGCGAACGGGAGCTGTACCGCGACTTGCGCATGAAGCTCTTCATCGATCCGGCTGACTTGCGGGCGCAGTACCGCGCCAGCCCGCCGTGGCTGCGCAAGTTGATGGATGCGTTTGCCGATGGCCTGAACTTTTACCTAGCCACGCACCCGCAGGTGAAGCCGCGGCTGATCGCGCATTTCGAGCCGTGGATGGCCTTGAGCTTCAGCGAAGGCAGCATCGGCGGCGATATCGAATCGATCAACCTGGCGCAGCTCGCGGCGTTTTACGGCCAGCAGGCCAGTCCTGCCGCCGTGGCGCTGGCCAGCGTCGAAGCCGGGTTGGCGTCGGGCCTGGACCCCGAGCCAAGCGGCTCGAACGGCTTTGCCATCGCGCCCGCCATCACCAGGAATGGCCATGCGCTGCTGATGATCAACCCGCACACCTCGTTCTACTTCCGTCCCGAAGTGCACATGAGCAGCAGCGAAGGCTTGAACGCATATGGCGCCGTCACCTGGGGCCAGTTCTTCGTCTACCAGGGTTTCAATGAGCGCCTCGGCTGGATGCATACCTCGGGCGGCGGCGACGTCATCGACGAATACCTGGAAAGCATCGTGGACAAGGACGGCGCCTGGTTCTACCGCTATGACGGCGGCTTACGCCCCTTGAAAGCCGTGCCCATCACCTTGCCATATAAACTGGCCGATGGCGCCATGGGGTCGAAAACCATCACCGTCTATTACAGCCACCACGGTCCCATCGTGCGCGCGCAGGACGGCAAATGGGTGGCCGTGCGGCTGATGAGCGAGCCCTTGAAGGCGCTCACGCAATCGTACTCGCGCACCAAGGCGCGCGACTATGCGGCGTTCTACAAGACGATGGAATTGCGCACGAATTCGTCGAACAACACCGTGTATGCGGATGCGGATGGCAATATCGCCTATTTCCACGGCAATTTCATCCCCGTGCGCGACCCGCGCTTCAACTGGAAGCAGCCCGTCGACGGCAGCGATCCGGCCACCGAGTGGCAGGGACTGCACACGGTGGCGCAAACCATCACCCTGTTCAATCCGAAGAATGGCTGGATACAGAACACGAACAACTGGCCGTATTCGGCGGCCGGCGCCAACAGTCCGCGCCAGAGCGACTATCCGGCCTACATGTCCGTGTATGGCGAAAACGCGCGCGGCCTGCACGCCGTCAAGGTCTTCCAGAACAAGACCGGTTTTACCCTGGACAGCCTGATCGCCGCCTCCTACGACAGCGAACTGACTGCCTTCGAATCCCTGCTGCCGCCGCTGTTCGCGGCATACGATGCGCTGCCGGCCGGCGACGCGCAACAGCTGGCGCTGGCCGGCAAGATCGCGCTGCTGCGGGCCTGGGACTGGCGCTATGCGCTCGATTCCACGGCCACCTCGCTGGCCGTGTTCTGGGGCCAGGAGCTGGCCGAACTGGCGGGCAAGCAGGCGAGGGAACTGGGCGTGCCTGTGGTCGACTTCATGGCCACGGACAAGGTCAGCGCAGCGCAGCGCCTGGCGGCACTGGCGACGGCGGCCGATAAACTGCAGCGCGATTTCGGCAACTGGCAAACGCCGTGGGGCGAGATCAACCGCTTTCAGCGCCTGACGGGAGATATTGTGCAGCCGTTCGACGATGCGCAGCCGAGCCTGCCCGTGCCTTACGCCTCCGGCAACTGGGGCGCGCTGGCCGCGTACGGCCAGAGCAGCAAGAGCACCACGCGCAGGATCTACGGCGAGCGTGGCAACAGCTTTGTGGCGGCCGTGGAATTCGGTCCCCGCATCAAGGCGAAAAGCATTCTCGCCGGCGGCCAGAGCGGCGACCCGCGCTCCCCGCATTTCAGGGACCAGGCGGCCATGTATGCGCGCGGCGAGTTCAAGGAAGTGTTGTTCTATCCCGAAGACGTGGCGAAGCACCTGGAACGCAGGTACCGGCCGGGGGAATAAGGAAACCCGCAGCAAGAGCTGGGGTCGTACCCTCAGGGTACGACCCCGGTCGTTCTGGTCCTGGGTTGATTTGAAATATCAAATCGCGTCCAGCGCCGTGCGCAGGTCGTGGCGCAGATCCTCGATATCCTCGATGCCCACGGACAGGCGGATCAAGCCGTCGCCGATGCCCAGCTTTGCCCGCTGTTCCGCAGGGATGCTGGCATGCGTCATCAGGGCCGGGTGCTCGATCAGGCTTTCCACGCCGCCCAGGCTTTCGGCCAGGGCGAACACTTCGCAACGCTCGAGGAAGCGGCGCGCGCCCGCCAGGTCGGTATCGAGGTCGATGGAGATGATGCCGCCGAAGCCGTCCATCTGGCGCTGCGCCAGCGCGTGCTGCGGGTGCGATGCCAGGCCCGGATAGAACACCTTGCGCACTTCCTTTTGCTGCTCCAGCCACTGCGCCAGCGCCAGGGCGCTTTCGCAATGGCGCTGCATGCGGATGGCCAGGGTTTTCACGCCGCGCAGGGCCAGGAAGCTGTCGAACGGCCCCGCAATCGCGCCCACGGAGTTTTGCAAGAAGCCCAGCTGCTCGCGCCATTCCGCCTGGCGTTCTTCCGCGCCCACGATGGCGATGCCGCCGATGATGTCCGAGTGGCCGTTCAGATACTTGGTGGTCGAGTGCACGACGATGTCGAAGCCGTGTTCCAGCGGGCGCTGCACCAGCGGGCTGGCAAACGTGTTGTCGGCCACGGCGATGATGCCCCGCTCGCGGCAGATGTCGGCAATCGCGCGCAGGTCCGCCAGTTTCAGCATGGGGTTGGTGGGCGTTTCCACCCACACCATCTTCGTTTCCGGGCGCAGCGCGGCCAGCAGGTTTTCGGGATTGGTCAGGTCCACATACGTGAACTGGTGGCCGGCCGAGCGGCGGCGCACGCGCTCAAATAAACGGTAGGTGCCGCCGTACATGTCGTCGCCGGCCACGATATGGCTGCCCGCGTCCAGCAATTCCAGCACGGACGAGATGGCGGCCAGGCCCGAGGCGAACGCAAACGCTGCGCTGCCGCCTTCCAGGTCGGCCACGCAGCGCTCGAGCGCCCAGCGCGTGGGATTGTGCGAGCGGCCGTAATCGAGTCCCTTGTGCACGCCGGGGCTGTCCTGCACGAAGGTGGAGGTGGCGTAAATGGGCGGCATGATCGCGCCCGTCGACGGATCGGGCGACTGGCCGGCGTGGATGACGCGGGTGGCGAGGTGGCTCTTGCGGGGAGTGTGCTGGCTCAAGATAGTGTCCTGCGTAAGTGGTTGAGAAGGTCGAAGCGGGTGATCAGGCCATAGAAGGCGTCGGCGTCGGCGACGACGGCCGTCAGGCCCCGGTCCAGGGTGGCGCGCAGGGCGGGCAAGCCGCTTGACGGCGCCAGCGTTTCGATCTGCCTCGTCATGGTGGCGCCCACCAGCGACGCGAAATGGGCGGCGTCGCCGGAGACGTGCAGCAGCAGGTCCGATTCGTCGAGGATGCCCACCAGCTGGCCGCCATCGATGACGGGCAGCTGCGCCAGGTCGCTGGCGCGCATGCGGTTGAAGGCGGTGAGCAGGGTGTCGCCCGGCGCCACGCTGACCACGTCGCCCTCGTCGTAGCGGCGGCCGATCAGGTCGCGCAAGTCGCCGGACGGCGCGCGCTGCAATAGACCCTGGTCGCGCATCCAGCCATCGTTGTAGACCTTCGACAGGTAGCGCGTGCCCGTGTCGCACACGAAGGTGACGACGCGCTTCGGGGTCGTCTGTTCGCGGCAGTACTTGAGGGCGGCGGCCAGCAGGGTGCCCGTGGACGAGCCGCCCAGGATGCCTTCGGCCAGCAGCAGGGCGCGCGCGGAATCAAAGCTTTCCTGGTCGCTGATGGTGTAGGCGCGGCGCACGCTGTCCATGTCGGCGATCGAGGGAATGAAGTCTTCGCCGATGCCTTCCACGGCCCACGAACCGCTCGTGTCCGATACTTTTCCTGACTCGATGTATTCGGTGAGGATGGAGCCTTGCGGGTCGGCCAGCACGAATTCCAGCTTCGGCTGCACCTTGCGGAAGTAGCGTGTCAGGCCCGTCAGGGTGCCGGACGAGCCCACGCCGACGACGATGGCGTCCACGTCATGCCCGCTTTGCTCCCAGATTTCGGGAGCCGTCGTCGTTTCGTGGGCCAGCGGATTGGCGGGATTGTTGAACTGGTCGGCAAAGAAGGCGCCCGGCAGTTCGCGCGCCAGGCGCGCCGCGTAATCCTGGTAGTACTCGGGATGGCCCTTGCCCACGTCCGAGCGCGTGGTGTGCACTTCCGCGCCCAGGGCTTTCAGGTGCAGCACTTTTTCCGTCGACATCTTGTCGGGCACCACCAGAATCACGCGGTAGCCCTTGATGCGGCCGACGAGGGCCAGGCCGATGCCTGTGTTGCCGGCCGTCGCTTCGATGATGGTGCCGCCCGGCTGCAAACGGCCGTCGGCTTCGGCCGCTTCGATGATGGACAGGCCGATGCGGTCCTTGATGGAACCGCCGGGATTCTGCGATTCCAGTTTCAGGAACAGCTGGCACAGGCCCGTGTCGAGCCTGGTCACTTCGACCAGCGGGGTATTGCCGATCAGCTTGTATAACGCCGGCGGCGAGGGTGGGGGGGGCATTCGGTCATTCATGGTGGCTCCTGTCAGCGAAACAGCCGCTCCGGATTGTGTCCCGAGCCGCTTTCCGTGCAAAAGGGCGGAGTGTAGGCTTGCGGACATGGCCTGCGAACGAATGTTTTAATGCTTGCATATGCGGCTTTCGCATATGCCCGGGAATGTGAACCATCGCAGTATGCACCGTTTTCAGGCGCCTTGCCTCGGCAATGGCGCCCGTATTAAGCTGCTGCAAGCCCGCCATTGCGATTTATAATCACGCCTCGAAAAGGTGCTAAACAGTATCCTGAAAAACCAGACGAACAGGGCAGGCGGCAGTGGCAAAACTTTATTTCCGGTATTCCGCAATGAACGCGGGCAAGTCGACGGCCTTGTTGCAGGTCGCGCACAACTATGAAGAGCAGGGCCAGCAGGTGCGCCTGTACACGGCGGCCATCGACAGCCGCTATGGCGTGGGCAGGGTCACCTCGCGCCTGGGCCCGCAGCGCCAGGTCGATATCTTCCATGCCGACACGAATTTCCTGGACGCTATTCCCCAGGTGGCTTGTTTGCTGGTGGACGAAGCGCAATTCCTCAGCACGGCGCAAGTGCAGCAGCTGCACCAGCTGGCGCAAGTGAAGGGCGTGCCCGTCATCTGCTACGGTTTGCGCACGGATTTCAAGGGCGAACCGTTCCCCGGCTCGGCCTATCTGCTGGCGCTGGCCGACGATATCGAGGAATTGAAGAATATCTGTACTTGCGGCAAGAAGGCCACGATGAACATCCGCGTGGACGAGCAGGGCCGCCGCATCAAGGAAGGTGAGCAGATCAGTATTGGCGGCAACGAAAGTTACCGCCAGGCGTGCGGGCGCTGTTTCTACGCCTGAGTTTACTCGGCCGCCGGCGCGCCCACGTCGGCATCATCGGCCAGCGCCAGGTCGCCCCGTTCGAAGGCGGCGAGGATTTCATTGGCACGCGGTAAGTCTTTCTCCCGCACCATGACGCGCGCGCCGCCGATGGCGGGCGCCAGCAGCAGATTGGCCTGCATGTGCTGGTCATCCGTGAGGATGACGTCGATACCGGCCGCTGCCAGGCAGCCGCGGATGACGTGCGCATCCGTGGGTATCATCAGCCGGGCTATCAAAACATAGTCGTTGTGCATCGGGTCTCCTGGCGCTGTGGTCTGCGCCATCTTAGCATCCTGCCGCCGCTTACAGCTTGAATACGCCCACCACCTGGTTCAGCTCCTGCGCCTGCTCCTGCAGGGCGTCGGCGGCCGCGGCCGCTTCTTCCACCAGGGCCGCGTTCTGCTGGGTCACCTGGTCCATCTGGGCGATGGCCTGGTTGACTTGCTCGATGCCGCTGCGCTGCTCTTCGCTGGCTTGCGCGATCTCGGCCATGATGGTGCTCACTTGCTGCACGCTGGATACCACGGTATCCATGGTGGCGCTGGCCTGGCTCACTTGCGCGTGGCCCAGGTCCACCGTGCCGGCCGATGCCTGGATCAGATCCTTGATGTCTTTCGCCGCGGCCGTCGAGCGCTGCGCCAGGGTGCGCACCTCGGTGGCGACGACGGCAAAGCCCCGTCCCTGTTCGCCGGCGCGCGCCGCTTCCACGGCCGCATTGAGGGCCAGGATATTCGTCTGGAAGGCGATGCCGTCGATCACGCCGATGATGTCGGCGATCTTGCTCGACGAGCTGCGGATGGCGTCCATGGTGCTGGCCACCTGCGCCACGGCCGCGCCGCCTTCGGCTGCCAGGCCGGACGAGGCCTGCGCCAGGCGGCTTGCCTGCTGCGCGTGCTCCACGTTCTGCTTGACGGTCGAGCTCAATTCTTCCATCGAGGCGGCCGTTTCCTCCAGTGAACTGGCTTGCTGTTCCGTGCGGCTCGACAGATCCAGGTTGCCGCTGGCGATTTCACCGGACGCCGTGGCGATCTGCCCGGCGCTGCCGCGCACGTTGCTGACCACTTGCGACAGGTTGTCGCTGATGCGGTTCATGGCGCGCAGCAGGCGGCCGATCTCGTCGTGGCTGTTCGTATCCAGGTGCACGGTCAGGTCGCCGGCGGCAATTTGCGCGGCGGCCGTTTCGGCGGCGGCCAGCGGGCGCGACACGAGTGCGCGCACCAGCCAGTACAGCAGCAGGGCAAAGACGAGCAGGGCGACGAAGCCGGAAATGGCCAGCTGGTTGCGCAGCTGGCGCGCTTCCACGGTGATCTCGTCCGTGAACGTGCCGCCCGCGATGATCCATTGCCAATCCTTGAATTGACGGTAGTACAGCTGCTTTTCGCGTGCGAGGGCAGCCGTTTCGCCGGGCGCCATCCACGTGTAGCGCATGGCGCCGTCCTTTTGCGCCAGCATCTCCTGGATGAAGGGGCGGCCGTCGCTGGCCTTGAAGTCGAGCGCGCTTTTGCCTTCGCTGTTCGGGTGCAGCACCATGTGGCCGTAGTTGGCGCCGGGCGCCGTGTCGACGATATAGATGTAGCCCGTCTGGCCGATCTTGACCTGGCGGATCTTGTCTTTCAGCATGGCCAGATTCTTGCTGATATCGAGGCCGATGAACAGCACGCCGACCACCTTGCCGCCCGCATCGCGCACGGGGTCGTACTGGGTGATGTATTGCTTGCCGAACAAGGTGGCCATGCCGACGAAGCGCTGGCCCGCGCGCAGCGGCCCGTAGCTTGGATGGTTGTGGTCGAGCTGGGTGCCGACGGCCCGTTCGCCATCCTGCTTCTTCAGCGAGGTGCTGATGCGCACGAATTCATCGCCGTTGGCGGCAAAGATGGTGGCGATCACGCCCGTCTGCGCCGTGTAGCGGTCGACCAGGGCCGTATCGAGGTTGAGCACCTTGCCGCCGTTGGCCAGGGCGGGCGTGGCCTTGCCGGCCACGGCCACCATGGCGCCCGTGTCGACCGTGAACGGGCCGGGAAATTCGGCCGCGAACAGGCGGGCAAAGCTGGCCGCCTCGTTGACCATGGCCGTATGGAAGACTTCTGTGGTCGTCATGACGCTATTGAGTTCGCTGGTGACGGCCGCTTCGGCGCGCTGTTCCAGCACGCGGGACGTGTTGATACTCATCAGTGCAGTCAGGCTGGCCAGGATCAGGCTGACCAGCGCAAACGTGAAGACGGTAATCTTGCCGCCGACACTGCAGTGGCGGAGGGAGAAGGAAATTGTAGGCATAGTGTGAGTCTGGCAAATGGTAATCAGCTCGGCCATTCCTGGTCATGACATGACACGCGGGGAGGGGATCTGGTGGGGAATGCGCTTGAAACGGAGGCGTACGGGCGTGGGAGCCGCGCGCAGGCAAGCTGGATTTCAGGGCGCGATGATAGCATGTCGCTTGCGTTTTGTTACTAAGTGTTTCCCGCAAGAATTACTTTTTCGCATAAAAACATCACCTGGATCAAGGATTGCAGAAATAGCCCATTGACTTTTCGGATTTGCATGGGTGTATTGCGATTTGCGGGGACTGGCGGGCGATGCATATGCTCACGAATGTTTCACTTTGTAATGAATGAGACGCCGCCTTTAATCCGCGTTTAAGCTTCCGGGAAGAAACTGATATTCCATGGGAGACTGCCAGGCCGTATCCTGTAGAATAATATGCAGACCAGTCGTGTATTCCCCTTACTGTCTTGCTGGCTGGCGCATGAGCAGCTGCGCCGCCTGGAATTGATTTAACTAATTTTCGGAGAAGCCGATGAAGAAGCAAATGATGCTGGTCACCCTGGTGCTTGCACTGTCAGCCCACGCTGGCGCAGCCCAGACGGACAAGAGCGCCGCTCCTCCGCCCCCCATGAAGCCGCTGGCCCAGCAAACGCAGGCCGCCTTGTGGGCATCGCGCGTCTTGACGCGCGTCCATTACAAGGCCATGCCGCTCGACGACGCCATGTCGGAGAAAATCTTCGACCGTTATTTCAAGTCCCTGGACGCGGAAAAACTGTTCTTCGTGCAGGCCGACATCGACCGTTTCGCGCCGCTGCGCACCAAGCTCGATGACGCCATCATCAATGAAGACCTGACGGCGCCGTTTGCCATCTACAACCTGTACCAGCAGCGTTTCGACGAGCGCATGGCGTATGCGCGTGAGCTGCTGAAAACCAAGTTCGACTTCACGGCCGACGAAAGCTACCAGATCGACCGCGAAAAGGCCGCCTGGCCGAAGAACGACGAGGAAGTGCGCGACCTGTGGCGCAAGCGCGTCAAGAACGACTGGCTGCGCCTGAAACTGGCGGGCAAGGAAGACAAGGCCATCCGCGAGACGCTGGACAAGCGCTATGAAAGCTACACGACCCGTTCGCGCAAGCTCAACAGCGAGGATGTGTTCCAGATCTTCATGAACGCCTACGCCATGTCGATCGAGCCGCATACCAATTACCTGGGCCCCCGCGCCTCGGATAACTTCGACATCGCCATGCGCTTGTCGCTCGAGGGCATCGGCGCCGTGCTGCAGACGCGCGACGAATACACGGTCGTGCGCGAAGTGGTGCCAGGCAGCCCGGCCGGCTTGTCGGGCAAGCTGAAAGTGGGCGACCGCATCGTGGGCGTGGGGCAGGGCGAAAGCGGCCCCATCACCGAAGTGCTGGGCATGCGCATCGACGACGTGGTGCAGCTGATCCGCGGCGCCAAGGATTCCACCGTGCGCCTCGACATCCTGCCGGCCGACGCCGGCCCCGATGCCAAGCACGTGGTCCTGCCGCTGGTGCGCAAGAAAATCAGCATGGAAGAGCAGGCAGCGAAGAAATCCGTCATCGAAGTGCGCGACAACGGCGTCAAGCGCCGCATCGGCGTCATTTCCCTGCCGACCTTCTACCAGGACTTCGAAGCGCGCCGCCGCGGCGACAAGGACTTCAAGAGCGCCACGCGCGACGTCAGCCGCTTGCTGGGCGAGCTGAAGAAGGACAAGGTCGACAACGTCCTCATCGACTTGCGCAACAACGGCGGCGGTTCGCTGAACGAAGCCGTCGAACTGACGGGCCTGTTCATCGACAAAGGCCCTGTCGTGATGCAGCGCAATGCCGAAGGCAAGGTCGATGTGGAAAGCGACACGAACGCGGGCCTGGCCTGGGATGGCCCGATGGGCGTGCTGATCAACCGCGGCTCCGCTTCCGCTTCCGAGATTTTCGCCGCCGCCGTGCAGGACTACGGCCGTGGCGTGATCATCGGCGAAGGCAGCTTCGGCAAGGGCACGGTGCAGACCCTGTTCAACCTCGACCGTTTCGGCGGCAGCGAGAAAGCCCGTTTCGGCGAGCTGAAAATGACCATCGCCCAGTTCTTCCGCATCAATGGCGGCACCACGCAGCTGCGCGGCGTCACGCCCGACATCAAGCTGCCAGCCATGTCGGACACGGAAAACTTCGGCGAATCGAGCTATGACAATGCCCTGCCATGGGTGGCCATCAAGCCGGCGCAATACATGCCGACGGGCGACCTGAAGGAAATCGTGCCGCTGCTGGACAAGAAGCATGAAGCGCGCGTGGCCAAGGACAAGGATTTCCAGTACTTGCTCGATGACATAGCCCTGGTCGTCAAGCAACGCAAGGAAAACCAGATCTCGCTCAATGAAACCGTGCGCCGCAAGGAGCGCGATGCCCAGGAAGCGCGCGCCAAGGCCCGTGAAAAACGCCTGATCGCGCAGATTTCGAATCCGTCCGACGACCTGGTGGTGATTCCTGATCCGAAAGACGTGCTGAAAGGCGCGAAAGCGGCCAGCAAGACGGCCAAGCAGATCGCCGCCGTGAAGGGCGCCTTGCGCACCGACGACGGCTTGCAGGGCGACGAGCGGGCCCTGAGCGCGGAACTGGACGCTGAAACGGCCGCCAAGAGCGCCAAGGACGTGCTGCTGAACGAAGCGGCGCGCATCCTGGCCGACGAAGTGGCGCTGATCAAGGCCGATACCCGCATGGCGTCCAAGGTCTTGCCGTATGGCGCGGACACCAAGGCAACGCCGGTGGCGGCAGCAAAGTAAACGTTGTTGTGCCGTAAAAAACCGGTTCCTCGCGGAGCCGGTTTTTTTTCGCCCCGTCAGTTATCTGTCTGGCGTATTTCTATCATTTCAACAATCAATTGGATTGATATGCCGCGATGCAGCATAATTCACCCGTCTCCTCTATTCTCCTCCAAGAAAATAGATTCAGCCCGCTCCTTGTAGCGGGCTTTTTTTGCCTTGCTTTTTGCGTGGCGCCCGCCGCATTCCCCAAGTTCCCTCATCTTCATGCCGCAGCGAGCCGTAAATCCCGACTGAATTTGTCGGGAATCGCTCAGATTTGCTCCGTTATAAATTTCCCATTCTTGTTACATTCCCACAAAGAAATTTTATTTGGCTTTCTGTAATGGCAGCGCGGTCAAGCGCGGCAGCAAAGCGCGTATCCGCCACGCAGTGCGTAGGGCCATGGCTGCCTGCGCCTGAGGCATGGCGCCCGCTGCCGGCACCGCATGCTTTTTCCTTTATTCATGTTCGTCATGCCCCAGCGGCGACCGAGAGGCTTATCTTGCGTTGTAAACTACTTCCCCTGACCTTGCTGCCCTTGCTGGCGCTGATACAGACCGCCTGGGCCGTCGATCCTCCTGGCGCCGGCAGCCAGCTGCAGCAGATTCCCGCCGCACCGCCGTTGCCGAAAGCGCCGCCCGCCATCCGTGTCCAGCAGGGCAACGTGCCCGCCACCACGGTGGGCGACACCACGCGCATCACCGTGCAGCGCCTGCAGATCACGGCACCGCCAGTCTTCACCGAGAGCGAACTGGTCGCCGCCACGGGGTTTACCGCGGGCAGCGAGCTGACCCTGGGCGAGCTGCGCGCCATGGCGTCCAAAATTGCCAGCTATTACCAGAACCGCGGCTATTTCCTGGCGCAAGCCTATCTGCCCGCGCAAGATATCCAGGATGGCGTTGTCACGATCAACGTCTTGCCTGGCCAGTATGGCCAGGTGCAACTGCGCAACCAGAGCAATCTGTCCAATGGCCTGGCCGGCACCGTGCTGGCGGGCCTGGACGGGCAGGCGATCGCCACGGCGCCGCTCGAGCGGCGCTTGCTGCTGCTGTCGGACTTGCCGGGCGTGCAGGTGAGCTCGACCCTGGCGCCGGGGGCGTCCTTGGGCGCGTCCGACCTGATCGTCGACGTGCAGCCGGGATCGCGGTTCAACGGCAGCATCGACCTGGATAACCAGGGCAACCGCTATACGGGCCGCAACCGCATCGGCACCACCCTGAACATCAATGAACTGGCCGGCATCGGCGACGTGGCCACCGTGCGCGCGTTCACCTCGGCCGACGGCTTGAACTATGGCCGCCTGGCCTACCAGGGGCAGGCAGGCTTGCTGCGCCTGGGCGGCGCCTACACGTATATGGACTACAAGCTGGGCAAGGAATTTGCCGTGCTCGACGCCAAGGGCACGGCGAAGATCGCCAGCGCCTACGGCAGTTATCCGCTGATCCGCTCGCGCAGCAACAATCTGTATGCGCAGGTCAGCTATGACGACAAGACCTTCCAGGACCGTACGGAATCGACGGGCAGCGTCAACGACAAGAAGGCCAAGGTGTGGATGCTGAATCTGAATGGCGACAGCAAGGATGGCTGGGGCGGTGGCGGCGCCAGCACGTATTCCGTCACGTACACCACGGGCAAGATCGATATCGGGACGCCGGCAACCTTGGCGCTCGACCAGGTGACGGTGAAGAGCAACGGCCACTTCCACAAGCTTGCCTTCAATGGCGCGCGCGTGCAAAGCCTGGGCGGCGAGACGAGCCTGTTCGGCACTCTCAGTGGCCAGGCCGCGTCGAAAAACCTCGATGTGTCCGAAAAGATGGGCATCGGCGGCGTGGGCGGCGTGCGCGCCTATCCGGGCGGCGAGGCGTATGGCGACCAAGGCTATGTGCTGAATGTGGAACTGCGCCAGAACGTGACGGCGTTCACGGCCTTTCCCGGCCAGCTGCAGGTGCTGGCGTTTGCCGATACGGGCACCGTCAAGCTGAACCGCGATGCCTGGAGCGCCGGCGAGAACCGCCGCACCCTGAGCGGCGCCGGTGTGGGCGCGACGTGGACGGGCGCCAACGCGCTCGTGCTGAAGGCGTATTACGCGCACAAGCTGGGCAATGCCAAGGCGACCTCGGCACCGGATGCGGCAGGCCGCTTCTGGCTGCAAGCCGTCAAGTACTTTTAAAAACCTACTGCGCGTCGCGATTTGCAGCTTGCGATGCTCACTGTGCGTGCGCACAGCTGCGCTTCTCAGCCGCAACTCACATCCGCTCGCTACGGTTTTTTAGATGTTGAAAATAAATTAAATCAAGATTATCAGGACACTGCCATGAACCGCATCTACCGCTCCATCTGGAACCAGGCCACCGGCGCTTACGCCGCCGTTTCCGAAAACGTCAAATCCGCCGGCAAGCGCTCGATGCCGGGCAGCAGCGGGGGCGGCGCGCATTTCGCCCTGACCAGCATGGCGGCGGCGCTGATGCTCGGGTATGGTTCCCTGGCCCTGGCCCTGGCGGGGCCGGCGGGTGGCACGGTGGTGGCGGGCCAGGCTTCCATCAATGGTACGCCGGGCAATACCGTGATCCAACAGGGCAGCCAGAACGCCGTCATCAACTGGGCCAGTTTTAATATCGGCAAGGGCGAATCGGTGCAGTTCCAGCAGCCCAACAGCAACGCGGTGGCCCTGAACCGCGTGTTGGGCAATGACGGCACGACCATCCTGGGCAACTTGTCGGCCAATGGCAAGGTGTTCATCGTCAACCCGAACGGTGTGCTGTTCGGCCACGGCGCGTCCGTGAACACGGCGGGCCTGGTGGCCTCGACCCTCGATATCAGCAACGCCGACTTCATGGCGGGCAAGTACCAGTTTGCCGGCAATGGCACGGGCAAGGTCTTGAACCAGGGCAGCATCAGCGCGCCGGGCGGCTATGTGGCCTTGCTGGGTGCGCAGGTGTCGAACGAGGGCACGATCCAGGCCCGCCTGGGCTCGGTGGCCCTGGCGGCGGGCCGCGCCATCACCCTGGACGTGGCGGGCGATGGCTTGCTGAACGTGGCGGTGGACCGGGGTGCCGTAGGCGCACTGGTCAATAACGGCGGCTTGATCCAGGCCGATGGCGGCAGCGTGGTGCTGACGGCGCAGGCGGCGGGCGACTTGCTGAAAACCGTGGTCAACAACACGGGCGTGATCGAGGCACACAGCATCGACACGCGCGGCGGCACGATCAAGCTGCTGGGCGACATGCAAAGCGGCACGGTAAACGCGGCGGGCACCCTGGACGCCAGCGCGCCCGAGGGCGGCAATGGCGGCTTCATCGACACCTCGGCCGCGCACGTGAAGATCGACGATGGTCTGAAGGTGACGACGGCGTCGGCCAAGGGCGCGACGGGCATGTGGCTGATCGACCCGACCGATTTCACGATCGCGGCATCGGGCGGCAACCAGACCGGCGCGTTTTACAGCAATGCGCTCAAGTCCAGCAATGTCACCATCGCAACGGTCTCCAGCGGCGGCGCCGCAGGCAACATCAATGTCAACGACACGATCAGCTGGTCGGCCAACAAGCTGACCTTGACGGCGCACAACAATATCAATATCAATGCGCCGCTGCGCGGTTCCGGCACGGCCAGCCTGGCGCTCGAGTATGGCCAGAGCGGTGTGGCCGCCGGCAACCTGTCCACCTACAACGTGAAGGCGGAAGTGGACTTGCCATCGGGTAATAACTTCAGCACCAGGCAGGGCACGGATGGCGCAGTGATCAGCTATACGGTGATCAACAGCGTAGGTACTGCTGGCAGCCTGAGCGCAGCCGATTTGCAGGGCATGAATGCTAACCTGGGAGGCAACTATGCGCTGGGCCGCCACATCGACGCCAATGCCACGCTCAACTGGGGCGGTGGCACGGGCTTCGTGCCTATCGGTGGCGCAGGCACGCCATTCACGGGCAGGCTTGACGGCCTTGGCCATGACGTCACGGGATTGTCCCTCACCCGGCTGACGGACTATGCCGATGTCGGCATGTTTGGCGCCATCGGCGCGTCGGGCGTGGTGCGCAACCTCAATCTGGTCAATACCCGGATACAGGCGCCGGAAGGCAAGTACGGGCAGATCCGGATGGGTATGCTGGCGGCAAGAAACGCGGGCTTGATCGATAACGTCAGTGCGTACGGGGAGCTGAAGCTGACGGGGTATATTTACGCGGGCGGCCTGGTGGGCGTGAATAGCGGCGTGATCAACAACAGCCGCAGCAGCGGCAGTATCGAGCACAGTCCGAATTATGGTGGCGGTGCAGCCGGGCTGGTTGCTGAAAATCAACGTGGCAGCATCGTCAGCAACAGTAGCAGCAGCATGACGGTGACCGTAGTCAAGGGCACGGCCGGGGGGCTGGTGCTTGAAAACGCTGGCACCATCGCGAAGAGCTTTGCCACGGGCGACATCGCGGGCGATGTCTTTACGGGCGGCCTGGCGGCATTCACCTCAGGCAATATCAGCGACAGCTATGCGACGGGCAGCGTGACGGGCAGTTCCATCGCCGGCGGATTGGCTGGCCGGCTGGGCGGGACGATCAGCAACAGCTATGCGACCGGCAATGTCTACTCTTCCGGCGATGTGCAGTCCGAGCAGGGTTTTGGCGGCCTCGTCGGTGACGTTTATGCGGGCAGGATCAGCAACAGCTATGCCACCGGCAGCGTCAATGCGGGCAACTATGCGGGCGGCATCGTCGGCCGGAACCGGGGGAGTGTGGACAATGTCTATTCCTTCGGCGCGGTCAATGCGCAGCACGATAACCGGGGCGGCATCGTTGGCTACAATGATTTCGGTGGCAACGTGAGCAATGCCTATTACAACAGCAGCGCCAACCACGGCCTGACGGGCCTGGGCCAAGGCAACGGCAGAACGAGCAATATCGTTGGCTTGGCGGACGGTGCGATGCGCGATCCATCGAGTTATACCTCATTTAACTTTACGACGGCAACTGGCGCCACGGGCAACAATTGGGTGACGGTGGGAGCGGACGGCAGCATGAACGGCAAGGGCGGCACCTTGCCGATGTTCAGCGGCGAATACTCGACCACCATCAATTCCCCACACCAGCTGCAGCTGATGGCGATGGACAAGGCGGCAGCCTATACCCTGGGCAGCAGCTTCAGCGCAGGGGCGACGGCCGGCGGCGATATCTGGACCGGCGGCGGTTTCGTGCCTGTCGGCGATGCCGCGTCGCCGTTCACGGGCAGCCTCAATGGCGCCGGCCACATTATTTCCGACTTGCGCATCTTCCGGCAGGGAGGCGCTGCCGTCGGCCTGATCGGCAGTCTCGGCAAAAACGGCAGCATCTCGGACCTGGGCTTGAGCGACGCCAGGATCACCGGCGGCAGCGATGTGGGTGCGCTTGCCGGCGCGAGCGCGGGCAAAATCAGCGGCAGTTTCGTTACCGGCAATGTCGCGGGCGATGCGCAGGTTGGCGCCCTCGTGGGCAGCAATACGGGCGAAATCGTCAACAGTTACGCGGCGGGCAGCGCGACGGGCGGCGTCAATGTGGGTGGCCTGGCTGGCGACAGCCACGGCGGCAGCATCCGCAACAGCTATGCGGCCGTTGCCGTCAGCGGCGCAACGGGGCTGGGCGGGCTGGCAGGCGGCGCCTCCGCCGCCGATGCCACGGGCAGTTACTGGGATACGCAGGTCAGCGGGCAGGCGGGCAGCCAGGGCGGCACAGGTTTGAGCTCGGCCGAGCTGAAAAAACTGGCCAGCTACAACGGCAGCAACGGCGCGGGCAGCCCGGCCTGGGACTTGAACAATACCTGGGTGATTTACGAAGGACAGAGCACGCCATTGCTGCGTTCCTTCCTGACGCCCCTGGTGGTGACGGTGTCGCATAGCAGCAAGGTCTATGATGGTCTGGCCAGCGATCCCGTCACCGTCAGCTATTCCAGGGTGGTCGATCCTTCCTTGCTGCAAGGCTCGCTGACCTATGACAACGCGTCCGGCAGTCCGGTCAATGCCGGCAACTATGTGGTGCGGGCCAGCGGCGTGTATTCCTCGGCCCAGAATGGCTACCTGATTAGCTATGTCGATGGCGGCGTGACCATTACGCCGCGCCAGATCAGCCTGAATGGCGTTTCGGCGGGCAACAAGGTGTACGACGGCAACACCTCCGCCGTCCTGTCTGGCGGCAGCCTCAGTGGCGTGCTGGGCGATGACGTGGCCAAGCTGAACTTTTTGCTATCCGGCTCCTATGCCAGCAAGAATGTCGGCAACAATCTCGTCATTACGGCCAGCGCCACGCTGGGTGGCAGTGCGGCCGGCAACTATACGCTGGCGCCAATCGGCGACTTCAGCGGCGCGATCACCAGGGCCACCATCAGCAGCGTGACGGGCCTCAAGGCCGACGACAAGGTCTATGACGGCGGCCTGCGTGCCAGCCTGAGCGGCGCTTCGGCCGTCTTGCACGGCATGGTGAGCGGCGACAGTCTTGCCGTGGTCTCCGCCAGAGGCAATTTCGCGGACAAGAATGCGGGCAGCGGCAAAACGGTGTATGTCAGCGATATCACGCTGGCTGGCGCCGACAGCGGCAACTATATCCTGGCCGCCACGGACGCCGTCATCACGGGCACCATCCGGCCCAAGGCGCTGACGCTCGACGGCGTCGCGGCGCAAGACAAAATCTACGATGGCAAGGCCGACGCGCGCTTAACGGGCGGTACCTTGAGCGGTTTCGTCGGCTCGGAAAATGTGATCTTGTCAGGCCTGAGCGGCTATTTTTCGGACAAGAACGCCGGCAACGGCAAGGCCGTGACGGTGGGCGCCGTGCTGGCCAGCGATACGGGTCTGGCCAGCAACTACACGGTGGCGAGCCCGGGCGGCTTGACGGCCAGCATCACGCCCAAGGCCTTGACGGTAATGGGCGCGGTGGCGGGCGACAAGGTCTATGACGGCACGCGCCTGGCCAGCGTCAGCGGCGGCGTGCTGTCCGGCCTGGTTGACGGCGAACGCCTGGACATCGCCGGCATGGCGGGCAGTTTCGGCGACAAGAACGCGGGCAATGGCAAGGCCGTGACAGTGACGGGCACGGCCCTGGCCGACACGGCCAGCGGCTTGGCCAGCAACTACACGGTAGCCGACCCGAGCGGCTTGACGGCCAGCATCACGCCCAAGGCCGTGACGGTGACGGGCGCGGTGGCGGGCGACAAGGTCTATGACGGTACGCGCCAGGCCAGCATCAGCGGCGGCACGCTGTCCGGCCTGGTCGAAGGCGAACGCCTGGGTGTGACGGGGATGACGGCCAGCTTCGGCGACAGGAACGCGGGCAAGGACAAGGCGGTGACGGTGACGGGCACGGCCCTGGCCGACACGGCCAGCGGCTTGGCCAGCAACTACACGGTGGCCGACCCGAGCGGCTTGACGGCCAGCATCACGCCCAAGGCCTTGACGGTGACGGGCGCGCTGGCGGGCGACAAGGTGTACGACGGTACGCGCCAGGCCAGCGTCAGCGGCGGCACGCTGTCCGGCCTGGTGGACGGTGAACGCCTGGATATCGCCGGCATGACGGCCAGCTTCGGCGACAAGAATGCGGGCAAGGGCAAGACCGTGACGGTGACGGGCACGGCCCTGGCCGATACGGCCAGCGGCTTGGCCAGCAACTACACGGTGGCCAGCCCGGGCGGCTTGACGGCCAGCATCACGCCCAAAGCCTTGACGGTGACGGGCGCGGTGGCAGGCGATAAAGTCTACGACGGCACGCGCCAGGCCAGCATCAGCGGCGGCGTGCTGTCCGGCCTCGTCGACGGCGAACGCCTGGATATCGCCGGCATGGCGGCCAGCTTCGGCGACAAGAACGCGGGCAAGGGCAAGGCCGTGACGGTGACGGGCACGGCCCTGGCCGATACGGCCAGCGGTTTGGCCAGCAATTACACGGTGACCGACCCGAGCGGATTGACGGCCAGCATCACGCCCAAGGCCTTGACGGTGACGGGCGCGGTGGCGGACGACAAGGTCTACGACGGCACGCGCCAGGCCAGCATCAGCGGCGGCACGCTGTCCGGTCTGGTGGACGGCGAACGCCTGGATATCGCCGGCATGGCGGCCAGCTTCGGCGACAAGAACGCGGGCAAGGGCAAGGCAGTGACGGTGACGGGAACGACCTTGGCCGACACGGCCAGCGGTTCGGCCAGCAACTATACGGTAGCCGACCCGAGCGGATTGACGGCCAGCATCACGCCCAAGGCCTTGACGGTGACGGGCGCGGTGGCGGGAGATAAAGTCTATGACGGTACGCGCCAGGCCAGCCTCAGCGGCGGTGTACTGTCCGGCCTGGTCGAAGGCGAACGCCTGGATATCGCCGGGATGACGGCCAGCTTCGGCGACAAGAACGCGGGCAAGGGCAAGGCAGTGACGGTGACGGGCACGGTCCTGGTCGATACTGCCAGCGGCTCGGCCAGCAACTACACGGTGGCCGACCCGGGCGGTTTGACGGCCAGCATCACGCCGGCAGCGTTGACGGTGGCTATCACGGGCGTCAACAAGGTATACGATGCGAGCGTCGCTGCCAGCGTGAACTGGCGCGATGACCGTCTCGCAGGCGACCAGCTCAGCATCAGCAGTAATGCTGCCCAGTTTGCCGACAAGAATGCGGGACAGGGCAAGACGGTGCGCGTGGATGGCATACGCCTGAGCGGACTGGACGCTGGTAACTATGTGGTCAACACGGCGGCGTCGACGCGGGCCGATATTGCACAGGCGAAATTGACCGTGACGGTGAACAATGCCGAGAAAGACCAGGGACGCCCTAATCCTGTCTTTGACGCCAGCTATGCGGGCTTGCTGGCAGGCGACAGCGTGGCATCGGAACTGCGCGGCGAATTGCTGTTCAGCACGGATGCTGGCGCAGGTTCGCCTGCCGGCAACTACAGGGTTGCCGCCGCAGGGCAGACATCGAACAACTATGCGATCGGCTATGTTGCCGGCAGCTTGAAGGTGAAGCCGGCGGAAGCCCTGCGTAACGCGGTGACGGCAGCGGCCGCTTCCGTCGCCGCCGTGCCGTTGGCGGGCAATATGGTGGTCGCGGAGCATGCCCATAGCGGCAAAGGGGCGGCCGCGCCAGCCGCGCCTGTCGTTGCCGGCACGGCATCGCGCCAGGTGCTGCCGGGCTTGCAATTGAGCGTGCTCGACGGAGGCATCCTGCTGCCGGCCGGACTGGCCAGCGGCCCGGCCATGCCGTAACGGCCAGAGCCGGCAGGGGCGGCGCATGCGTGCGCCTGCTCGTCCCGGCTAGCTGGCCCATGCGGCGGCCGCCCCGGCAGGCGGCGGCTGCAGATCCATATTGGCATCGAGCAAGGCCGTGATCCAGCCCGCAAACGCCTGCACCTTGGGCGTGGCCAGCCGGCCTTGCGGCGTCAGCAAGGACATGGGCATGGGCGTGGGCGGGCAGGCGGGCAGCACGGCCACCAGGGCGCCGCTGTCGAGGTGTTGGCGCACCTGGTATTGGGCCGCCTGCGCCAGTCCCAGCCCTTGCAGTGCGCAATCGACGCTGGCGTCCGCATCGTTGACGGCGATGGGGCCCGCCATCTGCACGCGCACCACTTCATTATCCTGCAGAAAATCCCAGTCGAAGGCGCGTCCCGTGCGCCCCGAGTAATGCATGATGCCCCGGTGCGTGGCCAGGTCGGCCAGGGTCTGCGGCGTGCCGTGCTTTGCCAGGTAGGCAGGCGCGGCGCACGTGACGAAGCGCATCAGGCCCACCTGTTTGCCGATGAAGGCGGAATCCTGCAAGGTCCCCACGCGCAAGGCGCAATCGATGCCTTCCTGCGTCAGGTCGACCAGGCGGTCCGTCAGGCTCAGCTGCAATTGCACGTCCGGCCAGGCGGCGTGGAATTGCGCGATATGGGGCATGACGAGGCGCCGACCCACCGTATTGGGCAGGTTGATGCGCAGCAAGCCACGGGGCTTTTTCGCGTCGGGGCCGCGGAACGCCAGTTCCGCCGTGTCGACGGCTTTCAGGATGTCGATGCAGTGGCGAAAGTAGTCAGCCCCTTCCGGCGTCAGGGACAAGCGGCGCGTGGTTCGCTGCAGCAATTGCGTGCCCAGGTAGGCTTCCAGTTTTTGCAGGGTGGCCGTCAGCGCGGCGCGCGGCAAATTCAAGGTCTCGGCCGCCTTGGAAAAACTGTTGGCCTCGACGATGCGCACGAAGGTCTGCATGGCCTTGATCTTGTCCATGGGATAGCTTTCATTGTTCATCTTATGTGAAAAGTGTAGGATGATTATGCCCTAATTATCTTTGCCCCGGCTTTGCCTAGAATAGCGACATCCCTATCGAACCGAGGAAACAACATGAACAAGGCCTCATCTTCTGCCCCCCACGACATTGCGCCGGCCATGGTGCTGCTGCTGGCCATCGCTTCCGGCCTGATCGTGGCCAATCTGTACTACGCGCAAACCCTGGTCGGGCCCATCAGCGCCTCCACGGGCCTGTCGGCCAAGGCGGCCGGGCTGATCGTCACCCTGACGCAAGTGGGTTATACGCTGGGCCTGCTGTTTGTCGTGCCGCTGGGCGACTTGCTGGAAAACCGCCGCCTGATCGTCACGGCCTTGCTGGTGACGGCCACGGCCCTGGTCGTGGCAGCCCTCTCCACGGGCGCCATCGTGTTCCTGGCCGCCGCGCTGGCCATCGGCCTCGGTTCCGTGGCGGCGCAAGTGATCGTGCCGTTTGCCGCCCACCTGTCGCAGGAAGCGACGCGGGGGCAGACGGTGGGCAAGGTGGTCAGCGGCTTGTTGCTGGGTATCATGCTGGCCCGTCCCGTGGCTTCGCTGGTGGCCGCGCACGCCAGCTGGCACGTGGTGTTCGGCGGCGCCGCCGTGCTGATGGTCCTGCTGGCGCTGGTGCTGCGCCGCGCCTTGCCCGTGCGCCAGCCCGTGTCGAACATGCGTTATCCGGCCTTGATGGCTTCGCTGTGGCACTTGCTGCTGGGCACACCCGTGCTGCGCCGCCGCGCCGCCTATCATGCGGGCCTGTTCGGCGCCTTCAGCCTGTTCTGGACCGTCACGCCGCTGGTGCTGTCGAGCCCCGCGTTCGGCCTGTCGCAAACGGGCATCGCCATCTTTGCCCTGGTGGGCATGGCGGGCGCCGTGGCGTCGCCCATCGCGGGCCGCCTGGCGGACGCGGGCCACACCTTGCCGGCCACGGCTGCCGCGCTGGCGCTGGGCATCGCCGCGTTTGCCTTGCCGATGTTTGCGCCCGAGTCGAAACATGTGGCGCTGGGCTTGCTGGTTATCGCGTCCATCGTGCTTGACATGGGCGTGGCGGCCAACCTGGTGCTGGGCCAGCGTGCCATCTTCAGCCTGGGCGCGGAAGTGCGGGGCCGCTTGAACGGCCTGTATTTCGCCCTGTTCTTTGCCGGCGGCGCGGCCGGCTCGGCCATTGGCGCCTGGGTGTACGCCAGCTATGGCTGGCCAGCAACCTTGTTGACCGGCATGGCGTTTCCAGGCCTGGCCATGCTGGTGTGGCTGGGAGAATTTTTACCGCTGGCCTCGCGCCGCACGGCTTGAAACCCCGGCGGCGCCTCATTATCACCGATAGGTATTTCTATCATCATGAAGATAAAGTGGCGTGATATGCCGCGATGCCGCAAGATGCACTTGTCTCCTCTATCTCCTCCAAGGAAATAGATTCAGCCCGCTCCCGCAGCGGGCTTTTTTTTGTCCGTTTAAATGACGACCAGGTCCAGCGCGCGCATGAAGTTGGCCGCCTGCGCATGCGTGATGACGGCGCCTTTCAGCAAGGCTGCTTCGCTCAGTTTGAAACCGTCGATATCGGCGCCCCGCAGGTCGGCGCCCTGGAACTTCGCCAGCTTGATGGTGGCGTTGCGCAGGCTGCCCCCTTCGAAGACGGCGTCGCGGAAGTCGCAGCCGGCCAGGTAGGCGTCGGAAAAGTCCAGCTGTTTGAGTATCGCCTTGCGGAACGAAAAGCCGCGCAGGTCGGCGCCCACCAGCAGGCTGTCTTCGAAGGTGAGGCCCAGGTGGGCCACTTCCTCGAACGAGGCGCCCGTCAGCTTGCAGCCGCGGTAGGTGGCCGAGGCCAGCTTGGCGCGCCGCCATTTTGTGTTGTTCAAGTCGCAGCCTTCGAAACTGGCGTCGACGGCGTCCACGGATTCGAAATCGGCGCTGCCCGCGCGGCAGCGGCGCCAGATGCTGCGTGCCAGCTTGCAGGCGAACAAATTGGTGTCGGCAAAGGTGCAGCGTTCAAACGTGCAGCCCTGCAAATCGAGGCGCGACAGGTTTTCGCCGTCGAACGCGCAATCGATGAAGTGGCGCACCGCTTGCGCCAGCTGCTGCTCCATGCCGGCGCGGTCCAGGGTCATGCTGCTTACTGCCGTGTCGTGTGTTGCCATCCGTTTATTTTCCTAATCAAAGCAGGGGAGGGATGGCGTGGCGGAAAAAATGCACGAACCAGACCACCTCCCCGGCTGGTGTAACAGCCAAGGGTCAGCGCCGTGGGTCCGCGTGGGCGGGAGCATGCTGGACGGTGCCAGGCACTTACCGGGTTACCAACCGGTGCGCTCATTTTCGATCAGTCGCTATTGTAGCGGCTAGACTACGCACTTGCCAGTTCTTGCGAAGCCGGGTTAGTATCGTTGCAGGCGCAGCCACTGCGCCAACGTCGCTCGGACGGATCCGGGCGCTTACGTACAGAGATAACCATGACCGACAGCCAAGCTCCGCGCAGCTTTTCGCGCATCAATCGCCTTCCCCCCTACGTTTTCAACATCACCGCCGAACTCAAGATGGCCGCGCGCCGCCGTGGCGAGGACATCATCGACATGTCGATGGGCAATCCCGACGGCGCCACCCCGGCCCACATCGTGGACAAGCTGGTCGAGACGGTGAAACGCCCCGACACGCACGGCTATTCCGCCTCCAAGGGCATCCCCCGATTGCGCCGCGCCATTGCCCACTGGTACAAGAAGCGCTACGAGGTCGACATCGACCCGGACAGCGAAGCCATCGTCACCATCGGTTCGAAAGAGGGCCTGGCCCACCTAATGCTGGCCACCCTGGACCGGGGCGACACGGTGCTGGTGCCCAATCCCAGCTACCCCATCCACATCTGGGGCGCCGTGATCGCGGGCGCCGATATCCGCTCCGTGCGCATGGGGCCGGGCGTGGATTTCTTTGCCGAGCTGGAACGGGCGATCCGCGAAAGCTATCCGAAGCCGAAGATGATGGTGCTGGGTTTCCCGTCCAATCCCACGGCGCAATGCGTGGAACTGGAATTCTTCGAGCGCGTGGTGGCGCTGGCGAAACAGCACAATATTTTGGTGGTGCATGACCTGGCCTACGCCGACATCACTTTCGATGGCTGGAAGGCGCCGTCCATCATGCAGGTGCCCGGCGCGCGCGACGTGGCCGTCGAATTCTTTACCATGTCGAAAAGCTACAACATGGCGGGCTGGCGCATCGGCTTCATGGTGGGCAATGCGGAACTGGTGGCGGCCCTGGCGCGCATCAAGAGCTATCACGACTATGGCAGTTTCACGCCCGTGCAGGTGGCTGCGATTGCCGCGCTGGAAGGCGACCAAAGCTGCGTGACGGAGATCTGCGCCCAGTACCAGCGCCGTCGCGACGTGCTGGTCAAAGGCTTGCATGAAGCGGGCTGGATGGTGGAAAAACCGAAGGCGTCGATGTATATCTGGGCGCATATCCCGGAAGCCTACCGCCACCTGGGCTCGCTGGAATTTGCCAAGCTGCTGCTGCAAAAAGCCAGGGTGAGCGTGTCGCCCGGCATCGGTTTCGGTGAATATGGCGATGAATACGTGCGCTTTGCCCTGATTGAAAACGAGGCGAGGGTACGGCAAGCCTTGCGCGGCATCAAGAATATGTTGCGTTCTGGCGACGGGAAAACGGAAGCGGCCGCGTAAAAGTTGCCGCATGGAATGATCTGTTGCCCCTAATATCACTGCTACGTATTTCTGACATCACGAATATAAAGTGGTTTTATATGCTGCAACGCGGCATCATTCACTTGTCTCCTCTATCTCCTCCAAGGAAATAGATTCAGCCCGCTCCCGCAGCGGGCTTTTTTTTGCCTATTTTTCCGTGCTGTCCTTGTCCTCTTTGTCTTCCGTGCCGTCGTTGAGGCCGTAGAACTTCACGCCCAGGTGGATGCGCTCACGGCCCATGGCCACCCGGTGTTCGTTGCTGTCGCGCAGGGAATAGATGCAGCCGCAATACTCTTGCTGGTAGAAGTTTTCGCGCTTGCTGATCTCGATCATGCGGGCCGAGCCGCCGCCCTTGCGCCAGTTGTATTCCCAGTACAGCAGTTCCGGATAATGGGCCGCCGCGCGCACGCCGCTGCCGTTGATCTGCTTCATGTCTTTCCAGCGCGAAATGCCCAGCGAGCTGGTGATGACGGGGAAGCCGTGCTCGTGCGCATACAGGGCCGTGCGCTCGAAACGCATGTCGAAGCACATGGTGCAGCGGATGCCCCGCTCGGGCTCGTTTTCCATGCCCTTGGCGCGCGCGAACCAGTTGTCGCGGTCGTAATCGGCATCGATGAAGGGAATGCCGAATTTCTCCGCGAAGCGGATGTTTTCATCCTTGCGCAGTTCGTATTCCTTCAGCGGGTGGATGTTCGGATTGTAGAAGAAGATCGTGAAATCGATGCCGGACGCCAGCATCGCCTCCATCACTTCGCCCGAACACGGCGCGCAGCACGAGTGCAGCAGCACCTTGTTCTTGCCTTCCGGCCAGGCCAGCCTGGCGCGTTTGAAATCGTCCTGCAAGGTGGCCAGGTCGGCCGCTGCCAAGGTGGTGTCGCTCATGTCGGATGTGCTCATGGATGGGTTCACATGAATATTAATAATGGATGAATGAAATTTTACCATTATTTTTCATGGATGGAAGCTTCTATGATGTCTCCATACTTCACCAGGAGGAATTACCACCATGACCGTCACGACACACAATCTGGGCTACCCGCGCATCGGCGCCAAACGCGAACTGAAATTCGCGCTGGAAGAGTACTGGAAGGGCAATAGCACGCTGGCCGCGCTGGAAGGCCACGGCGCCGAATTGCGTCAGCGCCACTGGCAAGACCAGGACGCGCTGGACCTGGCGCCCGTGGGTGACTTTTCCTTCTACGACCAGGTGCTGGACTTGAGCTTTACTCTGGGCAACCTGCCGCAGCGCGTGCGCAAGCTGACGGGGGCGGCGCTCGACAACTATTTCCGCGTGGCCCGCGGCCGTTCGGCTAGCGACAGCGATTGCAGCTGCGTCCACGCCGGCGAAATGACGAAATGGTTCGACACCAATTACCACTACATCGTGCCGGAATTTGCTGCCGACACGCAATTCAAGCTCGACAGCAGCCGCTTGCTGCAGCAACTGGCGCAAGCGCGCCAACTGGGCGTGAAAGCCAAGCCCGTGCTGATCGGCCCCGTCACCTACTTGTGGCTGGGCAAGGCCAAGGACGATTCCGACAAGCTGGCGCTGCTGCAAGGCTTGCTGCCCGTCTACGTGCAACTGTTGCAGGAATTGGCCGCTCAGGGCGTGGAGTGGGTGCAGATCGACGAGCCCATCCTCGTTACGGAGCTGGACGGCGCCTGGCAGCAGGCATTGGCCACGGCCTACGCCGCCTTGAGCAAGGGCCATGCCGTCAAGCTGCTGCTGGCCACGTATTTCGGCAAGCTGCAAGGCAATCTGGAACTGGCGTGCAAGCTGCCCGTGCAGGGCTTGCACCTGGACGCCATCAACGCCCGCGATGAAGTGGGGCAAGTGATTGCGCAATTGCCAGGCTCCAGCGTCTTGTCGCTGGGCGTGGTGAATGGGCGCAATATCTGGAAGACGGACCTGAATGAGGCGCTGGACTGGCTGGAGCCCGTGCACCGCAGCCTGCAGGCGCGCCTGTGGATCGCCCCCTCGTGTTCTTTGCTGCACGTGCCCGTCGACCTGGACAGCGAGCAAAAGCTCGATGCCGATATCGGCTCCTGGCTGGCCTTTGCCCGTCAAAAACTCGATGAAGTGCACACCATCGCTGGCGCCCTGAACCATGGCCGCGCCGCCGTGCAGGCCGCGCTGGACACCAATCGCGCGGCCGTGGAAGCGCGCCGCCAGTCGCCGCGCGTGCACAATCCGGACGTCAAGGCGGCCGTGGCCCGTATCGATGCCGGCCTGGGCCAGCGCGCCAGCGCCTATGCCGGGCGTGCCGCCAAGCAAGCTGCGCTGCTGCAACTGCCGCTGTATCCGACGACGACCATCGGCTCGTTTCCGCAGACGGCGGAAATCCGCCAGGCGCGCAGCCAGTTCCGCAGCGGCCAGCTGGACGAAGCCAGCTACAAGAAACTGATGCAGGCGGAAATCGCCCATTGCGTCAAGGAACAGGAAACCCTGGGCCTGGACGTCTTTGTGCACGGCGAAGCGGAACGCAACGACATGGTCGAGTATTTCGGCGAACAGCTGGACGGCTACGCCTTCAGCCAGTTTGGCTGGGTGCAATCGTACGGTTCGCGCTGCGTGAAGCCGCCCATTCTGTTTGGCGACATCAGTCGCCCGCGCGCCATGACGGTCGAGTGGAGCACCTACGCCCAGTCGCTGACGGACAAGCCGATGAAAGGCATGCTGACGGGCCCCGTCACCATCCTGAACTGGTCCTTCGTGCGCGACGACCAGCCCCGTTCCGTGTCGTGCTACCAGCTGGCGCTGGCCATGCGGGCCGAAGTGCAGGACCTGGAACAGGCCGGCATCCGCGTGATCCAGATCGACGAAGCGGCGCTGCGTGAAGGCTTGCCGCTGCGTAAGTCGCAATGGGCCGAGTATTTGCGCTGGGCCGTAGAATCGTTCCGCATCACGGCCAATGGCGTGGCCGATGAAACGCAGATCCACACGCATATGTGCTATTCGGAATTCAACGACATCATCGCGCAGATCGCCGGCATGGATGCGGACGTGATCACGATTGAAACGTCGCGTTCCGACATGGAATTGCTGGACGCTTTCGATGACTTCAACTATCCGAATGAAATCGGCCCTGGCGTCTACGACATCCACTCGCCCAACATTCCGAGCCAGGAACAGATGGTAACGCTGATGCGCAAGGCAGCCGAGCGCATTCCCGCGCAGCGCCTGTGGGTCAACCCCGATTGCGGCCTGAAGACGCGTGGTTGGAAAGAAGTCATTCCGGCGTTGGCGAACATGGTAGCGGCAGCGAAAACCTTGCGCGGCGATAACTTGATGTAAGCAGGGAAGAGGGAGATGAGAGGGCGGTGAGAGGGATATGGCTGAGATATAGATGGATCGTATCTCTATCATCACAACATGCAATTGGATAATGATGCTGCAATGCGGCATCATTCACCTGTCTCCTCTACTTCCTCACAGGAATTAGATTCAGCCCGCTCCCGCAGCGGGCTTTTTTTTGCCTGTTTTTTAGCTACAGCACATTTGCCGCTACGGCCGAGCTGTAGTTGCGCGCCAGCGCCGCGATGATGGCGGCCAGCGCCTGCGGATTGTCGGCGCCGCCGAAGTGCGTGGCATACAGCTGCTTTGCCGCCTCGATCTGCGCATTCGTCAGTTTCACGGCATACGCCATGCGCACGGTTTCAGGATTGTTCAGCGTCATTTTTTACCTTGAAGAGGGAAGTGGACCGGCATGCATATCGCTTGCCCGTGCAAAGGATTGCAACTACAATCATTGCATTTGCAATCGTACAGATGATGCCTGCCATGCGCAAGCATGATCGCGACAGGAGCCGCCATGCCTTCATCCCCCTTGATTCCTTTGCCGCCACCGGACGCCGCGCGCCAGGCCGCGCAAGCCTGCCTGGCCGCGCTGGCCGCCCAGCCGCCGTTGCTGTCGCAGCAGGCCTCGCCGCGCCGCGCGCTGGGCGCCATGGCGGGCAGCCTGCAGCTGGATGCCGGTGTGGCGGACGCCATCCGCATCGTGCGCGCGGAAGTGCCGCACCGGCAAGACGATGCCTGGAACGTGAGAGCGTCCGCCAGCGCCTGGCCGCTGCGCTATGGCGCCGATAAACCGTTGCTGTACCTGTGCCGCCCCGCTTCGCTGCAGGCCTTGCGCGGGGTGCTGGTCGATGCGCGCGCGCGTGGCATCGTCTGCAACGATGCGGAAACGCAAGCCTCGCGCTGGCACAAGGGCGTGCAGCCCGCGCTGCCCGCATGGCTGGCCGCGCAGCCCGATTGCACGCCGTTCGACCCGGCCACCGGCGAGGAAGTGCGCGCCATCGTGCGCGCCGCCCTGGCAACCCTGTACGTGGAACGGCAGCCCGGCTATTTCTACCTGGCCATGCATGACGAGGCGGCGGTGGCGGCGCCCCTGTCGGCCGCCGATGCGGCAGCGGCCAGCCTGGGCATGTACCGCGTGTCGCCGCCGGGGCCGGCGCCATGCCGCGTGCGCCTGTGCGGGGCGGGAGCGATGCTGGCCGTCGTTGCCGATGCGGCCCGCTTGCTGGAAGAGGATTGGAACATTGCCGCACAAGTGTGGAGTTGTCCCAGCTATACGCGCCTGGCGCGCGATGCGCAGGCGGCGGAGCAGTGGAATGTGCGCCATCCGCGCGCCGTCCCCAGGCTGGCCCATGTGCAGCGCTGCCTCGGCGGCAGCGCCGCGCCCGTCATCGCCGTCACCGGCTATGGCCAGCATATCGCGGGCCAGATCGGTGGCTACGTGCGCGGCCGCTTCATCGCCGTCGGCGCCGATAGCGCGACGGAAGCGAGCGCGCCCTGGCTGGCCGTCATGGCGCTCAAGGCGCTGGCCGACGATGGTGCGCTGCCGATGCCCTGCGTCGACTATGCGCTGCGGCGCTACGCCTTGTTCTGAGCGGCGCCCCGTGCCGCCTCGGCGGCGCGGGCGAGGGCGGCGCTGAAGTCCTGCTGCGCGCCGCCGTCAAATTGCGCCAGGAACAGGTCCGCCACCGTGGCCTGGTAGAAGGCCCACATCTTCTTGCGCAAGAGCTTGCCATCTTCCGTGATGGAAACGAAGGCGGCGCGCCCGTCTTCCATCGAGCGCATGCGCGTCACCAGCCCGTCCGCTTCCAGCTTGTCCACCAGGCGCGTCAGGTTGTAGCGCTCGATGGCCAGCGCATCGGCCAGCTCGTGCATGCGGCGCGAACCGTCCTGGCCGCTTTCCAGGCCCCACAGCACGTCATACCACGCATACACGGGCAGGTTGGCCGCGGCCAGGCGGCGTTCGATCTCGCGGATCATCAATCGGTGCGTGCGCACGAACGAAAACCACAGGTCGGGCGCAGGCGCCGATCCAGTTTCAGGCGCGGTGTCAGACATCGGTACTCCTCCATATCAATCACAGTTGCAAATGCAATTATAGCGCTATACAATGGCCGGCATAGCGATTGCAATTGCAATGATTGCATTGGCAATCATTTGTGTAGATGAACTGCCCACTCAGGAGACCGCCATGCCCACATCCCTCGCCGTGCCCGATATCGATCCGCAGGAAACCCAAGAATGGCTGGAGGCGATGCAAGCCGTCGTCGCCGTGGAAGGGCGTCCGCGCGCCCATTATTTGCTCGACCAGCTCGTCGATCTTGACGCCGCGCAGCACGGCGGCCTGCATGGCCGCGTCACCACCGCCTATACCAACAGCATCGCCGCCGAGCGCCAGGGCGCGTATCCGGGCGACCTGTCCATCGAGCGCCGCCTGAACGCCTACATCCGCTGGAACGCCATGGTGATGGTCTTGCGGGCGGCGAAACACTCGAACGTGGGCGGCCACATCGCCACCTATCAGTCCGCGGCCGTGCTGTACGACGTGGGGTTCGACCATTTCTTCCGTGGCCGCACGGAGCAGTTCGCGGGCGACCTGGTCTACATCCAGGGCCATTCCGCGCCCGGCATCTATGGCCGCGCCTATCTGGAAGGCCGCATCACGGAAGCCCAGCTGGACAATTACCGCCGCGAAGCGGGGCGCGAGGGCCTGTCTTCCTACCCGCATCCGCGCCTGATGCCTGACTTCTGGCAATTTCCCACCGTCTCCATGGGACTGGGCCCGCTGACGGCCGCCTACCAGGCCCGCTTCATGCGCTACCTCGAATACCGTGGCTTGAAGGAACACCAGGGCCGCAAGGTGTGGGCTTTTCTTGGCGATGGCGAGATGGACCAGCCGGAATCGCTGGCCGCCATTGCGCTGGGCGGACGCGAGCGCCTGGATAACCTGATCTTCGTGGTGAACTGCAACTTGCAGCGCCTCGACGGTCCCGTGCGCGGCAACAGCAAGGTCATCCAGGAGCTGGAAGGCACGTTCCGCGCGGCGGGCTGGCATGTGATCAAGGTCATCTGGGGCAGCGGCTGGGATGCCTTGTTGCAGCAGGATACGAGCGGCTTGCTGCGTCAGCGCATGATGGAATGCGTGGATGGCGATTACCAGACCTTCAAATCGCAGAGCGGCGCATATGTGCGCGAGCATTTCTTTGGCAAGTATCCGGCACTGCTGGCGCTGGTGGCGCACCTGTCGGACGACGAGATCTGGCAGCTGACGCGGGGCGGACACGACCCCGAAAAAGTCCATGCCGCGTATGCCGAGGCCATGCGTACGCCTGGCCGTCCCACCGTGATCCTGGCGAAGACCGTCAAGGGTTTCGGCATGGGCGAGGCGGGCGAAGGGCAGAACATCAACCATCAGCTGAAAAAGATGAGCGCCGATGCCGTGCGCGCATTCCGCGACCGCTTCGCGCTGCCCGTCAGCGATGCCCGGCTGGAAGAAATGCCGTATCTGAAACCGGCGCCGGACAGCGAGGAAGCGCGCTACTTTGCCGCGCGCCGGGCGCAGCTGGGCGGCCATATCCCCGCCCGCATCGGCAAGGTGGCCCCTTTGCCCGTGCCGCCGCTGTCCACGTTCGCCACCCAGCTCAACGATAGCGGCGAGCGGGGCGCGTCGACCACCATGGCCTTCGTGCGCATCCTCGGCACCCTGCTGAAAGACCCCGCCTTGAGCAAGATCATCGTGCCCATCGTGCCGGACGAATCGCGCACCTTCGGCATGGAAGGCCTGTTCCGCCAGATCGGCATCCATTCCTACCTGGGCCAGCTGTACACGCCGCAGGATGCGGGCCAGCTCAGCTATTACAAGGAAGCGAAGGATGGGCAGATCTTGCAGGAGGGTATCAACGAATCGGGCGCGATTTCTTCCTGGATCGCCGCCGGCACGTCCTACAGCAACCATGGCCTGGCCACCATCCCGTTCTATATCTTTTATTCCATGTTCGGCCTGCAGCGCGTGGGCGACCTGGCGTGGGCGGCGGCCGATGCCCGCACGCGCGGTTTCCTGCTGGGCGCCACCTCGGGACGCACGACATTGATGGGCGAAGGCTTGCAGCATGACGATGGCCACAGCCACGTGCTGTCGTCCGTGATTCCCAACTGCATTTCGTACGACCCCACGTTTGCCTACGAGCTGGCCGTGATCATCCACGATGGCTTGCGCCGCATGTTTGCCGAGCAGGAAGACATTTTTTACTACATCACCTTGCTCAACGAAAACTATCCGCATCCGGCCATGCCGGCAGGGGCCGAGGCGGGCATCTTGCGGGGCCTGTATCTGCTGCAGCAAGGCCCGGAAGCGGCAGTGCGCGTGCAGCTGATGGGCAGCGGTTCCATCCTGCGCGAAGTGATCGCCGCCGGCATGCTGCTGCAGCAGGATTTCGGCGTGGCGGCCGATGTGTGGAGCGCCACCAGCCTGACTGAAGTGCGGCGCGACGGCCTGGCCGTGCAGCGCTGGAACATGCTGCACCCGGACAGCGAACAGCGGGTGCCGTATATCGCGCAATGCCTGGCCGGCCGGCAAGGCCCCGTGGTGGTGGCCACCGACTACATGAAGATCGTCGGCGACCAGGTGCGCCCGTTTGTTGCCGACAGGCGCTTCGTCACCCTGGGCACGGATGGCTTCGGCCGCTCCGATACGCGCGAATCGCTGCGCACCTTCTTTGAAGTGGACCGCCATTTCATCGTCCTGGCCGCGCTGACGGCACTGGCCGACGAGGGGCGGGTGGCGCGCAGCCTGGTGGGCGACGCCATCCGCAAGTACGGCATCGATGTGGAAAAAATCGATCCCGCATCCGTGTAACTTTTTCAGGAGACTGATCATGAAGCTGTATTACGCAACGGGCACGTGTTCGCTGTCGCCGCATATCGTCGCCATCGAGGCGGGCCTTGCGCTGGAACTCGAGCGCGTCGATATCAAGGCCATTCCTCGCCTCACGGAAACGGGCGCCGATTATGCGCGCATCAACCCGAACCTGTACGTGCCGGCGCTGGCGCTCGACGATGGCACGATCGTGCTGGAGGGCACGGCCATCGTGCAATACCTGGCCGACCTGGCGCCGGCCAGCGGCCTGGCGCCGCCGCCGGGCACGCTGGCGCGCGTGCAGCTGCAGTCGTGGCTGGGCTTTATCGCCACCGAGCTGCACAAGGCCTACAGCCCCTGGCTATTCCATCCGGAATACGGCACCCAGGCGCAGGACGTGGCCCGCTCGCGCATCGCGGCGCGCCTCGACTATGTGGAGCGGCAACTGGCGGCCGGCGGACCGTACCTGTTGGGCGAGTGCTATTCCATCGCGGATGCCTATCTGTACACCATCCTCGGCTGGTCGGCATACGCCCGGGTGGACCTGTCGGCCTTCCCGCAGGTCAACAACCTGATCGCGCGCGTGGGCGAGCGTCCCGCCGTGCGCGCAGCGCTGCGCGTGGAGGCGGGGCGGCAAGCGGCGTGAACGGGTGGGGAAGGGAGCAGATATTGATAAATCATATTTCCATCATCACAACATGCAATTGGATAGCTATGCTGCGATGCGGCATGATGCGTTTGTCTCCTCTACTTCCTCACAGGAATTAGATTCAGCCCGCTCCCGCAGCGGGCTTTTTTTTGCCCGTTTTTGATGCGCAAACCTGCGCACGCTTGCTTGCCATCATCGCCATCGTGTTGCTTTTGTGCATGCTAAACTGGGCGATCCCCAGAATAAGGTTGCACCCATGCTAGATCTCTTCCGCCATACGCTGGAGTCCACGCCCATCCTTGCCCTGTTTCTCGTCATCGGCGCCGGCTATGCGCTGGGGCGCATCAGCGTGTTCGGCTTTTCGCTGGGTGTGGGCGGCGTGCTGTTCGCGGGGCTGGCGCTGGGCGCCTTCGCCCCCGGGTCCGTGCCGCCGCCGATGGTCGGCTCCATCGGCCTGCTGCTGTTTCTGTATGGCATAGGCGTGCAGTACGGCGTGCAGTTTTTTGCCGGCTTGCGCGGTGCGGGGCAGAAACACAACCTGATCGCCTTTGCCGCCGTCATGGGCGGCCTGGCCGTCTCCGTCTGGGGCGGTCAGTGGATCGATATTTCGCTGCGCATGGCCAGCGGCGTGTTTGCCGGCGCCATGACCAGCACGGCGGCCCTGCAGGCGGCGCTGGAAGCGTCGCACGGCAATGGCGACGCGGCCGTCGGCTATGCCGTCGCCTATCCGTTCGGCGTCGTGGGCCCCATGCTGGGCCTGTACCTGGCCGGGCGCATCTTGAAACCCGTGCTGACGCCGCCGCCCGCACCCATCGTCGTGTCGGAAATTACCATCGATGAAGCGACCTTGGCGGGCGCCGCCCTGTCCGAACTGGCCGATGGCCCGCTGGCCGGCGTGCAGGTGATCGGCGTGCGCCAGGGCCACCAGAACCGCTTGCCCGACCCGTCCCTGGTGCTCGGCGTGGGCGACGCGCTGATGGTGTCGGGCACGGTGGCGGGCGTGGAAGCGGCGCGCACGGCGCTGGGGCACCTGGACCCGGGCCGGCTGATGAAGGACCGCAGCGATTTCGACGGCACGGAAGTGTTCGTGTCCGATGCGGAAATCGTCGGCGTACCGCTGGGTGAATTGAACCTGGGCAAGGATTTCCCCCTGCAGATCGCCTTCATACGCCGCGGCGACGCCATGATACTGCCCCATCCTTTCCTGACCCTGGAATTCGGCGACCGGGTAATGGCCATTGCGCCGGCCAAACATGCGGCCGACGTGCGCAAGCTGTTCGGCAATTCCATCACGGCCACGGCCGAGTTCAGCTATGTGTCGCTGGGCATGGGCATGGTGCTGGGCGTGCTGCTGGGCCTGGTGCCTATCCCCTTGCCGTGGATAGGCTCGTTCAGCCTGGGCCTGGCGGGCGGCCCGCTGGTGATGGCGCTGATCCTGGGGCGCCTGGGCAGGGTCGGCAAGATCAGCTGGCGCCTGCCGCTGTCGGCCAACCTGGTCATGCGCAATTATGGCTTGACGATTTTCCTCGCCTCCGTGGGCATGGCGTCCGGCCTGCCCTTCGTGCAGCAGGTGGGCGCCGACGGCTTGCCCATGCTGGCGCTGGGGGCCGTGACGGTGCTGGTGGTGGTAGCCCTTGTCGTAATCCTGGGCAAGGTCTTCCTGCGCCTGCCGTTTCCCGAGCTGCTGGGCATCGCGGCCGGCGCCACGGGCAACCCGGCCGTGCTGGTGTTCGCCAACCGCCTGGCCAGGTCGGACCGCCCGAACCTGGGCTACGCCATGATTTTCCCCAGCATGACCATCGTCAAGATCGTGGCCGTGCAGGTGCTGCTGCATCTGTACGGCTGATGGCGGCCATAGTCAGTCTCTTGCAGGGCCAGGCTGCTTCTTGGCTTCAATAAAGTTCATGCCAAAAGACAGAAGCAAGGCGGCAGCGGCGCATCCTGCGGCAAGCCACAGGTTGGCTGAGAGGCCCAGCCTGTCCACGGCCTGGCCACCGGTCCATGCCCCGAGGGCAATGCCGATATTGAAGACACCGACATACAGCGCGGCGACGATCTCCGCGGCCCCGGGCGCCGCCTTCATCATCAAGGTCATCAGGCCGACCGATACGCCACCGTAAGCCAGTCCCCAGGCCAGCAACACCACGCCGCCGCCGATGCCGGAGTCGCCGATAGCCAGGAACAGCAGCGGCGTGAGCAGCAGGCCGCCCGAGATGGCGATGATGGTTGGCACCGTACGCCGCACGGCAACCATGCCCGCCAGGAAGTTGCCGAGGATGCCCGCGCAGCCATAGGCAAACAGCAGCGTGCCCAGCCATTGCGTATCAAACCCCGACATGGACAGCAGTAGCGGGCGCACGAAGGTAAAGGCCATGAAATGGCTGCTCACCAGCAACAGGGTCAGAAGCAGCCCCGCTTGCAACTGCCTGTTGCGCAGCTGTCTGCCGAATTGGCGCAAGCTTGCCGCACCGGCAGCGGGCAGCGCGGGAATGACGGCCAGATGCAGCGCCAGTACCAGGCTGCTGAACAGGGCCATGACGCCGAATGCCCAGCGCCATCCTGCAACCTCGCCGATTTGTGCGCCTAGCGGCACGCCCAGCACGGAAGCGGCCGCCACGCCACCGAAGATGATCGACGTTGCCAGGCCGATCGAGCGTGCCGCAACCAGCCGGGAAGCGAGGCCGCCGGCGATGGCCCAGATGCCGCCCATGCAAAAACCGACGAGAACACGGGCAGCCAGCATCCACGCCATGTTCTGCGCCAGGGCCGAGGCAATGTTCGCGAGCACCAGTAGCGTCAGCAAACCGCACAGGATGTTGCGCCTGTCCAGGCTGCCTGATGCGAGCACGACCAGCGGCGCGAACAAGGCCGCCAGCAATGCTGGCAGCGAGATCATCAGGCCGGCGGTGCCCGTGGAGGTGCCCAGGGCGCCAGCAATCGGCGTCAACAGGCCGACGGGGAGCATTTCCGTCGTCACGACCGAAAAGGTGGCCATGCCGACGGCGCAGACCGCCAGCCACGGATGGCGGCCAGAGGATTCTGTGGAAGCGTGGTGAGACGTACTCATGGGGCATATCCTTGATTGATCATTCGATAAACGGCGTGTGTCCTGCTTGCAATGGGAACACGTCGCCGTGATAATACATACATCGCGTATGAATAGTATATATTCATACGCACTACATGTAAATAATCATACGCTGCGTATGTAAGGAGAAAGCAATGGTTCGCCGCACCCGTGTGGAAATGGAAGAAACCCGCGCATCGTTGCTGGCCACGGCCCGCAAAGTGTTCAGCGAGCGCGGTTATGCCGACACGTCGATGGACGACCTTACGGCGCAGGCAGGGCTGACGCGTGGCGCCCTGTATCATCATTTCGGCGACAAGAAGGGCTTGCTGCTGGCGGTGGTCGAACAGATCGACGCGGAAATGGATGGCCGCCTGCAAGCCATCTCCGACGGCGCCGACGACTTGTGGGAAGGCTTTCGCAGCCGCTGCCGTGCCTATCTCGAGATGGCCGTGGAACCGGAAATTCAGCGCATCGTCTTACGCGATGCGAGGGCAGTCCTCGGTGGCGCTGCCCCGGACTCGCAGCGCCATTGCCTCGAGTCGATGCAGAAGCTTATCGAGCAGCTGATTCAGCAAGGCATCGTGGCTGACGCTTGCCCAGAGGCACTGGCTTCGCTGATCTACGGCAGCCTGGCAGAAGCGGCGTTCTGGATCGCAGACGGTGAGGAAGGCAATGCGCGCTTGATAAAAGGAATCGCAGCTTTGGAATTGCTGCTGCGGGGGCTGTTGCTGAAAAGGTAGTCGCGAAAAGCGCTATGGCCTCGCGATGAATCTTGGGCGTACGGCGGTTTTGCGTACGCGACCCTTTCGCAATCTCATCGATATCCTGTCGCGCACAGGGGCCACGTGCCAACGGCGGCATTCAGCCCGTTCTACCCGCTTTCCTTGCCGCACCTGCCCGCGTAAAACCCCTGGCGCTGCTCCCATTCTGTTGTACAATCCTTGAGAACGGTCGTGCTTTTTTGTGCGCTGAACTTCCTTGCGTGCAGTCATCACGGCAACCGATAAGAACAAGGAGACAGACATGGACCTGCATTACACGGCCGAGGAGACGGCGTTCCGCGACACGGTGCGCGCCTTCCTCGACACCCATTTGCCAGCGGATTTGCAGCGCAAGGTGCGCCAGCATCTGCGCCTGGCCAAGGATGATTACGTGCGCTGGCACAAGATTGTCGCGCAACAAGGCTGGGCCGCGCCGGCCTGGCCCGTCGAATACGGCGGCACGGGCTGGACGTCCGTTCAGCGCCATATCTGGGAAGACGAGTGCGCGCGCGCGGCCACGCCGCCCATCCTGCCGTTCGGCGTCAACATGGTGGCGCCCGTCATCATGGCCTTCGCCAACGCGGAACAAAAAGCCTATTATCTGCCGCGCATCTTGAACTGCGACGACTGGTGGTGCCAGGGCTACTCGGAGCCGGGCGCCGGGTCCGACCTCGCTTCGCTGAAAACCACGGCCGAACGCGACGGCGACCACTACATCGTCAACGGCCAGAAAACCTGGACGACGCTGGGCCAGCACGCGGACATGATCTTTTGCCTGGTGCGCACGGACAGCACGGTGCGCAAGCAGGAAGGCATCAGTTTCTTGCTGATCGACATGAAAACGCCGGGTATCACCGTGCGTCCCATCATCATGCTCGATGAAGAGCACGAGGTGAACGAAGTCTTCTTCGACAATGTGCGCGTGCCTGTCAGCAACCTGGTGGGCCAGGAAAACAAGGGCTGGACCTATGCCAAGTATCTGCTGGGCCATGAGCGCACGGGCATTGCCGCCGTGGGCCGCTCCAAGCGCGAACTGACCTTCCTCAAGCAACTGGCCATGCAGCAAACCAAGCGCGGTGCGCCGCTGCTGCACGATCGCGCCTTTGCGGCCAAGGTCGCCACCCTGGAAATCGAATTGATGGCGCTGGAAATGACGGTCTTGCGCGTCATCAGCGAAGAAGGCAAGGGGCCGGGACCGCAGGCATCGATGCTGAAGGTGCGCGGCTCGGAACTGCAGCAGCAGCTGACGGAACTGATGGTGGAAGCGATCGGCCCGCAAGCCTTGCCGTTCGATCCATCGTTCCTCGACGGCAGCGCGCCGCATGGCGCTGGCGGCGACGACCTGGCCGCGCCGCTGGCCGCGTATTACTTCAATTACCGCAAGACATCGATCTATGGCGGCTCGAATGAAATCCAGAAAAACATCATCACGCAGATGATCCTGGGCCTGTAAGCCAGAAGGAGACGACATGGACTTTCAATTCAATCAGGAACAGCAGCAATTTGCCGATGCGCTCGGGCGCTGGGTCGACAAGGATTACCCATTTGAAACGCGCAAGCAGATCATCCACTCGGCCACGGGCGTCTCCAGCGCTGCCTGGGCCACCCTGGCCGAGCTGGGCATGACGGCCTTGCCGCTGCCGGCCGCCGCGGGCGGCTTCGATGGCACGGCTGTCGACATGCTGCTGGTGATGCAGGAACTGGGACGCGGCCTCGTGGTCGAACCATACCTGGCTACCGTGCTGGGCGCGCGCTTCCTGACCCTGGCGGGCGGACACGACGGCGTGCTGGAGCAGGTGGCCAGCGGCAGCATGAAGCTGGCCTGCGCGCTGGGCGAACGGCAGTCGCGCCACGATATGCACGACATCGCCACCACGGCCACGGCCAGCGGCGACGGTTTCGTGCTGGACGGCGAGAAAACCGTCGTCATCCATGGTGCGCAGGCGGGCGCCCTGATCGTCTCGGCCCGCAGCAGCGGCCGCCAGGACGGCACGGACGGCATTTCGCTGTTCCTCGTGCCCGTCGATGCGCCGGGCGTCACCGTGCGCGATTACCGCAACATCGACGGCCAGCGCGCCGCCACCGTGACCCTCGTGCAAGTGGTGCTGGGGCATGACGCCCTGGTCGGCCAGGCGGGACAGGGCTGGCCCGTGCTGGACGCGGCGCTCGACTATGGCGCGGCCCTGCTGTGCGCGGAAGCCGTGGGCGCCATGGACGCCATTTTTGCCGCCACCCTCGAGTACCTGAAGACGCGCCAGCAATTCGGTGCGCCCATCGGCAAGTTCCAGGCCTTGCAGCACCGCATGGCCGACATGTTCATCCACCTGGAGCAGGCGCGTTCGATGGCCATGCTGGCGGCCGCCAAGGCCGACAGCGACGACGTGGCCGAGCGGCGACGCACGGTGTCCGCCGCCAAGGCGCGGGTGGGGCTGGCCGCCACCTTTGTCGGCCAGCAAGCCGTGCAATTGCATGGCGGCATGGGCGTGACGGACGAATTGCCTGCCGCCCACCATTTCAAGCGCCTGTCCATGATCGCCCTGACCCTGGGCGACGTGGAGCACCACATCGAGCGCTTTATCGCCCAGCCGGGCTTCTTGCCGACGGAGACCGCATGACCGCATTGACCGGAATCAAACCCAAGCACTGGTATTTTGAAGATTTTACGCAGGGACTGGAAATCGACCTGGGCCAGCGCCACGTGACGGAGCGGGAAATCATCGCCTTCGCCACGGATTTCGACCCGCAGCCCTTCCACGTCGACCACGCGGCCGCGGAAAAAACCATCTTCAAGGGCGTGATCGCCAGCGGCTGGCACACGTGCGGCATGATGATGCGCCTGGTGGTGGATAACCTGCTCAAGCATTCGTCCAGCATGGGCTCGCCCGGCCTGGACAGCATCCGCTGGCTCAAGCCCGTGCGCGCGGGCGACACCCTGCACCTGACCTATCAAGTCAAGGAAGTGCGCCCGTCCACGTCGAAGCCGGACCGCGGCATCGTCATTTCCGTGTGGAGCGTGCGCAACCAGCATGGCGAAGTGGTGACGACGGTGGAAGGCATGGGCATGTTCGGCCGCCGCCCGGCAGGAGAAAACCATGCGTGATATCGCGGGCATCGCGGGCTTCCAGGCCTTGGCGGGACAGCACGTGGCCGTTTCCGACTGGCTGACCATCACCCAGCAGCGCATCGACACCTTTGCCGATGCCACCAACGACCATCAATGGATCCACGTGGACGCGGAGCGCTGCGCGCGCGAGTCGCCGTATGGCTGCACCGTGGCGCACGGCTTCCTGACGTTATCGTTGCTGCCCGCCATGTTGCAGGGGGCCTTGCACATGGCCGGCATCCGCATGGCCATCAACTATGGCTTGAACAAGGTGCGCTTTCCCGCGCCCGTGCCCGTGAACAGCCGCCTGCGCGCGCGGCTCGACATCCTGTCCGTCGACGACTTGCCGGAAGGGGCGCAAGTAAACTGGGCCGTCACCATGGAGAGGGAAGGCGATACGAAACCCGTGTGCGTAGCGGAGTTTCTGATGCGCTGCTATCCCTGAGCCGTACCTTGCACCCGCTTCGCGGGAAGGCAGGCAGTTGTGCGCTCCTGCGCGTGCGCCAAGTGTACGCTGGTGGCGCGCCGGCGGTTTCCGGCGAAGGAGGCGATGATGTCCAACCAGGCAAACAGCGGAAAGGGCGGCGCCGGCAAGGCCGCCACGGGCAGCGGCAAGGCGGCCGCCAGGGGCAGTAGCGCTACGGGCAGAGGTCCAGGCCCGGGCAATGCGGGCGGCTGGCCCAGCGCGACGGGACGGCCCTCCGGGGGCAATCGTTCCAATGCTGCGCCGGCACGCAGCCGCTAGCCTGCCTGCTCACTCCCGCTCCGGCGCGCAATATCTGTCCCGCCCCGTATGCTTGGCGCGGTACAGCAGCGCGTCGGCGGCGCGGATCAGGGCGCTGGGGTCCATGCCTTCCGTGGGCATGACGCTGGCCATGCCTAAACTGACGGTGACGTGGGGGCCGACGCTGGACCTGGCGTGGGGAATTTCCAGCGCGCGCACTTCGTCGAGGATGCGCTGGGCCACCACTTCGGCGCCGTCGCGCGTTTCCTGCGGCAGCAGCACGATGAATTCCTCGCCGCCGTAGCGGGCCAGCAGGTCGGGCGGGCGCACGGCGCAGCGGCGCAGGGCGGCGCTCACCTGCTGCAGGCACAGGTCGCCCGCCTGGTGGCCATACGTGTCGTTGTAATCCTTGAAATGGTCGATGTCGGCCATGATGATGGCCATCGGTACGCCGTCGCGCGCGCAGCGACGCCATTCGCTGTCCATCGTATCGTTGAAGCTGCGCCGGTTGGCCACGCCCGTGAGCGAATCGGTCAGCGACAGTTCGCGCATGGCGTCGGCCTGCCGCTTGATGGTCAGCTGGCTGCGCACGCGGGCGCGCACGACGGCCGCGTTGAACGGCTTCGTGATGAAATCGACGGCGCCTGCTTCCAGCGCCCGCGTCTCGTCCTCGGGCTGGTTCAGGGCCGTGACGAAGATGACGGGTATGGCGCTCAGCAGGGCCGATTCGCGCAGCGCGTTGCACACGGCATAGCCATCCATGCCGGGCATGACGGCGTCGAGCAGGATCAGGTCCGGCAGTTGATTATGTGCAATTTCCAGCGCCTTTTCGCCGCTCAGGGCGAACAGCACGTCGTGGTCCTCGCGCAGCAGCTGGTGCAGGATCTGGATGTTTTCCATGGCGTCATCGACGATGAGGATGCGCCCGTTCATGGCAAGGTTGGTCCAGCTCACTTGTTTTCCTCTCGTTTCAGCTGATCGAGCACGAGTTTTTCCGCTTCGGAAAAATTCAGCGTCTCGATCGCGTTGGCCAGCGCCAGGGCCGCTTCCCGGTCTGACTGTTGTATGGCGGGGTGCAGCGCATGGAATTGCGCCAGCGCCTTCAGATTATTATTGCGGATCAGGACAAGCAGCTTGGCCAGGCCGGCCCGCAGCTCGACCGGCGCGCTGCCGCCGGCATCTGCTGCCGCCTGGCTGCGCCGCCGGGGCGAGGGCAGGGTGCGTGCCGCTGCGATGACTTCGGCCATCGCCAGTTCCAGTTGTCCCAGCAGGGCTGTTGCCGCGTGTGCGCGGCCCCCTTGCAGCGCCTTTTCCGTGTCGCTGGCCAGGCTGGCGACGCGGGCCGCGCCCAGGTTGGCCGCCACGCCGCACACGCGGTGCAGCAGCTGCGCCGCCTGCTGCGCCTGGCCTTCGGCCAGCAGGCGCCGCGTTTCCTCGACGGCGTCGCCCTGCGAATTCTCGAAGCGCTTGAGCAATGCGAGGAAGGCGCCGTAATCGCCGCCGAAGCGGTGCAGGGCCGCCGCCAGGTCGATGCCGGGCACCGTGGCCGGCACGTCCGGCGCCTGCGCGGCGGCATTGCCGGCCTGGATAGCGCTGCCGCTGCCGCCCGCGAGCGCCGGCACCAGCCGGGTCAGGGTCTGGATCATCTCGTCCACATCGATGGGCTTGGCCACGTGGGCATTCATGCCGCTGGCGATGGCGCGCAGGCGGTCCTCGTCCATGGCGTTGGCCGTCATGGCGACGATGGGCAGGTCCGACAAGCCCAGCGCGCGGATGGCCAGGGTGGCATCATAGCCATTCATGACGGGCATCTGCAAATCCATCAGCACCACGTCCCAGGCGTCCGGCGTGCTGGCGAGCAGGTCGACGGCCAGCCGGCCATTGGCGGCCACGGCCACGCGCGCGCCCGAGTGCAGCAAAATGTACTGCGCCACTTCCTGGTTGATTTCATTGTCTTCCACCAGCAGCACGCGCATGCCTGCCAACAAGCCCGACAGGGGCGTGGACACGGGCAGTGCGGAAGGGGTGCTGCGGCCTTCGCGCACGGCCGTCACGGCCGCCAGCAGGCGCGCCGGGGTGGCCGGCTTCGAGACGATGCCGGCCAGCATCAGGCTGTCGGCCAGCCGTTCGAGGTTTTCGCTGTCCTGGTCGGCCACCAGCATGATCACGGGCGGCAGCACCAGGCGTTCATCGGCGCGCGCCTCGGTGAGCATGGAAATGCCATCCATGCCCGGCATGGCCGCGTCGAGCAGCACGATATCCACGTGGGCGGCCGGCGGCAAGCCGTCCGGGCCGCCGGCGTGGCGGCGCAGCAGCGCCAGGCCGGCCGCGCCGCCATCGGCGCTGCGGCTGTGCCAGCCCTGCGCCGCGCACCAGTCTTCCAGCATGGCGCGCACGCTGGCGTTGTCGTCGATGATCAGCAGCGACAGGGCCCGGGCAGCCCCCTTGCCGGACGGCTCGGGCGGCGGCGCCACCTTGTCGAAGCGGCAGCGGAAGCGGAAGTCGGAGCCTTCGCCCAGCGCGCTTTTCACGCTGAGCTTGCCACCCATCAATTCCACCATGCGCCGGCAGATGGCCAGCCCCAGGCCCGTGCCGCCGTATTTGCGGCTGGTGCCGCTGTCGCCCTGGGAAAACGCGTCGAAGATGTGTTCCTGCTCGGCCGCGCCGATGCCGATGCCCGTGTCGCGCACGGAAAACTCCAGCGTCGCGCTGGCCGCATCCTCTGCCACCTTGGCGATGGCCAGCACCACTTCGCCATGCGAGGTGAATTTGACGGCGTTGCCCACCAGGTTGATCAGGATCTGTTCCACGCGCAGGGCGTCGCCGACCAGTTCGTCCGGCACGCCCGGGTCGAGCACGAACACGGGCTCCACGCCGCGCGCCCAGGCGCTGCTGGCCAGCAGCACGCCGACGCTGTCGAGCATGCGTTCGAGCTGGAAGCGGCGCTGTTCCAGCACCATCTGGCCCGCCTCGATCTTGGAAAAGTCGAGCACGTCGTTGACGATGTTGAGCAGCGACTGCGTGGCCATCTGGATCTTGCCCACATAGCTGCGCTCGCGCCGTTCCAGCGGCGATTCTTCCAGCAGGCGCGCCAGGCCGATGATGGCATTCATCGGCGTGCGGATCTCATGGCTCATGTTGGCGACGAACTCGCTCTTCGCGATGCTGGCCGCCTCGGCCTTGTCGCGCGCGCGCACCATCTGTTCGTTCAGTTCGTGCAGGCGCAATTCCGTGCGCTTGAGCTCGGACACGTCCGAGGCCAGCACGAAAAAGCCCCGCACGCTGCCGCCGTCGTCGAAATCGGGGATGTAATTGGTCCACGTGTGGCAGACCTGGCCGGCGGGATCGAGCAGGTCGCGCTCGAAGCTTTGCGGCCGCCCCGCCAGCACGCCCTCGACGTGCGGTGCATACACGTCGAACAGTTCCTGGCCCAGCAATTCGCTCATGTGGATGCCGGCCAGCTCGGCGCTGCTGCGGCCGAACCACTCGTTATAGAAATTATTTGCGAACCGGCAACGCAGATCGGCGCCCCAGTACGACACCATGCCGGGCAGGTTGTCCGTGACGGTGCGGATGAAGCGCTCGTTCTGTTCCAGGCGCCAGGTGGTGGCGTGCAGCACTTCGGTGGCGCGCTTGCGGTCCGTGATGTCGATCGACACGCCCAGCACGTGGCTGGCGCGTCCCGCGTCGTCGCGCAAGACCACCTTGCGCGTGGTGAAGTGGCGCGTGGTGCCGTCCGCCGTGTTGATGGCTTCCTGTTCGATTTCCACCATCTGCCCCGTGGCCAGCAGCTTGCGGTCGGCGCTGACGAAGGCGGCCGCCTGCTGCGGCGGGAAGAAATCGTGGTCGGTCTTGCCCAGCAATTGTTCGCGCGAGCGTCCCAGGGTCAGTTCCGCGTGGCGGTTGACCATTTCAAAGCTCAGCTTGTCCGCGCGCTTGACGAAGACCATGGCGGGGATGTTTTCGATGATGGTGCCGAACAGGTGCTTGGAACGGCGGAATTCCGCTTCGCTGCGCTTGCGTTCGCTGACGTCCAGCCACAGGCCCGATACGCCCAGCAACTGCTGTTCCGGGCCGAAGATCGGGTGGTACGACACGATCCAGTGGCTGAACTGGTCGCGCTGCTGCCCGCTGTGGCCTTTCAATTCGATATCGACGATGGGCAAGCCCGTCTCCAGCACCTGGCGCACGCAGCGCTCCACGTCGGCGCGCACGGCGTCGTCGAACAGCATGGCGCCCACGGGACGGCCCAGATGCTGCGCCACGCTGGCCCCGTTGATGGCGGCCAGGTACTGGTTGATCATGACGATGCGCAAGTCCAGGCCCACGAACAGCATGCCGATGGGCGCCGTCGCATACACGGTTTCCAGCAGGCGCGTGGATTTTTCCAGGGCCAGCGTGCGTTCGGCCACCAGGCTTTCGAGTTGCGTGCGGTGGCGCCGCAGGTCGCGTTCCAGCGCGCCCAGGGCGCCTGCCATGTCGGCCGATTCGCGGTCCGTGTGCTTATTTGAAAGCAAGGGTTTGCCCTGTGCCAGCGCGTGTATCTGCAAGGTCAGTTCCTGCAGGGTACTGGCCAGGCGGCCGCCCACGCGCCAGGCCAGGGCAAAGCCGGCCGCCAGCAGCAGGGCCAGGATGACGGAGCCCGTGACTACCGAGCGCAGCAGGGCTTCGGCCACCGTGCTGGTGCGCATGGTGACGGCCACCGTCCAGGCGTCGCCGGGGCCGCGGCGAAAGCCCGTATACACGTCCAGGCCTTCCAGCGTGGCATGGCGCAGCACGCCTTCGCGCGCCTGGCGTATCTGTTCCAGCAGGGGTGCCACGCTGCGCTGGCCCACGTAGCGCTGCGGCGCCAGGGTGCGCGCCACGTTGATGCCGTCCCCATTGATGATGGCCGCGCCCAGGTAGGCGGGCAGGTGCAGCTCGCGCAGCAGCAAGGGCAGGTAATCGGGCGAATACAGCGCCGTCAGCACATAGGCGGGGCCCTGGTCGCGCGGCAAGGGCAGGTTCAGGGCCAGCTGCGGCGCGCCGTCGGGCGTCTTGGTCAGGCTGGTCAGCCGCGGCTTGCCATAGTCGCGCGTGCGTTCCATGCTGGCGGCCCATTTTTGCGGCAAGGGGGGCGGCGCCTGGCTGGCAGGCAGGGCCGTATTGACCAGCTGGCGCCCCTTGGCGTCGGACACGATGAAGGCATTGACGGCAAGGCCCGGCTGCAGCAGGCTGGCGGCCACGGCGCGCAGGGCGTTGAGGTCGTCGCCTTGCAGGGCGGGTGAGGCGGCCAGCACGCGCGCGGCCATCTGGGCGCCGCTCAGGTCGCGCTCGACGGCGGCGGCGACGGCGCGCGCCGCCTGCGCCGTTTCGCTGACCACATGGTCGCGTTCGCGTGTGTAGCTTTGCGCCACGAGCAGGAGAAACACCAGTGCCGTCGGAATGACCCAGGCGAGCACCAGCCATGAAATTCGCGAGCGTATCGAAGGCAAATCTTGCACCCGGAAAGCTCCCAGAATGGATGAATCGACAGGCAGGCTCACGCTGGCGCTGGCTGACGTTGAATGAAAAGATGCTAGACGAAATTGATTGTTCTGACAAGCCTAGTTTCTGGAGTGGAAAAAAGCTTGCTCAAGGCATACGGAAGAGGGTACGGCGCCGCGCGCTGGACGCCCTGCCCGCCATGGCGGCGGGCAGGCAAGGGGGCTTACGGGACGACGGTCAGCACGTCGACGTCGATCTCGGGGCTTTCCATGAAGTCCTTTTCCACTTCGCCACGGATTTCCACCTGGGTCCGGGCGTCGATCTTGCGGTTCATGAAGACCTTGTCGTCGATGTCCACGCGGATTTCCGCCGTGCCGTCCGAGAACGTGTATTTCTCCTTGCCCACCTTGCGCAGCAGGTGGCCGCGCAGCACGACGGCCTGGTCGTCGACGGGATTTTTCAGGATGGCGGCCACGTTGGCGGGCGCGGCCGGGCCGGCCGTCGGGCCCACGTACTGGGCGTGCGCGCTGCCGGCCAGCAAGGCGCAGCTGGCGGCCAGGGAGAGGAGCAGTGTGCGGTGCAGTGGCATGGTATTCCTTCGATAGTGACTGGCGCCTCAGAAAAAGACGGCGGTGCGGGCAATGATAGCACCGGTATTGCCATAGGGCATGTTCGCCCGCACGCTGCCCGTGCTGGCCACACCATCGTCGAGTTTGCTGTCGATCTGTTCCGCGTAGCTCTCGGGCAGGTTGTCGAAACGGATGCCGTTGCCGGCGCGCCCGCCCACTTCGTCGTTGTACAGGTAGACGGCGCCGCCCTGGGCGCTGGTCATGAATTGCGAGGTGCCGTTGAACGAGCCCGTAATGAAGCCGCCCAGCGCCAGGTGCTGCGGCGCCAGGGTGAATTCGCGCGGCTGGCCGTCGCCGATCTGGCCGTCGCCATTGCCGTTGCCGGCCGAGTTGGGCACGTGCACGGTGCCCTGGATATCGTCGCCGGGCAGGGCGCGGAACTTGTCCTGGTAGGCGTTGACGGCGGCCGTCAGCGAATTCGATTGCTGGATGATGTTTTTCACCTTGGCGCTGTCGATCAAGCCTTGCCCCTTGAGCACGCCGCCGAGCAGCAGGCCGATGATGACCAGGACGATGGCGATTTCTACGAGCGTGAAGCCGTGCTGGCGGCGTGGGAGCATGGGATTTCCTTGGAAAAAGTGCGAGTGCTTGGGATGGCAGTTTACTGCAAATGGCGCCGTACGCGCATGGCATTTCCGACGGCAGCTCATGGCGCGACCTTGGCTTTCTTGGTGGCAATTTCGTCGGCCTGTTGCCTGGCCAGTTCGTCGAGCCGGCGCGCCAGGAAAGCCAGCTCGTGCGGGTCGCTGATCTGGCCGCTGGCGATCAGGCCGCCGATCACCAGGCGGGCGCTGTCGAGCTGGTCCATGTCTTCCAGGATGAACGCTTCCATCTCGCGCACCCAGGACGGCACCTGCGGCCCCGTCGCCAGCTGGCGCAGCGCGCGCGCATAGCCGAGCGCCAGCGGCAGGTCGCGCAGCTGGTGTTTGGCCATCAGCACGGCTTGCGCCATGGCGGGCCAGCGGCGCTGCGGGTCGGCGGCAAAGCTGGCGGCCACAAAGGCCAGCATGCGCTGCACGCGCTGCGGGTCGGCCACGCCCGCATACACTTCGCTGGCGGCCACCAGCGCATACTGGCTGCGGGGATCGAGCGTTTGCGCCGTGTCCAGCCAGCCCGCCAGGCGGTCGTAGTCGAGCTGGCGCCACGGCAGGCTGACGCCGGGCTGGTCTTCGAACGATTGCAGGTACAGCAGCATGGCCTTGGCCATGGCCAGCGGCTCGCCCAGGCTGGCCAGGCGCGCCACGCCCGCCGGCGGCGGCGCAGGCAGGGGCCGCGCCTGGGCCGGGGCGTGCTGCTGCGCCGCCCGCCAGCCCAGCTGCAGCAGCAGGCAGGCGGCCAGCAGCCAGCACAGGGGGCGCGGCACCGTGGACCAGGGGCGTTGGGCGGTGGCCATCAGATGTTGCGGCGGTAAAAGTCGCACAGCGCGCAGCTGGCCAGCAAGCCGACATAGATGACGGTCTGCGCCGCCACGCCGGCCAGCGCCTGCCAGTCGCCGGTCGCGTACAGCAGCCACTGCGTGCGCGTAAAATCGTCGAGGCGGGGCAGCAGCAGGGCAAGCACGTCGATAGCGCCTGCCGCGGCCCGCTGCGCCACGGAGTCGCCCGCCTGCGGGCCGTGCGCCAGCAGCTGCAGGCTGCCCAGCATGCGCGCCAGCACATAGAAGCCGCCCGTGGCGGCCAGCGCGGGCAGGGCCTGCTGCAGGCTGGCCGCGCACAGCAGGCTGAAGGCGGCGACGATCCACAATTCGCCCAGCAGGGACAGGGCCCACAGCGCGCTTTGCGCGGGCGCGGCAAACAGCGCCATCAGCAGGCCGAACAGCACGGCGGGCACGGCCGCCAGCACCCCGTAGCCCAGCAGCTTGCCCAGCAGGTAGGCCGCGCGCGGCATGGGCAATGCCAGCAGCAGTTCCAGGCCCCGGTCGGCCGCTTCGCGCGCCATGCCCGTGATGATGAAGGTGGCCAGCAGGAAGACGCTGGCCAGGCGCAGGGTAGCCGCCAGCAGCGCCGCCTGCACGGCGCCGCTTTCCGTCAGCGCCAGTTGCTGCAGGAAGCCGGCCAGGGCGGCGGCGCCGCAGGCGGCCAGCACGAACAGCCACGGCAGGCGGCTGCGCAGCGCTTCGAGCAAGGTGTAGCGGGCGATGGTGAGGGCGGGAGCGAGCATGGGCATCAGCGGGGCAGCCTTTGTGCCGCCACCATGCGGTTGAACAGGATGTTCGGCGACAGCCAGGCGACGATATCGTCGAATTCGCCGCCGGGCTGCTGCGCACCGCTGGCGGCGCGGCTGATGAAGGTGGTGGCGTTCGATGCATTGTTGCGCTCGTCGACATTGTTGCCGAAAGGCACGGCCTGGCGCTGGCCCTGCACGCTGGTGGCGCCAAACGCGTTTTTGCCATGCGACATGATCATGGCGGGGATATCGTTCAAGGCCGTCGCCTGCAGCAGCGCGCCCCCATTGCGCGTGACGATGCTGATGTCGCGCGGCGTGGACAGGCTGAAGAGCTGGCCGCTGTCGCTGAAGGCGGGCGTCACGCTGTAGCGGAACAGGTTGTTCCAGCTGTCGCCCTTGCGCAGCCCCAGGGTGGCCCACGGCAGGAAGCCGGCGCGTTTTTCGCCATTGCAGCGCGTGCCGCGCCGGTCTTCCAGGCCGCTGAGGGGGGAAACGGCGGGACAGGGCAGGTAGCCGTAGCGCAGCGCGTAGCCCGTCAGCGCCTCTTTCGCTTCGTCCAGCGCCTTTTGCGTTTCGGCCACCTTGCGCTGCTCCAGCTGCACCGTCAGCGGCGTGACCAGGCCGCCTATCATCAGGCCCACGATGACGAGCACGATGGCGATCTCGATCAGGGAAAAGCCGCGCTGGCGCGGCCGGGGGCGATATCTATTGCTCATGGCAGGTTGCGCGCGGCGCGCATGCGTTGGTACAGGGTGGGCAAGGTGATCCAGGCCAGCATGTCGTCAAAGGCGCCGCCGGGCAGCGCGCCATTGCCGCTGGCGGGGCGGGCGATGAAACTGCGGCTGGCGCTGTCGTTGGCCGCTTCGTCGATATTGCCGCGCGCCGTGTTGACTTGCGCCACGCCGCTGGCGGCCGTGCCGTAGTGATCCTTGCCTTGCGAGAACAGCACGAGCGGCAGGCACTGGGCGCTGACGTCGCACTGGACCTGGCCCGCCACGAAGGCCAGTTCGCCGCGCGCGCCGCGCTCGAGCACGACTCGGTTGGCGATGGCGGACGACGAGACGATAGGCGCGCGCGCCATTTCCGGCGTGACGCTGTAGCGCAGCAGCTTGCCCCAGGCGTCGGTGCCCGCCACGCCCAGCGCCACCCACGGCAGGAAGCCGCTGCATTCGGCGTCGTCGGCGCAGTCGGCGGCCCGTTCGCGCCCGTCGAGGGCGGAGGCGGCAGGGCGGGGCAGGCGGCCTTGCGTGGCGGCAAAGCCCAGCAAGGCTTCGCGCGCCTGCGCCAGGGTGGCCAGGGTGCGCTGCTGGCGTTCGGCCTCGCCCGTGTTGCGGTCGAAGGCGTTGATCAGCAGGCTGGCGGCTCCCAGGCCCAGCACGGCCACCAGCAGCAACAGGGCGGCGCCGCGCTGGCGGTGCGGCTGGCGCTGGGCTAGACGCGGCGTCATGGCTGCGCCTCCTGCATTTCGGTGACGGTGCCGCTGGCCGGGTCGTAGCGCTGGCCAGGCTTGAGCCGCACCACCTGGCCCGTCGACAGGCGCAGGGTCAATGTGCCCGGATTGCCCGACTTGTCGCGCACGAGGCGGTTGTGCGGCTCGTTCTGTACTTCCTCGTTCAGCCAGACGGTGGAGCGGCCGCTGCTGCGCACCACGACGCCGTTCAATTCCACGGGCGGCGCGGGCGGCGGCGGGGGCGGGGGCGGCGCCAGGGCGGGATCGGCCGCGGGCGGTCCGTAGCGCTGCGCGTCGAGCTGGGCGCGCTGTTCGGGCGACAGGAACAAGCGTCCCAGCTGGGGCCGCTGTGCCTGGGCCTGGGCCGCGAACGCGGCGCCGGCCAGCAGCGCGCCCAGGACGAAGGCGCGCCTCATGGCCGCCCCAGCACGGGTACGCTGCCCAGGGTCAGCCACAGCAGCTCGCATTCGGCGCCCAGGGTGGGCGTTGCGCCGCTGCCGGCTCCGGCCGATGCCTGGCGCTTGAGCGTGCAATCCTGCACGGCGAAATAGCCGGCCTGGCGCAAATCGTCAAACAGGTTCAGCAAATCCATCTCGTGCAGCATATCCATCTGCAGGCGCATGCGGCTGCCGCGCAGGTGATATTGCCCCATCACCATGGGCAACGGCACTTGCAGCACTTGCTGGGGGCTGATGTCATAGCTGATCGGCAATAATTTGCGCTGTTCCTGGCTGCGGCGGATGGCGTCGATCCAGGCCAGGCGGTTTTCCTCGCCGATCAGGCCGCGCTGGCGCAGGGCCAGGAATTGCGGTTCGTAGGCGCGGATTTCCTGCTTTTCCGCTTCCGCGTGGTTGAACAGGGTGGCCGCCGCCGCGCGCGTATGCTGGGCCAGATCCAGCTGCTGCGCTGCACGCATGCGGTAGGCGGCGGTCAAGCTCAGCAGCACCAGGCTGGCCAGCAGGGTCAGCGCAAAGCACAGCAGGGCGCCGCGCACCAGGTGCAGCTCGCCCAGCCAGGCGGGCAGGGTGCGCGTGGGCGTGCCGGCCCGCTTCATGCCGGGCAGGGGCGGTTGCTTGACGGGGCCGCTCATGGCTGCCACGCGAGCAAGAGGGTAAAGCGGGCCTGGCTGTCCGGCGCGGGCGCGGCGCTCTTGCCGGACAGGGCCACGCTGGACCGTAAATCCAGCGGCGTCTCTTCGATGGTCACCTGCATGCCGGGCTGGCGCGCCAGCGTTTGCGCGAAGGCCGTGATGGCGGCCAGTGCCGCGCGGTAGTCATTGTTCGGCATGGCCACGTCCGCTTCCAGGCGCAGTGCCTGCGGCGGCGCCAGGGGAATGCCGGCCAAGGCGCTGCCGGGCGGCCCGCCTTGCTGCTGCTGCTGCTGCTGCTGCTGCTGCTGCGCTGGCTGGCTGCCGGCCGCGCGCGCGGGTGCCTGGCCCGCATGCCAGTGCAGCTGGCTGAGCGCAACCTGCGGCGCCTGGTCGAGGGCGGCGCTCAGCAGGCCCAGCAGCCGGCCCGGTTCCGGGGCCTGGCTGGCGATCATCTGGCCCAGGGTGACGGCCACTTTCATGTTCTGCGTCTTGGCCGGCGCGGGCGGCTGCGTCGACATGACGCTGCGGTAGCGCTCCTGGTACGACGCCGTTTCCTGCGCCAGGCGCTGCGTGGTACCGTCGTCGGTGATGCCACCGAGCAAGTTAATCGCGCACCACAGGGCTGCCGACGCGCCGATCAGCGCGCTGGCGCCATACAGCGTCTTGCGCGCGCGCTGGAAGTGGTAGTAGCGGGCCAGCGCGCCGGGCGGGTAGTGACTGGGCGGCGGCTGCTTGCCCAGCAAGGTCAGCAGCAATTCGTCGGCCAAGGCGGGCGTCTGGCGCAAGCCCACCCGCGCGCCGGCCAGCTGCAGGTCGATGAAGTGGTAAGCCACTTCCACGCCGTTGTCGCACAGCAGTTCGAGCTTGGCGATCTGCGCGGCCGGCGCCAGGATGACGGTATTGAGTACGTCGCCGCGCGCCAGCATGCGCGTGCTGGTGAGAAATTGCCGCGTTTTTTCCGTTTCCAGCGCGATATTCACGGCCACGCCATCGAGCGCGATGGTGGCCGTCTGGCGCGAAAAGCGCAGCTGGCCATTTTCGTAATAGCTTTGCCGCAAGCCGCCCGATTGCTGCGTGACCAGCAGCAGGTGTTCGTGCGCGATCGACAGTTTTTTTACGAGGGCGATGCTGAGCAGGCTGGTCGAATAGATGCCGGCCACGGGCACGCGCAAGTGTTCGAGCGCTTCCGTCCACGGCTGCAGCAGCGACGGGTTGGTCAGCGCGAAGAACAGCACCTGGTCGTCGTGGCGGCCCGTGCTTTCGCGCCCCAGCAGGGTGCTGCCCCGGTAGGGCGTGTCGCGGTGCAATTGCTGCTTGCGCCGTTCCAGCAGGGCGCGCCCCGCCTTGCCGCGCACGTGGGGCAGCAGCTGGCGCTGGAAATCTTCCTCGATCAAGTCCGTCAGCAGGTAGGCGGGCACGCCTGAGCGGTGAGCCTGCGGATCTTCCAGCCACGCGGCGAAGCCGTCCAGTCCGGCCGCGCTGGCGGGAAAGACGTGGCTTGGCCCCAGCACGCCATGGTTCCAGTCGTAGGCGCACAGGGCGTCGCTGGTGATGTAGAGTAATTGTTTGCGGAACACGGCGGTCTCAGGCCTCGAATCTCAAGTTTTTATCGTGCTGATGGTGTCGTAAATCGGCCCCAGCACGGACAGCATGATCCAGCCCAGCAGCAGGCCCAGGATGACCGTCATGGCGGGCTCGATCATGGCCTGCACTTTTTCGATCAATTCCTTCACTTCGCGGTTGTAGAAATAGCTGACATTTCGCAAGGCCGTGTCCAGCGAGCCCGTCGCTTCGCCCACTTTCAGCATGCGGATCACCAGCGGCGGGAAGATACCCGTGTGCTGGAAGGCGGCGGTAACGCCGTAGCCTTCGCTGATCAGCTGCGCTGCGCGGCGCAGGCCGGCCGCCACCACCTGGTTGCCGGCGATGCCTTCGGACAGGCGGATGCATTCGAGGATCGTGATGCCGGACGCATACATGAGGGCAAAAAACGTGGCGAAGCGGGCCAGGATGATCTTGTGCAAGACGGGGCCGATCAGCCACAGCCGCAGTTTCAGGCCATCCCACGCATAGCGGGCCCTGTCGCTGCGGCGGACGAGCGCGCGCAGGCCGAAGAACAGCAGTACGGGTAAGCTCAGCAGCAGATACCAGTAATCGATGAACACATTCGATACGGCAATGAGCACGCGCGTATGCAGCGGCAGTTCGCCGCCCATGTTGCGGATGAACGCCGTCAGCTGGGGCACTAGATAGATCATCAGGAAAAACGTCACGGCCGCCACGACGATGGCCACGATGACGGGGTACATGACGATCTTGCGCGTCTGCGAGGCCAGCTCGTCCTGCCACTTCAGGCTTTCCGACAGGTTCTTGAACACGTCGGCGATCCTGCCGCTCTGTTCGCCCGCCAGTATCAGGCTGGTAAACGTGGCGTCGAAGATGTCGCCATGCTGGGCCAGCGCGCCCGACAGGGGCAGGCCGCCTTCGATGCTTTCAATCAGATCCGTGACGACTTCGCGCAGGCGCGGATGGTCCGTGCTTTCGCGCAAGTCGTTCAAGCCTTCCAGGATGGGCACGCCGGCCCCAGTCAATTGCTCCATGTGGAAGCAGAAATTGATCAGGTCGCGGCGGTGGATGATGCGCTTGCCCAGCAGCACCAGATACTGGCCCGTGATCTTGCAGTCGATCAAGTCGAGCTGCATGCGGTGCAAACGCGCTTCCAGGTCCGGCACGTTGGCCGCCTCCATGCTGCCGGGAATCAGGGCGCCGGCGGCATCCATGGCGCGGTAGACATATTGCGCCATCAGAGCAGCCTTTCCGTCAGATCGACCACGCGGCCCACTTCTTCCAGGGTGGTCACGCCTTCCCGCACGCGGCGCATGCCGTCGTCGACGATGCCCTTGAAGCCGGCCGCGCGCGCGGCGGCCTTGAGCTCGCGCAAACTGGCGCGGCGCGCCGTCAATTCATCGAGTTCGGCCGTCATCTTGAGGATTTCCATGATGGCCAGGCGGCCCTTGTAGCCGTGGTGCGCGCAGCGCTCGCAGCCCGCGGCGCGGCAGATGGAGACGGGCGCATCGTCCGCCGCCAGGCCCAGCAGGCGGCGCTCGACGTCGTCGGCGATCACCGTTTCCTTGCAATGCGGACACAAGCGGCGCACCAGGCGCTGCGCCACGATGCCGATGATGTTGCCCGCCATGATGTCGGGCAGGATGCCGATGTCGAGCAGGCGGGCCACGGAACCGATGGCCGAGCTCGTGTGCAGGGTGGAATACACCTGGTGGCCCGTCATGGCAGCCGCGAAAGCCATTTCCGCCGTTTCGCGGTCGCGGATCTCGCCCACGAGGATGATGTCCGGGTCTTGCCGCATCATCGAGCGGATGCCGTCGGCAAAGCCCAGCTTGACGGATTCGTTGACGGAGGTCTGGCGTATCATGTTCATCGGATACTCGACCGGGTCCTCCAGGGTCATGATGTTGACGCTTTCCGTATTGATATGGTTGAGTATCGAATACAGGGTGGTGGTCTTGCCGCTACCCGTCGGGCCCGTTACGAGGATCACGCCGTCGGGGCGCGCGATCATCAGTTTCAACAGGTTCAGTTCCGGCTCGGCCAGGCCCAGCGCATCCAGCGGCACGATGCCTTTTTGCCGGTCCAGCACGCGCAGCACGACGTTTTCGCCATGCGTGGTGGGCTGCGCCGACGCGCGGAAGTCGATTTGCCGCCCGGAAAACTTGATGCTGATGCGCCCATCCTGCGGCGCGCGCGCTTCGGCGATATTCATGTTCGACATCACCTTCAGGCGCACGGCCATGGCGGGCCAGTACGATTTGTGCAGGCTGCGGATCTGCCGCAAAATGCCATCGATGCGGTAGCGGATGCGCAGGAACGACTGTTCCGGCTCGAAATGGATGTCCGACGCGCCATTCTGCACGGCGTCGGCCAGCAGCGCGTCGATCAGGCGCACCATGGGCTGGCTGTACTCGTCCGAGGGCGAGGCCATGCTCTGGTAGCTGACTTCGCCCGTTTCGATTTCATGCAGGATGCCGTCGATCGACAGCTCGAAGCCGTAGTACTGGTCGATGGCGCGCGAAATATCGGATTCGTTGACGAGCACCGTGGAAATCGTGATGCCCTTGACCAGCATGGCGCTGATCTGGTCGAGCGCAACGATGTTGCTGGTGTCGGCCATGGCCAGGATCAGGTTGTCCGCCTGCCGCTCGTAGACGATGGGAAAGACGCGGTAGCGCTTGGCCACGTCCTTCGGGATCAGTTTCAGGGCGATGGCGTCGACCACCAGGCTGGACAGGTCCGCGCTCACCTGTTTCAGGTTTTCGCTGAGCGCCTCGCGCACGGTCGCTTCCGTGACGAAGCCCAAAGTGATCAGCAGCTTGCCCAGCGGTTCGCTGCTGCGCCGCTGTTCGATCAGGGCGATGCGCAGCTGGTCTTCGCTGATCACGCCTTTCTGGATCAGCAACTTGCCTAGTGGAAGTTTTGCCTGTTCTGCCATGTAGCGCTTATTCCTGACGGGTGATGATGATGGCCGGGTCGGCCGGCGCCGGGCCTGTGCTTGTGCCTGCCGCCGGCGCGGGGGGCGCCAGTTCGCGCAAGCGCGTTTGCACGACGGCCTGGTCGAAGGCGGCAGGCGTGGTTTGCGCCAGGGTCAAGGCGCGCTGGTAATAGGTGGCGGCCAGCCTGGGCTGGTTCAGCCGGTCCAGGCCCACGGCCAGGTTGAAGGCATAGTCGGGATTGCCGGGCGCGGCGCCGTAGGCGCGGAAAAACTGCTGCTGTGCTTCATTCCAGCGGCGCTGCTTGGCGTACACATTACCCAGTGCAAACAGCACGGGAGCGCTGTCGGGGCTGCGCGCCAGGATGGCTTTCAGCTTGGCCTCGCTCTGCACCACGTCGCCCTGGCGCAGGCCGATCAGCCCGGCCAGCGCTTCGCCATCGTCGGGATTGATTTCCAGCAAACGCACGTACAAGGCTGCCGCCTGCGCGCCCTGGTTCTCGCGCAGGGCCACGGCCGCCAGGCCCAGCAGCGCGTCGCGGTTGTTGGCATCCTGCCGCAGCACCGTCTCATACTGCTGGCGAGCAAGACCCAGCTGGCCCCCGTTGAAGGCCTGGTAGGCTTGCTGGACGCCGGGATTGATTTGCGGCGCGGCCACGCTGCGCTGCACCTGGATCTGGCTGTTGTCGGGCGCGGCCACCGGCGGCAGGCTGGGCGCTGCGGGCGGCGCCATGTGCGCCAGCTGCGCGGCCACGGCGGCCTGGACCGCCGCCTGTATCATCGCTTGCTGGCTCATCGCCGGCTGGTCCGCCGCACCGGCTGGCTGGCGCGCGTCGCGCGGGTAGTCCGGCGGCAAGGTCGCGGGCGAGGGCATGGCTTCGGGCTGCGCGGCGCCGGGGACGGGCACCACCACGATGGGACCGGCCACGCCGGCCGTGCCCGGGGCGTCCGTCAGCGGCATGGGCACGCCGGGCAGGTTGGCGCCCGCGCCGGGACTGGTGCTGGCGCGCCAGTACCAGTACGCCATGGACGCGGCCACCACCAGCAGGATCGCCAGCAGCACGGCCAGGCGCACGGTGGCGGGGTCGACGCTGATGGGGCCCGTGGGGCCTTTCGGCGGCGTATTGCTGCGGCTGGCGCGGGGCCGGGCGGGCGGCGGTTCGGGGCGCGGGGCTTGCTGCGGGCCGGGCGGCGGCCCTGGTGGCGGACCCGGCGTCGGCCCCGGTTGCGCGCCCGCGGGCGCCGGCTGCGGCGCGGGCGCGTCCGGCAGCGGTTCCAGGCTCAAGGTGCTCGCTGCCTGCACGGGCGGCGGGGCTGCGGCAGGCACGGGGCGCGGCGGCGGGATGGCGTCGGCCGGCGCCAGTTCCAGCACGTGGTCATAGGCTTCGGACGGCTTTTCCAGCTCCTCGTCGGAAAGGCTGTTCTGCTTGGCGCGCTCGGCCTTCTTGAGCGCCTGCATCAGCAAGCTCATGGAAAGTCTCCCTGCAGGCGTGCCTGCGGCTGGGTGGCCGCCGCCGGCGGGCCATCCGTGTACGGCTGGCTGTTGAGCGGTGCCTGGCCGGGCAGCAGGTAGCGGTAGTCGCGGTAATCGCCGTCGATGCTGGCATCCTTGACCACCACGGGGCGCATGAAGATCACCAGTTCCGTCTTGCTGCTTGCCTCATTGCGGTAGGTAAACAGATTGCCCACCAAAGGCAGGCTGGACAGGCCCGGCACGCCATCCTTGGCATTGTCGATGGAATCCTGCATCAGGCCGCCCATCACGGCGATCTGGCCATTGCCCACCTTCATGATCGATTCCAGTTCGCGCGCCTGGATCACGGGCACGCGGCTTTGCACGTTCGCCGTGGCCAGGGCCGGATTCGGGTCTTGCACGTAGCCAACGATGCGCGTGATGGTAGGACGCACGTTCAAGGTCACTTCATCGCTGTCGGAAATCTGCGGCGTGACGCTCATGACGAAGCCGACGGGCACCGTTTCCAGCTTCGACTCATAGGTGGCCGGCGTGGTGATGGTGCCCGTCGAGCTGATCACGGCAGGTGTCACCTTGATGGTAAAGAAGACATTGTTGTCCACCACCTTCAGCATGGCCGTCTGATTGTTGAGCACGCTGATTTTCGGGCTGGACAGCACTTTCACCTTGCCGAACGATTCGAGCAGCTGGATGGTGGTGGAGAAACTGTCCTTCAGATAATTGAGCAGGAAGATGCCCGGCGTGGCGTTGGGCGCGACGCCGCTGGGCAGGCCCGCCGTCCCCACTTGCCCTTGCCGCAGCTGCAGGCTGCCCGTCAGGCGCGACCAGTTGATGCCTTGCTGGTATTCATTGCTCAAGCGTACTTCGATGATGGTCGCTTCGATCAGCACTTGCCGCTTGGCGCTGTGTACGACGGCGTCGAGGAATTCGGCGATCTTTTCATGCTGGCGGCCCGTGGCCCGCACGGCGATCAGCCCGCCTTCCACGTTGACGACCACGGACGAGGGGCTGCCCTTGTTGGCCAGTTTCAGCAATGGCATGCCGTTCGCATCCAGCGGCTGGCCGGGCGCCGCATTCTGGCTGGCCACCTGCTGGCCTGGCGCAGGCGCATATTGGCTGCCGTTCGGGACGCCATTTTGCATGGGCGGCTGGGCGCCGTACTGGCCCGCCGTCCCCGTCGCGGGGAAATTGCCGGCTGGGTTCTGCGGCTGGCCTGGCTGGCCCTGCTGGCCGGGCACAGTTGTCAATTGCTGGTTCAGCTGGGCCAGCGGGTCCACCTGCACATCGTTGAGCGTGGTGTCGCGCAGCAGGTCGCGGATATTCTTTTCCAGGCTGTACCAGAAATTATTTTCCGAACGATTCACCACCAGGGTGGTCGAATTGTTGTTGCCATTGCCGCCGCTGCCCTGCGTGCCGCCGACGGGATTGCTGCTGTTGCCGCCCCCACCGCCCGCCGTGGAAATTTGCGTGGCGATATTCACGCTGCTGTTGGTGCTGCGCGCCATGTTGACGTAATCGACCTTGTAGTTGCGCCACACGGGCGCGTCGGGCAGCACCGTCAGGCTCTTGCCATCGATTTCGTAGCGCATATCGACTTGCTTGCCGATACGCGCCAGCAGTTGCGGCAGGGTCTGGTTCAGCGCATTCAAGGTGACGCTGCCCTCGACCTGGGGGTGAATGTCGATATTCATGCCCGCGTCGCGGGCCAGCGCAAACAGCAGCGATTGCACGGGCACCTTGTGCACGGTGACGCTGTAGGTTTCCACCTTCGGTGCGGGCAGGGGCGCGGCCAGCGCGCTGCTTTGCTGCACCGGTTCGGGAATGGCGCCGCCGGGGCGGGGCGGGAAGTTGATGTGGGCCGGCGACAGCGGCGTTTGCTGCGTAGCGCAGCCGGCCAGCATGGCGCTGCAGGCGAGGGTGACCCAAGAGGCCAGCACAGGAATAGGGTGTTGAGTCATGAAAAGTTCGCCCTTGGAGTCGTATTGTGCTTTTGTAATTTTAACCAGCATGATCGCCTAAAAGCAATCGGCTGTGCTGGCCTGGGAGGCAATATGCAGAAATAAAGTCAGGGGGCGCCACGTCCCGTTTTTGCCGGGGCGACGGTTTTCATTTCCGTGCGGATACTCTCTATGTTGCTCAGCAATATTTTCTGTGGCGACGCGGGCGATAGCCTGGCCCGAACGGTATCGGCGCTGGCCTGGTCGGCATAGCTGCCGTAGACGATGGCCAGGCGCGCGCTGGTGCTGGCAGGCGCCTGCGCTGGCGTCGCCTGGCGCATGCCCGATGGCGTGCCGGCCAGCGTAGTGGGCGTGGCAGCTGCGGGGGCCGCGCCGGGCAGGCGAAAGACGTGGATGTCGTGCAGGCCGATGGCTTGCTGCGCCTGTTGCAAAAAGGTTTCCGCTGCCGCCGTGTCGCTGGCGGGCAGGCTGGCAATGTGCAGCACCAGCTGCTGCGGTGCCTGCTGCGCCAGCCAGTCGCGCGATTCGGCCAGTTTGCTGTCGAGCAGCGTGTTCGGCGCGGGCGGCACGGTGCGCGGCACCGCTGCCTCGGGAGCTGCCGCTGCCGCATGGGCGGGTGCGGCGTCATCGGTGTGACTGGTGCGGCCAGGCTGGCCAGCATGGCCTGCTGCCTGGCCTGCCTGGCCTGCTTGGCTGAGCTGGCTGAGCTGGCTGGATGGCGGCGCCATCCCCGTCGCCGTTGCTGCTGTTGCTGTCGTCGTCGCCATGGCCGCTGCCCGGTCCGGGTTGCTTGCCTGCCATTGCCACAGCAGTGCGGCGGCCAGCACCAGCATCAGCGCGCTCAAGGCGCCCGCCAGCAGCTTGCCCGCATGCCAGGGCGCGCGGTAGAAGGGGCTGTCGGCGATGGCCAGGCGCACATGGCGCGCGCTCACCTGCTGCGCATCGTCCGCATATGCGGCCAGCAAGGCCTTGTCGGCCAGGATATTGATCCTGCGCACGATACCTTGCGAAGCGCGAGCCAGCGCCCGCAGCGCGGCCCGCGTGAAGACGAGCGGCGCCGTGCGGCCGGCGGCGGCCAGCCGGCAGGCCAGATAGTCGTTCAGCAAGGCTTGCGGCAGGCGGGGCACGGCAAAGCTGTGGGTGATGCGTTCCTTCAATTGGCGGAACTGGGGCAAGTCCAGGGTGTGCTGCAATTCCGGCTGGCCAAACAGGACGATTTGCAGCAGCTTGTGGCTGGCCGTCTCCAGGTTCGTCAGCAGGCGCAGCGCTTCCAGGGTGGCGCCCGGCATGGCTTGCGCCTCTTCGGCCAGCAGCACCACCTGGCGCCCGGCCGCATGCCTGGCGATCAGCTCGCCGTGCAGGGCGCGCAGCACGGCGTCGGCGCGGCAACCGTCCAGCGCCAGGCCCAGTTCGGCGGCAATGGCGTGCAGCACTTCGTCCGGTTCCAGGCGGGGATTGAGCAGGTACAGCACGTCGACGTGGGGCGGCAGGCAGTCGGCCAGCATGCGGCACAGCATGGTCTTGCCGCTGCCCACTTCGCCCGTCAGCTTGATGATGCCTTCGCCTTGCGTGACGGCGTAGCGCAGCGCATCGAGCAGTTCGCCCCGTGTATTGCCCGTATAAAAGAAGGCCGGGTCCGGCGTGATGCCGAACGGCGCCGTGCGCAAGCCGAAATGGCGCAGATACATGCCGTGCGGGGATGGCGCGTACGGCCGCCCGGGCGGTGTGGTGGGCGTGCCGTGCGTGCCGGCGTTCATGCCGCGATGCAATTGAGGAACGCCTGCTCCAGGCTGGCGTCCTGCGCGCCGCCATGGCGCGCGCGGCATTCGGCGGGCGTGCCCGCAAACACGATGCGGCCCCCGTGCAGGATGGCCATGCGGTCGCACAGTTCCTCCACGTCGGCCAGCGCATGCGAAGTGAGCAGGGCGCCCCGGCCCTGCGCGCGCGCCTGCTGCAGCACTTGCTTGAACTGTGCGCGCGCCTTCGGGTCGAGTCCGCTCATCGGTTCATCGAGCACCAGCTGGGGCTTGCCCGACAACAAACAGGCGGCCAGTCCCAGTTTCTGCATCATGCCTTTCGAATAGTCGCGCGCGGGGCGCAGCAAGGCGTCCGGCGCCAGGTCCAGCGCGGCCAGCGCCTGCTGCACGGCTTGCGGCCCGGGGTGCACGTCGTGCAGGCGCGACAGGTAGCGCAGGAAGTCGCCGCCCGTCAGGTAATAGGGCGCCTGGAAGCGTTCTGGCAAAAAGGACAGGGGCTGGCGCGCCGCAGCGTGCCGGTGCGGCTGGCCGAAGATGGCGATGTCGCCCCGTTCGGGCGTGCAAAAGTCCAGCAGGCATTTGAGCAGGGAAGTCTTGCCCGCGCCATTCACGCCGACCAGGCCGAACAGTTCTCCTGCGCGCACCTGCAGCTCGACGCCGCGCAGCACGGCGTTGCCCGCCAGCTGCAGATGCACGTTGTGGAACTCGATGGCGCAGGCGTTCATAGGGGCGAGGGTGGGCAGGCAAGACGGGATACGACCGCCATTATTGCCATGGGCGCAGGTGGGCGGCAAGTGTTTACTTGCAGAGTGTTGAAATGCGCGAAAATCAAGCCACGGAATGTATTTTCTTTAAGAAACAACAGGTTCTGGAATAAAATACCCCCCGCGCGCCGCTGGCGTGCATCGTCTGATGAATCTGTCGAGGAGCAAGCATGGCAAGGCCAGAGAAAGTCCGGCTCGGTGAAATTTTGGTGCAGCAGAAATTGCTGACGGAACAACAGTTGGGCCAGGCCTTGACGGAACAGAAGCGTTCGGGGCGCAAGCTGGGCCGCGTTTTCGTCGAGCACGGCTTCGTCACGGAAGAGCAGATTTCGGGCGCGCTGGCGCGCCAGCTCGACATTCCCTACATCAACCTGAAGTTTTTCAACATCAATCCCGAACTGGTGCGGCTGCTGCCGGAAACCCAGGCGCGGCGCTTCCGCGCGCTGGTGCTGGAAGACCGGCGCGAGGGCTTGCTGGTCGGCATGTCCGACCCCACCGACCTGTTTGCGTACGATGAAATTTCGCGCCTGGTCAAGCGCCATATCGAACTGGCCGTGGTCAATGAAACGGAAGTGCTGGCCGCCATCGACCGCATCTACCGCCGCACGGAAGATATCTCCACCCTGACGCGCGAGCTGGAGCAGGACCTGGGCGACGTTTCCGTCGACTTCGGCGCGCTGGCCGCCAATCCGGGCCTGGAAGAGGCGCCCATCGTCAAGCTGCTGCAATCCGTGTTCGAGGATGCCACGCAGGTGCGCGCGTCGGACATCCACATCGAACCGCAGGAAGGCCGGCTGCAGATCCGTTTCCGCATCGACGGCGTGCTGCACCTGCAGACGGAAGCGGACAGCAAGATCGCCAGTTCGCTGGCGCTGCGGCTGAAACTGATGTCGGACCTCGATATTTCCGAGAAGCGCTTGCCGCAGGATGGCCGCTTCGCCATCCGCGTGAAAAACCAGCGCATCGACGTGCGTATTTCCACCATGCCCACCCAGTACGGCGAATCGGTGGTGATGCGGCTGCTGAACCAGGGCGGCACGACTCTGCGCCTGGACGCCATCGGCATGCCGCCCCGGCTGGTGGAACAGTTCCGCGCCATCGTCAGCCGCCCGAACGGCCTGGTGCTGGTGACGGGGCCGACGGGCAGCGGCAAGACGACGACCCTGTATTGCGCCTTGTCCGAACTCAATTCGGTGGAAAAAAAGCTGATCACGGTGGAAGACCCCGTCGAGTACCGCTTGCCGGGTATTAACCAGGTGCAAGTGAACGACAAGATCGAGCTGAACTTTGCCCGGGTGCTGCGCTCGGCCCTGCGGCAAGATCCCGATATCGTGCTCGTGGGCGAGATGCGCGACCAGGAAACGGCGCAGATCGGCTTGCGCGCCGCCATGACGGGCCATCTGGTGCTGTCGACCCTGCATACGAACGACGCCATCAGCACGCCGCTGCGCCTGATGGACATGGGCGTGCCCCGCTACATGGTGGGCAGTTCGCTGCAAGCCGTGCTGGCGCAGCGCCTGGTGCGCGTGATCTGCGAAAGCTGCAGCACGCCGTACGCCCCCACGCCCAACGAATACGAATGGCTGCGCCTGGAACTGGGCGAGCTGGTCGAGCGCAACCAGTATTTCCACGGCAAGGGCTGTTCGCATTGCAATGGCATGGGATACCGGGGCCGTACGGGCGTGTATGAATTGCTGGAAATCACGCGCGCCGTGGCGGACGCCGCCAACCATGCCGATCCTTCCCACTTCATGAAGGTGGCGACGGAGCAGATGGCGGGCGAAACCCTGCGCCGCCACGCCGTGCAGCTGGTCGTGCAGGGCCGCACGACGGTGATGGAAGCGATGCGCATCAGCAACCAGAGCGAGGATTGAGGTGCCGTTTTTCTCCTACAAGGCGCGTAGCGCCAGCGGCGAACTGCTGACCGGCGTCATGGAAGGCGCCGACAGCGGCGCCGTGGCCGATCAATTGATGGCGGGCGGCAGCACGCCCGTCGACATCAGCGCCACCAAGCAGACGGTGACGGGGGCGGGCGCCAGCAAGTTGAACTGGTGGGACAAGCTGACCGAGAAAAAAGTCACGCCCATGGACGTGCAGCTGTTCAGCCGCCAGCTGTACACCCTGCTCAAGGCGGGCGTGCCCATCATGCGGGGCCTGGCCGGCTTGCAGGAGTCCGCCATCAGCCCCGCGTTCGGCCGCATCATCAAGGATGTGCGCGAGTCGCTCGATGCAGGGCGCGAACTGTCGGCCGCCATGGCGCGCCACCCTGCCATCTTCACGCCGTTTTATCTGTCGATGGTGCGCGTGGGCGAAATGACGGGCCGCCTCGATGAAGTGTTCCTGCGCCTGTTCGACCACCTGGAATTCGACCGCGACATGCGCGCGCGCGTGAAAACGGCGACGCGCTACCCGACCTTCGTCGTCTTCGCCATGCTGGCCGCCATGATCGTGGTGAATATCTTCGTCATTCCCCAGTTCGAGAAGGTGTTCGCCAGCTTCCATGCGGAACTGCCCTTGATGACGCGCGTGCTGATCGGCACGTCGCGCTTCACGACCGCGTACTGGCCCATCCTGCTGATGCTGGGCGCGGGCGGCTTTTTCGGCTGGCGCGCCTGGCTGCGCACGAAAGAGGGTCTATATAAGTGGGACCGGACCAAGCTGCGCCTGCCGATCGCCGGCAAGATCATCCTGAAGGGCACGATGGCCCGCTTTGCGCGCAGCTTCGCCCTGTCCAGCACCAGCGGCGTGCCCATCGTGCAGGCGCTGACGGTGGTGTCACAGACGGTCGACAACACCTATTTGAGCGCGCGCGTGGAACAGATGCGCGACGGCGTCGAGCGGGGCGAAAGCATCTTGCGCACGTCGGTGGCGGCCGGCGTATTTACGCCCGTGGTGCTGCAGATGATCGCCGTGGGCGAGGAATCGGGCTCGCTCGACGACCTGATGGACGAGATCGCGGACATGTACGAGCGCGAAGTCGATTACGAGCTGAAGACCCTGTCGGCGCAGATCGAGCCGATTTTGATCGTCTTCCTCGGCGCCATGGTGCTGGTGCTGGCGCTGGGCATCTTCCTGCCGATCTGGGACCTGGGCCGGGCGGCCCTGCACTGATGGCGCGGCCGGTCCGCCAGCGCGGTTTCACCCTGTTCGAGCTGGCGGTCGTGGCGAGCGTGTTCGCCATCCTGGTGGCGGTGTTCCTGAACCGCGCCAGTTATTACCAACAGCAGGCGCAGCAGGTGGCCGTGGCGCAGATGCTGGGGGTCTTGCGCACCAGTTTGCGGGTGCAGGTGCTGCACCTGTACCTGGCGGACCATCGCGACAGGTTGCCGGCGCTGGCGCGGCAAAACCCGTTCGACTGGCTGGCCGACAAGCCGGCCAACTACCTGGGCGAGTTCGCGCAGCCGGACCTGGAAAAATTGCCGGCAGGGAATTGGTTATATGACAGAAAAGAACAAAAAATCATCTATTTGTTTAGTAATGGCAATATTTTTCCCAGTACAGGGGTTGATGCAGTGAAATTTAAGGTAACCTTGCCAAGTGCAGACGCCGATCTTGACAAGCTCGCCCAGGAACCCGATATTGTGGTGTGGAAATCGCCGGATTCGGCAGCAAACTGACGCGTTTCTTCGTCCGGTGCAGCGACAGTTTCATGGCGTTGGTTTTGATGTTTTTATTTGATTTTGGAGAAAGCAAGAATGAACAAGTCTTTACGTAGTATGAAAAGCGGCGCCCAGGCAGGTTTTACCCTGATCGAACTGATCGTCGTCATCGTCATCCTCGGCATCCTGGCCGCGACGGCCATTCCTAAATTCATCGACATGTCGACCGATGCGCGCGTGGCCAAGATGCAGGCGGCCGCTGGCGCCATCAAGGCGGGCTCGGCGCTGTACCATGCGCAATGGCTGGTCAAGGGTTCCGTCGATACGCCGAAGGTGCAGATGGAAGGTACCGACATTGACGGCGCGTTCGGCTACCCAGCAGCAACGGCAACCGGTATCGGCGCGGCCGCTGGCATTACGACCAACGACTACACGGTGACCACCGCTACTGGCTATGTCGTTACGCCAGACGCCACGCGCACGGGTTGCTCGGTGACTTATACGGCTCCGGCCGCAGCTGGCGGCGTGCCCAACATCGCGATCGGTGCAAGCACCACGTCGTGTAAGTAAGCGCAGTAAGTTATTGACAGGGAAGGCCCGGCCACGCCCGGGCCTTCCTTGCGCACCACCAGCCCAACCCCAGGCGCCAGCCCGTTGGGCTTTTTTACGGGCCATCCATTGCAGCAGCCACCGACAGTCTTCCCGCATCGCCACGCAGGGCCGCCAGGCCCCCTGCGGCGTACGGCTGCGCGCGGCTTTACCCTGATCGAACTGGTGGCCGTGCTGGTGCTGGCGGGCTTGCTGGGCACCTTTGCCGTCAACCGGTTTTTCCAGCGCGATACTTTTGACGCGCGCAGTTTTGCCGACCAGGTGACGAATATCGTGCGCTACGGGCAAAAGCTGGCGGTGGCGCAAAACCGCGCCGTATTTGTGCGCATCAATAACAACAGCGTGGCCCTGTGCTTCGATGCCGTTTGCAACGATGATCAGAAAGTGGTGCCGCCCACGGGCAGGAACAGCGGCAGCAAGGAAACGCTGCAGTATTGCCTGGGGAGTAACTGGCTGTGCGAAGGCCGTCCGGCCAGCGTGACCATGTCCACCAATCCTGCCAATACGGCCGGCTTTTATTTCGACGCGCTGGGCAAGCCATATGCGCAGGGCGATGTGTTTCCTGCCGTATCGACATTCCCCGCGCAGCTGAACATCAGCATCCTGGGCGATGGCACGAAGCGCGACGTCACGGTCGAAGGGGAGACCGGCTATGTCCATTAGCCTGCGGCGCCAGCGTGAACGGGGCGTGACCCTGATCGAACTGGTGCTGTTCATCGTCATCGTCGGCGTGGCTTCGGCCGCCATCCTGGGCGTGATGAGCCTGGCGACGAAACGCAGCGCCGACCCGCAGCTGCGCAAGCAGGCGCTGGCGATAGCCGAGGGCATGCTGGAAGAGATCCAGCTGGCGCGCTTTACGTATTGCGATCCGCAAGACCCGGCCGCGGAAACGGCCACCAACGCCGCCGGCTGCACCATCCCGGAAGTGGCGGGCCAGGAGGCGGGCGGCATGCCGCGGCCCTTCGACAACGTCAACGATTACGTGGGCGCGTATGGCAAGGCCACGGATTACACGACGGATGCGCAGGGCACCGTCTGGGCTGCCGGTTCTCCCCAGGCATATATTGCCTCGGTGGTCATCACCCAGGTCGCCCTGAACGGCTTGCCGGCCACGGAAGCCCTGCGCATCCAGGTGACCGTGCCGTATGCCGACCAGCAGATCGTGCTCGACGGCTATCGCGTGCGCTATGCGCCGAACAGTATTCCATGAAAAAATTCCTCAACGCCAGGCGCCTTGCGCGCGGCTTTACCCTCGTCGAGATGGTCATCGTGATCGTCATCACGGGCATCATCGGCACCATGGTCGCCGTCTTCATCCGCGTGCCCGTGCAAGGCTATATGGATGTGGCCGCGCGCGCGGCGCTGGCCGACACGGCCGACACGGCAGCGCGCCGCCTGACGCGCGACGTGCGCCTGGCCTTGCCCAACAGCGTGCGCGTGGGGGGCAATGGCCTGTACCTGGAATTGTTGCTGACCAAGACGGGCGGGCGCTACCTGAGCGACAGCGATCCGGCCGGCCTGGGCAATGTGCTGAGCTTTGAAACGGCTCCCGCCCCCAGCACTCCGCTGAACTTTACCGTCGTCGGCGCCATGCCCGCCGATGCGCTGGGCGCGCGCCAGGCGATCGGCGTGGGCGACCAGATCGTCGTCTACAACCTGGGCGGAACTTACACGCCGAACGACGCCTACTCCTGCAGCGCGGCGACGGGCTGCAACCGCGCGCCGGTCACGGCCGTTTCCGGCAATGTCGTCACCTTGGGCAGCTATCCATTCACGACGCCGCCCGCGCCGCTGCCGTCGCCGTCGAACCGTTTCCAGGTGGTGTCCACGCCCGTCACCTATGCGTGCGATCTGGCGACCGGCACCCTGACCCGTTACGCGGGCTATGCCATCCAGGCCGCCCAGCCGGTGGTGGCGGGCACCGTGCCGCTGGCGACGGACAAGGGCGCCCTGCTGGCGCGCCAGGTGACGGCGTGCGCCTTCAGCTATACCGTGCTGGCCAATGTGCAGCGTGGCCTGGTGAACATCGACCTGAGCCTGGGTGCGCCGAACAGCAATACGGGCGTGCTGCGCCTGGTGCAACAGGTGCAGGCGAGGAATACGCCATGACGCATGTGCTGCGCCGCCGTCCGGGCCGCATGCGCGGTTTCAGCCTCGTCACGGCCATTTTCCTGCTCGTGGTGCTGGCCGCGCTGGCGGCCGTGATGGTGAATATCTCCACCTTCCAGCAGACGGAGTCGGCCATGGACGTGCAGGGCGTGCGCGCCGAACAGGCTGCCCGTGCCGGCCTCGAATGGGGCTTGCAGCGGCAGATCAGTGCGGGCCTGACCGCCGGCGCGGCGTGCATCGGCGCCACCACGTTCAGCTTGCCTCCAGGCACGACGCTGTCGGCGTTCCGCGTCAACGTGCAATGCAGCACGGCCACGGGGCCCGGCACCTTGACCAGCTGGACCATCACGGCCACCGCTTGCAACCAGCCTGGGCCTGCCGGTTGTCCGAACCCGGGCAATAACGCCGATTACGTCCAGCGCCGCCTGCAAGCCGTGTTGTCGCAGTAAGGTCAACTGCGTGAAAAAAAGATCGCTAATTTATTGTTTTTACACAACAAAGTTGGCTTCATGAATTAAAATTGGTCGGTTGCATTATCTGCGCGACAAGATCGGGCAGGCACTTACACTGGATAGTTCGCATGGGTTTATTCGCAAGAGCAAAGAAATACGATGGATGGCTGGCCACGGCGTTTGGCCGTGAAGGTGTCAGCGCCGTTGTTGTCCAGCGTTCCGCCGACGGCATGCCGCGCGTGCTGGGCGTCAGCTACCAGGCGGCCGCGCGGCCGGCGCCGGCCGAGGTGCTGGAAAAGCTGGGCAAGGATCTGCAAGCGCCAGCGCGCCACTGCACCACGGTGCTGGCCGGCGGCGAATACCAGCTGCTGTCGCTGGAAGCGCCGGCCGTGCCGCGCGAGGAGCTGAAGACGGCCGTGGGCTGGCGCTTGAAGGACATGCTGGACTTTCCCCTGGCCGAAGCCACCATCGACGTGTTCGACATTCCCGGCGACCCGAACGGCACCCAGCGGGGTAGCAGCGTGTTTGCCGTTGCCGCGCGCAACAGCGCCGTGTCGCGCCGCCAGGCGCAGTATGCCGAATGCAAGATCGGCTTGTCCGTGATCGATATCCCCGAGATGGCGCAGCGCAATATTGCCACCTTGCTGGAAACGCCGGGACGCGGCATCGCCGTGCTGTTTTTCGACGGCGACGGCGGCTTGCTGACCATGAGTTTCAACGGCGAGCTGTACCAGGCACGCCGCATCGACGTGACCTTGACGCAATTGCAGTCGCCCGACGCCAGCCAGTACTACGACCGCGTCACCCTGGAACTGCAGCGCTCGTTCGACCACTTCGACCGCCAGTTCCATTTCATTTCGCTGGCCCGCTTGATGCTGATGACGGGCGCCGGCGACGGCTTGCACGGCTACCTGGCCGACAATCTCTACATGCCCGTCGAGCAGCTGGACCTGGCCACGGTGCTGGACTTTTCCCAGGCCGCCGAATTGCGCGACCCCGCCATGCAGGCGCGCTACTTCCTGGCCATCGGCGCGGCGTTGCGCGAGGCTGGCCCGCACGCGGGCAAGCATGAAGGGAAGGGCGCATGAGCCAGCAGATCAATCTGTTCAATCCCCAGTTTGAACGCAAAAAACACCAGATGTCGGCGCGCACGGCCGGGCTGGGCCTGGGCGGGCTGGCGCTGCTCCTGCTGGTGCTGGGCACGCTGTTCCAGCGCACCGTGGCCGAGCTGGAACAGCGCGAAGCGGACGTCAAGACGGCGCTGGCGCAGGGCGAGGCAAAGCGCGACCAGATCTTGCGCGATTTTCCTCCACGCAAGAAAGATCCGGCGCTGGCGCAGGAACTGGCGGCCGTCGAGGCGCAGCGCCAGTTGCTGCAGGATGCGTCACACGTGCTGGAAAGCGGCAAGCTGGGCAATACCTCTGGCTATGCCGGCTATTTCCGCGCGCTGGCGCAGGCCCGCGTCGAAGGCGTATGGCTGACGGGCGTGGACATCGCCGGCGCCGGCAATGACTTCGGCTTGCAGGGCCGCGCCTTGCACGCCTCGTTGCTGCCCGCGTACATCACGCGCCTGGGCCAGCAGGAGATATTGAAAGGCAAGACCTTCGCCAGCCTCGACATTAGCCAGCCCGAGCCGCCGGCCGTGGCCGAGGGCAAGGCGGCCAGCCTGCCGTATGTGGCGTTCAGCCTGCAGTCGGCGGACCGCGCCGCCGGACCCGCCGCGGGCGCCGCGCCGGCAAAACCTGTTGCGGAAGGAACACGCTGATGCTGCCCCTGCTGAAGAAATGGGCTGCCGCCTTCGATGCCCTCAGCCTGCGCGAGCGGCTGATGGTGTTTGGCGCCGGTGCGGCCGCCGTCCTGTTCGTGTTTTATTTCATGAGCTTTAATCCCCTGCTGGCGAAACGCGCGGTGCTGGAGGCGAGCATTGCGCAAAAGCAAAGCCTGTTGACCGCCACGAACAAGGAAATCGAGCTGACCATGCTTGCCCACGCCACCGATCCCGACCAGGAAGCGCGCACGCGCCTGGTGGCCTTGCAGGCGGAAACGGCGTCGCTGGCGCAGGCGCTGCGCGAGAAGCAGCACGGCCTGGTGGCGCCCGAGCGCATGGTCACCTTGCTCGAGCACATGCTGCGCCGGCATGCGGGCCTGCGCGTGGTCTCGCTGAAAACCCTGCCCGCCAGCGCCGTGGGTGCCCGCCCGGCCGACGCCGCGAACGGCGATGCGGCAGCCAGGACCGACGTTGCCAAGGCAGCGGCCCCGGCCCCCTTGCTGCATCAGCATGGCGTGGAAGTGGTGCTGCAAGGCAGCTATGCGGACATGGTGCAATACATGCAGGCGCTGCAATCGATGCCGACCCGGGTCTTCTGGGGCGCCGCCCACCTCGACGCGGCAAGCTACCCGGGCGCCACCCTGACCCTGACCCTACATACCCTCAGCATGGACGACACATGGATCGCACTCTGACCTCTGGTCCCGCGCTGCCTGCGCTTTTCCTCGCGCTGGGTCTGGCGTTGAGCCTCGCTGGGCCGGGCGCGCAGGCGCAGGCGCTCGACGATCCCACGCGCCCGCCGGCGGCCCTGTGGGCGCCGGCCAGCGCCGCGCCCGTCGTTGCGGCCCGGCCGCAGCTGCAATCGGTGCTCATTTCCGCCCAGCCGGGCGGGCGCCGCCTGGCCGTCATCGATGGCCAGGTGGTGAAAATCGGCAGCAAGGTGGGCGACGCCGTGGTGACGGACATCCGCGACACGGCCATCCTGTTGCGGCGCGGTAAATCACTGGAAACCTTCAAGCTGTATCCCAGCAGCAAGACCGACAACACGACCGATCGCAAGACCGACCGCAAGCAGGAGTAGAAGAAGTGGCCAAGCAACTCAATCAACACAAGGCGAGCATGTTCAAGATCAGTACGATGGCAGCTGTCATCAGCGTCAGCCTGGGCCTGGGCGGCTGCAATGTCGCGCCCGTCAAGCGCGACACCTACAATGCGATCACCGATGCCGTCAAGGGCGCGGCAGCCACCACGGCGCCAGCGGCCCAGCCGGATGCCGTGGAAGCGGCGCTGCTGCCGCCCGTGGCGACCCTGGCCCAGCAATTGCCGAAGGCCCGCGCCGCGCTCGACGAGCGCTTCAACGTGGCCTTCAACAATGTGCCGGCGCGCCAGTTCTTCACCTCCATCGTGGCCGGCACGCGCTACAACATGCTGGTCCACCCCGACATCGGCGGCACGATTTCCGCCAACCTGAAGGATGTGACCCTGTTCCAGGCGCTCGACGCCGTGCGCGAACTGTACGGCTATGACTACAAGGTCGAGGGCACGCAGATCTACATCAAGCCGCTGACCATGCAGACGCGCTTGTTCCATGTCAATTACCTGACGGGCGCGCGCCGGGGCAGCTCGAACCTGCGCGTGTCGTCGACGTCGGTCGGTTCCGTGGGTTCGACCAGTTCGGGCGGCTTGGGCAATGGCCAGAATGGCAACCAGGGCAACAACCAGAATAACGACCAGAACCAGCAAACCAATGGGGGGCAGGGCGGCCGCACCCTCGATAGCAGCAACCTGACCACTTCGTCCACGGCCGATTTCTGGCCGGAATTGAAGGCGGCGCTGGAAGCCATCGTCGGCAGCAGCGACGGCGGCCGGCAAGTGGTGCTCAGCCCGCAATCGGGCGTGATCGTCATCCGCGCCATGCCGGACGAGTTGCGCAATGTCGATATGTATTTGAAGGCCACGCAATTGTCCGTCGACCGCCAGGTGATCCTGGAAGCGAAAATCCTCGAAGTCGAGCTCAACGACAACACGCAGACGGGCATCAACTGGGCCTCGTTCGCCTCGATCAAGAGCGGCCACACGAACCGCATCTCGACGGGCTTCATCCAGCCGGGCGGCACCCTGGCGCCGCTGCCGTTCAATGGCGGCCAGCCGCCCAACATGACGAATGGCAGCGGCTTGACGGCCAGCAGCGGCTTTGGCCTCAGCTCGGCGGCGAACTCGGCCGGTTCCATGTTCGGCCTGGCTTTCCAGACGGCCAATTTCGCGGCCATGATTTCCTTCCTGGAATCGCAAGGCTCCGTGCACGTCCTGTCGAGCCCGCGCATCGCCACCATGAATAACCAGAAGGCCGTGCTGAAGATCGGCACGGACGAGTTTTACGTGACGGGCGTGTCGACCACCACCAATACCACGGCCAGCGGCGCCACGACCAGCCCCAACGTGACCTTGCAGCCGTTCTTTTCCGGCGTGGTGCTGGACGTGACGCCGCAGATCGATGCGGATGGCAACATCATCCTGCACGTGCACCCGTCCGTCAGCCAGGTGTCGACTATCAGCAAGGAAATCGACCTGGGCAGCGCCGGTTCGCTGAAACTGCCGCTGGCCGCCTCCAGCACGTCCGAGATGGACAGCATGGTGCGCAGCCAGGATGGACGCATCGTCGCCATCGGCGGCCTGATGCGCCAGGCCACCACTTCGGACCGCTCGCAAGTGCCGGGCGCGGGCGACATTCCCGTGCTGGGCGCGCTGTTCCGCAACACGGGGCAGATGATCCAGAAGCGCGAACTGGTGGTGCTGATCAAGCCCACCATCGTCGATGGCGCGAACAGCTGGAACGAGGACTTGCTCGATTCGGGCAAGCGCATCGAGGCGCTCGACCCGCGCCGTCCAGCGGAGCGGCGCTAAATGTACCAGGCCCATTTCGGCTTGCGCGAGGCGCCGTTCGGCCTCACGCCCGATACCAGTTTCTTCTTCAACGGCCCGCAGTCGCAAAAGGCGCTCAACACCCTGCTGGTGGCGGCGCGCAATGGCGAGGGCTTCATCAAGATCACTGGCGAAGTGGGCACGGGCAAGACTTTTCTGTGCCGCAAGTTCATGCAGTCCCTGGGGCCGGACTTCGTCACGGCCTACATCCCGAATCCGAACCTGCCGCCCCGTTCGCTGATCCTGGCGCTGGCCGAGGACCTCGATGTCTTGCTGGAAAAAGATATCGAGCAGCACCAGCTGCTGCGCGCCATCAACCTGCGCCTGCTGAATCTGGCGGCGCAGGGCCGGCGCGTGCTGCTGTGCCTGGACGAGGCGCAGGCAATTCCCGTCGACAGCCTGGAAGCGCTGCGCCTGCTGACGAATCTGGAAACGGAAAAGCGCAAGCTGCTGCAAATCGTGCTGTTCGGCCAGCCCGAGCTGGACGTCAAGCTGGCCCTGCCGGAAATCCGCCAGCTGGCGCAGCGCATCACCTTTCACTATCACCTGGGGCCGCTGTCGCGCGACGACGTGGATTTCTATGTGGCGCACCGGCTGCGCGTGGCGGGCTTCGACGGCGCGCGCCTGTTCAGCCGCGGCGGCGTGGCGCGCCTGTACAAGGCGTCCGGCGGCATCCCCCGCCTGATCAACATCATGGCGCACAAGGCGCTGATGGTGGCGTATGGCGAAGGGCGGCAGCAGGTGAGCGGCCGCCACGTGGCGCTGGCCGCCAGCGATACCTTGGCCAGCAAGCCCCGTTTTTGGCGCCGCCCCTGGCCGTGGCTGGCCGGCGCCGGCGTGCTGGCCGCCGCCTGCGGCGTGAGCTGGACCTTATTGAACCGATGACGAAGATGAGCCTGTAGATGAGCCTGATTAACAAGATGTTGCAAGACCTCGATGCCCGCGGCACCCCCGATGGACGCGGCGACGCGGGCGGCATCCGCTCCGTGCCTGAACGCGAGCGGGGCGTTTCGCGCGCGCTGGTCTTTGGCGGCGCGGCCGGCCTGACGGCCGCCGCCATCGCCCTGGGCTGGGTCTACCTGAAGCGCCCGCCCGTGCCGCCCGTGCTGGTCAATGTGGCCAGCACGCCGGTATTGGCGCCCGTATCGGCCCCGGCGCCTGCTCCTGTCGCGGCCCCGGCGCCTGCCGCCGTGGTACCAGTGCCGGTGGTAGCCGCAACGGCGCCCGCCTTCGTGGCGGAACCTGAGCCCGTGTTTGCTGCCGAGGCCGCCGTTCCCGCGCCCGCGCCCGCCAGGGCGGCGCGCCGCATCACGGAAAAGCCCGCCAAGCCTGCCGCAGCGCCCGTGGTCAAGCTGGCAGCGCCCGTGGCCAGCGAACGCATCGTCGACGGCAAGCAAGTCACGCCGCAGCAGCGCGTGGAAAATGAATACCGGCGCGCGCTGGCCCAGTTGCAGGATGGCCGCGTCTCCGACGCCATGCTGGCCTTGCAGCAGACCCTGCAGCTGGACCCGCGCCACCAGGGCGCGCGCGAAACCCTGGTGCGCCTGCTGCTCGAAGCGCAGCGTCCCGACGAAGCGGCCCGCCAGTTGCAGCTGAGCCTGGCGCTGGACCCGAAACAGCCGGCACAGGCAATGATGCTGGCCCGTTTGCAGCTGGATAAACCCAATGGCGGCACGGCCGCCCTCGACACCTTGACGCGCAGCTTGCCGTACGCCGCCGACAACGGCGAATACCAGGCATTCCTGGCCGGCGTGCTGCAGCGCGAGCAGCGCTACGGCGCAGCGGCGGAACACTACCAGCTGGCCCTCCAGGCGGCGCCCGACAACAGCGTCTGGTGGATGGGCCTGGGCATCGCCTTGCAAGCCGACAAGCACCCGGCCCAGGCACGCCAGGCGTTCGAGCGGGCCAAGGGCTTGCAAACCCTGTCGCCCCAATTGCAGGCGTTTGTCGAGCGCAAGCTGGTGCAGCTGACGGCGGCGACGGCGAAGTCGACACCCTGATGCACGCTGCGTAATTTTTCGGTTTTGCATGCGCATGCGGGACCGTCATCACCCTGTCTTGGAGAATGCCGTTTGAAATTGCACAATTTGAAACCTGCCGGCCTGCTGATCGCCTTCTGCTGCGTGTTCAACAGCGCCCTTGCCGCGCCCCCCAGCGCGCCTGCCAGCTATGTTCTTGAGAATACGGAAGTGCGCGACATCCATGCGCAAGGCTTGAACCGCGACTATCAGGTGTACGTGGCCTTGCCCGATTCCTACCGGCAGGGCAGCAAGCGCTATCCGGTGCTGTTTGTCGTCGATGCCAATTACGCATTCCCCGTCGTGCGCAATATCGCGCAGCGCCTGAACAAGCATGCGGGGATGGAAGAAGTGATCGTGGTGGGCCTGTCGTACGCGAATGGCGATGGCGGCGTGTACAGCCGCCGCCGCGACTACACGCCCACCACGCCGCGCAAGCACGACTACCGCTCGGACATGCCGGGACGGCAGCCGGCGTTCGGCGAAGCGAAGGCGTATGGCCAGTTCGTCTCGGGCGAAGTGTTTCCCTTCATCGCGCAGCACTACCGCGCGAACATGCAGCGCAAGGTGTTTATCGGCCACTCTTACGGCAGCCTGCTGGGCCTGCAATTCCTGCTGACGGAACCGCGCACCTTCGAGCATTACATCCTCGGCAGCCCGTCCCTGTGGTACGACGCCGGCGTGATGTTCGACCGCGAGCAGGCGTATGCGGCCAGCCACAAGGACTTGCCCGCGTCCGTGTTCTTCGGCATCGGCGGCCTGGAAAGACTGGCGCCGGGCAAGAAGCGTTCGCGTTCGGAAGAAGACGCCGACATGGTGGCGGACTTGCGCGAGTTCGACGGCAAGCTGAAGGCGCACAAGTTTCCGAATCTGAAGACGCGCTTGCGCGTGTTCGAAGACGAAGACCATGCAAGCGTCTATCCCTTTGTCCTCACGCATGGCTTGCGTGCGTATCTGAAATCATCGAAATAAGAGGGCTGGTGCGCCCCGGCGGGAAGCGGCGCCGGTAAAGGCGCGGGCCGTATCGCCCGCAGCCGGGGATGCGGAAAGTGCGGGGATGCCGTGGTATCGATGTAACGACACCGTCACATTTGAATGCCACTATGCACCTTTTCCGAATGGTGTGCCTACCTTGCCGACTCGATCCGTCACCTTGCCATGGTCCTTGCAGCACCGCTGCCGGCGTGACGACGCGCGCGGTAACGCGGAGCGGCGGGATCGACCGGGGTGTGCGTGTACGCCGGCGCACTGAGCTTTGGCGGGCGGGTGCTCTTCTGGGTGCTGGGTGGGGTTATCGGATCGGCAGAAAGCGCGCACGGCGCGCCTCCCGGGCTGCCGCCCGCAGGCGCCGCGCGTGCCCACCCCGTTTCTGACGCGGCCCTGTCTGCGCTGGCGTTCGATATCCCGGCGCAGCCCCTGTATGCGGCATTGAACCAGTATGCGGACATTACGGGGCAGCCAGTGTTGTTTCCCAGTGACTTGGTGCATGCCCGCACTTCCACGGCCGTGCACGGCCTTCACTCGGCCGTAGCGGCCTTGCGCATCCTGCTGGAAGGTACCGGACTGGTTGCCGACAAGCGCAGCTCCAGCCTGGGCCAGACGTTCATCCTGAAAGAAGCGGGCGCGGCGCCCGCAGCACCAGCATCTACCTTGCCGCGCAATGGCATGGCCGAGCTGTTCAGCGAGGATGGCTACGCGGGACTGGTGCAGATGCGTATCTGGCAGGCGCTTTGCGCGGATGCGCGCACCCGGCCCGGCAACTATACTTCCTTGCTGCGGTTTTACCTGGAGACGGATGGCCGTATCGGCGGCGCCCGCCTGCTGGGCAGCAGTGGCGATGCCCGCCGCGATGCCGCATTGCTGCACGCGGTGCGCGGTGTGCGCATCGGCCGCCTGCCGCCTGCGGCAATCGCGCGGCAGCCTCTGACCATGATGGTTGCGCCCAGCGCCCCCGGCGTGGGGCCGCAGTGCGGCCAGCAGCAGGGGGAGGGCTAGCCATGTCCGACGGCACGCAGCTTTTCCTGCTGAACTACCTGGGCAAGCACTACGCCACCATCAAGCAGCGCCTGACGCGCAAGCTGGGCAATGCGGAAGATGCCGGCGATGCGCTGCACGATACCTGGCTGCGCCTCAAGGGCGGCGAAGACCTGGGGCCCGTCCAGAATCCCGGCGCCTACCTGTCCCGGATGGCGGTCAATATTGCGGTAGACGTGCAGCGCCGGCACAGCCGCCTGCTGTCCGGCGATAATGTCGATGCATTGCTGGAGGAACTGGTGGACCCGGCTCCCGGACCGGCGCGTACGGCCGAGATACGCTCGGACCTGGATGCCCTGTTCCAGCTGCTCGACCGCATGCCCGAGCGCCGCCGGGCCGTCGCGCTGCTCGTGCATGCGGAAGGCGTGACGCAAAAAGAGGCGGCCCAGCGGCTGGGCGTGTCGTTGCGGACGGTCGAATACGAATTGAAGCGCGTCCATGAGCGCCTGGACGCTTATCTGGCGGCGGAGCATAAATAATGCGGGTTTTCCGGGGCGCCATTCGTCATCAAGTATGAGAGAGCAAAAAACATATGCATGCAGCACGCAGCAACCCGCAGGTTTCCTGCTTTGCGGCCCGGCCTGGCCGCTGGACCTGACACGATGAAGACGCTGCCGCCCAAGGACAGCCGCGCTTCGTCCGCCGACCTGGAAGCCCAGGCGTGGAACTGGTTGCGCCTGCTTACTTCGGGCGACGCGCGCGAAGTGGATGCGCAACGGTTCCGGCGCTGGGTCCAGTCCAGTCCCTTGCATCAGGCCGCGTACAACGACGTGAAGCGGCGCTGGGATGCGCTCGAGGCCCCGGCTCGCGAGTTGCTGCGTGCCAGGCCGCAGGCCGTGCCGGCGCGCGCGCGCCGTCCCCTCCTTGCGTCCGGCGGACGGCGGGCTTTTCTCGGCGCTGCCATCGGCGCGGCGGCCGTGGCCGGCGTGGCCGTGGTCCATCCGCCCCTGGGCTTGTGGCCGGGGCCGGACGAGTGGGCTGCAGACGAGCGCACCGCCCCCGGCGAACAGCGCACGCTGGCCCTGTCCCAAGGTGTCGACGTCATCCTCAATACGCGCACCAGCATACGTCGCCAGATCGATGGCGGCAGGCTGGTCGGCCTGGACCTGCTCACGGGCGAGGCGTCCATCGATCTGAGGGCGGCAGGGCCGGCCTTTGCCGTCGTGGCTGGCGTTGGCCGCAGCCTGCTCGAATCCGGACGGGCCGAAGTGCGCCACCTCGATGGCAAGGTCTGCGTCACCTGTATCGATGGCGTCGTCCGCGTGGAGCATCCGGCCGGCGCGCGTCAGCTGCATGCGCGCCAGCAAATGGTGTATGGCGCCAGTTCGCTGGGCGACATTGCCGGCATCGACCCGAAAACAGTGTCGGCCTGGCGCCAGGGGATGCTGGTGTTTGACCAGGCCCCCCTGGCCGACGTGCTCGACGAAATCAATCGTTACCGCGCCGGCCGCGTGGTGCTGATGAACGATGCCGTGCGCAACAAGCCCGTCAGCGGGCGTTTCTTCACGGCCTCGCTGGACTTGGCGCTGTGGCAGTTGCAGGAATCGTTTCAGCTGCGGGCACGGTCGCTGCCGGCGGGATTGCTGCTCTTGAGCTGAACGGCGCGTTCCATCGTGTCGCCCGGCCTTGCGCGCCGTATTTTTCGCTGTGCGCACAGGTTTCAAAAAAAGTTTCAAAAAAGTTTGCGGTATTTGCGTGGTGCGGTTCGTCACCCTTGCATAGGGGCTCTTCCTGTCGCCGGCGCTACTCGGCTGCGATGGGGAAAGCCTTCATTAATGTGGCTGGCCGGCGCGAGACGGGCAGCCGGACGGCATCGACTCAATGACCAGGCGGAAACTTACATGAACACACGCGGGCGCAGTGGCAGGGAAAATCAAACGATACGCAAGCAGGACCGGGTATTCAGGCTGGCGCCGCTGGCGCGGGCCATCGCGCTGACGCTGGCCGCCGGCGCGGTGACGGTGCCGGCCCATGCGCAGCGCGCGTTCAGTCCGGCATGGTTTGCCGACAAGGGCGCGGTCCGGGACACGGCGTCGCAAACGGGCCGGCTGCCCAACGGCCTGCCCGCATCCAACCTGACGAGCCCGCTTGGGCAGCAGCAGAAGGCCAACGAGCAACTGCAGCGCTCCATCAGCAACCTGAACCTGGCCGCGCGCGGCATCGCGGCGCAGCAGTCGGCCCAGGCCGCCGCCCGCCTGGCGGCAGCGAACGGGGCATCCGTTCCCGACGGCATGACCGCGGGTGGCTTGAAGATCGATACCGATTCGCTGACCGTAGGCTGGCACAACGCCAATGCCCCCGTGCTTTCCCAGGTCGACGGCCGCAGCAACGTCGCCATCGAACAGACGGCCGACAAGGCTATCCTGAACTGGGAGACGTTCAATGTGGGTCGCAACACGACGGTCGAATTCAGGCAGCAGAAGGAGTGGGCCGTCCTCAACCGGATCAACGATCCGAATGCGCGCCCCTCGCAGATCCAGGGCCAGATCAAGGCCGATGGCACGGTGCTCATTGTCAACCGCAACGGCATCGTCTTCCATGGCAGCAGCCAGGTCAATACGCGCAACCTCGTCGCGGCCGCCGCCCAGATCGACGACGGCCAGTTCAAGAGCAGCGGCATCTACACGGCCAATGCCAGCCAGCCCAGCTTTACCAATGCCCAGGGCAAGGTAGAGATCCAGTCCGGCGCCCGCATCGCCACGCAGGCCCCGAAGACTTCCACCGAAGGGGGCGGCTACGTCCTGCTGCTCGGCAAGGAGGTGCACAACGGGGGAGAGATCGCCACGCAGAAAGGCCAGACCACGCTTGCGGCCGGCAACAGTTTCGTCATCAAGAAGGGCGTGGGCACGGATGGCAACCAGGCGTCGACCACGCGCGGCAACGAAGTCACGCCGCAGTTCAGCGGCGACAAGCTGGCCGGCAAGGTCAGCAACACCGGCCTGATCCAGGCCCGCGAGGGCGACGTGACCCTGGTGGGGCGTGACGTCCAGCAAAACGGCATCGTCCTTGCCACCACCAGCGTCACCACGCGCGGCACCGTGCACCTGAACGCCATCGGCGCGGACGGCAAGGTGGCTTTCGGCCAGGGCGCCGCCACCGCCGTGCTGATCGAGGACGACGGCAAGACGGCCCTGGACAGCCAGCGCGCGGGCTTGCGCAGCCCCGTGCTGGCCAGCGCCGACAACATTGCGGCCCTGGCCGACCGCCGCGACCAGTCCCGCATCGAGATCGCCAGCGGCGGCACGGTCGACTTCCAGAGCGACTCGCTCACGCTTGCCACGGGCGGCCAGATCGTGGTCAACGCGGCGGGCCGCAGCCTGGTGCGCGAGCGTGCCATGCTCGACGTGTCCGGCGCCGTGGGCGTGAGCGTGGCGATGGCGTCCAACAATGTCGAAGTCAACATCCAGGGCAACGAGCAGCGCGATGCGCCGCTCAACCGGGATGGCAAAAGCCTCAACAGCAACGACGCGTGGATCGACCGCCGCCGCCTCGTCTTCGTTCCCAAGGGCACGAACGGCTACGACAGCGACCGCTGGTATACGGCCGGCGGCCTGCTGGAGGTGGGCGGTTATCTTGGCACCGCGGGCCATACCGTGGGCGAATGGATGGCGCAGGGCGGCACGGTGAACTTCGGCGGCAACGAGGTGGTCACGCAGGCCGGATCGCACATCAACCTGTCCGGCGGCACGATCGATGTGCAGAGCGGCTTCATCCGCCAGACCTGGCTGAAGGGGGCCGATGGGCGCTTGTATGAAGTCAGCCAGGCCCCGGGCGACCAGCGCTACACGGGCGTCTACAAGGGCTTCGAGGACAAGCACGAACGCTGGGGCGAGAAGGTGACCGGCTATTACTACAACCCGCTGATCGGCATGCAGAGCCGGCTGGAAAGCGGCTACACGGTGGGCCGCGATGCGGGCGTGCTGGTGGTCGGGACGAAGAACGCGGTGCTCGAGGGCGACATCGCGGGAAACACCTTCCAGGGAAGCCGTCAGACGCAGGCGGCGCAGGCCGGGCTCGACGGCTACGACCAGTCGCAGCTGGCCGTGGCGCGGGGCGGGCAGCTGGCGGTCGGCAAATATCTGCCGTACTTCGTCAAGGACAGCGCCACCTTGCAATACCAGCTGACGGCAGATGCGGACACGCTGCGGGACGTCGTGCTGCGCAAGGACGTCCGCAAGGTCGCCGCCGGCCTGGACATGGACACCGTGCTGCCGCAGGAGCGGCAAGGCACGCTGTTCCTCGACACCGACCGCTTGAACGGCTTCGGACTGGGCGGTATCAAGATCGCGGCGCGCAACAGCATCGCGGTCCAGGACGGCCTGGCCGTGGGCCATGCGGGCGAGATCACGCTGTATGGGCCGAAGGTGGACGTCAACGCCGACCTGACGAGCCACGGCGGCACGATCCGGCTGGGCAATGTGCTGAACCAGATCGGCAACAATCTGCAGGTCCAGGACACGCTGCTTGCCGCGCCGGCGGGAACGGCGGCGGGCGTGACGGTGGCGCAAGGGGTGACGCTCGATGCCAGCGGGCTGTGGAGCAACCAGTTGCCCGACGCCGGCGACGGCAGCCGTTTGCCTTACCTCAACGGCGGTAGCGTGGCCTTGCGCAGCAGCGGCGACGTGATCCTGGCCGCCGGCAGCCGGGTGGACGTGTCCTCCGGCGCGGCACTCGATGCCGCAGGCCGGGCTTCCGGCGGCAAGGGCGGCAACCTGACGCTGGCCGTCAACGCCAGCACCGCCGGCAGCCTGGGCAGTCTGGTATTGAACGGCGAGCTGCTCGGCTACGGCGTCAGCGGCGGCGGGCGCCTGAGCGTGCAGGCCGGCAAGGTCCTGATCAGCGATCAAGCCGTCGCCCCGCAGGCGGGGACCTTGCTGCTCGGCGGCGGTTTCTTCAACAAGGGTTTCGGCGCGTACGACATCACCGGCAATACCGGCTTGCTGGTGGCCGACGGCACGCAGGTCGACGTGACAGCGCCCGTGTACCGCCTGAAGGCAAGCGCGCAGGAGGTGCCGGGCGGCGCCGGTCCGCGCAGCGCGCTGGACATCTGGACGCCGCCCCAGTACCAGGAAAACCCCGCCAAGGGCCAGTTGACCCCGCGCAAGGGGGCCAGCCTGAATCTGCAAGCGGGCACCTCGCTGTGGTCGACGGCCGCGCAGATGGCGACGGCGCAGGCGCGCATCGGCCAGGGCGCCCGGATCAGCGTCGACCCTGGCCAGTCCATCAGCGTGCGCAGCATAGGCCAGTTGAGCGTGGACGGCACCCTGAACGCCTGGGGCGGCAGCATCGCCCTGGGCGGTGTCAGCGTGCAGCCCACCGTGTCGGACAGCGTGGAAGCCCAGGGCCATGGCCGGTCGATCTGGATCGGTGAGCAGGCGGTGCTCGATGTGGCGGCGCGCGCCGTCACCGCGGTGGACAGCCTGGGCCGCCACTACGGCACGGTGGGGCCGGGCGGCAATATCGCGATCGGCGGGACGGTCGATGCCGCCACCGGGATCGCCGACGCGGCGAACCTGTTCGTGGTGGTGCGCGAAGGCGCGCGCCTCGACGCCTCGGGCAGCCATGCGGTGCTGGACCTGCCCGGCGCCGGCGGCCCAAGCCTGGTCGCCAGCCGTGGCGGCAGCATCTCCCTCGCGTCCAACAATGGCGTGTACCTGGACGGCACGCTTGTGGCCAACAGCGGCGGTGCGGGGGCGGCCGGCGGCAGCCTGAGCCTGGCCCTGGAAGCGCCGCTCTACATCGATGCGGCCACGGCCCGCGTGCGGCAAGCGCGCGAATGGATCGTCAGCGCTGCCGGCCCCGCTTCGTCGTTGCCGAACGGCAGTACCCCCGAATCCGCCGCCGGCAGCCTGGCCTACGGCCATGGCCGGCTGGCGGCCAGCCAGGTCAGGGCGGGCGGCTTCGACAACTTGTCGCTGCTGAGCAATGGCCTGATCAGCTTTGACGGCGACGTGTCGCTGCACCTGGGGCAGAGCCTGAGCCTGTACTCGGGAGCCATGGCCCTGGCCGATGGCGCGGCCCGGCAGTCCCGGGTGCTGCTGGCGGCGCCGCATGTGCGGCTGGCCGGCGTTGGCAACAATAGCCAGAACAGCGTCGACAGCGCCGTGCGCCCGACGGCCCAGGGCGGCGTTTCCACGCAGGACGCGGCCGGCGTATTGCGGGTGGAGGCGGCCAACGTGCTGGAGCTGCGTGACGGCGTCAGCGTCGGCGCCCATGCCGCGCGTTCCAAAGCCCTGGCCGATGGTATCGACCGCCGCGCCTTCGACCAGACTGAGCTGGTCAGCCAGGGCGACATGCGCTTCCTGGCGCGCAGCTCCAGCAAGACCCAGACCAGCTTGACCACCCAGGCCGACCTGAACCTGACGGCGGCGCAGATCTACCCCGCGACGGGGGCCATTGCCGAGGTCACGGCCGGCAACATGGGCGCCAACAGCGACTTTGACCCGGCGCGTACCTTGCGCATCGGCAGGGTGGGCAGTACGGCCCCGGCGCAACCGTATTCCGTGTTCGGCAGCTTGTTGCTGAGTGCCTCGACGATTGAACAAGGCGGGGTGCTGCGGGCCCCCATGGGCAAGCTCAGCCTGGGCGTCGGCGCGGACATCCGTCACGCCACCAAGGTGATCAATTTGTTGCCGGACAGCCTGACTTCCGTCGGCGCCGGCGGGCTGGTGCTGCCATATGGCGGCACGGTCGACGGCGTGACCTGGCGCTACGACGGCAAGCAGGTGGAGTTGCTGGGCGTCGGCGGCACCTACGACACGGGCAGCCTGGCCGTTGGCGTGCAGCTGACTGGACGCTCGCTCAATGTGCTGCCAGGCGCGGTGCTGGACCTGTCCGGTGGCGGCGAATTGCTGGGCGCGGCGTTTGTTTCCGGACGGGGCGGTTCCACCGATGCGCGCTACCACCCGCTGGTACAAGTGGGCAAGGATGGACGCCTGGTCTTGCCGGGGCTGGCCACCAACCCCGTCTACGCCATCGTCCCCGGCGCCCAGGCAGGCATTGCACCCAGCGGCGGCGAAGCGGGAGCGAGCCAGCCGCTGGCGGGGCAGCAGATCAGCATCGGCGCCGGCATTCCCGGCCTGGCGGCTGGCACCTACACCTTGCTGCCTTCCACGTACGCCTTGCTGCCGGGTGCCTTCCGTGTCGAGATCAACGGCCTGGCGCCCGCCTTCGCCCCCGGCGCCACGCCGCATGCGTCGGCCATGAACAATGGCTCCTGGTCCAGCACAGGCGTGCTGTCCATTGCGCAGACGGGCATACGCGACAGCCTGGCCAGCCAGGTGATCGTCACCCCCGCACAGGTATTGCGCAGCTATTCCCAATACAACGAAACCCGCTATGCGGACTTCGTGCGCGCCGACGCGCTTCGGCTGGGCGTGCCGCGTGCCGCACTCGAGGCAGACGCCAAGACCCTGAAGTTGCAGCTGCTTGCCGGTCAAGAGGGGCTGGGGCTTGCCTTTGGCGGGGAAGGGCGTTTCAAACCCGCCGACAATGGCTTTGGCGCCACGGTGTCGGTACTCGCCAGCGACGACCTGGAAGTGATTGCCGACGGCGCCCGCGCCAGTACGGCGCCGTCGATGGTATCCGTGCGCGCCAGCGACCTCAATGCCCTGGGGGCTGCCCGTCTGGTGGTGGGCGGCGAAATGACGGTGAAGTATGGCCAGGGCGGCAATTTCGCGGAATTCGACAAGGGAGGCACGATCGCCAATGCCGTGTCCGTGCGCGAGGGCGCAACCCTGGCGGCGCCGGAAGTGTTCCTGGTGACGGGCAGGTCCGCGGGGGCCATAACAGTCGAGCAAGGCGCCTCGATCAATACTGTGGGTCGCGGCAAGGCAGCCTATGATTCGGATGATGGTTTTATCTATCGGCCAGGCATTAGGAGTGTGCTGGCCGTCTCCAACGGGCGCTTGCAAATGCTGGCCCCCGTCAATGGCAACGGTTTTATCGGACCGGGCAGCATCCTGGTCGGCCAGTGCAATGCCGCTGCCTGCAGCGGCGAGACGTCGCTGTATTCGGACGGCTCGATTGCCTTTGCCACCAGCAACCGCTTTGCCCTGAACGATGGCGTGCGCTTCGGCACCCGCCACCTGGCGCTGGCGGTGGGCGGCATCAACGTCGGCGGCGCCGAGGCGCTGGCCGACGCTGCCGCGCGGGGCGTGCTGCCGTCGGGCCTGACCCTGAACCAGCAAGTGATGGACCGGCTGCTGCGCGGCGATACTTCCCGCGGTGCGCCGGCCCTGCAAAGCCTGGCGCTGACGGCCGGGCAATCCTTGAACTTTTATGGCAGCACGACCCTCAGCACGCTGGACGGTTCGGGCAAGTCGCTGCTCGACCAGCTGCTGTTGACCACTCCGGCGATCTACGGTGCCGGCAACGCGGGCGATGTGGCGCTGATCCAGACCGGCACCCTCGTCTGGGGTGGCGACACTGGCGCGCCGCCGGCCGTGATCGGCAATGGCGCGGGCACGGGCAGCGGCACGCTGGAGCTGCAAGCCCGGCGCATCGAATTCGGCTATGGCCGCAACGCCCAGCCCGACAGCGTTGCCGGCAATGGCCGCATGACCCTGGGCTTTGCCAACGTCAGGCTCAACGCCAGCGAACGCATCACGGCCAACCATAAAGGCAGCCTGGCCGTGCATCAGTCCCAGGGCGCCTATGAAGCGGGCAAGGGCTTTGCGTACAGCGGCGGCAACCTGGCCATCAGCACGCCGTTGCTCACGGGCGAAGCCGGTTCCGTCAACCGCATCACTGCCGGCGGTGCGGTGACCGTCGCGGCCCCGGCCGGCGGCGCGGCGCCGGTCGATGCGGCGGCCATCGATGCGCTGGGCGCCGAGCTGCTGCTGTCCGGACGCAGCCTGGCCCTCGACACGGCGGTGGTGCTACCGAGTGGAAAATTGACCCTGGGCGCCGATGAGGAACTGACCCTGGGCGCCGCTTCGCGCCTGGACCTCAGCGGCCGCAAGGTGCAGATCAACGACGTCAGCAAATACAGCTGGGGCGGCGATGTGACCCTGGAGAGCCGGCACGGCAACATCCGCCAGGCGGCCGGCGCGCTGATCGACCTGTCGGCCCAGTCCAACCAGGGCGGCTTGCTCAAGGCCGTGGCCGAGGACGCCAACGGGGGGCAGATCGACCTGCAAGGGCAAATCCGCGCCGCCGGCAGCGGCTATTACGATGCGGGCGGCACGCTGGTGCCGTACAAGGCGGGCGGGGTGGACATCCGCGCGCAGCGGGTGGGGGATTTCGCCGCGCTGAACCAGCGCCTGAATCAGGGGCAGGTGTTTGGCGCGCGCAGCTTCCAGCTCAAGCAGGGCGACCTGCAGATCGGCAATGAACTCAAGGCCAGCCAGGTCAATGTGTCGCTCGATAACGGCCGCCTGACGGTGACGGGCACCATCGACGCCAGTGGCGAACGGGTCGGCAGCATACGCCTGGCCGGCAAGCAGGGCCTGACCCTGGCCGGCAGCGCCGTGCTCGATGCCCACGGCACGATATTGCGCGTCGACAGCTACGGCAAGATCATCGACGCGCCCAACCGCGCGGTGGTCGAGCTCAACAGTGGCGACGGCCAGCTGACCCTGGCCGACGGCGTGCGCATCGACTTGCGTCACGGCACGGCGGCCGCCCCGGGCAACCGGCCGGGACAATACGACGGCCTGGCCCGCGGCACCCTGGAGCTGAACGCGCCACGGCTGCATGCCGATGACGTGGCCATCGATGCGGCCGGGCGTGTGGCTATCCTGGGCGCGCGCTCCATCGCGCTCAACGCCGTGGCCCGTTACACCGACGCACCCGCCGGCACCGCGCCGTCGGCCAGCGGCCGCCCGTATCAGCTCGTCGACCAGCATTATCTCGATGAAAAACACGCGCTGGGCACCACCTTCATCGACAAGGCCCTGGGCAACGACGGGCTGATGCAAGGCAAGCTGGCCGGCTTGAACAACGGCAGCTACCGCGATGCCTTCCGCCTGCGCCCCGGCATTGAAATCGTCACGGAAGGCGACCTGGTCGTCAGTGGCGACCTGGACCTGTCGGGCATGCGCTATGCCAGCGTCAACCCCAACACGCCGAAGACCTCGGTCTACGGTTCGGGCGAGGTGGGCAGCCTGGTGGTGCGCGCCGGTGGCAACCTGGACATCTACGGCAGCATCAACGACGGTTTTGCCCCGCCGCCGGCCACTCCGGACGATAAGGGCTGGGTGCTGACGCCCGGCCTGCAAGGGTTCGGCAGCGATGTGGTCGTGCCAGGGCCCGGCGTCGTGCTGGCAAATGGCACTTCCTTCCCCACTGGCAAGACCCTCAACTATCCGCTGCCTATCCAGGCCACCATGCTGGCCCAGGGCACGGTGCTGCCCGCCGCAGGCATCCTCGACGCCCCATGGAGCGTACCGGCCAACACCGTGTTGAGCGCGGCCGTGCACGACAGCAGCGGCAAGCTGCTGTATGCCGCCGGCACCCTGTTGCAGCAAGCCGTCGTGCTGGCCGCCGGCACACGGCTGGACGCGGGCACCTTGCTGGCGGGCGCCGCCTCGCTGCGCGCCATGACCTGGCCGGCGGGCGTGCCATTGCCCAGCCGTGGGTCCGTGACGGGCAGCGCGGCCGACGGCGTGCTGCTGGCCGGCAGCCTGCCACTCCATGTGGGTGCGTTGATTCCTTTCGGCACGGACGTCAAGTTGCCCGATGGCGCATTGTCCGTGCCCTTGCGCACCGCGACGGGCGCCGTGGCGCGGCAGAACTGGGCCGTGGCGCCGATGCTGGCCGAAGGTTCGCAGTCGTGGTCGTTGCGCCTGGTGTCGGGCGCCGATACCCAGGCGGCCGACACCCGCTCGATCAAGCCGGCCTTTGCCGGCGACCTGACCCTGGCCGACACGCACTATGGCATCTACGAAACCCATGACAAGAAAATCATCCCGGGAAAACCCGCCCAGCCGGGCGGCGCGTGGTACTGGGACCAGCTTGGCGGAGAACTGTTCGGCGTCAAGCCGGGTACGCCGGTGGCGGACATCGACGCGGGTTCCTGCGAAGAGCCGGGCGTGTGCGTGCGCATCAAGTACGTGTGGGACGAGCTCGGTGAACTTTTCGATAAGGTGCCCGGCCAGCCGGTATTTCCCGATGATGAATCTTCCTGCAGCGAGCCAGGTTTCTGCATTGCCCTGGGCGAACCTACGCCGGCAATACCGGAGCAGGTGATCGTCGGCGAGGTCAAACTGGTTTCGCCGGTGAGCCAGCATTTCAGCGTGCTGCGCACGGGTACCGGCGACCTGGACCTGATCGCCGCTGGCAAGGTGTCGATGCAATCGCCGTACGGCGTCTATACCGCAGGCGCTTCCAGCGCTGCGCGCGCCGGCACTGCCGCCGCCGACTTCAACCGGCCCCGCGCCACGGCGGCCGATGGCACGGTACTGGGCAGCGCCGCCAAGGCGCATGAAGCCCTCGTCAATGAAGACGCCGCCAGCCCGTATGCCGCCTGGTATCCCGACGGGGGCGGCAACCTGCTGTTGCGCGCGGGCACCAGCCTGACGGGCAACGTCTGGGCGCCACGCACAGGCCAGGCCATGGCCAATGACGGTCGCGCGCAGCTTGCCAGTGACAGGCTGGGGAACTGGCTGTGGCGTCAAGGCACGGGCAACACCGCCGGTGTCGCGCCCATCCCCACCAGCTGGTGGATCAACTTTGGCACGTATGTGAAGGGTAGCACCGGCGGCAACCTTCTGTTCGAGGACCGGGCACAGATAGAACTGCTGCCACGCCTGGTGGGCTTCACCGGTATCGGCACCCTGGGCGGCGGCAACCTCACGCTGGACCTGGGCAGCGATGGCGGCATGCTGGCGCGCCGCGGCGCCCTCGCGCGAGCGCCGCGCAGCGAAGGCCTGGTGCTGGCGGTGGGCAGCACCGGGCGGGTGGTCGACGGCCAATTGCTGCTGACGGGGGGCGGCGACCTCGATGTGCGCATGGGCGGCGATTTGAATCCCGGGCTGGACGCTCGCGCGAGTCGCATCAGCAACACCAGCCGCACGCTGTCGGCCGACTACAAGGACCAGGAACTCAGCCTCAACGGCGTGCTGACCAACTTGCGCGGCGCCTTGAACCTGCAGGCAGGCAGCCTGGGCGGTATCGCCCTGAACTATGGCAGTTTGCGCGGAGAGCAGGATGCCAGGGAAAGCCGGGCCTATTCGCCCTATGCCGCAAGCCTGGGCACGGCTACCGGCGGGATCACCCTGATGCTGGGCGATGCCACGGCCAGCCTGTCGACCCGGGGCGACCTGGTGCTGGCGGGAGCGGGCGACCCGGGACGTATTACTACCGAAAACACCCAGGCGTTCAATTACAAGGGCAGGAACGACGGGACCGATGGGCTCACCTGGTTCTCGTTGTGGACGGGGCGCACCGCCATCGACCTGTTCTCCGCAGGCGGCAGCCTGACGCCCAGCGTGCAGACCGTCTCGCTAGGCGGGAGTGCCGGCAGCAGTCCCACAGCAGGGCTGAACTACTCCCCGTCGGACGGGCGCTTCGTCTTCCCGTCCAGACTGGGCGCGGTGGCCGCCAACGGCAGTATCTATCTGGGCCCGTCCGCCTTGGGCAGCGCCCCGCCGCCGAACGATCCCGCGTATTCGCTGCTGCTGGCGCCGTCGAGCCAGGGACGGCTGGCGATGCTGGCCGGGGACTCGATCTACGCCAGTGGCTATGCGGTCAACCAGTCGGGTGAAAGCCCGGGCTCCATGCCGACACCGTTCGCGCCGGCCTTTATCGGCAAGACCGGTGCTTCGGATGCCGAGGTCAACAACCTCGGCAGCGACGCCACATCGTCTTCCACGAGTGCCGGATTCTCCTTGTTTGCCTTCCGCACGCCGGCCGATCCGGCACGTCCCGCTTCCCAGGCAGCGCCGGCCAGGTTTTACGCCCAGCATGGCGACATCGTTGGTTTGCGCAGCGGTGAAATCCTGACGCTCGGCGGTTCGCGGCTGGGGCAGGTCCGCCATGAGTCCGCAGGCCCCGTGTGGATGCGGGCGGGGCGGGACATCGTCAGTTCAGGCACCGCCCTGGGCTTGCCCACCATCTATCCGGGCGTCATCAGCTCCACCATGAGGGACAGCGTGGGCTCCATTGGGGAAAGTCGTGGCAACCTGTTCGTCCACAATGCCCCCAACGATGTGTCTGTCGTTTCCGCCGGGCGCGACATCCTCTACAGCTCCTTCAACGTCGCCGGTCCCGGCACGCTGGAAATTTCTGCGGGGCGCAACCTCCTGATGGAGGACAGGGCCTCGGTCGTGAGCCTCGGTCCCGTCGCTGCAGGAGACCTGCGTCCGGGCGCCAGCATCGTCATGCAGGCGGGCGTGGGTGCCGCAGGACCGGACTACGCAGGCTTTGGCCGGCGCTACCTGAGCCCGGGCAATCTGGCGGACAGCGGCGCCGCGCTGGCCAGCCAGCCCGGCAAGGTGCCTTACCTCTACAACCGGGAGCTGACCCTGGCCGGCTGGCTGCGCGAACAGCATGGCTACACGGGCGACGAGGCCGGCGCGGACGCCTTCCTGGCCGCGTTGCAGGCCAGGCGCGATGCCGCCGCGGACCAGCCCCGGCGCGACCTGCGCCAGGACTATGTCCAGACCAGCCAGCTGCACCTGGTGAACTGGCTGCGCGACCGCCACGCCTATGCGGGTGCGGCGGGCGACGCGCAGGCCTTCTATGACGCGCTGGCCCCCGAGCAGCAGCGCGTGTATGCGCGCAATGTGTACTTTGCCGAACTGAAGGCCGGCGGCCGCGAGTACAACGATGCCGGCAGTCCCCGCGCCGGCAGCTATCTGCGGGGCCGCAATGCCATCGCGGCGCTGTTCCCGGCGCAGGATGCGCAGGGCCGCAAGACCGTCTACCAGGGCGACATCACGCTGTACGGCGCCGCCGGCGTCAACACCCTGTTCGGCGGCGACATCACCATGCTCACCCCGGGCGGCAAGCAGGTCTACGGCATCGACGGGACGGCGCCCGTGGCCGTGGCAGGCGTCATTCCCGGCGTCATCACCCAGGGCCAGGGCGATATCGCGCTGTATGCGCAGGGCAGCATCCTGCTGGGCCAGAGCCGCATCATGACCACCTTCGGCGGCCACGTCATGGGCTGGTCGGCCGAAGGCGATATCAACGCGGGACGCGGTTCCAAGACCACCATCGTGTACACGCCGCCCAAGCGCGTGTATGACCAGTGGGGCAACGTCAGGCTGTCGTCGTCGGTGCCCAGCACGGGCGCAGGGATTGCGACGCTGGCGCCGATTCCGGAAGTGCCGGCCGGCGATATCGACCTGATCGCGCCCCTGGGCACCATCGACGCGGGCGAAGCGGGCATCCGGGTGTCGGGCAATGTGAACCTGGCGGCCCTGCAAGTGGTCAATGCGGCCAACATCGCCGTCAAGGGCGAGTCGACGGGCATGCCGGCCATGGCGGCGGTGAACGTGGGCGCCTTGAGCAATGCAAGTGCGGCAGCGTCGCAAGCGACGGCCGCCGCGCAGGACGTGCTGCAGCGCGAACGCACGACGACGCGCCAGAGCCTGCCATCGATCTTCACGGTGCGCCTGCTCGGCTTTGGCAACGAGCCCATGGAAGGGGAGGCGGAAGCACCGCCGCCGCCACCGCGGGCCGGCTTGCAGTCCGCCCTCGGCGTTCCCTACGACCCTGCCAATCCGGTGCAGTTCCTTGGTGTGGGGCGGGATTTTGACGCCAAGCAGCTTGCGCGCCTGAGCCCGGAGCAACTGCGCCAGTTGCAGCAGGAGCGCCAGTCCAGCGGCATGTAGCGCCTGCCCGCCTGTTTCCTGCCCCGTGCAGGGAACAGGCGGCGGTGCTCCCCCCATTCTTGCAGCCGAACACCGAGGTAGACCTCATGAACCCGAGTACCCTGGATGGCCTGGAGGCCGCCAATATTGCCGATGCGCTCGCAGCAGGGCCGTTCGGCGAGCCTGAGCCAGGCATCGTGCTGCGCGATTTCCTGGCGGCGAACTACGCCCGCCTGCACCGCCGATTGCTGCGCAATCTCGGTTGCGCGGACCTGGCCAGCGATTGCCTGCACGACGCCTGGCTGCGGCTGGCGGACGCCGGCACCCCGGTATCCGTGCAAAACCCGCACGCCTATGTCTACCGGGTGGCGTGCAACGTGGCGATGGACCAGCTGCGCGGCAGGCGCTCGTCGCAGTACGACGACGAGGCGGCGGTCGAACACCTGACGGATCCGGCTCCCGGCCCGGACCTGATTGCGCTGGCCCGTTCGGACCTGGCGGCGGTCGAGCGCGCGATGCAGCGCATGCCGTACCGGCACCGTTCCGTGCTGCTGGCCCTGAGGATAGAAGAAAAAACGCGCCAGGAGGTGGCTGACGAGTATCAGGTGTCCTTGACCAATGTCGATACCATGCTGCGCCAGGCCCTGGACCATTGCGCCCGTGAAACCGGGCAGCCTGTGCTCGGCGGCATCAGCCAGCCCCGGCGCGGTTTCTCGCGCCGCTGGCAGGCCAAGGTGCTCGCCGCCGAGGACGCCATTTTGCTACAGCCGCGCCTCATCTCCCCACACATGCCGCATGCTGAAATGCAGGCCGGCATCGTCTTCGTGTAGCGAAGAAATAATGGCGTAGCGGCTGTCGGCCGTGTCGCGCGGCAGCAGTTGCGCCAGCTCGACGGCCGCCAGCGGCGCGCCCAGCGGGTCGCTGAGCGGGTGCACGTGGGTGGCGCCCCGCTGCGTGACGACGCCCAGTTCGCCGCTGCGCAGGCGCACTAACGTGCCGGGCGGATATTTTCCCAGCAAGTTGACGAATTGTTCGCCCAGCAGCGGGTCGATGGGCACGCCCTGGTCGAGGAAGATGTGCTGCAGGGCCTGGTCGGGCACGATGGAACGCCGGTAGTTACGCGCGGAAACGCGGGCGCAATAGCGGTCGGCCAGGCCGATCAGCTTGGCGTTTTGCAGGATTTCATCGGCCGTGCGGCCCTGCGGATAGCCGCTGCCGTCGTCGTTTTCATGGTGCAGGAGCACGCAGCTCAGCCATTCTTCGTCATCGACGCCCGCGCAGCGCAGCAGCTCCGTGCTTTCCTGCGGATGCTGGCGCACGATGCGCATCTCTTCGTCGTTCAGGGGGCCGCGCCGGTCCTGGAAACTGTCGTGGTGGCGCAGCATGCCCACGTTCATCGTCAGCGCGGCCGCGCCGATCAGCAGCAGTTCATCGTGGGACTTGTGCATGCTGCGGCCCACCAGCATGGCCAGCAAGGCCGTTTCGATGCAGTGGCGCACGGCATAGCTGCCGGCGATCTGGTTGAGCAGGATGCTGGCCAGCGCGATGTCGGCATCGTGTTCGAGCGCGCGCAGCAGTTCGCGGGCGATGTCGCGCACGTCGCGCTCGGCATTGTTTTCGCTGCGCAAGTCCAGCAGCAGCCGTTCCAGGCGCTGCGCCGCCTCGTTCAGCAGGCGCAGCACGGACGGCTGGTCCGGTGCGCCCACGTACAGGCCCAGCTGCAGCAAACGGCCCAGCTGCGTGCCGTCCGTGATGATCTGCCCCTTGCGTAGTTGCGGGCCAGCACTATGGTCCGCCAGAAAAAGATCCCAGGGCAGGGGTTCGCCGGGAACCAGGTCGGCTGGGCCGATGCGACGCTGTACCATGCTGTCATCCTTTGCTCCGCCGCAGCGAAGCCATGTTCAGTGCTCGGTTATATGCTGCGCAGGCGCTCCAGCGCCAGGCGCAAGGTGTCGTCCTGCTTGGCAAAGCAGAAGCGCACGATGCCCGACTCCTTGCCTTGCGCGTAAAACGCGGAGACAGGGATGGCGGCCACCTTGATCTCCGTCGTCAGCCATTCGGCGAACTGCGCTTCGGTCTCTTGCGAAATGGCATCGTAGCGCACGCACTGGAAATACGTGCCGTCGGCCGGCAGCAGGGTAAAGCGGCTGCCCGCCAGGCCGTCGCGGAACAGATCGCGCTTGCGCTGGTAAAACGCGGGCAAGTCCAGGTAGGGCTGCGGGTCGGCCATGTAGCCGGCGATGCCGTGCTGCATAGGCGTGTTGACGGTAAATACGTTGTACTGGTGCACCTTGCGAAATTCCGCCGTCAGGGCCGCTGGCGCGGCCACGTAACCCACTTTCCAGCCCGTCACGTGGTACGTCTTGCCGAAGCTGGAGACGATGAAGCTGCGCGCCGCCAGTTCCGCGTTGCGGCTCAGGGACGCGTGCGGCACGCCGTCGTACACCATGTGCTCGTAGACTTCGTCGGACAGGATCAGGATCTGCGTGCCGCGCACGATGTCGGCCAGCGCCGCCACGTCGGCAGGGCGCAAGATCGTGCCCGTCGGATTGTGCGGCGTATTGATGATGATCAATCGCGTCTTGCTGCTGACGGCAGCGGCCAGCTTGTCCCACGGCACGCTGTAGCCTTGCTCACCTACTTGCATGGATACCAGCACGGGCACGCCGCCGGCCAGCGCGATGGCGGGCAAATAGCTGTCGTAGGCCGGTTCGATGACGATGACTTCATCGCCCGGGTGGACGCAGCACAGGATGGCGGTGGTGAGCGCCTGCGTGGCGCCGGCCGTGACGGTGATTTCCGTGCCCGCATCATAGGCGTGGCCGTACAGGCGGGCGATCTTTGCGGCAATCGCTACGCGCAAGGGCGCGGCGCCCGTCATCATCGGATACTGGTTGTGGCCGGCGCGCATGGCGTCGCTGACCAGCTCGACCAGGGCCGGGTCGCAACCGAAGTCGGGAAAGCCCTGGCCCAGGTTGACGGCGCCATGCTGGGCCGCCAGGCTGGACATGCGGGTAAACACGGTGGTGCCGACGGCAGGCAAACGGGTGGTCAGGGTGGGAGTCAGGTGGGGCAGGGACGGGCTGTTCATGAACGGTAGGGCCGCGGTGCGGAAAGTGGAATCATGTCCCATTCTAGCGCAGCGCGTGGCGTTCCGTGCAGGCCTCGATGGCTCAGCTTGCCAAGCTCCAGCCTTCCGGCACCATGATCTTGAACATGCCGGCCTTGGCCGTCTTGCGGGCCAGTTTCAGCAGCGCCTTGTCCTTGGTGATGAGGATGTCGGCGTTGGCGTCGCGCGCCAGTTCAAGGAATTTCTGGTCGTCCTTGTCCGTGCAGACGGGCAGGCGCACGCCGGACACGGGCGGCGCCACCACGGTGATGTGGGCGTCGAAGCGGGCGGCGGCAACGGCGCGGCTGGCTTCATCGAGCGGCAGGTGCTTGTAGTGCAATACGACAAGATATTCCGCACGGCAATCCTCACGCGTGATGGCTTGCACGGCGCCGCTTTCCATGGCCGCCAGCAGGGGCGCCCAGCGGGGATCGTTGAAGACGAACAGGTCGAGGCAAACGTTGGTGTCGAGGACGAGTTTTTGTGGAGCAGGTATCATGTCGGCAATTCTATTCTGTAGTGATAATTTATGTTGATCGTGCTTTCGCCTGCCAAGAGTCTCGACCTGGAGACGCCGCCAACCACTTCGTTGCACAGCACCCCCGATTTTCTCGACCATTCCGCCCAGCTCATCGAGCGCATGCGCCAGTTTTCGCCCGCCGAAGTGGGCAGCCTGATGGGCATTTCCGATGCCTTGTCGGCCCTCAACGTGGCCCGCTACGCTTCCTGGACCCCCAAGCTGGCCGAAGCGCGCCAGGCCATCATGGCCTTCAACGGCGACGTGTATGCCGGTTTCGAGGCGCGCAGCCTGCAGCCGGCCCAGCTCGACTATGCCCAGTCGCGCGTGCGCATCCTGTCGGGCCTGTACGGCTTGCTGCGCCCGCTGGACCTGATCCATCCGCACCGCCTGGAAATGGGCACGCGCCTGTCGACGGCGCGCGGCAAGGATTTGTATGCGTTCTGGGGCGACACCATCACCAACGGCCTGAACCGCACGGCCAGGGAGCAGGGCGCGAAGGTGCTGGTCAATCTCGCATCCGAAGAATATTTCAAATCCGTCAAGCCGCGCCAGCTGGACGTGCCCGTCATCGCGCCCGTGTTCGAGGACTGGAAGAACGGCAAGTATAAGATCATCTCGTTCTACGCCAAGCGCGCGCGCGGCATGCTGGCCCGCTATGCGGCCGTCAACGCCATCCGCGACCCGGAACAGCTGAAGCAGTTCGACGTCGACGGCTACGCTTTCGTGCCGGAAGCGTCGAACGACACCAGCTGGGTATTTAGACGCAAGGTGGGCGAATAAGTAAAAAAACCGGGCTAGCCCGGTTTTTTATTGCAGCTTACTGCCAGAATTTCCACCACTTGCGTTCCTTGTTCACCCCTTCCGGGCTGAGGAATGCCGTGTTCGGGTAGTTCTTGGTCAGCACGCGCAAGGCATCGTCGCGCAAGTCGGTCAAGCCCAGCTTGTCATACGAGCGGTACATGATGAACAGCGCTTCTTCGATGGCGGGCGAGGCGGCAAAGTCGCTGATCGTCGTTTGCGCGCGGTTGGCAGCGGCCAGGTAGGCGCCGCGGCGGTAGTAATAACGGGCCACGTGGACTTCGTATTTCGCCATTGCATCGATCAAATAGTTCATGCGGGCCAGCGAATCGGGCGCGTACTTGCTATTTGGAAACTTGTCGACCAGTTGCTTGAAGGCGGCAAACGCTTCGCGCGTGGCTTTCGGGTCGCGCTCGGTCGGGTCTTGCTCGTACAGGAAGTTCAGGAAGCTGATCTGGTCGTTAAAGCTGATCAAGCCCCGCAAGTAGTACATATAATCCACATTGGCGTGGTTCGGATGCAACTTGATGAAGCGTTCGACGGCGGCCAATGCCTGAGCCTGGTCTCCCGACTTATAATACGCGTAAGCGATCTCCATCTGCGCTTGCAGAGCATAGTTGCCGAAAGGATAGTTAGCCTCCAGCTTCTGGAACAGGCCGATTGCAGCTTCATAGTGCTGCCCGGCCATTTCTTCACGCGCCTCCGAGTATAATTTCGTAACGGACCAGTTTTTGGTCTCATCCACTTTTTCAGGCAACAAGCTGCAAGCGGACATGCCGAGCAGAACGACTGAAGCGACTACCAACGATAATTTTTTTTGCATGACGTTTTGCAAGAAGGTTTTAACCAAGATTTTACAATAGGCTGATTATAGCCGATGGGAATGCTGTGATATTAACTCCGAAGCCTAATTTGGCTGACCCCGCGTTTGACTCCCTTTCTGACCATGCTGCCGAAGAGGCGTTTGACGGCGATTTTGCCGCCGACGACGTCTTCGAGGAAATGGCCCCGATTACATTGGAACTGACGCCGGACGCCTGCGGCCACCGCCTCGATAAAGTCATCGCCCAGCTGGTGCCGCAATACTCGCGCAGCCGCTTGCAATTGTGGCTGGAAGCCGGTTTCGTGACCGTGGACGGAAAAGTTGCCAAACGCAACATGACCGCCTATGGCGACGAGAAGATCGTCATTCTGCCGCAAAGCGCGCCGGAAGACGAGGCTTTTAAGCCGGAAGCGATGGAATTGAACATCGTGCACGAAGATGAGCATATCATCGTGATCAACAAACCGGCCGGACTGGTCGTGCATCCGGGCCCCGGCAACTGGTCGGGCACGCTGCTCAACGGCCTGCTGCACCACTGCCCGCAACTGGCTGGCGTGCCGCGCGCCGGCATCGTGCACCGCCTGGACAAGGATACCAGCGGCCTGATGGTGGTCGGCAAGACCCTGGCGTCGCAAACGGACCTCGTGCGCCAGCTGCAGGCGCGCACCGTCAAGCGCGAATATTTCGCCCTCGTGTGGGGCACGCCAAAGGCTGCAGGCACCATCGATGCGTCCATCGCGCGCCACCCGCGCGACAGGGTCAAGATGGCCGTGTCGGAGAATTTCACCGCCAAGCCCGCCATCACGCACTATGAATTGATCGGCAGCGGCGAACTCGACCGCCGTCCCGTGAGTCTGATGCAATGCCGCTTGGAAACAGGCCGCACGCACCAGATCCGCGTGCACATGCAGCATCTGGGCTTTGCGCTGGTCGGCGACTATGTGTATGGCAAGCAGCACCTGGTGTCCGTGTTCTCGCGCCAGGCGCTGCAGGCACGCCGCCTGGGCCTCGTGCATCCGGGCACCCTGGAAGCGTGCGAATGGATCGTGCCGCTGGCCGATGACTTCGCCGAACTGATCGCCACGGCCGGCATTCCCGAGCCGGAACAAGTCTGATGACGGCACCGTTGTCTTGCCTGATTCCCCATTGGCCCGGCTTGCCCGCGAACGTGGGCGCGCTGGCGACCGTGCGCGCGGGCGGCGTCAGCCAGGCGCCATATGGTGACGGGCAGGGCGGCGGTGGCTTGAACCTGGGCACGCACGTGGGCGACGACCCCGCGCACGTGGCGGCCAACCGCGCGCGCCTGGCCGCCATGCTGCCGTCGCAGCCGGCCTGGCTGTCGCAGGTGCATGGCGTGGCCGTGGCCGATGCCGGCAAGCTGGACGGTTGCGTGCCCGATGCCGATGCCAGCATCGCCACGCAGGCGGGCGCCGTGTGCGTGGTGATGACGGCCGATTGCCTGCCTGTGCTGTTCAGCTCAAGCGACGGCCTGGTCGTCGGCGCGGCCCACGCGGGCTGGCGGGGCCTGGCCAACGGCGTCTTGCAGCGCACGGTGGCATCGATGCGGGCGCAGGGCGCGACGGATATCCTCGCCTGGCTGGGTCCGGCCATTGGTCCACAGCAATTCGAGGTGGGGCACGACGTGCTGCAGGCGTTTCAAGACGGCGCGCGCGATGATGCTGAGCGGCAAGTGCTGTCCGCCGCGTTCACGGCCATCGCTGGCAAGCCGGGCAAGTACCTGGCCGATATCTATGGCCTGGCGCGTACCATGCTGCTGCGCGATGGCGTGGCGCAGGTGGCGGGCGGGGAATACTGCACCGTCAGCGATGCGGCGCAGTTTTACTCGTACCGGCGCGATGGCATCACGGGAAGACAGGCCAGCTTGATCTGGCGCAAATAATCTGCACGGCAGACACTTATGTGTCTGCCGTTTTTGTTTTATCGTCTGCTGATGCATGCGCGCGGGCCTGCATGTCCGCGATACGCTGGGCCTTGCGTTTGCGTCGCCGCGAGCCCGTCAGATAGAATAGGATGGACAGGGGGATGACGCAGTACAGCACGAAGGTCATCACCCCGGCGACGATGGACGGTTCCGTCAGCGCCATGAGGCCGACGACGTAGATCCAGGCAACAGCGGTCATGAGCATCATGAGTGGTGGCAGTGAGTAAGAGTTTGCATGCAGGTGGCCCAGAAGTAATTATTTATTAATTCTTGAATGGATTTATATAGCTATGAATATGCCCGATCCTCAAATGATGACCAAGGAATGGATGGCGCAGATCAGCAATCCTGAGCAGTGGAAGACGTGGTTCAACATGGTACCGCAGCCCGCCGGCAATCCGATTGCCGGCATTTTGCAGGATGCGGGCGCCAGCATCAAGCCGGAAGCGATCGAGCAACTGAAAAATGCCTACGTGGCCAAGCTGACGGGCTTGTGGGCTGACTTTATGGCCGGCAAGACGCCGGAGCTGAAGGACCGCCGCTTTGCCGCGCCCGCCTGGCACGCCAGCCCCCTGTCGGCCTTCAATGCGGCAGCCTATCTGCTGAACGCGGAATTTCTCAGCGCCATGGCCGACGCCGTGGAAGCGACGCCGCACCAGAAGCAAAAGATTGCGTTTGCCGTGCAGCAAATCGTCGACGCCATGTCGCCCGCCAACTTCCTCGCCACCAATCCCGACGCCCAGCAAACCCTGATCGAAACCAAGGGCGAAAGCCTGGCCAAGGGCTTGAGCAATATGCTGGCCGACATGGGCAAGGGCCGCATCTCGCAGTCCGACGAATCGGCTTTCGAAGTAGGCCGCAACGTGGCCACCACGCCGGGCACCGTGGTGTTTGAAAACGCCCTGTTCCAGCTGATCCAGTACACGCCAAGCACCCCCACGGTACACCAGCGGCCGCTGTTGATGGTGCCGCCGTGCATCAATAAATTCTATATCCTTGACTTGCAGCCGGAAAACTCGCTCGTGCGCTATGCGGTAGAGCAGGGCAATACCGTGTTCCTGATGTCGTGGCGCAATCCGGACATGAGCATGCAGCACCTGACGTGGGACGATTACGTCGAACAAGGCGTGATCGAAGCCATCAAGGTCACGCAGGACATTTCCGGCCAGGACCAGCTCAATATGTTCGGCTTTTGCGTGGGCGGCACCATCGTCTCGACGGCACTGGCCGTGCTCAAGGCGCGGGGCGAGAATCCGGCCGCCAGCCTGACCCTGCTGACCACCTTCCTCGATTTCTGCGACACGGGCGCGCTCGACGTCTTCATCGACGAGCCGCAGGTGGCGCTGCGCGAGCAGACCCTGGCCAAGGGCGGCCTGATGTCGGGCCGCGACCTGGGCAGCACGTTCTCCAGCTTGCGTCCGAACGACCTCGTGTGGAACTATGTGCAGTCGAATTACCTGAAGGGCAAGGAGCCGCCAGCCTTCGACTTGCTGTACTGGAATGGCGACGGCACGGGCTTGCCGGGCCCCATGTTCTGCTGGTATCTGCGCAATACCTACTTGGAAAACAGCCTGAAGGTGCCGGGCAAGCTGACGGTGGCCGGCGAAAAGGTCGACCTGAGCAGCATCGATGCGCCCGCCTTCATCTACGGTTCACGCGAAGACCATATCGTGCCCTGGGGCGCGGCGTATGCGAGCACGGCCTTGCTGAATCCGAAGAAGCCGAAAGCCAACCGCTTCATCCTGGGTGCGTCGGGCCACATCGCCGGCGTGATCAATCCCGCGTCGAAGAAAAAGCGCAGTTACTGGAGCAATGACGCAGGCAAAGGCGCGCGCGCGGCGAAAGCCAAGCCCTTGACGGCCGAGCAATGGATGGAAGGCGCGACGGAGCACGCGGGCAGCTGGTGGCCCGAATGGGCGGCCTTCCTGGCCGAACATGGCGGCGCCCAGGTGAAGGCGCCAGGCAAGCCGGGCAACAAGCGCCACGCGGCAATCGAGCCCGCGCCGGGGCGGTATGTTAAAGTCAGGGCAGACTAGTTTATAAAAGCTGCTCGCCAGGCAAGGCCGGCGTAATCTCCGGTCTTGCCAAGAACTTACTTTTAGTTGCGTTGCAATAAATGCGGGAATCTACTACCCTGATGTGCAATGGAGCCGTTTTCCACTCTATAATGGAAAAAGTAGGCAGGTGCGAAAGCGGACCGACGTTCGCTTTTTTTTCGGATTAACTCTGTACGCGCTGCGGCGCAATAAGTGGAACTTGTGATGAGTAGTGCAAAAAAAAGTATAGACCGCCTGATTAAAAAATATCCCAACCGCCGTCTGTACGACACGCAAACCAGTTCCTACATCACCTTGACGGACGTCAAGCAGCTGGTGTTGGACAATGAAGTGTTTACCGTCGTCGATGCCAAATCCAATGAAGATTTGACGCGCAGCATTTTGCTGCAAATCATTCTGGAAGAGGAAGCGAATGGCGCGCCCATGTTCTCGAGCAGCGTGTTGTCGCAGATCATCCGCTACTATGGCCACGCCATGCAGGGCATGATGGGGTCCTACCTGGAAAAGAACGTGCAGGCGTTCACCGATATCCAGCACAAATTCACGGGCACGTCGGCCGGCAGTTTCGAAGGCAAGCCATTCAGCCCGGAAATGTGGACGCAGTTCATGAATGTCCAGGGGCCGATGATGCAAGGCATGATGAACAACTACATCGACCAGAGCAAGAGCCTGTTCGTGCAGATGCAGGAACAGATGCAGAACCAGAGCAAGAATCTGTTCGGCACTTTCCCGTTTGTGCCGCCAGTTCCGCCGACGGACAAAAAATAAGCTGATCCGGTTTTGACGTTGCACAACGGCACAGGAGTTCCTGTGCCGTTGTGCATTCAGGCGCCATATCGCCTCGGTGTGCCGGGTTTTGATCGGAGCATGGTGCAACCTTTTTCCTTGATGGGCAGACGCTGTCCGGCAAGGATGACGTCGCAGCGTTCGTTTGATATGCAACTGCAGGTCCACGAGGAGTATATATGGTGCTGCTTGAGCAATTGCAGGCAATGATTGCAGCCGATAATGAGCGTATGCATGTCCTTCGTCTTGTCAGGGAACTTGATCTGCCCGATTGCTGGGTTGCTGCGGGATTTGTGCGATGCTGTGTCTGGGATCATTTGCACCAACGTTCGCCTTCGCCACTGCCTCACGATATCGACGTCATCTGGTACGACCCAAGCAAGGCGACACAGGCGCATGACGCCATGCTTGAGTCGAGTTTAAGAGCACGGGACGGCACGCTGGGCTGGTCGGTAAAGAATCAGGCGCGTATGCATGAACGCAATGCGGACCTGCCTTACCTGACCGCTTCCGATGCCATGAGATACTGGCCGGAAACCGCCACTGCCGTGGGTGTGCGACTCAATGACCTTGCAGACATCGATATAGCGGCTCCTTTCGGCCTGCATGATCTTTTCGATCTGGTGGTCCGGCCGACAGAGCGATTTCTGACAGCGAAGCAATCGGTCTACGCAGGCCGCGTGCGTGGCAAGAATTGGCAAGGTACCTGGCCCAAGCTACGTATTGAATTCCCAGGTGCTGCTTCCTGCCGTGCTTTGGAACCGGACCGAGCAAGCTCATAGCCTGCATTTGATGATGAGCGATGCAGGAGCCTGAGAATTGCACATGCAATCCATTGCTACCTATGCCCGGTCAACCCGGACAGCGTAGCAACCGCGTCTGGCGTTGTGGACGTGGATATCGCTGACTTCCTGATTGCCAAAGATCTGCTCAATCAGGGTTTCAATCGACGTGCCTTCTACCACATATTCAGGCGCGTCCGCCATCCGGCTCTTGCTCTGCAAGTTGATCCAGGCAGACGGCACGGATGCCGCCTGGTAGTCATCGTTCACATCGGGTGGGCATGGCATTGTCGACTGTCGGTCAGAACTTTCACTTCATGCTTTCGGCAGTCCAGCTTTTACCGCCGTCGTTCGATATTTCAAATTGCGCCGGCACGCTCCAGCGCATTACTTTTCCCAGAATGGCACCCGATTTAAGCGGGGTCAACTCGCGTGATTTCGGTTTGGCGTCCAACAGTGTCCACGTTTTGCCCATGTCGCTACTGGCATGTAAGGTCGTATCGCTCATCAGACTGCTTTCAAAACGCAGCAGAGTGCCATCGGTACGCTGAACCAGCGGAATGTGGCTAGCGGTGACCTCTTGCCAGGTTTGACCTTGATTCACTGAAACGAAAGCATCTCTGGAGGTGATCGCAAATGGCCCGTGACCTTGTGTTATGAGGCTCCACATGCCGCTGCCGCTGATGCGCATCGCATCCACACGGCGATCGGGCATTGCCCGCTCTGACCACTGGCCACTGGCGTAGTCGTAGAGGTGCAGCGTTCCTTTCGTCGACGTGTAGGCAAAGCCTGTGCCGATATCGCGCAGCCAGAACCAGGTGTCCTGGTTCAGGAGCCATTTCCCCAGCTTCTCACTGCGTACCTGATTCCACTCGCCGCGCTCAAGACGGGCGGAATGATAAATCGTGACTTCATTGTTACGCTGGACGGCGACATACCAGCCAGCGTCCATATTGCCAGCCAGTCCGACCAGATTGCCATAGGGAAGGTTGCCAGTGTCAATCGGTTCAAGCTTGTTCTGTCCCGGCGCATGGCGCAGCAGGGTGCCGAACTCGCCGAAGGCCAGCAAGTCTGCATCCGGCATTTGCACCGGCTGCACGCAGTTCAGCGTCTCTATTTTGTCGCTGGCCAGTTGTTTCCATGTTCCCTCAGGGCTGCGCCACAGCACTGTGCCCATGCGGGTTGCGGCCGCCACGCTGCCGTCTGGTAGCTCCGTCACGCATTCGGCGCCGGCGGGGCGGGCCATGGCGACTTCCTCAGCGCGATCCGTATCACTGCGCGATCCGGACCAGCTGACTGTCTTTTCGGGTGCAAACAGCTTCAGGTGCTCGGGAGAATAGCGTTCGAGCAGCGTGCGGTTGTCTCGCACCCGCACGCTTCGGCCGACCAGTACACGCTCGCCATAAAGAGGAGTGACGATCAGGCGGCCCAGATCGACCGGCTTGCCTTCCTCCACAGTAAATAAGCCCAGGCCGCCGCCCATTTTGATGTAGCGGTTTGATTTGCCGGCGTCGGCCAGTTGACTGAAGTAGTATTTCCCCGGTGGCAGGGTCCCCATGAAAAGAGTCGTGTCGCGCGCCATATCCTTGGCAACCTGGTTCAGGATATATTGCTGCAGGACCAGGCTGGACACTGCGTCTCCGCTACTCAGGCGGCCCAAGGTGATCTGGCCCAATCCGTTCACCGCATCAGTGTTGGCAGTAATGCTGACAGTAACGGCTGTACCTTCGGAGGGCACGCCGACGCTGAGAGGGCGCTGCACATGCGTTGTGACACAGCCACCGAGCATCAGCGCAGAGACGGCTCCTGCAAAAACGTTGACAACGAAATTTTTGATGAGCATTTTATTTCCACAGAGCAATAAAATATTATTATAGCGAGACTGTGTATGAAATAACAAGTACATTAGTCAAGTATGGGCTGCAGCCAGATATGGAATGCGTGAAAGAATATGCTCAGGGCAGGTCGCCCGTGGCTCCCACCGTTGCATATCCCGCAGCAAAACCAGACGGCCACTGACAGCTAAGGGCGGCTCGGGGTACAATAGCCGATTCGCCTCACCATTTTACTAGCTGCCAACTATGTCTGAAATTCACCGTATTCCCGTTCCTTCCGCCAAGCCAGAGGCCATGCTGGCCATGCCAGGTGCGGCGCCGAAAGTGGGCTTTGTCTCGCTCGGCTGCCCGAAAGCGCTGGTCGACTCGGAACAAATCCTGACCCAACTGCGCGCCGAAGGCTACGAAACGGCGAAATCCTACGCTGGCGCCGATCTGGTGATCGTCAATACCTGCGGTTTTATCGATGCCGCCGTGCAAGAGTCGCTCGACGCCATCGGCGAAGCGCTGGCTGAAAACGGCAAAGTGATCGTCACTGGCTGCCTGGGCGCCAAGAAAGATGCTGCCGGCGACGACATCATCATGAAGGTGCACCCGAAAGTGCTGTCCGTTACGGGCCCGCACGCACTGGCCGAAGTGATGGACTCCGTCCACTTGCACCTGCCGAAGCCGCATGCGCCTTTCCTCGACCTGCTGCCGCCGCAAGGCGTCAAGCTGACGCCGAAGCACTATGCCTACCTGAAAATTTCCGAAGGCTGCAACCACCGTTGCAGTTTCTGCATCATCCCGTCCATGCGCGGCGACCTCGTGTCGCGTCCGATCGGCGAGCTGATGATGGAAGCGGAAAACCTGTTCAAGTCCGGCGTCAAGGAATTGCTGGTCATTTCGCAAGATACCTCGGCCTACGGTGTGGACGTGAAATTCCGTTCCGGCTTCTGGAATGGCCGTCCCGTGAAAACGCACATGACGCAGCTGACGGAAGCGCTGGGCGAGCTGGCCAAGTCCTACGGCGCCTGGGTGCGCTTGCACTATGTGTACCCGTACCCGCACGTGGACCAGATCATCCCGATGATGAGCGGCGGCCACATCCTGCCATACCTGGACATTCCCATGCAGCACGCGCACCCTGACGTGCTGAAGCGCATGAAGCGTCCGGCCAGCGGCGAGAAAAACCTGGACCGCATCCAGGCCTGGCGCGCCATCAACCCGGACCTGACCATCCGTTCGACCTTCATCGCCGGTTTCCCTGGCGAAACGGAAGCGGAATTCGAGTACTTGCTGGACTTCCTCAAGGAAGCGCAGATCGACCGCCTTGGCTGCTTCGCGTATTCGCCTGTCGAAGGCGCGACGGCCAACGAGATCGCCAACCCCGTGCCGGAAGAAGTGCGCGAAGAGCGCCGCGGCCGCGTGATGCTGCTGCAGGAAGAAATTTCCCGCAAGCGCCTGCAAGCCAAGGTCGGCAAGACCGTGCGCGTGCTCATCGATGAAGTCACCCGCTCCGGCGGCGTGGGCCGCTCGTCCGCCGACGCGCCGGAAATCGATGGCGTCGTCTACGTGAAGCCGCCGTTCGAACCGCACCGCAAGCTAGCCGTGGGCCAGTTCGTCGATGTCACCATTACGTCCGCAGATGCGCATGACCTCTGGGGTGCCGCGGAGTAAGCAGGTGTAACAACAGTACGGCAGGCAAGGGCATAAGCCCTTACAATCAAGGCGGACCAGCACAGGCTGGCCCGCCTTTTTTTTGCCGATGACGCCATGACCACTATCAAATCCCCCCAGACGGCGCTGATCCACAGCGATTACCAGGCGCCGCAAGGCTTTGCCGCCTTTCCCAACGCCATCCACCATGCATCCACCGTGCTGTTCAAGGACGTGGCGGCCATGCGCTCGGGCGACTGGAAAGAGAAGAATGCCTACACGTACGGCTTGCACGGCACGCCCACCACGTTCACTCTGGAAGCGCGGCTGGCCGAGATCGAAGGGGGTAAATACTGCCTGCTAGCGCCGTCGGGCCTGGCGGCCATCGCCATGGCGGACTTTGCCCTGCTGAAGACGGGCGATGATGTCTTGCTGCCGGAAAATATCTACAACCCGAACCGCGAACTGGGACGCTGGCTGGCGCAGGATTTCGGCATCACGGCCCGCTATTACGATCCGCTGATCGGCGCCGGCATCGCGGCCCTGATCCAGCCAAATACCAAGCTCATCTGGACGGAAGCGCCCGGTTCCGTGACCATGGAAGTGCCGGACCTGCCCGCCATCTGTGCGGCCGCCCATGCGCGCGGCGTGCTGGTGGCCCTGGACAACACCTGGTCGGCGGGCCTGGCCCTGCGCGGCTTTGACCTGGGCGTGGACATCATCATGCAGGCGCTGACGAAATACCAGTCGGGCGGCTCGGACGTGCTGATGGGCGCCCTGATCACGCGCGAGCGGGCGCTGCACGAGCGCCTGGCGCAGGCGCACATGCGTCTGGGCATGGGCGTGGGGGCCGATGACGCCTACCTGGTGCTGCGCGGCTTGCCCACCATGAAGCTGCGCTTCGACGCCCACGATGCGGGCGCACGCACGGTGGCCGCCTGGCTCAAGGAGCGCAGCGAAATCGCCACGGTGCTGCATCCGGCCTTCGACGATTGCCCGGGCCACGCCATCTGGCAGCGCGATTTCACGGGCGCGGGCGGCCTGTTTTCCGTGCTGTTCGACGCCCGCTACACGGAGCAGCAGACGGACCGCTTCGTCGATGCCTTGCAGTTGTTCAAGATTGGCTACAGCTGGGGTGGCGCGAACAGCCTGGTGATGCCGTACCGCATCGCGGCCATGCGCAAGGGCTGGAAGCTGCCGGGCCAGCTGGTGCGCCTGAACGTGGGACTGGAAGATCCGCAGGATCTGATCGCCGATATCGAACGGGCGTTCGCGGCGATGTAGGGGGGTACGGGCCAGCGCAAAGGCTTGCCCGCACGCAACGTCAACCTTACATGGGCACGGGTTTGTTATTGTTCAGGTCGAGGAAGCCGCGCAGCAAGCGGTAGGCTTTCCACAGCCAGGCCACGCCCCACACGACGAGCGCCAGCGGAATGCCGATCAGCGTGATCCACAGGATGGCGCCGACGACGATCCAGGCCACATACCACCAGAAGGAACGGATCATCCAGCTGTGATGGCTGTACACGAAGGTCCCGGCCGCCTCGTCCCGCTTCACGTAATTGATGATGAGCGGAATGAAGGAAAATGCGCCCAGCGAAAACACAAAGCTGGCGCCATGTATCAGGTACAACCACCAGGCCAGGTTCCTGGTCTGCTGGAGTTGGGTATCCAAAATAATCTCTTGTGACATGAAAGCTCCCGTCGTTGCTCAATTTTTAATTGTAACAAGCAAAGCGGCGCAGGGGCGCAGTCCATGGAAAAGGCAGAATACATTGTTGAAACGAGATCGCTATCCCACCTTGGCCGCGCGCGCCGGCGCATGGCTGCGCCGCGCCTTGCCGGCCTTGCTGCTGTGCGCCACGGCGGCCCATGCCGCCGGCGCCCCCCTGGAGGCGGAGTTTGCCGCCGGCTTGAAGGAAGAGGGCCTGGCAGGCGCCGTCTGGAGTGAAGTCTTGCCCGATGGCACAGTGCGCACGGGCGCCGCCGGCGTGCGCGATACCGCCAAGCAAATACCCATGCAGGCGGACACGCGCGTGCAAGTGGGGTCCGTGGGCAAGGTGGTGCTGGCGCTGGGCGTCTTGCGCCTGATCAGCGAAGACCGGCTCACGCTCGACACGCCCTTGCAGCAGGTATTGCCGGAACTGGCGCTGAAAAACCCGTGGCAGGCCAGCGACCCCGTGCGCATCCGCCACCTGCTGGCGCATACGTCCGGTCTCGACAACGTGCGCTTCTGGCAGGCGTTCAGCCTGAACCCCGCGCCGGATACGCCGCTGGCCGAGGCTTTTGACGGCGGCCGCAACCTGCTGCGCGTGCGCGCCCGTCCCGGCAGCCGCTATGCGTATTCCAACATGGGCTATGGCTTGCTGGGCATGGTGATCGAGAAGGTCACGGGCCAGCCATATGAACGCTACCTCGATGCGCAGCTGCTGCAGCCGCTGGGCATGACGGACAGCACGTTTGCCTTTGTTACGCAGATGAGCACGCAAACGAGCGCGCAGGCGGACCCGCGCCTGGCCATGGGCCACTTCGAGCATGGCGTGGCGCAGCCGGCCGTGCCCCAGTATTTGCGTCCGGCCGCGCAATTTACCACCACGGCAGCCGACATGGGCAAGCTGGCGCAATTCCTGATGGGCGACGGCAAGCTGCAGGACAAGCGCTTCATCGACCTGGCGCTGATGGGCGCCCTGTCCGAACCGGCCGGCACCGATGCGGCGCAGGCGGGCCTGGAAACGGGCCATGGCCTGGCCCTGGCCGTGCGCGACCGCCACAACGTGGTGGGCGCTTGCCACCCTGGCACGGCCGTGGGTTTTCGCGCCATGCTGTGCATCTATCCGGAGCAGGACAGCGCCTTTTTCGTGGCCTTCAATACGGATGCGGAAGCAGCCGACTATGAACGCTTCAACCGCCTGCTGCTGCGCGACCTGGAACTGCCCTTGCGCGCGCCGGCCCCGCACGGCACGCCCGCACCCACGGTGGAAAACTGGCAGGGCGTCTACGTGCCGTCGCCCAGCCCCATGGCCAGCATGGCCTGGGTCGATGCCGTCTTTGGCTTCACGCGCCTGAAATGGGATGGCGAATCGCTGTTCCTGATCCCGTTCCAGGGCGAGCCGAAGGAGCTGGAACCGGTGGGCGGCCTGCTGTTCCGCGCCAGCGACCGCAGCACGGCGTCGCACGTACTGCTGCAGGAAGATGGCAAGCATATCCTCAGCGACGGCTTGCGCAGCTATGAGCGCGCGTCGATGCTGCGCATGCTGGTGCTGTGGGGCAGCCTGGCCCTGGGCGCGGCGGGCTTGCTGTACGTGCTGCTGGTGGGCGTGTGGCGCGCCGCGCGGCGCAGCCTGGCGCGGGGCGACCATCTGTTCGCGCCCCTGCTGTCGATGCTGGCGCTGCTCCTGCCCGCGCCATTCTTTTATTTCCAGTCCTATCTGCGCCTGGGCGACGTCACCATCGCCAGCGTGCTGCTGGCGCTGGCGACGGGCGCGCTGCCGCTGGCCATGGCGTTCGGCCTGGCCCGCTGCTGGCGCAGCCGGGGCACGGCGGCCGAGGCGGGCTCGCTGGCGAAATGGGACTGGGTGGCCTTGCTGGCGGCCTTGCAACTGCTGCTGGTGCTGGCCTGGTGGGGCTTGCTGCCGCTGCGGCTGTGGCAGTTATAGTCCTGTAGACCGCCGGAACCAGGCCGGCAGCAGCCGGCGCCACCCGTGCCGCGCCGGCCCGGCCTTCTTGCCGTGCGCGGCCCGCTTGGCGCGGTAGCTGGCCGCCGCCATCTGCAGGCCGATGCAGTCCATCTCCGCCATCGCATCCGCTTCCTGCGGCGACAAGCCATGCCGCAAGGCTTGCGCACGGGGTTCCAGCAGGAAGGCGGCACGCAGGGCGTCGTCCGTGTACAGCCTGGCCAGGTAGGTTTCCAGTGCGGGAGAGCTCATGCGCGCCGCCCCGCGCGCAAGGCGGCGCGCGCCAGTTCCAGCTGGTCCAGCACATGTTCGAACGACGGGTAATTGCCGTCGCGTTCGACGATCACCGTCAAGGGCTGGGGCGCATGGCGCGCCAGCAAGGTCAGTAAATCGAAGACGGCGGGCGGCACGTCGTGCAGATGGTCGTCCAGCAAGCGCTGGCCGCCGCCCGGCGCATCGACCCAGTGGCCACCGCTCAGGTGCACTGCGCCCACCCTGGCCAGGGGCAGCCGCAGCAGCAGTTGCTCCGGCGCCTCGCCGAAATTGACGGCGTTCGCATACAGGTTGTGCAGGTCCAGCAGCAGCGGCACCTGCGCGCCGTTGATGATGTGCGTCAGCCATGCGGCTTCGTCCAGCGTGCTGGCCGGCGGCTGGACCAGGGTGGCGATGTTTTCCATCAGGGGCGCGCTGCCGACGAGGCGCGTGGCCAGCGCTATATTGGCGATGGTGCCGGCGGCGCTGTGCGGCGTGCGCGGCGGCGCTGCCAGGTGGCCGATTTCGACGCCGCCCGCGCGCACGAAACTCAGGTGCTCGGACCACGATTCCGCTTGCACCGTCTGCATCAGGCGCGCCATCGCATGCAGGCGCCGCGGATCGGCGGGAATCGTCGACGCCAAGCCCATGCCGACGCCGTGCAGGCTCACCGGCACCTGGCGCGCCAGGCTGCACAAGGCGGCGATGCCGGCGCGCGGAGCGTGGTAATAGTCGTCGGCGATCACTTCCAGCACATCGATGTGCGCCAGGTTCGACAGGATGCCGGCAGCCAGTTCGCCGCGCCAGCCCAGGCCTACGCGGTCGCGCGCGGGCCCCTTGTCAGCTGCCACAGCCGCCGCCACCGCCGCAACCGCCGCAGCCGCTGCCGCAGGAAGATCCGCCGCCGTCGCCCGACGAGCCGCCGCCGGAGTCGCCCGTGCTGCCGGACGACGAATCGCTGCCCGTGTTGTGCCGGGCCACCGGGTACAGCTGGGCGACATACGCGTACACCGACGGCGGCAGGGCACCGAGGCCGAAGATGGCCGCCAGCAGGGCCATGTCGGCGCTGTTGCTGCCCGCCTGCAGGCGCGACGAACGCATGTTCAGCCGGCCGAACAGCATGCGCAGGTCGGTCAGCAGCCGCTGCGCGCTCCAGCTGGACCGCCGGTTGCGCAAGCCGCGCAGCATCAGCAGAAATACCGCCAGCAGCAGGGCCAGGAACAGCAGGTTGTAGTGCTGGCGGCTGATGGCGATGACGGCCTTGACGGCGGCCACCGTCAGCAGCAGCCAGTGCGCCGTCCACGTGATGCGTTCGCGCCGGCGCAGCAGCGGCGGGCCGACCAGCAGTTCCTGCTGCGTCAGGGTCTCCAGGTAGGCGCGGCACGAGGGCAGCATCTCGGCCTGCACGGCCAGTTCCTTGCTGTGGCCCTGGCGGCCCAGGTACAGCCGCAGCACGTCGCGTTCGATGTCATGGCTGGCGAAGCGCAGGCTGTCGGCGCTGGCCGTTTCCAGCAAGGGGCCGTCGGCGCGCAGCAAGCCGCGGTCCACCAGCACGATGGCGGCGATCTTCACCGCCTCGACGGCGCCGCCGCGCAAAAAGGCGATGCGGTAGGGATCGTCGGCCAGCGACAGCTGGGCATGGGGATTGCGCAATTCCTGGCGGATCAGCAGCTCGCGCGCCAGATACAGCACGAGCACGCCGAAGACCAGGTAGGCGAGCAGGAACCACGGCCCGCTCCAGTCGAACGGATTGGGGCCGTTCACCGCATCTGCTCCGCGTGCTCGCGCAAGCGTTCGGTGATCGCCATCAGGCTTGTGAAGGCGGGCAGGGCCTGGCCCGGCGCCAGGTGCGCCGTTTCACGCGCCGCCGACATGGCTTGCAAGGCTGCGTGCAGGGCCGGTTCGCCCAGCTGGTCGACAAACGCTTCGAGCGCCTGCTTGCCGGACAGCCCGGACTTGCCTTCCAGCTGCGCCAGCGACGCCGCGGACGAGCGCAGCGGGCCGGCCGCGTCGGCGATGGCGCCGGCCAGCTGCTCTTCGTTGAGGCTCAATAGCAGATACCGTTCACGCATGCGCAGCTGCTGGTTCAGCAGCACTTGCCGCAGGCGCCGCAGCACGGCGTCGCGGTTCGTGCGCAGGCTGGCGAAAGGGTCTGCGCCATGCAGCACCTTGTGGCGCGCGATGATGTCGGCGAACTTGACGGCGAAGGCGTCGGCGGCCTGCGTCAATTCGCTTTCGAGCAGGAACATCACCTGCAGGTCGATGGCGGCATGCGCCAGGCGCAATGGCCCGCGCAGCGCATCGGCTGCGGGCGGCGTGAAGCGCTTGAGCAGGAGCAGCAGGTTGACGTCGGAGGTGGCGCGCACCTGGCCGTCGGCGGCCGAGCCAAACAGCACGGCGGCGACCAGGTCGGGGCCAAACGTGTTGTGCGCGGCGGCGACAAACACCTCCAGGTGGCGTTGTATTTCTTCGGGCAGCGGTGGCGACATGCGGTGTTCTTTCACGATGGGCTGGCGGGACGATCACAAGTTTGCAATATAGCAAAAATATGCGATCGTGCGCGCGCCGCCGGATGCCGCCCACTCAGGCCCGCATCAAATCATGCCAGTACGTTGAGCAAGCCATCGAGTCCCACGAAGTTCAGCGCCACGTCGGCTTGCGAGCGCACCACGGGCTTGGCGCGGAAGGCCACGGACAGGCCGGCGATGCCCATCATTTTCAAGTCGTTGGCGCCGTCGCCCATGACGATGGCTTCGGACGGGGAAATGCCCAGCTCCGTGCACACGCGCTCCACGGTGCGCTGCTTTTCCTCGGCGTCGACAATCGCGCCGATGACCTTGCCAGTGAGCTTGCCGTTGACGATTTCCAGCTCGTTCGCGTGCGTGTAGTCGAGGCCCAGGCGTTCCTTCAGGCGTTCCGTGAAGAAGGTGAAGCCGCCCGACACCAGCAGGGTTTTCAGGCCCGCCTTCTGCACGGCCGCCAGCATGGTTTCCGCGCCCGGCGACAGTTTCAGGCGCTCGTCGTAGACGCGCTGCAGGGCAGCCGCGTCGAGGCCTTCGAGCAGGGCCACGCGCTGCGTCAGGCTGGCCGCAAAATCGAGTTCGCCCCGCATGGCCGCTTCCGTGATGGCCGCCACCTGCGGTTTCAAGCCCTGCATGTCGGCGATTTCATCGATGCACTCGATGGTGATCAGGGTCGAATCCATGTCCATCGCCACCAGCTTGAACTCGCTGAGTTCGCGCTGGCCCATCATGTAGGTGACATCCAGCTGCGCCGCCTGGGCCGCCACTTCGATGGTGGGGCGCAGCGCGGGCGAATAGGCGATCTTTTCGCAGCGCACGGCGTTGGGACCCAGGTGCGTGATGGACGTGGGCGCGGCCAGCGCGGCGATGCGCTCGAGGCGGGCGCTATCGCCGTCGAGGCCCTGCAGGATCAGATTCATGGTGATGGTCTTGGTATTGGTCATGGGTCAGCCCTGCATAAATGATAGGAATAGTCTAAACCGTCAATTGCTTGATGGTGGTCTTGATCTGCGTCACGCGCGCGGCCAGGTCCGGCATGGCGGCCGTGATTTTCAGCTTGTCCTGTCCATGCAGCTTGATATGGCGGTTTTTCTGGATCAAGCCGATGATGCGCATGGGGTCGATGGGTGGCTTGGCCATGAATTGCAGGGTAGCCGCCTCGCCATGCACGTCGATCTTGACGATGCCCACGGTCTTTGCCGCGATGCGCAGGCGGTGCGTCTCGACCAGGGCCTTGACGGCGTCGGGCAGCTTGCCGAAGCGGTCGATCAGCTCTTCCTGGATATCGTCGATCTTGTCCTGCGTGGCGCAGTTGGCCAGGCGCTTGTAGATCGACAGGCGCTCGTGCACGTCGCCGCAGAAGTCCGCCGGCAGCAGGGCCGGCACGTGCAGGTTGATCTCCGTCGTCGAGGCCAGCGGCGCGGCCAGGTCCGGCTCCTTGCCCGCCTTGAGCGAGCGCACGGCTTCGTTCAGCATGTCCGAATACAGCTGGAAGCCGATTTCCGTCATCTCGCCCGACTGGCTTTCGCCCAGCACTTCGCCGGCGCCGCGGATTTCCAGGTCGTGCATGGCCAGGTAAAAGCCGCTGCCCAGTTCTTCCATCTGCTGGATGGCGTCCAGGCGGCGCTGCGCCAGTTTCGTCAGACCCTGCACGTCGTGCACCAGCAGGTAGGCGTAGGCCTGGTGATGCGAGCGTCCGACCCGGCCGCGTAGCTGGTGCAGCTGCGCCAGGCCGAACTTGTCGGCGCGGTGCATGATGATGGTGTTCGCCGTCGGCACGTCGATGCCCGTCTCGATGATCGTCGTGCACAGCAGGATGTTGAAGCGCTGGGCGACGAAGTCGCGCATGACCTTTTCCAGGTCGCGCTCGTGCATCTGGCCGTGCGCCACGGCGATGCGGGCCTCGGGCAGCAGTTCCGTCAGCATGGCCAGGCGGTTCTGGATGGTTTCCACCTCGTTGTGCAGGAAGTAGATCTGGCCGCCCCGTTTGAGCTCGCGCAAACATGCTTCGCGGATGATGGCTTCGCCTTCGCTGCGCACGAACGTCTTGATGGCCAGGCGCTTTTGCGGCGCCGTGGCGATGATGGAAAAGTCGCGCAAGCCTTCCAGCGCCATGCCCAGGGTGCGGGGAATCGGCGTGGCCGTCAGGGTCAGCACGTCCACTTCCGCGCGCAGGGCTTTCAGCGCTTCCTTCTGGCGCACGCCGAACCGGTGTTCCTCGTCGATGATGACCAGGCCCAGGCGGGTAAACTTCACGTCGTCGGACAGCAGCTTGTGCGTGCCGATGACGATGTCGATGGTGCCGTCGGCCATGCCCTTGAACGCCTGCGTGATTTCCTTGCCGCTGCGGAAGCGCGACAATTCCGCGATGCGCACGGGCCAGTCGGCGAAGCGGTCGGCAAAGGTTTGCGCATGCTGCTCGGCCAGCAGGGTGGTGGGCGCCAGGATGGCTACCTGCTTGCCGCCCATCACGGCGATAAACGCGGCGCGCAAGGCCACTTCCGTCTTGCCGAAGCCGACGTCGCCGCACACGAGGCGGTCCATCGGTTTACCGGAAGTCATGTCCTTGATGACGTTGTGGATGGCCTCGGCTTGGTCCGGCGTTTCGTCGAAGCCGAAGCTGTCGGCGAAGCGCTGGTAGTCGTGCGACGAGAATTCGAACGAGTGGCCCTGGCGCAGCGCGCGGCGCGCATACAGGTTGAGCAGCTCGGCCGCCGTGTCGCGCACCTGTTCGGCCGCGCGTTTCTTCGCTTTTTCCCACTGGCCCGAACCGAGCGAGTGCAGCGGCGCGTCTTCCGGCGAAGCGCCCGAATAGCGGGAAATGACGTGCAGCTGCGATACGGGCACGTACAGCTTGGTGTCCTTCGCGTATTCCAGGTGCAGGAATTCCGTCTCGCCTTCGCCCAGGTCCATGCTGGTCAGGCCCATGTAGCGCCCGATGCCGTGGTTGATGTGCACGACGGGGTCGCCGATCTTCAGTTCCGACAGGTCGCGCACCATCGACTCGACCTGCGTCACGCCTTCCTGTTTCCTGGTGCCGACCCTGCGGCCGGAGCCGGCATACAGCTCCGTCTCCGTGATGAAGGATAGATTGCCTTCCGGCGTGAACAGTTCGAAGCCCGCATGCAGCGGCGCCACGCCCAGCATCAGCTTGGCGCTTGATTGCAAAAAGCCGTCGCAGCCTTCCACGGGCGCCAGGTGCAGGTCGTATTCGGTGAAGTACTGCTGCAGGGTTTCGCGACGGCCGTTCGATTCGGCGCAGATCATCACGCGGCGGCCCGCTTGCAGCAGGTAGCTGCGCAGGTTGGCCAGCGGATCGTCGGCGCGGCGGTTGACGGCGATATTCGGCACGGGCGCCGACAGTTCGGACGCCAGCGCATCGTTCGATTTGGCGATCGCCAGGCGCGGATACGGCTTGGCCAGGCCGAAAAACTGTTCGTCCGACAGGAACAGCGATTCGGGCGGCAAAATCGGCCGCTCGCGGTCCGCCTTCAGGAAGCGGTAGCGCGACTGCGTATCGGTCCAGAAGCGCCCGATGGCAGAGTCGATCTCGCCCACCAGGGCCAGCGATGCGTCGGGCGGCAGGTAGTCGAACAGGGTGGCCGTCTGTTCGAAGAACAGGGGCAGATAGTATTCGATGCCGGCCGAGGCGATGCCGCTGCTGATGTCCTTGTAGACGACGGAACGCGATGGGTCGCCTTCGAACTGTTCGCGCCAGCGGTTGCGGAACGTGGTGCGCGCCGCTTCGTCCATGGGGAATTCGCGCCCCGGCAGCAGGCGCACTTCGTGCACGGGATACAGCGAGCGCTGGGTGTCGGCGTCAAACGTGCGGATGGTCTCGATGGTGTCGCCGAACAGGTCGAGCCGGTAGGGCAGGGCCGAACCCATGGGGAACAGGTCGAGCAGGCCGCCGCGCACCGAGTATTCGCCGGGCGACATCACTTGCGAGACATGGCTGTAGCCGGCCAGGGTCAGCTGCGACTTCAATCGCGCCTCGTCGAGCTTTTCGCCCTTCTTGAAGAAGAAGGTGTAGGCGGCCAGGAACGAGGGCGGCGCCAGGCGCACCAGCGCCGTGGTGGCCGGCACGATGAGAACGTCGCACTGGCGCGTCTGGATTTCGTGCAGGGTGGCCAGGCGCTCGGAGACCAGGTCCTGGTGCGGCGAAAAAGCGTCGTAGGGCAGGGTTTCCCAGTCCGGCAGCAGATGGCAGCGTAGCTGCGCGCCGCCGAACCACGGTATTTCATCGAGCAGGCGCTGGCCGTCGCTGGCCTGCGCCACCACCACGGCCAGCATCTGGCCCCGCGCTTTCAAGGCCAAAGCGGCCAGCGCCAGGGCATAGGCGTCGGATGAACCATACAGGGCGGGCAGCGCGTAGCGGTTGCCGGGCTTGGGGAGGGCTTTTTTTAAGTCTAAGGACATGCAGGCGATGACACTAGTGGCAGAGGCAGTTGAGTGGGACAGCTATGGTGCGCGCCGCGCCGCCAGTGACGGCGCTGACAGGCAGGATTATAGACCATCGCCCGCGCGCGCATTCGCAATCCCGAAGGGGACGTGGACCATGGGGATCGTGCCGCCCGCCGATTTCAGGTGGCTCAGCTGGTCGTCGAAGAAGATATGCGGCTTGAACACGGCCAGCACGCGCGATTTGTCCATGCCGCCCAGGAAAAACGTCTCGTCGGCCGCCACGCCCCAGCTTTTCAGGGTCGTCACCACGCGCTCGTGCGAGGGCGCGTTGCGCGCCGTGATGATGGCGATGCGCAGGATCTTTTTATAGCCGGGGTCGCGCCGCTGCGCCCTTTCTTCCAGGCGCTGCATGGTGGCCAGCTTCTGGAACAGGCCGGCCAGCGGGCCGGGGCGGTGCGGCGTGCCCACGTTCAGGGTTTCATGGGCGTGGAATTCATCGACATCGTTGTTGCGCTTGAATACGGTTTCCGCTTCGTCGTCCGCGATCACGCCGTCGAAATCGAAGGCCACGCGCAGTTCTTCGTCGTTTTCGTCGTCTTCCGTGCGCGACGGCAGCACCAGGCCGGCCGGATAGTCGCAGGCCAGCGCGCTGCGCACGTCGTCCTCGTTCGCGCTGAGGAACAGCGAGGCGTTGAAGGCGGGCAGGTAGGGATACGGCGACTTGCCCGTCATGAAGGCCGCGCGCGAAATATCGAGGCCGTAGTGGGCGATGCTGTGCATGACGCGCAAGCCCGTTTCCGGGGAGTTGCGCGAAAATAGCACCACTTCCACGGGCGACTGGCGCGGATAGTGCTTGTTGATGTTCAGGAAACGGCGGATGAAGGGGAAGGCCACGCCGCGCGGCAGCACTGTGTCGATATGCGCTTCCTGATACTTGCGGTATTCCTCGGGGCCGTTGTCGAGGTAAACCTGGTGCGATTCGGCCAGGTCGAACAGGGCGCTGGAAGCGACCCCGATCACCAGTTTGTGTTCGATAGGATAAGCCATGGTCTGCCTGTGGTTTGCTTGTTGCTCATCTTATACGACTATCAACTGCGCAGCCAATAGCGGCAGGGCAGGATTTCTTGCCCCAAAGCGTGGTATTTCCCCATTCGGCGATGCCGCTGTGCAAGGCGCGCCACAGTAAAGAAATAAATCTTGTTTTGTATCAAGTATGTATCAGCCAGAAACATATTTTTCCTCTATGCTTCCAGTTATAAAATCTAGCCAATTGTAACGAAGCGTTTGCCCCATCCCCGCCACCTTTATACAAGTGTCAGCCGTTTTACTCGAACATGCCAGCCCCAACCTCGCCAGCAGTCGTCGTGACTTTATAAAGGACCTAGCCATGTTTAAGAATTTACTGATCAAATGGAAGTTGGCGACGCTCGTTGCCGTGATGATGGCGGCCCTGCTGGTCGTCGGCATCTGCGGTTATTCGGGCATCGCCACCGTGGGCGACGCCGTCAATGAAATCGGCGTGGTGCGCCTGCCGTCGATCCAGGGCCTGATGATGATGAACGAGGGCCAGACGGCCGTTGCCGCCGCCACCCTGACGGCCGCCATCTACGAAAATAATTACCAGGCACAGGACAAGTTCGCGGAAGCGCTGCAGCTGCGCACCAAGGCCTGGAGCAATATCGAGGCGGGCCGCAAGCTGTACGAGCCGCTGCCGCAAACGCCCGGGGAAGCCGTGCTGTGGAAGCGCTTCCTGGAAGAGTGGGCGGCCTGGAAGGGCGACGACGACAAGGTGCGCGCCATCCTGCGCCAGCTGGCCGACAACCGCGACGAGCAGCAGCAAAAGACCCTGTTCGTGGCGTTCTACAAGCAGTACCAGGATTCGCGCAGCCTGTTCGGCAAGGCCGAAGCCACGCTCAACGAGATCATCAAGCTCAATAACGGCGTGGCCGACGCCAGCGTCAAGGATGGCAGCGCGGCCGTCGTGCGCTCGGAAAGCCTGATGCTGATCATGGGCTTGCTGGCTTCGGCGCTGGGCATCGGCTGCGCCGCCTACATCACGCGCGCCATCACGCAGCCCATCAATTCGGCCGTGAAAGTGGCGCAGACGGTGGCTTCGGGCGACCTGACCAGCCGGATCGAGGTGCACACGACGGAAGAAACGGGCCAGCTGCTGCAGGCGCTGAAGGACATGAACACCAGCCTCGTGAACATCGTCGGCCAGGTGCGCAGCGGCACGGAGACGATCGCCACGGCGTCGTCGCAGATCGCCAGCGGCAACCTGGACCTGTCTTCGCGCACGGAAGAGCAGGCCAGTTCGCTGGAAGAGACGGCATCGTCGATGGAGGAGCTGACGTCCACCGTGCGGCAGAATGCCGATAATGCCCAGCAGGCCAACCAGCTGGCGCTGAGCGCTTCCGGCGTCGCCGTCAAGGGCGGCGAGGTGGTGGGCAAGGTGGTCGAGACCATGGATGCCATCAATGATTCCTCGCGCAAGATCGTCGACATCATTTCCGTCATCGACGGCATCGCCTTCCAGACGAATATCCTGGCCCTGAATGCGGCCGTGGAAGCGGCGCGCGCGGGCGAGCAGGGACGCGGCTTTGCCGTGGTGGCCACCGAGGTGCGCAATCTGGCCCAAAGATCCGCTGGCGCAGCGAAAGAAATCAAGACCCTGATCGGCGACTCCGTGGTGGCCGTCGACGCGGGCAGCAAGCTGGTGGCCGAGGCGGGCAGCACGATGGCCGAAATCGTCTCCAGCGTGCAGCGCGTGACGGACATCATGGCGGAAATCAGCCTGGCCACGCAGGAGCAAAGCTCGGGCATCGACCAGATCAACCAGGCCATCGGCCAGATGGACCAGGTGACGCAGCAGAATGCGGCCCTGGTGGAGGAGGCGGCCGCCGCGGCCGAATCCCTGCAGGAGCAATCGGGCCAGCTGGCCCAGGTGGTCAGCGTCTTCAAGCTCGATGGCGCCCAGGCGCCCGCCGCGCGCGCAAACGCGGGCGCAAAGCCGGCCGCGGTGCGCGCCGTGGCGGCCCGCACCGCGCCGCCGCGTCCCGCATCGCGTCCGAACGGGGGCCGTCCGGCCCTGCGCGCCGTGCCGTCCCCGCAGCGCAGCGCGCCGCGCGACGACGAATGGGAAGTGTTCTGACAGCTGACGGCACCAGCGTGCGCGATAGCAGCGGCCGCCTTGCGCGGCCGTTTTTACAGGCATGCCCTCGACCGCACTGCGGTTACTACTTACTAAAAAAACAGCGTTATATAAATAGCTGTTTTGCCATCTAAGCAAATCTTTTCAAAACTTAACGCGACATTGCTTGTGAGATAACTCACACTGCCTGCCGTACCACCCTTGTTCCCGCCTCGGCCACATCCCGGCTGACCCCTCCGCCTGCTGCGTCCGGCCATTCGTGGCAGGCGGCAGCCATTGCCGTCAGCCTTGCATGCGAGTCCGGCGCGATGACCGATGCACCACACTGAAGGATGCGAAAAAGATGGCAAATATGAAAATCGGCACGCGCCTGCGCTGCTCCTTTGCATTGTTGACCTTGCTGCTGCTGGCCACTGCCGCGCTGGGCATGCTCCGCCTGTCCAGCCTGGAGCTGCGCATGCGCGACGTGATCGACGATAAATATCCGAAGACCGTGCTGGCCAATGACATCATCAAGAATGTCAACATCATCGCGCGCTCCTCGCGCAACCTGCTGCTGATGACGGAGCCGCAGCAGCTGGCGCAGGAACGCGCCACCATCGCCAGGGCGGGCGGCGAGACGGAAAAAGGACTGGCCCAGCTGGACACGGTGGTGCTGTCGCCGCAGGGCCGCACGCTGATGGCGGCCGTGACGCAGGCGCGCGCCACGTTCAACGGCGGACGCGACAAGGTGCTGGCCCTGCTGGACGAGGGGGCGCGCGACGAGGCGACCAGTTTGCTGCTCGGCACGGTGCGCGGCGACCAGCTGCGCTACATGGCGGCGCTGGAAAGCCTCATCGCGCACCAGCACGACCTGATGGAGGAGGCGGGCGCCCAGGTGCGCGCGGAATACGCGACGGCGCGCAACATGATGCTGGCGCTGAGCGCGCTGGCCGTGCTGTTTTCGCTCGTCACCGCCTGGCTGGTCACGCGCAGCATCGTCCATCCGCTGCACCACGCATTGACGGTGGCGCAGACCGTGGCAGCCGGCGACCTGACGTCGACCTTCGGCCGCCATGGCGGCGATGAAACGGGCAAGCTGCTCGACGCGCTGTGCATCATGAACGGCAACCTGCTCGACATCGTGCAGCAGGTGCGCAGCGGCACCGACACCATCGCCACGGCTTCGTCGCAGATCGCGGCCGGCAATATCGATCTGTCCTCGCGCACGGAGGAGCAGGCCAGCTCGCTCGAACAGACCGCGTCGGCCATGGAGGAACTCAGTTCGACGGTGCAGCAGAATGCGGACAATGCCCGCCATGCCAGCGTGCTGGCCGTCGAGGCGGCGAACATCGCCGGCGCCGGCGGACAGGCCGTAGGGCAGGTGATCCATACCATGGACGCCATCAGCGCATCGTCGGCGCAGATTGCCGACATCATCGGCGTGATCGACATGCTGGCCTTCCAGACGAATATCCTGGCCTTGAACGCAGCCGTGGAAGCGGCGCGCGCGGGCGAGCAGGGGCGCGGCTTTGCCGTCGTGGCGACGGAAGTGCGCAACCTGGCGCAGCGCAGCGCGGCGGCGGCGCGCGACATCCGCGCCCTGATCGCCAATTCCACCGAACAGGTCGATGCGGGCGCGGCCCTGGTGGCGCAGGCCGGCGCCACCATGCAGGAAGTGGTGGCGGCCGTGGGGCGCGTGAGCCAGATGGTGGCCGACATCACGGCCGCCAGCGCCGAGCAAAGCACGGGCATCGGCCAGGTCAGCCAGGCGGTGCTGCAGATGGATGAAGTGACGCAGCAGAACGCCGCCCTGGTGGAGGAAGCGGCGGCCGCATCGCAATCGCTGGAAGGCGAGGCGGCAAAGCTGCTGCAGGTGGTCAGCGTATTTCGCCTGCAGCAGGGGCCCGCGCACACCTTGCCGCGCCGGAGCGCGCCGGCCGTGCCGCGCCTGCTGGCCTAGTGGCGCGCCTGGCAAGGTTCTGGCTCGGCTGCGTCGGGCTGTGGCGCGCGCGGCGCCGGGCGCGGGAGGGGCCGTTTGGGCCGACGCGCAAGCCGGCGCCAACGGCGCGCAGCCGCGAGCTGCAGGCGCGCCTGGACGGCGCCATCGGCGCTGGCGAATTCTGCTTCCACTACCAGGGCAAGTTCGATACGGCGCAGCTGCGCCTGGTCGGCCTGGAAGCGCTGCTGCGCTGGGACCATCCGCGCCATGGCCTGGTCTACCCGAACGAATTCATCGGCCTGGCCGAACAGACTGACGCCATCGCCGCGCTGGGCAACTGGGGCATCGATGCCGCCTGCCGCCAGCTGGCGCAGTGGCGCGCTGCCGGCCTGCCTGTGGTGCCCGTCGCCGTGAATGTCTCGGCGCGCCAGCTGTGCGAACCGCACTTGCCCGATTTCGTGCTGCGCTGCCTGCAGCGGCACGCCATTGCGCCCGGCCTGCTGGAGCTGGAAGTGACGGAAAGCTGCTGCATCGACGACATGGCGCAGGCGGCGCAGGTGCTGTGCCGGCTGCGCGCGCTGGGCCTGGCCATTTCGCTCGACGATTATGGCACGGGCCATTCAGGGCTCAGCCATGTCAAGATGTTGCCCATTCACACGATCAAGATCGACCGCAGCTTCATCCGAGAGCTGGGCAGCGGCGGCAGCGCCGGCCGCGACACCGTGATCGTCGCCTCGACCATTGCGCTGGCGCGGGGCCTGGGCTTGCTGGCGCTGGCCGAGGGCGTGGAAAGCCACGGGCAGCTGGCGCAGCTGCAGCGGCTGGGCTGTCCCCAGGTGCAGGGCTTCTACCTGCACCGGCCGGCGCCCGCGGCCGAGGTGGCTGCATTGCTGGCCGCCGGTGCGCCGGCGGACCTTGTATCGGGGCGGAAACATGGCGCCATGCGGCGTGGCGCGGATGCTCAGTAAAATATCGCCACTGCAAGCCGCGTGCTTTAACACTTTTTCCTCCACGCAAGAATGATGAACAGTCCCGTCCCGGCCTATGTATTCGGCCCGTTTCGCCTTTTGCCGCCAGAGCGCCTGCTGTTCGAGGGCGACCGCGCGCTGCGCCTGGGCAGCAGGGCCATGGACTTGCTGCTGGCCTTGCTGGAGCGCGCCGGCGAAATCGTCGACAAGCATGAACTGGTGGCCATCGTCTGGCCCAATGCCGTGGTGGACGACGCGACCTTGCGCGTGCACCTGGCGGCGCTGCGCAAGGCGCTCGGCGATGGCCGCGATGGCCAGCGCTATATCACCACCATTCCCGGGCGCGGCTACGGCTTCCTGGCGCCGCTGGCGCACACGGGCCAGCCGGCGCCCGGTGCGGCGGGCGCCGAGCCGCGGCATAACCTGCCCGTCATGCTGACGCGCATGCTGGGCCGCGCCGAGGCGCTGCAGACGATGGCCAACCAGCTGCTGCAATTGCGCCTGCTGTGCATTGCCGGTCCGGGCGGCATCGGCAAGACCACCCTGGCCGTCGTGCTTGCCACGCGCGTGCTGCGCCGCTATGCGGACGGCGTGTGCTTCGTCGACCTGTCGCCGCTGGACGAGGGGCGCCTGGTACCGCTGGCGCTGGCCACGGCGCTGGGCGTGGCGGTGCCGGCCGGCGATGCCATGCCGGTCCTGCTGGCCTATTTGCGCCCGCGCCACATGCTGATCGTGCTCGATAACTGCGAACACGTGATCGGCGCGGCCGCCACCTTGGCCGACGCCTTGCTCAAGGGCGCGCCGCTGCTGCACGTGCTGGCCACCAGCCGCGAGCCGCTGCGCATCACCAGCGAGCAGCTGCTGCGCCTGCCCGCGCTGGAATTGCCGCCGGCCGATGCCGTGCCCGATGCGGCGGCGGCCCGGCATTTCGCCGCGGTGCAGCTGTTTTGCGAACGCTGCGCGGCCGTCGACGATGCGTTCGTGCTGGCTGACGCCGACGTGCCCGTGGTGGTGGACATCTGCCGGCGCCTCGATGGCATCCCGCTGGCGCTGGAACTGGCGGCGGGGCGCATCGGCCATTTCGGCCTGCACGAACTGCGCCGCCAGCTCGACGACCGCTTTCGGCTGCTCACGCGCGGCGCGCGCAACATGCCCCTGCGCCACCAGACCCTGCGCGCCACCCTGGACTGGAGCTACGGCCTGCTCGACGCGCAGGAACGCCAGGTGCTGCAGGCGCTGAGCGTGTTCAGGAGCCGCTTCCGCCTGGAGTCGGCCAGCGCCGTGGCGGGCTGCGACGTTTTCGACACGGTGGCCGACCTGGCGGCCAAGTCCCTCGTCAGCATCGAGTTCTGCTGCCAGCACGTGTACTACCGCCTGCTCGATACCACGCGCGCCTACGCCGCGGCGCAGCTGTCCGCGGGCGGGGGCGCCGGCGCCGTGCTGCTGCGCCATGCGCGCCATTGCCTGGGCCTGGCCGGACGCATCGCCGCCGACTGGGAGAGCATGCCGCCGGCCCAGTGGAGCGCGCGCTACGGCCGCCATGTCGACGACTTGCGCGCGGCCATCGACTGGGCCTTCGGCGAGGAGGGCGACGTGGCGCTGGGCGTGGCCCTGACCCTGGCCGCGCAAACCCTGTTCTACCAGCTGTCGCTGATGGATGAATACCGCGTGCGCGTCGAACGGGCCCTCGAGCGCATGGCCACGCATGCGCTGGAAGACCCCGACAGCGAGATGCAGCTGCATGCCTCGCTGGCACACCTGCTGCTGCATACGCAGGGCATCACGGGCACCATGCTGCGTTCCTTCCAGCGCAGTTATGCGCTGGCCATGCGCGCGGACGACGGCAGCCGCCGTGCCGAAGCGATCTGCGGCATGTGGATCTGCAGCCTGAAGCTGGCCGATTTCCAGCGCGCCGACAGCTACGTGGCGCAGCTGGCCGTGCTGTGCGAAGTACGCGACGACACGCCGATGCGGCTGGTGCTGGCGCGCATGCGTTCGGCGGGCGAGTATCTGCGCGGACGGTACGCGGAGTCGGCGGCGCTGGCGCGCATGGTGCTCGCGCATCCCGAGGGCGCCGGACAGCTGGGCTTCAACAATGCCTTGCTGGCCGATCACCAGGTTTGCCTGCGTGGCACGCTGGCGCGCTGCCTGTGGATGCAGGGCCGTCCCGACGACGCCCTGGCGCTGGCGCGCGAGGCGGTGGCGGTGGGTTTCGAGCACAATGGCGTCACGCTGTGCGTGGCGCTGGCCATCAATGCCATTCCCGTCGCCCTGTGGTGCGGGCAGCGGGGACTGGCGCATGCCTGGACCTGCCTGCTGTGCGAACATGCGGCCCGCTATGGCCTGCTGTACTGGAGCGCCTGGGGCGCCGCCTACCAGCGCCTGCTCGATGCGGGCGAAGCGATGACGGAATTTCCCTGGCCCCCTGTGCGCAGCTGGCCGATACAGATCGATCTGATGGCCACCCTGCACGACGCGGCCGCCGACAGCCAGGCGCTGCGCCGCGCGCGCACGGGCCTGGCGCCGTGGAGCGCGCCGGAAGTGCTGCGCCGCGACGCGCACCACCGCTGGCGGGCGCTGGCGCAAGGCGACGCGGCGGGCCTGCAGGCGGTCAGGGTGCAGCTGGAAGAAGCGCTGCAGCTGGCCAGGGGCCAGCAGGCGCCGGGCTGGGAGCTGCGCTGCGCCACCAGCCTGGCAGCCGTGATGCGGGCGCAGGGCAGCGGCGCCGCCGCGCATGCCTTGCTGGCGCCGGTGCATGCGGGCTACCGGCAGGGGCGCGACACGACGGATGTGATGGCGGCGGCAGCTTTGCTGGCGCAGCTGGCCTGAAGGCTATTCGTAGGCGCCCAGCCGGCGCTGTTCGTCGGGCGTGAAACTGGCGTCGCGCAGCAGTTGTACGGCCGCCGCATCCTGCGCGCCGCCGGGCAGGCTGGCCTTTTTCGCCTGGTAGGCGATGATGCGCTGCTGCCACTGCGATTCCTCGCGGTCCAGCTCCGCCAGACGGGCCGCCGCCGCCGGCGTGAACGTGCTGGCGCGCAGGCGGTAGATTTCATTTTCGTCTGCGCCCTGTGCCCGCAGCGTCCTCACGGAGGCATCGAGCTGCGCCACCTGCAGCGGTGCAGCGCGGGCGGCGCGCTGGGCGGGCGACAGCTGCTGGTCCAGTGCGGCCAGCTGTGCCTGGCGCTGCGCTTCGTCGAGCGTGGCGTTGCCCAGGATGGCCATGCGCGCCACGGCATCGTCGTCATACGCGTCGCTGGCGCCGAACAGGCCCGCGCTTTCCTGCGCCGTGAAGTAATTGCCGCGCAGCGCGCGCATGGCTTGCAGGCGCGCGCGCGCGGCCAGGGCGGGATCGGCCTGCGCTGGCAAGGCTTGCTCCGCGCCGGCCAGCGCCTGCTTGTAGTCGAGGTAGGCGCCCAGCAGGCGCTTCGCCTCGCGGGCGGGGACGGGCGCCAGGCGCTTGTCCAGCTCCGCCTCGATCTGGCTGCGGATGGCGGCCAGCGGCTTTTCGCCCAGGCCCGCCAGATAGTAGTCGAACAGGTGGCCCAGCTCCGCGTCGACCACCAGCTTGTCGCCGGCGGCCACCGTCACGTTGCCGTCCGGCCGCGTGCCTTCCATCGAGCGCACGAACGCGAACAGGTCCGGTTCCGCCTTGTCCGGCGGCGGAGCCGGCGGCTCCCCCGGCCGCAGTGCCAGATACAGGGCCAGGGCTGCCAGGCTGCCGCCGACGATCCATTTCGCGTGCATGCGCTTCTCCTTACAGTCCCAGGCCTTGCAGGCGGTTCGCTTGCTGGCGGAAGACGGTGACGGGGTTGGTTTCGAACAGGTTGACGATGCCGACGAACTGGTTGACTTCATCGAGGTGGTTCATGGCATAGTCGTCGCGGATCACCTTGCCCAGGTGGCTGGAGCAGCTGCTCACCAGGCCATCGTTCTTGACGCCGCCGAAGGCCAGGCTGATGGCTGCCAGGGCCGGGTCGCCCACGTCGAGCACATTCGTGTACGGCTGCGCGCCGCTCCACGAGAAATAGTACACGCCCTGCACCTGATAGGCGCCTTCGCCGCAGGCCGAGGTCGGGATGCCTTGCGGGTGGCGGCTGTTGAAGGCCAGCGAGCCGGCCGTGGACAGCGAGGCCAGCGAGGCGCCCGCGTTTTGCGGCAGGCCCTTGTTGCCCGACAAAATGCCGATCAGGGAAGCGAGCGCATTGCCCAGCGCGCCGCTGGTGTTGGGGATGGCGCCGCTGAGGATATCGGCCACCTTGGAACCCTTGTTGACGCCGGCCACGCTGGTGACAGAGGCCACCAGGTCGGGCCGGACGGAAGCGACATAGCGGGCCGTGGGGCCGCCGTGGCTGTGGCCGATCAAGTTGACCTTGGCGGCGCCCGTGGCGGCGAGGATTTGCCGCACCTGCGACAGCAGCTGCTCGCCGCGTACTTCCGTGCTGTTGGCGGCCGAGACGGTGGTCACGTAGACTTGCGCGCCGCCGCTGCGCAGGGCGTCGGGGACGCCATAGAAATATTCGACGGGACCGAGCTTGTCGAAGCCGAACAGGCCGTGCACGAGCACGATCGGGTACTTCGTTTGCGTGTAGCCGGCGGCGCTGGCGCTGCCGGGCAGGATGGCGAGAGTGAGGAGCAGGGTCGATAGCAGTTGCCAAAAGCGAGTCTTCATTTTGTCTCCGTTATGTATTAATGATCGGCCAAATGCATGGCGATTAATAGTGGAAATGTCGATGCTGTAGCGATTACCCGTGTGCCCCTTCACATTCTATCGATGCATTAAATATAGCGAGCGCTCGGTTTTTCAAATGTAGCACTGCTGGATTTAAATTGCATTTGAATTGCATGATGCAGCGCAATAACTGTCGCCATTCGGCGTTGCTTATGCGCCCATTGCATAGTTGAAAAGTCAAATAGTTGTTTTCCTGAGCTATAATCGCTCGCATCAGCCGTCCCGCCGTCGTGCCGCGCCGCCCAGGTGCAGCAATGACGTCGCTCCTACACCGTTACTTGGGAATGCACTTGTCGACCCATTTCAATTTTGAACAGTTTCAACAGATGACGCCTTTAAATGGCGAAAACATCTGGGAATATATTCTTGACCGCCACGCGGGACGTATCGGCGTCAAGCGCCGCAAGCCGGCACTGGAAAATCTCGAACGCATCTTCGTCGCCACCTTCCGCCTGGCCAATGACGTGGGTTTCCGCGCCATGAGCTTGCGCGACCTGTGCCGCGAGACAGGGCTGTCGATGGGGGGGCTGTATGGCTACATCACCAGCAAGGATCAATTGGCCGAAATCATCGAGGACGTGGTGCGCCATTCCACGCAAGCGATGCCGCTGCTGTTTGCCGACGTGAAGTCGCCGCTGGACCGGCTGGAGGCGATGATACGCTCGTCGATCTACCTGTCCGAAGTGCTGCAGCCGTGGTTTTATTTCGTCTTCATGGATTCGCGCGTGCTGCAGGTGGAGCAGCGCAGCATGGCGAAAAACTCCGAACTGTTCGTCCAGACCCTGATCGCCACGACCATCGGGGAAATCGAGCCGAAGCCGCATGGCGATCCCACCCTGCTGGCCGCGCATTGCCTGGCCCTGTTCCAGGACTGGTATGTGAAACGCTGGAAGTACCGCGCCGCGAAGGTCAACGTCGACGATTTCGCCGATAGCGTGGTCAGTACGGTGCGCAGGTATTTGAGCATGAGCGGCGTTTAGTTTTAGCTCTCAACCCCAGAGCAAGATCTGGGGTCGGACCCTCATGGTCCGACCCCGGCCCTTCGGTTGGGGCCTGATTTTTTTAAGCTAGTTCGTCTCTACCGGCAGCGTCTCCGGCACGGCCGCGGGATCCGTCGGCGTCTCCGCATCCATGTCCAGGGTTTTCACGCCGTTCATGTCGATGAATTCATCGTACAGCCACTCGCCGTCGACCTGGCTCAGGCCCGCCGGCACGGCGCGCGTCACCTGCGGGCGCGTCGACAGGGCGGTGCGCATGTAGTCGATCCAGATCGGCATGGCCAGGGTGGAACCGAATTCGCGCCCGCCCAGCGATTTGGGATCGTCATACCCCATCCACGCCACGGCCACGATGCCGCCGCCGTAGCCGGCGAACCAGCCGTCGACGGCGTCGCTGGTGGTGCCCGTCTTGCCGGCGATGTCGCTGCGCCCCAGTTTTTTCGTCGCCGCCGCGCCCGTGCCCGTGCGGGCCACTTCGCGCAGCATGCTGTCCATCACGAAGGCGTTGCGCGGGTCCAGCGCCAGGGTCTTGTCGTCGTTCGGGGCGGGCGGCTTGGTTTGCATCAGCACCGCGCCCTTGGCGTCGACGATGCGGTCGATCAGGTAGGGCTCCACCTGGTGGCCGCCATTGGCGAACAGCGCGTAGGCGCCCGCCATCTGCACTGGCGTGACGGAACCCGTGCCCAGCGCCATGGTCAGGTTGCTCGGCTGGCGCGCCGGGTCGAAACCGAATTTTTCCAGGAAGTCGTGCGTGTACGAGATGCCCAGCGCGCGCAGGATGCGCACGGAGGCCACGTTCTTCGATTGCGCCAGCGCATAGCGCATGGTGATGGGGCCGTCGAACTTGAAGTCGTCATTCTGCGGCGCCCACACCTTGCCGCCCGCCTGCATTTCCAGGGGCACGTCGTTGATCAGGGTGGCCGGCGAAAAGCCTTTTTCCAGCGCCGCCGAATACACGAAGGGCTTCATGGCCGAACCGGGTTGGCGCCACGCTTGTGTGACGTGGTTGAACTTTTGCAGGTTGTAGTCGAAGCCGCCCACCATGGCGTGGTAGGCGCCCGTCTCCGCGTCCAGCGAGACGAAGGCGGCGGCCACCAGCGGCACTTGCGTGATGCCCCAGTTACCCTTGGTGTCCTGGGTGATGCGGATCACGGCGCCCGGGCGCAGCTTGATGCCGGCGCCCGCCTTGGCGGACAAGGCGGGGGCGGCAAAGCGCAGGCCTTCGCCCGTGATGGCCTTGGCGTCGCCATCGCCCGTGTCGGCCACCACCTTGCCGCTGGCCACCTCCGTGACGACGGCGGCGATCAGGCCATCGCTGTCCGGGCGTTTTTGCAGCGCAGCATCGATGGCCTCGTCGCGCTGCTCGGGATCGGGCGGCATGTCGATGAAGGTTTCCGGGCCGCGGTAGCCGTGGCGCTGGTCGTAGGCGATGACGTTGCGGCGCGTCGAGGCGTAGGCCGCGTCCTGGTCCGCCTTCAGGATCGTCGTGTAGACGCTGATGCCCCTGGTGTAGCTGTCTTCCTTGAACTGCGCGTAGACGGCCTGGCGCGCCAGTTCGGCCACGTATTCGGCATGCGTGTCGAAACCCTGCTTGCCGCGGCTGTTGATATGCAGCGGCTGCGCCAGCGCCTGCTGGTACTGGCCCTCGCTGATGTAATCGAGTTCGCGCATGCGCTTCAAGACCAGCTGCTGGCGCGCGTGCGCCTTTTTCGGATTGCTGATCGGGTTGTGGCGCGAGGGGTTCTGCGGCAGGCCTGCCAGCATGGCCATTTCCGCGATCGACAGTTCGGACAAGGGCTTGCCGAAATACGTCTGCGCCGCGCTGCCGAAGCCGAACGAGCGCTGGCCCAGGTACATCTGGTTCATGTACAGCTCGAGAATCTGGTCTTTTGACAGGGCCGACTCGATCTTCAGGGCCAGCATGATTTCATTGAGCTTGCGCGAAGCGACTTTTTCGCGCGTGAGGAAGAAGTTGCGCGCCACCTGCATGGTGATGGTGGAGCCGCCGCCGTGGCCGAAGCCGTGGCGCAGGTTCGACAGCACGGCGCCGCCGGCGCGCACGAAGTCGATGCCGTGGTGTTCGTAGAAGCGGCCATCCTCGATGGCCAGCAGGGCTTTTTTCATCATTTCCGGCACTTGCGCGATCGGCACGAAGTCGCGGTGCTCCTCGCCGAATTCGCCGATCAGCACATTGTCGGCCGTGTACACGCGCAGCGGGATCTTCGGCTGGTAGTCCGTGATCACGTCCAGCTCGGGCAGGCGGGGGCGCACGTACAGGAACAGGTAGGCGGCCAGCAGCAGGGCGGCGGCCAGCGCGGCGCAGCCGGCGATGATGAAGCCGCGCACGGTGGCGCGGCGGGAAGGCCAGGGAAATCCGGATCGTTTGGCAGTCAAGGCAGTCTCACGTGAGCGTGCAAGGCACGGTGGCAGCGATTATAGACCAATGCGGCAGGCGCTCCGGCGTTGGCGCGGCGCAGGGGGCGGTGCCGGAAGGGGGAGCAAAAAACCTTTTCATCGAAACGCGGCTGTGCGATAGTCACGGCTTCAAGAAAATAGCCCGGGCATCGATCCGGGCTGTTTATTTTACAAGACTAAGGAACTTTGTATGGCAAAAGATGCAACACCGAGCGCCATGAAGCCGTATATCCCGGCCGACGCGAAATTGCCCGAAATGACCTTCCGCGCCCTGTTCATGGGCGTCATCCTGGGGATGGTCTTCGGCGCCTCCTCGCTCTACCTGGTGCTGAAGGTGGGCCTGACCGTCAGCGCCTCGATTCCCGTCGCCGTGATCGCCATCACCCTTTTCGGCCTGGCCAAGAAGGTGGGCGGCAAGGATTCGTCGATCCTGGAAAACAGCATCACGCAAACGGCCGGTTCGGCCGGCGAATCGCTGGCCTTCGGCCTGGGCGTGACCATGCCCGCCATCCTGATCCTGGGCTTCGACCTGGAAATCTCGAGAGTCATGCTGGTCGGTATCCTCGGCGGCCTGCTGGGCATCCTGATGATGATCCCCATGCGCCGCACCATGATCGTCGACCAGCACAAGGAACTCAAATTCCCCGAAGGCACGGCATGCGCCGAAGTGCTGAAGGCGGCTGCCACGGAAGAATCGCGCATCGCCGCCGGCGAAAGCATCGAGAAGGATTCGGCTGCCGCGCTGGACGCCAAGCGCCGCGCCAAGATCATCTTCGGCGGCTTTGCCGTCGGCTTGCTGTATAAAGTCTTCAATATCTCGTTCAAGGGCTGGAAGGACACGCCGGGCGTGGAATTTGCCGCGCCGCTCAAGGGCGGCTCCATCGGCGCCGAGATTTCGCCTGAATTGCTGGGCGTGGGCTACATCATCGGCCCGCGCATCGCCGCCACCATGGCGGCCGGCGGCGTGCTGTCGTACCTGCTCCTGATCCCGATGATCAAGTTCTTCGGCGACAGCCTGACCACCGTGCTCTCGCCGGGCACCAAATTGATCAGCGAAATGGGCGCCGACGACGTGCGCAGCGCCTACGTGCTGTACATCGGCGCGGGCGCCGTGGCCGCCGGCGGCCTCATTTCCCTGGTGCGCGCCATGCCCATGATCTGGCGCAGCCTGTCGGCCGGCCTGAAGGGCATCGGCAAGGGCGTCAAGACCGATTCCACCCTGCGCACGGACCAGGACATCCCCCTGAAATGGGTCGTCATCGGCTGCCTGTCCATCATCGCCGTGATCACCTTCGCCACGCCGCTGCACATGAATTTTCTCGGCGCGCTGCTGATCCTCGTCTTCGGCTTTTTGTTCGCCACCGTGTCGTCGCGCCTGACGGGCGAAATCGGTTCCTCGTCGAACCCGATCTCCGGCATGGCCGTGGCCACCTTGTTGTTTACCTGCCTGATCTTCCTGATCATGGGCTGGACGGGCGGACGTTACTATGTGACTGCCTTGTCGGTGGGCGCCATCGTGTGCATCGCCGCCAGCAATGCGGGCACCACCTCGCAAGACCTGAAGACGGGCTACCTGGTGGGCGCCACGCCGCGCCTGCAGCAGTACGCGATCCTGGCGGGCGCCTTGTCGTCCGCGCTGATCCTGGGCCCGATTCTGCTCAAACTGAACGAGGCGAGCACCGTCTACGTGCCGGCCGCGCAAGTGGCGCCCGGCCTGACGGTCGATGCGTCGAAGCTGACGGTGACGGGCGAGCTGCATGGCCCGCAAGCCGAGACGGACCACAACACGTATAAAATCTGGCAAAAGACCGATACCGTGGGCGGCCCGGCCGGCAAATATTTTGTCAAGGATGATGGCCAGCTGGCCTACCTGGTCGATCCGGGCATCAATGGCCATTACAGCAAGCGTCCCGACGGTTCGGAAGTCAAGAAATACGATGCGCCGAAGGCCGTGCTGATGTCCTACATCATCAAGGGCATCCTCGACCAGCAGCTGCCGTGGACCCTGGTGCTGTTCGGCGTGATGATTGCCGTGGTGCTGGAAATGGCCGGCATTCCGTCGCTGGCGTTTTCCGTGGGCGTGTATTTGCCCCTGTCGTCCACCTTGCCGATCTTCGTCGGCGGCCTGGTGCGCTGGCTGGCGGATCGCCGCAACAACAAGCTGGAACACAATGCGAAACTGAACGAGGAAGAGCGCCAGCTGGCGGGCGACCGCAGTTCGGGCGTGCTGCTCGCGTCCGGCTACATCGCCGGCGGCGCGCTGGCCGGCATCATCATCGCCATCACAGCCGGCGTGCTCACGCACTTCGACCAGATGATGGCCGACTGGGCCGAGCATGGCAACCCGTTCTACGCGGGCCTGCACTCGGACGCGCTGTCCCTGCTGCCGTATGCAGCCATCATCGTGCTGCTGTATATCGTGGCGCGCGAGAAGAAAGCGGACAGCCCGCAGGCGTGATGTCGTAGCCAAGCCCATGAAAACCGCCCGGTGTCGTAACGATCCGGGCGGTTTTTTTATGCGCGCGCATGAGGCGATGGCTGCGATACGGGCCGCGCCGCCAGTTGCGCCGCGCTCGCGTAGATGGTTACGTGCTCGGACGCCATTTGGCGCAAGTGGTCATAAAACGTCTGCGCGGGAATGCACCACGACGCCGCATCGCCCACCTGGCCGTTGACGCGCAGGCCGGCGGCGTCAAATTCCCGGTGAAAGTAGTCGCGCAGGTCGCCGCGTCCCGGATGGTCGATGCGGCGCTGCGCGACCTCGGGATCGAAAGGGCGCACGGGCACGTCCCAGCGCCGGCCATCGTGGTCCAGGCAGCCCAGCAGCCTGGTACCGCCTTCCCACACGGGCACGGGAAAGGCGTCGCCCATGGCGTCTTCCAGCGCGTGATAGAAAGTCACGGGTCCCATGGAGATGCCCAGGCCCAGCACCTTCGCCTGGTCGCAGCCGATGAAGCGCTGCCAGGGCGAGCCCATGCCGAAGATCGAGGGCGCGCGGTGATGCGCCTCGGTGAGGTCGGCAGCATGGCGGCCCCACGCGGACACGGAATGCGTGGGATGGATGCTGCGCCGGACGCCCGCGCCGGCGAGGAAGGCTTCCGGCAGGCGCCCCATGTGCGTGCCGTGGCGGCGCGGGTCGAACACATAGCCCGGCAGGGCGCAGGCGGCGCGCAAGGTGCCGCCGGGCAGATAGTAAGTGGGCAGCAGCAGGGTGCCGTGCGGGCCGACGGCGTCCTGCAGGGCGGCTATCACGGCTGGCGCGCCGCCTTCCACGTAGCCCAGGCTTTTCAGCGAAGAGTGGATGAACAGCGTGTCGCCTGGCGCAATGCCCAGCTGCGCCAGGCCGGCCGCCAAGCCGGCGCGTGTCACGTGGTGCGCGCTGTGGCGCACGCGCCGGGCGCTGGCGGCGCGGCGCCACGCTTCCAGCGCGGCCGCGGCGGCGCGCTTGGCCCCGTCAAGCATCGCCCGCTTCCAGTTCCAGTTCCAGCAGGTTCGCATCGATGCAGAACTTGGCGGCCCAGTTCAGGTAAGCCCAGGTGCCGTAGTCGCCATCGACGGGAAACGAGCCCTTGACGCCGCCGCGCGCGTGCGCGGGACCGTCGATGCTGACCGCGCGCCGCACGTAGCGGTTCAGGCGGCGCCCCGCATCGAGGTAGCGCGGCTCGCCCGTGAGCCGGTACAGCAGGAACAGGCAATGCGCGTTTTGCGCGGAACCCGTGAGGCAGGCGTAGTTCGCTCCCGGCTGGAAGTCCGGACCGAGGCGGCCTGCCAGATAGCCATCGGCCGCCACGGCGCCGGCGATGCCCGTGCCGGTACGCACGGCGGCAGCGAGCAGGTCGGCGCGCGCCGCAAAATGGTGCGCTTCGAGCAGGCCGCGCAAGGCGTAGCCGATGGTGTGGGTCAGGGGCAGCTGCGGGTTGTCCAGGCAGTTCGAATCGAACCAGCCGTTGGGACGCTGCCGGGTCAGCACCCAGTCGACCTGGCGCAGGCCCGCCGCGCCATAGCCGTGGCCCGGCGCGACGCGGTCCGCTTCGAACAGGCCCCATGCCACGTGCGTTTCGTAGGCCTTGTCGCCGGGGCTGGCGAACGGCGTCGGATGCCGGCGCCAGCAGCCGTCCGCATCCTGGCTGTCGCGCAGCCAGCTTGCCGCGCGGTGCATGGCGCCTTCGTAGGCCTGGCCGTACGCGGCCACGCCCGCGGCCAGGCCCAGCAGGATCTGGCCCGTGTTGAAGGTGACGGGCACGCGCGGCATGGAATCGATCTTGCCGCCCTGGTAGCCGCCTTCCGGGAACTGGATGGCCACGCACCAGTCGAGCATGCGGCGCGCGCGCCCGTGCAGCGCGGCGTCGTGCGTGCGCTGCGCCAGGGCGATGATGGTGGGGATGATGTAGCCGGTGGTTTCCGGATAGGAGCTGGACCAGCCGGTCAGCAGGCTGTAGTCGCGCGCCACGCCGCCGTCGGCCGAGGTGGAATGGTCCTGCGCCGCGCCCAGCCAGGCCGTGCAGGCCTTGACGACGGCTTGCGGCCCGGGGTCCAGGGCGGGCAGGCCGCGCCGGTCCGACTGCCGTTCCAGGCGTGCTGCCGGCGGCAGGCTCGCGCGCGGCGCCAGGGTGTTCCGTATTGTCGAGAGCAAGGTGCGCATGGCAGCGGTGGCGTGGTGGTTGGCCCTGCCTACTGTAGCGCCGGCCGCCGGCTAGGCTATTGACTTGCCGCAAGCGAAACGCGTCCGTGGTTGGCAAGGTGCCGCAGCATCGCCATCCATGCATCGCGGGTGCCGGAATTGACGCATAATGAACGCTTCACCGTCGCCGACGAGGCCCGCCATGAACAGCATTACGCTTGAATACACCGTCGTCACCAATCCCGACTCCTTTGTCGGCTTCAAATACTACGTCAAGGCGGGGCAGGCATTCGATGCCGACGATTTCGCCTATTCCTACAAGCTGAAACGCTCCGACCTGGACCCCGACAGCGTGCTGGCCACCCGCGAGGCGGCAGCGAATCTGCAGCCGGGCGAGTGGCTGACGGTGTCGCATTCGATCGCGGCCTAGGCCTGTCTATTTCGATTGTTCCAGCGCTGGCAGAACACGCCGACGCGCTCGCCGCGCTGGCGGGGGGAAACCGCGCACACCTGCAAACCTCCTTGCCCGCCGTGCCGCAGCCGGGATTTGCGCGCGAAGATGTGTTGCGGCAGGGCGAGTGCTTGCATGGCGTGTTTGCCGGCCTGCATGTTCATGCTTTGCTGCAGGCCGACTTCCGGCCCGATCGAGCTGCCGCAGCGGGCACCGATCTTGCCGAGGTGCGCACTTCTGCCTATAATTGAGAATAATTCTCATTAAGTTTGTTCTCTCCGCCAGACCCGCCGCTCCATGTCCGCCGACCACATCTCCCTGCATGACTTCGATGACATCGCCATCCTGTATCGCCAGCACCACGGCTGGCTGCGCGGCTGGCTGCAGCGCAAGGTGGGCAATGCTTTCGATGCGGCCGACCTGGCGCAGGCCACCTTCCTGCGCGTGCTCGCGCCGCAGGGCATGCAGGGCGTGCAGGAGCCGCGCGCCTACCTGACGACGATTGCGCGCAACCTGCTGATCAACCATGTGCGCCGGCGCGCCATCGAGCAAGCCTACCTCGACGCCCTTGCCCTGATGCCGGAACCGGTGGCGCCGCCGCCCGAAGTGCGCCTGATGTTCCTCGAACGGCTGGTGGAGCTGGACCGGCGCCTGGCCGCGCTGCCCGCGCAGGCGCGCCAGGCTTTTTTGCTGGTGCAGCTCGACGGCATGGGGCAGCAGGAGGTCGCCGCCGAGCTGGGCATTTCGCTGTCCACCGTCAAGCGCCATCTGGCCAGGGCGGCCCTGCGCTGCTTTTTCCCGGAGCAGCACGATGGATGAAGAGATGCCGATCCCCCTGGGCGGCGCGGCGGCTGCCGCGCGCGTGGCGCCCGCCGTGGCGCGGCGGGCCGTGCAGTGGTGGCTGGCGCTGCAGGGCGGCGACGCCACCGCCGCACAGCTCCTTGCGTGGCAGCGCTGGCGCGCCGAGGACGGGGAACATGAACGGGCCTGGCAACGCATCGAGGCGGTCAGCGGCCAGCTGGCCGGCATTCCGCCGCCGCTGGCCAGCGCCGCCCTGGCCGCGCCAGCAGGGGTGCAGCGGCGCCGCGCGGTGCGCCTGCTCACGGCGCTGGTGGTGGCGGGCGGCAGCGCCGCCATGCTGCGCCAGACACCGGCGTGGCAGTCGTGGAACGCCGATGCCAGCACGGCCACGGGCGAGCGGCGCACGGTGCGCCTGCCGGACGGCGGCACGCTGGTGCTCAATACCGATAGCGCCATCAAGCTGCGCTATGACGCCACCGAGCGCGCGGTGCAGCTGCTGCGCGGCGAGGTGCTGCTGCAGACGGCGCCCGATGCACGGCAGCGGCCTTTCTACGTGCATACCGCCGATGGCACGGCGCGGGCGCTGGGCACGCGATTCATCGTGCGCCAGCACGCGGGCTACGTGCAGGTCGGCGTGCTGGAAGGGGCCGTCGAGCTGCGGCCTGCGGCGGCCGATGGCCAGCCACGCGTGTTGCAGGCGGGCGAGGAGGGAAGCTTTAGCCGCGGCGGCGTGGGCGCGGCGCAGGCGCTCGACGCCGGCGCGGGCGCCTGGGCCGACGGCATGCTGGTCGTGGCGCACATGCGCCTCGACGATTTCCTGCTGGAGTTGGCGCGCCACCGGCGCGGCCACCTGGGGTGCGATCCGGCGCTTGCGCACTTGCTGGTGTCGGGCGCCTATCCGCTGGCCGATACCGACAGGGTGCTGCTGGCGCTGGTGGAAGCGTTCCCCGTCGAGCTGCATTACCTGACACGCTACTGGGTCACGTTGCGGCCGCGCGCGACGAAAAAATAAACTGAAAATACATGGACTGTTTTTGCGCGCTGCCTTGTCAAGGGAAGTGAGGACGCAGGTTTTGGCCCGTCCCACCCATTCCATGATCCGAGGGCATACCATGAACGACCGCAGCACACTCCATCCATCCACGCGCAGCCGGGTACCTGGCCTGTCGACAATGAAACCGCTGGCCCTGCTGGTGCACGCCCTGTGCCTGGGCGCGCTGGCCAGCCTGGCCGGCGCGCCGGCACATGCGCAAACGGCCGGACAGGCCGGACAGCCCGAGTCCCTGCGCCATTACGCCATCCCGGCGGGCCCGCTGGAAGCGACATTGAACCGGCTGGGGCGCGAAGCGGGCTTGCTGATCGCCTTTGGCTCGGCCGCGACGGAAGGGCTGCGCAGCGGTGGCGTCAGCGGCAGCTACACGGTGGACGATGCGCTGGCGCGGGCGCTGGCCGGCACCGGGCTGGCCGCCGTGCGCACGGCCGGCGGCGGCTATGCGCTGCGTGCCGCCACCGCGTCCGCTGCCGGCGCGGCGGCCGATGGCGTGCAGACGATGGCGCCCGTGACCGTCAGCGCGCAGGCGGAAGAGGAAAACCCGTGGGGCAAGGTCAGCGGCTATGTGGCGCGGCGGGCCAGCACGGCCACCAAGACCGACGCTTCGCTGCTGGAAGTGCCGCAATCGGTCTCCGTCATCACGCGCGACCGCATGGATGACCAGGGCGTGCGCACCCTGAACGACGCCATCCAGTACACGGCCGGCTTGCGCAGCAACACGGCAGGCGCCAATCCTGCCGACGACAGCCTGTCGGTGCGCGGCTTCAGCCAGTTCTCGGGCGCGTTCTACCTCGATGGCATGCGCCTGATGCCCATGGGGACGCTGGGCTTTTTCGGCGTGGAGCCGTACGGCGCCGAACGCGTGGAAGTGCTCAAGGGACCGTCGTCCGTGCTGTACGGCCAGAATGCGCCGGGCGGCATCGTCAATTTCGTGCCCAAGCGCCCCGCGGCGGACCAGGTGCGCCAGGTCGAACTGTCGCTGGGCAGCTACGCGCGCAGGCAGCTGGCCGTCGACGTGGGCGGCTCGCTGGCGGGCGACAGCAGCCTGCAGTATCGTCTGGTGGGGCTGGCGCGCCATGCGGACCAGCAGATCGATTACATGCAGGACGACCGCTATTATCTGGCGCCCAGCCTGACGTGGGCGCCGAGCGCCCGCACCAGCATTACCTTGCTAGGCTTTTTCCAGCAGAACCGCGCCATGCAATCGTCGAACGTGCAGTGGGAAGCCTTGAACGGCAGTAATCCCAATGGTCGATTACCGCTGACGCGTTTCCTGGGCGAGCCCGGGTTCGACCACGAGGAAACGCGGGTCGCGTCGGCGGGCTACGCGGCGCGCCACACGTTCGACAGCGGATGGACGGTGCGGCAGAACTTCCGCTACCTGCACGCGGATAACCATGAACAGTACATGTTTCGTTACGGTGATTTAATCGACCATGCGCTCACCAACCGCGAGATCGATACGCGCGACGGCAAGGGCAGCGTGTACTCGCTCGACACCAATGTGACGGGCCAGGTGGCGACGGGTGCGCTGCGCCATGAGATCGTTGCCGGCATCGATTACAGCCGCAGCAATACTTCTTTCAGCTCGTATATCGCCGACGGTCCGCAGATCGATATCTACCGCCCCGTCTACGGCAGCGCGCTGGACCTGGCGGCGCTGGCGCCCGATGCCCTGCGCCGCGAGCATAACCGGCAGCTGGGCGCCTACCTGCAGGACCGCATGCAGTACCGTAACTGGGTCTTCACCGTGGGCGGGCGTCAGGACTGGACGCGCCAGGAGCAGCGCAATCTGCTGGTATCGCCATCGGCCACGACGGTGCGCAAGCCCACGGCGTTTACGGGCCGCGCCGGCATCACCTACCTGGCGGAGAACGGCCTGGCGCCTTACGCCAGCTACAGCGAATCGTTTTCGCCCGTCTCCGGCGCGGACCGTCATGACCGTCCGTTCGAGCCGGAAACGGCGCGGCAAGTGGAGGTCGGCGTGAAGTACGCGCCGGGCGCGCACCTGTCCGTGACGGCCGCCGCCTTCGAACTGCGGCGCCAGAACGTGCTGACGACGGACCCGGACGCGCCGGATTTTTCTATCCAGCAGGGGGAGGTGCGCTCGCGCGGCATCGAACTGGAAGTGGCGGCGCAGCCGAGCAGCCAGCTGAAACTGCTGGCGGCCCTCACCTATAATCCGTTGAAGGTGACAAAGGCGAATCCGGACATGTGGGGCACGAACGTGCAGGGCAAGTCGCCGTATGAAGTGCCCCGGCAGATGGCTTCCGCGTGGGCCGACTATGCGTTTGCCGGCCGCTGGCGCGGCCTGTCGGGCGGCGCCGGCGTGCGCCACGTGGGCGCCAGCTGGGGCGATGGCGAGAACACCTTCCAGGTGCCGGCATTCACCCTGGCCGACCTGTCCCTGCGCTATGACCTGGGCCAGGCCCGCAGCGCCTGGCGAGGCCTGAGCGTGAGCATGACGGTCAAGAACCTGTTCGACAAATACCATGTCGCCTCGTGTTTCTCGGCGCGGGCCTGCAATTACGGCGAGCAGCGCAATGTCGGCGTGCGCGCGGGCTACGTCTGGTAAGGTGCGGTCTGGTAGCGTGCGGCCCTACGCCGGCGCAAACCAGGCCCGCAATTCCGCTTCGGCGCGCTGCGCCGTGTCTGCGGTCAAGGTCAGCACGATGACCTTTTCCTGCGCCGGGCGGTGACCGTCGCCGTCGGCCAGCTCGATCGCCTGCTCGAAACTCGTGTAGCCGTGGCCGCATTCATGCGGGCATTGCTGCACGATGCGTGCTGCCTTGCCGGCATTCCGGCCCGCCAGGTTGACGATAGGATTGCCGTCATAAAACGGCTGGCCGTTGGCAAACGCGGTGCGCAGATACGGCGTGCACTGCCCGTTGAGGAAGGCCAGGCGCGCCTGCCAGTAGGTCTCTGCCGCCGCATACGCGGCCTGGTCCTCGAGGAAATCGGCAAACAGGAAGTCGTTCATTTTGCTTTCCTCGGCTAGATGCCGAACACTTTCAAGATCGCGTCCGTCACCCCCTCGAACCAGCTGCCCGCCTTGCCCGGCTGCTTGCCGTGGCGCGGCGTTTCTTCGTACAGGTAGACGCCATCGCCGCCGTCGAAGCGGTCGTTGAGCAAGGCTTGCTGGCCGCGCAGATACGGGATGAAGGTTTCGCTGCGCAGGGTCGAGTACAGCACGTCGGTGCTGAACCCCAGGGTGGCGGCCTGGCTGATGGAGCGGCCCTGGCCCGCCCGTTCCAGGCGCACGCCGCGGCAGCCGCGCACGATCAGGGTGACGGGGCCGCGAAAGACGATGAAGCGCAGCTGCAGGGTGAGCCAGGCATGCAGGCTGGCCAGGCGCCAGTGGCTCGATATCGCCAGCGGCTCGTCCGTATCCGTGATCAGGCCCACGAGTCCCCGCGGCTGGAACACGAGCGCGCTGCCGGCCGGCAGCCGCACGACGGCAATTTCCAGCAGCGGATCGTCGCTGGCGGAAATCGTCACGGACGCGGCTACGTCGCTGTGCAGACGCGTCAGCGCCACCATGCCGGCCGCCAGGCTCGTGAACGGAAAGCGCCAGTCCAGCAGCCATTGCGTGCGCTTGCGGGTGCTCACGGGCGACGATTGCAGGTATTCGGGATGGATCAGCATCTGCTGTCCCGGCTTGAGCTGCAAGGCTTGCGAGACGGCGGAAATGCGCGATTCGCCGTGCGGCGGCAGGGACAGGGAGCTGCCCGCGAGGTGCAGTTCGCGCGCGATCGACAGCGGCGGCAAGCGGGAAGCGACGGGCGCCAGCACGAAGTAAAACAAGGCCTTGATGGCCACGGGCAGCGCGATGGCGGACAGCACCAGCAGGGCGGCCGTGGGCGCCACGTCCAGCACGGGAGCGCGCCAGCGGGCTATCCAGTTGCGCGCCAGCTGGCTCTCGCCGGCTGCGATGGCCTTTTGTACGGGCGCCAGCGCGGCGGCCAGCGCCTGGTCGTCGATGGCAAATGGGGCGGGGCGGGCCGCATTGCCGGTGCGCGCGCGCTGCGCCAGCCAGGCATTGTAGGCTTGCAGGTTGATCTCGCGCAGGCGCTGGCCCTCTCTTTCAAGGCGCAACAGCTGCGCGTAAGCGTCGCTGCCGGGCAGGCGCGCAGCGAGCGGGTGCTGCGCTTCCAGCTGCTGGCGCTCGCGTATATTGTCTTGCAGCGCAGCATACCCGCGCACATGTTCCGCGTGCCGATGCGCCAGCGTCTGCCGCGCATCTTCGCCGCTCAGCGCCGCTTGCAGTGTGCCCAGATAGCGGGCTTCCTGCGCCAGCACTTCGATTTCCACGCGGCGCGTGGCTTCGTCCTGCGCATGGCGGGCCAGCGTATCGGCGCCGGGCAGGGGAAGGGCAAACAGCGAGGGCTGCTGCTGCGCGCGCAGCTGGCGCAATTGGGCCTGCACCTGCTCCAGGCGGGTGGCGATGGCTGTCTGGGAAGCGTGCTGCAGGGCGTTGACCCTGGCCGTGGCCGCAGCGGCCAGGCCGGCGCCGTGGCTGTCGGCCCCGCTGGCGGCCAGCCGCAGTGCGGCGACGGTGGCGCTGCTGGCGCTGTAGGCGCGCCATTCGGCCAGCAGCAGGCGGCCGGCCAGCAGGATGGCGATGAACAGCGCGAACTGCAGCGCATGGCGCAGCAGGAAGCGCAGGATGGCCGTCAGCAGCTGGCGCAAGGAGGAATCGCCTTAGTTTGCCGCGCTATCGGCGTCGGCGCAGCATTTCTTGTATTTCTTGCCGCTGCCGCAGTGGCATGGGTCGTTGCGGCCCGTTTTCGGCACTTCGCGCAGGATGGTGGCGCCTGGCTGGCTTTGCGCCTGGCTTTTCAGGTGGCGCTGGCGGGCCCAGGCGGCGTTGATGGCGATGACAGCGGGAATCACGCCATCCATGGCCGTTTCGGCCGCATCGTCGTCGAGTTCGCTGGCCGTGGCCAGGTGCTGGAATGGCGCCAGGTACTCAGGGTGGCTGACCGCCAGGGCCGCCCACTGGGGCTTGTCCAGGGTCGTGCCCAGGATAAAGCCGGCGCACCAGGCGGGCACGCCCCATTCGGGGCCGCAGACATAGATGGGCTCGAAGCTGTCCGGGTCCTTCGCCAGCCATTCGACCATGTAGGCGTGGTGGCGCTGCGCCAGGCTGGCCGCCCGTTCGCTGGCCGCGTCCGGCGCGGGCGCGGCGCTGCCGGCCGCCTTGTCCCAGACCCAGGGCAGCCACTGTTCGGCGGCGATCTGTTTCGGGTTCAGGGCGACGGCCGTGAGAAACCCTTCCAGCATGGACACGTCCATGGCGCGGCTGTCCAGCGCGGGCGCAGCCAGCAGGGTGTCGAGTTCGGCGTATTCGTCGTCGGAGAGGGGCGTGGTGGTGGAGATGCTGGACATGGTTTCTTCAGTAATGTGGGTGGAGTGGCCGTCGGCCCTGGGCGTATTGTACCGCCCGGCAAGGGGAAAACCGGTGCCGGAATGAAAAACGGCGGCCCGCAGGCCGCCGTTGTCAGCTAGGGCAGAAAACTTACTTCACGCCGTGCATCAGTTTGTTGATCAGCGGTGCGATCAGGAACAGGATCACGCCGGCGCCCAGCAGGGACCAGAAGCCGAAGGTGTAGCCGGACAGGGCCGATTGCACCGACATGCCGCTTTCGCCGCTGACGTGGCTGGCGAAGATGCCCGACAGGTTGTTGCCGATACCGGTCGACAGGAACCAGCCGCCCATGCCCAGGCCCACCAGGCGCACTGGCGCCAGCTTGGTAACCATCGACAGGCCGATAGGCGACAGGCACAGTTCGCCGATCGATTGCAGCACGTAGACGATGGTCAGGGTCCAGAATGGAATCTTGTTGTCGGCGCCAACCAGGCTCGACAGAGCGAAGATCAGCAGGCCGAAGGCCAGCGCATTGCCCAGCAAGCCCAGGCCGAACTTGCGCGGGATCGATGGATTGACGTTGTGGCGCGCCAGGAAGACCCAGACGGCGGCGATGATCGGCGCGAAGACGATGATGGCGACCGAATTGACGGTCTGGAAGTAGGCGGTCGGGAAGATCCAGAAGCCCAGGTCGCGGTTGACGATCTTGTCAGCCAGGAAGGTAAACGAGCTGCCAGCCTGTTCGAAGAACATCCAGAACAGGATGTTGAAGACAAAGATCAGCAGCATGGCGATGACGCGGTCGCGCGCAATCTTGCCGTTGCGGATACCTTCGATCATCAGCATCACGGCCAGGCCGACGAACAGCACGGTCAGGACGATTTGCAGCTTTTCAGCGCCGACGGTCAGCAGGAAGTACATCAGCGGGATCACGCACAGGGAGCCGACGGCCACCCAGACGACGCGCATCGGGCTGCCGGAACCGGCTTCCGGTGCGCCGATGCCCTTCAGGGCGCGGCGGCCGATGAAGAACCATACCAGGCTGATCAGCATGCCGAAACCGGAGGCCATGAAGACCATCTTGTACGAAGGCATGGCGCTGGTGCCGAAGATCGACTCGGCCAGCCACTGGGTGAAGACAGGGGCAACCATGGCGCCCATGTTGATACCCATGTAGAAGATCGTGAAACCGCTGTCGCGGCGCGGATCGGCCGTCGTGTACAGCTTGCCGACCATGGTCGAGATGTTCGGCTTGAACATGCCGTTACCGACGATCATGGTGGCCAGGCCCAGGTTGAAGATGTCCTGGTTCGGTACCGAGATGCAGAACAGGCCCGCAGCCATGAAGATGGCGCCCAGCAGGATCGAGCGCTGGTAACCGATGACGCGGTCGGCGATGTAGCCGCCGAACAGGGCGCCGGCGTACACCAGCGCGAGGAAGGAACCGTAGGTCAGGTTGGCCGCTGCCTGTCCCGAACCGTCGCCGCCGTGGAACTGGGCCACGATGTACAGTACCAGCGCCCAGCGAACTCCGTAGAACGCGAAGCGTTCCCAGAATTCAGTCATGAACAACATCCACAATGGGCTTGGATGGCCCATAATCTGCTTGAACTCGGGAATAACGGCTTCCTTGTTGGGCGTAGTCGCACCGCTCATGCGGTTCCTCCTGAAAAATTATTATAGTCGATCGATAAAACAAACTTATGGAAGCCTGCGGGCGGCGGGGACTCTCATGAAGAACCTCACGCACGGGAATTCCAATAGGCTGGCATTCTAATCTACAAATTGCGCTGAGCGAAGGTTTCCATTCGCATTAGCAAGAATGACTGTTTCATATTGGTCAAACCGGTTTGCAGGCAAGAGCGGCCCCGGCGATTTTGCGGCACCACAGCACAACTGGCCTGACTTGTCGTATATTGCTAGTGCAATACCTTCGAGCATCGATTTTTAAAGGGATTTTTCGCATTATGGAACACGACGTTATCGATACTCTGGTTTCACCGGAAGGCCGCCTGGACGTGCTCTCCAAGACTGAAGTCAATAAACTGCTCGACACCAGCCAGGGCGGCCTGTACAACACTTTCCGCCGCTGCGCGCTGGCGGTGCTCAATTGCGGCAGCACCATCGACGATGGGCGCGCCTTGCTTGAGCGATATCAATCGTTTGAAATTTCCATCATCCAGCGCGAGCGTGGCATCAAGCTCGACATCAAGGGCGCGCCCGCCATCGCCTTTGTCGACGGCAAGATGATCAAGGGTATCCACGAGCACCTGTTTGCCGTGCTGCGCGACATCATCTTCGTCAGCGACGAAGTGACGGGTAACCCGAAATTCGACTTGCAGAGCACGGAAGGCGTGACGGATGCCGTCTTCCACATCCTGCGCAACGCGAACGTGCTGCAGACCCAGCTCAACCCGAACCTGGTCGTGTGCTGGGGCGGCCACTCGATCAACCGCGCCGAGTACAATTATTCGAAGGAAGTGGGCTACCAGCTGGGCTTGCGCGGCCTCGATATCTGCACGGGCTGCGGCCCGGGCGCCATGAAGGGCCCCATGAAGGGTGCCACCATCGGCCACGCCAAGCAGCGCCTGCACAATGGCCGCTACCTGGGCATCACGGAGCCGGGCATCATCGCGGCCGAGTCGCCGAACCCCATCGTCAATGACCTGGTCATCATGCCGGACATCGAAAAGCGCCTGGAAGCGTTCGTGCGCGCGGGTCACGGCATCGTCGTGTTCCCGGGCGGCGCGGGCACGGCCGAGGAAATCCTGTACATCCTCGGTATTTTGTTGCACCCGGACAATGCCGAGATTCCATTCCCGCTGATTTTCACGGGGCCGGAAACGTCGCGCGAGTACTTCGTGCAGATCAACCAGTTCATCAGCGACACCCTGGGACCGGAAGCGCAGCAGCGCTACAAGATCATCATCGACGATCCGGAACTGGTGGCGCGCGAGATGCTCGAAGGCATACGCCAGGTGCGCGAATTCCGCAAGGCGCACAGCGACGCGTATTACTTCAATTGGCTGCTGAAGATCGACCACGAGTTCCAGAAGCCGTTCCAGCCCACGCATGAAAACATGCGCAACCTGAGCCTGCACAAGAACCAGCCCACGCACCTGCTGGCGGCCCAGCTGCGCCGCGCGTTTTCCGGCGTGGTGGCGGGCAACGTCAAGGACGATGGCATCCGTTCCATCGAAGAACACGGCAACTTCGAGATCCACGGCGACAAATCCATCGCCGGCCCCATGGATGCGCTGCTGGCCTCGTTCGTGGCGCAGCACCGCATGAAGCTGGCGGGCACGGCGTATGTGCCGTGCTATACCGTGATTCAGTAATGCGCGATGCGTAGGTCGGATTAGCGTGCAAGCGCGTAATCCGACATGAATGGCCAACAATGTGTCGGATTACGCGTAGCGCTAATCCGACCTACGCGGCGACGGAAATAAAAAAGCCGCCTGATCTTGCGATCAGGCGGCTTTTTATCGGCCAGCGTCCGCGATTATTCTTCGCGGCGCAGATGCGGGAACAGCAGGACGTCGCGGATGTTCGGCGAATCCGTGATGATCATCATCAGGCGGTCGATGCCGATGCCGCAGCCGCCGGCTGGCGGCATGCCGTATTCCAGCGCGCGGATGTAGTCGGCGTCGTAGAACATCGCCTCTTCATCGCCGGCGTCCTTGGCGGCTACCTGGGCCAGGAAGCGGGCCGACTGGTCTTCCGCGTCGTTCAACTCGGAGAAGCCGTTGGCGATTTCGCGGCCCACCATGAACAGCTCGAAGCGTTCCGTGATGCCGGCCACCGTGTCGGAAGCGCGCGCCAGCGGCGACACTTCGACCGGGTAGTCGATGATGTAGGTCGGTTCCCACAGCTGCGCTTCTGCCGTCTCTTCGAACAGCGCCAGTTGCAGCGCGCCCAGGCCGGCCGTGGCGAACGGCTTGACGCCGAACTTTTTCAGCTCTTCCTTGATGAATTCCGCATCGTTCAGCTGCTCCGTGGTGTAGCCGGGCGCGTACTTGTTGATCGCTTCGACGATGGTCAGGCGGTGGAACGGTTTTGCCAGGTCCAGCTCGCGGCCGCCGTAGGTCAGGGTGGCGGTGCCGTGCGCGTCGATGGCGGCCTGGCGGATGACGGCTTCCGTGAAGTCCATCAGCCATTTGTAGTCGGTGTAGGCCGCGTAGAATTCCATCATCGTGAATTCGGGGTTGTGACGGATCGACACGCCTTCGTTGCGGAAGTTGCGGTTGATCTCGAACACGCGGTCGAAGCCGCCCACGACCAGGCGCTTCAGGTACAGCTCCGGCGCGATGCGCAGGAACATCTGCATGTCCAGCGCATTGTGGTGGGTGATGAACGGTTTTGCCGCGGCGCCGCCAGGGATGGTGTGCAGCATCGGCGTTTCCACTTCCATGAACTCGTTCTTTTCCATGAAGCGGCGGATCGACGAGATGGCGGCGGTGCGGGCCTTGAAGGTGCGGCGCGTCTCTTCGTTCATGATCAGGTCGACGTAGCGCTGGCGGTACTTCGTTTCCTGGTCGGCCAGGCCGTGGAATTTGTCCGGCAGCGGGCGCAGCGACTTGGTGATCAGGCGCAGTTCCGTGACCTTGATGGTCAGTTCGTCCGTCTTGGTCTTGAACAGGGTGCCTTGCACGCCCAGGATATCGCCCAGGTCATAGTGGTGCAGGGCGGCCATGGCCGCTTCGCCCGTGAGATCAAGGGTGGCGTAGATCTGGATGCGGCCGTCGGCTTTCGGGCCGGAAGCGTCCTGCAGGGTGGCGAAAGCGGCTTTCTTGCCTGCTTCGCGCTTGAGCATCATGCGGCCGGCCAGCACCACGTGTACGGGGTTCTCTTCCAGCTCTTCGCGCGTCTTGCCGTCGTACTGCGCGTGCAGATCGGCCGCCTTGTGCTCCGGGCGGAAATCGTTCGGGAAGGCGACGCCTTGTTCGCGCAGTGCGGCCAGCTTGGCGCGGCGCTCGGCGATGATCTTGTTTTCATCGGGGGCGGCGGCTTGTTCTTGGATATCCGTAGTCATGGTGTTCTTCGTTGTAGATTATTGATGATGTGGTGCCAGCGCTGGCGCCACGCTGGCAAACAGTGCGTCGACGTCGAGCGCGGAGAAATCCGGCACGATAGCAATCACGTTGTCGAATGCGGCAAACGCTTCGGCCGGTAGGGTGGTGGTGAGCACCACGACGCGCATGCCGGCGCGCCGCGCCGCTTCCACGCCCAGGGGCGCGTCTTCAAAGACGATGCAGTGCTGCGGCAGCGCGCCGGCCAGCTGCGCGCCTTTCAGGAACACGTCCGGGTGCGGCTTGCCCCGTTCCACGTCGGCGGCGCCGACGATGGCGTCGAAGCGGTGGCGCAGGTCCAGGCCGTCGAGCGTGAACGCGATGTTCTCGTCCGGCGCGGCCGTGCCCACCACCAGTCCCACGCCGTCCCGGCGCGCGCTGGCGATCAAGGCGTCGAAACCGGCCACCGTGGCCAGGTGCGGGCCATACAGTTCGCGGTAAACGACTTCCTTTTCCGCCAGCAGGCTGGCATGGTCGGCATCCTCGCCCAGGTACTTGGCGATGATTTCGCGGCCTTGCCGTCCCGCCGTGTCGCGGAAAAAGGCGTCCGCATCCAGCACATGGCCGTGGCGTTCAAAGAACGCCAGCCACGATGTCGTGTGGAAGGCCATGTTGTCGACGATCGTGCCATCCATGTCGAACAGGAAGGCGCGATGCGCCAGTGCCGGAGCGGAGCTGCCCATTACACGCCTTGCTTGAGCGAGGCGGAAATGAACTCGTCGATGTCGCCATCGAGCACGCCCTTGGTATTGCCCGTCTCGAAGCCCGTGCGCAAGTCCTTGATGCGGGACTGGTCCAGCACGTAGGAGCGGATCTGGTGGCCCCAGCCCACGTCCGTCTTCGAGTCTTCCAGCTTCTGCTGCTCGCTCATGCGCTTGCGCAGCTCATGTTCGTACAGTTTCGCTTTCAGCATTTCCATCGCTTCGGCGCGGTTGCGGTGCTGCGAACGGTCGTTCTGGCACTGCACCACGATGCCGGTCGGCGCATGGGTCATGCGGACGGCGGAGTCGGTTTTGTTGATGTGCTGACCACCGGCGCCCGACGCGCGGTAGGTGTCGACGCGGATGTCGGCCGGGTTGACGTCGATCTCGATCGAATCGTCGACTTCCGGGTACACGAACAGCGACGTAAACGAGGTGTGGCGGCCGTTGGCCGAGTCGAACGGCGACTTGCGCACCAGGCGGTGCACGCCCGTTTCCGTGCGCAGGAAGCCGTAGGCGTGATCGCCCTCGACCTTCAAGGTGGCCGTCTTGATGCCAGCCACCTCGCCGTCGGACTGCTCGAGGATTTCAACCTTGAAGCCCTTGCGTTCGCAGTAGCGCAGGTACTGGCGCAGCAGCATCGAGGCCCAGTCCTGGGCTTCCGTGCCGCCGGCACCGGCCTGGATGTCGATGAAGCAGTTGTTCGGGTCCATCGGATTGTTGAACATCCGGCGGAACTCCATGCTTTCGATGACCTTGCGGATTTCCTGCACGTCCTGCTCGATCGCTTCGAGCGTCTCGTCGTCGCCTTCTTCGCGGGCCATGTCGAACAGGTCGCGGGTGTCGCGCAGGTCGGCATCGGCCTTGGTGAGCGTGAAGACGATGGCTTCCAGCGCCTTCTTCTCCTTGCCGAGGTCCTGGGCGCGCTTGGGATCGTTCCAGACGGTCGGATCTTCTAATTCTTCATTGACTTGCTCGAGTTTCTCCGACTTGACAGTGAAGTCAAAGATACCTCCGAAGTTCGGCTTCGCGGACCGTCAGGTCGTTGAGCAGGGCGGAGATGATATTGATGCGTTCGGCTTCCATAATGTTCTGGTCTTCTATGGTGAAATCAAACCCTGAATTATACGCGAGCGCGGCCCGTTTCCGCTGCCGCCGCGGCGCAATTGCTGCCGCAGAGGGCAATAAAATGACGATTTTGCTGTATTTGCGACAATATTTCGCCTGCTGTTGCAGGCATTTTATGGCTTGATAGGGGCTGCCGTGCTGCGTATGATGCTGGCGATATTGTCTTTCCACAGGAATTCTCATGTGCCACCCCCTGCGCCAACTCCCCCGTCTCGCCCTGTTACCGCTGCTGCTGGCCGGCTGCGGCGCCTTGCCGCCCGCCGCCACAGGGCCTGTGCACCCGCTGGCCACCGCGCCCGCAGGCAGCAGCGCCACCCTGGCCCTGCTGGAGACGACGGACTTGCATGCGAATGTGCTCAGTTATGATTACTACAAGCTGCAGGCGGAACCGTCGATCGGCCTGGAACGCACGGCGGCCCTGATCGCCCAGGCGCGGGCCGAATTCCCGAACAACCTTTTGCTCGACAACGGCGACACCATCCAGGGCACGGCCCTGGCCGACTACCAGGCCTTGGTCAAACCGCTGGCCTGCGACCAGACCCTGGCCATCTACAAGGCCATGAATTTGCTGAAGGTCGATGGCGGCGGCATCGGCAACCATGAATTCAACTACGGCCTGGCGTTCTTGAGCCAGGTGACGGGCAACCGCTTCGACGTCGACAGCGTCGATGCGGCCAAGCCCCGCTGCGCGGGCCCCCAGTTTCCGCAAGTGCTGGCCAACGTCTACAGCGTCAGGAGCGGCAAGCCGCTGTTTGCGCCTTACCACATCATCGACAAGCAGATCACGGCCACCGGCCCCGATGGCCAGCCCGTGACGAGCACCGTGAAGGTGGGCATCATCAGCTTTGCGCCGCCCACCATCATGGCCTGGGACAAGCGCTGGCTGGAAGGCCGGGTCTACACGCAGGGCGTGCGCGAGACGGCGGAAAAATTCATCTCCGAGATGCGCGCCAAGGGCGCCGAACTGGTGGTGGCCATTTCGCACGGCGGCCTCGATGACAGCCCGTATTCGCCTACCATGGAAAACGGCAATTACTACCTGTCGCAAGTGCCGGGCGTGGACGCCATGCTGATCGGCCACTCGCACCAGCTGTTCCCGAACGCCGCCAGCACCGTGCCGCAGTTCAATCTGCCCGGCGTCGACAAGGTCAAGGGGCTGGTCAACGGCGTGCCCACGGTGATGGCCAATTTGTGGGGCAAGCACCTGGGCGTGATCGGTTTGCGCCTGCGCCACGACGGCAGGCAGTGGGTCGTCGACAAGGCGCAGACCACGGTGGAAGCGCGCGGTATCCAGAACGCGGACAAGAGTTACGTCCAGCCCGATGCGGCCATCGCCGCACTGGTGGCCGAGGAGCACGCGGCGACGATCGCCTACGTGCAGACGCCCGTGGGCGCCACGGACTTCCGCATGTCGACGTATTTTGCCGACGTGGGCGACGTCAGCGCCATCGAAGTGGTGAACCAGGCGCAAGCGGGCTACCTGGCCGCCTACGTGAAAGCGAACCTGCCGCAGTACGCGCAGCTGCCCGTGCTGTCGATGTCGTCGCCGTTCAAGAGCGGCTCGGCCGGCGTATCCGACTACACGGACGTCAAGGCGGGCAATGTGGCGCTGAACAACGCGGCCGACCTGTATCTGTATCCGAACGCGCTGTACGGCGTGAAGATGAATGGCGCGGAACTGAAGGCGTGGCTGGAACAGTCGGCGCGGCGCTTCAATACCATCGATGTCAACAAGACCGAGCCGCAGGAACTGGTCAACACGGCCCACCCCAGCTACAACTTCGACGCGATCACCAGCGCCGACGTGCGCTACCAGATCGACGTCACGCAGCCGCCGGGCCAGCGCATCAAGGCATTCAGCTACAAGGGCAAGCCGGTGGGGGCGGACCAGGAATTCCTGATCGCGACAAATAACTACCGCGCCAGCGGCGGCGGCAATTTCCCTGGCCTGGACGGCAGCAAGACGGTGGTGGCCTCGCCCGACAACAACCGCGAACTGCTGATCGCCTACGTCACGCAGGAGAAAAACCTGACGCGCGCGAAAAACGGTTCGGCGCGCAGCTGGACCTTTGCCAAGGCCGCCACGAAAGGCCCCGTGGTCTTCCACTCGGCACCGAACGTGATCGACCTGGCGAAAGCGGCCGGCATCGACAACGTCACGCAGCTGAAGCTGGACGATGGCGCGGGCAAGGGCTTTGCGCTGTACCAGCTCGACCTGTCGAAGTGATGCTGGCGGCCTGGCTGCTGGCGGCAGCGCTGGCGACACCCGTGGCGGCTCCGGCAATGGACGTCACGGCCCGGGCCAAGGCGCTGATGCGCGCGGAGCCGGCGTCCCAGCCGCAGGCGCGCGTCCTGTTCGCGCAGGCGGCGGGGCAGGGCAGCGGTCCTGCCGCGTACTACCTGGGCTTGATGTTCAAGAATGGCATGGGCGGCCCGCAGGACGGCGCCGCGGCGCTGCACTGGCTGGAACAGGCCGCGCAGCGCGGCGTGGCGCCGGCCATGTTCGTCCTGGCGAACATGCTGCAGGACAGCGATGCGGCCAGGGCGCGCTACTGGCTCGACGGGGCCTGCGACCTCGAGTACCCGGAAGCGCTGCAGCAGAAATCCGTCGCCCTGGGCGAGGGCCGCATGGGCTACGCGCACAGTGAAGAGCAGGCGGCCCTGTATTTGAAAATGGCCACGCACGCGATGGGCCATCGGGCCGCGGAACCGTGAGGGCACGGCCCGGGCATCCAGGGTGGCCTGTTGCAATTTACATGTAGCGAAGGAATCGTTTATTTTTGATCGGAAATATTAATTCTTCACGATAATTGTTAAGTCTTATATTTTCTGGCACTGGTCGGTCATTTGACGGTCGTTATTGGTTTTTTTGAAAGAATATATGGCAGTATTGCCTGGTGTTTTTTTATTAACTCTATAACTCCGGGAGTACATGTGTACAGTCAAATGCTGAATCAGCAGACCACCTTGGCGAATGCCCGCCGCAGCGGTCTCCGTTTCTTTTCCAGGAAAATGGCGCATGCCGTGTCGGGCATGTTATTCCTGCTGGCTTCTTCCGCGATGGCGCAATTGCCCGCGCCTGTCAAACAGGGACATCCACGGCTATTTGCCAATCAGGCCAGTTTCGATGCGCTGAAGCCGCAATTGCCGAACCTGCCCGCCGCATTTCCCGCCGCCGGCGGCAGCATCAGCCTGGACTTGCTTGCCAAACGCAAGGATCCGCTCGATAACGTCAACCAGGCGGTTTTTGGCGAATTCAGTTCGACCCGCAATGCCTTTTTTATCCGCCATGTTGATTCCTACGACGTGCCTGTCGGCGCGGCGGCGGAAAGTATCGGTTTCCAGGTGGGTTTCCAGGTCAATGGCCAGCCCCAGTATCTGTCGGTGGCCCGCGTCGATTTAAAACCCGACGTCTGGTCGACTATCCAATTGTCATGGAATAGCCAGACCCATAAAATCATCCTGAAGGTCAACGGTATTGTCGTGCCAACGGGATGGAGAACGGTCGATGGCACGGGCGCTACTGCGCCGATCGAATGGAAGGCCGATGGACAAATCACCAGGATTGCCATGCGGCGTAATGAAACCATGCGCAATTTCCGCTTGTCCGATAGCGGCGGGCAGGAATTATGGCAGGCGCCGGCAATGGATGCGCTGCTCAATAATGCATGGTACGACTTCGTGGAGCGCGTCAATGGCCGGGTGGCCACCATTCAGGCCTGTCCGCTGATTCCCGTCTCTCAGCCCGTGCCCGACCTTTGCAACGTGGCCACGGGCAGCCGCGGCACGATTTATGAAAGTGCGCAGATGCTGGCCATGGCATACCGTCTGACGGGCAATGCCAAGTATCTGGATGGCGCCCTGAATTACCTGGACAAGCTGCTGGTGACCCCACCCGTTTCCGGCGGAGAGTGGTCGTCGGGCGGACGGGTGGGCGCCATGGGCATCCTGTACGACTGGCTGTTTGCGGAAATGGGCACCCGCACCGTTCCCGACGCCGTGGGCTTCGGTAGCTACCGCGACCTGACGGCGCAGAGAATCAAGGAAACGATCGCTGCGGATACGGGCAAGGGCTATGAAAACCTGTATGTCTCGATGTGCGGCTACCAGCCGCTGTATATCACCAGCACCAGCTTTGATTGCAAGAAAAAGCCCGTGTATGAACAGTGGGACCGCAGCGAATCGAAGCCTTCCATTGCCAATTTCTATATCAGCGGCCACCCGTTCAGCGCCGTCAATAATGCCACGGTGGGCTTGCTGGCCATCGTCGACGAGCATCCTGAAGTATTGCCGATGATCGAAACGTCGTATGCGCACTATGAAAAGGGCTTTCTTGCGGCACGCGCCCTGATTTCCGTCGATGGCGGTCACCATATGGGTTTCGCCTATGGCGTATCGAGCATCCCCGAGCGCCTGCTGCTGTGGCGCAGCGCGCTGGAAAACACAGGAACGGCGCCCCTGCTGCAGGCCGACTGGCAATCCAGGCTGATTTATCCCTATATCTACGGCTTGCGCCATGACGGCAGCTTTCCCGCCAGCGGCGATAATTTCACGACGCACGTCAGCGGCAGCCTGATCGGACAACTGGCGCTTGGCGCAGTGGCCGATACGGGCGATGGCGTGGCGGGGAAGTTTTATCGCGATCATGTCCTCGCGACGCGCAGTTCGCACGCCGCCTTGATCATGGAACGGCTGTTGTGGCCCGTCCAGCTGCCCACGGCCGCGCTGGAATCGCTGGAATTGTCGCGCCATTTCAGGACGTCGGGCCAGGTGCTGATGCGCGATACCTGGGACTATGCGAATGCCACGCTGCTGGAATTCAAATCGACTTCCTTTATCGCGGAAAATCACCAGCACTTCGATCAGAACAGTTTTACGCTCAATTACAAGGCGCCGCTGCTGCTCGACACGGGCTTGTATGAAGAATATGGCAGCAGCCACTGGTGGAATTACTACACGCGCAGCATTGCCCATAACACGCTGCTGATCTTCGACAAGAACGAGCGTTTTACGCGCGGCGAGAATGAATTCAGCAATGATGGCGGGCAATGGTTCTATGCGCCGAAACAGGGCTATCCGACGATAGAGGAAATCAGTCCGGTGGGACCGAATGCGCTCGACGGCATTGTCCGCTACGAAAATACGCCGCAATACACCTACACCAGCGGCAACGCAAGCAAGGCCTATGCTTCCAGCAAGCTCGACATGGCGAATGGCTTCGTGCGCAATGTGCTGTTCCTGCGCTCGCCATCGTTCTGGGGCAAGCCGGTCACGGTGGTGTTCGATAGCGTGCGCAGCAAGCAGGCCTTGCCGGCCACCTTCCTGCTGCACACGGCAAAAGATCCCGTCTCCGCTGCGGCGGGCGTGGCGGCGCTGGGCAACGGCCAGTACCAGCTTGGCTACCAGCCGGGCCAGGAGCGTATCGTCACCATCCGCAATGGGGGCGGCATGCTGACGGCGCAGACGATCTTGCCGCTCAATGCCAGCGTGCGCAAGGTGGGCGGCGCGCAGGAAGGGGGCAATGGCTGTGCGCAAACGGATCTCGCGACGGGCGCGGCGGCCGGCAACGGCGCCGATTGCCGTTTTACCGTGCGCCGGCGCCAGGCCGATGGCAGTTATCTGTGGCGCAATCAGACGGCGGCGGCCAGCGCGCAGCAATCCTCGTCCACGGATGTGGGCGCCTGGCGCCTCGAGGTGACGGCGCCCGCCGCGCCGGCCCTGAATGCGCCCGAATACTTCCTGCATGTGCTGGCCGTTGCCGACAATGATGGCGGCGCGGGGCCGGCCGCTGCGCCGAGCGCTACGCGGCTGCCGGCGGCAGCCAACACGGAAGCCTTGCTGCTGGGCGGGCAATTGCATGTCTTGTTCAACCGCGACGCGGCGCCCGCTGCCCGCATGGACTGGGTCTCCACTCTGGCCAGCGGCGCCGTCATCGCCACGGGGCTGAAACCGGGCGCGCACTATGCCTTGACGTCGGCGCCCGCGGCCAGCGGCTACGCCTGGAGCCTGGTCGAGGCGGCGGCAGGATCAGGCACCCATGCGAGCTCGGACCAGGGTGTGCTGAGCATCGACTAGCCGGGCGCAGGCCGGCGGACTCAGGCAGTCTGTCCGGCCGCTTCTTCCTTCTTCGGCCTGGTCCGCAGGCTGGCTGCCGCCTCGCCGATGGCGAGCGGGTCGCGCGACAGGATGGCCGCGCCCAGGTCGACCAGCCTGGCCGCCGCGCCGATGGCGGCCTTCACGTCGGCGATGCGCTTGAGCTGTGCCTTGCCCTTGGCGATGGCGCCCTCGATCTCGCCGCGCGCCTGCTGCGCTCCCTCGGCCGCCAGATAAATGCCATACGCGCGGAACAGGGCCACCATCTGGTCCAGGTGGTTTTCATATTGTTCCAGCAAGGTGCGTTCGTCCGGCGTCAGCGATTCCCGTTCGCGGATGCGCAATTCCAGCACCAGGCTCGATGCCTGCGCCAGGCTGTCGGCGATGGCATAGCTCTGGTCTTTCGTCAGTTCGGTCAGTCGGGCCATGGGATTCTCCGGTGGGCCTGCCATTTACCAGCGGGCGGGGGCATAGAAGGCCGCTTGCCGCTGCAGCGTGGCGACGTCGCGTGCAAATTGCGCCAGCTGGCGCTCCAGTTCCGCTTCCTGCAGGTGGTCGAGATTGGCCCGCAGGGCGGCCACGCTCGCCTGCAGCGTATCGACGGCGCCGACATACGCGGCGGCGATCTTTTCCCTTTCCTGCAATTGTCGGCCTTCCAGGTGCAAGCGCGTGCGGACGTAGTTGGCGGCCAGCGGTTCGCGCGGCGCGGCCTTGTCGACGGCGCCGCGCAGCAGCTCCAGGTCGCGCAATTCATCCTGCACGCCGGAGCGGTAGCTGCGCTGCGCATACTCCTTGAGCGTGTTGCTGACGATATCGATGGCTTCCTGCTCATCGAGCAATTCGCGCAAGGCCGATTGCTGCCGCCGCTGGGTGGCCAGGCGGCTCAGGTGCGCGCTCAGCTTCATGACCTTGTCCAGCTTGCCGGCATCGAGCAGGGGCGCGTCGGCGCCCGGCAGCGCCAGGCCGCCCAGCGCATCGCGCAGTCCGCCAAGCTCTTCCTTGTAGACGGGCAGCTTGTCGTCGGCCAGCGCCGCCATGGTTTGGGCGTAGCGCAGCAGGACGTCGTTCAGGCCGGCGACGGACACGCTGGCCTGCGCGATCGCCGCGCAATCGTCGCGCGCCGCTTGTTCGCTCGCTTGCGCATCGAAACGCTCTGCCAGGATCAAGCGCTTGCGCATGGCCCGCTCCATGCAGCTGTGGACGCTGCCCGTCAGCATGGGTTCGAAGTGCTGCGACATCTTTTGCGTCTGTTCGGCGAAGCTGCGCACGGGCGCCAGGTCGGTGGCGCAGCCGCCCAGCAGCAGGCCCGCCAGCAGGCTGGCGGCAGCGGGGCGCAACACGGTACAAAGGGGATGGTTCGACGGGCGCTGCATATCGCCTCCATGCGGTGGGAGTAGCTGACGGGGCCGGCGCGCACGCGCTGGCATGGCCGACGTTAGCATGCTGGGCAGTGCGAGTATTGCGCCAGATCAGCAGGCCGCATGCGCATCGGGCAGCCGGCTCCGGCGGCTCGACTGTTGCCGAATGGCGCAGGTGCGCTAATTTGCGCCATATTTTCCTTACAAAAGACTGACAGCGGGCAGGCAATCGCGTCTTTTTGGCATGTTGCGACGCGTCATATGTAGTTGTTGCTGGTGCATGTTTACTCACCTACAATGATTTATCGATGGGGTGGTTATCCAGCGTACGACTATAAAAATAAGTGGCATTAAAAACGTTGTATTACAGGAGATGACAATGAATTTGAAACAGAAATTGCTCGTGGCAAGTTTGGTTTTGGGTTTTTCGCAGGCGGCAGTCGCAGCCGACCCCATCAAGATCGGCGTGTCCGGTCCGTTCACGGGCGGTTCCGCGCCGATGGGCGTGTCGATGCGCGACGGCGTCAAGCTGGCCGTCGCTGAAATCAATGCCAAGGGCGGCGTCATGGGCCGTTCGCTGTTGCTGATCGAACGCGACGACGAGGCCAAGAATGAACGGGGCGTGCAGATCGCCCAAGAGCTCATCAACAAGGAAAAGGTCGCCGCCACCGTCGGCTACATCAACACGGGCGTGGCCCTGGCTTCGCAGCGTTTCTACCAGGAAGCGAAGATTCCCGTCATGAACAATGTGGCGACGGGTTCCATCGTCACCAAGCAATTTGCCGACCAGCCTGAAAACTATATTTTCCGCAACGCCGCCAACGACCAGATCCAGTCGCACATGATCGTCGAGGAAGCCGTCGAACGCCGCAAGTTCAAGAAAGTGGCGATCCTGGCCGATTCCACCAACTACGGCCAGCTGGGCCGCGAAGACCTGGAAAAAGCGCTGGACAAGAAGGGCATCAAGCCTGTCGTCGTTGAAAAATACAACATCAAGGACGTCGACATGACAGCCCAGCTGCTGAAAGCCAAGCAGGCGGGAGCGGAAGTCGTGCTGACCTACGGCATCGGCCCGGAACTGGCGCAGATCGCCAACGGCATGGAAAAACTGGGCTGGAAAGTGCCGCTGATCGGCAGCTGGACCCTGGCCATGGGCAACTTCATCGATAACGCGGGCAAGAACGGCGACGGCACGCGCATGCCGCAAACCTTCATCCAGGACGCCAGCACGCCGAAGCGCAAGGCCTTCATCGACGCCTATGTGGCTGCCTACAAGCCGTCGGGCGGCCGCATGCCGTCGGCCGTGTCGGCAGCGCAAGGCTACGATTCCATCTACCTGCTGGCCGCGGCCTTCAAGCAGGCGGGCGGCACGGATGGCCCGAAAGTGCGCGCCGCGCTGGAAAACCTGACGGAAAAAGTGGAAGGCGCCGTCACCACCTACAACAAGCCATTCAGCAAGACCAACCATGAGGCGATCACGGCCGACCTGACCGTCTTCGGCGAAGTCAAGGACGGCAAGGTCGTCCTCGCGAAATAAGCCTGGCGGACACCTGCCGCGCCATGGCCAGCCTTGAGGAATCAGGACTGGCCATTTTTTTATCTTCCGTCCTTCGGGGAATACCATGGAAATCTTCCTGCAGCTCGTCTTCAGCGGCATCGCGCTGGGCATGATCTATGCCGTCATCGCGTTCGGCTACCAGCTGACCTTTGCCACGTCCGGCACCCTTAATTTCGGCCAGGGCGAATCCCTGATGCTGGGCGCGCTCGTGGGGCTCTCTCTGGTGGGCACCATCCACGGCGGCCCCTACATGAGCTATCTGCTGATGATCCCCATCGTCATCGCCTTCGGCGCCCTGCAGGGCGTGTTCGTCGAATGGATAGGCGTGCGGCCTGCCATCAAGATCAAGTCCGAATTCGGCTGGATCATGTCGACCATCGCGCTGGCCATCATCTTCAAGAACGTGGCGGAAAATATCTGGGGCAAGGATGACCTGACCTTCCCGTCGCCCCTGTCGGCCGCGCCATTCAAGGTGCTGGGCGCGAACGTGCAGCCGATGCAGGTGGCCGTCATCGTGGGCGCGCTGGCCATCATGCTGGCCGTGGAAGTGTTCAACCGCAAATCGATCTACGGCAAGGCCGTGGTGGCCACGGCCAACGACCGCGACGCGGCCGGCCTGATGGGCATCAACACGGGCATGGTCATCACCTTTTCCTATGCGCTGTCGTCGGCCACGGCCGCCTTTGCGGGCGTGCTGGTGGCGCCTTTGACATTGACGGGCGCCACCATGGGCGCCTCGCTGGGCCTCAAGGCCTTTGCCGTGGCCATCATCGGCGGCCTGACCTCGGGCGTGGGCGCCATCGTCGGCGGCCTGATCCTGGGCATCGCCGAGACGACCACCGGCTACTACATCTCCACGGGCTACAAGGAAGTGCCAGGCCTGCTGCTGTTGCTGCTGGTGCTGGCCATCAAGCCGTCCGGCCTGTTCGGCAAAGCCGCGATCAAGAAAGTCTGAGGATCACATGAACAAGAAAATCACCATGCTGGCGCTGAGCGCGGCGGGCCTGGCCGCGCTCGTGCTGTTCCCCGTCGTCATTCCGAATCCCTATTACATCCACCTGGCCGAAACCATCCTGATCTACGCCATCCTGCTGTTCGGCCTCGATATCGTCGTCGGCTACACGGGGCAGGTGTCGCTGGGCCACGCGGGCCTGTTCGGCATCGGCTCGTACGCCACGGGCGTGCTGGTGTTCAAGCTGGGCTTGCCGTTCTGGCTGGCCATCCCCGCCAGTATCGCGGGCGCGGCCGTGTTCGGCGCCATCCTGGCCTTGCCGGCCCTGCGCGTGACGGGACCCTACCTGGCCATGGTGACCCTGGCTTTCGGCACCATCGTGCAAATCCTGATCAATGAAATGAGCTTCCTGACGGAAGGGCCGATGGGCATCAAGATCCACAAGCCCGTCCTGTTCGGCCACAAGCTCTCCGAGGTCGAGTACTACTACATGGTGGCCGCGCTGATGGTCATTTCGCTCGTCGTCGTGCACCGCATCCTGAAGTCGAACCTGGGACGGGCCTTCGAAGCGCTGCGCGACAGCCCCATCGCCTCCGACTGCATGGGCGTGTCCGTGTACCGCTACAAGGTCTACGCCTTCGTCATCAGCGCCGGCTTCGCGGGCCTGGCGGGCAGCCTGTATGCGTATTCGGAAGAATATATCTCGCCCAATACCTACAACTTCGAGCTGACGATCCTGTTCCTGCTGGCCGTCATCATGGGCGGACGCAAGACGCGCTCGGGCGCGCTGATCGGCGCCCTGATCGTTGTCATGCTCCCCAGCCTGCTGTCGGACATCGAGTTGTTCCGCAAGATCGCCGTCGCCGCCGCCGTGCTGGGCGTGATCGGATCCATCTTCATGCTGGCCAGGAAGCGCGCCACCGTGCGCGGCGTGCTCGTGCCCCTGGTGGCCACCATCGGCCTGGCCGCGTTTTCCTACCGGCTGGAGAACATGGTCGACTGGCGGCTGACCATCTTCGGCCTGATGACCCTGTTCGTCGTGTACTACCTGCAGGATGGCATCGTGGGATTCCTGATGAGCTTTATCGGCAAGGGCCGGGGCCATGTGCAGGCCGTCGCCTCGCACGGCGTGGCGCCGTTCGACCACGCCCAGGGCGGGCAGCAGGGCGCCACGCTGCTGCGCGTGGACCAGGCATTGATGCAGTTCGGCGGCCTGAAAGCGCTGAACCAGGTGGACCTGAACGTCACGCAGGGCTCCGTGCACGGCTTGATCGGGCCGAACGGCTCGGGCAAGAGCACGATGATGAACGTGCTGACGGGGATCTACAAGCCGACGGCGGGCAAGGTGGAATTTGCCGGCGCCGTGATCTCCGGCCGCACGCCGTCCGAGATCGCGCTGGGCGGCGTGGCCCGCACCTTCCAGAACGTGCAGCTGTTCGGCGAGATGACGGCCACGGAAAACGTGCTGGTGGGCTTGCACAACACGTTCAAGTCGAACGTGCTGGACGTGATGCTGCATACGCCCCGCTACAAGCGGGAAGAGGCGGCGGCGCGCGAGCGGGCCGCCAGCATCCTCGAATTCGTGGGCCTGGCCGACCTGGCCAATGAAGAGGCGCGCAATCTGCCGTATGGCAAGCAGCGCTTGCTGGAAATCGGCCGCGCGCTGGGCCTGAACCCTCGCCTGCTGCTGCTCGACGAGCCGGCGGCGGGCCTGACGGCGCCCGACATCAAGGAGTTGATGGCCATCATCCGCAAGATCCGCGAGCACGGCATCACCATCATCCTGATCGAGCATCACATGGACGTGGTGATGGCGCTGTCGGACGTGGTGACGGTGCTGGACTTCGGCCAGAAGATCGCCGAAGGCGCACCCGCGCTTGTCCAGAGCGATCCGAAAGTGATCGAAGCCTACCTGGGCGGCAGCGCCGACACCCTGAGCCCCGCGGCGCACTGAGAGGAAGACCATGCTGACCATTCATAATCTGCACGCCGCCTACGGCAAAGTCGAAGTCCTGCACGGCATTTCGCTCGAAGTCCCGAAGGGCAAGCTGGTGACCCTGATCGGCTCGAACGGCGCCGGCAAGACCACCACCATGCGGGCCATTTCCGGCATGCTCAAACCCAGGTCGGGCAGCGTCACCCTGGGCGGCCAGGATGTCACGGGCCTCGATTCGCACAAGATCGCGCGCGCCGGCCTGGCCCATTCGCCGGAAGGGCGGCGCGTGTTCGCCTCGATGTCGGTGACGGACAACTTGCTGCTGGGCGCTTTCCCCCGCTTCACGCGGTCGCGCCCGAAAGGCGACATCAAGGGCGACCTGGACAGGGCCCTGGAGCTGTTTCCTCGCCTGAAGGAACGGCGCGACCAGCTGGCCGGCACCCTGTCGGGCGGCGAGCAGCAGATGCTGGCCATGGCCCGCGCCGTGATGCTGAACCCGGAAGTGATCCTGCTGGACGAGCCGTCGATGGGCCTGGCGCCCATCCTGGTGGAAGAAGTCTTCCGCATCATCACGCGCCTGAAAGCGGAAGGCGTGACCATGCTGCTGGTGGAGCAATTCGCCGCTGCCGCCCTGAACGTGGCCGATTACGGCTACGTGCTGGAAAACGGCAGCATTTCCGTGCATGGCCCGGCGGAGAGCTTGAAGACGGATCCGAAGGTGATTGCGGCGTATCTGGGCGGCGGGCACTGACGCGGCCTGGCGCATGGCCAGACTGGCACGCTGCGCCCGCTGCCCGGGCCCAGCGTGCTGGCATCAGTGTTTGGTGGGCTTTTCCTGCTGCACCAGAATGAACGGGCTGACGACGACGGCCCACAGGGATGCGTCGGCCGCCTGCCAGTCCAGCGCCTGCTGGTCCGACACCTTGGCCACTTTGCCATCGGCCATCCATTGGCTGATCGACGCCTTGTCGTCGTGCGAGATGCGCACGGCCACTTCGACCAGGTCCAGCTCATTGGCGACCCAGACGACATTGCCCTGGGCAAAATGTTTTTCCAGTTCGCTCCAGGCCAGGCGGGCCGTTTCGCTGTTGACTTTGAGGCGCAGTTCGGTGTCTTTTTCAGGATTGGTTTGCATGCGAAATATCAATGTTCGGTGAGTCGGCTGCCGTTGCGCGCGGCGGGTTTGCCTTACAGGGCTTCCACGCGCGGCGTCGGCGTACCCTGCCATGTTAACCGATAGGCGGCGCCTTTGCGAACATTGCCGACCAGGGCAGGGCGGAAGCAGGCCAGGTTGGTGCCGCTGGCGTGCCGCACGCTGGGGAAGATCACGCCCATGGAGCCCGCTTCGAGCAGCACGGCCGCCAGGTCTTGCGAGGCGATGTAGCTGGCCGGGTCCAGGCAGGCGGCATAGCGCTGCTGGCCGCGCAGGTCGTGGAAGCTGGCGGAAAAATCGGCCAGCAGCGACTGGTAGTTGACGCTGTCGTCGAAATAGTCGATTTCCTGGTATTCCACGGTCTTGTGGAAAATGATTTCGGCCAGCGCCGTTTTCATGTCGAAGGCGCAATACCAAGCCCCCCGTTCGCCATCGTTGAAACGCGCCCCTTCCGGGCGGGCATACGTGTAGGCGGCATTGATGATGCGGAAGTGCGGCACGCCAAAAACCAGCTCGTCCACGCCAATTCCTGGCGCGCCGCCGTACTCCGCCACCAGGCGCGCGTTGGTCGCGTTATCGAGCTCGAACAGCTCGCGCAGGTGTTCGTCGTCCTCGGCCAAGGGCGCCAGCACGGAGTCTTCCATGTCGGCGAAGCGCGAGGGAATCAGGCGGCAGGTGTCGATCTGGCGCAAGGCGGCCAGCGGCGGCAGGTATTCAGGGGAAGCGGCAGCCAAGATCACAGCCCTCCGCGGCGCGCATCGAGCAGCTTGCGCACCGTCTGCATGGCCAGCAAGCCGCCGGCCAGCATCTGCGACAGGGGCGTGCGCCCGCCGAAGATGGGATTCTTGTTGGGCAAACTTATCCATTCGTCCGCCAGCTTGTCGCCGTACAGGATGTGCAAGGCCTTGTAGATGCCCAGCAAATACGAAATGCGCGTGATGCGGTCCACTTCCAGCACGCGGTCCGGGTGTTTCTTCCACTCGTAGTAGGCGCTGCTGGACAGGCCGCCCAGCAATTCGCGCGCATCGTCGTCGCGCAGCTTCCAGGCGGCGGCCAGCTTGAAAAACCCTTTCAGGGCCGCCTGCGACAGGCGCTCGCGCTCGGCTTTGGCGTTCAGGTCGACAAGCACGGCCGGCTCGAAGCGGCTTTTCGGGTAGGCATAGGCGAGATTCATGGCGTATCCTTGTATGAGACTCTGTTTGTGGACTATTTATACTCCTTTTTAGGATTCGCTGCAACGGCCGCACGCATGAAAAAACGGGGCGCAGCAGGACATCTGTCCCGCTGCGCCCCGTCGGCCCGCCGGCCGCGCCGGCTTATCGTGCCGTGACGGTAATGGGCACGCTGAGCTGCGCCGTCAAGCCGTTATTGTCCAGCGCCACCACCTTCAGCGCATAGCTGCCGGCCACCGGCTGGGGCCAGCTGGCCGTGATGGTCATGCCGCTCATGGAGAACTGCATGCCCAGCGGCGCGCCGATGATCGAGATCCACAGCGCGTTTGCGCCGGGGGCCGTCAGCACGATGCTGCCGCTCATGGCCTTGCCCGCCACGCCCGTCATGGCGGCGGCGCTGATCGTGGGACCGGCGGCGATTTTCACCGTGGCCACGGCCTGGCCCGTCAAGCCCGTCTTGCTATCCCTGGCGATGACGGTCACGCTGTAGCTGCCCAGCACGGGGTTGGCCCAGCTGACGACGCCGGCGGCATTGACGCTCATGCCCGATGGCGCGCCCGCCAGGCTGTAGGTGACGGGGTTGGGCGCCACCGTGGTGGCGGTAAATGACAGGGCCACGCCCGGCTTGCCGCTGACGCTGGCCACCGTGACCACGGGCGGCAGCGGGGCGGCGATGGCCACCGTATAGACGCCTTTGCCGCTCAGGCCCGTCTTGCTGTCCGTGGCCGTCACGGTGACGGCGTAGGTGCCGGCCACGGGCGCGGCCCAGCTGACCAGGCCGGCGCTGCTGATGGCCATGCCTGCCGGCGCGCCGGCGAGCGCGTAGCTGACGGGATTGGCGGCGCTGACGCTGACATTGAATGCCAGCGCCGTGCCGACCTTGCCCGTGATGGCGCCGGCCGCAACGACGGGCGGCGCGACGGGAGCGATGGCGATGGTGTACACGCCCTGGCCGCTCAAGCCGCTGACGGTATCCTTGGCTACCATGGTCACGGCATACGTGCCGGCCACGGGGGCGGCCCAGCTGACCACGCCCGTGGCGGCGATGCCCATGCCGGCCGGCGCGCCCAGCATGGTGAAGCTGAGCGGATTGGCGGCGCTGGCCGAGACGGTAAACGACAGCGGCTTGCCGGCCGCGCCGCTGATGCTGGCCGGCGCCACGACGGGCGCGGCGGGGGCGATCTGCGTGCCCGACAGGCTGGCCAGCAGGCTTTTCACGTTCGGCGTACCCAGGCCGCCCAGCGGGTCGTAGCCGACCTTGGCCGTGCATACGCTGCACGTGCCGTTGCTGCCCCGCGTGATGTCGGCAAAGCTGCTGGCAAAGGTGCCGGGCACGCTGGCGATCTGGCCGTAGAGTATGCCGTGCGGCAAGCCCAGCGCCGTCTTGGCCTGCAGTGCTCGGCTGGCGTTGGCGATGGCGACCAGGCCCGCCCATTGGGGCGTGGACAGGCTGGTGCCGCCGATGCTGAGCCAGCTGGCGGTGCTGCTGCCCTGCGCCATGACGGCCGTGTACTGCCCCGTGGCGGGGTCGGCATTGAAGGCCACGTCGGCCACGTTGCGCCGCAGCAGGTTGGTCAGGCCCGGCACGTTGACCGTCTGGTAGATAGGCAGTGCCGTGTAGGCACTGATGCCGCCGCCCGTGCCGGACCAGGCCGCTTCACTGCGCGCGCCGCTGCCGCTGTAGCTGAGCGTGGTGCCGCCCACGGCCAGCACATTGGGCGAGACGGATGGCCAGGACACGCCGCTGCCCGAGTCGCCCGTGGCGGCCAGGTAGCTCATGTTCTTGCCCGTGAAGGCGCTGTCGACGGAAGCCGTCCAGTTGCCTTCGGCGGCGCCAAAGCTCATCGACACGACGCCAGGCCCCATCAGGTTGGCCAGGCGCACGGCGCCCAGCAGGCTGTTGATGGAAGCGTCGGGCGCCTCGATCAGCACGATGCGCGCCAGCGGCGCCGTCGCATGCGCCCACTGCACGTCGAGGGCGATTTCCATTGCCCAGCCCGAGTTATAGGCGGGCGCCGTGGCCGTCATGGTGTTCGACGGTGTGCTGTACACGATGGACAGTTCGCAGCCGCTGGCCGGGGCGGCCGGCAAGGGCAGGGCGGCGTTGGTGGCGATGCCCTTGGTGGTGCAGCCGGGCAAGCCGAATTTCTGGTTGAAGATGGCCAGTTCGGCCGCCGCGTTCGGGTTGTGCATGGCGTCGACGATGTAGATCGTCTGTCCCGCGCCCAGCTGGGCCGCCTGGGCCGGCGTCAGCGCCGTGCCCGCCGCCGGCAGGGCGGGCAGGTCGTAGGCGGCGCGGATTTGCGCGGGAGAGTAGGTGGCCACCACGCTGCTGCCGGCCATGGGGGCGACGGTGTCGGCCGTGCCGCCCGCTTGCAGGGGTGCGATGTCCTGCGCCATTTGTTCCGCGGCGGCGATCTTTTGCGGCGTCAGGCGGCGCGTGCGCATTTCCGTCATGGCGCCGTGCACGTTCTGCAAGTGGGGGCGCCAGTGGGCCGAGCCGCTGCTGTTGCTGCTGTCGCGCCCGTCAGGCGCATCGAGCAGGGCGGGGGCGGCGTGGAACATCGGCTGCGCCACCAGCGCGCCGACGGCGGCGGGGATGACGGGCACTTCGACGCTGAATTGCGTGGCCGCCGTGGCGATGGCGGCGGGCGGCGCCGACGCCGGACTCTCCTGGCCGGGGCCGCAAGCGCCCAGCAGGATGGCGGCAGTGGCGCCCAGCAGCAGGCGCCCGTGACGGGAATGCAGGGGGATACTTTTTTTCATGGCGAAACTCTCCGAGTTGGGCGAGGGCCACATCTCGACAATGCGGGGGCTGGCGCCGCGCGCTGGCGGTCCCGGCCTTGCATTGGCAGCCCCGCTGCCGTGGCGCTTGCGCGCGGTAGGCCGGTGGCTTTGCGTCCCCGCCTTTCGACGGGTTTGCCCTCAGAACTGATCATGCATCGCGACGTATTTCCTGATGCGTTATCAATTCTAGTGAATTCGCCAAATAAGTGTTAACTATTTTCAATCAACATTTTCATTTATGCATGAATTTGTCGTATATTCCGCCATTATCCGATGCAATCTTGTCAGCTTGGTTAAGCCTAAAAAACAAGGTTGTCAGGGCTGTATCGGGGCGTAACGGCGTTTTTCCGTTGTAACGGCGAGTGCATTTTTCTGGTTTTAATGAATATAACGAATTTGCCGAATTTTTCACCTTCCAGCCATCAATCCTCGAACACCATGCCCGGATATGGCGCTGCGCGGCAGGCCGCCAGCCGCTGCGCCAGGCTGCCCGCATGGGCTTCCAGTTGATGGCCGTCCGGGTCGAGAAAATACAGGGAATCGCCGGCGCTGCGGTTCTGCTGCCACTCGGACACGCCCGCGGCGCGCAGGCGGGCGGCAAAGGCGGGGAAGTCCTGCTGCGAGATGGAAAACGCATAGTGCGTGTAGCTGCCGCCCGCACCGCTGGCCGCCCCCGCATCCAGCGACAGGCACAGCTAGAGTTCACCGGCCGACAGGTACGCGCCCCTGTCCCAGCGCGCATGCAGGCGCAGGCCCAGGGTGTCGCGGTAAAAAGCAACGCTGCGCGCCAGCTCGCGCACGGACAAGGTGAGGTGGTTCAGGCCGGTCAACATGGTGCTGGATACCTCTCAGGTGGGGGAGGCGGGTTCCAGCCTCCGCAGCGGTTTCTGGCGACAGTATTCCAGGTACAGCAATAAGACCACAAACCTCACGGCGCCTGACCAAACCGTAGCGAGCGGCAGTGATTTGCGGCCGAGAAGCGCAACCGTGCCAGGGCACGGTGAGCATCGCCGGCCGCAAAGCGCGACGCGCAGTAGGTTTGGGCTGGCGCCATCAGACAGGCTCGGCGTGCTCCACCATCAACTGCACCTTGGTCGTGCCATTGTATTCATTCGCGTCGAGGCGGAAGGCGACGCGCGTGCGTTCGCCCAGGGCGTCCGTGTGGCCGAACCAGATGGCGTCGAAGCGCACGCCGTTCTTTTCCAGCAGCAGTTTCAAATGGCGCTCTTTTAATATGCGCTGGCTGACGACGCGGAATTCGTCGCAGAAGACGGGCGGGGCGAAGCCCTGGCCCCACACCTGGCCATCCATCAGCTCGATGAAGGCCGTCGTGTAATACGCGTCTTCCAGCGGGCCGTCCGTTTCCACCACCCGTTCCAGCTGCTGGGCGCTGAGCCAGGCCTGGCCCACGGCTTCGAAGGCCTGGGAAAAGGCGTCGAAGGCGTCGGCGCGGATGGTCAAGCCGGCCGCCATGGCGTGGCCGCCGAACTTGTCGATCAGGCTGGGTGCCCGTTTCGACACGAGGTCGAGCGCGTCGCGCAGGTGGAAGCCGGGGATCGAACGTCCGGAGCCCTTGATCCAGCCGTCCGCGCCCGGCGCAAACGTGATGGTGGGGCGGTAGAATTTTTCCTTCAGGCGCGAAGCGACGATGCCGATCACGCCCTGGTGCCACGATTCGTCGAACACGCTGATGGTGCTGCTGTTGGCCGGTTCGAAATCGTCGAGGTGCAGCAGGGCCGTATCCTGCATTTCCGCCTCGATCTCGCGCCGCTTCAGGTTGATGTCGTTCAGTTGCTGGGCCAGCGCCCAGGCGCGGCCTTCGTCGTCCGTGATCAGGCATTCGATGCCGAGCGACATGTCCTGCAGGCGGCCCGCCGCATTCAGGCGCGGGCCCAGGGCAAAGCCCAGGTCGAACGGCGTGGCGCTGCGCGCTTCGCGGCCTGCCACGCGGAACAGGGCGGCCACGCCCGCGTGCATATTGCCCTTGCGCATGCGTTTCAAGCCTTGCGCGACGAGGATGCGGTTGTTCGTATCGAGGCGCACCACGTCGGCCACCGTGCCCAGCGCCACCAGGTCCAGCAGGTTGTCCAGCTTGGGCTGGGTTTGCGCATCGAAGATGCCGCGCCGGCGCAATTCCGCGCGCAGGGCCAGCAGCACGTAGAACACCACGCCCACGCCCGCCAGGTGCTTCGACGGGAAACCGCAGGCGGGCTGGTTCGGGTTGACGATGACGGCCGCGTCGGGCAGGGTATCGGCCGGCAAATGGTGGTCGGTGACGACCACCTGGATGCCGCGCCGGTTGGCCTCGGCCACGCCGTCGATGCTGGCGATGCCGTTGTCGACGGTGATGATGATGTCGGGCGACTTTTCGCGGGCCGTCAGTGCGACGATTTCCGGCGTCAGGCCGTAGCCGTACTCGAAACGGTTGGGCACGATGAAATCGACGTCGGCGCCCATGGCGCGCAAGCCGCGCAGGGCCACGGCGCAGGCGGTGGCGCCGTCGCAATCGTAGTCGGCCACGATGACCATGCGCTTCTTGGCGGCAATGGCGTCGGCCAGGAAGACGCCGGCCGCGCCGATGTGCAGCAAGCCGGACGGCGGCATCAGGGCCGCCAGTTCGCTCGACAGTTCTTTCGTGTCGGACAGGCCGCGCGACGCATACAAGCGGGCCAGCACGGGGTGGATGCCGCCCTGGCGCAGCAGTTCGGATTCGCGGTAAGGGCAGGGGCGGGTGGCGATGCGGGTACGGGTCATGATGCTTTCAACTTGTTCAGGGTAATCGCGCGCCAGAATTTGCGCTGCGCGTTCTTGCTGGTGGTGCAAGCTAGCCAGGCGTCGCGGTGGCTCAGCACCAGGCGCAGCTGGCCCAGGCGGCCATCTTTCAGGGCCGCCAGCAGGGGCGCGAACCAGTCCGCTTCCAGCGCTTGCAACTGCTGCAGCCACATGCCCCATTCCTGGCCCTGTGCCGCTTCGATCAGGCCGCCCAGCACGACGATCGCGTCCTGCTTGTCGGCCAGCACGCTGTCTGGACTGGCATGGCGCTGCGCCGGTGTCGCCAGCGCGGCCAGCCAGCCCGGCGCATCGCCGGTATGCAGGCGGGCGGCGCAGGCGGGCGCTTGCGCCGTGGCCTGGCTGGCGCCCCAGAGCCAGAAGGAATTGATGGCTTTCAAACCCCGCTCTTCGCGCGCCGCATTGACGGGATGTTCATGCCACAGCATCTGCACTTCGTTTTGCAGGCGGCGCGCGGCGCGCGCGTGCTCGCCTTCCGGCATCCACACGGACAGGTCCTGCGTCGTGGCGCCGTCCGGCGAGGCGCACTGCAAATCGCTCCAGCCATCGGCGCGCATGAACCAGGTGCCCGCGTCGCCATACGCCAGGGGCTGGCCGATCTCGTCGAAATACGGGGCGGCAATGTCGAACAGGGCGCGCCCGTCGGCCTCGCTCAGATTGAGCTGGCGCAAGTCTTCCAGGCTGATATGGCTGCGGGCGATGGCCAGGTGGGCAGGGTGCAGCAGGAAATAGCGGCCGCCCGGTTCCGGCGCCAGGCCGTAGCCGCGCATGGCCTGGGCGGCAAACGCCGCCTGCGCCGCCTCGCCGTTGGGCGCGGGCGCCAGGCCCAGCGCGTGCGCCAGCCACGCTTCGTGCGGCAGCAGGCGGTTGGCGTTGTCAAAAGTTTCTAAATTGCAAGTGGAGGAGCGCGACAGCAGTGCCGCCAGGGCGGGCGCCTGCAAGACCTTGAGCAGGTCGGCAGCCAGTTCGGCATTGGGCAAGGCGCAGGGCAGGACGAGGGTAAGTTGATTCATCCCGAGATTGTAGGCGATTGTGGCGGTGGGGGCGTAGTCCCCGTCGTTTTCTGCCCGGCCGCCGCCAGCATGCCGGGAGCACGGGGGCGCAGCAAAAATGGCGCCACGGTGATGTGTTTCACGCATGAAATGCCATTTGTGTGGCACACTGCGCGCTCGCATATCATCGTTGTCGCGGGAGCGCATGAGCATCATCAAACAATTTCCTTTCGAGTGGCAAGTCGGCGTGCGCTATACGCGCGCCGGGAAGCGCAGTGGCCGCAACAGCTTCATCTCCTTCATTTCCCTCATTTCCGTGGCCGGCATCGGCCTGGGCGTGGCCGCCCTGATCGTCGTCCTCTCCGTCATGAACGGCTTCCAGAAGGAAGTCACCGACCGCTTGATGTCGGTGCTGGCCCACGTCGAAGTGTTCGATACCAGCGGCTCCATGCCCAACTGGCAGGCGCAGGAACGGGCCGCCTACGCCAATCCGCAAGTGAAGGCCGTGTCGCCGTTCGTGGAAACCCAGGGCATGCTGCTCAACGACGAAACCATGCGCCCGTCCGTCGTGCGCGGCGTGCTGCCGCAGCAGGAAGCCACCGTCTCCAGCGTGGCCAGCCAGATGAAGCAGGGCAGTTTCAAGAATCTCACGCCCGGTTCGTACAACATCGTGCTGGGCATCGACCTGGCCAAGGCGCTCGACGTGAAAGTGGGCCAGAACGTGACCCTGATGCTGGAACGCGAGCCGAAGGCGGGCGATCCGGCCAATGGCATCGTCATGCCGCGCATGCGCGCGCTCAAGGTGGCGGGCATCTTCGAGGCCGGCCATAATGAACTCGATGGCAGCCTGGCCTTCGTCAACATGCAGGACGCGGAGCAGCTGCTGCAGCTCGACGGCCCGTCCGGCCTGCGTTTGCGCCTGCACGACATGAACAAGGCGCCGCAGGTGGCGCGCGAACTGAAGGCGTCGATGCCGGGCCAATTGTGGATGCGCGACTGGTCGCGCGCCAGTGCCAGCTGGTATGCGCTGGTGCAAAGCCAGAAGAACATGATGTTCATCATCCTCAGCATGATCATCGCCGTGGCTGCGTTCAACCTCGTCTCGACCCTCGTGATGTCGGTCACCGACAAGCAGGCCGATATCGCGATCCTGCGCACCCTGGGCGCCTCGCCGTTTTCCATCATGAAGATCTTCATGATCCAGGGCGCGCTCGTGGGCTTGCTGGGGAGCGCCCTGGGCGTGGCAGGCGGCGTGCTGCTGGCGCTGAACGTGGGCGTCATCGTGCCCTTCATCGAAGGCATCTTCGGTCTGCACTTCATTTCCAAGGAAATCTACCAGATCAGCGCCGTGCCGTCCGACGTGCATTGGCTGGACGTGGCGCAGATCGGCCTGATCGCCTTTGGCCTGGCGCTGGTGGCGACCATCTACCCGAGCTGGCGCGCCGCGCGCGTGAAGCCGGCCGAGGCGCTGCGGTATGAATAGTTGGCTTGTGTACCGGGGTCGGACCCGTCGGGTCTGACCCCAGCCTTTTGCTGCGGTATGAGTCATTGGCTGATCAACAAACTGCTGGGGTCAGACCCATCGGGTCTGACCCCTGAGAATTAATGAATTAATGAGCATGTTAAAAAATATTCCCTACGAATGGCTGGTCGGCTTGCGCTACACGCGGGCCGGCAAGCGCAGTGGCCGCAACAGTTTTATCTCCTTCATTTCCCTCATTTCCATGGCCGGCATCGGCCTGGGCGTGGCGGCGCTGATCGTCGTGCTGTCCGTGATGAACGGCTTCCAGAAGGAGGTGACGGACCGCATGCTGTCCGTGCTGGCGCACGTGGAAGTGTTCGACAACAGCGGCAGCATGCCCGACTGGCGCGCGGAAGCGGCGCAGGCGTTCAAGAATCCGGCCGTGAAAGGCGCCGCGCCGTTTGTGGAAACGCAGGGCATGCTGCTGCGCGACGACGCGCTGCGTCCCGCCATCGTGCGCGGCGTGCTGCCCGAGGAAGAGCCGAACGTCTCCGACGTGGCCGGCCAGACGCGCATGGGCAGCTTCAAGGCCCTGCAGCCTGGCACCTTCAATATCGTGCTGGGCATCGAACTGGCGCGCGCGCTGCGCGTCAACCTCGGCGAAAAAGTCACGCTGATGCTGGCGCAGGGCCAGGTCACGCCGGCCGGCGTGCTGCCGCGCATGCGCAGCTTCACCGTCAGCGGCATCTTCCAGGCGGGCCACAATGAATTCGATGCGGGCCTGGCCTTCATCAATATCGAAGACGGCCAGCGTTTGCTGCGCCTCGACGGCCCGTCCGGCCTGCGCCTGCGCCTGGCCGACATGAACCAGGCGCCGCAAGTGGCCGCGGAACTGAAAAAAACCATGCCGGGCGACCTGTGGCTGCGCGACTGGTCCAAACTGAACGCCAACTGGTTCGCTGCCGTGCAGACGGAAAAGCGCATGATGTTCATCATCCTGACCCTGATCATCGCGGTGGCCGCCTTCAATCTCGTCTCCACCCTGGTGATGACGGTGACGGACAAGCAGGCCGATATCGCGATTTTGCGCACCCTGGGCGCATCGCCCCGTTCCATCATGAAGATCTTCATGATCCAGGGCGCGCTGGTGGGCATCCTGGGCACCATCCTGGGCGTGGGCGGCGGCGTGCTGGTGGCCATGAACATCGACGTCATTGTGCCCTTCATCGAGCACCTGCTGGGCGTGCAGTTCCTCTCCAAGGACATCTATTTCATCAGCACCGTGCCGTCCGACCTGCGCTGGCCCGACGTCACCAAGATCGGCGTGCTGGCCGTGATCCTCGCCTTCCTGGCGACCCTGTACCCAAGCTGGTGGGCTGCCCGCGTGAAGCCTGCGGAAGCCCTGCGCTATGAATAAACCACTGACTATGACCATGACCGATCTGAACAAACCTGCTTCCAACGGCGCTTCCGCCGATTCCGCCGTGCTTTCCTGCCGCGGCCTGGGCAAGACCTTCACGCAGGGCAGCTACAAGGTGCAGGTGCTGGCCGGCATCGACATCGACATCCACCGGGGCGAGCGGGTCGCCATCGTGGGCGCGTCCGGCTCCGGCAAGTCGACCCTGCTGCACCTGCTGGGCGGCCTCGATACGCCCACCAGCGGCAAGGTCACCCTGCTGGGCAAGGATTTCGCCACCCTCAGCGAAAAGGCGCGCGGCAATCTGCGCAACGCCTCGCTGGGTTTCGTCTACCAGTTCCACCACCTGCTGCCCGAGTTTTCCGCGCTGGACAACGTCGCCATGCCCCTGATGATACGGCGCATGAAGCGCGCGCCCGCCACCGAGCTGGCGCAGCAGATCCTCACGCGCGTGAACCTGGCCAAGCGCGTCACGCACACGCCGGGCGAATTGTCGGGCGGTGAGCGCCAGCGCGTGGCGCTGGCCCGCGCCCTCGTCACGCAGCCGGCCTGCGTGCTGGCCGATGAACCGACGGGCAACCTCGATCACGCCACGGCCGAACAGATTTTCGACCTGATGCTGGAATTGTCGCGCACCCTGGGCACGGCCTTCGTCATCGTCACGCACGATATCGAACTGGCCAAGCGCTGCGACCGCGTGCTGCGCCTGACGGATGAAGGGCTGCAGCCGTACCAATACTAAGGAGCCGCCATGCAGTGGATCGACACGCATTGCCACCTGGACGCGCATGAATTCGGCAGCGAATCGCTGCAGGTGGCGGCGCGCGCGCAGCAGCAGGGCGTGGCGATGATCGTCATTCCCGCCGTCGAACGGGCCAATTTCGCCATCGTGCGCGAGCTGGCGGCAGCGGCGCCCAACGCCTGCTACGCGCTGGGCATCCACCCGATCTACGTGCCGCACGCCACCGACGACGACTTGACCGCCCTGCGCGGCGCCGTGGAACTGGCCATGAACGACCCGCGCTTTGTCGCCATCGGCGAGATCGGCCTCGATTTCTTCATTCCCATGCTGTGCGAGCCGGCCATGCGCGCCAAGCAGGAGCATTTTTTGCGCGAGCAGCTGAGAATCGCCCGCGACTTCGACCTGCCCGTGCTGGCCCACGTGCGCCGCTCGCAGGACATCGTCCTCAAGCATGCGCGCCAGATCCGTCCGAACGGCGGCATCGCGCATGCGTTCAACGGCAGCTTCCAGCAGGCACAGGGCTATATCGACCTCGGTTTCAAGCTCGGTTTCGGCGGCGCCATGACGTTTACGCGCGCCTTGCAGATACGCCGCATGGCCACGGACCTGCCTCTGGAGGCCATCGTGCTGGAGACGGATGCGCCCGACATCTCCCCCAGCTGGATCCACCCGGGCCGCAACAGCCCCGAAGAATTGCCGCGCATCGGCGCCGTGCTTGCCGAGCTGCGCGGCCTCGACATCGCGCAGGTGGCCGCTGTTACCAGCGCCAACGCGCGCGCCGTGATGCCCCGACTACCCTTGATGGAGAGACCAGAATGAACAAGAAGATCACCGCCGGCGCCCTGGCGGCCTGTTTGGGCGGCGCATTTGCGCCGGCCCTGGCGGCGCCGGGCGCCCAGTGCGACGGCATGCCGCGCCTCGACGTCGCCACGCCGGCCGGCTTTTGCGTGGCCGTGCTGGCCGATGGCCTGAAATTCCCCCGCGGCGTGCTGCCGCTGACGAATGGCGACATCGTCGTCACGGACATGACGGGATGGGCGCCGAAACAGGGGAAATTGTGGCTGCTGCAGCCCAAGGCGGCCGGTGGCGGCTATGAGCGCAAGCTGCTGCTCGACAAGCTCGACCGCCCGAACGGCATCGTGCAGGGACCGGACGGCATGGTCTATGTGGGCGAGGTGGGGCGCATCTTCCGTTTCGACTTGCGCGATCCGGCCCGCGCCATCACCGACGTGATTGGCGGCACGGCCAAGACGCCGCGCCTGCCTGGCCTGGGCTTGCACCTGTTGACGAACATGCGCTTCAGCCCCAAGGGCGACCTGTACGTGAACGTGGGTTCCAGCACCGACCATTGCGAGAACGATGGCAAGGCGCCCGATCCAACCAAGGCTTGCGCTTCGGCGGAAGGCCCGGAAGCGCTGGGCGCCATCCGCGAATACACGATGGCCTGGCCGGCTGGCACGGTGACGAGCTGGCGCACGCATGCGCGCGGCTTGCGCAATTCGATGGCGCTGGCCTTCCACCCGGCCACGGGCGAACTGTGGCAGGCGGAAAACGCGCGCGACGCCATCCAGGCCGCCATGCCGCAGCTGAAAAGCGACGAAAACCTGCCGCATGAAGAGCTGAACCTGATCAAGGCCGACCGCCACTACGGCTGGCCGTACTGCTACGACGACAACGTCGCCAGCCCCGAATATCCGAAGACGGCGTGCTCGGCCCAATATGCGGCGCCCCAGCGCCTGCTGCCGGGCCACGCCGCGCCGCTGGGCATGACGTTCTATACGGCCAGTCGCTTCCCGGAACTGTACAAGAACAGCCTGATCATCGGCTACCACGGCTACCGCAGCAACGGCCACCGCCTGGTGGCGCTGCTGCCCGACAAGGCCGGCGCGCCGCTGGGCAAGTCCGTCGAGCTGATCGGCAACTGGGAGCGCAAGGGCAAGCAGGGCCGGGGTGCGCCCGTGGACGTGAAGCAGGGCCAGGATGGCGATATCTACATGGCCGACGACCACAATGGCCTGGTGCTCAAGCTGCACTATGCGGCGCCAGGCAAGCCCTGACGTTCACCGCCCTCGCACGTGTCGACCGGGTCAGGCCAAAAGCCGTAACCCGACAATACCCGTAGCGCCAACAATGTCGTCGGATTACGCGCGCCTTCGGACGCGCTGATCCGACCTACCCGAGCTGTGCTTGACCTCGCTCAGTGCGGGGCTGCCGCATGCTCCTACAATCGGCCAGACGTTCCCACCGACCCGGGTTGGCCATGTATCTCCCCTTGCTTGTCGTTGCGCTGTGCCTGTGCCTGCCGAGCGCGCGTGCGCAGGGCGGCATCTACGCGTCGGTGCCACGCCTGAGCGCCGACCAGCTGATCGCGGCTTACCAGGAGGGGCCGCCGGCGGGGGAGGCGCAGGATCTTGCTTTCCTGCTCGGCCAGCGTTATGCGAAAGGCTATCTGGCCGGCGTGGCCGATGCGGCGCAGGGCAGGCAGTGGTGCGATACGGGCCGCTGGAAAACGGTGGAAATCGATGCGCTGGTTGTCGCGGGGCTGAAACGGTTGCCGGCCCCCGTCCGGCAGGGCGATGCGGCGGCCCTGATCGTGGCCATCCTGGCGCGGCGTTTTCCCTGTTCCACTCCACCATCAACGGGAGGCTGACGTGAAACCTGCATTCATCAAGCTGCGTGAAAATTATTCGAGCGTGGCGGCCGTCGACCAGGCCACCCTGTTCGGCGAAATCGGCTGGGAAGACCTGATCGGCAAGGACAGCTTTGCCAATACCTGCGCCATCCGCGTCAGCCTGGCGCTGATCAAGGCGGGCATCGAGCTGAAAGGCCGCATGGCCATCCGCAAGGGACCGTTCAAGGGCGCGCTGATCGAGCCGGGGCAGGCCAAGCTGGCGCACAAGCTGGCCAGCCCCTCGATGCTGGGTGCGCCCGAAAAATTCAGCCGCGATGCGGCCATCGCCGGTATCGGCCAGCGCAAGGGCCTGGTCGCCTTTTTTCGCATTCCCGGCTACCTGGGCGGCGCGGGCGGGCATATCGATATCCTGCTGCCATCGATCGGCGTGAAGGTCTGCGGCAGCGAATGCTACTGGACCTGCGCCGAAGTGTGGTTCTGGGAACTGCGCTAACGCTTGTTTGAGCCGAGGTCTATCTGAACTTCTTCGCGCGTCCGCGCGACGCCGCATTGTGCGCGCGCAGGATGGAATCGACGCGTTCCGAGGCATCGCGCGACAGGTTTTGCGCCACGGCGATATCGGGGAAGAATTCGGGCAGGCGGTAGCTGAGCCACGCATACGCGGAGTAGTAGCGGCAAGTGTCTTCCACCTGCTGCAGATTCTGCGTGCCGCCGCCATACGCGTGCTGGCGCAAGGTGGACGTCTTGCCCTGCGACAGATTCTTCGCCCAGTGTTCCCACGCCGTTTGCAGGGACGGCACCTTGCTGGAAATCGGCACCAGCGACAGGGTGAACTTGTCGGCCACGGACAGGGGCAGGGTGTCGAGCCAGACGGCCCGCTCCTTCTGGTCTTCCGTGATGCGGGGGAAGAAAAAGCCGTCCGGCACGTCGATATTGTGGATGAAGCGGCGCAGCAGTTTCGACAGCGACAGCTCGCCCGTCACCGACGAAATGCGGTGCAGATGTTCGAGCGAGGGCGCCACGGCAAAGCCGCTGGTGTTCAGCAGATGCAGTTTTTCCTTCAGCAGCGCGCGCATCACTTCATGCGTTTCGTTGTCGTAGCCGGCCACGAGGCCTTCTTCATGCACGCCGTAGCGGCCCGCGCGCCCGGCGATCTGGCGCGCCAGCGCGGCCGAAATCTCTTCCTCTTCGCGGCCATTGTATTTGACGCAGGTGGTCATGACGATGCGCGCGATCGGCATGTTCAGGCCCATCGCCAGCGCATCCGTGCCGACGACGATATCGGCCGTGCCGTCGCGGAAGCGCTGCGCCTGCGCGCGCCGCACTTCGGGCGACAGATTGCCGTACACGGTGGCCACCGACAGCCCCGTTTCCGTGATCATGTCGCGCCACATCAGCACTTCGCGGCGCGAAAAGGCGATGACGGCGTCGCCGCGGCGCAGATTGCGCACCTTGCGCACGGCCGTCGGCTCCATCGACAGGGGCGCCATGCGTTTGAGTACGTGCACTTCCAGCGGGCAGTCCAGGCGTTCGGCCAGCGCCTCGATGGCGCGCCGCGCTTCGGGCGCCCCCACCAGGTACACGGTATGGGCGGGTGCGCCGCAGACGGCCGCCGTCCACGCGGCGCCCCGGTCCGGGTCGGCCAGCATCTGGATTTCATCGATGACGGCCACTTCGACGACGGTTTTCGTGTCCAGCATTTCTACCGTGCTGGCCACGTGCGTGGCGCCGTCAACGACGCGGCGCTCCTCGCCCGTGATCAGGCTCACGGCCAGCGGTTTGCCGTGCGGCGCCGCTTCCTGCAGGCGTTCGTAGTTTTCCAGGGCCAGCAGGCGCAGGGGCGCCAGGTAGATGCCGCTCTTTGCTTTCACCAGCGCTTCCATGGCGCGGTGCGTCTTGCCGGAATTCGTGGGACCCAGCAGGGCGACGAAGCGGCGCGGCAGGCGGCGCGCCATCTCGAACGAGGCCGGATATTCGGCCAGGTTGATGCTCTGGCGCGTGCGCGCCGCATGCTGCTCTTCCTGCTGGCGCTCGATGGCGTGATTGAAGCGCTGGCGGATGCGGTCGAACACCATGCCGGCCGGCTCCGACGTCTGCATGTCGGCCAGCGTATGCAGGAAGACCATCGGGTCCGTGTCCACGTCTTCGCTCAACCCCGCGATATCGGCGACGAAATCCATCACGTGCTGGCGCAGCTCTTCGAAGACGGCCGCGCTGGCCCGTTCGCGCACGAGGGCCAGCTTGGTTTCGCGGTCCATCTTGCGCCACTTGGCCGGCCGCGCCAGCACGCCCTGTGCCGGCACCAGTGCATACGGCACCACCAGGTGGCCTGCCTTGACCACGCCGGAAAAGCGCACGAAGACGCGGCCTTCCATCTTGACCAGGCGGATATGCTCGGCCAGTTCCCCCAGTTCCGCGACCAGGGTGGCGTCGTTATTGTCTTCGGTGCTGTCGGAAATGTCGGTGGAAGTATCGGGAGGAAGTGCGGAGGAAGTCATGTCGTGCCTGGGTGTCGAAGTAAGCGAGGCCGATTATACCGTGCGCCGGGGAAAGATTTTTCCCGGGCGCGGTGCCGCTGCCGCAGGAGCGCTGATCGTTGAATGGAAGATTTCCTGCGCCGGATGAGCACCTGGCAAGTAGTGAGGGCAGCGCATGCATTCTGGCGAATGACACTGCTGGAGCGTGGAATGGACAGGCGATATCCGGTGCCTTGCGCTGATCGAATTATCCTGCCGAATTTTTATTCGACTGGAATTTGACAAATATATTTTTATTAATTGTGTTCGATTTGTTGAATTTAATTGTGAAATTTTAATTGCCGTGGCATCGATGGTAACAAAGAGTATGTTTTTATTGATGCTCGCCGTGATGATATTCGCATCGCGTGCAGGAATGAATGATTGTCGCCGCGATCCTGTTGCGCCAGCAGCAGCCTGCATGGCTGAACGCGCCTTGCCACGCCGTCGATTTCAAATGAAGCAAGGTGGACAGTTTCCGTATCGCGCCTGCAGTTTTCATTGCATGAGCAATTATCCGATGGCGGGAAATGAATTGAATTATCTTGACAATTAATAATGGCGAGCTGATCATGGCTTCAGGTTTTTACGAGGAAATTCTGGCACGGTTTCAACATATCTGAAATTGAAGGCGAGGTACGACATTATTCTGGCTATCGGCTGGGGCGTGCCGCGTTTATATGTACGGATATGTACGGATTTGATGTGGCTGTGCTCCAGGATGCGCTGGCGGCCGCATGATTTTTAAATCGCGCTGGCGCATAGCCAGCTTGCGATGACACCCGACATACCTGTGTATGTGATCCTGCGCCAGCGGATGGCGCGCGCAGGAATTCATCAGCCATCCGACTTTGGGAGAACACCATGAATAAAAAGCTCGCTGCATTTCTTTTTGCGTCAGGCCTCGGTTTGGCGGTGACTGCGACGCCAGCCTTGGCAAGCTGCGCTAGCGCCTGCGCTGCCGAATGGCGGGCTTGCGTTGCTGCCGGTACCGCCCAAGCAGAGTGCAACGCCGAGCGGTCCGCCTGCCAGCAAACCTGCAACTGACAGGAGGAGTACAGCGCGCCGCGGCAGCCACTATCGTAGCTGCTTGCCGCTGACGCCAGCAAGCCATGGCGTCGATGGCAGTTCAGGCTGCCCGTGCGCGCACGGCGCGCAACCCCCAGCCGGTGGCGATCAATCCGTCACCGGCGTGCAGCGGCGCCACGGCGTCCATGAACGCGCCGCGCAGGCGCTGCCTGGCGTCATCGTCCAGGCGGTCGATATCGTAGGTGTCGCGCAGGGCCGCCCACAGGTCGCCCGGCGTGGTTGTCCACGGTACGTCGATGTCGTCGAATTCAACTTCCGTGAAACCGGCATCGAGCAGCTCGCGCCAGCCGGCTTCCGATCCCGTGCGCCTGTCGCCGAAGCGTAGCGGCGGCAGCGCGTCGCTGGCGATGGGCTTGAACACGCGCATGAAAACATCGTTGACTTCGCCCAGCAAGAAAGTCCTGCCGACGATGGCCGCGAACTGGCCGCCGGGACGCAGTACGCGGCGCATTTCCCGCACCACTTGTTCGATGTCGTCCATCAGCATCAGCGCCATGTGCGAGACAAGATAATCGACGCTGGCCGATGGCAGGTCCAGCGCCTGTCCGCGGCCCGGCAGCAGCCGCACGGAGGCGGGCAGGGCGGCGCGCGCGGCGGCCAGTTCGGCCTCGCTCATGTCGACGCCGAGCAGCTGCAGCTGCGCCTGTTGCCGCGCCGCCAGCAAACCCAGCAGGTGGCCATCGCCGCAAGCCAGGTCGAGCACGGTCAACGGCGTATCCACGGCCGGCACCAGGCTGGTCAGCGCGGCATAGGAAGAGGCGTAAGTGCCGCGGGCGGAGCGCGCGGGCAAGTGCGCAAACGCGGCGCTGGTCACGCCGACTTGCCTTTGATGAAAGTCTTGCAGGTATTTTTCGGCAGTTGAAGGCGTGTTCATGCGAGGTCCGATAGAGGGCGCCCCAGGGCGCGGACGGGCATGCTAGCATGGCAGGCTTGCAATATCCGCGCCGTGCCTTCGCCCGGCGGACGTCATGACAGGAGGGTAGACATGTTGGGCAGCCCGGGTTTTTTCGCTGTAGATGAGCTCACTGCGGCGAAAGTCATGCTCGATGCGCAAAGCGATGGCAAGCGTGTCTTTTGTTTTCCCAGGCATATTTCATCCAAAGCCCAGTTCTTTGATGGCGTACGCGCTGCGTTTCCACTCGATCCCCCATTGCATGGATATCACAGCTGGGACGCGCTGGCCGACTCCCTGTGGTCCGGACTGGAGGGATTGCAGGAAGAGGATATCGTGATCGTATGGCGCGACTCTAGGCACATGCAGATGCAGGCCGAGGAGGATTTCGCCATCGCCCTTGATATTTTGCATGACTTGCCTGGCGCGCTGGCCGACGTCGCGTTGACGGTGAATCAGCCCAAGAAATTGCTGGTGCTGCAGGTGGTGTGATCGACAGTTGCATGCAGCGTCGGCGATGTCTCCGCCTTCCGTACGCTCTGTGGCGCGATCATGTACGACAGCGGGCAAATCGATGCCGAAGTGTTAAAGATCTCCGGAGGCAATGGGCCGTCAAACAGCCGCTTGCCTTCAAGTTGCTAGACGTTTGCGGCTCCATGCCGACGCCGTTCTACGGTTCATAACCGAGCATGTCGTCCTCGTTCACGAACAACCTTGTGGAGCGCACCGCGCGCATGCCCAAAGTGTAGCTGAAAATGCACGTTCAAAATGGTGGTTTCTACTGGCTCATCGGACTTTGATATATGAACATTATCTTCTCTTTGGAAGCACCAGCTGCCCAATCGTTCAAGAACCTTTACGACACTACGAATTGGGGCCCTATTGAACGCGATGTTGGCTTTTATGCCGACGCGCTACGCGGTTCGTGGGCTTCGGTTTCGGCCTATGATGACGATAGGCTGGTAGCATTCGCCCGCGCAATTTCAGATGGGAAGCTGCATGCATTCATTACAGAAATGATCGTGGATCCTGAATACCAGCGGCGCAGTCTGGGCGAGCAGCTACTGAAGCTGCTTGTTGACCGGTGCCATTTTTTGGGAGTAAATGACATCCAGCTTTTTTGTGCGGAGGGAAAAGCGGACTTCTATCTGAAAAATGGATTCTCCAGGCGCCCGGACGATGCACCTGGCATGCAGTACAGCGGGGCGCTGACGACAGCCCCAGGCCTATGGACGCCTGCCGGCGCCGCGGAATAGCCGCCAACGATCAATCGTTTGGTCTGGGCGAAGGAAACACCGTTTGATTGTTGTCCCGGTTGTGGCGTGGAGCCTGGCTATCAGGATGGTCTGCGCTCGGCTGCCAGGAAATTTCAAGAAGAGCGGGGGCAATCCGGAATCCGTTGGGAAAATAGCGCGTTGATGCCAGTTAACTGGATGCTGGGAGAACGGCTGAAGAATATTCCAGCCGACTACCTTTGACGTCATATTCCGTTTTCGCAAGAGTCGCACAGGTGGCCACCGTTCGCTGGCAAGCCAGAACGATGCGTGCTCCTGCTGCCTGCCGCGACAAGTGCTGACATTTAAATAGCCCGCTCATTAGCCCGTTGCGCTGGATCAGATGGGGGGCAGAAAAGCAGCCCGGCCTCCCGCGCTGGCCCTATAGTGTGATGCTTATCTTCGCACCTGGCGACCATCCCGCTCCCATGCGCACCCTGATACTCGGCTTTGCCGCTGGCGCCGCCTGGCTGCAGACGCAGGCCACTTTGCCGCCGCACGCTGGCGCGGCGCTGGCGGCCATCGCTGGCGTATCGCTGCTGACGGCACTGCTGCTGCGCCGCCATGCGTACTGGCGTTTTGGCTGGCATACCGGCTGGCGTTCCATTGCTGCGCTTGCCGCTGGCGTGGGTCTGGGTTTTTATTGGGCTGCCTGGCTGGCCCAGGCCGCCCTGGCGCCGCAGCTGGCGCTGGCCGACGAGGGGCAGGACGTCACCGTCACCGGCACGGTGGCCAGCCTGCCGTACCGCTTCGAGCAGGGCGTGCGCTTCAATTTTGCCGTGGAAAACGCCGTTGGCGTGCAGGTGCCGCCCCTGATTGCCCTGTCCTGGTATGCGGGCTTTCGCGATGAAGTGACGAACGAGGTGGGCGATGTGCAGCCGGGCGAGCGCTGGCGCCTCACGGTGCGGCTGCAGCGCCCGCACGGCAACGCGAATCCCCTGGGCTTCGACTACGAGGCTTGGCTGCTGGAGCAGGGTGTGCGCGCCACGGGCTATGTGCGGCCGCAGCCGCGCGCGGACACGCCGAACGTGCGCCTGGCGGCCTTCGTGCCGTCCTTCGGCAATGTGGTGGAAGCCAGCCGCGCGGCCTTGCGCGCACGCATCTTGCGCAGCCTGTACGGCAAACAGTATGCGGGCGTGATCGTGGCGCTGGTGGTGGGCGACCAGCGCGCCATCCCCCAGTCGGATTGGCAGGTGTTCAACCGCACGGGCGTCAGCCACTTGATTTCCATTTCCGGCCTGCACATCACGATGATCGCGGGCCTCTTTGCGCTCGGTGCGGGCGCGCTGTGGCGGCGCTCTTTTTTTACGGAGCGGCAACTGCCCTTGCTGCTGCCCGCGCAAAAGGTGGCGGCGCTGGCCGGCGCGCTGGCCGCGTTCCTGTATGTGCTGCTGGCCGGCTTCGGCGTGCCGGCGCAGCGTACCTTGTACATGTTGCTGGTGGTGGCGCTGGCCTTGTGGCTGGGACGCATCACCAGCATAGGCCACGTGCTGTGCCTGGCGCTGGGCGTGGTCGTGCTGCTCGACCCGTGGGCCGTGCTGTGGCCCGGCTTCTGGCTGTCGTTCGGCGCAGTCGCCACCATGCTGTACGCGACGGCAGGCCGCACCACGGCGCCGTTGCCGGAGAGCGCCAGCCGCTGGCGGCGCCTGCGCGCCACCGTGGCGCTGGGCGCGCACACGCAGTATGTGGTGACGGTGGGACTGGTACCGTTGACGATGCTGCTGTTTTCGCAAGTCTCGCTGGTGTCTCCCGTCGCCAATGCGCTGGCCATTCCCGTCATCAGCCTGGTCGTCACGCCATTGTCGCTGGCGGGCAGCCTGCTGCCCGCACCCCTGTGCGACTGGCTGTTGCTGCTGGCACACGCCATCGTGCAGATACTGGCGCAGGTGCTGGACTGGCTGGGCGCGCGCCGCTTTGCCGTATGGACGGCGCCTGCGCCGCCATGGTGGAGTTTTTGCTGGGCACTGTTCGGCACGGCATGGCTGCTGGCGCCACGGGGATGGCCCTATCGCTGGGCCGGCATGCTGGGCTGGCTGCCGCTGCTGACGGCCTTGCCGTCCAGCCCGCCACCGGGCCAGCTGTGGGTGACGGCCTTTGACGTGGGGCAGGGCATGGCCGTGCTGATAGAAACACACAAGCACCGCCTGCTGTATGACACGGGGCCCGCCTACAGCCTCGATTCCGATGGCGCCAGCAGAGTCATCGTGCCCTATCTGCGCGCGCGCGGCATCGCTAGGCTCGACGGCGTGATCATTTCCCACAGCGACCTCGATCACGCGGGCGGCGCCGTATCCTTGCTGGAAAATATCAGCGTAGGCTGGCTGGCCTCGTCCCTGTTCGACGGCCACCCGGCCGTCGAGGCCCGGCGGCAAGCCCGCCTGCCATATCTGCACTGCATGGCGGGCCATAGCTGGACCTGGGACGGCGTGCGCTTTGCCATGCTGCATCCATTGCCCGCCAGCCACACAGACATTTCCCTGAAACCAAACGCCCGCAGCTGTACCGTGAAAATCACGGCAGGCAAGCATGCCATCTTGCTGGCCGGCGACATCGAGGCGGCGCAGGAAGCGCAATTGTTGGCGCGCTCTGCCGACGGCGAACTGGCGGCCGACGTGCTGCTGGCGCCGCACCACGGCAGCGGCACCTCGTCCACGCCGGCGTTTTTGAGCGCCGTGCATCCGGCCCTGGCGATTTTCCAGGTGGGACACCGCAACCGCTATAAACATCCGAAGGCGCAGGTGTATGCGCGTTATGGCGACATGGGCATTGCCCGGCTGCGCACGGATGTGACGGGGGCGGTGGTGCTGGCGTTCGGGGACGATATTGATGTGACGCAGTACCGGGCCAGCCGGCCGCGCTACTGGCATGGTCGCTAGCGCTTTCATGCTACTCTTCCCTGACCATCGTCCAAGGAGTCCCGATTGCGCCATTCCCGCCACGCTTATCTTCTCGGCACGGCCCAGGCCGCCGACATCGCTCCCATCACGGCTTTGCTGCAAGCCAACTCCCCCTCGCAGGGCGGCAGCCTGACGGGCGAGTTTTCGCGCGACAAGGTGACGAGTATGGCGGACGGCGCATCGCCCGTCATCGTGGCGCGGCGCGTGGCGACGGGCCTGTCGTTGGCGTGCTGTTCAGTGCAGCGACGGCCACCGCGCAAGCGCCTGTGGTGCTGGCCATGCTGGCGGCGTATGCGGGAGGAAAGCGCGCCTATGTTTACGGTCCCGTCTGCATTGCGGACTCGGAACGGGGGCAGGGCTTGCTGGCGCTGCTGTACGCGGCCATGCGCGCCCAGCATGGGGGTGCGGAGGCGGTGCTGTTCATCCGGCGCGACAATATCGGCTCGCTGCGCGCGCATGAACGGCTGGGCATGCGCGAGGTGGCCGCCTTTGTCTTCGACGGCGCCGACTTCGCCGTGTATAGCGATGCCATCGTGGCGCAATAGGCGCTAGCTTCCCCGTTCATCCGGTATTTCCATCCCTTTTTGCCGCACATATTCGAGAAACAGCCGCGCCCCCTTGGCCATGCGCGAGCTGCCGTAGACGGCATGGATGCTGGGATCGAGCTCTTTCGACGACGTCAGCCGGTACGCCGTACAGACCCTGAGCAGGGTGCCGGCGGCCACGGCGGGCTCGGCCAGCCAGCTGGCCAGGCGCACGATGCCGGCGCCTTCCAGTGCCGCCTGGAAGGTGGCGATGCCCGAGGTGAAGCGGAAACGCGGTTGCACCTGGTAGCGCACGTTGCGCTCGCTGGAAACAAAATGCCAGTCGCGCAGGATGCGGGGAGCCGAGTGCATGATGATGTCGTGGCCGGCCAGCTCTTCCGGCTCTTCGGGCGCGCCCATGCGGGCGATATAGCCGGGCGAAGCGTACATGTAGCGGCGGTAATTCCACAGGGGATAGCCGATCAGTTCACTGGACTGGGGAAAGGCGCCGCGGATGGCGAAATCGAGCTTTTCCTGGATGGGATCGATGGATTTGTCCGAGAAATGGATGTCCATCGACACGTTCGGGTAATCGCGCGAAAATTGCGCCACCACTTTCGGCAGAAAGCCCAGCGACAGGATTTCCGGCGCCGATAGGCGCACCCAGCCTTGCGGTGAGTTGCTCAGCTCGGCCAACTGATCTTCTGCCTCGGCCTGCGTTTCCAGCAAGTGCTTGGCCGACGCGTAATACGTTTCGCCGGCCGTCGTCAGGGTGAACTGTTTTTGCGTGCGCAGGATCAGCTCGGCGCCGATGGCGTCTTCGAGGAACTGGATGGCGCGCGTGACGGCCGACGGCGAGCGTCCCAGCATGCGCGCCGCGTGGATGAAGCTGCGTTTTTCCACCACGGTGCAGAAGGCGCGGATTTCCCACATCAGTTTCATCGACATTGCGCGCTCCCGGTAAAAGAGGCCAGTAGACCGCACGGGGCGCATTCCGTCAAGCGTTACGCCTGATTGCGTTTTCCGCAATTTGAAGTTGCATCCGGAAAAATCTACGGCGCCTATACTGCCGCTGTCGCCCATTCCTTGTTGCCTATCATGCTGACCATCTCGCTGCTGTGTTTATTCGCCTTCTTTGCCGGCCTCATCGATGCAGCCGTGGGCGGGGGCGGGCTGATACAGCTGCCGGCCCTGTTCAACCTGATGCCGAACATGGCGTCGACGTCCTTGCTGGGTACTAACAAATTCGCTTCCGCCTGCGGCACCACGTTTGCCGCCCGCTCTTTCGTGGGCAAGGTGCACATCCCCTGGCTGCTGGTGCTGCCGGCCGTGGCCAGCGCCTTCGTGATGTCGTTCATCGGCGCGGCTGCCGTGTCCTACGTGCCGCAGCAGGTGGTGCGCCCCATGGTGCTCGTGCTGATCATCATCATGGCCATCTACACCTTCATCAAGAAGGACTTCGGCAGCATGCGCGAGTCGCGGCCCATCGGCCCCCGCGAACGCATCCTCGCCATCGCCATCGGCGGCGCCATCGGCTTTTATGACGGCCTGTTCGGTCCGGGCACGGGCAGTTTCCTGATCTTCCTGTTCATCCGCGTATTCGGCTTCGATTTCATCCTCGCTTCGGCCTGCTCGAAGCTGGTGAATATCGCCACCAACATCGCCGCGCTGGCCTTCTTCATTCCCGCCGGCCACGTGGTCTATGCCGTGGCCGCGCCCATGGCCGTGTGCAACATCCTGGGCGCCCTGACGGGCACCTGGATCGCCGTGCGCCGCGGCGCCGCCTTCGTGCGCATTTTGTTCCTCGTGCTGCTGGTGCTATTGATCGTGAAATTGTCCTACGACATCTTCTTCAAGTAAGTTTTTGAACGACAACAAGCCATGAAAACCATCCAGGGCGTGCTGTGGGACAACGATGGCGTGCTGGTCAACACCGAGCAGCTGTTTTACGAAAGCAACCGCGACTTGCTCTTGCCCTACGGCATAGACCTGACGCCGAAGCAATTCTTTGACTGGTTTTTGGACAATAACTATGGCGCCTGGCATGTCTTGCTGGGGCAGGGCCATGCGATTGAACTGGTCGACCGCCTGCGCGCCGAGCGTACCGCGCTGTTTGCGCAGCGCTTGCGCCAGGCGCGCCAGCTGGCCATGCCCGGCATTGGCCACGTGCTGGCGGCGCTGCGCCCGCATGTGGCCATGGGCGTCGTCACCAGTGCGTATGAGCAGCATTTCCGCATCAGCCATGCGTCTACGGGCTTGCTGCCGCACTTCGACTTCGTGCTGACGCGTGAAATGTATGGCGAAAGCAAGCCGGCGCCCGACGGCTACCAGCTGGGCTTGCAGCGCCTGGGCCTGGCCGCCGCCCATTGCGTGGCCGTGGAAGACTCGCCGCGCGGCTTGCGCGCCGCCAATGCGGCGGGGCTGGAATGCATCGTCTTGCGCAATCCCATGAACCGGCACCATGCGTTTGACGAGGCTTTTTGCGTGGTGGAGTCGATGGCCGAGCTGGGCGAGGTGCTGGCCTCGTTCGTGCCCGGCATGGCGCCCGTGGGCGGGCAATTAGAGGCCTTCCTCTGATACGTCTTGCCGGCATGCCATTACAATTGCCTATCGCATTCACCGGCACCGTCCCACGATGACACTCCCGCAACTGCACTTTGCCCACGCTAACAGTTATCCTGCCGGCACCTACCGCAGGCTGTTCGGCTTGCTGGGCCAGCACTACGACGTGCAGGCGCTCGACATGCATGCGCACGACCCCGAATACCCCGTCAGCACGGGCTGGCCCGAGCTGGTGCGCGAGTATATCGACGAGCTGGAGCGCCGTTATACGGCGCCCGTGATCCTCGTCGGCCATTCGCTGGGCGGCATGCTCAGCGTGATGGTGGCCAAGCAGCGGCCCGACCTGGTGCGCTGCGTGGTCTTGCTCGATTCGCCCGTGGTGGCGGGCTGGCGCGCCATGCTGGTGCGTCTGGCGCGCAACACGGCGCTGGGCGAGCGGTTTTCCCCTTCGCGCTTTTCCGCCCGGCGGCGCAAGCTGTGGCCCGATGCGCAAGCCGCGTATGAGCATTTTGCCGCCAAGGACATGTTCGCCATCTGGGCGCCGCAGGTGTTGCGCGACTACATAGACAGCGGCCTTGCGCCGCATCCGGAAGGGGTGCAGCTGCGCTTTACGCGCGAGGTGGAAACGGACGTGTACCGCAGCCTGCCGCACCATATCGGCGACCTCGTCAAGGATGGCTTTCCTGTGCCCATCGGCTTTATCGGCGGCACGGAATCGGTGGAATGCCGCCAGGCGGGCTTGACGGCCACGCGCAAGCTGGTCGGCAAGTTTTTCCGCCAGGTGCCGGGCGGTCATCTGTTTCCCATGGAAAACCCGGAACTGACGGCGCAAGTGGTGCGCGAGATGATCACCTCGCTGTTGGCTAGACACTAGCCGACTGGCAAGGATTTTCAGCGGGCAAGGGCCAAAAGTGGCGGTTTTTCGCGTAAAATCCTGCCATTCGGGCCGCGCCTGCACCAGGCGCGCTGCCCCCGCCATTCCGATATTCTAGAAAGATACCCCTGCGATGACGATTAAAAGCGATAAATGGATACGCCGCATGGCGGAAACAACGGGCATGATCGAGCCGTTCGAACCGGGCCAGGTCAAGGAACGCGACGGCAACCGCATCGTGTCCTACGGTACGTCCAGCTATGGCTATGACATCCGTTGCGCCGACGAGTTCAAGTTGTTCACCAACATCAACACCACCATCGTCGATCCCAAGGATTTTGACGCGAACAACTTCGTCGACGTGTCCGGCAAGGGCTATTGCATCATCCCGCCGAACTCGTTCGCGCTGGCCCGTACCGTGGAATATTTCCGCATTCCCCGCAATGTGCTGACCATTTGCCTGGGCAAGAGCACCTATGCGCGCTGCGGCATCATCGTCAACGTCACCCCGTTCGAACCGGAATGGGAAGGCTATGTGACCCTGGAGTTTTCGAACACGACACCGCTGCCGGCGAAAATCTACGCCAACGAAGGCGTGGCGCAAGTGCTGTTCTTCGAATCCGATGAAGTGTGCGAAACGTCGTACAAGGACCGCGGCGGCAAGTACCAGGGCCAGGTGGGCGTGACCCTGCCGAAGACCTGATGGATTGAAGGGTGGGGCGCCAGCCCCCAGCCCCCAGCCTCACCTCACAGCTGTTTCAGCAGCCATGCTTTCAGCGCGGCTGACGGCTGGTACAGGGGAACATGGCCGCGCAGCAAGATTTGCGTGCTGCGCCGGTAAGCCGCGCCGTGGATGGCGATGGCGTTTCCTGCCTGGCGCGCCACGATGGTGGTGTCCAGGATGCCGGCCGGGTTTGCTATGCCGATCTCGATCTCCGTATCCGCCTGCCCGACGGGCGGTACGCCGCGCGCCAGCGCATGCGCCACCGTGCCCGGTATCAGGCAGGCCGCCGCCAGGCAGCAGCCGCCCGAGACGGCCAGCGAAGCATGGCCCGCCTGGGGTGTAAAGTACCGTACCGCAATATTTCCCTCTCCCGTAGCCGCGCCCACGATGCAGAACTTGGGGATGGTTTCGCTGCGTTCCAGTTCTTCCAATGTCATCGGTTCGCCATCGCGCCGCCGCAAGCCCATCAACAGTCCCGCCCCGCTCCACACCTGGCGGATGGCCTGCATGAAAGCGGGATCCGCCTCCAGTTCCTGTACCGTTTCCTGCGCCGTCTTGCCGAACTGGCTGGCCAGTGCGATGACCATGGGCACGGCCACGTCCACGCACGAGACGTCATAGCCGTGCACCTGGTCTTGCGCCTTGCCTGTCGGTAGTAATTTGCCCGTCTTGGCGCCTGCGGGTTGCTGCAGGAACAGGTCCACGCGGGGGAAGCTGCCGGGCACGCCGGGAATGCCGGTGGCCGTAAAGCTGCCGTCCAGTTCGCGCACCATGCGCGAGGTGGTGATGACGCCCGTGTTGGTGTTGCGGATATCGATGTCGTGCGCGCCGATGGCCAGTGCCTCGATCACGCCGCTGTCCAGTCCCCACAGTTGCAGGGCGGACGACATATTGCCGCAGTTCACGTTCCAATCGATATTTCCATGCTCGCCGGCCAGCTGCGCCAGGGTGCTGACCAGGCGCGGCTGGCCCGCGTGCCGTTCCACTTCGGCCAGGAAGACTTTGTTGCTGGTGGGCGCGCCCCGTCCCAGGCCCGTGATCTGCCGGTTGCCCGCCTGGCGGCCGGACTGGGGCACGCCCATCAGGTGGCGCAGCAATTCCTCGCGCAGGGCCAGGTCGGCCGGCACGGACGATGCATGCAGGACCAGGCCCGTCGACGTGCCGCCGCGCATGTGGTGGACGGGAAACTCGATCACGCCGCAGCGCTGGCGGGGCACGAGGTCGGGCAGGGCGGGCAGCAGGGGCATGGCGATCCGATCGAGGCGTGGCTGGGGAAGCGCCAGTGTGCCAGTTTTTTGTGCCGAGGAGCAAGAGTGCGTACCGGCAGCGCTCTTTACCTGCCTTTACACCCGCGGCACTACATCGGCGTCCATGCCTGCCGTTAACCTTGGTATCGAAACATTCAGGAGGCATCATGGTAGCGGCAATCGGTTCAGGCAGCGCGGTCGGCACGGCCAGCGCGGCGGGGAGCGCCAGTTCGGGCAGCAGTTCGCAAATCGCGGCGCTGCAAAAGCAGATCACGGCGGCGCAAAAGCAGTTGACGGAATCGCAGAAGGGCGAGCAGACGGAGGCGTCGCAAAAGCTGCAGCAGCAGCTGGCGCAGCAGATCCAGGCCTTGCAGGCGCAAATTGCTCAGTTGCAAGCGGCGGCCGCGCAACAGGCGGCGCAGCAAGACACGCCTGCGGCCAGCAGCGCCGATACGGCGACGAGTCCGGCCAAATCAAGCTCGTCCACTCTGGGCAGCATCATCGACACGCAGGCCTGACGCGGTCCGGGACCTGCCTGCCGCCGGGCTGACGATAGCTCAGCCTGGCGTCTTGACGGGCAACAGCATTTCCACGCACAGCCCGCCACCGCTGCGCAAGCTGGCGCCGATGCGCCCGCCATGGGCGCTGATCACGTGCTGGGCGATGGCCAGGCCCAGGCCATGGCCGTCCGTGCTGTGCTGGGTATTGCTGGCGCGGAAGAACGGTTGGAAGATGCGGGCCAGGTCGGCGCTGGCCACGCCGGGCCCCCGGTCCAGCACGGCGATGCGCAGCAGATCCTGCTTGCCGTCATGCAGGCGCGACAGATTTACTTCCACGGTACCGCCATCGGGGCTGTGCTTGACGGCATTGCGCACCACGTTTTCCACGGCGCGCGCCAGCAGTTCCGGCCTGCCCGTGACGGCGGCGTCGGCGATGGCTGCGTCGCCCGCCAGGGCGATGTCCACCTGGCGCGCCTTCGCTTCGTAGCGGGCGTCTTCCATAATGTCGTGCAACAGGTCGGCGATGCCGACGTCTTCGCTGAGGGGGGAGCTGGCGCCCGCTTCCAGCCGCGACAGGGTCAGCAGTTCGCCGATCAGCTTGTCCATGCGTTCGCTTTCGCGCTCGATGCGCTGCATCGAGGCGTCCATCTTGTCCGGCTGCTGGTGCGCCAGGCCGATGGCGGCCTGCAAGCGCGCCAGCGGCGAGCGCAGTTCGTGCGACACATCGTGCAGCAAGCGCGTCTGGCTATCCATGAGGTTGCGCAAACGGCTGGTCATGCGGTCGAAATCGCGTCCCAGGTCCGTCAATTCATCGCCGCGCTTGCCGCTGGCGTGAAAGCGGGGCGCCAGGTCGCCGTGCGAAGCGGCTTCGAACGCTTGCCGCAAGTCGCGGATGGGACGCGCAAAATACCAGGCCAGCAGGAAGGAGAACAGCAGGCTGGCGGCGATGGCGGCGGCCAGGGGAATGAAAGTACGGTAGGGGCTGTCCATGCGGGGACCGGGCGGCGGGCCCCGCTGGAAATCGGGGCGGGGCGGCGGCATGCCGGACGCATCGGCACGGGGGCCGCTCATGGCGCGGGGACCGCTCAGGGTGACGGCATTGAGCGTATCGCGCGCGGCGCCTGCCTCGGCAGTGCGAAAGCGGACGGACGAGGGCAGGAACAGCAGATAGCGCACGCCGTCGCTGCCGCCCACCTCGCGCACCACGGCGTGGGGCAAGCCTTGCGCCAGCAGGGCGCGCGCCTTGGCCAGTATCGCCGGATGGACAGTACGGCCCATCAGTTCTTGTCCTTGGGCATCGACGGCAAACACGCGCATGCGCTCCATCTTGCCGAGAAATTGCTGCAAGGCCTTGCTGCCGCCCGCTTCCAGGGTAGCGCTGGCCGCTTCGATGGCCATCTGGGCGGGCGGGCTGGTGTCGATGTCGAGGGCACGCTCCTGCTGCGCGGCGCGGTTTTTCAGCCAGAAGGTGCCGCCGATGCCGATGGTGGCCGTCACTTGCGCGAGCATGATGCACAGAAAAAACTTCCAGAACAGACGGCCCACGCTTACTCCTTGATCAACTGATAGCCGAGACGGTAGACGGTCTGCAGGCAGGAACGGCCGTCGGCCAGGCTGCCCAGCTTGCGGCGCAGGCTGCTCAGGTGCACGTCGATATTGCGGTCGAAGCGTGCCATGGGCCGGCCCAGGCCCAGTTCGGACAATTGATTCTTGCTCACGGGCTTGCCCGCATGGCGCACCAGCACTTCCAGCAGGTTGAATTCCGTGCTTGTCAGCTCCAGGTGGGCGCCGGCCCAGGAAACGCGGCGTTGCTCGGGCCACATCGTCAGCTGGCCCACGGTCAGCGGCGCCGGGCCTGCGCCGTCGTGCGGTGCCGCTTGGGCGCGGCGCAGGATGGCGCGGATGCGGGCCGTCAGCTCGCGCGGCGTACAGGGCTTGGTGACGTAATCGTCGGCGCCCAGCTCCAGGCCCACGATGCGGTCCGTGTCGTCGCCGCGCGCCGTCAGCATCAGGATGGGCAGGTTGCTGCCGGCGCGGATGCGGCGCAGGGTTTCCAGGCCATTCATGCGCGGCATCATGACGTCGAGGACGGCGATGGCGTACAGGCCCGTCAGCGCTTCGGCCGCGCCGCTTTCGCCGTCATGCACGGCGCGCGCGTCGAAACCTTCCTGCGTCAGGTATTCCTGGAACATGCCGACCAGCTCCACGTCGTCATCGATTAACAAAACCTTGCTCATGCCTGTGCTTTTTTCGGGTGAATATCGCCCGATGATAGCAGCCAAAGGGGGCTGTTCAGGACGGTTTTACCCGCTTTTACATACGTCTGCTTACATTCGCGCCCCTTCCTTTACACGCTTTTACGCGGCCCTAACGTTGCTTTACACGCCAGACGCCGACAATCAGGGCTGATCGCCACGAAAGGAAAGCCCGATGAAATACCTGAGTATCGCCGTATCGCTGTTGCTGCTGTCCGCCTGCAGCATGCCGCTGGTCGCACTGGCCCAGCAGACCCCGGCGCCGGACGGCCCGCCGCCACGCGCCATGGAAGGGCCGCCGCCCGCCTTCGGCCACGGCCCGGGCGGACCCGGCCCGCAAGGCTTGCCGCCCTTCCTGCGCGGCATCGAGCTGAGCGAGGCGCAGCAGGACAAGGTCTTCGCCGCCACCTACGCCCAGGCGCCCTTGCTGCGGGAGCAGGAAAAGATCGCCTACAAGGCCCATGCGCAACTGCGCGAACTGGCCGCGTCCGGCGCGTACGACGATGCGAAGGCCAGCGCGTTGGCAAGCACGGCGGCGCAAGCCATGGCGGCGATCAGCTTGCAGCAGGCGCGGCTGGAGCAGCAATTGCTGGCCGTGCTGACGCCGGAACAGCGCAAGCAGGCGCAGCAGCGGCGCGACAGCCGTCCCGGCCCGCGCCATCCCCAATAAGCGACAAGGAGAGCGAGCATGAGCATCAGTGCCTTGAATTCGAACAGCGCCGCCAGCCAGCTGAGCGCGTTCAGCCGCCTGGGCGGCAGCAGCACCGGCAGCACCAGCAGTACCGGCGGCACGCGGCCGCAAAAGCCCGACGATGGCGCGTTTCTCGACGCCATTTCCAGCGCCTTGTCGTCGATCGGCGTATCGGTCGACGCCAGCGGTAGCGACGGTGCCACGGACAGCACCGGCAGCACGGGTAGCAGCGGCGACGTGGGCCAGGCGCTGGGCGCCTTCCTGCATCAGCTGATGGGCAGCCTGCATGCGCAAGGCGGTGGCAGTAACGGCGGGCAAGAGGAGGGCGGCGCGCCCCCGTCGGGACCGCCACCCGGCAGTGGCGCGCGCGGAGGCGGTCCCGGCAATATCGAATCCGATTTGCAAAGCCTGCTGCAAAAACTTTCGTCGTCCAGCAGCGATGGCAGCGACAGCACAGACAGCAGCGTGACGGACTTGCAGTCCAGCTTTGCCAGCCTGCTTGGCGCGCTGGGCGGCAATGAGGGCAGCACGGGCACGGGCAGCAGTAGCAAACTGAGCAGTTTCCTGCAGGCGCTGTCGGGCAGCCTGGGCGCGGCGAGTGCGGGCGGCGGCCTGTCCGCCAGCGGCAACCTGGTCAATACAACGGCCTGAACCATGGAACGCAAGCTCGCCCTTGCCGTCAGGAAGGCGCTCGCGCAACGGGCCACGCAGGCACTGTTCCTGTGCGCCAGCCTGAGCCCCGCATTGGCGGGCTTGCCCCACTTGATGGAGTATTTATGGAATTACATGATCACGGTCTGGCATCCGACCTCGAAATGATGGGACGTCAGGCGGCCGAGCGGCGGCAAGTGCTGCGCTGGCTGCTGGCGGGCGCCGCCGCCGTGCCCCTGGCCAGCTGCGGTGGCGGCACGGACGCCGGCGCCACGGCCGCAGGCAGCGCCGCCGGCACGGGCAGCTCCGGCACCTCGGGCGCCGTCACGCAGCCGGTAGCGGGCGCCTGCACGGTGATTCCCGAGGAAACAGGGGGACCGTATCCGGCCGATGGCACGAATACGAATGGCGGCAGCATCATCAACGTGCTGAACCAGTCGGGCGTGGTGCGCAGCGATATCCGTGCCAGTTTCAATGGCGCCACGGGCGTGGCGGCAGGCGTGCCGCTGACGATCAAGTTGCAGTTGCTCAACGCCAGCGGCAGTTGCGCCAGCCTGGCCGGCTATGCCGTCTACCTGTGGCATTGCGACCGCGAAGGCTTGTATTCGCTGTATTCGAGCGGCGTGACGGCGCAGAATTACCTGCGCGGGGTGCAGGAAACGGACAGCGCCGGCAACCTGGCGTTTACGACCATCTTTCCCGGCTGCTACGCGGGGCGCATGCCGCACGTGCATTTCGAGGTCTATCCCAGCCTGGCCAAGGCAGCCAGCGCCGCGAACCGCATCAAGACCTCGCAGTTCACGTTCCCGATGGCAACGTTAAACGAGGCCTACACGGCCAGCGGCTACACGGCCAGCGTGCGCAACCTGGCGCAGGTCAGCTACGCCACCGACAATGTGTTCAGCGACGGCACCAGCCTGCAGATGGCCACGGTGACGGGCAACGCCGCGGATGGCTACGTCGTCACCCTGCTCATCGCCGTGAATGGTTAAGTTGCCGTCATGAAACCCAGGTCGCGCTGGCTGAAGTTGCCGATGTTCGGGAATACGTCGGCCAGCTGGCTGTCGGCCACGCCGAACCATTTGGCCAGGGTGGCGCCGTACTGGTCGACGGACGTGGTCGGCAGCAGGGCGCCGGAACCCACGTCCAGCGCATGGCCCAGGCCCGTGACGGGGAAGGCGCCGTAGATGTCGCGGCCCTTCACGGCGCCGCCCACGACAAAGTGGTGGGCGCCCCAGCCGTGATCCGTGCCGTCGCCGTTGCTGCTGAAGGTGCGGCCGAAGTCCGACGCCGTAAACGTCGTCACCTGGGGCCGCACGTCGGCGCCCTGCAGGGTAGCCAGGGTCGCGTCGAAATACGCGAGCGCGTGCGCCAGGCGGGCCATCAGGTCGCCATGCAGCTCCTTCTGGCGGTCGTGCGTGTCGAAACTGCCCAGTGTCACATAAAACACTTGCCGTTTCGCCCCCAGGGCGCCGCGTCCGCCGATGATGCGCGCCACGGTCTGCAATTGCACGGCCAGCTGGTTGACACTGGACGCGCCCGTGTTCGGGTTGACGTAGGGCGGCGGATTGGGCACGCCGCCTGCGCCGGCTGCCAGCATGGCGCCGCTCAGCACGCTCTGGCTGGAAATGGCGCGCTGCACCGTCGCCACGTGTTCCTGTTCCATCATGTCGTCGCCCGCCGTGCTGATGATGTCGCGCAAGGCCGTCTCGCCCTGGGTGGTGCCGAACAGATAGCCGCTGCCGCCGATATTGCGGATCGGCACGGCGCCCGCCTGTCCCACCTGGAACTGGCGCACCTGGCGCCCGCTGAGGAACAGGGCGTTCGATGCGGCCGAGATGGCCGTAAACGTGGCATTGGCGTTGCCCGTGCCGAGCAGGTCGCCCAGGCGGCCGCCCCAGCCCACGCTGGCGCCTTCGGGCAAGCCCGATTGCCAGGTCGATTGCTGGTCGTTATGCGAAAACAGTTTTGGCGGCAGCGCCACGTTGCCTGCCTTGTATTGCGCCAGGGTCACGGGCTGGATCAGGGTGCCCACATTGGCGACGATGGCGGCACGGCCGCCGTCGAACAGGTCTTTCACGGGGGCGAGCGAGGGATGCAGGGCAAAGCTGCGGCCAGCCTGCGCCGTGGCGGGCACGATGGGCAGCACGCCGCCCGTTTCGCCCACGCCGGGCAGGTGGATCGAGTCATTGCCGCCCGTGTTGCGCAAGCGCAGGTATTCGCTCCAGGACGGCGTGTCCGTGGCCAGCACCGTGTTGAAGGTATCGTTGCCGCCAGCCATGAACAGGCACACGAGGGCCTTGTAGTCGTCAGCGGACTGGGCCGCGGCCTGGCCCATGGCGGCCAGGTTGAGGGCGAATGGCGCGGCCGTGCTGCCGGCCAGGCCCAGCATGGAACCGAGGAAGCGGCGGCGCGAGAAATGGGAGGTGATAGTCATGCTGCTTCCTTATTTTTGAACCAGGTATTCAGGCGAGGCCATGGCCAGGAAAATGGCCAGCTGCACGCGGTAGGTCTTGGCCGTCGTCACTTGCGCGGCATTGCTGCCGCTGGCGGCGGGAATCGCGATGCTCGTGACGGCCGAGAGGATTTTCGTGCGCAGCCTGGACGACATATTGCCGGACATCAACAGCAAGTTGACCCGGTCAAGCAAGGCGGCCGGCTGGTCGGCCAGGGCCAGTTCGGCCGAGTAGTCGGCCCGCACGGCAAGGCTTTCGCCCACGCCGCCGCGGATGGCGTCCTGCATGAAGTTCAGGTAGCCGGTCACGGACGGTTCCGACGTGATCTGCATTTCCGGCGCCACCAGGCCCGCCGTTGCCAGCGCCGAGTTGGGCGGCACGTACGAGGGACGGAAGTAGTTGAAGACGGACGGCGCGTTCATGGGGTTCTGGCCCAGTCCCGCCAGCGGATCGCTGAGGTAATAGATGCGGTACTGCAAGGCCGCATCCTTGGCGTTGAACGCGCGCATCCAGTTGCCCAGACGCACAAGCGGCTCGCGCAGCTTGCCTGTGCGCAGGGTGCTGCCGGCCGGCGCCAGCGCTTCGGGGTCCAGCAGCACGGCGCGGATCACGGCCTGCATGTCGCCGCGCACGCCCGAGCCATTGTTGGCAAAGGCGGCCGCGACCCGGCCCACATAGGCGGGGCTTGGGTTGCTGGTGACGAGCCGCTGGATCAGCTGGCGGCCAAAGAAGGGGCCCACATTCGGGTGGTTGAACAGGGTGTCGAGGGCCAGCGCCATGTCCGCCTCGCCGCCGCCGGCAGCGGCCGCGCTCACGCCGAGAAAGCGTTTTTCGCTGGTGGAGTGGAACGCCGCATAGTTCTGCATCGGTTTCCAGTCGCGGTCCGGATCGGCCACGCTGCCATAAAAACGGTTTGCGGCCTGGTCCGGGCCCGCCCAGCTCCAGCCCGTAAACACCTTTGCCAGGCCGCCCACGTCGTCGCGCGTATAGGTGTCGATGGGCTTGCCGCCGGACATTTTCAATGAGCCATCCGCGTTCAGCTGGTACAGGCCGATGGTAAATAACTGCATCACTTCGCGTGCGAAATTTTCATCGGGCGTGCGCGTGGCCGATTCCTTCTGGTTGCGCAGGTGCGACAGATACAAGCCCATCATCGGATGGGTGGCCACGCCTTGCAGCAGGGTGCGGAAGTTGCCGAACGCGTACTGGCCCAGCATGTCGTAATAGCTGGCCACGCCCCGCGTCTGCGGCCACACGGCCTCGTTTTGCGTGGAGACGACGAAGATTTCCGACAGGGCAAAGGCCACGCGCTGGCGCAACTGGTCATCGCCGCGCACGGCTTGCTGCCAGAACGATTCATAAAAGTCGTTTGGCACGGCCTTGGTGGCCGCCGTGCCTGCGGCCGCATACTTGGCGTCGATGTATTTGCGGTGCAAGGTTTGCGGCTTGGAAAACTGCGCGCGGAACCAGGCATCGCTATCGCTGGCAGCCAGCGCGTCGATGGCTGCGATGTCCGGGCCGAACGTGGCGCGGCCCAGGAAGCGCGATGCTTCCGCGCGCGTGAAGGTGGCCGCCTGATTGGCCGGCGGCGTGGTCAGGGGCGGCGGCGGTATGGTATCGCCGGGCGAGGTGCCGGGGGCGGTGGTCGTTGGCGGCACCACCGATACGTCGGGGGGCTGGGTGGTGCCGGTCTTGCTGTCGCCGCCACCGCCGCCGCCGCAGGCGGCAAGCAGGCTGAACAAGGTGAGGGCCAGCAAACGGCGCAAAGTAGGGTCGGTCATTTAGTTTCTTTCAGGCAATCAAATTCTGGCCCGTTAATTGTAGGGCTTGCCTACCAAAATTCTGTTTGCAATTAACTATTTACGTGTTGGCCACGTTTGCTTTTGACTGACGTTGCCGTGGTGTTCGTGCTGTTTTCGCCGGTATAGAGCGAACTTTATTTTTTGAAAATGAAAAATATTTTTTGCCGATTCCAGGCACTGTGGCGGATAGGCGACGTAATCATTCCTGCCGATTAAGCTTGTTTGAAAGCTCATCTTGACAACGAAACTCGCTTCGCTGGAAACGATGGTTTTTACGTCATCGGCGAAATGCCATTCGCCGTTCGTCCCGCCTTTCCCTGCTGCCCCTTGCCGCAATTGCTGGCATGCCCCTTGCGTCAGGTAGGCATGGACCACTCGCCGCCTTTCACCGGAGCCCGCCATGACCAGCCGCCTGCTCGCCTATCGTCCCGAAATGGAATTGCCTCAAGTGCAGGGCATGCTGGCGCTGCAGCAGGAGGATGAACTGGCGCTGGCCGCGCACTTGCTGGAGCTGCAGGCGCCGGCCCAGTTCGACGCCTATCTGGCGCGCCAGCTCGATGCCACGGCGGCGGGCCAGCAGGTGCGCGGCACGCCGCTGGAAGGGCCGCTGCGCCAGCTGCTGGGCAAGGTGGTGGCGCCCCTGCTGCCCCTGCATGGGGGCGCGCCGCAGGTGCTCAAGCGGCGCGCTGCGCGCATCTTCGGCATGGAGCTGGAAGGCCTGAGCCCGGAAGACAAGGAATTCGAACTGGCGCGTCAGGTCGTGCATCTGATCGATGCCGTCAATACGGCGCTGGCGCAGGACGGCGCCGCGGGCACGCGCGCACCCGGGGCACGCGTGCAGGCGGCCCTGCTGCAAGTGGCACGCAGCGCGGCGCCAGGCTTGCTCAGACAGGCGGCGCACACGCCAGGGCGGGACGCTGGCCGCTGGCGCCGCGAGGGCGGGCACATCGTCGTGCTCGATTGTTAGCCGGGCGGCCAGCTGGTCCGGCGCTGTGGTGTCAACCGAGGTGTTAACTTTGAGGAGTTCATCATGCATGACATAGATCGTACGACCCTGGAATACGGGCAGGAAATGTCCGGATTTGAGGCGGAACAGTTCGAGTCTGGCCAGGGCGAGTGGAGCGGCGAGGGCGGGTCGAACGCCATGTTTTCCGAGGCCGAGGAGATGGAACTGGCCAATGAGCTGCTGTCGGTCAGCAATGAAGCGGAACTGGAACAGTTTCTCGGCAATTTCCTGCGCAAGGCCGCCTCGGTGGCGGGCGGCATCATCAAGTCGCCCGTGGGCCAGGCGATCGGCGGCGTGCTCAAGGGCGTGGCGAAGAAGGCCATCCCGCTGGCGGGCGGCGCCATCGGCGGCTATTTCGGCGGCCCGCTGGGGGCCAAGATCGGCAGCGGCCTGGCCTCGGCAGCGGGCAGCGCGCTAGGGCTGGAAGCGGAAGCGTCGTCGAACGAGGACCGCGAATTCGAGGGCGCCAGGCAGTTCGTGCGCCTGGCCGCCGACACCGTCAACCGCGCCGCCCAGGCGCGCGGCGCGGGCGACCCCCGTGCCATCGCCCAGGCGGCGGCCAGCGCGGCGGCGCGCCAGTTCGCGCCCGGCCTGCTGGGCCGGCCGGGCGGCCCGGTCGCCACGCAGAACGGCAGCGGCGCCGGTGCGGGGGGCGGCATGGCGCCGGCCGGCGTGCGCAGCCAGGCCGGCATGCGTCCCGCCAGCGGGCGCTGGGCGCGCCAGGGCCACAAGATCGTCCTGTACGGCGTCTGACATCATGGCCATCGGCGCTTACGCTGCCTGGATGCTGGCGCAGGAGGCGCGCTCGCTGCTGACGCGGCTGGCGCGGCTGGAACCGTTCGCGCTGATCGAGCCGACGGTGCTGGCGGCCGCCCTGATGCCCAGCGCCCAGTCGGCCATCGAAAGCCAGCTGGTGCAGGGCCGGCGCGAGTTGCGGCGCATGGTGGCCCAGTTCCAGTGGTGGCTGCGGCGCGAGCAGGCCGACGGCGCCAGCATGGCCACGGCGGCCGAGGCGCAGCGCCGCTTCACTTTCCTGCGCCTGAAATTCAATGCCGCGCTGACCCAGTTCGACCTGTTCAACGAAGTCATCACGCAGCGCAGCGAGCACAAGACGGGCGTGTGGCTGGCCGGCCTCGACATCGTTGCCGCCGATGCCCTGGCGCTGCCCGGCGAGGTGTACCAGGCGCCGCCCGTCATCTGCTACCTGGACCGGGGGCCGGGTGCGGCCATCCGCCGTGCGCGCACGCGCCTGCCGGGCGGCGGCGACAATCCCGTCGCCATCATCCGCCTGCCGCGCGAACGCATGATCGGCAGCAGCATCGCCTCGTCGCTGGTGCACGAGGTCGGACACCAGGGCGCGGCGCTGCTGGACCTGGTGGCGTCCCTGCGCCCCGTGCTGCAAGCCATGCAGCACGGCGGCAGCGGCCCCGTGCACGTGTGGCAGCTGTGGGAACGGTGGATATCCGAGATCGTGGCCGATTTCTGGTCGCTGGCGCGCGTGGGCGTGGCCGCCACCCTGGGCCTGATCGGCGTGGTCAGCCTGCCGCGCGTGTTTGTGTTCCGCCTCAATGTCGACGACCCCCACCCGGTGCCATGGCTGCGCGTGCGCCTGAGCTGCGCCATGGGGCGGGCATTGTATCCGCATCCGCAATGGAACCGGCTGGAGCAGCTGTGGCTGTCGTACTACCCGCTGACGGACTTGCCGCCGGCCCGGCAGCGCCTGCTGGAGCAGCTGCAGGCCAGCATGGCGGCCCTGGTCGGCGTGCTGGTGCAGCACCGGCCGCCCGCCTTGCGCGGCAGCTCGCTGGCCGAAGCCATGGCCGTGCAGGCGCGCCAGCCGGCCATGCTGGCCCAGCTGTTTCGCAGCTGGACGCTGGCGCCGGCGCAGATGTACCAGGCCACGCCGACCCTGGTGTTTGCCGTGCTGGGCCAGGCGCGCGCCAGCGGCACCTTGAGCCCGGAAGACGAAAGCGAGCTGCTGGGGCGCTTGCTGACCCACTGGGCCCTGCGCAGCACCCTGGACACGTCGGAGCTGTGCGCCGATGTCGTGCGGCATGGCCGCCAGTCCGGCAGGCTGCCGCCCCTGGCATCCCGTTTGATTATCCATTGAGGAGAATGACATGAGCAGCAAGATGAGCAACAAGATGAGCAGCAGGGGCGGGGCGGCGGGGCGGGCGGGCCCGCAACAGCAGGGCGGCAGCATCGCCGTCACCGTGCACGAACAGAACAGCGGGGCCATGGTCGTCAATGCCGCCATCAGCCTGTACCGGGGCGCCCAGGCCGACTGCCATGATTTCAATGCCGCCGCCTGGCAAGCCGACCCCGCCATGCTGGTGGGCGTGCGCTGGACGGATGGGCGTGGCAGCACCGTATTTTCCGAGCTGGCGACGGGCAGCTACGTGGGCGTGTATGGCAATTTTCCCAGCACGGCGCCCCAGTGCGTGACGGTGCAAGCGGGCTGCAGCGCCGTGCTGTGCTTCAAGCCGCAGCTCAATCCGCAGGTGGCGCTGGCGTTTGAAACGCCGGACTGCCAACCCAGCGACTGCCAGTTCGGCAGGGTGGGCGACCGCGCCGTGGCCACCGTCTCGTTTGACGGCGATCAGAGCGCCGACGGGCGCGACCAGGTACAGGTGCTGGCCGCCGCGCCATGGGTGCCCATGCGCGGCACGCCGAACGCCTTTTCCACACCCGTGCGGCGCGTCGGCATGCACCGTTTCATGGCGCAGATGATGCTGTCGCAGCGGTCCGACCTGCGCAGTATCCTGCCTGTGCCGGAAGGGCTGAGTCCGAACGCCATGCTGGCGCTGGATGCGGAGTACGAGACGGAAGAGCGCCAGCCCACGCCCATCTCCGGCAATGTGGGCGTGTCGCTGACGCGCACGGAAACGGAGCCGACGGAAGACTTGCCGCTGTGGACCCTGATACGCAACAGCACCGAAGCGATGTCGTTTACGAATTACCTGCATTTCATGGACAGCCTGTTTTGCGGCGACCTGGCCAATGTGCGCGGCTTCGAACAGGAACGCTTCGTGAAAAAAGCCGACATGTTCCAGCAGCTCAAGCAGCGCCGCGCGCTGCCGTTTTCCGATTCCGATTCCTACCGCGTGCTGAAAGTGGCGACGGAAGCGTTCGTGATGGTCAATTGCGGCGTGCTGAACCAGCCGCTGGCCTTCAATCCGGCCGAGGACAACGCCTACCTGGACCGGCGCGACATTCCCCAGGGGCGCGACCTGGAAACCGTGCTGCGCAACGATTACCTGGAAAATATCGACGGCTTCCAGACCTTGCCCTATCTGGCCGTGATCCGCCGCAAGCTGCCCGACATCCCCATCAGCATCCCGCGCGGCCAGGAAGGCGAGGTGGACCTGTGTTTTGGCATCATCCAGGAAAAGCTGGCGAACCCTTGCCTGCTGGAACTGATCTGGTCGTACTGGCACGAAGAAGGCATGCTGGTGCAGACCATGAACGCCATCACGCAGCGCTTCCAGAACCTGCGCGCGCCGGGCAGCGGCCTCGATCCCCTGTCGAACACGGAAATCGACATGCTGCGTCCCCTGAACAACTTGCTGTGGGGATACACCCAGGATGAGCAGCACCGGCTGACCGTGGTGCGCCGCAATTACGAGTACGACCACCATTACGGCGTGCGCCTCGACGGCAAGGCGGTACAGCACTTCCGGCCGGCCGACAGCCGCTCGAAATTCCTCGAAGCGTTCCACCATTTGCTGCGCCTGCTCACCTCGTTCTACAAGCAGGACGACGACACCACCGTCAAGGCGGACGCCTTCCCCGTGCTGAATGCCTTGAAGGAAATCCACCTGATCCTGTCGCAGGGCGCGCACAACCAGTTTGGCGACTTGCCGTCGACGGCGCGCATCGAGATGCTGATGCAGCAATGGATGCTGGCGCGGCCCGAGTTCCGCGAATTCCTGCCCACGCGCGTGATGGTGGCGTATCCGGAACCGTGGATGGACAGGGTCGACGCCATGAAGAAACTGCAGGGCTGGACGGATACGAGCGTGATGCATTTCCGTAACCTGGCCATCTTTGGCGAGCAATTGCTGCTCTCCGTGCGCTATGGCAACTGGAGCGACATCTATGAGCCGACCCAGGCATTCAACTGGGCGCGTTTCTGGCGCCCCCAGGTGCAGGGCTACATCCACGGCTACCGCGCTGCCACGGGGGTGGATTTGTCCGTCGACAGCAGCGACCCGGTGGTCGAAGCGACGATGCCCTCGGTGTTGCTGCGCCAGCGCCTGAGCCAGCAGCTGCGCAGCGTCTAGGGCGGGGGCGGGGCGCGTGCATGCTCGACTTTACCAGTGCCCTCTACCTGGGCATGCGTCATCCGTCGGCCCAGCTGGCGCCGTGGCGCAGCCTGACCCTGGGCCAGCCGGCAGCCCTGCGCGAGCCGCCGGGCGCGCCAGCCCTGGCAGCCAGCCTGGCGGCGCTGCAAGGCTGCGAGGCGGCCTGCGTGCTGCCGTCGACCCTGCACCTGTTCTGGGACCTGTTCGGCATGCTGGCCGCCGAGAAGCTGGTGATCCTCGTCGATGGCGGCAGCTACGCCATCGCGCGCTGGGGCGCGGAGCGGGCGCAGGCGCTGGGACTGCCCTTGCGCGTCTTTCCCAGCGGCGAGGTGGCGGTGCTGCGGCGGCTGGCGGCGGCCTGGGGCAGGCAAGGGCGGCGTCCCTTGATCCTGGCCGATGGCTATGTGCCGGGCAGCGAGCAAGTCTTGCCGCTGGCCGCCTATGCCGCCCTGGCGCGCCAGGGCGGCGGCTATCTGCTGCTGGACGACACGCAAGTGCTGGGTGTGGCGGGCGCATCCGGTGGCGGCTCGGCGCGGCTGCACGGCTTGCCGGGCGGTTACGACAAGGCCGGCGGCCACCTGATCGTGGGCGCCTCGCTGGCCAAGGGCCTGGGCGTGCCGCTGGCCGTGCTGGCCGGCTGCGGCGCCCTGCTGCGGCGTTTCGAGGCGCACAGCCAGACGCGCGTGCATGCCAGTCCCCCTTCGGTGGCCTTGCTGGCGGCGGCGCGGCACGCGCTGGCCCTGAATGCGCACCACGGCGACGCCCTGCGGGCCAGGCTGGCGGACAGGGTGGCGCAATGGCGGACCGGGATGGCGGCCGCCGGCATCGCCTGCCGGGGCGGCAGCTTCCCCGTGCAGCGCCTGCCCGGCCGTGCCCATTTGCAGCCGGCCTTGCGCGCAGCGGGCGTGCTGGCGCTGGCGCAGGCGGGCGGCGGCGCCGGCGCGCTGACTTTCCTGCTGCGGGCCGACCAGACACCAGGGCAAGTGCAACAGGCGATGGATTTGCTTGAACATCACATCAGGAGGCGATATGAACGACGCGTTTGAAGTGCTGCCCTTTGCGGGGCAGCCGGCAGCGGCCGGGGAGCAGGAATGGCTGGGGGAATGGTCGCAGGAGTGGTCGCAGGAATGGCAAGGCGAGGACGAGGCCGAAGCCGAATGGGAGGGCGAGCGCTGGCGGCCCGGCGAAGGCCGCGGCGGCATGCGCGGCGGCGGGCTGCGCGCGCGGCCGCCCTTGCGCGGACAGCGCCGTCCCATCCCGCCCCGCTACCAGGGACAGGGCCGCCGGCCGCCCCGCCATGCCGGGCATCCCCTGCCATATCTGCCGCCGCGCTACCGTGGCTGGGGCGGCTATGCACCTATCTATCCGACCATCTATCCAGCGCCGTATCCCTTGGCCGAACCCGCTTTCGGCGGCCAGCAGGAACCGGAACCGGACGGGGGCCAGGATCAGGGGCAGGATGTCGGACAAGACCAGGGGCAGGACGATGGCCAGATGCAGGGCGAGATCCCGCCGACCCTGGCCGGCACCATGGGCCGGGTGCCGGAAGCTGCCGCTTTGACCTACCAGGCGCTGGGGCCGCTGGCCAATGCCTTGCGCGATCCGAATGGCCGGGGGCCTGGCCTGTATGTGATCGAATTCGACGCGGGCGGGCGGCGTCGCGCCTACAGCGGCCAGACGGACGATTTGCACCGGCGCCTGCTGCAGCACCGCCTGTGCGGCCAGATGCTGGCCGTCGACTTGAGCACGCACCAGGTGTATGTGGCGCCCCTGGCCTCGGCGGCGCAGCGGCGCCGTATCGAGCAGCGCATCCATGACGACATGTTTGCCAACCAGCGCGGCGTGCTGACCAATCAGCGGCGCGAACTGGAACTGGCCGTGCTCGGTGAAATGTGGACCTGAATGGAGGCCTGGCAGCCAGGTCTTGAACATTGCGAAGGAGAGCATCATGCACCAACTCGAATGCGCGTGCGCGCAATGCCGGCAGCGGGCCGGCGCCGCGTTTGAAGTGCTGGAATTCGGCCAGGACTGGCCCGGCAAGGGCAGTGCGCGGGCCGTGTTTGGCGAAGAGGAAGAACTGCAGCTGGCCATGGAATTGCTGGAAGTGGCCAGCGAAGAAGAACTCGACCAGTTTCTGGGCAACGTCTTCAAGAGCGTGTGGAAGGGTGTCAAAAAAGTGGGTTCGACGATTGCCAAGGTGGCCAAGCCCCTGGGCGGCGCCTTGAAGGCCGTGGCCAAGACGGCCTTGCCCTTTGTCGGCGGCGCCCTCGGGTCGATGATCCCGATACCGGGCGTGGGCACGGCGCTGGGCTCGGCCCTGGGACGCGCCGCCAGCAGTGCGCTCGAGCTGGAAATGGCCGCCGAAGCGCCGGCCGACCGCGAACTGGAACTGGCGCGCCGCTTCGTGCGCATCGCGGGGCAGGCGGCGCGCCTGGCGGCCGACAGCGACGGCAGCGCGCGCGCCGTGGAAAGCGCGCTGACGCGGGCCTTGCACCAGCAACTGCCGCACTTCCGCTCGCCCGCGCCGCAGACCGAGGAAGAGAGCGGGCGCTGGCGCCGGCGCGGCAACCGCATCGTCGTGATGGGCGACTGGAACTGAACGGCGCAGGCGACAGGTATGGCGCCCGTCATCGATTGCCATTGCCATGCGGGACCGGGCGACGGCTTGAGCGGGCCGTGGGACAGCGATGCGCCGCTGCACGCCTACCTGCGCCGCGCACGGACGGCCGGCATAGGCCGCAGCGTGCTGTTCGCCACTTTCCACTCCGATTACGCGATTGCCAACCACGCCGTGGCGCGCCTGGTCGCGTCCGATCCGCAGCGTTTTTATGGCTTTGCCTTCGTGCATGCACGGCGCGACCGGGGCCGCGTCATGGACCTGGTGCGCACGGCCGTCGAGCGCTACGGTTTTGTCGGCATCAAGGCGCACCGCCTGGACGCGCGCATCAGCGGCGAAGTGTGCGATGCGGCGCGCTTCTTCGGCTTGCCCGTGCTGTACGACCCGGCCGGCGAGGTGGCCGTGGCCCAGTTGCTGGCGCAGCAGTATCCCGATGTCAATTTCATCCTGCCCCATCTGGGCAGCTTCGGCGACGACTGGGCGGCGCAGCTGGCGCTGATCGACCATCTGGCCCGCCACCGCAACATCCATACGGACAGTTCCGGCGTGCGCCGCTTTGACCTGCTGCAACAGGCCGTGCAGCGCGCGGGGCCGCACAAGGTCTTGTTCGGCTCGGATGGCCCCTGGCTGCATCCGGGGCTGGAATTGCACAAGATTCATTTGCTGGGCTTGCCGGCGCCGGACGCAGCGTTGATCACGGGCGGCAATTTTTTGCGGCTGGCGGGACTGGCGTGAGGCGGATCACCGCGGCCTCGGCGCGGCCGGCATCGGAGCTGCGGGCGCTTGCGTCGCGCAGGCCGCCGTCTTGCGGCGTATCTGCAGGGCGCGGTCCGTCACGCCCAGGCGGGCGGCGGCGCGCTGGTTGTTGCCGTGCTCCTCGGCCAGCACCAGTCGGATGGCCATGTCGGCGGCGCAGCGCGTGATGTGCGACAGCTTGCAACCCTGGGCCAGGGCACGCCGCACGGCCGCTTCGAAGTGCTGGTCGGGCCAGGGCGGCGCCTGCAGCCGTTCTTCGGGAGGCAGGGCGCCGATGGTGATGGGGCCGGGGCCGCAATGGCGGTGCCAGATGCGCGTGACGGTCTGGCGCAGCTCGCGCACATTGCCCGGATAGTCGCGCAGCAGCAGGTATTCGCGCACGGCCGCGTCCAGCGGGGGCGGCGCTTGCTGGGCCAGTTCGGCCAGGAAATGCCGGGCCAGGGGCAGGATATCGTCCTGGCGCTCGCGAAGGGGCGGCGTCCGGCAACGGCAGCCGGCGATGCGGTAATACAGGTCGGCGCGAAAGGCGCCGCGCGCCACTTCGCGCTCCAGTTCGCGGTTGGTGGCGCACACGAGCCGGAACTGCGTCGGCTGCCACGTGTTGCCCCCCACGCGCTTGTACTTGCGTTCCTGGATGGCGCGCAACAGCTGCGCCTGCAGGGGTAGGGGCAGTTCGCCCACTTCGTCGAGAAACAGCACGCCGCCGTCGGCCAGGGCAAAAGCGCCGTCGCGCGCGCCCGCCGCACCCGTAAAGGCGCCCCGTTCGTGGCCGAACAGTTCGCTGCCTGCCAGTTCCGGCGACAGGGTGGTGCAGTCGAGGATAGTGAAGTCGCCGCTGCAGTTGCCGAGGCGGTGGACCAGTTGCGCCAATAAATCCTTGCCCGTGCCCGTCTCTCCCGTAATCAGTATCGAGGCCTGGCTGAAGGCGGCCATTTCCACCACTTGATGCAGCAAGGCGGTCCACACGGCGCTGCCGCCCACGAGGGCCCCGCGCACGGCGTTTGACGCCAGCAGCTGCGCCACGGCCTGCCAGCGCTGCAGCCGTGCCAGCACCTGGCCCGCATCGGCGCTACCGGCCGGCCACAGCAGGACATCGAGGGCGCCGGCCGCCAGCACGGCCCGCTGCTGCGCGCAGCTCAGGGCCTGGCCGCAAGCGGCAATGGCCAGTACGGAGGCGTGCCGGCACAGCGCCGGCAGCGCGTGCAGCAGCGCCGCATCGGCTTCGGCAAACAGCACGATGCCCGCTTCGTCCCCGTCTCCGTCGCCATCGTGCCGCCGGGCGACAGTTACCTGAGCCTGCTGCAAGGCCGCCAGCAGCAGCGCGCCACTGCCAGCCGCCGCCTGCTGCACGATTTCCAGCCACACCTTGAGCGCCATATGCCAGCCATCACGAGGCCACGAGTCGCCCATCTTAGAAGCCCGCCACCCCGGCCGTTTGATCTGGCACAAGCGTGCGCGGTAGCCGGAAATGAAAAACGCCGCCTGATCTGCATCAGGCGGCGTTAATGACTACCGTTCCAGCAACGTCATCAAGCAACGTCACGAGAATGACTAAAAACGTTCAGGGCAAGGCGCATTGCCGAAGACAGTACGAATAGTACGGCTAGGCAATGCAACGCCGCCATGGACGATTTTTAGGCGTTCTCATCCATCTTGACGCAGTCGACGAAGTAGCCGCGCTTGCCATCGACCTCGCGTTTCACGAGACCATGCACATCCGTCTCGAAGCCGGGGAAGCGCTCGTTGAAGTCGCGCGCGAAGCGCAGGTAGTCGACGATGGTCTTGTTGAAGCGCTCGCCCGGGATCAGCAGCGGAATGCCCGGTGGGTACGGCGTCAGCAGGATGGACGTGATGCGGCCTTCCAGTTCGTCGATGGCCACGCGCTCGATTTCGCGGTGCGCCATCTTGGCGAACGCGTCCGACGGCTTCATGGCCGGGATCATGTCCGACAGGTACATTTCCGTCGTCAGGCGCGCCACGTCGTAAGCCTTGTAGAAATCGTGGATTTGCTGGCACAGGTCGCGCAAGCCCATTTTTTCGTAGCGCGGGTTGGTCGCCGCAAATTCCGGCAGGATGCGCCACATCGGCTGGTTCTTGTCGTAGTCGTCCTTGAATTGCTGCAAGGCCGTCAGCAGGGTATTCCAGCGGCCCTTGGTGATGCCGATGGTAAACATGATGAAGAACGAGTACAGGCCGCATTTTTCAATGATGACGCCGTGCTCGGCCAGGTACTTGGTGACGATGGACGCGGGGATGCCCGTGTCGCCGAACTGGCCGTCCAGCGACAGGCCCGGATTGACGATGGTCGCCTTGATCGGGTCGAGCATGTTGAAGCCGGGAGCCAGGTCGCCGAAGCCGTGCCAGTCATCCTCGGCGCGTATCATCCAGTCTTCCTGCTGGCCCATGCCTTCGTCGTTGAAGCTGGACGGACCCCACACCTGGAACCACCAGTCCTGGCCCCATTCCTGGTCGATCTTCTTCATGGCGCGGCGGAAATCGAGCGCTTCCATGATCGATTCTTCCACCAGGGCCGTGCCGCCCGGCGCTTCCATCATGGCCGCAGCCACGTCGCACGAAGCGATGATCGAGTATTGCGGCGAGGTCGAGGTGTGCATCAGGTAAGCCTCGTTGAAGGCGTCCTGGTCCAGCTTGACCGTGTCCGATTCGCGCACGAGGATTTGCGAGGCCTGCGACAGGCCGGCCAGCAATTTGTGCGTGGACTGGGTCGAGAAGATCATCGATTCCTTGGCGCGCGGACGGTCCTTGCCGATGGCGTGCATATTCTTGTAGAAATCGTGGAAGGTGGCGTGCGGCAGCCATGCTTCATCGAAGTGCAGGGTGTCGATCTTGCCGTCCAGCATTTCGCGCAGGGTTTCCACGTTGTAGATCACGCCGTCGTAGGTCGATTGCGTGATGGTGAGAATGCGCGGCTTCTTGTTCTTTGCTTCGCGCGCGAACGGATTCGCCTCGATCTTGCGGGCAATGCTTTCCGGCGTGAATTCGTGCAGGGGGATGGGGCCGATGATGCCCAGGTGATTGCGCGTCGGCATCAGGAACACGGGAATCGCGCCGCACATGATGATCGAATGCAAGATCGACTTGTGGCAGTTGCGGTCGACGACGACGATGTCGCCTGGCGCCACGGTCGAGTGCCACACCATCTTGTTCGAGGTCGACGTACCGTTGGTGACGAAATAGCAATGATCGGCATTGAAGATGCGCGCCGCATTGCGTTCGGACGCGGCGACAGGACCCGTATGGTCGAGCAGCTGGCCCAGTTCCTCGACGGCGTTGCAGACGTCGGCGCGCAGCATGTTTTCACCGAAGAACTGGTGGAACATCTGGCCGATCGGCGACTTCAGGAAGGCCACGCCGCCCGAGTGGCCGGGGCAATGCCACGAGTAGGAACCATCGTTGGCGTAGTGCACCAGCGCGCGGAAGAACGGCGGCGACAGGCCGTCCAGATAGGACTTCGCTTCGCGGATGATGTGGCGCGCGACGAATTCCGGCGTATCTTCGAACATGTGGATGAAACCATGCAGTTCGCGCAGGATATCGTTGGGAATATGGCGCGAGGTGCGCGTTTCGCCGTACAGATAGATGGGGATGTCCGCGTTCTTGTAGCGGATTTCCTCGACGAAGGCGCGCAGGGACTTGAGCGCGTGGTCCGTTTCCTCGATGGAACCGGCACCGAATTCCTCGTCGTCGATCGACAGCACGAAGGCGGACGCCCGCGATTGCTGCTGGGCAAATTGCGACAAATCGCCGTAGCTGGTCACGCCCAGCACTTCCATGCCTTCTTTTTCCATTGCGGCGGCAAGGGCGCGAATGCCCAGGCCGGACGTATTTTCAGAACGGAAATCCTCGTCAATGATGACGATAGGGAAACGAAATTTCATGCATGTCTCCAAAAAAGCAAGCCGCCCCTGACGTAATGGAGGGGCGGACTAGGGCGCGACTTCAGGCGGCAAAGCAACCCGGCAGACGCAGAAAAAAAATAAGAACGGGATTCTCGCAGAAATGCAGCGTCTGCGGGAAAAAAATATCGCCCCCAGGCGTCACGAGCAAGCGCTAGCGTGACGCAAAGGTGTGACAGGGGTATTACAGCAACATTCTGTCCAATGAATAGCAACCTTATCAGGCTTTGCGTTGCAGGGTGACAAAGGCGTAAGGCAGGCCGGATTTCTCCGAGACATGCGCCTCGCGCGCGGTTTCTTGCCATACGGCATGATCCACGGCAGGGAAAAACGCGTCGCAGTCAAAAGTCTGGCCGATTTCCGTGATGATCAGGCGCTGCGCCAGGGCCAGCGACTGCCTGTAGATGTCGGCGCCGCCGATGACATAGCCTTCGGCGCCGTCGAGCAGCGCGATGGCCGCTTCCAGCGACGGCACCGCTTCCACGCCCTCGTGGCGCCAGTCCGGATTGCGCGTGATGACGATGTTGCGGCGGTTCGGCAGCGGCCGGCCGATGGAGTCGAAGGTCTTGCGGCCCATGAGGATGGGGTGGCCCGTCGTCAGGCGCTTGAAGTGCGCGAGGTCTTCCGGCAGCTTCCACGGCAGGGTGTTGGCTATGCCGATGCCGCCTTGCTGGTCGGTGGCCACGATGATGGTCAGTGTGCTCATTGGTTCTGTGAAAGTGGTGGGGGCATGGCCCGATGCCCGTCATTATCGTTGAAATTGCCTGCCGCCTCCAGATGCGCACGCATGGCGTCGGCCAGCGGACGGGGCGCTTCCAGCGGAATCATGTGGCCGGTGTTGTCTTTTAGTAAGTGCAAGGTGGCTTGCGGCAGGCGGGCCGCCATGTCGCGCAGGTCGTCGGGGTTGACGAGCTTGTCGTCCACGGCGCCCACGATCAGCACGGGAATATCGAGTTCCGGCAAGCGCGCCATCAGGTCGGGGCGGTCGATGGTGGTGAGAAATTGCGCCAGCAACACCTCCTTGCCCAGGTCCAGCCCCATCTGCTGGATCAGGCCCGTGATGCCGGCGTCCTGCAAATGCGACGGGTGCAGCAGTTCGCGCAGGCGCTGGCGCGTGATGCCCGCATAGGCATTGCGCTCGAGCATGGTGACGATGCGCTGGCGCGCTTCGACTTCCGCCGGCAGCAAACCTTTGGCCGAATTGGCGATCAAGGTGAGGGACTTGACACGTTGCGGGTGCACCAGCGCATGTTCGAGCGCCAGGTAGGCGCCCAGCGAAAAGCCCACCAGGTGCGCCTGCCCGTCGCTGTGGCTGGCAATCATCTGCTGCATCTGCGCGCGCGTGCGCGCCTCGTGCAGGGGCACGTGGTGCACATGGATGGCATCGCCCAGGGCCGGCGCCAGGCGCGACCACAGGCGCGCGTCGCACAAGGTGCCGGGGATGCAAACGAGTCGCGTGGTGTTTTCAGGCAAGTTCAAACCGGGGATCGCATCGCTCATGATGGTGAAAGTTCTGTCGAGCGGCATTATCCGTCATTTCGGCCAGCAGGGCAGCGGCGCAATTTTTTCTGCATGGCATTATTTTCAATAGTGCGCGGCTGGCAAGCCTGGACTTTATGGTAGGCTCATGGCTCATCAAGCCGGGGAGCCGGCCCAGTGACCTGAAACACCGAATGCAACCCACTAATTGAAGAGGAATTACCATGGCGATCAGTTTGCAAAAAGGCGGCAATGTCAACCTGAGCAAGGAAGCTCCTGGCTTGAAGAAAATCGTGATCGGCCTGGGCTGGGACCCGCGCGCCACCGATGGCGCCGCTTTCGACCTGGACGGCAGCGCCTTCCTGCTGAAAACGGATGGCAAGGCCCGTTCCGATGCTGATTTCATTTTTTATAACAACCTGAAGTCGGCCGATGGCTCCATCGTCCACGCGGGCGACAACACGACGGGCGGCGGCGACGGCGACGACGAGAAAATCGCCGTCGACCTGGCCAACGTGCCTGCCGACATCGACAAGATCGCCGTGGCCGTCACGATTCACGATGCGGAAAACCGCAAGCAGAACTTCGGCATGGTGGGCAAGGCCTACATCCGTTGCCTGAACGGCGACAATGGCGCGGAAATCGCCCGCTACGACCTGTCCGAAGACGGCTCGACGGAAGCGGCCATGATCTTCGGCGAAATCTACCGCGCCGGCAGCGAATGGAAATTCAAGGCCATCGGCCAGGGTTTCAAGGGCGGCCTGGGGCCTCTGGCACGTTCGTTCGGCATCAACGCCTAAGAGCTCCGGAAAACGGCCCATGGCGGCGTTGCGTCACCTCGCCGTACTATGCGTACTGTCTTCGGTGACGCGCCTTGCCCTGAACCGTTGTCCGAAGCTCTTTTAGCCTTGTTCAAGAATACAGCACGGCAGTCCATGGCGGCTTTGCTCCGCCAGGGACTGACTGTACATTCGTACCGCCTTCGGACGACGGACCTTGCCCTGAGCCGTAGTCCCAAGCTTTCACACCTGAGTATATAGTCCCATGGAAAACCTGATCAAGGGGCAGCGCCTGGCGCTGTCCGGCCTCGTCACGGGCAATGTCGTGCAACTGGGCCTCGCCACTGCGGGCGTGGCGCTGGACTTTGCCTGTTTCGGCCTCGATGCCGCCGGCAAGCTGTCCGACGACCGCTACATGACCTTCTTCAACCAGCCGCGCACGCCGTGCGGCGGCGTGGAAGCATCGGCGCCGGCCGGCGACCTTGCCGGTTTCAGCTGCCAGCTGGAGCGCTTGCCTGCCTCCATCGAACGCCTGGTCGTCACGGCCGCCATCGATGGCGACGCGACCATGGCGCAGCTGGGCAGCGGCTATCTGCGCCTGCTCGACGGCGGCCGCGAGCTGGCGCGCTACGCGTATGGGGGCGCTGATTTTTCCCAGGAAAAAGCCGTGATGCTGGGCGAGTTCTACCGCAAGGACGGGGGCTGGCGCTTCATGGCCGTGGGCCAGGGTTTCAATGGCGGCCTGGACTCTCTGGTCGCGCATTTCGGCGGCGAAGTGGCGCAGGCCGATGCCGCGCCCGCGCCGGCGCCCAAGATATCCCTGTCGAAAATCTCGCTGACCAAGGCGGGGCAGACGCACAAGGTATCGCTGGATAAGGGCGCGGGCGCGCCGAAAAAACTCATCGTCAAGGCCAGCTGGGTCGATAACGGCGATGGCGACGACGATAACGACGATCTCGATTTGCGGGTCGGCATCCTCTTGCCGAATGGCCAGATGCGCTTCATCCAGGCGCCGGATACGGCTGGCAACTTCGACGCCATGCCCTATGTGCGCCACCTGGGCGACGTGGCTGGCGCCTCCGGCAAGGAGCCGGCCACGGAAACGGTGGAAGTCAATCCCGCGCTGGCGCACCATTACGGCGGCACCGTGGGCCTGGTCTTCAGCGTGTATTCGGCGCTGGCCAACGGCGCCGTGTCCGTGGCGTCCATGCGGCCGAAAATGGTCATGCAATACGGCGAGCAGACCGTCGAGTGCGCGTTCGACTTCCGCCTGTCCAAGGCGGCCGAGGACGACACCGTCTACACCTATGTGATCGGCATGGCGCGCATCACGGGGGACAGCATCATCCTCGAGCCGTCCGGCAAGACGTCGGAGCCAGGCAGCGAGGCGACGCCGTGGCTGAGCTGGCAGGGCGAGAACCTGCAGCTGGCCTTCAACGGTCCCGTCGTCTTCAAGGGCGAGGACAAGGATGATGAAGACGATTTCAATGCGGACAATCCGCGCCGCTACATTGCCTAGTACCTGAATACTAACTGGAGACATTGATGGAAACCTTGGCCAAGGGCCAGCGCTTGCCGCTGGCCAATCTTGTTCCCGATGGCGTGCTGCAGATCGGCGTCGCCGCACAGGGGCTGGCGCTGGACGTGGCCTGCTTCGGCCTCGATGCCGGCGGCAAGCTGTCCGACGAGCGCTACATGACCTTTTTCAACCAGCCGCGCACGCCGTGCGGCGGCGTGGAAGCGCGCGCCGGCAGCGGCGGCGACATGGCCGAGTTTGCCTTGCAGCTGGCGCGCTTGCCGGCCGGCATAGACCGCCTCGTCGTGACGGCCTCCATCGATGGCGGGGGCGTGATGTCGCAGCTGCAATCCGGCCACGTGCGCCTGCAGGCAGGCGGGCGCGAACTGGCCCGCTTCGCCTTTGCGGGCAATGATTTCGCGCAAGAAAAAGCCGTGATGCTGCTTGAACTCTACCGCAAGGATGGCGGCTGGCGCTGCATGGCCGTGGGCCAGGGTTTCAATGGCGGGCTGGACGCGCTGGTGCGCCACTTCGGCGGCGAAGTCGACCAGGCCGCGCCAGCAGCAGCTGCGGCCCCGGCAGCCGCGTCTGCCGTCGTGCAAGCCAAGCTCAACCTGGAAAAACGGGTGGAACGCGAGGCGCCGCAACTGGTCAGCCTCGTCAAGCAGGCTGGCGTGTCCTTGCAAAAAGTGGGCCTGTCGGAGCACCGTGCCAAGGTCTGCCTGTGCCTCGATATCTCCGGTTCCATGGGACGGCTGTACAAGGAGGGCCTGGTGCAGCGCTTTGCCGAACGCATCCTGGCCCTGGGCTGCAAGTTCGACGACGATGGCGAGATCGACGTTTTCCTGTTCGGCAAGAACGTTCATCATCCGGCGCCCATGGCCTTGAGCAACTGCAATACCTACGTGGGCCAGGCTATACAGCGCCACCCGCTGGAAGGCGACACGCGCTATGGCGCCGCCATGCAAGCGATCCGCGCGTTCTATTTCCCCGACGTAGCCGGCGGCGAACGCACGCGGCCCGTCGCGGCCGAGCTGCCCGTGTACGTGATGTTCGTCACGGACGGCGGCACCAGCGACCAGGCGACGACGGAGAAGCAATTGCGCTGGGCCAGCAATGAACCCATCTTCTGGCAATTCATGGGCATCGGCAAGGGGCGCAAATCGAAAAGCAAGTTCCTCGCCGCGTTTGCCGATTCCGACTTCCCCTTCCTGGAAAAGCTCGACGAATTGCAGGGGCGTCTGGTCGACAACGCCAACTACTTTTCCGTCGGCTCGCCTGACGAGCACAGCGATGCGGAACTGTATGACTTGCTGATGACGGAATATCCGGGCTGGCTGAAACTGGCGCGCGGCCATGGCTTGCTGCGCTAGCGCAAAGGTGGCGCACAGTACATCGGATGAGGCTGTACGACCACAAGTGGAAGAGATTTGTAAATTGAAGTAAATAACAATGGTTCGCATTTGCTTTGCTGCCGCGACTCATGGCATGCTTTGAACGTGCTCTCACGCTGCGGCGTAGCGCCTCATCCGTAGCGTCTCCATTATTTTTTAGCCAAATGCATAAACTTCTTTTCCACTGTCTGGCAGGCGGCAGCCTGCTGGTCTCCGGCGCCGCCGTCCAGGCGCAAACCGTCAGCGGCGACGCCGCCGTCAAGCCCGCCGCACCGGCACCGGCCAAGGCGCCCGCCGTCGATGCTCCCGCGACCGTCAGCGTGACGGCCGAACGTCCCACGGGCCGCATCGACCGGCAAGTCTACGACGTCAAGTCCGACGTGGGCAGCACCAATGGCACGGCGGCCGACGCCTTGAACAATGTGCCGTCCGTGGCCGTCGATCCTGACGGCAGCGTGTCCTTGCGGGGCAGTAGCAATGTGCAGATATTGATCGATGGCAAGCCGTCGGCCATGCTGCAGGGCGATTCGCGGGGCGCCACCCTGAACGCCATGGCGGCCGACGACATCGAGTCGGTGGAAGTGATCAACAATCCCGGCGCCCAGTTCGGCAACGAAGCCGGCGGCGGTCCGATTTTGAACCTGGTGATGCGGCGCAACCGCAAGCCGGGCGGCTTTGCCACCGTGAATGCGAATGCGGGCATCGCGGGACGCTACAACAGTTCCGTGTCCGGCACCTACAACGAAGGGCCGTGGGGCTACCAGGGCGGCATCAATGTGCGCCATGACGGCCGCAATTCCGTGGGCGAAGTCAGCCGCGAGCGCCTGGACCGCGGCACGGGTGCCTTTGCCCCCAGCAGCCAGAGCTCCACCAGCAATGGCTTGAACGACTCGCTGGGCTTGCACGGCACCGTCAATTACAACCTGAACACGAATGACACCCTGGCCGCCAGCGTGTCGTACAACGGGCGCAGCAACGACCAGCGCTCGCTCGACCGCTACATCAATGGCGACAGCACGGGCAGCACCATCGGCGACTATGTGCGCAGCACCGTGCGCAACGGCGACAGCCGCAATTACAGCTGGGGCGGGCGTTACGATCACAAGGGCGAATTGCCGGGCGAAACCCTGAAAATCGACTTGCGCGTATCGTCGTCGACCAACGAGAGCGACAGCGATTACGCCAATGCCTATGCGATCGCGCCCGTCAACGCCTTCGACAGCCGCGCGCGCCAGCACAGCGAAACGGGCAACCGCATCGTCGACTTCAGCGGCGACTACGAACGTCCGCTGGCGGGCGGCACGGCCAAGCTGGGCTACAAGGTGGCCGACAACAAGAGCAGCTTCGACACCCTGTACACGGACATCAATCCGGCCAGCCTGGCGGAAACCGTCAATCCCATGCGCAGCAACCGTTTCGAGATGGACGAGCGCACCATCGCCCTGTACGGTTCCTACCAGATGCGCCTGAATGAACGCTGGGGCGCGCTGGCCGGTTTGCGCGCCGAATACACGGACTTGAACGTGCGCCAGATCACGGGCGGCGTCGAGGCCGGCAATAATTACATCAACTACATCCCCAGCCTGTTCGCCACCTACAAGGTCAATGACGAGAGCAATCTGCGCTTCAGCTATGCGCACCGCATCCGCCGCCCGAACGCGGGCGACCTGAACCCCTACGTGGTGTACCGCGACGAATTTAATGTGTCGGCCGGCAATCCCAAGCTCAAGCCCACGCAGACGGATTCGTTCGAGATCGGCTATGAAACGAAGATCGCGGGCCTGGAAAGCAGCTTGCGCGCCTACCACCGCCGCGATACGGACGCCATCGTCGATTACCGCTACTTCATCAGCGACAACGTGCTGCTGACCACGCGCCAAAATGGCGAAGGCAGCCATTCGAGCGGCCTGGAGTTCAGCGTCAGCGGCAAGCTGACGCCGTCTCTGACCCTGAACACGAGCGGCAACCTGGCGCGCAGCCAGCAGACCAGTTCCGACGATCTGGGCAACCTCAGCACGCGCACAGCAAATGCCCTGAGCGGCCGCGCGCGCCTCAATTACCAGGTCAATGCGGATAACCAGCTGCAACTGGCCCTGCAAATGCAAGGCAAGATGCTGTCGGGACAGGGTTACCGCTCGCCGAACAATACCTTGAATATGAGCTGGCGCCACACGGTGACGCCGCAGCTGAGCCTGGTCATGAACGTGACCGATGTGTTCAGCACCAACAAGATGGAAACCGTCATCAACAGCGCGTCTTTGCGCGAGACGAGCACGCGCCGCTTCGACGGGCGCATGATTTATGTGGGCTTGTCGTACCGCCTGGGCGGCGCCACGACGGCGGCGAAAGAAGGCGAGCGCGAACCTCGCTTCGGTCCGCCGGGCGGACGGGGACCAGGCGGTCCCGGCCCCGGCGGCGAGGGACCGGGCTAAGCCCGGCCAGGCAGCCTAGGCAGCGGCGGCGATTTCCTTGAGGAAGTCGACAAAGCTGTCCGCATGGCGTTCAAAACGCCATGCGCCTGCGCCGTGCTCGGCCGTGTAGATGGGCGCGTCGCCGTCAGCGATGGCTGACAAATCCAGGCAATACGGATCGGCGCCCGCATCGGCAATCACCACGTAGTGGACGGGCCAGCCGGCAAGGACTTCCTGGTTGACAGGATTGCAAGCGTACCCGTGCTGCCCCTTGATCAGCTCTGCCGCGCCGTACAGATGCAGACCCTGGAAGTAGCGCTTGCTGTCGATATACACGCGCAGCGGCGAATAGCGGGCCAGGAAGTGCCGGTATTGTTCCGGCAAAGTCCAACGCTGGTCGATGGCGGCCAGGTCGGCATTCTCCGCAATGACCAGCCAGTTCGACGGGCGCGCCAGGTCCTGGTCCTTCTTGCGTTCGGCCGCCAGTCTCTTTTCCAGTTTTGCGGCCGCCTTTTCCAGTGCCGTGCGTGGATCGTCCAGCGAGGCATGCGTGGCCGGAGCCGCAAAGCCGTGGCCATCCGGGTAGCCGTCCGCTTGCCAGGCCAGCACCTCGGCCACGCGCAGCTGCTCCGGCTTCCAGTGGCCGGGATCGGTCATCAAGCCCCGGTCGAAGGGCTGGCCGCTGGCGATGGCCAGGCTCTTGATGGCCTTGGCGCGCGTGCTGGACCTGGCGGCGTCCGCGGCGGCGAGCGCCACCAGCGGGCCGTAGGCGGCCTTGCCCATGCTCTTGAGCATGCCATCGACGGCCCAGTAGCTGAGCTCGGGCACAGCCAGGCAGGCGGTAAAGAAATCGCCGCACTCGCCAGGCTCGACCAGCGCGATGATGTCCGTCATGAGGAAGTTGCGCCAATGCAGCAGCTGGCCATCCTTGGCGTAGCCGATGAGGATGTCGAGTACGGCGCGCCGTTCGTCCATCCCATGCTTTTTGATCAGGCGGTCTTTCAGCCGCGCGAACTTGTTGCCATCGGTTTCGTCAAACAGCTTGCGGTGCAGGGCTGCAAGGGGAGTGACCGCCATCAGACGGCCATCGCCGCCTTGATGGGCGCATGGTGTTCATAGCCTTCCAGCGAGAAATCGGACGGCTCGATCTTTTCCAGCCATTCCGGCTCGTACTTGCCCGTCTTCGCATACTCGGGCACGCGGTCGGAAATGACGAAGCGCGGTGCGGGGAACGGCGTGCGCTTCAATTGCTCTTCCACCATGTCGAGGTGGTTTTCATAGATGTGCGCATCGCCGATGAAATACGTGAACCAGCGCGGCGTATAGCCCGTCAGGCGCGCCACCAGGTGCAGCAGGGCCGCGCCTTCGGCGATGTTGAACGGTGTGCCCAGGCCGATATCGTTGCTGCGTACATATAAGCACAGCGAGATTTCGCGCGTGCTGGCGTTCGGGATGAACTGGTACAGCAAATGGCAGGCGGGCAGGGCGACGGCGTCCAGCACGGCCGGGTTCCAGCCGTGGAACAGGATGCGGCGGCTGCCCGGATTCGTCATGATGGTGTCGAGGCACTCGCGCAGCTGGTCGACGGCCTTGTACAGCAAGACCTTCTGCACGCCGTCTTCGGCGATGGGAGCGATCAGGGTAAAACCGTTCGCTTGCGCATCGGCAATTTGCGCGGGCTTGTCGGCGTCGAGCAATTTATACGCGGGCCATTGTCTCCACTGCACGCCGTACACGGGGCCCAGGTCATCCTCGCCTTCGCGGTAGGGGTTGGCCAGCCATTGCGCGTTTTCATTGGCGTTCTGGTCCCATACCTTGCAGCCCAGCGCGCGGAACTCGGCCGCGTTGCGCGACGCGCGCAGGAAGGCGCACAATTCGCCGATCACGGATTTGAAAGCCAGTTTCTTGGTCGTCACGGCGGGGAAATTGCCGTTGGCCAAGTCGAAACGCATCATGGCGCCCGGCACGCTCAGGGTGCGGATGCCCGTGCGGTTGTCTTGCCAGCTGCCCGTTTCGAGCACGGTCTTGATCAAATCTTGATATTGCTGCATGTATTTCTCCAACGGTAAGGATGGTGATTGTAACGCAGGCGCGACAGGCGGGCTGCGGGCCGCACACATAATTACGCTGCGGGCTCACCTGCAAACATGACTCTGTGGTAATTTGTGTGTCCTTGAGGAAATACACAGAAACGGCAGATGCTGCACCATGTTCTTGCGACAATTTGTAAATAATAACAACGCCGCCGTGGTGGAGATGAGCAGGGCCGATTTTTTCAAGGCCAACCTGCGCCTGATCCTGGCCTGGCCCTTGCTGGGGCTGGTCCTGTGCGCGGTGCTGTGGACGGCCACCTTGCTGCAGCTGGAGGCGGAAAAGAAAGTGGCGCAGCAGCAGGCGCTCGACAGCGTGTCGTCGCTGTCGAAAGCGTATGGCCAGTATCTGCTGCGCACCCTCGAGCAGATGGACCAGCTGACCTTACAGCTTAAATATGAGTGGGAAAATTCGCGCGGCCAGCTGCGCCTCGATCAATTGAAGACGCAGGGCATGTATGCCTTGCCGCAATTTGCCATCGTCGCCATCCTCGACCGCAAGGGTCACCCCGTGACGGCCACGGCGCCCCTGCAGCGCCTGCGGGTCAACGAGCGCAGCGATTTCCTGTTGCGCCACTGGCGCAGCAATTCCAGTGCGCTGCGCATCGCGCTGGGGCGGGCCAGCGAGGCGGCCCCGTCAGCGCCGGGCGCGGGCGAAAGCCTCGTGCATTTCACGCGCCGGCTGGAAGACGAGGATGGCAATTTCGACGGCGTGCTGCTGATTTCCATCCACTCCAGCTATTTTTCCGAATTCTATAACAGTGTCAATTTCGGCAAGTTCGGCATGTCCGCCATGGTGGGCGAGGAGGGCGAACTGTTCAGTACGCGCCTCGGTTCGCGCGTGCTGCCCACGCATGGGAGCCAGGGCACGCCGTTTCTCGACACCAGCTTCCTGGAAACGGAAAGCGGCGCCCTGCATTCGGGCGGCAGGATCGCTTTTTCTGACAAGCAAAGCCGCTACGTGGGCTGGCAGGCGCTGAAAGCCTATCCGTTTACGGCCGTGGTCGGGCTGTCGGACGGCGAAATGCTGCACCCCTACGAGGAAACGCGCACCATCTATATCGGCATCGCCCTGGCCGTCACCGTGCTGCTGCTGGCCTTTGCCGCCGTCGCCACCGTGCTGTCGCTGCGCCTGGCGTGGCGCCACCACCAGTCCGAAGGCGTGCGCAATGCCTACCGCATGGCCACGGAAGGCACGAGCGACGGCTTTTACATCATTGCCGCCCTGCGCGGCGAGGATGGCAGCATCCTCGACTTCGAGATCGTCGACTGCAACGAGCCGGGCGCCGGCTATTTCGGCGTGCGGCGCGAACAGTTGCTGGGCATGCGGCTGCAGTCGCGCGCCCACGAGCCGTATTTCCGCGACCTCATCCATAATTACCGGGCCGCCATGCAGTCCGGCTTTTCCGAGGAAGAGATCGAGCTGCCGGAAGGTAACCCGTTCAAGCTGCGCTGGATACGCCGGCGCCTGGTGCGCAGCGGCGACCGCCTGGCCGTCACCCTGCAGGACATCAGCACGGCCAAGGAGCACGAGCGCGACTTGCGCCGCCTGGCCAATGAAGATGGCTTGACGGGCTTGCCCAACCGCTACTGGCTGCAGCAATTCCTGCCCGGCGCCCTGGGGCGCGCCGCCATCGCGCGGCAGATGCTGGCGCTGCTGTTCATCGACCTCGACGGTTTCAAGGATATCAACGACACGCAGGGCCATGCCGAGGGCGACAAGGTGCTGCGCGCCGCGTCCCTGCGCCTGAAGGCCGTGCTGCGGCCGGGCGACCACGTGGTGCGCCTGGGCGGCGATGAATTCGTCGTCGTGCTCGACCCCGTGGAAGACGATAGCCGCGCCGAGCAGGTGGCGCAGCGCATCGCCATCGCCTTCGACGAACCGTTTTACCTGGGTAGCGAACGCCACAAGATGGGCGCCTCGATCGGCATCAGCCTGTATCCGCGCGATGGGGCCGAAACGGAAGTGCTGCTGAAGAACGCCGATATCGCCATGTACGCCGTGAAGGTGGCGGGCAAGGGCCATCACCGCTTCTTCCAGCCCGAATTGTTCGAAACCATCCGCAACCGCCGCGAACTGGAACAAAGCCTGGTGGCGGCGCTGGAGCAGGACCAGTTTCTCGTCGTCTACCAGCCCAGGGTCGACGCCATGAGCGGCCAGCTGTGCAGCATGGAGGCGCTGGTGCGCTGGCAGCATCCGCAGCATGGCATGGTGCCGCCGCTGGAATTCATCCCCGTGGCCGAGAGCAGCGGCCTGATTTCGCAGCTGGGCGAAGTCGTCATCGAGAAGGTGTGCCTGCAGATGGCGCGCTGGCAGGCCAGCGGGCTGGAACTGGTGCCCGTCTCCATCAACGTCTCGGCGCGCCAGTTCGGCCGCGGCGACGTGCACCAGGTGCTGGCGTCCGCGCTGGCGCGCCACCGCATCGATGCGCGGCTGATCGAGGTGGAAATCACGGAATCGGCCATGATGGATGAGCAGAACCGCGCCGTGGAGCAGCTGTCGGCCATCCGCGCGCTGGGCGTGCGCCTGCTGGTCGACGATTTTGGCACCGGCTATTCCTCGCTGTCGCAGCTGCAGAAGTTCGCCATGGATGGCTTGAAGATCGACCGCGCCTTCACCATGGAGCTGGGGCGGTCGGAGCAGGGCGAAGTGTTCGTGCGCGCCATCCTGTCGATGGCGCATGCACTGGGCATGAGCGTGGTGGCCGAAGGGGTGGAGACGCGCGAGCAGCTCGACATCCTGCGCGCGCTGCAATGCAACGAAGTGCAGGGCTATTTCATCTCGCGTCCCGTGCCGGCCGAACAGATGCTGGCGCTGATGCACCAGCGCTTTCTGATACCGCTTCCAGCCCCCGTGCTGCCCCCCTGCAGCCCCGTGATTGGCGAGGAAAACAACGCTGTTTCATAAAAAGAGCGAACGTTCGCTTTTTTCTAAAAAATATTATATGCTTCGCTCATGCCGTCAGTGAATTGGAGTTCACGGCGGCAAGAAAAGTGCAAGACGGGTCAGGTTGAGATGCCCGCGATAGTATGCCGAAGACAATTTCATATAATAAAGAGAGACTAACTTGAAACATAAATATCTGCCCCTCCTGATCGTTGCCGCGTTCGCCGGCATCTCTTCCACAGCACAAGCATCGGGCTACCGTTTCGGCTCGCAAAGCGTTTCCGCCCAAGGTACGGCCGATGCCAGCGGCGCCGAAGCGGGCGACGCCTCGACCATTTTCTACAACCCGGCCGGCCTGTCGCGCCTGGAAGGCACGCAGTTCGTCGGCGGCGGCACCCTGGTGGTACCGCATTCGACCTACGCGGACTCGGGCTCGAAGCCTTTCTTCCCCGGCAATCGCGCGCCTTACTCGGAAACCAAGGACTATGCGCCGGACGCCGTGTTCGCGCCAGCCTTGTACGCCAGCAAGAAGATCAATGATCAATGGACCGTCGGCGCGGGCCTGTTCGTGCCGTACGGCGCCAAGCTCGACTATGGCAACGACTGGTATGGCCGCTACGCGATCACCAATATCAAGCTCGAAGCCATCGCGCTGAATCCTTCCGTGTCGTTCAAGCTGGACCAGCACCACTCGTTCGGTTTCGGCATCACGGCCGAATACATGAAGGCGGAACTGGGCCAGGGCGTGGACGTGCCGGGTTCGGTCGCCTACCTGGGCAAATATGCGCCTAGCGCATCGCAGGCCTTCCTGTCCAATATCGCCAAGACGCAAGGCCTGGCTGCCGCACAAGCTGCAGGCGCCGCGCTGCAAGGCCCGATCAAGGATGGCCACGCGTCGATGGATGGCCACGACTGGGGCTTCGGCTTCAACCTCGGCTACCTGTACCAACTGAACGAAGGCACGCGTTTCGGTATCGCCTACCGCTCGTCGATTTCGCACAAGCTCAAGGGCAGCACCATCTGGGACTTCTCGCAAGTGACGTCCAATCCTGCCGTGAACGCCTTCATCGCCAAAGCCTCGAACAAGGTCAATTCGCAGGCGCTGGTGGAACTGCGCACGCCGGAAACCCTGTCGGTCAACGCCTTCCATCAGATGGATGATCGCTGGGCCCTGATGGGCGACGTGACCTGGACCCGTACGTCGCGCCTGCAGAACCTGGACATCCAGTTCCCGCCGACGGCCGAAGGCGCCGAGCGCATCCGCCAGCAGTGGAAAGACACCTACCGCGTGTCGCTGGGCACCAACTACAAGTACAGCGAAAGCCTGATGCTGCGCGCCGGTATCGCCCACGACCAGGCGCCCGTACGCAGCGCCGAACTGCGCCACCCGGCCTTGCCGGACAGCGACCGCATGCAGTACTCGATCGGCGCGAACTGGAAGCTGAACGCCAATTCGTCGATCGACCTGGCTTACAGCTATATCGACTTCAAGGATGCTGAAGTCAACTACAAGAATGACTGCTCGCCGGTGATGGCTGGCTGCACGGGCAACGGTGAAACCACCAAGGGCCTGTTCAAGACCCGCATGCAGTTGATCGGTCTCGCTTATAACTACAAGTTCTAAGCAGGTAGTGGCGGCCAACCCGGCCGCCATGCAAGGAAAAGGCGCCTTCGGGCGCCTTTTTTTGTGCCATGCAGAATTAAACTTACTTTTCGAAAATGTTAATTCATCATTATAATAAAGCGTGATGTACGGCATTATTGGCACGAAAACCACAAGGGCAAACCATGCGATTTGATACCGATCAAAGTGACAGTAAAGAAGCGGAACACCTGGGTGTACCCGCAGATGTCTCCGTGAAACCATTGCCGCGGCCCAGCGCCCAGCGCAGCGCGATGCTGGCATCATGAGCGCCCCGTTTCACGCGCCGCCGCAATTCCCCATGCGGCCTGGCGTTGGCGACACGCCCGTCGGCGCAGTGATCGCCTTTGCGGGCGCTACCGCCGGCGCTGTCATGGAAGCCTGGGGCTGGATGCTGTGCGACGGGCGCATGCTCGACAGCGCGTCGTATCCGGAACTGTATGCGGCGCTCGGGTATCTGTATGGCGGTTCTGGAGGGCAATTCCAGCTGCCCGATTACCGGGGCTGTTTCCTGCGCGGCCACGATGGCGGCGCCAGCGCCAGCGCGGAGCCGGGCCAGGGCGCGGGACCCTTGCCGTCCGATGCGCAGCCGAAAAGCGCCGACGTCAGCTATCTGATCAAATTTACCTACGGCATGGGCGCGCGGTTCCCATTCCCGGCGTAGCCACGGCAAGGTCATTCATTTTCACTGGCAGGAGCACGGCATGGCAGACTTTTTGCAAGGCATCGATGTATCGCACTACAACGGCGCCATCGACTGGCCCACGGTGGCTTACGGCGCCGCTGCGCCCGCTTTCGTCTACTTGAAAGCCACGGAAGGGGGCACGGTGGTCGATAGCGACTACCTGCGCAACCGGGCGGGCGCCACGGCGGCGGGCCTGTTATGCGGCGCGTATCACTTTTTCTCGCCCACCGAGCCGGTGGCGGACCAGGTTGCCAACTTTTGCAATGCGGTGGGCAGCGTCAAGGGCGACTTGCCGCCCATGCTGGACGTGGAACAGCCGGGGCTGGACCAGCCCGCCTATGCGGCCGCCGTCGCACAGTGGCTGCAGCAGGTTGGCGACAGGCTGGGCTGCACGCCCGGCATCTACACGGTCGCCGGTTTCTGGAACAGTTGCGTGGGTTCGTTTGCGCCGTTCCTCGCCCATCCGCTGTGGATCGCCCATTACACGTCCGGGCCCAGTCCTGCCATTCCGGCCGGCAGCGGCAGCTATACCTTCTGGCAGTACGCGAGTACGGGTGCCGTGCGCGGCATCAGCGGGGCCGTCGACATGAGCCGCTACCCCGGCCAGGCCAGCCAGCTGCAGGCGCTGTTGTGCAGCTAGCGCGTCTGCGGCCCGTTCAGCGGGCATCGGGCGCCTTGCGCATGGCCTGGTCCAGCAGGCTCAATGCCTGCCGCACGGTGGCATCCGCCATTTCCAGCAACTGATCTCCCACGTACCACTCGACCACGCTGTGCCCGGGCAGCGCCGCGTGGCTGGCGCGGCCGAACAGCCAGATGCCGTGTTCTTCGGCCACCTGGTTGCGGATGGCGATGGCCCGTTCGCGCGAGACGGGCAGGTGCAGATGCAGCATGTTTGCCTGCGGCTGGGCAGGATTGACGCGTATGGCCGGATAGTCGCCCAGCAGCGCGTACAGCCACTGCGTGCGCGCGAAATAGCGGGGCATGGCGGCCAGGCGCGCATCGAACTGCATGGCGGCGGCCACCACGTAGGGCGTGCGGTGCACGATATTGCCGCCCTGGCGGCGGAACCACTCGCGCGCCCGTTCGACGAACGGCCGGCTGCCCGCCAGCATGGCGCCGCCCAGGCCGCCGATGCCCTTGTACAGCGACACATACACGGAATCGAAACCGTCGCAGATGGCGGGCAGGGGCTGGCCAACACCCGCTTGCGCTTCCCACAGGCGCGCGCCATCCATGTGCAGGTGGATGTTGCGTTCTCGGCAGTGCCGCTTGATCGCGTTCAAGTCTTCCCACGACGGGCACTGGCCGCCGATTTCGCGCATCGGCAGTTCGAGCTGCGCGGCGCCCAGCGCATCGGGCACGGCGCGCAGGTCGTCCACCGTCCACGGGCGGTGCGGGTCGCCGATCATCAAGCCCTTGAAGTGATCGAGCAATTCATGGTTGCCCCGCTCGTGGCGCAGGATGTGCGAGGTGGGATGCAGCGCCACCAGCGAGGAGCCCCGGTCCTGGCAGGCCAGGCGCAGGGCCGTCACCTGCGTCATGGTGCCCGTGATGCAGAACACGGCCGCCTCGAAACCGAGCAGGCTGGCGACCTTGTTTTCGAACTGCTCGATCAGCGCGCCCTCGCCATAGGTGTCGTGCGCAATGTCGTTGGCTTCGCACCACGCGGCCATGGCGGCGAAGGTGGCGCTTGGGGCGGGCTGGTGGTGGCCCGGCAGGACGGTGTGGCAGCGCTGGCGCAGTTCGAGATCGGTCAAGGCGGTTCTTCCTTAAAGGGTGGCGGTGGCCAGTTTTGCGCCGAAGCCGATGAACATGGCGCCCACGCCGCCGCCCATGCCGGCCGACAGGCGGCGACGGCGGCGGAAGGTTTCGGCCAGGCGGGCGCCCACAAAGATGATGGCCGTCAGGTAGGTAAAGCTGATGACCTGGCAGATCAGGCCCAGGCCGATGAAGGACAGCACGGGATTCGGGAAGGCAGGGTCGACGAACTGGATGAAGAAGGAAATGAAAAACAGGATGGCCTTTGGGTTCATCAGGCTGATGACCAGGGCCTTGCGGAAGGGATCGCTTTCCTTGACGGGGGCAGCTGCGGCAGCCGCTTCGCCGTCCGCTGGCGCGGGTGCGCGCAGCTTGCGCCAGCAGCCGATCAGCATCTGCAGGCCGATCCAGCCCAGGTAGGCCGCGCCGATGTATTTCACCACATAGAACAGGGCCGGGCTGGCTTTCAGCAGCGAGGCCACGCCGCAGGCTGACAGCACCATGAGGATCAGGTCGCCCGCGAAGATGCCGAAGGCGCCCTGGTAGGCGGGCCGCACGCCGCGCTGGGCGGCTACCGACAGCACATACATGGAATTGGGGCCGGGCAGGATGACGATGAAAATGGTCCCCAGTAAGAAGGTCCAGAAATCGGTGATGCCCAGGTTAGCGTGGAAGAGTGCGTTCATGATGGTTCTGCTTGATTGATTTGTACGTGATGAAATTGCAATGCGGCAAGGTTCGCATAGATGCCGCCCAAGGCCACCAGCGAGGCATGCGTGCCCGTTTCGACGATCCTGCCGTCTTCCATGACGATGATGCGGTCTGCCCGCTGCACGGTGGCCAGGCGGTGCGCGATGATGACCGTGGTGCGCCCCACCATGGCCGCTTCCAGCGCCTTTTGCACGAGGCGTTCCGACTCCGCGTCCAGCGCGCTGGTCGCTTCGTCGAGCAGCAGCAGCGGCGGGTTTTTCAGCAGGGCGCGGGCGATGGCGATGCGCTGGCGCTGGCCGCCGGACAGGCGCACGCCCCGCTCGCCGAGGAAGGATTTGTAGCCGTTCGGCAGGCGCTCGATGAATTCGTGGGCGGCCGCCATTTTCGCGGCGGCGATGACTTCCGCGTCGCTGGCGCCGGCGCGGCCGTAGCGGATGTTTTCCATGGCGTCGGCCGAGAAGATCACGGTATCCTGCGGCACGATGCCGATGGCGTCGCGCAAGGTGTGCAGGTCCAGCTGCTTGATGTCCACGCCGTCAAGGCGGATGCTGCCGCTTTGCGGGTCATAGAAGCGCAGGAACAGCTGGAACAGCGTGGTCTTGCCGGCGCCGGACGGGCCCACCACGGCCACCGTTTCGCCGGCGCGGATGTCGAGGCTGACGTGGTCCAGCGCGGCCGTATCGGGGCGCGACGGATACGAGAACACGACGTCGTTCAGCGACAGGGCGGCGCCATTCGCGGCGCGCGCGGGCAGCGGCAGCGGCGTGGCGGGCGATTCGATTTCCGATTTGACGGCCATCAGCTCCAGCAGGCGTTCGGTGGCGCCGGCGGCGCGCTGCGCTTCGCCCATCACTTCGGACAGGGCGCCGATGGCGCCCGCCACGATGGAGGCGTACAGGATGAACTGGCCTAAATCTCCGCCCGTCATCGAGCCTTCCAGCACGGCGCGCGCGCCCAGCCACAAGACAAACACGATGGTGCCGAACACCAGCAGGATCGCGATCATGGTCAGCAGCGCGCGCGCGCGGATGCGCCGCATGGCCGTCATGAAGGCGCCTTCGACGGAGTCGCCAAAGCGTTTCGATTCGATTTTCTCGTGCGTGAACGCTTGCACGGTGGGCATGGCGTTGAGGATTTCGCCGGCCATGGCCGAGGCGTCGGCGATGCGGTCCTGCGAGTCGCGCGACAGCTTGCGCACCTTGCGGCCAAACACGATGATGGGCACGACGACGAGGATCAGCAAGCCGATGATGATGCCGGCCAGCTTGGCGCTGGTGACGAACAGCATCACCAGGCCGCCCAGGAACAGCAGCACATTGCGCAGCGCCATCGAGATGCTGGTGCCGACCACGGCCTGTATCAGGGTCGTGTCGGTGGTGATGCGCGACAGGACTTCGCCCGTCTGTGTGGTTTCAAAGAATTCGGGGCTTTGCGTGACCACGTGGCGGTAGACGGCGCTGCGGATGTCGGCCGTGACTCTTTCGCCCAGCCACGACACCGTGTAAAAGCGCGCGGCCGTGGCCAGCGCCAGGATGGACGCCACGCCGAACAGGGCGAGGAAGACCAGGTCCACGTGCTGGATGCTTTTCGAGCCGGCCGCGCCGCCGAAACCCAGGTCGATCATCTGCTTGAAGGCGGCGGGGATGGCCAGGGTGGAGGCGGCGGCCACCACCAGCGCGATACCGGCCAGGAAGAATTGCTTGCGGTACGGCGTCAGGAAGGGCATCAAGCCCTTGAAGGCGGCCAGGCTGCCTTTTTTCAGTTCGCGGCTGGTGTCGGGTGCTGGTGCGGCGCTTGCGGCGGTTGCTGTACTCGTGCTGCCTGTTTCTGTGCTGGTTGTCATTGTTTTTCGCTTAATATTTACTGTATTTTGTACTGCTTATAACTTCATCGGCTGCACGTAGCCCGTCATTTCCAGGTAGCCGCGGCCCACCGGCTGGCCGTCGCGCTCCACCGTCACGGCGCCTTCCCAGTACACGGCGCCGGTGGATCTGCGCGAATCGAGTTCCTGGTCCGGCTGCAGGGGCTTGATCTGCCAGCGCACGGGGCCCGTGCGGATACTGGTGGCGACCGGGTATTCGGCCTGCGTGCGGGGCGAACGCCACAGCTGCGTGGGGGTGAAATCGACGTCGCCGGGGGCGAACTGCGTCATCTTACCGGACGCATCGCGCCATGTCGCGTGCGCCCATAGTTTAGCACCTGTCTTGCTGCGGATCTGGAAGGCCATCAGGGCGCCGCCGTCAGCGAGGTTGGCGCCTATCCAGTTCCAGCCGCTGGCATCCGCATCGAGCACCTGGCTGGACCACTCGTGATCGAGCCAGGTGGTGCCCGTTACCGCCTCGGCCTTGCCGCCCGCGCGCGCGATCGTGCCACGGGTGGCAAGCTGCGGCTCGCTGTAGTAGTAGCTCGATTGCGCGGGTCGCGCGCCCTTGCGCGAGTAGCCGCCAACGCCCTGCAGCAGCACGGGCTGCGTGGGGGCGAGGGTCAGCTGCAAGTCGAAGTCGCGCGCGGCCAGGCTGACCTGGTAGCTGCCGTCGGCCTGCCGCTGCATGCACCAGCCGTCGAGCTTGACGTCCGTGTCGCCCACCTTGGCATAGGCCAGGCCGAAACCCTCGCGCGCGCTTTTCTCGTCGTGCAGCAGCTTGCCCACCTTCGGGTCGGACAGGGCCGCATGGCCGATGATCAGCTGTTTCGGCGCGAACGCGCTGGGATTATCCGCGTCCGTGGCCGTGGCGCTGCGAAAGAAGGTCACCTGGTAGCCCAGTTGTTCGCCGCTGGCGGTCTTGACCCAGCCCGTGGCGTACCACCATTCCGTTTTATATGCGGGATGGGCGCCGAAGTCGTGCGGCAGGCGCAGGGCCTGGCCGGCCGGCAGCGGCGTGACGGGGGCGAAGGCGGGCGGCGCGGCGATGGCGGCGGCGCTGCAGAGCGCGAACAAAAGAGTAAAACGGCGCATTACCAGTCCTCCCTGACGGCGCGGATGGGGCCAGCGGACAGCGCCTGGCGGCCCGCAATCAGGGCCGTGGCAGCGGCCGCCGTCAGCAGGGCGCCGGCCACGGTGGCGATCAATGGCCACGGCAGGTGCAGCTGCATGGTCCAGTGGAACGATTGGGGATTGACGATGAAGACCAGCACAAAGCTGATCAAGAGGCCCAGGACAAAACCGGTGGCGATGCCCAGCGCCGTCAGCGCGCCGCCTTCCAGCGCCAGGATGGCAAGGATCTGCCCCCGCGTCACGCCCACGTGGCGCAGCATGCCGAATTCGCGCGCGCGCGCCAGGGTCTGGGCGGAAAACGTGGCAGCCACGCCGAACAGGCCGATGACGATGGCGATGGCTTCCAATAAATAGGTGACGGCGAAGCTGCGGTCGAAGATCTGCAGGCTCAGGGCGCGGATGGCCGACGGGTTCGACACTTCCAGGCTGGCGCCGAACGGCAGGGCCTTCAGGCGCTGCTGCAGTTCGTCGCCCGTGACATCCTTGGCCAGCCACAGGGCTGCATCGCTGACGTCCATGTCGGCCGTCAGCGCGCGGTAGTCGTCCAGCGGCATCTGGATGGCGCCGGAAGAACGCGCATAGTCGCGCCAGATGCCGGCGATGAAGAACGGGTGCAGGCCGCCCGCCAGCGGCAGGGAAAGCTGCTGGCCAGGCTTGACGTTGTACAGGTCGGCCGCCGCCTCGGACAGCCACACGGGTTTGACCCCGGCCGGCACGGGCAGGGTGTCGCCCACCAGCACCATGCTCTTGCCCGGATCGGCCAGGTTGATCGGGCGCGCCAGCAGCATCACATTCGGGCGGTCGGGCGACAGCGACAGCGAGCGCAGGCGCTGGAAATCCACCCTGGCCACACCGGGCAGGGCGGTGATGCTGGCTTGTTCGCGCGGGTTCAGGCCCGCCGTCCCGCCGCTGGCGGCCGTGCGCGCATACAGGTCGGCCGGCAAAATCTGCAGCAGCCAGTCGTCGACGGAGACGCGGAAGCTCGACACCATGATGGCCATCGCCACCATCAGGCTAAAGCTCGACAGCACGCCACCGAGCGCGATGCCGGCCTGGCCCGAGGCATTTGCCAGGCGCGCCACGGTCAGGCTGCGCACGGGCGCGTGCAGGCTGGTTTGCGTGCGCAGCCAGATGCGCTGCAGAAAACGGAAGACGACGGCTGCCAGTTGCGGCATCAGGGCGATGGCGCCGATCAGCAGCAGCGCGATGGACAGGTAGCCGAACAGGGGCAGTTCGAACACGGGCGGCAGGAGCGTCAGGGCGCCGGCCAGCAGCAGGCAGGCCAGCGCGGGCCAGGTTTTCGCCAGGCGCGTCGTCACCACTTCTTCGCTGCCCGATTTCAGGGCGATGGCGGGTGCCGCGCGCGCCGCTTCCAGCGCGGGCGCTGCGCAGCCCAGCAGGGCCACGCCGAGGCCCAGGATGAAGTAGACGAAGGCGGCGACGGGCGTGAACTGCACCTGCGGCTGCACGCCCGCGAAATAGCCGGCGCCCAGGTCGCCGCCGAAGAAGCGCAGGGCCACGGCCGCCATGGCATAGCCGCCGGCGATGCCCAGCGCCGCGCCGACGACGCCCAGGCTGGCGCCCTCGAGCAGCACCTGGCGCAGCAGCTGTCCCCGTTCCATGCCCAGCACGCGCAGCAACGCGAACTGGCCGCGGCGGCGGATGACGGACAGCGCCTGCGTGGAAAAGACGAGGAAGGCGCCCGTAAACAGGGCGACCAGCGCCAGTACCGTCAGGTTGACCCGGTAGGCGCGGCTGAGGTTATTGTTGCGGCTATTCTGGTTTTCGTCGTTGGGCTGGCCCACCTGGAACCGTCCCGGATACTGCGCTTCCAGCGCGCGCGCGAGGTCGGCCTGGAAGGCGTCGCGGTTGACGCCCTGGCGCAGTTTCAGGTCGACGCGCGACAGCTTGCCCAGCTTGTTGAAGCGCCACTGCGCCGCGCCGATATCCATCACGGCGATGCGCTGGCCGGCGCGCGCGCGCTGCAGCGAACCGGCCACGCGCAGCGGCACCGTGCCCGTGCCCGATTGCAGCGCGAGCTTGCCGCCTTCGGCCACGTCGAGCCAGCGCAGGGCGGCCGGCGACAGGAACAGGGCGTCGTCGGCCAGGGTGTCGAAAGGCTGGCCCTCGGCGGGCGCGCCGATCAGGTCGGGCGAGATGAAGCCGGCGCGGAAGACGTCGAGCGCCAGGATGTGCAGCGGGCCGCCATCCTTGCCGGCACGGCCTGCCACGGCGGCCTGCAGCTCCAGCACGGGCGAGGCCACGGCCACGCCATCGCGCTGCGCCAGCCACGGGTAGATGGCTTCGTCGAACAGCGCTTCGCGCCCGGCCACCTGCACGTCGGCCTGGCCGGACAGGCTTTTGACGGCCGTGGAAAATTCATTGAAGGCGGCCGCGTTGATCAGATGGATGGCAAAGCCCAGCGACACGCCGATGGCGATGGCCAGGACGGCGACACAGGCGCGCACGGGATGGGCGCGCCATTCGCCCAGCAGCAGCCAGCGCGACAGCAGGCGCGTCGCCGCCGGGCCGGCTAGCGGCGCACTCAATTCAGACATTCGACGGCCAGGCGTTCGCCCGCGCGCCGCGCTTTCAGTTGCGCCGCCTCGCGGTTTTTATCGCCTGCGCCGACGGCGTCCTGCGCCGCCCATTTCTGTTCCAGGCGCAGCTGGGCGCAATGCTTGTCGCGCGCCTCGAGCTGCTTGGCGGCCCGTTCGCGCGCCTGGTCTTCCAGGCGTTCGCGCTGCTTGCGCGCCGCTTCCATCTGGCTGGCCACCCGTTCTTGGCGCGTGGCCGCGCCCTTGTCGACGGCGGGCGGCGGCGGGGGGATTTCCAGGATCTGCAGCTGGCCGGCCGAGCATGGCGTGGCGCTGTAGCTGGTCTGGCCATCCTTCACGCATTTGTAGACGTCCTGCGCGCTGGCGGAACCGGCCAGCAAGGCCATCGCGCACAGCAGGAGGGAAGGCGCTCTCACAGGATCTTCCCCGGATTCATGATGTTCTGCGGGTCCAGCGCCTGCTTCACGGCGCGCATCAGCTGCAGTTCCAGCGGCGACTTGTAGCGCGCCAGGTCGTCCTTCTTCAGGGCGCCGATGCCGTGTTCGGCCGAAATGGAGCCGCCGAAACCGTGTACCTGGTCATGCACGATGCGGTTGATGGCATCCTGGTTGGCGAGGAAATCGCGGTCCGTCATGCCGGGCGGCGGCGCCACGTTGTAGTGCAGGTTGCCGTCGCCCAGGTGGCCGAAGCACACGAGCTGGCAGCCGGGGAAGGCTGACTCCAGGGCCGCATCCGTGACGGCGATGAAGTCGGCGATGCAGGAGATGGGCAGCGAGATATCGTGCTTGATGTTCTTGCCCGCCTGCGCCTGCGCCAGCGGGATGTGCTCGCGCAGCTGCCACAGGCCTTCGGACTGGGCCACGGAACTGGCGACGACGGCGTCTTCGATCAACTCGTCTTCCAGCGCCGCGCCGATGCTCGCTTCCAGCAATTCCACGGCATGCGCCTCGGACTGGCTGCTGGATAATTCGAGCAGCACATACTGGCCGTGCGCTTCGGCGAAAGGCCGCGGCAGCTGGGGGAACTGTTCCGCCACCAGCTGCAGACAATACTGCGACATCAGCTCGAACCCCGTCAGGCTGGCGCCGCAATGGTCCTGCATCAGCGAGAGCAGACGCAGCGCGTGGGCGGGCGAGGGCATGGCGGCTAGCGCCGTGATGCAGGCTTTCGGCTGCGGATACAGTTTCATCACGGCGCCGGTGATAATTCCCAGGGTGCCTTCGGCGCCGATGTACAGGTCGCGCAAGTCGTAGCCCGTATTGTCCTTGCGCAGGCCGCGCAAGCCGCTCCAGATCTCGCCCTGCGGCGTGACCACTTCCAGGCCCAGGCACAGTTCGCGCGTATTGCCGTAGCGCAGCACGGCCGTACCGCCCGCATTCGTGGCCAGGTTGCCGCCGATGGTGCAGCTGCCCTCGGCCGCCAGGGACAGGGGAAACAGGCAGCCGGTGGCGCTGGCCGCCTCCTGGATGGTTTGCAGGATGCAGCCCGCGTCCACCGTGATGGTGCGGTTGACGGGATCGAGCGCGCGGATGCTGTTCAGGCGCGCCAGCGACAGCACGACGGCGGTGCCGGCCGCGTCGGGGATGCTGCCCAGGACCAGGCCCGTATTGCCGCCTTGCGGCACGACGGGCACTTGCCATTGCGCGCAGGCGCGCAGGATCGCGGCCACCTGTTCCACCGTGGCGGGGCGCATCACGGCCAGAGCCTTGCCGGTAAACCGGTCGCGCCAGTCGGTGAGGAAGGGCGCCGTGTCGGCATCCTCGGTGAGTACGTAGGCGTCGCCCAGCAGGTCGCGGCAGGCGGCGAGGAAATCGGCTTGGTCACTCATGGTCTTGGTCACTCATGGTCTTGGTCGCTCATTTCTTGATGCTTACTTTGTTCACTTTTTCCAGCAGCTCTTTGGCCATGCGCTTGGCAGCCTTTTTATACGGGCGCAGGTACAGCACGGCGCAGACAAAATAGATGCAGACGATGGCCGCCTCGCCCCAGGCCATCAGGGCCGAGGCGCGGTTCGTGTCGCTGTAGCCGCGCACCACGCCCTCGGTGAAGTACAGCAGGATCACCATCGACGACCATTGCAGGGTGTACACGTCGCGCTTGATGACGCCATACAGGGGAATGAGCAGGGGGGCCGCCTTCAGGACCACCCAGGAACCGCCCGGCTGCAGCGGCGCGACGACGGTTTCCCACAGCACGCACCAGACGATCAGGGTGGCGAGGCTGGCGATGGCGCCCCAGTGAAAATACTTGTGCAGCGCGCCGTGCATCACGCGCCTGCCAGTTTCGCGGCGTTTTCCGCCAGGCGCCGGCCCAGGGCGATGGCCAGGCGCTTTTCATCGTCGCTCAATGCCTTGTCGCCGTCTATGCCCGACCAGTGCGTGGCGCCATACGGCGAGCCGCCCGTGGACGTCGCCATCAGTTCCGGGTGCGTGTAGGGCAGGCCCATGACCAGCATGCCGTGGTGGAAGAGGGGGATCATCATCGACAGCAGGGTCGATTCCTGGCCGCCGTGCAGGCTGCCTGTGGACGTGAACACGCAGGCGGGCTTGCCGGACAGGCTGCCGGCCAGCCAGTCGCTGGCCGTGCCATCCCAGAAGTACTTCATGGCGGCGGCCATGTTGCCGAAGCGCGTGGGCGAACCCAGGGCCAGGCCCGCGCATTCCTGCAAGTCTTCCAGTTCCACATAAGGAGCGCCGTCAGGCGGCACTTCGGGTGCCGTCGCTTCGACGACGGTGGAGACGGCGGGCACGGTGCGCAGGCGGGCATCGCAGCCAGGCACGCTTTCCACTCCCTGGGCTATCAGCTCGGCCAACTGGCGCGTGGCGCCATGGCGTGAATAAAACAATACGAGAATAATCAGATTGGTTGGCTTCATCATTGGTATTATAGGGCGCTTTACAGCCTGATACGACTGCTGTCATGGCGCCGTTCTGATTTTGCACATGTTTTCAAAATATATATTCCCCTTCTTTCAATACCTGTGGCGCGCCCTGAGCATCGGGCTGGCCGTCGTGCGCGGCCTGACGTGGTCCGAAACGCGCGACCTGCTGCAGTTCGCGCGCCGCCGCGTGCGCGAGGAAAGCCTGCCGCAGGTGGCGGGCAGCCTGACGTTCGCCACCGTGTTCGCGCTGGTGCCGCTGCTCACCCTGGCCCTGGCCATCTTCACCACCTTCCCCCTGTTTAATACCTTCCGCCACGCGCTGGAAGACTATTTCGTGCAAAGCGTGATGCCCAAGGGGATATCGAACACCATCCTCGACTACCTGACCACGTTTGCCTCGAAGGCCACGCGCCTGTCGGCCATCGGCGCCGGCGCCCTGATCGTCACCTCGGTGGGCATGATGGGCTTGATCGAACGCGTCTTCAACCGCATCTGGCGCGTGCGCCAGGAGCGCCGCTGGACCAAGCGGCTGCTTGTCTACTGGGCCATCGTCACACTGGGCCCGCTGCTGGTGGGCGTGTCGCTGACGGTGACGTCGCGCCTCTTCATGGCCACCAGCGGGGTGGTGGGCGCCGTGCCTTTCCTGGGCACCGTGTTCTATACCCTGGTGTCGATCGGCCTGACCATGCTGGCGTTTACCTTGCTGTACATCGCCGTGCCGAACCGCGACGTGGACTGGCGCGACGCGGCCTGGGGCGGCTTGCTGGCGGCGCTGGCGTTCGAGGTGGCCAAGCGGGGCTTCGGTGAATTCATCCAGGAGTTCCCCACGTATTCGCGCATCTACGGCGCGCTGGCCGCCTTGCCGTTGTTCCTCGTGTGGATATACCTGAGCTGGATGATCACGCTGGTGGGCGCTTTGCTGGTGGCCGCCTTGCCCGTCGTGAAATACGAGCGCTGGTGGTACGAGGCGGCGCCGGGCAGCGAATTCGTCGACGCCGTCGCCATCCTGAAAGTGCTGCACCAGGCTTGCCACTGCGCCGATTCGGCCCTGGTGGGCGCGGCCGAGATCCGCCGCAGCACGCGCCTGGGCTTCGAAGAGATGGAAACCCTGCTCGACAAGATGGTGCAGCAGGGCTGGGTGGGAAGAGTGAACGTGGAAGGCGCCGTGCGCGTGCAATGGGGCAAGCGCGTGGCCGACAGTTCCGACCACTGGGTCTTGCTGGGCAATGTCAACCGCATCAGCCTGGCCGACGTCTACCGCCTGTTCGTCTTCGGCGGCATGCGCGTGAACTCCGGCTATCCAGCCGGTTCCACCAATGAGCGCGACATCAAGGCGGCCGAAGAAGCGGCCGCACTGGCGGCGCAGGTGGAAAGCGCCGTGGAGCAGGGGCTGGGCCTGACCCTGGCGCAGCATTTCGGCGCCGTCAAATGTAACTGAACGGTCTTGCAACACCTGAGAAAACCGATGCGCGGCAGGTTTGATCGGTATTCTCAGTACACCACGGGCCGCAGGGCTGCCTGCAGCGCCACCTTGCTGAACGCCGCCGCATCGTGAGTGCGCACTACGCCCAGATAATGCGTGTCTTCGCCGCCATGCAGGTTCACCAGGCGCAGTTGGTGCGGCGCCAGGTGGGCGGCGATGGCGGCCAGGCCTTCGGCCATGGCGTCGCCATCTTCGCGCTCCGGCCAGGCAAAATCGCGCAGCGCGGGCAGGCCGATATGCTGGCCTATGCGCGCTACTTCATCGACGGCTTTCCAGTCCAAGGTGGTGCCGTGGCCCTGCGTGTGGGCGGCCGTGGACCACAGCAGGAAGAAGCACGCCGCTGCGGGCGTATCGCCTTCATATTCTTCTTCCGGATCGTCCTCCGCCAGCTCTTCCAGCGTGATCTCCACGCAGCGCGCGGCCAGGTCCGCATCGCCCAGCAAGAGCAGGGCGGCCATGGCGCGCAACTGTTCGCGGTCGGCCTTCGCCAGGATCTGTGCTGGCGTGAAGCTGCGGCGTTTGACGGACTTTTTCTTACCCAGTCCCATGGCCTCGCTCAACTGGGCCGTGATGGCCGCCTTGAAGTTGTCCACGGTGTCGAACTGTTCCAGCAACTGGCCCGTGAAATCCATGCTCCAAGCCATGCCATCGTTGACCACATATAAAAAGTCGCTTTGCACGGCCACGCCGCGCAGATGGTGGGCGGGCGGGTAGGCTGGAACAAACGCCTGCTTGCCATCGAGGGTCAGCATGCAGGCCAGGCCCTGCGCATCGATGGCGAAGATCAGGTTCTTGCGCAGCTTGGGCGGCGACGAGGTGGTGGCGCAATCGATGGCTTCATACTGGCACGGTGCCAGCAGTTCGCCCTGGCTATTGACCAGGCCAAACAGGAAGCGCCCGGCGATGCGCTGGCTGACGATGGCGATCTTCTTTTTCGTGCCGAAATCCTGTACGGAGCTGTAGGCGGGCGGCACCACGACCTTGCCCGTCTTGTCGATCACGCCGCAGACATTGCGGTCGTCAGCATCGCCCGTCTGGCGCTCGATATCGATCAAGCCATCGTTGCGCAGGCACATATTGTCCACCCTGTCGATGAGCAGCGCGCCATCGGGCAGGCGCCTCAAGCGGCTGGCGCCGTCGGGATCGATCTGCTGCAGCAGATGGGGGCTGAGCACATACAGGGCGCCGGGGGCGGGCGGCAGCACCACGGTGCCGTTGAGGTCCATGACACCGTGCGCATCGGGGGCGTCGGCCGTGGCAAAGGTGATCCAGCCATCGTCCGCATAGCACGTGCCCAGGTCGACATAGCGCTGCGACAGCGGCACGATCCAGCGGCCATAGGGTGTGACCAGGCCGGTGACGTCCGGTTCGCCGGCGGCGCCCACTTCGTAGCACAGCGCGTCTTCCTCCCAGCCCACCACTTCCAGGCCTTGCAGGAAGGGCAGGTCTTCTTTCTCGAGTTCTTCGACATCGGCCAGCTGTGCGCTGGCGGAAGCCGACCAGTAGCCGGTGGCGGGCGACGCGGCTCCTGCTGCCAGCAGCGGCGCCAGCGCTGCCTTGTCGCCGCGCTGCAGGGCAGAGTGCAAGGCTTGCGCCTCGGCGCGCACGGCGTCGAGCGCGGCAGCGTAGTCCTGCGTGCCGATATCGTGCGGGATCAGCTGCACGCAGTCGAACACCAGCCATGACTGGCCGCCCGCCAGCAGGGCGCTGATGGCGCTGCGCGCGACGATGGACGCCGCGTCGCGCGGCCTGTCCATCAGCGCGGACAAGGCTTGCCAGCTGGCCTGCGCCTGCGCCATCGGCGCGGCCAGCACGCAGGGGCAGTCCTCGCCATCGCCGTAGATGGGCCAGGCGGCGGCTTGCGTGCCGGCGCCGATGAGCAGCTTGAACAGCATGGGTGTATCGCACCGCCATTCGGCCAGGCCCGTGATCGTTCCGGTGTCGAAACCGGCCTGGCCGGGTAAAAAGGCGGTGCTGAACAGGGCTGCGGTATTGATCATTGATGTCTATTTGTAGTGTACGAGGTATTCAGGGCGCGGGCGGCATGACCCAGTGGGCCAGGTCGCTGCTTTTCAAGCCCAGGCGTTTGGCCACGGCGGCCGCTTCGAACGCCCACAGGCCGTAGTAGCCGCCCAGGCCCTGCGCGCGCAAATGGCCGTTGAACCAGTCTTCGCGCACCAGCGCCGTGTGCCAGCCGGCCAGGTAGCGTTGCAGGTGTTCCAGCTGCTGCGCGGGTTCTCCATCCTCCAGGCAGTCGTACAGGGCGGTATAGGGCTCGGCGAAATACCATTCGTCGACGGCGGGACGCTGCGGGTCAATGGCGGACAACAGCGCTTCATACACGCCGTCTTCGCCGTCGAAGGCCGTCTGCAGGGCGGCCAGGCGGGCAGCCAGGTCGTGGCGGCCGAACAGCAGGCTTGCGCCCAGCAGCTGCAGGGTGCGCGCATAGTCCGTCAACTGTTCGAAATCGAAGGCGGGCAAGCTCTCGTCGTCGTAGGCCGCGGCCAGTGCCGCGCGCGCCGTTTCGCAGGCGGCGATGGCCGCTTCCAGCGCCGGTTCCACGTCAGGCAAGGGCAAGCCTGCCGTGTAGCGCAGCGAAAAGACCTGGTACGCCGTGCTGGCGGCCGCGCACGCCCAGTAGGCGCTATCGCCGCCGTCGCGTTCAGCTTGCGCCTGCGCGCGCCCGTAGGCGGCCAGCAGGGCGTCGAGGTAGGCGAGGTTGCGGCCAAAGTCGAACGCAGTGCCGAACGTCTCGGGCGGCGCCTGGCGCGGCGCGTGGGGCCAGGGCGTGGATGAAACCGGGCAGGTGGCGGCGCAGTCGCGCTGGATGGCCCAGTCGGCGAAGATCTGCTGCAGATACTGCGCCGTCTCGTCGTCGTGCGCGATGGCGCCCGCGCCCACCAGGGTCGTGCCCAGCAGGGTGTAGCCGGGGAAGCGGCTGCTCTCGTAGGCGATGGTGGTCACGCTCTGGATGGCCTTGCCGTCGCTGAGGTCGCGCACGCGGAAGTACACGTCGTCCCAGCCGGCCAGCGGTGGCGCCAGCTGGCCCGCCGGCACGGTGGTCCAGCTGCCGTCCGCCTGCTCCTCATAGGCATCGAGCAGTTCGTCGAGGCCGCCGGGGCGGTCGATGCGGTTGTTGGCGTCGTATTGCAATCCCAGTTCCGCCGCAAACGCGGCCGCGTGACTGCCGGCGAACACCAGGTACTGGGCATTCAAGGTGCCGACCAAGAGGTCCGTGCGCTGGCCCGCCACGCCCAGCGCCTGCGGCAGCCGGTACCAGTGGTGGCCGGGGATGCCGGCCATGGGGCCGCCCTCGGCCGCCTGCGGGTTGGTGCAGCGCAGCTGCTCCAGCCAGTTATAGCGTTCTTGCCGCGCCGCTTCCGTGCCGCTGCCGCGGCCAGACAATTCATCGAGCAGGGTATTCAACAACATGGTGCATCTATCCTAAAAAAAGCGGGCGTGGCGTCATGCCGGCGTGCTTTGCGCAAACGCAAACAGCGCATCGAGCACGGCATCGGGCTGCTCGGCCATCAATTCGTGCCCGCTGTCGACCTGCACCACCGTGCCGTGGGCGATTGCCCCGGTCAGCAGCCTGGTCGACTTGGGCGGCGTCATCATGTCGCGCGCGCCGAAAATGAATAAAGTGGGGCAGTGTACCGAAGCGGCGGCGATTTCACCGTTCGCATAGGCATTGCAGGCGAAAAAATCCGTGTGAAACACGTGATCGGGGTTGAGGGCGGCAATGCGCTGCTTCAAACGGCGCGCGCCGCCCATGGCATAGAAGCCGGGGCCGGGGAACGACGGCTTTTGCGCGATCGACGAATGCGACCAGATATTGACCATGTCGATGGCCGCCTGTTCATCGTTGAGCGACGTTTCCAGCAGCGCGGGCGAGACCTTCATCGGATAGGTGGAACCCAGCATGGCCAGGTGGCTGACCCGCTCCGGCGCCAGGAATGCCGCTTCCAGTGCGATCAATGAACCCATGCTGTGGCCGATCAGCATGGCCTTGGGCGCGCCGGCAGCGTCCAGCACGGCCAGTATCCAGCGCGCCAGTTCTTCGACCTGGGTTTTTGCCGCGCCGCCGCTGCGCCCGTGGCCGGGCAGGTCGACGGCCAGCACGTTCCAGCCATGGTGGGCGAAATAGCGCGTCTGCAGCGCCCATACGCTATGGTCGTTCTGCGCGCCGTGGATGAAGACGGCCGTCGGCTGGTCCGGGTTGAACGGTTTGCCGCCCGTGTAGCAGTAGGCCGTGGTGTTCTCGATGGTGAATAACATCTCAGGCGCCTTTCTGCGACAGTTTCAGGCCACGGGCCAGGTCTTCGATCAAATCGTCCGCGTCTTCCAGGCCCACCGACAAGCGCATGGTGCCCTGCGTGATGCCCGCCTGTTCCAGCTGATCGTCGGGCACGCGGAAATGCGTGGTGGAGGCGGGGTGGATGACGAGCGACTTGGCGTCGCCCACGTTGGCCAGGTGCGAGAAGATCTTGAGGCTGTCGACGAAGCGCTGGCCCGCCGCGCGGTCGCCGCGCAGCCGGAAGGTGAACACGCCGCCCGCGCCTTTCGGCAGCAGGGTTTTTGCCAGTTCGTAGTCGGGATGCGATGGCAGTTCCGGGTAGGAGACGGATTCGACGGCCGGATTGGCCAGCAAAAAGTCGATGATGCGGCGCGTATTGGCCACGTGGCGGTCCATGCGCAGTCCCAGGGTTTCGATGCCTTGCAGGATGGCGAAGGCATTGTGCGGGCTCATGACGGCGCCGAAATCGCGCAAGCCTTCGCGCCGCGCGCGCAGGGCGAACGGCGCCACCGTCGATTCCTCGGCGAAGACCATGCCGTGAAAGCCGTCATACGGTTCGCACAGTTCGGCGAAACGCCCCGTCCTGTCGTAAGCCGCTTGCCAGTCGAAGGTGCCGCCATCGACGAGCAGGCCGCCGATGGCCGTGCCATGCCCGCACAGGAACTTGGTGGCCGAGTGGAACACCAGGTCGGCGCCATGCTCGAAGGGGCGCAGCAGGTACGGCGTGGTAAACGTCGAATCGAGCATCAGCGGCAGCTGGTGTTCATGCGCGATGGCGGAAATCGTCGGGATGTCCAGCACGTCGAGGCCGGGATTGCCCAGGGTTTCGGCGAACAGCACCTTGGTCGTCGGACGGATGGCGGCGCGCCACGCATCCGCGTCACGCGGGTCGACAAACGTCGTCTCGATGCCGAAGCGTTTCAGGGTGTAGGCCAGCAGGTTGTGCGAGCCGCCGTACAGGGCGCGCGAGGCCACGATGTGCGAACCGGCGCCCGCGATGGTGGACAAGCCCAGGTGCATGGCGGCCTGGCCGCTGGCCGTGGCGATGCCCGCCACGCCCCCTTCCAGCGCGGCGATGCGCTCTTCCAGTACGGCGTTGGTGGGATTCGAGATGCGCGAGTACACGTGGCCGGCCCGTTCCATGTTGAACAGCGACGCCGCGTGTTCCGAACTCTTGAAGGCAAACGAGGACGTGAAATGGATGGGCGTGGCGCGCGCGCCCGTGGCCGGGTCGGGCGCCGCGCCCGCATGCAGGGATAAAGTATCGAAACCGGGGTATTTCGGGCCGCTCATGGTGTCTCCGCCAAGTTTTATAGTGGCAAGATCGTAACCTGATTTGCATCTGAGCAAAAGGGCTCGCGTGCAGGGCGCATGGCGCCGTGCCGGTGGGCGGCGCGTGTAACCTGTAGTGTAAAAAAAGTGACCGGCGCGGCGCGGCGGTGGTACGATACCGTATCAGCGATATTCGGGCTGTTTACCTGTGCGCGTGCGCCGCGCCGCAGGGAAGACTGCCACGTGCCAGCGAAATCCTGGGCTTCAGGCGAACTCTCATCGCATGTCCACCAGGAAAGATTTTATGCCCGCAATATCGTTCGACGGCGCCCTTGCCGTTCCCGGACCCTCTATCGTCGACGGCCTGTGCCGCGCAGGCTGGCTCATGCAAGAGCAGTTTATCTCCCCTGAACTGAGCCGCCAGCTGGCCGCCGAATGCGTGCAATCCATGCTCAGCGGCAAGATGAAAGGCGCGGGCGTGGGCAGCGGCCATGCGCCGCTGCTGCAGCCGGATATCCGCGGCGACCATATCGAATGGCTGGAAACGGGCCGCTCAAGCGCCTGCGACCGCTACCTGGAACACATGGAAGCGCTGCGCTGCATGCTCAACCGCGAGCTGTTCCTGGGACTCGACGAGTACGAAAGCCATTTCGCCCTGTACGCGCCGGGCGCCTTTTACCGGGCCCATCTGGACCGCTTCCGCGACGACGACAAGCGCACCGTGTCCGTCGTGCTGTACCTGAACGACGATTGGCTGCCCGAACACGGCGGCGCGCTGCGCCTGCACCCGCAGGACGGCGGCCACGTGGACATCGCGCCGCAAGCGGGCCGCATGGCCATGTTCATGTCGGGCGAGATGCTGCACGAAGTGCTGCCGACGGCGCGCGAGCGCCTGTCGATAGCAGGGTGGTTCCGCCGCCGCGCCTGAGAGACGCTGGCGCGCCCCGTTTTTCTGGCCCGACAATCCCCGTCGATTTGATTGCGCGCAAGGCTGGATTTTTCCGCAGGCATAGGCTACAGTCGCTGTAAGGGCTAGAATAACTAAAATACCAATCACGCGGACAGGACGGCCAATATGAAAGTATCTGAAATTCTCCAAGTCAAGGGCAATATCCTCTACACGGTCACGCCTGACCAGCCCCTGCTTGACGCGGCCAATACCATGGCTGAAAAAGACATCGGTTCGCTGGTGGTCATGGAATTTGGCGACCTGGTCGGCATGCTGACCTTCCGCGAAGTGCTGAACGCGCTGCATGAGAACGCGGGCCAGATCGGCGGCGGCACCGTGCGCAAGCACATGGATGACCACCCGATCACCGTCACGCCCGATACGGAAGTCAATGAAGTGCGCCGCATCATGCTGGAAAAGCACGCGCGCTACCTGCCTGTCATGAATGCCAAGACCTTGCTGGGCGTGATTTCCTTCTACGACGTGGCACGCGCCGTGCTCGAAGCGCAAAGCTTTGAAAACCAGATGCTCAAGGCTTACATCCGCGACTGGCCGGCTGAAACGGCGGACTAAGTTGCAATCATGCAGCAAAAACAACGCCGGCAGATGCCGGCGTTTTGCATGGCGCGGGGCAATCGGTGCCGCCTAGGCCGCGCCCTGCAGGGCTTCGTTGCTCAGCCAGGTACCCAGGGCCGCGGCCGTCATGGGGCGGGCGAACAGGAATCCCTGCGCCATCGGGCAGCCCAGCGCATGCAGAATCTGCGCCTGGCGCTCGTCTTCCACGCCTTCGGCGATCACGGCCAGTCCCAGGTTGCGGCCCAGCTGGATGACCATTTCGGCGATGCTGCTGCCGCGCGCGGACCCCGTGATTTCCGTGACAAAAGCCCTGTCGATTTTTAATCGGTCCACTTGCAGGCGCTGCAGATAGGAGAGCGAGGAAAAGCCTGTGCCGAAGTCGTCGATGGCGATGCTCACGCCCGTCTGCTTGATCTGCCACAGCATCTTGATCAGCATGTCCGGCTCTTCCATGGCCATCGATTCCGTGATTTCCAGCTCGATGAACTCGGGCGGCGCCTGCGTCTCTTCCAGTGCCGCGCGCAGCATTTCCAGAAACAGGGGATGGCGGAACTGCACTTGCGACACGTTGACGGACATGACGAAGTTGCGGTGGCCCTGTTCGCGCAGCAGCACCAGTTCGCGGCACGCCGTGCGCAGCACCCATTCGCCCAGGTCGATGATGATGCCCGAATACTCGGCGATGGGGATGAAGCGGTCGGGCGAGATGAACTTGCCGTCCGGCGTCTGCCAGCGCAGCAGCGCTTCGGCGCCCACGGGGCGGCGCGTGGTCAGGTCGATCTGCGGCTGGTACACGACAAACAGCTGGTCCTGGCTGAAGGCCGTGCGCAGCGCGTGCATCATGCGTACTCTTTCGCGGATTTCGATGCCCATGCTGCGCGAGAAATAGAAGTGCCCGGCGCGCTGCTGGCTTTTCGCCCGCTTCAGGGCGATATCGGCATCCTTTAGCGCATCGGCGCCCGTGCCCGTATGTTCGCCCAGCCGCACCAGGCCCAGGGTGGCCGACAGCTGCACATCCTGGCCATCGATGCAGAAGGGCGGCTGGAACAGGGCCAGGATCTTGGTCGGGTTGACTTGCGACGAGTCGCCCAGCACGCAAAAGATGTCGCCGCCCAGGCGCGCCACCGTCAGCTGCGGTCCCAGCTGGGTTTGCAATCGGCCCGCCACGGCGATCAGCAGGGTGTCGCCGAACTGGTGCCCCAGCGCGTCGTTGGTTTCGGCAAAGTGGTCGAGGTCGACCAGCGACAGGGTGGCGTCGTCGCGCGCGGGGCCGGCCAGGGTGGCGTCGAGGATTTCCACCAGGCGCGTGCGGTTCGGCAGCTTCGACAATTGATCGTAGAAGGCGGCATTGTGCAGGTGCGATACCAGCTCCACGTTGTCCAGCCCCACGGCGACGTTGCTGCAAAACACTTCCAGCAGGCTTTCATCGATGGCCGAGAGGGGGCGGGGCAAGACCAGGTAGGCGGCCGCGTCGCGGCTGGCCTTGCCCGCGAAGTACAGGGTGGCATAGTCGTGCGCGTAGACGTTGCGCCGCTGCGCCAGGGTGTGCTCGATGGCCGCCATCACGCGGGGGTTCTGCAGGCCGCACAGGGCGCTGTGCGGCAGGCTGGAAAAGCTGCCCGTGCAGGCCGAGACGAGCAGCTCCTTGCCGCCGCTGTCCTGCAAGTCCTGCACGCACAGCACGCCGTCGGCGCGGATGCCCAGCAGGTCGGCGATCTGCGCCAGCACGCCGGCCGAGAAGTTCTGCACGCCGTGCAGCGCCATCAGCTGCGTGCTGGCGTGGACGATCTGGTCCAGGCCGCGCCGGCTGTTGCTGATCGAGCGTATCTGCTCGTACGAGCGGATGGCCGCCGTCACCGTGGTAAACAGCTTGATGCGCGTCAGTTCGGACTTGGTCTTGTAGTCGTTGATGTCGAAATCGCGGATGGCGTCGATTTCCGGCGCATAGCCGGGCTGGCCCGTGCGCAAGATGATGCGCACGTCCGTCATTTTCAGCGTTTCGCGGATGTAGCGCACCAGGTGCAGGCCCGCGTCGTCCTGTTCCATCACCACGTCGAGCAGGATGACGGCGATGTCGTCTTCATGCTTGAGCAGTTCGCGCGCCTGGCCGGCCGAATACGCATGCACGAATTCCAGCGGGCGGTGCTGCATTTCCAGGTTGCCCAGGGCGAAAGTGGTGGTGGAGTGGACGTCTTCATCGTCGTCGATGATCATCACCCGCCAGACGCTGCGCGGTGCGGCGGCCAGCGGCGCCGCTGGTTGCTCATCGAGGAATACCAGGTCGTCGTGATCGTCCTTGTTGGCGTCAAGGGGGATGATCGGTGCGGGCATGTATAGCTTCTCCAGGATGACTCGATATTTTTACGAGCACGTCACAAAAGCCCATGGCGTTGTTGCGTTGCCTCGCCGTACTTGCGTACTGTCTTCGGCAACGACGCCTAGCCCTGGGCATTTTGTGACGCGCTCTCGGCGCAGCCCACATCCGGTTTTGCAACCGGTATTGTGTAGCGCGCTTTGATCCAAGTATATAGCTATTTAATAAGCAAAATGTTTTTTTAAATCTATTCTGTGGGGCAATATTTCTTGTATTGCATGATTGCAACTCATATTTGGTGTTTTTTATATGAAAAAAAACACGGTATTTGAAAATGGCGATACTGGCGGGGGCAATATCGGCCCTGCTGCGGCATTAGCGGCATGGCATGCCCCGCAGGCTGGTAGAATTGAGTTTTCCAGTCTTTCACACTTCCTACTATGTCCGGCAATTCTTTTGGCAAGCTGTTTACTGTTACCACTTTCGGCGAATCGCATGGCCCGGCCATCGGCTGCGTGATCGATGGCTGTCCTCCAGGGCTGGTCCTGTCGGAAGCCGATATCCAGCCCGAGCTGGACCGCCGCAAGCCGGGCACGTCGCGCCACGTGACGCAGCGCCAGGAATCGGATACGGTGGAGATCCTGTCCGGCGTCTACCAGGGCGTCACGACGGGCACGCCCATCGCGCTGCTGATCCGCAATGAAGACCAGCGCAGCAAGGATTACGGCAATATCGCGGAAAGCTTCCGCCCCGGCCATGCCGACTACACGTACTGGCACAAATACGGCGTGCGCGATCCGCGCGGCGGCGGGCGTTCCTCGGCGCGCCTGACGGCGCCCGTGGTGGGCGCGGCGGCCATCGCCAAGAAGTGGCTGCTGCAGCAGTACGGCACCACGTTCAAGGGTTGCATGAGCCAGCTGGGCGATATTGCCGTGCCGTTCCAGTCCTGGGAGCACGTGCATGCGAACCCCTTCTTTGCCGCCAGCGGCGACGCGGACCTGATCGCGCGCATGGAAGCGGCCATGGACCAGTTGCGCCGCGACGGCGATTCCATCGGCGCGCGCATCGACGTGATCGCGCAGAACGTGCCCGTGGGCCTGGGCCAGCCCATCTACGACAAGCTCGATGCCGACATTGCCTACGCCATGATGGGCATCAATGCCGTCAAGGGCGTGGAAATCGGCGCCGGTTTCGACTCGGTGGCGCAAAAGGGTTCGGAGCATGGCGACGAACTGACGCCGGAAGGTTTTATCGGCAATAACGCGGGCGGCGTCTTGGGCGGCATCTCGACGGGGCAGGATATCAGCGTCTCGATCGCCATCAAGCCGACCTCGTCGATCCGCACGCCGCGCCGCTCGATCGATAAAGAGGGCAATCCCGTGATGGTGGAAACGTTCGGCCGCCACGACCCGTGCGTGGGCATCCGCGCCACGCCGATCGCCGAAGCCATGCTGGCGCTGGTGCTGATCGACCACGCCCTGATGCACCGCGCGCAGTGCGGCGATGTCAGCGTGAATACGCCGAAGTTGAAGTAAGTTTTAGCAGCTCGCGGCGGAAGAGCTGGGGTCAGACCCGCCGGGTCTGACCCCAGATTTTGCATTTGTGGCGAGAACTGACAGTATTAAGCCACCTTATTTGCCACCAATTCCAACTGGTGGCGCATCTCCACCGACTGCACCAATAACGCCCGGATATCGTTGATCAGGTTGAATTCCGTCTGGTTCAACTGGATCGGCGGGAAGCTGTCGTCCCAGTCGCCGTACAAAAATCCCGTGGGATGGCCGTTGGCCGACAGGGGCAGCACGACAAAGCTGCGCGCCTCCGACAGCGTGGCTTTCCACCATTGCGGCAGCTTGGCGGCAAATTTCGGGTCGCGCGCATTGTCGATGAAGATCACTCGGTCGCTATTGAGGGCCGCGTGGAACACGTTCGGCTCGTACGCGTCGCCAAACACCATCAGGTCCTGCAGGTCGGCCATGCCTTCGCCCATGCTGATGCGCGCCGAGTACAGGTGATCCCTGTGGTTGCGCACGAAAGCCACCGAGCGGGAAAAATCAAAGCCCTGGTGCAGCGTTTCGAGCGCCATCGAGACCATTTGCCCGGGACTGGCGCTGCCGATGGCGCCGCGCAGGTCGGCCAGGCCGCTGATCAGGACGCGGTTGCCTTCGGCGCGCATGCGCGTCGAGGCCAGCTGGCGCGCGCGCCGTTCGGCCGGTTTCGACAGGGGCGCGATCGACAGGTCGGCTGCCGCCATCGCCTTGGCCTTGTCCACCGCGACCACCAGGTCGGTGGGCGTGATGCCCAGGGTGCCCGCGTAGTCGTCGATCAGCGCGTGCACCTGCGCCGCGCCGGCCGCGTCGTCATGCCACAGCGAGTCGGCGCAGCGCGCCGCCATGGTCGACAAGCCCGCCATCCAGTCGGCGCCGCTGACGGGCGAATTGTCGGGCGACGGGTCCATCGGCCGCATGCCGTTGATCAGGTGCTGCGGCAAGCCCCAGTGGGCCGCCGTGGCATAGCCCACTTCCGGCAGCGACAGGCCGAGGATTTCGCGCGCGGCGGCCGCCTCGTTGCCAGGCCCCGCATGCGCCTGCATGCGGGCCCAGAAGTCCGTCATGTAGAACGTCACCATCATGCGACCCAGGGTGTGCAGCATGGAGCAGACGACGGCCTGTTCGGCCTGCAGGCTGCCGGCGCTGGTGGCCACCTGCTGCGCCACCATCCCGGCCAGCACGGCCTTTTCCATTTCCACGTGGGCGCTGACGGAGTCGGGCGAGGCCTGCGACAGCTCCTCGATCAGTTTCAGTCCCAGCGCCAGGTGGCCGATGGCGTCGATGCCCAGCACCAGCACGGCCTTCGACACCGTGTTGACGCGCTGGCCGAAGGCCGAATACATGCCGCTGTTGGCCAGCCGCAGCACCTTGTGCGTGAGGACGGGGTCGGACAGCACCGTTTGCGTGATGTCGAATTCGTGGTCATCCTCGCCGCGCATGGCGCCCAGGATGGCGCTGATGGCCTTCGCGAAGCCGGGCATGTCGCCCTGCTGCCGCGTGCGCGCCCACAGCAGGTCCAGGGTGTTTTTGCCGAGCTGTGTCGGCGCCGTGAAATGACCTGGATTCATTGCACCCCTCCGCGCGGTTCATTGGCAGACGGCGTGGGCACCAGCGCCGCATAGGTTTTTTCGCTCAAGGCCGATAGCGCGGCATGGGCCGGCATCGGTTTGCCCGTCAGGTAGCCTTGCACATACTGGCAGCCGCGCGACTCCATGAAGTGCATCTGCTCCTCCGTTTCCACGCCCTCGGCCACCACGGACAGGTTCAAATGCTTGGCCAGGTCGAGAATGGTGTTGCAGATGGCCGCATCCTTGCTCGATTCGGGCAAGTCCTTGATGAAGGTGCGGTCGATCTTCAGGACGGAGATGGGGAAGCGCTTCAGATACGCGAGCGAGGAATAGCCGGTGCCGAAATCGTCGATGGCGATGCGCGCGCGGCGCTCCGTCATCTTGACGAGGATGGTTTCCGCGTGCACGGGGTCGATCATCAGCGTACCTTCCGTGATTTCCAGCACCAGGTGTTCGCCGGAGAGTCCGGAAAAGGCGATGGCGTCGTCGAGCACGTCGAGGAATTTGTCGTTGCGGAACTGGCGCGGGCTGATGTTGACGGAAATGTACAGCGGCCGTCTGGCCACTTCCTGGAACTGCTTGAGCTGCACGCAGGCCGCCTTCAGCGCCCAGGCGCCCAGCAGGTTGATCAGGCCATTGGCTTCGGCAATCGGGATGAAGCGCACGGGCGGCACCAAGCCCAGGGTCGGGTGCTTCCAGCGCATCAGGGTTTCGAAACCCTGGATTTGCCGCGTGTGCGCGTCGACGATGGGCTGGTAAAAGAGCAGGAATTCGCCTTCGCGCACGGCGTGGAACATGGCCGCTTCCAGCGAGATGTCGTGTTCCGACGGGCCGTTCAGGCGCGGGCTGTAGACCAGGCAGCGGGCCTTGCCCGTTTCCTTGGCGCGCGACATGGCCGCATCGGCCAGCGCCACCAGGCGCACTTCATCTTCCGCGTGCAGCGGGTAGATCGATACGCCCACGGAGGCGCCCACGTAGATCGTGTGGCCGTCCACTTCGAACGGCGCCTGCAGGGTGGCCAGCAGGCGGCCCGTCACCAGCTTGATCTGCGCGTCGGTGGCGCTGCCGGGCAGCACGGCGACGAATTCATCGCCGCCCACGCGCGCCAGCGTGTCGCTGTCGCGCAAGGTCTTGCGCAGGCGCGCGGCGGCCAGGCGCAGCACGGCGTCGCCGACGGGGTGGCCCAGGCCATCGTTGACTTTTTTAAAGCCATCGAGGCCGATGGTGGCCACGGAAAAGCCCTGGCCCGAACGCGCGGCCTGGGCGATCACCATGCGGATGCGGTCCGACAGCAGCAGGCGGTTCGGCAGGCCCGTGAGCGCATCGTGCGTGGCCATGTGGCGCAAACGTTCTTCCGTATTGTGCTGGGCCGACGTGTCGCGTCCGACCACCAGCAATTCGGCGATGCCGTCCCCGTTCAGATAAGAGGACAGGCGCAGCTCGAACCAGATTTCCTGGTCCGGCGTTTGCAGGCGCACTTCCAGGCGGCCCGGTTCGGCCAGGGCATCTTCCAGCGCCGCTTGCAGCGCGGCGCGCGACGCTTCAGCGGCCAGCGGCAGCAGCAAGTGGCCGGACAGGCCCGATGGCGCGCCAAACAGGGTGGCCGCGCGCTTGCTGGCGAACAGGATCAGGCCGTCCGTATCGAGCCGGAACACGACGTCGCCGGCCTCTTCCATGAGGTTATCCAACTCGTGGCGGGCCTCGCGGTGGGCGGCGGATGGGGTACTGGAAAACATCGTGCTGGCTTTTACCTTTTTGTTATCAGTGTCGGCGCTCGCTGCAGGGCAGGGCGCCAACGGAAAGAGTGCATCGTGCGCGACGCGTGCCATAGCGGGCCAGAGGGCGACTATCGGAACGCGATCCACACGAAATGTATCATTGAAAAGCATCCGATTACATGAAATAGAGCAACATTGCTTCAGGTTTTGTAAATATTCCTGCCTTCCATGAAAAAAATCATCATGCGCGACACACGCAGGCATTTTCGTTCCCTGTGGAAACTTTATGCCGCGTCCGTTTCCGGTAGCGCGCTTGCCCTGCCATGCGCTTTAGGCTAGTCTGGCTGGCAGACGGTGTTGACGGTGCGCCAGCGACGGCAAGGGCGCCATGATAACAAAACGCGGGAGACTCCCATGAATGCCTTTGACACGCATGAAGTTTTCAACCAGGCCACGCCGTTTGAAAACGTCAATCTGTTCGCCTGCGATCCCGCGCTGATCGAAGCGCTGCTGCGCGAGGGCGGCGGCGCCGCGCTGCAGGAGCTCGACGCGCTGGGCGAGAGGGTGGGCCGCGCCGAGACTTACGCGCTGGCGCGCCTGGCCAATATCCACACGCCCGAGCTGCAGCAGTTCGACCGGGCCGGGCGCCGCATCGACGAAGTGCTGTTCCATCCCGCCTGGCATGAACTGATGGCCATGCTCGTGGGCGCCGGCGCGCACGCCTCGCCGTGGGCCGCGCCCGGTCCCGGCGCCCAGGTGGCGCGCGCGGCCGCCTATCTATTAGTGGGGCAGGTGGAAAACGGCACGCAGTGTCCCGTGACGATGACGTATGCCTCCGTGCCCGCCTTGCGCCAGGCGCTTGATCTGCCGCAAATCGCGCAGCGCTGGCTGCCGAAAATCCTGTCGCGCGAATACGATCCCCGCTCCCTGCCCGTGGAGCAGAAGCGGGGCGCCCTGATCGGCATGGGCATGACGGAAAAGCAGGGCGGTTCGGACGTGCGCAGCAACACCACGCGGGCCGTGCCCGTGCCGCCGGCCGAGGCGCAGGCGCTGTTCGGCGACGAGGCTGGCGGCGCCTGGCGCATCGTCGGCCACAAATGGTTTTTTTCGGCGCCCCAGTGCGATGCCCACCTGATCCTGGCACAGGCGGACGAGGGGGGATTGTCATGTTTTTTCCTGCCCCGCTACTTGCCCGACGGCAGCCGCAATGCCATCCGCGTGCAGCGCCTGAAGGACAAGCTGGGCAACCGCTCGAACGCCTCGTCGGAAGTGGAATTTACCCATGCCTACGGCTGGCTGGTGGGCCAGCCGGGGCGGGGCATACCCACCATCCTGGAAATGGCCAGCCATACGCGCCTCGATTGCGTGCTGGGCAGCACCGGCATCATGCGCGCCGCGTTGACGCAGGCGCTGCACCATGCGCGCCAGCGGGCCGTGTTCGGCAAGCCGCTGGCCGAGCAGCCGCTGATGCAAAACGTGCTGGCCGACCTGGCGCTGGAATCCGAGGCCGCCACGGCCTTTGCGCTACGCCTGGCCCGCTGTTTCGATGAAAAGGACGATCCGCAGCAAGCGATGCTGGCGCGCGTGCTCACGCCGGCCGGCAAGTACTGGATCTGCAAGCGCGGGCCAGGCTTCGGCTTTGAAGCGATGGAGGTGCTGGGCGGCACCGGCTATGTGGAAGATGCGCCGCTGGCGCGCCTGTACCGCGAGCTGCCCGTCAATTCGATCTGGGAAGGCTCGGGCAACGTCATGTGCCTCGATGTCTTGCGCGCCTTCGGCAAGTCGCCGGCCGCGCGCGACGCCCTGGCGGCCGAACTGGCGCTGGCCGGCGATGGCGATGCCGTTTTCGACGGCTGCCGGGCGCGCCTGCTGGCCGACCTGGACGGGCCGCAAACGGATGAATTTGGCGCCAGGCAATTATCCGAACGTATCGTGCTGGCCGTGCAGGCGGCCTTGCTGCTGCGCCATGCGCCGCCGTTTGTCGCGCAGGCATTTTTGCAATCGCGGCTGGCGCAGGCGCCGGGCGGCGCGTATGGCCGCTTGCCGACGGGCACCGACTGCGCGGCCATCCTGGCGCGCGCGCTGCGCGAGTATTGAGGCGCGCGGCATGGCCGGACCCGGCCCGCGGCGCGCGCCAGCGCGGTTTTGTCTGTAATTATTTCAAAATTCCGGCCACAGGCGGGCTGCGGGCTGGGATAATGCTGCAATCCATCATTTTATCGACACGCGGCGCGCCTGCAGACCATGCTTGCCGCGCGCCAAAGAGCAGAGAAAGAAAAATAATATGAAACAAGATCCACGTTTCCCGAATTTGTTCATTACCGATCACCCTTTGATCCAGCACAAACTGAGCCACATGCGCGAGCACGACACGTCGACGCGCACCTTCCGTGAATTGCTCAAGGAAATCACCTTGCTGATGGGCTATGAAATCACGCGCGACCTGCCGCTGACCACGCGTGAAATCAAGACCCCGCTGGTCACCATCGACGCGCCTGTCATCGCTGGCAAGAAACTGGCCATCGTCCCCATCCTGCGCGCCGGCATCGGCATGAGCGATGGCTTGCTGAACCTGGTGCCATCGGCCCGCGTGGGCCACATCGGCGTGTACCGCGACCCGGCTACCCACATGCCCGTGGAATACCTGGTGCGCCTGCCGGACCTGAACGAGCGCACCTTCATCCTGTGCGACCCGATGGTGGCGACCGGCAATTCGGCCGTGTACGCCGTCGACGTGTTGAAGAAACGGGGCGTGACCGACGAGCAGATCATCTTCCTGGCGCTGGTGGCCGCACCGGAAGGCGTGACCGTGTTCCAGAATGCGCATCCGAACGTCAAGATGTTCTGCGCTGCGCTCGATTCGCACCTGGACGACCACGCCTACATCGTGCCGGGCCTGGGCGACGCCGGCGACCGCATCTTCGGCACCAAGTAAGCCACCTCAGGCGAGTATTGCGATGGCAACCTTGATCGACCCGGATTTTCGCGCGCGCTTGCGCGCCTTGAATGAAAAATATGCGGCTGGCGTGCCGGCCCTGATGCAGGCGATCGCGCAGGCAAGCGGCCGCTGCGACAGCGAAGGCCCCCGCCTGGAACCGTTGACGGCGCTGCACCGCGCGCTGCACGCGGTAGCAGGCTCGGCCGCCACCTTCGGCTTTGCCGCGCTGGGGCAGGAATGCCGGCGCATCGAACAGCTGGTGCGCGCCATGCTCAACGCCCCCGCGCAAGCGGTGGCGGAATGGCCTGCCGTGCGGATGCAAGTGGAGACGCTGTTGCACTGGGCGGCACGCGATGCGGGCGCCACCCATTTCACGGCATAAGCGACAGCGCCATAGGGATGTGGTTGCAATGATTCATTTGATACAACGCAAAGCACCCGCGTCGCAGATTAGGATATAGTGTGTCCATGCCGCTGGTACAGGGCGCCGCAAGACGGGGATTTGGCTATTAAAGTGGTGTTCGCAAGTTTATTTTGCGAAAGAATGGTTTTTCTCAGTTTTGTTGGTATAATTGGGCATCGTTGGATTCGAGGTAGTAGTGCAGTTTGTCTGTCATTTCTTTCTTGCTTCAAACGATATAACGGGCGCAAGCCCAACTTAACTGAAATAGGAAATTGTAATGGCAACTGGCATCGTAAAATGGTTCAATGATTCGAAGGGTTTCGGCTTTATTACCCCTGACGAAGGCGGCGAAGATCTGTTCGCTCACTTCTCGGCTATCCAGTCGAACGGCTTCAAGTCCCTGCAAGAGAACCAACGCGTTTCTTTTGAAGTGACCGCTGGCCCTAAAGGCAAGCAAGCTTCGAACATTCAGCCAATCTAATACGCTGGATCAAACGAAATAAAGAAATCCTCGGTCTCCGAGGATTTTTTTTCGCCTGAATTTCCGTGAAGCATGGGTTTTGCGTGCTTTGCGGGGGGGCATTTGGCCCATGAGTAGCCATTTGCCGGGCGGCTGCGCTGCGGCGCCGGCCAGTCGGTCGGGCAGGTCGGCCTGGCGCTTGCGCGGACGCCAGCATTCCCCTGTCGCTACTGGGCTGGGAATCGTCGGCTTACGCTGCGCTAAGCCGACCTACGCCGACCTACGTCGCTACGCTGCTTCTTCATGCTGCCGGGCGGCGTCTGGCGGTGAGTCTGGAACTGGAACGTCGCGGTGCCCAATCAAACCGTAGCGAGCGGCAGTGATTTGTGGCCGAGAAGCGCAACCGTACTCTAGTACGGTGAGCATCGCCGGCCGCAAAGCGCGACGCGCAGTAGGTTTGATTGGGTGCTATCAGAAAGCGGGCTCGCGCCAGTAATCGGGCTGTGCGTATGAATGCCTTAAAAAATCCACAAACGCCCGTATGCGCAGCGGCAAATGGCGGCGCTGGGCGAAGACGGCGTAGATGTCGTTGCCGGGTGCGGCGAACTGGTCCAGTACCGTCACCAGCTGGCCCGAGGCGATCTCTGCCCCCACTTCCCACATCGAGCGCCACGCCAGGCCCTTGCCGGCCAGCGCCCAGTCGTGCAGCACTTCGCCATCGTTGCAGACCATATTGCCCGCCACCTTTAGAATCACATTCTTGCCGTTTTCGCGGAAGGTCCAGCCCCGCTGGCTGCCTTCGCTGCTGATCGCCAGGCAATTATGTTTTGCCAAGTCGGCCGGGATGCGCGGCGTGCCTGCCCGTTTCAGGTAGGCGGGCGAGCCGACGAGCACGCGCTGGTTATCCGCCAGTTTCGTGCTCACCAGCGAGGAATCGGACAGGCTGGCGATGCGGATGGCCACGTCGATGCCTTCGCCGATCAGGTCGACGAGGCGGTCGTTCAGGTTCAGCGACACCGTCACGTCGCGGTGCTCGGCCACGAACGAGGGGATCAGCGGCGCCACGTGCTGGCGGCCGAAGCCGGCCGGCGCGGAAATGAGCAAATGCCCGCTGGCCTTCACGCTGCGCTCGGCCACGGCCGCTTCCGCCTCTTCCAGTTCGCCCAGGATGCGCTGGCAATCTTCCAGGAAGGCGGCGCCTTCATTCGTCAGGGCCAGCTTGCGCGTCGTGCGCTGCAACAGTTTTACGCCCAGGCGCTGCTCCAGCGCGTCGAGGCGCCGGCCTATCATGGCTGGCGCGATGCCTTCCGCACGCGCGGCGGCCGACAGGCTGCCCTTGGCCACGACTTCCACGAACGTTGATATTTGTCTGAACTGGCCCATTTGATGCTCTCGCTATCTCGTCACTTGTGATAAAAACGCATAGATGAAGTGATTTTTAATCTCGTTTCCATGCCTTATAGTGCAATACTATAGAACAAAAGCGCCGCCCGGCAGAGTGTTTTTGCACCTCTGTCCAGCTTGTCCGCGCAGTCGTTCCGCTTATACTTGGATCACCAGATTACCTTTGCTTATATTTATTAAAAACCGGAGAACTTCATGACGCAGAACACGATCGCACTTCCCGAAGGCATGCAAATCACGGGTGACATCCAGCCCGGCTATGAACAGATCCTGACGCCGGCCGCGCTGGCCCTGGTGGCCAAGCTGACGCGCGCGTTCGAGCCGCGCCGCCAGGAATTGCTGGCCGTGCGCGTGGAGCGGGCCAAGCGCCTCGATGCGGGCGAGCGTCCCGACTTCCTGCCGGAAACCGCGCACATCCGCGACGGCGACTGGAAGATTGCGCCGATCCCGAAAGCGCTGGAATGCCGCCGCGTGGAAATCACGGGCCCCGTCGAGCGCAAGATGGTCATCAATGCCTTCAATTCCGGCGCGGACAGCTACATGACGGACTTCGAGGATTCGAACACGCCGAACTGGGATAACCAGCTGACGGGCCAGATCAATATGTTCGACGCCGTGCGCAAGACGATTTCGCTGGAACAAAATGGCAAGTCGTACAAGCTGAACGACAAGATTGCCACCCTGGTCGTGCGTCCGCGCGGCTGGCACCTCGATGAAAAGCACGTGCTGGTCGACGGCAAGCGCATTTCCGGCGGCATTTTCGACTTTGCCCTGTTCATGTTCCATAACGCCAAGGAACAGCTGGCGCGCGGCGCCGGCCCGTACTTCTACCTGCCGAAGATGGAATCGCACCTGGAAGCGCGCCTGTGGAACGATATCTTCGTCATGACGCAGAACGAGCTGGGCTTGCCGCAGGGGACGATCAAGGCGACCGTGCTGATCGAAACCATTCTGGCTGCCTTCGAGATGGATGAAATCCTGTACGAATTGAAGGAGCACAGCTCTGGCCTGAACGCGGGCCGCTGGGATTACATTTTCTCGTGCATCAAGAAATTCAAGCTGGACAAGGATTTCTGCCTGGCCGACCGCGCCAAGGTCACCATGACGGCGCCGTTCATGCGCGCCTACGCCTTGCTGCTGCTGAAAACCTGCCACAAGCGGGGGGCGCCAGCCATCGGCGGCATGGCAGCCTTGATCCCGATCAAGAACGATCCGGAAAAGAACGACATCGCCATGGGCGGCGTGCGCAACGACAAGGCGCGCGATGCCACCGACGGCTACGACGGTGGCTGGGTTGCCCATCCGGGCCTGGTGGAGCTGGCCATGGGCGAGTTCACGAAAGTGCTGGGCGACAAGCCGAACCAGATCGACAAGCAGCGTCCCGATATCGACGTCAAGGCATCGGACTTGCTGAACTTCCAGCCGGAAGCGCCGATCACGGAAGCAGGCTTGCGCTACAACATCAACGTGGGCATCCACTACCTGGGCAGCTGGCTGGCCGGCAACGGTTGCGTGCCTATCCACAACCTGATGGAAGACGCGGCCACGGCCGAGATCAGCCGCTCGCAAGTGTGGCAGTGGATCCGTTCCAGCAAGGGCGTGCTGGAAGACGGCCGCAAGGTGACGGCCGAGATGGTGCGCGCCATGATTCCGGAAGAGCTGGCCAAGGTGCAGCGCGATGCGCCAGGCGGCGACGGCCCGACCTATGTGCGTGCCGGCCAGATTTTCGAGGAAATGTCGACGTCGGAATCGTTTGCCGAATTCCTGACCTTGCCGCTGTACGAAGAAATCTGATCCTGATCAACTAGACGGATAAAAAAATCCCGGTAGTGCTGTTGGCACGACCGGGATTTTTTGTATGGATGACTGCAACACCTGGCAAAACCGGTGCGCGGCAGGTTTGCTCAGGTGTCCTTAGAAATTATTCTTCCACATGCGCAAGGCCGCAAAGGCTTCCACGGGGGAGGCGTCGGCCGCCAGTTTGCCTTCCACCTTCAGGCTGGTCAGGATTGCCGGTTCGCGGTAGCGCAGGAAGGGGTTCGTGGCCTTCTCCAGGGCAATCGTCGACGGCACGGTGGACAAGCCCTGCTGGCGCTTTTCCGTGTCGATGGCGATGCGTTCCTGCAAGGCCTGGTTGCCCGGCTCGACGGCGTTGGCAAAGCGCAGATTGGACAAGGTGTACTCGTGCGCGCAAAATACCTCGGTATCGTCGGGCAGGGCGGCCAGCTTGGCCAGCGAGTCGGCCATCTGGCCCGGCGTGCCTTCGAACAGGCGGCCGCAGCCGCCGGCAAACAGGGTGTCGCCGGAAAACAGCCAGGGTGCGTCGCCGTGCTCCGTACGCTGCCGTACGTAGGCGATATGGCCCTTGGTGTGGCCGGGCACGTCGATGACCGTCATCTGCAAGCCCAGCTGGGGCACATAGGCGACATCGCCTTCGGCAAGCGGTTCCGTGATGGCTGTGATAGCCTCATTGCGCGGGCCGAAGACGGGCACGGCGAAATGCTGCAACAATTCAGGCACGCCACCCGTGTGGTCGGCGTGGTGATGCGTGAGTAAAATGGCGGACAAGGTCAGCTGATGGGCTTGCAGCGCATCGAGGATGGCCATCGCATCGCCGGGGTCGACCACGGCGGCGTGGCGGCCGTCATGGATCAGCCACAGGTAATTGTCGGCAAAGGCGGGCACGGCAAGTACCGATAAAGCGTGTTCAGGGGAGTGTGTCATGAGCAAAAGAGAAAACTGAATGGACAGTGTGGCATCCGAAAAATCCATTATAGCGCTTGACGGCTGGCTGCAGACGCCGGCCGGTCTGTACGTGCGTGCCTGGGAGCAGCAATGTCTGGACAGCCTGACCGTCGACATCTTCGGTTTTAATGCCGTGCAGATCGGCTTGCCCCAGCTCGACGCGCTGGCCGCCAGCCGCATGCCGAACAAATGGCTGCTCGATTCGCGCCTGCCTGCGCGTCCGCCGCAGGAGAGCCGTTTGACCCTCGTGTCGGCTTTCGACGAGCTGCCGTTCGACTCGCAAAGCCTGGACCTGGTGGTCTTGCCGCACGTGCTTGAATTTGCCGCCGAGCCACATCAGGTCTTGCGCGAAGTCGAGCGGGTGCTGATACCGGAGGGGCGCGTGATCGTCTGCGGCTTCAATCCGGCCAGCCTGTGGGGCATGCGCCAGGGCCTGGGACGCGTCACGGGACGCCATTATTTGCCGCAGGCGGGCGAGCTGATCTCTATGCCGCGCATGAAAGACTGGTTAAAATTGCTGAACATGGGCGTCAGCCAAAGCCACTTCGGCTGCTACGCGCCCGCCTGCAAGACGGAAAAATGGCTGCGCCGCAACGCCTTCATGGACAAGGCCGGTGCGCGCTGGTGGCCATATCTGGGCGCAGTGTATATAGTGCAGGCGATCAAGCGCGTCAAAGGGATGCGCTTGATCGGTCCGGCGTGGACCAAGAAACCGGCGACGGCGCCCGCAGGCGCACCGGTCACGAACAAAAGGCGGGAACAGCAAGATGGATAAGGTAGAAATTTACGCCGATGGCGCATGCAAGGGCAATCCCGGCACGGGCGGCTGGGGCGCACTGATGGTGGCCGATGGCGCCAAGAAAGAAATTTACGGCGGGGAACTGAACACGACGAATAACCGCATGGAATTGAAAGCCGTGATCGAAGCCTTGACGGCGCTCAAACGTCCCTGCCAGGTCGTGATGTATACCGATAGCCAGTATGTCCAGAAGGGCATCAGCGAATGGATCCACGGCTGGAAGGCACGGGGGTGGAAAACGGCCGCCAAGGCGCCCGTAAAGAACGTCGACCTATGGCAGGCGCTGGACACGGCCCAGGCCGTCCATGAGGTGGAATGGCGCTGGGTGCGCGGCCACAATGGCCATCCGGGCAATGAGCGGGCCGATGAGCTGGCCAACCTGGGCGTGGAAACCGTGCGCGGCTGAGAACTGAAATTTCCTGCCATGCCGCAGCGGGCAGGGCGTAACCGGAGGGCACAGGTTTGCTATACTGTGCCCTTCGCTTTTTGCTTTTAAGACTGAACCTGCCATGCGTCAAATTGTCCTCGATACTGAAACCACCGGCCTGAACCCGCGCACGGGCGACCGCATCCTGGAGATCGGGGCGGTCGAACTGAACAACCGCATGTTGACGGGGAATAACTTTCACCATTACATCAATCCCGAGCGCGACTCGGAAGAGGGCGCGCTGGCCGTCCACGGATTGACCACCGAGTTCCTCAGCGACAAGCCGAAATTCGCGGAAATCGCCGACGAATTCCGCGCCTACATCGCCGACGCCGAACTGATCATCCACAATGCGCCGTTCGATATCGGCTTCCTGAACGCGGAATTCAAGCGCCTGAACCTGCCGCCCGTCCACGAGCAAGTCTGCGGCGTGATTGACACCCTGGTGCAGGCGAAGGAAATGCATCCGGGCAAGCGCAATTCGCTGGATGCCCTGTGCGACCGCTACGGCGTCTCGAACGCCCACCGCAAGCTGCACGGCGCGCTGCTCGACTCCGAATTGCTGGCCGACGTCTACCTGGCCATGACGCGCGGACAGAACAGCCTGAGCATGGAAGAAGAAGTGGAAGTGGCCGCCGACGGCGCCGTGCTGGAAATCGTGCCGCTGGCCGAAGTCATCTTCCAGAGCGCCACACCCGAGGAACTCGCCGCCCACGAAGCCACCATCGCCGGCCTCGACAAGGCCGCGAAAGGCCAGTGCATCTGGACCGCCGTCACGGCGCCGCCAGCGGCCGCCTGAGAAAAAAGCGGGCCGCGCTAAATTTCCTGTCGCCAGCCCTTGCAGATGCCGCAACACCTATGCGATAATTCGCCTCGCTTCGGGAGGTTAGCTCAGGGGTAGAGCACTGCATTCACACTGCAGGGGTCGCAAGTTCGAAACTTGCACTTCCCACCAAGAATTCGTTTGATATCAAAGGCTTACACTGATCTAGTGTAGGCCTTTTTTGTTTGGTATGAAAAATCCGCTTCGGACCCGCCTGGACGAGGCCGGACAACGCATGCGGTGTCTACATTGGCACAGTCTTTCAGAGGCGGTACAGACTGCTGGAGCCAACGCTGTCCACCGGCGTGCCGTCCGTGCAGCTGGCCATCGGCAAACCCTGCGCCCATCCTGCTGCCAAGGCATGCACGTCACGCAAGGGATCGGACGCCCTGGCGCGTTCATTGCGAATGCGGCAGGTTTCAGGATCAGTAGCGAACAGGCCGCGCGCGAAAACTCGACCCTGCTCGGCCAGCTTCGCGGTCTTCGGCCCGCGGATCTCCGCGAAGCGCAGCAAGGCTGCATCGAGGCAGCCGTCCGTCCCAACCAGACACCGCGCCAGATGCCAGGCGTCTTCCAGTGCCTGACAGGCGCCCTGGCCGGAGGTCGGCAACGGCGCGTGCGCCGCATCCCCCACGAGCAGTACATTGGCCCGGCTCCATGTGTGCAGCGGCTCCAAGTCGTGCACGGCAATCAGTCGGATGGCATGCGCCGGTGTCGCCTGGATGATGCGGGTGACAGGCTCGGGCCATCGCGCGAACAGATCCTCAATCTCCTTCCGCATATCCGCTGCGGGCGAAGCCACCGGCAATGGCCGTGCCTGCGCCGCTGCCCAGTAGACCAAATCCGGCCGGACGGCCACGCAACCGAAGCGATCACCCGAGCCCCAATAATCCTGAATCGCGATATCGCCCACCAGTGCACTCTCCGCCTGCGCCACACCCACCCAGTTCACAAAGCCCTGATAAACTGGCGTGTTGTCCCCCGCGACAAACCGGCGCGCCACCGAGTCCATGCGGCCATCGGCGCCGATCAGCAGATCCGGACGAATGCTTGCCCCGTTTTCGAACCGCGCCACGGCTTTGCCGCCAGCATCGAGGTCGATCGCCACCGCCCGATGCTCGAATTCTACCGGGATCCCGGCCTGTGCCGCATGATCCAGCAGTACCGCCTGCAAGTCCCGGCGCAAAATCGTATGGGTGGGATGTCCCATAATCTGGTCCAGCAGCGCAATATCGATGCCCCCCAAAGAGTTTCCCGCGGCATCCTGGCGGTGCATGGCCACTGGCCGGCCTGCCACTGCAGCGATGTCTTGCAGCAGCCCGAGTTCCTCTAGCACAAAGCCGGCGTTGGGCCAGAGCGTAACGCCAGCCCCCATCGTCGTAGGCCCCGCCCGGCGCTCATATACGCGGGGACTGTATCCCCGCTTGCGCAAGGCAAGCGCCACGCTCAACCCTGCAATGCCGCCGCCAAGTATTCCGATTTCCATGCTGAAGCTCTCCTATTCAATCCGTCCCGACGCGCCGCCGACGGCGATACATCGGACGAGACGGCATCTTAAATTCCGCCACTGTGGAGCACTAGTATGTGAAAATGGGCGGCTTTCATACCTTAATCGGGATAATCATGCGCAATGCCCTCGACCTGAATACCGTCCGCGTCTACGTGGCGGTCGTCGATGAACAAAGCTTTGCCGGCGCGGCACGCCTGCTGACCCTGCCATCCTCTAACGTCAGCCGCCACGTCGCCTCGCTGGAACGCATGCTGGGCGTCCGCTTGCTGGAACGCAGCACCCGCCATCTGCGCATGACGGAAGCCGGCAGGCTACTCTACGAACGCGCAAAACCCTTGCTCGACGCCTTACTTTCCACTGAGGAAGAGCTTGGCGCAGTGCAGCGTGAACTGCGTGGCCCCCTAAGGATGTGCATGCCAGGCGAAGCGCCAAGGCTGCTGGCTCCTATCCTGGCCGAATTCTGCAGCCTCCATCCCGGCATCGAACTGGAATGCGACACGCGCCTGACCGGTCTGGAAGCCCTCCGGGAAGACATGGACCTGTCCATCGTCTTCCACCGTGGGCGCCAGGATGACAGTACCTTCATCACCCGCGAACTCGCTACGCTGCCCAGCATCGTGGTCGCGGCGCCCGCCCTGCTGGCCAAAACTGGAATACCGCGCCACGTGCGTGAACTTAGGTCATTGCCCTGCATTACCACCTTGAGTGCGTTAAAGGGCCAGCCCTGGCAGTTTCTCGACGCCACAGGCGACATCGTGAAGGTAGCTGTGCGTAGCCGCTATCGTGTTAACAGCGGAGAACTGGCATTGGCGGGCGCGCGGCAAGGCATCGGCTTCGCGATCGTGGCGGCCTATCCATGCCAGGAAGATCTTGCCGCGGGCCGCTTGCAGGAAGTGCCGCTGGACCTGTGCCCTGCGCCGCTGCAATTGCTTGGCGTGTACAGCCATCGGCATTCCGTGACTGCGCGGGTTCGGGCTTTGCTGGAATTGATACAGCTGCGGTTGGAAGGAGTCGGGAGCGGCTCAAGATGAAAATCGAATTGAGGAACGCGGCCGAATAGCCGAATGTCTGCTCCGCAACTGCAGATTCAATCGATCAACGCGACACTTTAGCTTAAATGCGCCATTGCTGAGCGGAATTGATGCGAAAAATAACTCGAATCGATTGCGCCGCGACACGCGAAACCCGGGATTAACGTTGTAAGAGGTTTAGTCAGCCCAGTGTGTGTTCGACCACCCAGCGCCATTTGCCCAGGCGATCGCGCGACTCGATGTGATTGCGCAACAATGCTTTACCCGCGCCCCGCCTCACACACATAAGCAATAGCAAACGATTCGTATGGCTGCAGGCTGAGGTGGTCGGTCCAGCTGTCACGCTGGGCATAGTTGCTGATCAAGCCTTGCCCGGCTATGCCGTGCAGCATTGCCGGCAGATCCAGTTCGACGTGTTCTCCGGAGAAGTTGTTGACGACAACCAGCTGCTGGCTCCCCAGGCTGCGCCGGTAGGCGAATACCTGCGGGTGCTGCTCCAGCAAGGGCAGGTATTTTCCGTAAACCATGACGTCCCAGTGCTTGCGCAGTTCGATCAGCTTCTGGTAGTGGAAGAAGACCGAATCGGGTTGTTCCAGCGCGGCCGCGACGTTGATCTCGGGGTAGTTTGGATTCAGCTTCAGCCAGGGCGTGCCAGTACTGAAGCCGGCGTTGGGTGTGCTGTTCCACTGCATGGGGGTGCGTGCATTGTCCCGCCCGTTGGCGTGGATGCCGGCCATCATCGTCTCCGGTGACACGCCGGCGGCCGTGCGTTCGTGGTAGAGGTTGAGCGATTCGATGTCGCGATAGTCGTCGATGGAATCGAAACGGACATTGGTCATGCCTATTTCCTCGCCTTGATAGACGTAGGGGGTGCCCTTGAGAAAATGTAGCGCGGTGGCCAGCATCTTGGCCGACTCGACCCGGTAACGGCCGGGGTCGCCGTATTTGGATACGGCGCGCGGCAGGTCGTGGTTATTCCAGAACAGCGAATTCCAGCCGGCATCGGCCAGCGCGGTCTGCCACTTGCCGATGATCTGCTTGAATTCGATCAGATCGAACGGCCGCGGCTTCCATTTCCCCTCCCTGGCATCGTGGGTCATGGTGATGTGCTCAAACTGGAAGACCATCGACAGCTCCTGACGCGCCGGGTCGGAATACAGCTTGGCGGTCTCCGGGGTGGCGCTCCACGTCTCGCCCACCGACAATACATCGCGTGTGGCCAAGGTCGCTTGGTGCATTTGCTGCAGCAGCGGGTGCAGTCGTGCGCCGTCGGCGATGATCTGCTGGTCGACCTGTTTGCCGATGAGATCGATCACATCCATGCGGAAGCCGCCGATGCCCTTGTCCAACCACCAGTTCATCATGCGATGCACCTCTTCCTGCACCTGGGGATTTTCCCAGTTCAGGTCCGGCTGTCGTTTCGAGAACAGATGGAAGTAATATTCCCCGCTGGCGGCATCGTATTCCCATGCACTCCCGCCAAAATACGAACGTTGCTGGTCGGGTGGGGAGCCATCGGCGCCTGCCTTGCGCCAGATGTAGTAGTCACGGTAGGGGCCATCCTTGGATTTCTTCGCCTCGATGAACCAGGCATGCTCGTCAGAGGTGTGGTTGACCACGAGATCCATCAAAATACGGATGTCGCGCTTGGCCGCCTCTGCGATCAACTGGTCCATCTCGGCCAATGTGCCGAATTCAGCGGCGATATCCTGATAGTCGGAGATATCATAGCCGTTGTCGTCCATCGGCGACCGGTACACTGGCGACAGCCAGATCAGGTTGATTCCCAGATGTTGCAGGTAGTCCAGTCTGTCGATGATGCCGGCCAGATCACCGACCCCATCGTGATTGCTGTCTTGAAAACTACGTGGGTAGATCTGATACACGACAGCGTTATGCCACCATTTCTTATCCAACATGATTATCTTTCTCGCTTATGGATTGGCTGCACTGTCTTGCAACGTGTCAAGGATCGCCAGGGGGAGGGCAGATCCGATTTCACCGTTGGAGCAGTCAGTTACGAGATCGCACACCAGGCGCCAGGCAGGACAACTGGGGTCCTAACGCGATCCATATGTTTTTCGTCTTCAAAGTACTATGGATCAGAAAAGTCCAAGCTATCCATGGCGTTTTACCCCGATGGCACCGTTCGCATCCGCCCCGTTTTCGGACGTTGGAGGCACTTGTTTTTGAGTCTGGGATAAGATGCCGGCTGACTTAATCGGCTGCCTAAAGGTGAACAATCGCTGGTGGATTACTGAGTAACGAGCCTCAATAATCACGATTGACCGAGTTGTAGGCGCGCCGATTGCCACTCCGGCCAGACAGCCTCTGCGACAATGTCCGGATAGCCGCGTTTCGCCTCCATCATTTCAGCTTGTGAAACGGGCATCGCCATGCAAGTCGCGTTGTCACGGGCAGCAATGACTTCGGGCTCTGTCAATGGCCTGCCCAACGTTTTTTCAGCGTGGAGAAGAACGGTCACAAGCGCAGGGATGAAAACCAAGCAGTGACGGTCTTCAGAATCGTGCGTAGACGGGGACGACGGCGCTTGCCGCTTTTTGAACATTCCAAACATTTAAATGTAAAAAGGCATAAAAATAATAATCAATCAAGTTCTGGCAATGACCGCTTTTGGCTGCGGATCCAATCGGTCAACGCAACACTTTAACTTAAATACATCGTTGGAGAACAGAAATGATGCGAAAGAGAACTCGAGTCGATCGCGCGGCGTCCCGCGAAACCCGAGATTAACCTTGTAAAGGGTTTAGCCACGGAAGAGGTCATGGTGGAATCCACCGAAGCTCAAGCAGCTCGTGCTGGAGCGCGGCAGAAGTCTCTGCAGGGCAGGGGGGAGATAGACAGGCCAGATCCGATCCCGTCGTTGGATCAGGCAGCTACCAGATTGCACACCAGGTGCCTGGCAAGACACTCCGGCCCTTAACACGATCCATCGGTTTTTCATCTTTCAAGAACCATGGATCAGGAGAGTCGCAGCTACAAATGGCGATTCATCCTAGCAAGAGTATGCTTCACAAGAAACCAACATCCCACAGCTATCCACGCCAGGGAGCAACCAATGGCAAAGTAGTGTGACGAGGCCATAGAAAAAGATAGGCCAAATCCATGCAGGGCCACCGCCAATGGTGAGGAGCACCAAAAAGGCAGAAGCCAGAGCAGCAACGACTATCGGCATTCCCAAGCCTTGCGCAATATAGCGTAGAGCGCATCCTGCCGCTCCATGTCCACCCGCGCGAATTATTTTTAGCCGCGCGACAAGAATTCCTCAGGCAATGGTGACAGGTAAAGACAAGAAAATTAACGCCAGCACCACTATGCTCAAAATTTCCATCAGGTCCAAGTTAAATGAATTTAAAGGCAGCTTGCGGCCGCGAACTCAATCGTTGGCTGCAATACTCTAATCTGCCGTCTGTGCATCGATGATGGATTGGCGCTCCCCTACCGAGGTACTGCAGCGCTTAACCACTGGCAGGTGCGTGGGCACTGACGTCAAGCCTTGCGGCGACCTCTGCAATCGCGAGGCTGCGCTCATTGGCCTGCTTGAATGCATCTATCGTAATTTCTTCGGTGTGCCAATTTCCATTCTTAACTAGCTCTTTGAGTGGAATGGCGGCGCAAGAATGCCGACAAGACTCATGGTAATTCAGATCGGCCTTCGAAAAAAAATCAAAAATCACCTAAACAATTGCAGAAAAGTCTGGATACCTTGTTCAAGAGCGGTGGATTGCTCCCGAATTGCAGGCATGGTCAGCAGCAGTGTTGTTGTCTCCTCCCTTCGGACGATCCCCCCAAACATCAATATTGTGCCCGTCATGCGACAGGCATAGCGACAGGGGAAACAGATGGTAGCGATTGTCAGCGGTAACACTCTTGGTTTGTTGGGCGGTTCGTCGGCGACGCTGGGGCAGCAAGGCGCGTTTGGCATCGCCGGCATCGGCAAGAGCCAGGAAAAAGGCTACCTGAATGTTTCCAATGGCAATATTGTCATGCAGCAGCGTGATGACTTTATCGCATCGCGTGGTATCGATTTATCCTTGACACGCACGTATAACGCGCAAGGGGAGCTGGGCCAGCACTGGAAATTTGGCCTCAATCGCGAAATCAGCGCCGTCACGGGTGTTGTCAACGGCGTTGGCAGCACGGTGGTGCGCATTGCGGGCGACGGCAGCGAAGCGCTGTATCTCTACGATGAAGCGCGTGGCGTATATGTGTCGACCGATGGCGCCGGCGCCTACCATACCCTGGCGTATGACCCGGCGGAGCAGCGCTGGACCTGGACGGCCGGCGATGGCCAGGTGCGCGAAGTGTATGACGCGACACAACAGGGCCGCATTATTTCGTCTGTGGACGAGAACAATCATCAGCTCAGCTATTTCTACGATGCCAATACCGGCCTGCTGTCGCGCGTGCTCACTGCCAGCGGCGATACGAGCTGGTTCGAGTACAGCAACGGCGACCTGGCGCAGGTGCGCGATGTGCTGGCGAACGGTGCAATACTGACGCGGGTGCGCTATGGCTATGACGCGCAGCACCGCCTGACATCGGTCAGCGCCGATTTGACGCCAGAAGACAACAGCATTGCCGATGGCGATGCCGCCGTCACCCGATATGCTTATGACGGTGACAGCGAACGCATCGCCAGCGTGACGCAGGCCGATGGTACGACGCTGGCGTTCACCTATCAGCAGTACGGCAATGACTGGCGCGTGACCTCGGTGATCGACGGCCAGGGCCGGCGCACGCAGCTGGCCTACGATCTTGCCAGCCGTACCACACGCGTGACCGATGCGCTTGGTACCGTCAGCGTGTATGCCTACGATGCGCAAGGCCAGCTGACCGGCGTGACCACACCGGCTGCGCAGCATACCTATGCCTACGACGCGCAGGGCAATTTGATCCGTAGTGGGGACGCGGCTGGCAACGTGGTCGAGATGGAATATGACGCCCATGGCAACCAGATCCTGCAGCGCGATGCGCTGGGCAACACCATCACGCGGACCTATGACCCGGTGCGCAATCGCCTGCTGACGGAAACGACGCTCCAGAGTGCCAATGCAGATGGAACCGCACCCGGCCAGGCGCAGACTGTGCGCTACATATATGATGCGGCGGGCCGCCTGCGCTTCCAGGTCGGCGCTCAGGGGCAGGTAGCGGAGTTCCGCTACAACGCCAATGGCGAACGTGCTGCCAGCGTCCAGTATGCGGGAAATCGCTACGATATCGGCACACTATCTGCTACGGCGGTGCCGGGCGAGGCGCAGCTGGCCGCCTGGGTGGACGGCATTGCGGACAAATCGGCCACACTGCGCGAGGAGTATGCATACGATGCGCGCGGCTTGCTGATTCTTGCGACAAGCTATGGTGCAGTCGATGCTGCCGGGCTGGGTGTTGGCTCCACGCAGACGCAGCAGCGCTACGTGTATGACCAAAGTGGCCGCATGCTGCAAAGCATGGACGGCACCGGTCAAGTCACCCGTTACACCTACGATGTCAACGGGCGTCTGCTCTCGAGCATGGACCCGCAAGGGAACGTGACCTTGACGAGTTACGACGCGGACGGGCGGCAAGTTGTGGCGGGATCGACGGGTTCGGCACTGACGACCTCGGTGTATGACCGTACTGGAGCCGCGTTATCTGTCATGCGCAGTAATGCCGCAGGCCAGGAGCTCGATCACATTCACTATTCCTATGATGCAGACAGCCGTTTGCAGCAGACGGCCAGCCCATCCCAGCATCGTTCAGTGATGTATGACCAACGTGGCCGTGTTGTTTGGCGTATCGATGAAGCTGGCGCCGTGATTCAGACCCAATACGATGGTAATGTTGTAAAAAATATAGCATATGTCAATCGTCTGACGTCCGATGCGCTGGCGGCATTGGCAGCATTGCCCGACTCGCTGCCGACGCCACAGGTCGATGCCTTGCGTGACGTGGTGAGTTATCAGTTGCTCGATGACGCAGGGAAAGTGATCTACAGCATCGATGCTGGCGGCAAGGTAATCGAGCAACGCTACGATGCGCGTGGGAATGTCGTAGTGCGCATCGTGTACGCCCATCCGGTGGGCTTTGGCCAGCCGCTGTCCTTGGTGGAAGTTGCGCAGCAGCTGCAGGCACGGCAAGATGCTGCGGCCGATATCCGCACGGTCAACAGTTATGACGCGGCCAATCGCCTGGCATATTCGGCCGACATGGATGGCTTCGTGACGCAGTACCTCTATGATCAATGGGGAAATCTGGCGAAACAGATTGCGTATGTCAAGCCTTTGGCCGGCACGGCATGGAACACTGGCGATCTGTCAGCTGTGACGGCAGGAGCCGGCGACAGGATACGCAGCTTTGTATATAACGATGCCGGTCAAAAAGTGTATGCGATCGATGCGGTCGGTACCGTCACCCAGTATTGGTACGATGGCGCCGGGAATGCGGTGCGCAGCGTGCTATATGCACACCAGCTGGCAGCATTCGTCGACCGCAGCAGCATCCCTGGGCTGGCCCAGGTCGCATCCCAATTGCGTCCGGATTCCTTGCGTGACATTGGCAACATGAGTGTCTTTGACTCAGAGAAAAGATTGTCGTACAGCATAGACGTGATGGGCTACGTGACGCGCCTGTCCAAAGATGCCGATGGCCGCGTGCTCCAGTCGGTGCGCTACGCGTTGCCATTACGTTCATTCAATACAGCGATAACGTGGACGGTGGCGCAGATCGAGGCCGCCTTGCAGCCCGATGCCAATGCGGATACCGTCGAGACGAACATCTACGATGCGTTCGGCAACGTAGTGAAAGTAACGGATGGCGCGGGTAAGGCCAGGTATCGCTATTATGATCAGCAGAACCGGCTGGTGCTCGAGGTCAGTGCGCAGGGAAGTGCCTCCAGGATTACGTATACCGGCAGCCAGACGCAGGTGATGGAATCACAAGTCGCGGTTAGTCTTTTATCTCCGGCAACAGTCGGGGTATTACCTGAGTTTGTTGCGATAGGCAACGCGGTAACGTATGGAACCGCTTATGACCGTGCCGGTCGCATGGTGGAAATGTTTAGTGGAAATATCTCCACACGGAAATATGAGTATGACGGATTTGGCGACCGCGTACGGATGATTGATTCCTTAGGTCGGCTCACTGACGTGACATATGATGCTCGGGGCTTGCAATCTAGCATGACCTACCCGCGCACCGGACTCGATGCCGCTGGCGTACTGCGTCCCGTCATCAACCGGAATAGCTATGACTTTGCCGGCAGGCTGACGCAACGAATTACGTCAGTGGGCCTCAAGGCACAAGAGCGCTGGGAGTATGAGTATGACCTGGCAGGAAAAGTGACTCAGCAGACTTATGTCAGCAACAGTACCCGCGTCGTCACGGATGCACTGGGGCGCGTCGTGGCGCTGACGGATTTGCAGGGCGTTGTGACGCTGACCACCTATGCGGCCGATGGCGGCAAGACGATATCGAAGGAAGTCAACGGCGAGATCACGCTGTCCGAGTACGATGCGGGCGGGCATTTGCTGCGCGAGACTTTGCCCAAGACCGGGGTGGATGCCTCTGGTGCATTGCATCCGGTGATCAATACGTATCGCTACGACGCTGCCGGCAGGGTGACGCAGAAGGTGCTGTCCCTTGGCCTGGTTGCGCAGGAGAGCATCGATTATGCATATGATGATGCAGGCAAGTTGCAGCAGCGCATTTACGCTTTCAATGGCAGTAGGACTATCTACGATGGGCTGGACCGGCCAGTTTCCGAGACTGATGCCCAGGGCAATGTCACGCTGACAAGCTATGCTGCTGATGGCGGCAAGATCGTGTCAAAACAGGTCGGTGGCAAGACGACTATCTATGAGTACGATCAATCTGGTCAGCTGGTTCAGCCGGCAATTCCGGGCGATACATCGGCACTGCGCATATATGATGCGCGCGGCTTGCTGATCCGCGAGACGTTGCAGGAAACCGGGAAGGATGCGTCTGGTGTATTGCATCCTCTGGTCAATACGTACAGCTATGATACTGCCGGCAGATTGACGCAGAAGATTGAAGCCGTTGGCCTGGTTACACAGGAGAGCAACGATTATGTGTACGACCAGGCTGGAAAGCTGCAGCAGCGAACTTATGTTGGCAATGGTCGGCGCGATATTTTCGATGGGCTGGACCGACGTGTATCGCATACGGATGCGCAAGGCAATGTCATATTGGCCACCTATGCGGCGGACGGCAGCAGGACGGAGTCGCGGCAGATCAATGGCAAGTCGAGCACCTATGAATACGATAAAACTGACCGGCTGACGCGATTGGCCGACCCGGATGGCGTGGTGAAAACGTACGAGTATGACGCGCGCGGTTTGCTGATCCGCGAAACGTCGTCGGAAACCGGAAAGGATGCGGCGGGCGTATCGCATCCGGTGATCAATACGTATAGCTATGATGCCGCCGGCAGGATGACGCAGCAGATTTTGGGGCTTGGCTTGGTAGCGCAAGAAAGCAATGACTACACGTATGACCAGGCAGGAAATCTGCAGCAACGCACCTATGCAGGTAACGGTACGCGTAGTGTTTACGATGGACTGGGCCGTCGTGTGTCGCATACTGATGCACAAGGTAATGTGTCACTTGTCACCTATGCGACGGACGGCAGCAGGACGGAGTCGTGGCAGGTTGGTGGCAAAACCACCGTTACTGAATATGACGCACACGAGCGGATAATTCGCCAGACCCTCCCGGGGACAGGCAAGGATGCCGCTGGTACGTTACGTCCAATTGTCAATACCTACAGCTATGATGCTGCTGGGAAGATGACGCAGCAGATTCTGGCGCTTGGTCTAGTCGCGCAAGAAAGCGACGACTACGTTTATGACCAGGCAGGAAAGCTGCAGCAACGAATTTACGCTGCGAATGGTACGCGCGCAGTCTTCGATGGACTGGACCGGCTTGTGTCGCATACGGATGCGCAAGGCAACGTGATGCTGACTACCTATGCGGCGGACGGCAGCAGGACGGAGTCGCGCCAGGTCAATGGCAAGACATCCACCTATGAATACGATAACGCTGACCGGCTGACGCGATCGGCCGACCCGGATGGCGTGGTGAAAACGTACGAATATGACGCGCGCGGTTTGCTGATCCGCGAAACGTCGTCGGAAACCGGACAGGATGCAGCGGGCATATCGCATCCGGTGATCAATACCTATACCTACAATGCCGCCGGCAAGATAACGCAGCAGATTCTGGCGGTGGGCCTGGTGACGCAGGAAAGCAACGACTATGTGTATGACCAGGATGGAAAGCTACAGCAACGCACGTATGCCTTCAATGGTAGCAAGACTGTCTACGATGGACAGAACCGGCCAGTCTCCGAGACCGATGCCCAGGGTAATGTCACGCAGACAAGCTATGCTGCTGATGGCGGCAAGATCGTGTCAAAACAGATCAATGGCAAGACGACTATCTATGAGTACGATCAATCTGGCCAGCTGGTTCAGCCGGCAATTCCGGGCGATACATCGGCACTGCGCGAATATGATGCGCGTGGCTTGCTGATCCGCGAGACGTTGCAGGAAACTGGGAAGGATGCGTCTGGTGCATTGCATCCGGTGATTAATACGTACAGCTATGATGCCGCCGGCAGGATGATGCAGCAGATTTTGGGGCTTGGCTTGGTAGCGCAAGAAAGCAACGACTACACGTATGACCAGGCAGGAAATCTGCAGCAACGCACCTATGCAGGTAACGGTACGCGTAGTGTTTACGATGGACTGGGCCGTCGTGTGTCGCATACTGATGCACAAGGTAATGTGTCACTTGTCACCTATGCGACGGACGGCAGCAGGACGGAGTCGTGGCAGGTTGGTGGCAAAACCACCGTTACTGAATATGACGCACACGAGCGGATAATTCGCCAGACCCTCCCGGAGACAGGCAAGGATGCCGCTGGTACGTTACGTCCAATTGTCAATACCTACAGCTATGATGCTGCTGGGAAGATGACGCAGCAGATTCTGGCGCTTGGTCTAGTCGCGCAAGAAAGCGACGACTACGTTTATGACCAGGCAGGAAAGCTGCAGCAACGAATTTACGCTGCGAATGGTACGCGCGCAGTCTTCGATGGACTGGACCGGCTTGTGTCGCATACGGATGCGCAAGGCAACGTGATGCTGACTACCTATGCGGTGGACGGCAGCAGGACGGAGTCGCGGCAGATCAATGGCAAGTCGAGCACCTATGAGTACGATAAAGCTGACCGGCTGACGCGATCGGCCGACCCGGATGGCGTGGTGAAAACGTACGAGTATGACGCGCGTGGTTTGCTGATCCGCGAAACGTCGTCGGAAATCGGAAAGGATGCAGCGGGCGTATCGCATCCGGTGATCAATACCTATACCTACAATGCCGCCGGCAAGATAACGCAGCAGATTCTGGCGGTGGGCCTGGTGACGCAGGAAAGCAACGACTATGTGTATGACCCGGCTGGAAAGCTGCAGCAACGCACGTATGCTGTCAATGGTAGCAAGACTGTCTACGATGGGCAGAACCGGCCAGTCTCCGAGACCGATGCCCAGGGTAATGTCACGCAGACAAGCTATGCTGCTGATGGCGGCAAGATCGTGTCAAAACAGATCGATGGCAAGACGACTATCTATGAGTACGATCAATCTGGCCAGCTGGTTCAGCCGGCAATTCCGGGCGATACATCGGCACTGCGCGAATATGATGCGCGTGGCTTGCTAATCCGCGAGACGTTGCAGGAAACCGGGAAGGATGCGTCTGGTGCATTGCATCCGGTGGTCAATACGTACAGCTATGATGCTGCTGGCAGAGTGACGCAGAAGATTGAAGCCGTTGGCCTGGTTACACAGGGGAGCAATGATTATGTGTACGACCAGGCTGGAAAGCTTCAGCAGCGAACTTATGTTGGTAATGGTCGGCGCGATATTTTCGATGGGCTGGACCGACGTGTATCGCATACGGATGCGCAAGGCAATGTCATATTGGCCACCTACGCGGTGGACGGCAGCAGGACGGAGTCGCGGAAGATCAATGGCAAGTCGAGCACCTATGAATACGATAAAACTGACCGGCTGACGCGATCGGCCGACCCGGATGGCGTGGTGAAAACGTACGAGTATGACGCGCGCGGTTTGCTGATCCGCCAGACGTCGTCGGAAACGGGTAAGGATGCTGCGGGCGTATCGCATCCGGTGATCAATACGTATAGCTATGATGCCGCCGGCAGGATGACGCAGCAGATCATGGCCGTTGGGCTGGTAGCGCAGGCAATCGTCGATTATGAGTATGGCCAGGATGGAAAGCTACAGCAACGCACGTACGCCTTCAATGGTAGCAAGACTGTCTACGATGGACAGAACCGGCCAATCTCCGAGACCGATGCCCAGGGTAATGTTACGCAGACAAGCTATGCTGCTGATGGCGGCAAGATCGTGTCAAAACAGGTCGATGGCAAGACGACTATCTATGAGTACGATAAAACTGGCCACCTGATACAATCGACCGACCCGGACGGCGTGTCGATCATGCGCGACTACGATGCGCGCGGCTTGCTGATTCGTGAGACGT